>DNXO01000084.1:252939-257876 GCA_003506895.1 Acetobacteraceae bacterium | reverse complement strand
ATTTCATGGCTCATGTTCGCCAGGAACTGGCTTTTGGCGGCATTGGAGCGTTCGGCCTGACGCTGCGCGTGACGGGTTTCCATTGTCCGCCGGCGCAGCCCGTCCAACATGGTATTGAAAGCATCGCCCAGATGGCGGATTTCCCGCGGTACCAATCCATGAAATTCCGGCACGGCCACTTCGTCGTTGCCGTCGATGACGGCTTCGGCCGTGGCGGTGACACCGCGAACCGGATACGCGATATACCGCGCCATCAACCAGGCCAGCAGCGCGGCACCGCCGAGCGAGGCCAGGGCGATCAGCACCGCCATCTCATTTACCTGGCTTACCCGGCCGCGCAGTTCGGAAATGGGTTGGGGCACCATCACGCCCCAGCCGGTTTCGGACACCACCGCGTAACCGGCGATCATGTCGTCGTTCAGCGCCGGCGAATAGAACTCGCCAACGCCAGCCTCCCCCCGCATCATCGCGGCAACCAACGGCACACCGGCAACATCGCTCGGTGCCGCGACCCAGTCCTTGGACGGCTGCGCGATGACCTGCCCCTTGCCGTCCACGATAACGGCGCGCCCATTATCGCCGAACGCGATCGTCTGCTGTAGCGAGACGAGGTATGCGCCTGTAACGATACCGACGCCCAGGCGGCCGGCGGGAAGCGGCTTCACCAGATAGAACACCGGCGAACCAGCCGAATCGTGGTAGAGGTTGCTGATCACGATTGGTCCGTGTGCGCTCGATGCCAAGGCTCGCAGCTCCACGAGCCGTGCCGGCGAAAGATCCCAGGAGGGGTCGGCGGACAAGCCTTGCACGTTGCCTTCCCAACTGTCATCGGGGGCAATCACGCACACATGGATGACGTTCAAGGACATCAACACGCCAGCCAAGCCCCGCACAGGGTGACCGATCGCGCCGCTTTCGAATGCCAGCCCAAAGACCGCTTCGATGTCTTTCACATAGTTCGACAGCGTGGTTGCCATGCCGCGGGCGAGCAGCAGATTCCGTTTCCCGGCGGAATCGAGTTCATTCTGAAAAGAGGTGTTGCCCCCCCAAAGGGCAAGAACCGCGATCGGTGCCGCGACCATGATCGTGAACGCGATGAAAAGCAGGTGGTGCAGGCGCAGGCCAAATCCAAACCGAGCGGCCACGTGGCGCGGCGAAGCGGCCATCGGCACGGCTGGTTCCAGTGAGGCGCTGGCGGGATTAGCCGTGTCCGGAGACATTATGCATAGCCTGTCATCTGACGTTTTAGATATCATGCTCCGGTTTGTAAGCGAAACGCAAACGAGCAAGCGACGACTTATTAACCGCTGTCATCGCCAGGCGTGTCCGTGCCCGCCGATGGAAACCCTGCCCTGTCAACCGACCGCGCCCGCAAATCCCGAACATGAGACTCGACTCGGCTGTCCGCCCGAGCCTATGTTCCTATTATGTTCGCAACCCTCACCATCCCGGAAAAGCCGTCCCCGACGGACACACTACCAAGGACAACACCCGTCCCGACGCCCTCCATCGCCCTGCTGCGCGAACGCATCGCCAGGATCGGGCGCATCCACACACGCGGTCCCGCCGAACGATCGATCCCCTTCGATATAGAGGCCATCGACCAGGCCCTTCCCACTGGCGGCATACGCCTCGGCGCCCTGCATGAAGCCGCCTCGGCCGGCGCCGATACCGAACATGCCGCCGCCGCCACCCTGTTCATCGCCGGAATCCTGGCCCGCCTCGACGGACCCATCCTGTGGGTGCTGCGTCAGGCCGACCTGTTCGCGCCGGGCCTCGCCGCTGCCGGGCTGAACCCGGACCGCATCGTCTTCGCGGAGGCCGGCAAGAACGTCCTGCCGATCATGGAGGAGGGCCTGCGCCATCCCGGCCTGTGCGCTGTCGTCGCCGAACATACCGGGCGACTCAGCCTTGTTGCCTCCCGCCGCCTGCAACTGGCCGCGGAGCAAACCGGCATCCTGGCGATCCTGATCCGCCGCAGCCAAAGTTTCGACGACCCGGCCCTGAACGAGCCCACCGCCGCCGCCACACGATGGCGGATTGCCGCCCTGCCCTCTCCGCCCGCCCTGCCGCATGCCCCGGACACACCAGGCCTGGGACGCGCCCGCTGGCAACTGGACCTGACACGATGCCGCGGCGGGGAGCCGGGCACCTGGATAACGGAGGCTTGCGATGCGACGGGTCGTCTCGGTCTGGTTCCCGACACTGCCGACCGATCGGTTATGGCGGCCTGAGGAAGTCGGGGGTCCAAGGCAGAGCCCTGACCTTCCCCTGGTCACCGCAACCAGCCGGATCGTCGTGTCTGCGAATGAAACCGCGGCAGACCTGGGCCTGCGACCCGGGATGAAGGTAGCGCAGGCGCAAGCGTTGGTGCCCGGGCTTCAGGTATGCGACGCGGACCCGGCGGGCGATGCCGCTTTGCTGCACCGGTTAGCGCAAGCCTGTCTGCGCTATTCCCCACTGGCCGCGATGGATTTGCCAGACGGGCTGTGGATCGACGTCACCGGCAGCACACACCTGCATGGTGGGGAGACAAGGCTGCTGCGCGATCTGATCGCACGACTGAAGCGGCAAGGTCTGACCGCGCGCGCAGCCGTCGCCGACACCCCGGCGGTCGCGCATGCGGTTGCCCGTTTTGGTGCGGGCGGCGTGGTCCCTCCAGGTTCGAACGTCATGGGCGGGTTCCCGATCGAGGCGCTGCGCCTGCCCAACGATGTGCTGGCCAATCTGCGGCTGATGGGGTTCGAACGTGTAGGCCCGTTGTCCGCCGCCGCAAGGGCGCCCCTGGTGCGACGATTCGGGCCGGTGCTGGCGGCAAGGCTGGATCAGGCTGCCGGCGTGTTGTTCGAACCGATCGTGCCGGTGACACCCGAGGCGTCGATCCAGGCGAGGCGCACCTTTGTCGAGCCGCTGCTGACGGCGGAGGCCTTTTCCACCGTCATTGCCACGCTGATTGCCGAGGTATGCGGCGAACTGGAAAAGGCCAGCCTGGGTGCGCGCGGACTGGATTTGCGGTTCGAGCGTGTGGACGGGACGGTTCAGGCCATCCGGATCGGTACCGCCCGCCCAGTCCGGGATGCCCTCCACCTGGGACGCATGCTGGATGAACGGCTGGAACGGGTCGATCCCGGCCCGGGCGTGGAGGCGATGCACCTAATCGTCACCAGGGCCGATCCGTTGGGTTTCGTGCAGACTGCCTCCTCCTTGCTGGAGAATACGTCCGCGGACATCGCTCCGCTGGTCGATCGCCTGATTAACCGGCTGGGGGAAGCCGCGGTCTATCGCATCGCGCCAGTGGAGAGCGACGTGCCGGAACGGTCGGTGCGCATCGTGCCGGCTTTAACGCGCCCGACCGGTAGCTGGCCGGCCGATCTGCCGCGGCCGGTGCGGCTGCTGAACCCGCCGCAGTCGATCGAGGCGATGGCACTGCTGCCGGATCACCCGCCGGTCGCCTTCACCTGGCGGCGGGTACGCCACCGGGTGCGCCACGCCGACGGACCGGAACGCATCGCCGGGGAGTGGTGGAAGCGTGACCGGGAATGGTCCTCGGTACGGGATTACTTCCGGGTGGAGGACGACAGCGGCCGCCGTTTCTGGGTGTTTCGGAGGGGGAACGGCAACGATCTGGAGACAGGAGATATGCGATGGTTCCTGCATGGGCTGTTCTGATCGAAATCGCTTCTGTTGTCATGGGTGTGGGAATTTTATTGTTCAATCTCCGCGGCCCTTCGTGGTTTTCGTTCTTTCTCCGTGTTGAAAAATCGCCGGGAGGACCGGCACAGACCAATCCAGAACCCCTCCCATGACAAAGACCCAATCCTACACCGAACTTCAGGTCACCACGAACTACAGCTTCCTGCGCGGCGCCTCCCAAATCGAGGAACTGATCGCCCGCGCCGTCGTCCTGGGCATGAAAGAACTCGCCATCACCGACCGGAATTCCCTGGCCGGAATCGTGCGGGCCCATCAACGTGCCAAGGAAGCCCGTATCCGTCTGATCGTCGGTTGCCGCCTGGACCTGGCCGGCGGCCCGTCGGTGCTGGTCTATCCAACGACACGAACCGGCTATTCCCGGCTGACCCGCCTGCTGACCGTGGGAAAGGAACGCGCCGGCAAGGGCAAATGCACCCTGCACTGGCCGGACCTGGCCGCGGCATCGGAGGACCTGCTCGCCATTCTCTGCACCGATCCCACCACAGAAAGTTTGCAACGCCTGAAAGCAGATTTCGGCGATCGCGCCTACGTCACCCTGACCCTGATGCACCGCCCCAACGATGCGGTCCGCCTTCGCACCATCGCCGACACCGCCGCCGCGCTGGGCGTGCCGGCCGTCGCCACCAACGACGTGCTGTATCACGCGCCCGGCCGGCGCATCCTGCAGGACGTGCTGACCTGTATCCGCGAGGGCTGCACCATCGATGAACTCGGCCATCGCCGGGAGCGATCCAGCGTGCGGCATCTTCAGGCGCCGGACGAAATGATCCGCCTGTTCGCCCGCCACCCCGACGCCATCGCCCGTACGCGAGAGATCGCCGATCGTTGCCGATTCAGCCTGGACGAACTTCGCTACCAATATCCGCACGAGGTCCGCATCACCGGACTGACCGCGCAACAAACACTGGAGCAGCGAACCTGGCAGGGTGCCGCGACACGCTACCCCGAAGGCATCCCCGAAAAGGTCAGCCGCCAGCTTCATCACGAACTCGGTCTGATCGCCAGCCTGGACTACGCGCCGTACTTCCTGACCGTGGACAGCATCGTCCGCTACGCCCGCTCGCAAGGGATTCTGTGTCAGGGGCGTGGATCGGCCGCGAACTCAGCGGTGTGTTTCGTGCTGGGAATCACCTCCATCGACCCCACCCGCGGCGACCTGCTGTTCGAACGTTTCGTCAGTGCCGAACGCAAGGAACCACCCGATATCGACGTGGATTTCGAGC
>DNXO01000084.1:242877-252683 GCA_003506895.1 Acetobacteraceae bacterium | reverse complement strand
ATTTCGAGCATGAGCGGCGCGAGGAAGTGATCCAGTGGATCTACAACACCTATGGCCGCCACCGAGCCGCGTTATGCTCCACCATCATCCGCTATCGCGGCCGCGGCGCCGTCCGCGACGTCGGCAAGGCACTTGGTTTGACCGAAGACGTCACCAGCGCCCTGGCCTCCCAGGTCTGGAGCTGGAGCGAGGAAGGCGTCGCCGAGGAACACGCCGCCGCGCTGAACTTCAACCTGGAAGACCGCCGCCTGCGCCTGACGCTGGACCTCGCGCGCGCGCTGATCGGCTTCCCGCGCCACATGTCGCAGCACCCCGGTGGTTTCGTTCTGACCGAAGACCGTTTGGATGACCTGGTGCCGATCGAACCCGCCAGCATGGAAAACCGGCAGGTGATCGAGTGGGACAAGGACGACATCGACGCCCTGCGCTTCATGAAAGTCGATGTTCTCGGCCTGGGCATGCTCGGTTGCATGCGCCGAGCGTTCGATCTGCTGGGGGAACATAAGGGGGAGCAGCTGGATTTGGCGACGATCCCGGCCGAGGACCCCGCGACTTATGCGATGATCCGCAAGGCCGACACGCTGGGCACCTTCCAGATCGAATCGCGGGCGCAGATGTCGATGCTGCCGCGGCTGAAGCCCAGGACGTTCTACGACATCGTCATCCAGGTCGCGATCGTGCGGCCCGGCCCGATCCAAGGCGACATGGTGCATCCGTATCTACGCCGCCGCGACGGGCTGGAAAAAGTCGATTACCCGACGCCAGAACTGCGCCGCGTACTGGAAAAGACGCTTGGCGTGCCGCTGTTCCAGGAACAGGCGATGCAGGTCGCGATCGTCTGCGCCGGCTTCACGCCATCCGAGGCCGATGCGCTTCGCCGGTCCATGGCGACATTCAAGTTCACCGGCGGGGTCTCGCATTTCAAGGAAAAGCTGATCGCCGGTATGGTCGAACGTGGCTACACCCGCGCATTCGCCGACAAGACGTTCTCTCAGATCGAGGGTTTTGGCAGTTACGGATTCCCGGAAAGCCATGCCGCGAGTTTCGCGCTGATCGCCTACGCTTCAGCCTGGATGAAATGCCACCACCCGGATGTGTTCTGCTGCGCGCTGCTGAACGCTCAGCCGATGGGCTTTTACGCGCCGGCCCAGATTGTCCGCGATGCAAGGTTGCATGGGGTGGAGGTGCGGCCGGTTTCGGTGAACGAGTCGGCCTGGGATTGCACGCTGGAACCCGCTTCTCCGGGTCACGGCCCGGTAGGGAGGGTGGCCCGCCATCCCCTATCCGCCATGACGAAAACGACCTACGCCGTGCGCCTAGGCCTGCGCATGACCAAAGGCCTGTCTGAAATCCATGCCAATAAAATCCTGAACCATCGCGGCACCGGTTACCGCTCCATCGAAGATCTGTGGCGGCGGGTATGCACCCGTACGCACCAGGATAAGCATGGCCCTGCACCTGATGCGTATGGGGTATCAGTCCCCATCGCCGCCCTGGAACGCCTGGCGGAAGCCGACGCATTCCAGACCCTCGGCCTGGACCGGCGGGCGGCGCTTTGGGCCATCCGGGGCCTGTCCGACACCAGCCTTCCGCTGTTCGACACCATCCAGGCCGAACCCGACCCGGAACCCGAAGTGGCGCTTAATCCAATGACCGCCGGCCGTCAGGTTGTGGAGGACTACCGCAGCACCGGCCTGTCGCTGCGCCGCCATCCCGTTAGCTTCCTGCGCCCCGACCTCGCCACGCGCCGCATCGTCCGCTGCGCCGACCTGGAAACCATCCGCGACGGCAAGCGCATCGAGGTCGCCGGCATCATCCTGGTGCGCCAACGGCCCGGCAGCGCGCGTGGCGTGCTGTTCGTGACCATCGAGGACGAAACCGGCCACGCCAACCTGATCCTGTGGCCCTCGGTGTTCGAGGCGCAGCGGCGGCTGGTGCTGTCCGCCAGCATGATCGCCTGCCGGGGGAAGTTGCAGCGCGAGGGCGAGGTGATCCACGTCATCGCCGAACACCTGACGGACCTGTCCGCCCTGCTGCGCGGCGTGGGGGAGCATGACGACCAGCCATTCCCCCTGCCCTCCACACGCGGCGACGAAGCCAAACACGGCGGCGGCCCCGATGTTCGGGACAAGCACCGCCCGGCGGCCCGCGACATCTACGTCCGCGATACCCGCATCGATGCGCCGAAAGGCATCAAGGTGCCGACGCGGGATTTCCGGTGAGCCGTTCGGGGCACGTCACTCAAGTCGCCATATTGATATTGACGCGCGCGCACTTACTTTCACCACCGTGATGAATACTGGTGCCGCCCGCGCGTTAACGATTGTCTCCCGCAGCAAGACTCTCCTCTCTGTCCTGCCCAACGAGACGAATACGCGACTCTGAGACGCCAATGCGACATCCTCACCCCCGAGCGCGCGACATGATGGTTGCCCGAACCTGCCGCCTGTGGCATCCGCACCGCGGTTTTGCGGGCATTGCCCGATATGGAAAGTGATACCTCAAGTGACTGATTCCGAGCGCCTGGGTCTTGGCTTCACGTTCGCCGATCTGAAGGGCCGCGATGGCCTGATCCGGCTGGACAAGCAATTCCTGGAATCCCTGGCCGCCCAGGACCCGGCGCTGCACCAGCGCCTGCTGGCAGCCCGCGCCACTCCCGACGGTCTGACCGGGCGTGAGGAATCCGATCTGGTCGTGGCGCTGGGTCCATCGCTGGACGCGTTCGTGTCAGAATTGTTCGGTATCCAGGCGGAAACGCTGGCGCTGATGCAGGAAACGCTGGCGCTGGACCCGATCCACACCTGCAAGCGGCTGTTCGTGCAGCGCCAGGCAGTGAAGAAATACGCTGATCCCTCGGGATTTGATGCCGCCGCCCTGCGCGCGACCTTGGAGGCCCGCATTGGTGGCCCGTTGACGGAACAATCCTTCGCCACCTACGCCACCGCCAATGAAACCGACGACGAAGCCCTGCGCTATGCCGCCTGGGCAACCCTGACCCCACAGGGCAAGGCCTACCACCAGGGCGGCACGCTGTTCCGCGTTCCGCACCGGGTCGATCCCCAGCATCTGGTGCCGGTCGAGACCATCGTACGCGACGGCGTCACCATGCTGCGCCTGCCGGAGCACGATTGGCGCCACCGCGAGGGGTTTGCCCTGACCGATTCCGGCATGAACACCCAGCAGGCGCTGGATCAGGTGAACTACTGCATCTGGTGCCACACCCAGGGCAAGGACTCGTGCAGCCAGGGACTCAAGGACCGCAAGACCGGCGCGTTTCAGAAGTCGGTGTTCGGCGTCACCCTCGCCGGCTGCCCGCTGGACGAGAAAATCTCCGAGATGCACACGCTGCGCGCCGCCGGCCATGTGCTGGGCGCTTTCGCCACCATCGCGATCGACAACCCGATGATGGCGGCCACCGGCCACCGCATCTGCAACGACTGCATGAAGGCCTGCATCTACCAGAAGCAGGAAGCGGTCGATATTCCCCAAGCCGAGACCTCGGTCCTGAAGGACGTGCTGAAACTGCCTTGGGGCTTCGAGATCTACGCCCTTCTGACGCGCTGGAACCCGCTGGACATCCGCCGTCCGCTGCCTCGCCCCGATAGCGGCCGGAAGGTGCTGATCGTCGGCCTCGGCCCGGCCGGGTTCACCCTGGCGCATCACCTGATGAACGACGGTCACACCATCGTCGCGGTGGACGGATTGAAGATCGAGCCGCTGACCTTCGATGTTTCCGCACCGGTGCGCGATGTGGAGACGGTGTTCGAGAACCTGGACGACCGGGTGATGGCCGGGTTCGGCGGCGTGGCCGAGTACGGCATCACCGTCCGCTGGAACAAGAACTACCTGAAGCTGGTGCGCCTGCTGCTGGAGCGCCGGGCGCAGTTCGCGCATTTCGGCGGCATCCGCTTTGGCGGTGGCGCGACGCTGTCGATGGACGACGCCTGGGCGATGGGCTTCGACCATATCGCCCTGTGCATGGGCGCCGGCAAGCCGACCGTGCTGGACATCCCGAACGGCCTCGCCCGTGGGGTCCGTCAGGCGTCCGACTTCCTGATGGCGCTGCAACTGACCGGGGCGGCGAAGAAGTCCTCGATCGCCAACCTGCAGCTTCGCATGCCGGTGGTGGTGATCGGCGGCGGGCTGACCGCGATCGACACCGCGACCGAGAGCCTGGCCTACTACGTCCGACAGGTGGAGAAGTTCGCCCTGCGTTATCGCGCGCTGGTTTCCGACAAGGGTGAAGCGGCGGTCCGTGCCCGCTGGACGGCGGAAGAAGCCCAGACCGCCGATGAATTCCTGACCCACGCCGCCGCGATCCGTTCTGAACGCGACGCCGCCGCGGCCGAAGGGCGCACGCCCCGCTTGGCCGCGCTGCTGGACAGTTGGGGCGGTGCCACCGTCGCCTATCGCCGCCGCTTGGTGGACAGCCCGTCCTACACGCTGAACCATGAAGAAGTCGCCAAGGCGATGGAGGAAGCCGTCCGCTTCGCCGAGGGCCTGACCCCGGTCGCGGTGGAAACCGACAGCTACGGCCACGCGGCCGGCCTACGGGTGAAACACGCCGACGGATCGGAGGCGACCCTGCCCGCGAAGGCGATCCTTGTCGCCGCCGGAACTCAGCCGAACACCGTGCTGGCGCGCGAGGATCATCGCATCCAGCTCGACGGCCGCTACTTCCAGGCGGTGGACGAGAATGGCCAGAAGGTCGAGCCGGTGCGCGGCCTGTCGAAGCCCGATCAGGCGCATGTGCTGATGCACCGCGCTGAGAACGGTCGCTTCATCAGCTTCTTCGGCGACCTGCATCCCAGCTTCTTCGGCAACGTCGTCAAGGCAATGGGCGGGGCGAAGCGTGGCTATCCGGTCGTCTCACGCGCGCTGGCCGCTCTGCCAGCGACGAGTGTGTCGGGGTCGGAGTTGATCGCCACCGCGCGCGACACGCTGACCGCGACGGTGCATGCGGTTAACCGGCTGACGCCGACCATTGTCGAGGTGGTCATCCGAGCGCCGGCGGCGGCAAGGGCGTTCCGGCCGGGGCAGTTTTACCGGTTGCAGAACTTCGAGGTCCTGGCCGCCCACGACGACGAACCGGGCATCGGCCGCACCCTGCTGAACATGGAAGGCCTGGCGATGACCGGCGCCTGGACCGATCCGGATGCCGGGCTGGTCAGCGTCATCGCGCTGGAGATGGGCGGCAGCTCCGACCTGTGCGCCATGCTGACTCCCGGAGAGCAGGTGATCCTGATGGGCCCCACCGGCACGGCGACGGAGATCCATCCGAACACCACTGTCGCGCTTGTTGGTGGTGGCCTGGGCAACGCGGTGCTGTTCTCCATCGGCGCGGCGACACGCGATGCCGGGTCCAAGGTGATCTACTTCGCCGGCTACAAGGCCCTGCGCGACCGCTATAAAGTGCCGGAGATCGAGCGCGCCGCCGACGTCATCGTCTGGTGCTGCGATGAGGCGCCGGGCTTCGCCCCCAACCCGGACCGCCCACAGGACCGCACCTTCGTCGGCAACATCGTGCAAGCCATGGCCGCCTATGGATCTGGCACGCTGGGTGACCAGGGTGTGCCGCTGGCCGATGCGGAACATATGATCGTCATCGGCTCCGACCGCATGATGCAAGCGGTCGGTGTGGCCCGCCATGGCGTGCTGGCGCCTTATCTGAAGCCGGGGCATAGCGCGATCGGGTCGATCAACTCCCCCATGCAGTGCATGATGAAAGAGGTCTGCGCCCAGTGCCTGCAGCCGCAGATCGATCCGGTGACGGGGACGCGGACGGTCGTGTTTTCCTGCTTCAACCAGGATCAGGCGCTGGACCGGGTGGATTTCCCGGCCCTGCATGAGCGGCTTGGCCAGAACGGCACGCAGGAAAAGCTGACAGCACAGTGGATCGACCGGGCGCTGCGACGCGTGGGCATGCGGGCCTTGGCAGCGGAGTAAAGGCAGGCCAACCAGGCGCCACGGCTGTCTTCGCAGGATAACAGTTTCGTCAGCCACGCAACTTGTGCGCTGCGCGACGCGGTGGGGCCTTTATAAGCGGTTGAGCTGATAGCCGCCGGATCCAGTCGGCAGGAACGCTTCCAGCACCCACTGCAGGTACCCGGACGCCATGGCCTATCCTACCCAGCGCCAAACCGACGTTCCGGCGAACATGAACAGCGTACGCGGATTGGCATGCTTGCTGATCATCGCGCTGCATGTCGTCGGAGATGCCGAGACCAACGGCCTGCACCTGCCGATGACATCCGACTGGCATTACGTGATGCGGAGCGTCGAATTCCTGCGAATACCGCTATTCACGGCACTGTCGGGCTACCTTTACGCTGGCAAGAGGCTCACACGGGAAGACTTCGGCCAATTCTGGGTCAAGAAAGCGCGCCGGCTGGTCGTTCCGTTGTTGTTCGTGACGGTTGTTGAACTGGCATTGCGGCGGCGGGCATACGGCGACGAAACAACTCTTTTGGCGGCGGTATTCTTCAGTTTTGCCCATCTTTGGTATATTCAGGCGTTAATCCTTTTGTTTGCGATTACGTCGATACTGGATGCCTACATCCGGCCCAGCGTGAATGCTTTGGTGCTCATCGCGTTGGCGACGATCATGGTCGCGCAGGCGGGTGTCCCACTTCCAACTTTCTTCAGTCTCTATGGCGTTTCCTACCTCGGGCCATACTTCCTGTTCGGCATCATCTTGCGGGAACGACAAGTTCTGTTGCGGGACCGCCAAATGGGCGATGTCGCGATTGGCATCGTTGTCATCGTCCTGCTTGCCCAACAACTCGGCTTATGGGGACTCACCGTTGGGGTCGATCTGCTGCAATTACCGGCAGCGCTGGCGGGGATGAGTTTTGTGCTCGTACTGCTTCAGCGCTTTCCACGCATCGGCGTGCTGGCGGCCATCGGGGAGTATTCCTATACCATTTATCTATGGCACATCATCGCCAGCGCAGGCGTCCGTACCGCGTTGACGAAAGCCGGGATTACCAGCTTGCCCGTCATATTCACCTTGTGTTTCCTGGCGGGACTGGTAGCCCCGATCGTGCTGTATCATATCGCTCGGCGCATTCCATTGCTCAGCACGGCAGTCACCGGAGAGCGATGGCTACGAGCCGCCATCGTTCGTCCGGTGCTACAGCGGTCCTGAAGCATTCAATCAGGCGGTCAATGAGGTTTTCGGATGCGCTGAAAGGACTCTGATCACCGGGTCGCGGGGGCAGGCGGCCCGCGGCCCGGTGATCATTGAAAGCCGGTGCCAGCCAATCAGGCAGCGGCGCCCGACAGCACGTCCCCAAACAGATCCCAGGTCGTCCCCGTCCACCGTATCAACTGAAGCTGCCGGACCGGGTGGTAGTTCGTCGGGCTGGTATTGATCTTGATTCCCGGCAGAAGAACCGGATTCTCCACATCCTTTAGACTGGTCGCCTGCTTCATCAGGTTCGCCCGCGAGAAATCGTTCCCGCACTGGTTCAGTACATGCAGCATCGTGTGGGTCAACGCAAAGGCAGAGACGTTGCCGCCATCCTTCACATCACCCTCGGGATAGTATTTCGCCATGAAGGCTCGCCACTCCTTCATACCGGCATCGTTATCCCATCGCGGATCCGTTGGGTCCTTCAGATAGGCGGAACTGATGATGCCAACGCCGTTTCGCGGCCCCGCCGGGATCATGACGGCGCCGACGGACACGGACACCCCGGTAAGGACGTGCATCGGCTTCCAATTCATCTCCGCCACCTTGCGGATCGCCTGCGCCGCGAACTTGGGGGTAGCGACCGTCATCAGTACATCAATGCCGGCGGATTGCAGGCTGACAAGCTGGCTGTCGATGGTCGCATCCGTGACTTCGTACGAAACCTGGGTTACCTGCTTGTCGTAGTTGCCCTTCAGCACGTCGCGCACGCCGTGAAGGTAGTCTTTTCCGAAATCGTCGTTCTGATACAGGATGCCGATCTTGGCATTCGGCTTCTGAGCCTGGATATACTTGGCATAGACCTGCGCCTCGGTGACATAGCTTGGCTGCCAGCCGATCGTCCAAGGCGTTTCCTTGTAATCACCCCATTTGTCCGCCCCGGTGGCAAGAAACAGGTGCGGCACTTTCTTCTGGTTGACATAGCGCACGATCGCCGAGTTCGTCGGCGTGCCCAGATCCGCGAACAGCGCGGCGACCTGATCCTCTTCGACCAGGCGGCGCGTCTGCTCCACGGTCTTCGGCGGGCTGTAGCCGTCGTCATAAGACATGAATTTGATTTTATGGCCGCTGAAGCTGCCCTCGTCGTTCGCCATCTTGAACCGCGCGGCAATGGCCTTGCCGATGGTGCCGTAGGCAGAGGCCGGCCCGCTGTAAGGGATCGTGTTACCGATGCGAATTTCCGTAGCCGTCACCCCCGGTATCTCGGCGGCTCGGAGGATCGCGGGAGCGGCGGGAATAAAGCCCGCCGCGGCGGCACTGGTAAGCAAGGTTCTTCTGTGAATCATGGTGTTGGACTCCCTGTATGCGGCCCTGTTCGCGGGCCTGCCAGGAAAGCCTAGACGGTCGCGAGCGCCGGCCACCATGAAAAACGCGTAACCCGGATTCGCCTCGCTGTTGCCCTCGCGGGCGGGGCTTGCCTATCCTGCCGTCAAATAGAAACACCAGGGAGCAACGAACATGGCAGACAGCTTTACCATCGCGAATTTCCGCCACGTCGCGCAGGGCTTGCAGGAAGGCCAGTTTGCTGTCGGCGATAAGCGCAAGGCTGCCAGCCTGGATGATCTTCCGCCGATCTACCGGCAGTTGCTGGATGAACCGGTCACGATGACCCTGGCGGTTACCGGCCCGGATGGCCGTCCCAGCCTGACGCCTATGTGGTTCGACCATGCGGACGGGGAGATTTTGGTGAACACAGCGTCGCACCGCAACAAGTGCCAGTGGATACGGGACAATCCGAAGCTGTCGATCCTGCTGGTGAACCCGAAGAACCCGTATCATTGGGTGCAGATCAAATGCACCGTCCGACGCGAGCTGCGGGAGTGGGACGACGGCGGCGATTACGTGACGCGGCAGACCGACAAGATCTGGTCCAAATATACCGGGCAACCAGGACCGTATGGACTGCGCGACCCGAAGATCGACGAGAAACGTGTGTTGTTCTTCTGCGGGATCGACCGGATCGCGACGTTCGGGGAGCCGTAAGACCGGAGCGGGGCGGCTCGTGGAGCCGCTCTCAGCGTTTTTTCAATCCCGTGTTTCACCGCTTCAGTGATTCAGGCCACGCGGATCACGCTCTGGTCGGAGCCGGTGTCGTGGTCTGGGGAGGCGAGAGTAACCGGCCAGGGATCCATCGCGGATCAGCCAGGATTGGCGCGGCGGGTTTCACCCAACGGTGCGACATGGGATCGGAACGTCTGACCCGCCGCGCGAAGCGCCCAAAATGCCTGAATAGCAACGGTGGATGTGATTTGCCCTGGCAACATTCCGTAAGAGTCCGAGCAAAAGTCCGTATGATGGTTGTCGTCGGGCGATGACCGCAACAAGAACGCCCACCCCCGCCAAAGCGGGAATGGGCGCTTTCCAACCGCAAGCGGTCGATCAGTAATCAGCGGCGTTCGGATCGAACTCGACCACCGTATCCCCCGGGTGAACCGAGGAATCGCCCGCGAAGATGTCACGCTTGTTGGTTTCCGGAATGAACAGCATCCCGATGACGACGGTCGCGCCGGCGATGACGATCGGATACCACAGCCCGAAATAGATGCTGCCGTTCTGCGCATTCATCGCGAACATCGAGGCAGGCAGCAAACCGCCGAACCAGCCGTTGCCGATG
>DNXO01000084.1:242050-242623 GCA_003506895.1 Acetobacteraceae bacterium | reverse complement strand
CGTTGCCGATGTGATACGGCAGCGACATGGAAGTGTAGCGGATCCGGGTCGGGAACAATTCCACCAGGCAGGCGGCCATCGGGCCGTACACCATGGTGACCAGTACCATCAGGAAGCAGAGGCACAACACCAGCTTGAACGGTTGGGCACGGAAGATGTCAAACGGGTTGGACATCTTCACCACCGACGGGTTGGAAGCCGCCGGATACCCCACGGCCGTCAGCGTCGATGCCAAATCGGCAACGAAGGTTTTCGTCGTCGGGTCCAGGGTCTTGTCGCCGATCTTCACGGTCGCCTTGGTGCCGGGCGGCGCGTCCTCTTGCGAATAGGTCACCGCGGAGCGGGCCAAAGCGCCCTTCGCCACGTCGCAGCTATTGGTGAACTTGGACAGACCGGTCGGGTTGAACTGGAACGAACAGTCCGCCGGGTCGGCCACGACCACGACCTGCACCGCTTCGTGCGCCTTCGAAAGCGCCGGGTTCGCGGTTTCCGCCATATACTTGAAGACCGGGAAGTAGGTCAGTGCCGCGATCAGGCAACCACCCAGGATGATCGGCTTGCGGCCGATCTTGT
>DNXO01000084.1:181379-241797 GCA_003506895.1 Acetobacteraceae bacterium | reverse complement strand
TTGCGGCCGATCTTGTCGGACAGCCAGCCGAACAGGATGAACCCGAGGGCGCCAACCGCCAGCGCCCAGGCCACCAGCAGGTTGCCGGTGAAGCCATCGACCTTCAACACGCCGGTCAGGAAGAACAGCGCATAGAACTGCCCACAGTACCAAACCACCGCCTGGCCGGCGACGAGGCCGAACAGCGCCAGGATCGCCCATTTGGCATTGGCCCACTGGCCGAACGCCTCGCTGAGCGGCGCCTTGGAGTGCCTGCCCTCGGCCTTCATCTTCAGGAACGCAGGGCTTTCGCTGAGTTGCAGGCGAATCCAGACCGAAACCGCCAAAAGCAGGACCGACATCAGGAAGGGGATGCGCCAGCCATAAGCGGCAAAGTCGGCGGAGGTCATCATCGCCTGGACCGAGAGGATCACCAGCAGCGACATGAACAGACCCAGCGTCGCCGTGGTCTGGATCCAACTTGTGTAGAAACCGCGCCGGCCGGCCGGGGCATGTTCGGCGACATAGGTCGCGGCACCGCCGTACTCGCCGCCAATCGCCAGGCCTTGCAGAATACGCAAGGTGATCAGCACGATCGCCGCGGTGATGCCTATACTGTCGGATGTCGGCAATATGCCCACGATGAACGTGGACGAACCCATGATCAGGATGGTGATGAGGAAGGTGTACTTACGTCCGACAAGATCGCCCAATCGGCCAAACACCAGCGCACCGAACGGACGTACCAGAAAGCCCGCGGCGAATGCCAGCAAAGCGAAGATGTTGCGGGTGGTTTCATCGAACTGGCCGAAGAACTTGGCCCCGATGATGACGGCCAGGGAGCCGTATAGATAGAAGTCATACCACTCGAAAACCGTGCCAAGCGATGAGGCAAGGATGATTTTCTTTTCGTCCGGGGTCATCGGACGGTTGGCTGCGGCAATCCCAGCCGCCTGAGCCGCACTTACGCTCATGTGTTGTCACCTTCCCCTAAACGTTCCTTCCTAAGACCTGGATCGCCATTCTATGGGCGAAGCCAACCCTTATACCTCTCCGACCAGACGGCAGGCTCGAGATCATTAACTGATATTAAAGAAACCGGACAGGGGTAAAAAACACGTAAGGATTCCCTTATTAAAATACGTATTGGTGAAAATGAGCCGACTACCTTCCGCCGTCCACCTGCAATATCTGCCCGTTGACGAAGCTGGCGAGTTCCGAGGCAAAGAATACAACCGCATTTGCGATGTCCACCGCGGCGCCAAGACGGCGCAGCGCGATCCGCTCGACCAGGGCTTTCTGACCCTCAGCACCGTAGCTTTCCCATTGCGCCTCGGTGGCCGCATTGGTCCGGATCAAGCCGGGAGCGACCGAATTCACCGTGATGTTGAACGGCCCCAATTCGTGCGCGAGCTGCCGGGTCAGTCCGACGACAGCGTGCTTCGCGCTGCAATAAGCCTGAATGCCGGTCAGGGAAGGTTGCAGACCTGCCCCCGAACTGATGTTGACGATCCGTCCACCACCGGCCTGCTTCATGCCTGGAGCCACGGCCCGGCACAGCGCAAACGCCGCATTGACGTTGATGTCGAAGATCGTGTCCCAGTCCTGATCGGAAACGTCCTCCAGTGGCCTCGGCCCCTGCCCCGCCACACCGCCGGCGTTGTTCACCAATATGTCAATCGCCCGTCCGGTCTGTGCTTCGATCTGCCTGATCCAGGCAGCGCCGTCCGCACGGTCACGCAAATCCATCGCCCTGGTGGTGATCCCGCCCGCTTCAGCGGTTTCGGCCAGCGTGCCAGCGTCCAAGTCGGTCGCGAACACCAGTGCCCCGAGGCGGGCGAATGTCCGGGCAATCTCACGCCCAAAGCCGTGACCGGCACCGGTGACCGCAACGACCTTGCCATCGAATCGGATGATCATGTTGCTCGCACTCCACTTTGCCTCAGACCTAATGTCATCCGGCGACCAACGCGTCGCAGTTCCGGCGCCCGGCCATCAGGCAGTCCTGGACCCGCGACGCCGTCCGAAGTTGCTGGACCAGCAACAGGCTGCCGATCAAGATCAGCAGAACAACCGCCAGCCCCGCCAATCCGGCAGTGCGCCGGTCTTCGTTTTTTTGCACCGTCTCGTCGTCGGGCCAGTGGTAGCGTTGGTACAACGCACCGCTCCTTTTGGATATGCCCACCTTAGCCCAATTAGGGTCGGTGGAAAAGCAACACAACGATGGCAGCGAAAGGCGCATTGCGATAGTGATATGGCAACGGCCGCAACAGGGGATTTAGTATGGAGGGCCTGCGGCATCTAAGCCGGGACCAACACTTCGCCTTGCTGATCGCACGCGTTGGCAAACCGCGGCTGGATATTCAGCGTCAGCGCAGCCCGTATGAGGCCCTGGTCCGGGCAATCGCCCATCAGCAACTACACGGCAAAGCGGCCGAAGCAATCCTGGGGCGGTTTTCGGCTCTGTTTCCGGGCGAGGGCTTTCCTGAACCGGCAGCGGTGCTGGCTACGGCGGAAACGGCGTTGCGCGGATGCGGCTTCTCCGCTGGCAAGGTAGTAGCCATCCGGGATATCTGCGCCAAGGCCCTCGATGGGACGGTGCCGACGCGGCGGCAGTCACACCGGATGACGGATGACGCGCTCATCGAGCGCCTGACCTCGATACGCGGTGTGGGACGCTGGACGGTGGAGATGCTGCTAATCTTTACGCTCGGGCGACCGGATGTATTACCGGTGGACGATTTCGGTGTACGGGAAGGATACCGCGTACTCCTCGGACTGGATGAGCAGCCAAAACCAAGGCATTTGGCCGAGATCGGTCTGGCCTGGGCGCCGCATCGTTCACTCGCGACCTGGTATCTGTATCGCGCCGTCGAAGAGGCCCGGCGGCAGGGGCCGGCGAGCCGAGCCTAGGCATTAACAATGCGTTACAATATAACGCCATCGATAGGTAATGCCTTTTCACACCCGATGGGTTGCCGTAAGGGATGGGTATCGTCGGGTTGGACATGTTGAACATCAGAGTGAGCGTACTTCTCAAGGCGATCGAACGGTGGGCCTCCGCGAGCGACGAGAACATGCGGCTCGTGATCATTTTGATCTGGGCAGGTTTCGGGCTGTTCGTGCTGGCCGCCGTTCTGATCGCGGCGTGGATCATGTTGCCGGCGACCGCCAGACCGTTCTGAACACCCGAACCCTGTCGCGGTCGCAACCGGCGCGGACCGGCGACGCCGAAACCGCAATCGTCAGGATCGCGTCCAGCGCCCGATGCATCACACCGGTTTCCAGGAGCGGTCCACCTCCACGTCGATCAGGGTGGGCCCGTCCGTCGCCAGCGCGGCTTCCATCAGGTCGCCAAGGTCGGACAGCGTCGTTGCCTTGTGTGCCGTCAACCCCAGGCCCCGCGCGACGGAGACGAAGTCAACACGCGGCTTGTCCAGGTCCATTGCCACATAGTTGTCGTGCTGCGCCGCGAACCCCTTCATGGCGTTGGTCCGCTGCTTCAGGATGCGGTACGAGTAGTTGTTAATGATAACAAACACCATCTTCAGGTTCTCCCGCGCCGCGGTCCACAGACCCTGAATCGTGTACATCGCCGACCCGTCGCCGATCAGCGCGACCACGGGGCGGTTGGGCAGCGCCAGCTTCACGCCGATCGCGGCCGGCAGACCCCAACCAATGCCGCCACCGCGCAGCCCATAGAAGCTTTGCGCGTCGTTGCTTTTCAGGAAGCGGCGGAGGCCGGTTCCTGATGAAACGGTTTCATCGATCACCACCGCATCGTCGGGCAGCAGCCGCCCGATGGTCTGCATCAACGCCAGTGGGTGAATGGGATGCCGCTCCGACAGGGCATCGGCCATTGCGTTCAGCTTGTGCAGGCTGGCGATGCCCTCGGCCTTCGCGTGATCCAGGCGCTTGACCGCACTTTCCGCCTCGGCGGCGGACCGAGCCTTGCGAAGCGCCGCGGTGAGTTCCGGCAGGGTGACCTTGGGCTCGCCGAGGATGGAGACCTGTTCAGGGTAGTTCTTCCCAAGCTCCCACGGGTCGGTATCCAGGTGGATGACGGGGTAGTCTTCAGGCATCGCCTCGACTTCGCCGGGCAGCGACAACGTGAACAGATCGCCGCCAACCGACACCAGCAGGTCGTGCTGCATCAGCATGCCGCGGATCGCCGCCGGCAGCCTGACGATCGCCCCGCGATAGAGCGGATGCGAGGAGGGGAACATCGCCCGGCTGGCCATGCCTTCGTCATAGACCGGGGCTCCGAGGGCCTCGGCGAAGTCAACCAGCTCCCGCAACGCATCGCCCTGTGGCACCGCGTCACCAGCGATGATGACCGGGCTCTTGGCCTTGGCGATGATCGCCGCGGCCTGCCCGATCGCGCTGGCATCGCCGCGCATGCCGGTCGCCACACGGCTCGGGGCACCGAGATCGATATCGGCGCTTTCGGTCAGGATGTCGCCGGGCAGCGACAGGAACACCGGCCCCATCGGCGGCGCCAGCGCGGTTTTCACGGCTCGATGGATCGCCCGGGGCAAATCCTCCAGACGGCGGACTTCGTCGGACCATTTGACGAACGGGCGCGCGATCGTGGGCAGATCACCCATCAACAGCGGTTCGGTGAAGTTGAAGCGCTGTTCGTGCTGCCCGGCCGTCACCAGAATCGGGGAGCCAGCCTTCTGCGCGTCATACAACATGCCCAGCGCATTCCCCAGACCGGGGGCCGCATGCAGGTTCAACATCGCGCACTGTCCCGACGCTTGGCAGTAGCCGTCCGCCATGGACGTTGCCGGGGCCTCTTGCAACGCCAGGATGTAACGAAGCTCTCGTTCCGCTGCCAATGCATCCATGAGTGGCAATTCCGTGGTTCCGGGATTGCCAAAGATCATGCGCACGCCTTCTTGCCTCAATAAATCGAGCAGAGCGGTCTTTCCCGACATCATCGGCATGGATTTTTTTCCCCAAAGACGGCAAACGGTACTAATCCGCTACAAGGCGTAGCGCCGCGAATCAAGCGCCGGCGCATTCGGTTAGGGTAGGAGAACAAAATATATGTCCAATGTATCGCGTCGTGTGTTGATTGGCGGCCTGGCGGCCGCGCCGTTGGCGATGCCGGGAATTATCCGAGCGCAGAGCAGTTCGAAGCCGATCAGGATCGGGCTGCTGTCGGACATGAGCGGACCGTACCGTGACGTCGGCGGACCCGGCAACCACGTCGCGACCGAACTGGCGATCGCGGATTTCGGCGGATCGGTGCTCGGGCGCCCCATCGAAATCCTGCAGGCGGATGACCAGAACAAGCCGGACGTTTCAACCTCCTTGGCTCGGCAGTGGATCGACGATACCGGCGTGGATGTGCTGGCGGATGGCGCGGCGAGTTCCTCCGGGCTGGCGATCCAGCAGGTGTGCCGCGAGAAGAAGCGGATCTACCTGATCACCGGACCGGCGACGTCCGCGATGACGGGTAAGGAGTGCTCCCCCTACGGAATCCACTTCTCCTATGACACCTATGCCCTGGCGCACGGCACGGGCAACGCGCTGACCAAGGCCGGCGGCGATACCTGGTTCTTCATCACCGCTGACTACGCGTTCGGCTATGCACTGGAGCAGGACACCATGGCCGCGGTGAAGGCGGCCGGCGGCAAGGTGCTGGGATCCGTGCGCGCCCCATTGGGGACGGCGGATTTTTCGTCCTATCTGGTGCAGGCGCAGGCATCGGGCGCGAAGGTGATCGGCTTGGCCAACGCCGGCACGGACACGCAGAACTGCGTCAAGCAGGCGGCTGAGTTCGGGCTGACCAAAAGCGGCATGCAGATGGCGACGCTGCTGATGCAGATCAGCGACGTGAACTCGCTGAGTCAGAAGGTCTGCGCCGGGCTGAACTACACCGACTCGTTCTACTGGGACATGACCGACAAGACCCGCGCCTGGTCCAAGCGCTGGAGCGACAAGATGGGCGGGATGGTGCCCGGCCTGTTGCACGCCGGCAGCTATTGCGCGGCGACGCATTGGCTGAAGTCGGTCAAGGCCGTGGGGTCAACTGACGCAGACGCCGTCGTGGCCAAGATGAAAGAGATGCCGATCAACGATTTCTACAACGACAACGTGAAAGTCCGGCAGGATGGCCGGGTGATGCATGTGATGTACCTTTGGCAGGTCAAGACACCCGAAGAAGCCAAGTATCCGCATGATTTCTGCAAGAAAATCGCGACGATCGCGCCGGAGGACGCCTGGCGTCCGCTCGCGGACGGCGGTTGCCCGCTGATCAAGGCGTAACGACAGCGACGGCGGCGTGAACCTTCGGTCTCGCTTGGCCGTTTGCCCTTCCGTCTCGGTCGAACCGAGGCGGAAGGGTCTTTCGTTTCAGGGCTGAATTAGCCGGCGCCGCAAGCCGGATGTCGCCCCGCGGACGCTGGAAACCGTTACGCCGCCCGCCAGAGCTCGCCCTCTCGAACCGCCAGACCCTCGGCTTCCATTTTCAACAGGTGCGCCAGCACGTTGCGTTCCGCGGCTTTGCGCAGGCGCGGGTTCAACTGCGAATACAGCGCGTCCATGATCGTGTATGTATCGAACGATCCTTCGCCCAGCTTCCTGGCGATTGCCTGCTCACGGATGACGCGATGGGTCAGCATCGCTCGCACCAGCGTGCGCGGGTCGCGCAGCGGCGGGCCGTGACCCGGCAGATAGACGTCGTCGTCGCGTTGCAGCAGCAGGTTCAGGCTGGCGAAATAGTCCCGCATGTCGCCCCCCGGCGGGCTGACGATGCTGGTGGACCACGACATCACGTGGTCGGCGCTAAAAAGCACCTTTTCGCCCGCGACGGGCAGCGCGAAGCACAGATGATCGGAGGCATGGCCGGGCGTGTGCAGTGCCAGCATCCCGGCGAGGCTGTCGCCGTGGCCCAGCTTGATATCGGGGTCGAATGCCTCGATGGCGCTGTGCTGAAAACCGACCGTCGGGGCGCCGCTGGCTTCCTGCAAGGCCGGTACCGCGCCGACATGGTCGTGATGCGTGTGGCTGACCGCGATGTAGGCGATCCGATCACCGGCATGGCGCATGATCGCATCCACATGCTCCGGATGGCCTTCGGGTCCGGGGTCCAGAACGACGAGGCCTTCGGCCGTGCCGATCAGGTAGGTGTTGGTCCCGAAATAGGTCATCGGGCCGGGGTTGTTCGCGACGATCCGGCTGATCCCGGGCATCACGGGCAGGTTGGCCCCGCGCTCGGGCTCCGGTTCAGTCAGAAAGGACATGCGGCGTCTCCTTGGAAGGTAAAGACCTGCATGCCGCAAACCGTCTGGACTGGCAACGTCGCCGGATCTCAGGCGCCCGAGATTCGCACCCGGACGTCGCGCAGCGGCTTGGTGATCCGCCAGGATGTCGAGGACCTGAGAGCCGCAATCTCGCCCTCCCGTAAAGCGACTTTCGACTTTAAGGTTTCGGCCTCGCTTTCGAGCGAAGCGACCTTCGCCTTCGAGGCTTCGGCCTCGCTTTGAAGTGAAGCGACCGTCTGCTCCATGGCGTCCACCACCGCACGCAAGCGCACGACCTCAATCGCCAGATCTGGCTCCTGAACGTCACGAAGGGGGACCAAGAAGCTCTCGCGCGCTTCAGCTTTGGCTTGATCGGTATCGTCGGCCATGCGCTCCAGGATCAGGAACATCTCGATCGAACCGGGTTCCGTGGTGTGGAAGCGTGCGCAGCGGTATGGCAACAGATCGAGGTCGACCAGATCGATCAATATGCGGAGCAGTGATTCTGGCGTGAACACCCAGCAGTGGGTGTCGTGATAGGCTCCGTCGAAAGATTCACGGGCCATCCGCAAGGCGGACCGGGGATCGGTGTAATGCGTCAGGTTGCCGCGGTCCAATGGCCCACGCCATGCCGTACCGGCATCTACGATGACCGAGTTAGCGCAGAAATCGAAGACATTCGCGGGCGAAGGGCGCCGGTTGCGCCGCATCCAGGCATCGATCAGGTCGCCAACACGGGTTTCCTGCCGCAGGTAGTCGAAGGTGAAGCGGCGGTCGGGAATTGCCAGGGTCAGTCGGCCGCCCGGCCGCAGAACCTCGGCGATTTCACCCAGCCAGCCGATCATGTCGGGTACATGCTCGATAACATGGGACGCGATGGCGTAGCCGAAGCCGGTTTCGTCGGACAGGCTTTGCTTCAGCGAGTTGTCGCCCCAAATGCCATCGACGGGCACGATCTTGTCCACGTCCACATTCGGATCATGGGCGTATTTGGCCTTCAGCGTCTGCTGGTCGGCCCAATCGACATAGCGGATGTCGGATTCTGCCTTGGTGACGATCGGCGCGGCGAGCGCCCCGATCTCGATCCCACGTTCCTGCCGCAGATCGATCCCCTCCAGCATTTTTTCGCGTTTCGACATCGAAGCTCCATCCGGGTTTCGTGATCGTATCTACGGTGCGGGAAGGCTTGCCCGCTATGGGTTGGCGCTTCACAATCAATTGACGATCCAGGCCAGCAAGGCCGGACGAGGGAGAACGGGGGATGGCCAAGGGCCTGCTGTTCATGGCGTTCGATTTTTCGACCGCCCATGCGGATGAATTCCACGACTGGTACGACAGGGAACATGTGCCGGAGCGGCTGCGCGTGCCGGGCTTCATCAACGCCGAACGCTGGATCGCCGACGACAACCCGATGGTTCACGTCGCGATCTATGACCTGGACAGCCCCGGCGTGCTGACGTCGGCACCCTATATGGCGGTCGGCGGTGAAAACCAGTCGGTCTGGACCAGGCGCGTCACCGGCATGTGCCGCCGCATCATGCGCTATGAGGGCGAGCAAATCGCTCCCGGCGACGCGGTCGCGGCGGAAGGCGCCGACGGCCTGCTGGTTGCGTCGATGAACGTCGATCCCACCGCCGAGGCCGCGTTCAACGATTGGTACGGTACCGAACACCTGCCGCAACTCGCCGCCGTCCCCGGGGTCCTGTCCGCTCGACGTTATCGTGTGTCCGACACGGCATCGGAGCGTCGCTATCTCTCGCTGTACCATCTTCGCGACAGCGACGTGTCGCGATCCGATGCCTGGGCAAAGGCATCCAACACACCTTGGACCGAACGGATGCGGCCGCATTTGCGCGATCTGCTCGTTCTCCGCATGCACCGCTATCAACGGAAGGCTTGAACACCATGACGATTCTGACCCGACGGAAAGTGCTGGCCCTTGCCGGGACCGCACTCGCGACCCCTGCCATCGCGCAAACGAAACAGGCGCCCGGAGTGACCGCCACCGAACTGCTGATCGGCCAAACCATGCCCTATTCCGGGCCGGCATCGAGCTACGCCCCGATCGGCAAGGTCGAGGTGGCGTATATCGACATGATCAACAAGAAAGGCGGCATCAACGGCCGCAAGATCAAGCTGCTGTCCCTGGACGACGGCTACAGCCCGCCGAAGACCGTGGAACAAACCCGCAAACTGGTGGAGGAAGAAGGCGTTGCCTGCATCTTCCAGCAACTCGGCACACCCTGCGCCATGGCGACGCGGAAATACCTGAATGCCAAGAAGGTGCCGCAGATTTTCGTCGCATCCGGTGCGACGCAGTTCGCCGATCCGGAGCACTATCCCTGGACCATCGGCTGGCAGGTCAGCTACCAGATCGAAGGCCGGGTCTATGCCAAGCATATCCTGGAAACCAAGCCGAACGCCAAGATGGCGGTGCTGTACCAGAACGACGATTCCGGCCGTGACTTCCTGAAGGGCTTCAAGGACGGGCTAGGCGACAAGGTTGGGCAATTGGTGGCTTCCAACAGCTATGAACCGACGGACCCAACCGTGGATTCACAGGTCGTGGAACTACATGCGTCGGGCGCGGATGCGCTGTTCATGGCCGGCATTCCGAAGTTCAACGCGATGACGTTGCGGAAAGTGCGCGATTTGAACTGGAACCCGATGTACCTGATCGCGACCGTGGGGGCATCGGTATCCTCGGGCCTGGCACCGGCGGGGTTGGACAAGGCGGTCGGGTTGATTACGGGGGCGTATATGAAGGACCCCTCCGATCCGCAGTGGAAGACCGATCCGGGCTACAAGGATTGGCTCGCTTTCATGAATGAATACATGCCGGGGTCCGACCTTTCGGACATCAACAACGTCTATGGTTACTGTGCCGCGCAGACCGGGGTGCAGGTGTTCACGCAATGCGGCAACGATTTGTCGCGGGAGAACATCATGCGGCAGGCGACGAATTTGGATATCCAGTTGCCGATGTTCCAGAACGGGATCCGGTATCATACGACGGCGACGGATTATCTGGGGATCAAGCGGTTGCGGCTGCAACGGTTCGACGGGAAAGCCTGGGTACCCTTCGGCGAACCGATCTCGGCTTGAGCCTGCTGTCGTCATGGCCCGGGCACCGTGTCATGACGACGGCCGAACGATCCAGACCGGCAGCGCGATCTGCCGCCACGACGTTGGTCACTTCGACGAAACCGAAGCGAGCGGCAACGTGCCAGAATTCCGCGCCGGTGAACGGCCGATCGGCGGTTGCGTCCATTTTCGGTCCTTGGTCGGTGCATCCGGAATGTTGGGACGTTCGCGCGGCATAAATGTTCCTGCCGTTCACTAGATATTAAGCAGTCGTCCGCATTCTATGGGGATGAACCGTCCGCGCCGAAAAGACTGGACCGCCTATGCCATCGGGATCGCTGCCGAGGACACCGCCTGTGCGGCTTTGGTGGCCGACGGCTGGACCATCCGCGCACGCCGCCTGCGTACCGAGGCTGGGGAGGTGGACGCGGTGGCGGAGAAAGACGGCATCCTCGCGATTGTCGAAGTCAAGTCGCGGCCAACGCTGGCCAAAGCGGCGACGGCACTGACCAACCGACAGCGAGCCCGATTGATGGGCGCCTGCGAGTTGATCCTGGCACGCAATCCAGACTGGGGAGTCAATGGCGTTCGCTTCGATACGATCGCGGTTGACCAGGCGGGACGGGTGCGGCGAATCGCGGATGCCTTTCGGATCGGGGATTTGATGGAATAACCATCACCGCTTTCACTTACCCCGAGCGACGCGGAGTTCCGAACCTTGCCCGATGTTGGTGAGGTACATGATGGCATCGCCGAACCATCTGGTTTCGAATGCCATGCGCACGGGTAGAAGCGGTCCCCCCGGCACCGCCGCTGCCAACCAGGCCGACCCGTGCATCGGTTTGCCATCCCGCCCCCGGTCGTCGCCGAATTTGAAACCCGCCAGCATCCGGCCAGAGAAGTTGCAGCGCAGTGCCTTGCCCTCGAAGCTAGACCGTGTGGTGGGCGCGAGCAGTTCCTCACCAACCGTGTGCGCCTCGATCTCCACCGCTCGGCGTCCGTCGAAAGTACGCACGGCCGTTTCACACCGGCCGGTTGTAGCGACCGCACGGAGCAGCACCGCCAGCGCGCTCAGCGTATCGATCGAATTGACCTGCAGCGAGTCTGGTACCGGCTCCCGCTCCGCGACGATCGGCGGTACCAGTTGGCGAATAACCGGCTTGGTCTGCTGGTAGTCGATTTCCACCAGGCGGTCCTCGCCCCGCCAAACCCCCTGGCCAAGAAACCGCGACGGCGTGGCCCGCCCACCGGTCCAGGATCCGTTGACGGTATCGAGTTGGTGTCCGCGGACGAAGAACCCAACGACACCGGTGGTGCGGTAAGCAAGGCTGATTTGGTAGGCCCTGGGGTCGAAACTGAACCCCGTTTCGACCTCCGCCACATGAACCCCGGCCGCGTATGTCTCGTATTGCGCGTGAAGCGAAACCGGCGCCGACCCCGGCCCTTGGGCGAACGCGGCGATGGGCAGCAACAGAAACAGGAAACCTATTCCACAACGCAGCATTGAACCGATGTTATGGTGGGGGGCACCGAACACAAGGGGTTTGAACAACCGTTTACATTTGAACCGCCTGCACGGCCTCTTCCAGTTCCTGGAAGCTTGGCATGTGTTCGGTCGGAACCATTTTGCGGCCGGATTCCACGCTAACCTGCGGTGCGTTGCCATGCAGATGCGTGACCAATACCGCGCGAACCACCTCCAGATACTTTGATTCCTCCTCGACCACGCCCTTCATCCGGGCGGAGAACGGGCCGGCGATACCATAGGCCAACAGAATACCCAGGAACGTGCCCACCAACGCGCCGCCGATCATCGCCCCCAGCACGGCCGGGGGCTGGTCGATGTGGGACATCGTCTTGATCACGCCCAGCACGGCGGCAACGATTCCCAGGGCTGGCAGCGCGTCGGCCATGCTCTGCATGATGTGCGACGGGTGCAGTTCCTCGACCAAGGTCTTTTTCAGTTCCCTGGCCATGACGTCCTCGATCTGGTTCGGGTCGTCGGCGTTCATTCCGACCATGCGCAGGTAGTCGCAGATGATCGTGGTGGCATGGTGATTGGCGATGATCTTGGGGAATTTCTGGAACGCGGCGCTTTCGGCGGGCTTCTCGATATGGGCTTCCAGCGCCATCGCGCCCTTGGTGCTGGCGAGGCGGACGAGGAAATACAGCAGGCTGAGCAGTTCGATGTAGTCCGCCTTGTGGAAGGCGGCACCCTTGATCATTTTGCCGAAGGCACCCAGCGTGTGTTTCACATCGTGCATGGAGTTCGACATCAGCGTCGTGGCGATGGCCGCGCCGCCGATGGTCCACATCTCGAACGGGATCGCCTCGATCAGCGGTTCCATACTGCCGCCCGAGGTCAGATAACTGCCCAGCACGCAGCCGAACAGCAGGACAAGGCCGCCGATCGTCAGCATCGGGTCATGGCTTTGCTTCGCGCATCACCAGGATGGCGATACGGCGGTTGGCGGCGGCCAGCGGATCGGCGGGCAGCAGGGGATCGCGGTCGGCGTCGCCTATGACGGATTTCAGCCGTGAATCGGGGAAGCCGCCATCGACCAACAAGCGTCTCGTGGCGTTGGCGCGTTCGGCGGAGAGTTCCCAGTTGGTGCGATCCGGACCCGGGAACGGAGCTGCGTCGGTGTGTCCGGCGATCGAGATTGGTCCTTTCAGCTTCGTCAGCACGGGCACGATCTTCTGGATAAGCAGCCGCGCCCGTTCGTTCGGGGCGGAGGAGCCAGTGGGAAACATCGGCAACTGGACTTCGTCCAGGATTTGGATACGCAGCCCGTCCGGGGTCATGTCGATGGCCAGTTGCTTGGAAAGTTCGGCCAGCGCCGGGTCGGCCCGGACGGCGTCCCGGATCTGTTCAGCGGCTCGCTCAAAGGCGGCTTTCTCCGCCTTGGCCTTTTCCGCGGCGGTGTTGGCCGGCTGGCCCTGGCGTTCGACGTCGGCTGGGCCACCGGGTCCCGGAGCGGGGCGAGTTCCCTTCTGCCCAAGCGGCTTTTCATCGGTTTCGTCGTCCGCGTACTGGTCTTCGGTCATAGGCCCCTGGCCCACGCCATCGCCGGCGTCGGCTCGATGAAAGTCGGCATAAACGGGGTCCTCACCGTCAGCAGTATGATCCAGGACGGGGCGCTTGCCGTTGTTGATCTGCACGCTGCCACGGTCCGAGACGAGGGCACCCTGGTCGAACGCGGTATGCCCGCCGAACGGCTCGCCGGTGCCGGACGATGCGTGCGACATCAGGTTATTCGGGGAAAAATAGTCGGCAAGGCCCTTGCGCTGATCCTCGGTGGTGGCGTTCAGCAGCCACATCAGCAGGAAGAACGCCATCATGGCGGTGACGAAGTCGGCATACGCCACCTTCCACGCGCCGCCATGGTGGCCGCCTTCGACGATCTCATACTTCTTGATGATGACCCCGCCCTTGGAGTCCTTCTTGCCACCCTTGCCCGCCATATCTGCCCTCCGGTGCGAGGACAGTTTGGCGGGGAAAGGTTAATGGAGTGCTAACGCCGTTACGGAATAAAGTGTCGGCGTCCGATATCCCCTACGGCTGCACGGCCGCTGTCCGTGGCTGCCCCCTGCCAACAACCAACACAGCCGCGGTCCCTGCCAGCGCCAAAGCCGCGATCGGCATGATCGCCAGCGGAAAACTACCTGTTTCGTCCTTGATCCACCCGATCAGGTAATTGCAGAAGAACCCGGACAAATTCCCCAAGGCGTTGATCTGCGCCAGTCCCGCCGCGGCGACCGGGGCCGCCAGCCACTCCGACGACAGCGCCCAGAACGGTCCCTTGCTGGCGTAGGTCCCAGCCAGAACCATCGTCAGCAGCGGCAGCAACACCCACAGGCTGTGGGCCCAGAACGTCGCCACCATCGCCAGACCCATCCAACCCAGCGGCAACGCATTGTGCCACACCCGCTCTCCGGTATGGTCGGACGACCGGCCCCAGAAGATCATCAGCACGGCCGAGATCGCATACGGCACCGCGTTGAGGAACCCGGTCTCCAGATTGCTCAGCCCAAACGATTTGATCACCTGCGGCTGCCAGACCGCCATCGCGGAACTGGCACCGGCCGCGCCGGAATAGACCAGGGCCATAATCAGCACGTGCTTGTTGACCATCACCTTCCAGACCGACAACTGCCTCACCCGCCTGGTCCGCTGCCGTTCCATCGCCAGCTTGCCCGCGAGCCAGGCGCGTTCCGCGTCGGACAGCCATTTCGCATGCTCGGGCCGGTCGGTCAGCCAGACAAAGCTCAGCATACCCATCAGCACCGCCGGAATGGCCTCGATGATGAATACCCACTGCCAGCCGCCCAGACCGAGAACGCCGTCCATGCCAAGGATGGCGCCGGAGATGGGCGAGCCGGTCAGTCCGGCAACCGGGATCGCCACCATGAATATACCGACGATCTTCGCCCTGTATTCCGAGGGGAACCAATAGGTCAGATACAGAATGACGCCCGGGAAGAACCCCGCCTCCGCCGCGCCCAGCAGGAAGCGCAACACCAGGAAGCTGGTGGGACCCGCGATCAGCGCACACGCGCCGGAGATGATCCCCCAGGAGATCATGATGCGGGCGATCCATTTGCTCGCGCCGAATTTCTCCAACCCCAGGTTGCTCGGCACTTCGAGAATGAAATAGCCGATGAAGAAGATGCCCGCGCCCAGGCCGAAGGTTTTCGGATCGATGCCGACCGCCTTGTTCATTTGCAACGAGGCGAAGCCGACATTCACGCGATCGATATAGGCGATCAGGTAGGCGATCAGCAGGAATGGCATCAGCCGCCAGAACACGCGGCGCATCACGACGGTCTCGACGCCCTTGTCGGCGGTCTCGGCCATGGACATCTCTTTCTCCCCTTACAGCACATGGACGCTAGCCGGTTCGGCCGGGAGCGCAAAGGCAGGCGGATGACGGACGACACGAACCAGGCGCTGGCCCGGCAAATCGTCAGCGACGGCGTGCGGCGGTATTTCGATGACCGGCGGCAACGGATAACGCCGTTTGTGGACAGGAATTTCTCGCTGCGAGGCTCGATGAGCCTGCATCGCGCGGCCATTGGCTGGGATATCGCGAAGGCGCCGTTGAACCTGGCGATGGCAGTGCCTCAGGTTGGCTTGCTGGTGGCGGCGCATGCGGCGCGCAAGCTGGGTGCGCCGCGGCTGGCGGCGGAACTCGGCAGCAAGCGGCTGACCGTCCATACCGCCGTGGGGCAGGAACTGGCGTGGCGGCTACATGCCGATCTGCTGGAGTTGCCCTATGCGGCCGATGGCCGGATCACCGCCAAGGATGCGCTGGCAGAGACAATTCTGTCCGATCCACGCGTTGTCGCCGCGCTGACGCCCGCGCTGGAGGCATTGGGCACGACCGGTGACGATCCCGCGCTGCGCCAGCGCCTTGAGGCGGCGATGACGGAATATGGCCGCACCCGCGCGGCGGCGACCGAGATTACGACGGCGTTGCTGAGCCTGAGTGCCGGGGCGCTGGCGCTGCGGAAACTCACTCCCGGCGCGCTGACGCTGGGTCCGTCGCTGGCAGCAGCGATCGTGCAGCGGGCGGCGGTGATGTCGTTCCCGATGGGCGGTGCCTTGGGATCTATGTGGTACACGCTGTTTCCGATCGCACCCTCCGCGGTTTTGGTCGCCGGGCTGACCGGCGGGCTGTTCGCGGCTTCAACCGTGGCGTCGGCGTTCGCCGGGGTCGTTGCCGATCCGGTGCAACGGAAACTGGGGCTGCATCAGTTACGACTACGGCGGATGCTCGACGCGCTGGAGCGGCAGATGAAAGATCCCGCCGCGCCGGGATTTGTCGTGCACGATCATTACGTGGCGCGGCTGCTGGATTTGTTCGATGTGGCGGGGGCGCTGGTGCGAATGGTGGCGCGGTAGCGATCGGCACCTTCATCGAGGCGATCTCGATCAGCATAGATTGCACGCGTCGCTCGCCTGCATGACGCCCGAGGAACATGAGGCGAGCCAGCCATTGCCAACCCTAAACAGCGCGGCTCCGCCTCAGAACGAAATCTAACTCATCACGCCGGCCGCGATATTGACTGTGAACGCAACAATGACCGTGTTGAACAGGAAACTCAGCAACCCATGCAGCGTTGCGACGCGGCGTAGTTTGCGGCTGGTGACCTCCACGTCCGAAACCTGGAACGTCATACCGAGTACCAGCGAGAAATACAGAAAATCGAGATAATCGGGCTCGTCCTCCCCGGGAAATGTCAGCCCGCGATCGACGTCCGGGCCGCCGTCATCCCGCGCGTAGAACTCGTGCGCGTAGCGATACGCGAACGTCACATGTGTCATCAGCCAGGACAGAAACAACGTCAGGGCGACCAGCGTGATTTGCCAGCCCTTGCTGGTCGCCCCGGCGCCCTTGAGCGCGGCGAACTCGCCGCTGACCGCGACGAAACTGACGATCACAACCGCCAGGGTGATCCAGAAGATCGTCCACTCGCCCTCCTGCTCCGCCTCGGCCGCGGCGGGCATCCCGTCCGGCGATTTCGTGGCAAACAACTGGGCGGAAGCGAGCAGGAAGACCACCACGCCAACGTCCCATGCCGCCACGCCGCGCGTTGTCATCGCCCAGCCAGATGGGAGGAACAGCCACGTCAAAAGCATAGCCGCCACGCCGGAAAACAGCCGTGGGCGGCTGGTGATCGCCCGCATCAGGCCAGGGCCATCAGCAGCCCCGCCATGAGTTTCCCCCGATACGCCAGACTGTCGATCTGGATATGCTCATCAAGGGTGTGCGCCCCTGCCCCGGCCACGCCCAGGCCGTCCAGCGTCGGGATGCCCATCGCGCCAGTGAAGTTTCCGTCTGATCCGCCGCCCGAACTCTGCGGGTTGATTGTGTAACCCAGGGCTTCCGCGATCTGCCGCGCGACTTCGTACAGTGCCATGCCCTTGGCGTCTGGCTCCCAAACCGGCCGGGTCACGCCGCGCGTCACCTTGAACTGAACCTCGTTGGATGACCCGCGCAACGCCAGCATGGCCGCCACGCCGCGCTCCAGATCCTCTTGCCGCTTGGCCATCGACAACGCCTCGCCCGTGCAGGTCGTGGTGACGCAGTTCACCCATTGGCCACCATGGATCACACCGACGCTGAAAGTGCAGCTATCGGTCGTCATGTCCTCGATCTCGATCAGCTTGCGGGCCATCTCCTTGATCGCCGACCTTCCAGCCCCCAGCGCCGCCCCCGCGTGGCTCGGGCGGCCGGTCGCTTCCAGATTGAAACGAGCGATCGCGTAACGGCCCGTGACGACCCCGCCATCGGGACGGGCCGGTTCCGGTACCAGAACGTATTTGTGGCGGGACGCTTCGGCCTCGATCAGGTCGCGCGTGGAGGGACTGCCGATTTCCTCATCGCTGGTGAACAGAACCGTAATCGGCAACAGCGTGCGCAGACCTGCCCGATGCAACTGGCGGATCGCCTCCAGGGACAGGTAGTTGCCCCCCTTCATGTCCAGAATGCCCGGCCCCCAGGCTCGGTTGCCCTCGCGCCGGAAGGGAAGCGGTGTGCCGATCGGATGCACCGTATCCAGATGCCCCATTACCAAAATGCCAGGCACATCGGGGGTCGGGTGTGGAAACGTCGCCCGGACGCAATCGCCAAGGCCCATCCGACCAGCGATCCGCTCGATCCGAGCACCCGCGAGAATCAGCGCGCGGGAGGCGATGTCCATCATGCGGTTGACGGCGGCGGCGTCGAACGTAGGGCTCTCACATTCGACCCACTCACGCAACCCAAGCAACATGGTGTCGGCGTCGAAAGGCAGGGTGTTCGGGTCCATGCGGTGTCTCCTTGGCGTTGCGCAACCGTGCCATGGTCACGGCAAAAGCGCGAGCCTGTGCCCGAGCAGATCGAAGAAACCGGGCGCGTCCAGGGTTTCCAGCACCATGGCGTTGAGCGCATCGCCGGTGCGGTTCCAGCGATCGATCAGGGTGCGGCCGCGTCCGGGTCCCGGCCCCAGATCGACGCGCGCGGAACATGTACGGGTCGTGAACAGGCCGGGCTGGATCAGCCATGCGATGGCGCAGGGATCGTGCAGTGGCGCCCCTGCCCCGCCCAGACGGCGGGACGGTGGCACGGCTGACTGTATGTCACAGGCCGCCTGAAGGCAGCGCCCAGCACCCAGCGCACGCCATGCCGCGATCAGGGCGGGCGTGACCAGGGCCTGGGCGGTCAGTTCCAGTGTCGCGAACACCACGGGCCGGCCACAGGCGAGCAGGATGGCCAACGCCTCGGGATCGCTCCATGCGTTGAACTCGGCGGCCGGGGTCGCGTTGCCCTCGGCCCAGGCGCCGCTCATCAGTACGATCTGAGCCACATGTTTGGTCAGGGCGGGTTCCGTGGTCAGCGCGAGCGCAAGGTTGGTCGCCGGGCCGATGCCGATCAGCGTGACCGGTTCGGCGGAGTCACGAAGCATGCGCCGAACGACGTCGGCGGCCAGACCGGGCGCCGGAGGCTTGCCGTCCGGCAGGATGATGCCGCCCAGGCCGTCCTCGCCATGGACGCCGGTCTCGCTGACAAACGCGCCCAGCAGCGGACGATCCGCCCCCGCGTAGACTGGGACGTTGGAGCCGGCCAGGGCGGTCAGCGCCCGCGCGTTGCGCAGCGTGTGCTCCAGCCCGACATTCCCGCCGGCGACCGTGATGGCCAGGACGTCCAGTTCCGGCGACGCGAGGGCCAGCAGAATGGCAAAGGCATCGTCGGTGCCGGGGTCGCAATCCAGGATGACAGGTAGGGGCACGGGATTCCTCGGTCAGCAGATGGTGTGGATGGTCGCAGCCTTCTCCTGCCTATGCCAGTTTGTAAACCACCGCGTCTCTGTGCATCGTTGCCGTATGGACGCAGGGAAAACGGCTGGAATGACGGTGTTGGATGGTTTTCGGGTGGCGCAAGTCGGTCCCGGCCGGGCAGCCGCGGTGTGCGGGCGGCTCTTCGCGGACGTTGGCGCGTCGGTTGTTCGTATTGATCCCGATCGGTCCATCCCGCTGGACGAATACCTGAATCACGGGACGCAATCAGGAACGCTGGAAACCGCCGATCTGATCGTCTGCGAGGGCAGCCCGGCCACGCTGCACCGCGCCGGACGCGATGTGGAGACGTTACGGCAACGCAATCCAACCGCCGCGATCGTCCTGATCTCCCCCTTCGGCCAAACTGGACCACGCGCGGAGGAGCCGGCCACCGACCTGACGCTGTTTTTCGCCAGCGGCATCGCCCGCATGCTGACCGGGCAGATCGACGAATTGAATGAACCGCCGATGGCCCCCGCCGGCCAGCAATCGGCCTTCCTGGGCGGGATCGCGGCGGCTTGCGCCGGCATGCACGCGGCGCTGCAGGGCAATGGCGCGGTTGTCGATGTCTCGATCCAGGAGGCACTGGCAACCCTGGCGATGACGGAACTGACGCGGGCTGGCCAGACCGGCAAAAGCTGGTCCCGCAAACGCGTAGGCGACGGCAACGGCGCGACGGTGTGCATCCTGCCAGCCCGCGACGGGTATGCCGCGATTTCTCCCCGCGAGGACCGGCAATGGGCGGCGTGGCTGGAGGCGATGGGCTCGCCGGCCTGGGGCGCGGAACCTCGGTTCGCGACCAAGAAGGATCGCGTCGCCAACTGGGACGCTTTGCACGCGCTGATGTCGGCGTGGAGCCGGGACAAGACCAAGGCCTGGATCGCCGAAACAGCGCAGGCCGCGCATGTGCCCAGCTTTCCGCTGTGCGAGCCGGCGGAGCATCTGGATTCGCCGCAGCTTCGGCATCGGGGGTTCTTTCGCGCGGTCCCGGTGGCCGGAAAGGCCGAGCGGATGCCCGGCTCGCCGTTCGGGGTTCGGTTGGCTCCGGGTGCTTGTGTCGAGGCCGGTGGCGGGAAGCTGCCGCTTTCGGGCATCCGCGTGCTGGATTTCAGTTGGGTGATCGCCGGACCCACGGCGACACGCTACCTGGCGGCGATGGGGGCAGAGGTTATCAAGGTCGAGGCACCCGGACGCGGCGACCCTGGACGGGCATCGGAACTGCACACGGTTCTGGGTCAGGCGAAGAAGGCCATCGTACTGGATTTGAAACAGCCGGAGGTGATCGCGATCGCCAAGGCGCTCGTTGCGACGTGCGACGTTCTGGTGGAGAACTTCGCAACCGGCGTCATGGACCGGCTTGGATTGGGCGCGGAGGCCCTGCGCGAGATCAACCCCGATCTGATCTACGTGTCCGCATCGGGGTCGGGCCGAACCGGGCCGGACGCGCACGCTGTCGCATACGGAACATTGCTTCAGTGCTTCACCGGTTTCGCCGGGCTGAACCGCCATCCAGGTGTGCCTCCTCGGGTGGGGATGGCGTGGCTGGATCCAATGTGCGGCCTGATGCTCGCGTTTATCACCGCCGCCAGCGTATGGCGGCGCCGATCCGGCGAAGTCGCGCGAGTGGATTTCTCGATGATCGAGGCGATGCTGTGGACGATGGCCGAACCGCTGCTCAGCGGTGCGGCGGAGCGGTCGGGCACGGTGACCCAATGCGAAGGCAACGACGAATGGCTGGCGACCGAACCCGCCGCCGGCGCCCTCGCTCGGGCGACTCTTGCCCGATCAGCCGAACTTGTGGCCTGCCCGCATCTACAGGCACGCGGCTTTTGGGATGAATACGGAACCGGGGCGTTGCCGGGCCTGCCGTGGGTCGCCTCGTTTGGACGCGCAACGGGGCCGGCGCCGGGTTTGGGGGCGGATACCGAGGCTGTGCTGCGCGATGCGCTGGGAGCAGGGTCGTAGCGGTCCGACCCTGACAAAAGCATCCTTGCGGTCGGGTGAATCGGCCCACCAAATCAAGGACAAGTGGATAAAGTCCGGCGGCACTACCTGCCGGACTTTATCCACTAGTACATCGTTTCCATGAAACCAACCTTATTCAGGGCGAGATTGGGGGCGAGCCCCGGGGCATCCGGCGCCTCGCTGCGGGGGACACTCGTCACAGTGCACCGATGATGCCGACGGCCTGGTCCAAGGGCAGCTTTGGGTGGATTGCTGCATGACGGCTTTTCGATCTGACGTGCTCATAGGAGACATCCACTAGGCCGGTTCCGCGCAATGGCTGCGTTCCTGATGTCGGCGCTGACCATTCGATGATTCTTACACCAGAGCCATTGAGGGTGACTAGCTATCTCTAGAGAAGTCTAGCAGTTTTTGCTAGACTTCCGTATATGCCGCTAGGCAGCGCAGCAACCCCCGCGGAGAACTGATGGACCCGTATCGTAACCCATTCGCGCCCGGAGCAGGCAGTCGCCCTCCGGAACTCGCAGGTCGAGATAACATCCTTGATGCGGCAAAGATTTCTTGTGGAAGAGCCATGCAGGGAAGAAGCGCGCGCTCGATAATGCTGCTGGGCCTGCGCGGCACCGGGAAGACCGTGCTGCTCAACGAGATCGGTCGGAACGCCGAGCAAGAGAGGTTACTGGTTTCGAAGGTCGAGGCTCCGGAAGGGGAAAGTCTCGCCCGCCTCTTATACCCGGAAATGCGGAAAGTCATGAGATCGCTCTCTGGGGTGGAAGCAGCCAAGCAGCTTGCTACCCGCGGCCTCAGGGGGTTGCGGAGCTTTGCCTCGATCTTCAAGGTCGAAATGGCAGGCGTGGAAGTAGGTGTGGAGCCTGAGCCCGGACTGGCCGATACGGGCGACCTTCAATACGATCTTCCGGACCTTTTCACCCTTATCGGGAAGGCTGCTAAGGCCGCGGGGCGTGGCTGGATACTCCTGATCGACGAAGTACAATACCTGTCCGAAGTTGACCTTTCGGCACTAATTGTTTCACTGCACCGGATGTCACAGGAGGGCCTGCCCGTTCTATTGGTTGGCGCAGGTCTCCCACAAGTTGCGCGTTTGGCGGGAGAAGCCAAGTCTTACGCAGAACGGCTGTTTCAATATCCGGGCGTGGGGGCGCTCGATGTCACCTCCGCCAAGAAAGCCGTTGAAAAGCCGATTGTTGACGAAGAGGCCACCATTACACCAACAGCACTGGATCTTATCATCGAGCGCACTAAGGGCTATCCTTTCTTCCTTCAGGAATGGGCCTCCGTAATATGGAACAACGCGGAAGGACCGGAAATCACCTTTGCGGATGCCGATAATTCCTATGTCGAAACGCTGGCGGCGCTGGATGAAGGGTTCTTCAAGGTGCGGATTGATCGCCTAACGAGGGCGGAGGTCCAGTTCGTGAAGGCAATGGCAAAACTTGGGGATGGGCCCTATGCGATGGCGGACATCACACAGGAACTGAAGCGTACCCAGAAGTCTTTGGGGCCGACGCGGGCAAGCATCATATCAAAGGGCATGATTTACAGCACCGATCACGGATATCTGGACTTCACGGTGCCGCTCTTTGCCGAGTTCATGCGGCGCCAGGGCTGAACGGGAACGCAGTTTGCGTCGTTTCCTTATACCAACGATTTTGATATGCTAGCGCTCGGGCTGCGATCCCGCAAAACATCTGTGGAGCACTGCCGAGAATGAGGACGTTTTAGCCGAAAGGCCGCACGCTCGATTTAGTCCGCTTCATAGAAGCGGCGATCGGCACTTCAACGCCCACAATGGGTCGAAAGCAGCCATCGGAGGGCGAATCGGTGATATGTGCGGTTCTTCGGAAACGCCGTACTAGTACTCCCCGCTTCGGTACGCCTCATCCAGCCGCTTCGCATCTTCTTCCGACGGTTCCGGCCACGGTTCGCCGCGCTTGCGGAGTGTGCCGGTGAAGTTCGGAGGACGTTTCTCGTTGAACGCCGCGCGCCCTTCCTCGCCGTCCATCGTGGTCTGGATCAGCATATTGTTCATCATGTTCTGCACGTGCCACGCCTGATCGTCGGGCAACTGACCGAAGCGGATGACGAACTCCTTCATCATACGCACCGCGGCGGGTGGCAGCGTGCAGATGTGGCGAGCGAGGGTTTCGGCGCGCTGCATGAGTTCGGCATGGGGAACGACTTCGTTGATCAGGCCAACACGCAAGGCTTCCCGGGCGTCGAAGGCTTCGTCGGTCAGCAGGATCTTCATCGCGTCCACGTAACGGAGCTGCTTGACCAGCATACTGGGTCCAGGCCCGTTGCCGACCCAGCCCTGGGTCAGCAGACCGAACTTGAAGCGGGCGTTCTCGGCGCTGGCGATGCGGATGTCGGTGGAGGTCAGCAGCATGTACATCCCCGCCCCCGCCGCCCAGCCGTTAATGGCGGCGATCACCGGCTTCCATACGCGCGGGTAATGATCGCCCATGCGGCCATCGACGCCGGTCTTTTGCCCATGCACGGTCCCGGCGAGTGGCCAGAAGATTCGCTGGGTGCGCAGATACTCGCGGTCCTCGGCGGTCAGGTCGGCACGTGGCGCCAGATTGTGTCCGCCGCAGAAATGCCGATCACCCTTGCCAGTGACGATGGCGCAGCGGATGTGCCGGTCCTCCCAAAGGTCGATCCAGGCTTCGGAGATCGCGTCGGAGGTATGCTTGTCCAGGATGTTGGCCTTGGCCGGATTGTTGAGGGTGATGTAGGCGACCCCGTCGCGTTTCTCGTATTCGATGGGCATGGACAGGGTTCCTCCTGAAACTGTGTTACGGGCATCGTAGGGTGGGACCGGTTACGGCGGCAACACGGCCGGGCCGGCGACCAATAATTCGGGCGCTGTCGAAAGCGCCGGTAATATCCGCCATTAACGGTTCGTTAACCGTTCGGTGCCATCCTGAGCGGACACGCGATCAGGAAACGCCAATGCACGTTTTGGATGATTACCGGCCTGAACTCAGCGTGTCCGTGAATCCACCCGCTGTGCTTGGAACCGGAACCCTGACCGACTTTGCGTACCAAGGTAATGGCTTTCACCAGATACGGCGGCGCATCGCCGATCACCACGACGTCCGCTCAAATGAAGCCGCTCGGCTTTATGATATGTCGGTCGCCTGTCAGCTTGCCTTCCGGCGTGCGGAAGGACTTGAAAACCTGAATGCAGCACTGGAAAGTTGCAACCTGTTCCGGGTCGCCCGCGACAATGCGTCCTCTGGCGCGCTCCGGCTTCTGGCACTGGTCGCACCCGGCGACCTGATGACGAATACGCCGCTCGATTTCCTGACCAACCACCTGAACGTCCGGCTCGATCTTCTCTATCTCTTGCCTGGTAAGCCGTTGCCTGCGGTGATACCCGATCACGACGTTGCCTTCTTCGCCGCCGGTGAGGCCACGCCGGAGACTCTGTCTCGCCTATGCGGGTTGTTCGCCGCGTGGCCGCGCCCAGCCCTGAACGACCCCCGGTTCCTGCCCGCGATGCAGCGCGATACGCTGTCGCGGTCGTTGTCGGGCATTCCCCTGCTCCGCAGCCCACCTACCGTCGCCGTTGCCCGCTCGGCCTTGGAAGCGGGCACAAAATCATGGGATATTTCCTACCCATGCCTGATCCGCCCCCACGGCTCCCATGCCGGTTCAGGACTGGCTCGCGTGGAAAATCAGGGTCAACTGCGCGATTATTTGCGTTTATCTTCCGAGCAGTCTTTTTACCTGACAGAATTCGAGGACTATCGCGGCCCGGACGGACTATATCGGAAATACCGTGTCGCGTTCATCGACCGGCGCCCCTTCCTGTGCCACATGGCGGTTTCCCAACACTGGATGGTGCACTACCTGAACGCTGGAATGACGGAGTCGGCGGCAAAACGCGATCAAGAGGCCGCAGCCATGGCGGAGTTCGACACCGGCTTCGCCCGTCGCCATGCCGCTGCGTTTAGTGCCCTGCATAAACGGATGGGGTTTGACTTCTATTCCATCGATTGTAGCGAGACGCGAGACGGCCGGCTGCTGGTGTTCGAGGCCGACACAGCCGCGATCATCCACCTGATGGATCCGCCGGATCTGTTTCCCTACAAGCAACCGCAGATGCGGCGAGTGTTCGACGCGTTCGATGACCTGCTCCGCAGCCGGGCGCCTGATCGCGAAGCAAGAAGATTCGACCGCTGATGCAGCGTGCCGCTCTCAAGGACCGTGGGCAAAACGCCAAGTCTCGGGCCCGAACCTGGCCGGCCGCCGTCAGGTCGTTGATGCACTGTCCCGCGAGATTGCCATTCAGCATCCTCTGAATTTCAATCATACCAGCGGCCCCATGGGCCGACTGGTATGCGCGCGGGGTTGGTGGGGCGGCCGCGCGCCAAATCAATAGGATACCAGCCGCCCGCCGACTGACAAAAGAGTCGAAGCTTCGGGCGGCTGGTATCAGTCCATATTCGTATTATCAATACGGAATGGTTACAGTAATCAGAGCCGACCGGGGTGATTCACCGATCGGTGACGCCACCGACATCGCTCGCACTTTACCCAAACATCCCCAACCGATCCACCCGCACCCGCCGCACGTCGCCAGAGCGGATCGTGACCCCGGCCTTATCGAAAAACTCCAGTATCTGGATCGCGACTTTGCGTCCGTTGTCCAGCCGGTCGCGGAACGCAGCGGCCGTCAGCAGGCCCTCGCCATCCACTGCGTCCGCCGCGATCGCCACCATCTCGGCGGCTGTTTCGCGGAGAAAGAAGTGGTCCGGCGCGACTTCGACCAACTGCCCCATCCGCGTCAGGCGTTTCAGCGTCGTGCGCATGGCGTTTTCCGGCACCTTCAACGCAACGGCGATTTCCCGAACGCGCGGCGGACGGAACCGTTCGGCCGCGATCAGCGGACGAGCGACGAGCCACAGTTTCTCGTCCCGCGGCGAAAGACTGATCCGGTGGTTCGGAAGCCGGAACCAAGGCCCGTCCTGAGCAATCGCCCCTTGTTGCCGCAGCGCGTCGAGCACCCCCAGAAACCCCGCCACCGGTAGCCTGTCCGGCAGAGACAGCCGCAATCGTTCGGCCTGCAACCCGGGTAATTCCGGGGACGCCCGGTGATACTGGGCCAGGGTCGCCAGAACCGCGTTCCGCGATGCCTCGAACGCAGCCGGCGCCAGCACCAACCCACCCGCTGCGATCGCGCGAACCGAAGCGACCAGCCCGCCGCGCACCGCCGCCGGAATGTTGCGGGCGCGCATGAACGCCCCTTGGTCCGTCCAGCCCGGAGCGACCGCCAATACGCCCCGCAGCGCCCCCTCGGCATCAGCGGTTTCCAGCGCCTGGAGCTGCGCCAGCCGAACCGGGGTCCGCCGGCCCCGGCGCGGCGGAAACGGATCGAGCACCACGCCGCCGCCAATGGTGTGCGTGGCGCCGGTGTCCCGCAGCACGACCCGATCATGTGCCAGCGCCCCGATCGGCCGGGGCAGCGTGAGGCGAACCGGCGCCGCCTCGCCCGGTTCCAGCCGCTCGCGATCCAGCAGCGAAACACGGGCCATCGTGTGCGCCGCGCCGAGGTGCAGATGCACCATGGTGTCCTGCCGCAACGCCCTGGGAACATCCGCCAGCAAGGCGATCCGCGCGTCTAGGGCCGGTGTTGGGGCGTGGATATCGGGATGCAGCACCCAGTCGCCCCGTGTCACGGCATCCTTCGACAGCTTCGGCCCGGCGATGTTCAGGGCCACGCGCTGACCGGCAACCGCCTCCTGCGCGGGCTTGTTATGTGCGTGCAGGCCGCGTACGCGCAGTTCCAGGCCCGACGGCGACAGCACCAGACGGTCCTCGACCGCGATATGCCCGGAAACCAGCGTGCCGGTGACGATCAGCCCAGCCCCCGAAAGGGTGAACGCCCGGTCCACCGCCAGACGTGGATAGCCCGCCGTCGTGCGATCCGGGCCCGCCGACGCCGACAGCGCCGCGCGCAACTCGCTGATGCCGTTGCCGGTGAAGGCCGAGACCGGGACCATCGGCGCGCCCGCCAGTGGCGTGCCAGCCAGAAGCGCGCGCAGGGCGGCGGAAACCTCCGGCACGCGATCCGGCGTCAGATCGGCTTTGGTCAATGCGATCACGCCGCGGTCGATCCCCAGCAGTGTCAGGATTTGCAGATGTTCCCGGGTCTGCGGACGGATACCCTCGGGCAGGGCGACAACCAGCAGGGCGGTATCGATTCCGCTGGCGCCGGCAAGCATCGTGTGAACGAACCGCTCATGGCCGGGGACATCAATGAAGCCGAACGCGTCGGTATAGGCGTAGCCGAGGTCGATGGTGATACCGCGCCGCTTCTCCTCCGCCAGGCGATCGGTATCGACGCCCGTCAGCGCTTTCACGAGCGCGGTTTTGCCGTGGTCAACGTGGCCTGCGGTGCCGATGATCATGACGCCAGGGTGGCGGGACCGGTTGGGGAGTCAAGTTCGGCTTAAACCCCGGTCACAAACCGCGCCATCACCACGATAATCGCCACCTGCATCGCCCCTTGCAGGGCCACCGCATAGACGTAGCGCTTCATCAACCGGCCGATCCGCGCACCGTCGGGGACGGGCTTTCGCATCTCAAAGTACACAAGAAGGTTGGTTGGCAGAAGCACGCCAAGCCCCTGCACCGTCAGGATGCCGACGATGATCAGGGCCGCCAGCACCCAGCCGTATTCCGGCCAGGGGAAATCCAGAAGTCCCAGTTCCCGGGCATGAAACCAACCGGTGGTGCCGGTGATGATGGACAACGTGGGCAGCAGGAAAAGCGTCTTCGGCATCAGTCGCAGGATCATCGCGCGCCTGGCGGGCGGCGGCAGACTGCGCATGATCGGGCCGACGACGAAACCCATGAACAGGTCGATCCCGGTCCACAGCACACCGCACATGACGTGGGTAAAGTTCAGCGCCCAGGGATTGTCGATCCGGATCACGACGACCATCACAGCCAGCGCGACACCCGCCCAGATCAGGTTCCGCGGATCGATCCCCGGAACATCGGAAAAGCCCGCGTCCGCGGGAAGCGTGGTGGACTGCGACATCTCCAGCCTCCATTCAGTTCGCCAATGGGAAGGCGGAATGCCGTTCCGCAGACAGATTAAGCCGCAGCCCGTCCGCTCGTAAACGGCCAGTGTCGTTTGCTTGCGGCGCGGTAACAGCTCGCGTAGGCAGACGGGCGATGCAGACCACACTCCTTCGCCTCCTGCCGCCACCGCTCCAAAGGGCAGCGACCCCCCAGCGGCTGATGCTGCTTGCCCAATTCCTCCGCTTCGGCATGGTCGGCGTGGTTGGTTTCATCATCGATACCGCCACCGTCTACGCCTTGCGACACCCGCTCGGGCTCTATGGCGCCGGAGCGGCCGCCTACATCGTCGCGGCGACGGGCAACTGGCTGCTCAACCGCCTGTGGACGTTCCGCGGACAGGGAAACGGTTCAGCCCACAGGCAATGGGCGATGTTCATGCTCACCAACCTTGTGGGCTTCGTCCTCAATCGTGGGACCTACGCGCTTCTGGTAACCTTCGTCGCAGCGGCGGCGGACCAGCCGGTTATCGCCACGGCCGCGGGTGCGGTCGCCGGTATGTTCGTGAACTTCAGCCTCTCGCGGCGCGTGGTGTTTCGCTAGCCGCCGGTTCGTTGTGTGTTCCGCTGCTGGACGTGGTTCCAGAAAAAATAATGCCGGCGCCGTACCACCGCGTGTGACGTTAACCGGCTGCTAACATTTCACCCATGAAGCTGCCGCATCGCAACCAGCAGATGCAGCAACCATGTCCGCCTTTCGCCCCCGAGCCATCGAGAGCTTCGCCTACGGCAGCCCTGGCCTGTCCCTGGGACGAATGGCATTCGACCAACCCGGCACGACAGCCAAGCGGATGGCGGATATCGTCCTGGGCTGCATCTTCCTGGCCCTGGCGGGTCTGCCGATGGTGCTGATCGCCGCCGCGATCCGTCTGACCAGCCGCGGGCCTGCCCTGTTCAGGCAAGAACGCATCGGACTGAACGGGCGACGTTTCATCATGCTGAAATTCCGCACGATGCACGACACCCCGCCGCCGCCCGGGACGTGCCGGCAGGCGACCCGTCACGATCCGCGCGTGACACGCATCGGAGCGTGGCTACGCAGGACGTCGTTCGACGAGTTGCCGCAACTGTTCAACGTGCTCGCCGGCTCGATGTCCCTGGTCGGCCCTCGCCCGCATGCCCCCAATACCTGCGCCGCCGGCCGGCCGTTCGAGGCGGTCAGTCATCGCTATGCCGCACGCCACTGCGTGAAGCCGGGCATGACCGGCCTGGCACAAATCCGCGGCTGGCGCGGCGAAACCGACACCGAGGAGAAATTACTCCATCGCATCGACAGCGACCTGGAATACATCGCGACCTGGAGCCTTCGTAGCGACCTGCTGATCATCGGCAGTACCATCGTGACGGTGCTGCGCATGCCCAACGCCTATTAGATGGGACAGTTGACGATGCCGGAAATCCTGGAACGGCCGGCGCTCAACATCCTGGACCAGAGCCCACCAGCGAGACGGCCGATCGACGAACAGCTCGGTTTGCCAACAAACCGGCCGCGCGTGGCGGTTTTGATACCATGCCACAACGAGGAAGCGGCAATCGGCAAGGTCGTCTCCGACTTCCACCGCGCCCTGCCCGATGCGATTGTCTATGTCTACGATAACAACTCCACCGACTGCACCATCCTCCAGGCCCGTGCGTCCGGGGCCGTAGTGCGAAGGGAGCGGTTGCAGGGCAAAGGCCATGTGGTGCGGCGGATGTTCGCCGATATCGATGCCGACGTTTACATCCTGGTGGACGGTGACGACACCTACGATGCCGCCGGGGCGCCCGGCATGCTGACCATGATGACGGACCGTCAACTGGACATGGTCAGCGCCGCCCGTTACGGCGCCGCCAGGGATGCCTACCGGCCCGGCCATCGTTTCGGCAACGTACTACTAACCGCCCTGGTCACCCGCGTATTCGGCGACGGCATCACCGACCTGCTTTCCGGCTACCGTGTCTTCAGCCGCCGCTTCGTCAAATCGTTTCCCGCCCTGTCGTCCGGTTTTGAGACCGAAACAGAATTCACTGTCCATGCCCTGGCGCTGCACATGCCAATACAGGAAGTCCGCGCCCCTTATCGAAATCGCGCTGCCGGGACGGCATCGAAGCTCAACACGTTCATGGATGGAATCCGCATCTTGCGGGCAATCGTCACGCTGATCCAGCAAGAGCGCCCACTTCAGTTCTTCTCGTTCGCCGGCGTTTGTCTTCTGGCGATTGGCATCGGCCTGGGCATTCCCGTGGTGCTGACGTTCCTGAACACCGGCCTGGTGCCCCGCCTGCCCACGGCACTGTTGTCAACCGGCCTTGTACTGCTGGCGTTCCTGTCGTTCACCGCGGGCCTGATCCTGGATGCGGTGTCGCGCGGGCGGAAAGAGAACAAGCGTCTGGCCTATCTCGCCATTCCGCCGCTGGAAGCCAGCGAATGATCCCGATGGCCGGCGCGGCCCATCCCCCGGATGGACAGTACGATGCCGACATCGTCATCCTGTCCCTGGAACGAACCGACGAAACCATCGCCGCCATCGCTTCGGCTTGCGCGCAAACGGCCGTTTCATTCCATATCTTTGTTTTGGATCAAGGGTCTTGCTCAACAAGTCTGGCACGCCTGGCGTGCGCCATTAAAGAAAACCCGAAAGTCTCCCTGTTCGTTTCGGGTTCCAACCTGGGCGTCGCCGGCGGCCGTAACGTGATTTCCAATATGGGACATGGACGGGTGATCGTCGCACTGGATAACGACGCCGAATTCGCCGACACCCTGACCGTTGCCCGCATGGTCGCGGCACTGGATGCCGAACCCCGGCTCGGGGCAATCGGCTGCCGGATCGTCCGGTATGCCGACGGCCGGGACGACCGGTCCTCCTGGGGATATCCGGACGCGTTGATGCCGAGCGCCGGCGCGTGTTTCGATACAGTCACTTTTGTCGGCGCCGGCCACTCGATCCGCCGCGACACATGGCAGCAGGCCGGCGGCTATGACCCCAGGCTGTTCTTCTGCTGGGAGGAATATGATTTCTGCCTGCGCGCCATCGCCCATGGCTGGCAGGTCCGCTATCGGGGCGACATCGTTATTCGCCACAAGGTATGCGGCGAACAACGCGTCGGCTGGAGTGCGAACCGCTGGTTCTACCACGTGCGAAACCGCCTCTACATCGAGCGTAAGCTCGGACGAAGCTGGGTGTCCCTGACCCCCCGCATCGGGGGATACCTGCTAAAGGGCCTCCGCAACGATTTGCGTGAACAAACCGTCCAGGCAATCAGAGCCGCCGTGTCGATGGTGCCGGACGCAACCCAGACGCTGCCTCCGGCAGGCAAGTCCTACTTTATCCGGAACGACAAGGCACATCGAGGATCTGTTCAGCGCCGGCTGCTACAAGAGGTGTTCAGCCGAATCGCTGCCGCGCCAACAGGGCAATGACCCTGGGACTATCAACCAGATAACGCCGCCACAGCCGGCGTGGTTCACAGACCAGCCGGAACAGCCACTCAAGTCCAGCCCGACGGAAGATGGTTGGCGCCCGCCGTCGCGCGCCGACCAGGAATTCAAGGCTGGCACCGATGCAGAGCCCCGTGCCCGTCGCACCGCCCGCCGCCACGATGGCCGCCGCCAGGCGTTCCTGGCGCGGCGAACCGGTCGCCAGGAACACAAACCGCGCGGGGTTGGCGCGGACAAATGCCACGGTGGCGGCCAGTGCGGCCGGATCGCGGTCGAAACCCATGGGAGGATCGTAGTGCGCCGGCGCTGACAGGCCGTAGCGAGCAACCAAGGCCGGCAACCAGATCGGCGACAGGCCGACGATGGTAATCCTGTCGCCCGATCCGACGTGGCGACCCAGCAAACAGGCCGAAATATCGCTGCCCGGCGCGACGCTGGGCGTGCCCAATCGCAGCAGCCGCGCCATGCAAGCAACAACCCGCGAGTCGAGCAGACAAAGCTCGGCCTGCCGATAGACCATCCGCAGTCCAGGATCGCGATCCAGCCGGACCAGGTGATCGGCGTTCGGCGTGACCACATAACTAAACGGTGCGCCAGCGGGACGCGCGGCGATCCAGGCCGCCGCGGCCATGACATCCATGTCATCGAAATCCAGCCCGGCCAGCCGAACGGCCATCACAGACCCAACCGCATGGTCAATAGAGCGACCCCCTGGCTGTACCCTCCGCCGAAAGTCCCGGCCGAGGACGCCGAGGCGTGAATGTCGGTCTGGTCGTATGTGAAAGACAAACGGGCATGGCGATTCAACATCCACGTCACGCCCAGGCCCGCCGCCGTTCCAACCTGATACCCACCCTGAAAAAAATCGGCCCGTTGAAGTCCGAACGATGCCCGGAACAAAAGATCGCGCAAATACTCATGATCAATTGTCAACCTGGCGGCAGAATAGATCAGGCCCGATGCCCCTGACTGTTCCGCATCGCCCGTTTGTCGCGTGATCGTGGCGGTGACCGTGGTCAAACCGGTTGGCGACCAGGCCGCGCTGCCTTCCGCGATGAAGGTATTTTCCGGCTGATACTGGGGGCTGGCGAAGCGGCGCGCCTCGCCGCCGACCAACATTCGCCACCGCCAGACCGCGTCGTCGTCGTAATCCAGACCCGCCAGGACCTGGTAACTGGTGGAATCCAGGCGGGCCTGGTTCGGCGGCGTGCGGGTGTAGTCCTGCTGAACACCGCGAACAACGAGCAGAATATCGCGCAGCGGCGCCAACTCATATCGAGCGGTGATCCCCTCCTGAAGCACGACCCGGTCACGGAACGCCTCGCTGGCCGGCAGACCCAGGACCGTGGTGTCGCCATAGGTCCAGGTCGTTGCCTGCACGCTGGGTTCGATCGTCCAGCGGCCATCGGCCATCGCGTATGACGCCCGCAGGTCATCGATCTGGAACGCGATCGGCCGGTCGCTGGCGATGGTGCCCAGCGCGCCCCGGTCCTCGTGTTCGGAGAGGTGCGCCGCCGCGAGGGTCAGCCTGTCGTCGCCGATATCGATCCGGCCGCCAAGCATCAGGGCTGCATCCGTGCGGTTCTGGCTGGGTAGATCGAGGTAGCTGGTATCCTGGACCGAAAACCGCGCGCCAAGGCTGTCGCGGGACCAGCCCGATTCAATGGCCAGGGCGGGTTCACGGGTGAGCTCCCAGCTTCCACGCCGATAAGGTCCGGGCAGCGCATTGCTGGTGTAACCGACGGCCTCATCCAGCCGGGGCGAGAATTCGAATGCGCCCTCTCGCAACCCGAGTGGCATCTGTTCGGGGTGCAACCGGGTTTCGACGGTCACCCCGTCGGCGGCGTCGTAGCCGGGGACGCCGTCCGGGAACAGGGCAGTGATCAGTTCCGCAACGGCGCGGCCGGTCAGGCAGACCGCCGCGGTCAGGCCCAGGAAAAGCCAAAGCAGGATCGATCGCGCCAACATGCGGCGCGGACTATCGTATGGATATCCTAATTTTCCGTTAACGGAAGGAGGGCGTATCCGCCACCGTGACGCGCGGCCGCCCTACTGCGCCGCGACCGTCTTTTGCTCCGGCATGTCCACTTCCCAACCGCCGCCCAGCGCCTTGTAGAGACTGACCAGATCGGACGACACCGACGTCGTGCTTTCGGCCAGTTGCTGCTGCGTACGGCGCAGGCTGCCTTGCGCCACCAGAACGGTCAGGAAGTCCGCGACGCCCTGCTGATAGCGGTCCTGCGCCAGGCTCACGGCCCGCCGGTTGTCAGCAACGGCCTGGACCAGTTCGTCCCGACGCGCCTGCTCCGCCTGGTAGGCCGTCAAGGCGTTGTCCACATCGTGCCAGGCTTGCAGAACGGTCTTCTGGAAGGTGACCGCCGCCTCCTGCTGCTGCGCCTCGACCAATTGCAGCGTGGCGCGCAACTGACCGCCCTCGAACAACGGAACCGTCAGACCGGGCCCGACGGCGTATTGGTTGGAATTTAGGTCGAACGCGTGGTTGAACTGCAAGGATTGCAGGCCAAAGCTGCCTGCCAGCTTCAGCGATGGATAGAAGTTGGCTTGGGCCACCCCAATATCGGCGGTCGCGGCATGAAGCTGCGCCTCCGCCTGCCTTATGTCGGGACGCCGACGCGCCAATTCCGACGGCAAACCCACCGGAACCCGCGGCGGCACCGGCGGCACCGGTTTGGCGGTTTGCAGCTCCACGCGTAGCGCGTTGGGTGGTTGCCCCAGCAACAGGCTCAGCGCATTGATTAGCTGCGCTTCTTGCTGCTGCAAGCTGGGGATTTCGGCCAGCGTGGTACGCAGTTGGGCGGACGCATTGGCGACGTCCAGATCCGTGGTGACACCGCCGGCGGCGCGTTGCTGGGTCAGGCTAAGGCTCTGGCGCGCGATCTGGACGTTATCCTGAGCGATCTGGAGTTGCGCCTGAGCGCCACGAAGCCTGATGTAATCGCGGGCAACTTCGGCGAGGCTGGAGAGCAGCGCGGATCGCGCCGCCTCATTCGCGGCATCGGTCGAAGCGCCGGCGGATTCGACCGACCGCCTTACACGGCCCCACAAATCGACTTCCCAAGAGGCGTCAAACCCGCCCTGCCAGATGTCGAACGGGTTCAACCCATGACTTTGAACACCGCCAACCGTGTTTCCCGAAGCGCCATTCGCGCCAGCCGCGGTCGGGATAACGACGAAGATGCCGTTATTACTGGCCTGTTGGCGCGTGTAGGACGCATTGCCGTTCAGCGTGGGAAACTCGGCCGCCTTGGCCACCCCAAGCTGGGCCCGCGACTCGGCCAGCCGGATCACCGCGGTTTTGACATCGAGGTTTTCCGCCGCCACCCGCTTCTCCAGCCCGGTCAGTTCCGGATCCCCGAACAGGGTCCACCATTCCGCGCTGACCGGCTCCGCGACGGTGACGCTCTCCGGCGGCTTCACCGCCTGTTTCGGGCCGGAGAACCAGGATTCAGGCGTGGCCCAACCGGGCGCCTTGAAATCCGGTCCCATCGTGCAGCCGGTCAACGCCGCCGCACCCGCCAATCCGGCCAGGAGAACCAGTCCGCGTTTTGCTTTCTCATTCATAATGGTCATCCAACAGCCAAAATCAGGGATTGCAAGCTTTCAGTCACCTAATGCCCGATCGCGGCGCCCTTCGACACACGCGGCAGGAACAGGATCACGGGAGAAACGACCAGCGCGACCAGCCCAAGAAGCCAGAAGATGTCGAGGTAGCTCATGATACTCGCTTGCGTCTGTACAGCCGCGTTGATGGGTGCCAACGGGACGTTCCACCCATAGCCATTGTAGGCCGTGATGTGTTCCGCCAAACGCGCATGGTGGAACTGCGTTCGCTCTTGCAGCATGGTGGTGACGAAGGATATCCCGACGCCGCCGCCCAGATTCCGCATCAGATTGATAAGGGCCGACGCCTCGTTGCTGCGCGACGGCGGCAGATCGACGTACGAAACGGCGCTGATCGGAATGAACAGGAAGGGCAGCCAGACCACCTGGGACACGCGCGCGGCAGAGATGTTCCAGAACCCGATATCCAGGCTGAGGCGCGAGGCGGCCAGCATCGTCCCGCCGGTACCCAGCACCGCCATCAGGACCAGCCATTTCGGCTGGATCAGGCGCCCGGTGACGATGCCCGCAACAGGCATCAGCAGCAGGCTCGCGATGCCCCCGACCCCCAGCGTCAGGCCCGCCGTGGTGGCGTCGTATCCGAGCAGGGACTGAGCGAGTTGCGGCAAAAGCTGCGTGGTGCTGATCAACAGGAAGCCGACCAGGAACATCAGGCCGCAGGAGATGCCGAAGCTGCGGTATCGCAGCAGCCGGACATTCATGACCGGCTGCGGATGGTACAACTCCCATATCACCAGCGTGATCAGGCTGACAGCGCTGATCAGGGCGAGCGCCGAGATGAAGCCGGAGGAGAAGCCATCATCCTGTTCGAAGCGGTCCAACATGACCTGCAAGGCGCCGAAGCCAGCGAACACCAGGACAAGGCCGAACACATCGACGTGCAGTCCCTTGGAGAGCAAAGCGCGTTGCTCTTGCCGCAGCAGGTCGGGTTCAACAACCAGCCACCCGACCAGGGCGAGTGACAACAGGCCAACCGGCAGGTTGATCAGGAATACCCAGTGCCAGGACATATTGTCGGTCAGCCAGCCCCCCAGCACCGGGCCGATCGCCGGGGCGCTGACGACGGTAAGGCCATACAGCGCGAAGGCTTGGGCGCGCTTCTCCACCGGAAAGGTGTCGGCGAACATGGACTGTTCGGTCGGTGCCATCCCTCCGCCGCCGATGCCTTGCAGGACACGGGCGAACAGCATCATCCCCAGCGACGTGGACATGGCGCACAGCAGCGAACTGAGCGTGAAGAGTGCCACGCAGATCATGTAGAACCGCTTGCGGCCGATCACGTTGGCCAGCCAGCCGCTGACCGGAAGCACCACCGCGTTGGACACCAGATAGCTGGTGAGGATCCAGGTCGACTCATCCTGATCGGCCGACAGGCTGCCGCCGATATGACGCAGGGCGACATTGGCGATGGTGGTGTCCAGCACCTCCATGAACGTGGCGATCGACACGACCACCGCGATCAACCAGGGATTGCGGTCTCCCGCTGCCGAACGCGGCAGGTTCGGATAGGCCACGGCTCAGCGCACCCGGACAGAGGGCGTCACCGACATACCGGGCATCAGCGAATGATCCTTCAGCCGATCGTCGTCGAAGACAATTTTCACCGGCAGGCGCTGGACGATCTTCACGTAGTTGCCGGTGGCGTTCTCCGACGGAAGCACGCTGAACGCGCTGCCGGTGCCGGCCTGGAAACTGTCCACCTTGCCGTGGAACCTCACCGAGGACACCGCATCGATTGCCAGCTCGACGTCCTGCCCTGCGCGGATATCGGCCAGTTGGGTCTCCTTGAAATTCGCCGTGACCCAGCGACCGTCCTGCACCAGCGCGAATAACGCCTGGCCGGGATTGACGTAGTTGCCCGTGCTGACCGTGCGATGGGTCACGATGCCGGCGACGGGCGCGACAAGCGTGCAATACGAAAGCTGCAATTCGGCCATATGGGTGTTCGCCGCCGCCTGATTCAGCGATGCCTCCGCCGCCAACACCTGCGCCTGCGCCGCTCGGACCTGCGCCCGGGCACCTCCGACCGTCTGCCGGCTGGCATCGACCTTGGCCTCCGCGGCATGGAACGTCGCGGTTGCCGCCTCGATCTGCTGGCGCGACACCGCGCCGGCCGCGATGGTCCGATAGCGATCGTAATCCTGGCGTGCTTGCAGAAGCTCGGCCTCCGCCACGCGCACATTGGCCGCGGCCTGATCCACGTTGGCCTGCTGCACCGCGACCTGCGCCCCGGCCTGCTCCAGCGTCGCGACCGCGCTCGCCTGCTGCGCCTTCGCCTGGTCCAATTTGGCTTGGTAATCGGCCGGATCGATCTGCAACAGCATCTGGCCGGCCGAGACGTGCTGATTGTCGGCGAACAGCAGCTTCGTCACCTGCCCACCGACGCGTGGGGCCATTTGCGTGGTGTAAGCATCCACGAATGCATCGTCGGTGGTTTCGAAGTCGCGCGTCGAGAGCCAGTACATCGTGCCGGCGCCGATCATGCCGAGCACGACCAGGATCCCGATGACCGGGCCAACAACGCGTTTGCGACCGCCCTGCTTCGGTAAATAGCTCGCGTTCGGCGTCATCGCCTCCCGCTCGGGGGACAGATCGTCCATAGACAGCGCTCCGTCCGGTAATGACCGAACCGTTCGGTCATTTACATACCACACCTAGCCCAGGCATCCAGGTTGTCAATATGGTGGGGGCGGGACAAGGTAGCGACAATGGATAGCAATGTGACGCTCAGTCCGGACAAACGGACGCAAATCCTGATCGGCGCGGCTGCCGTATTCGCGGCGGACGGGTACGAGGGCGCGAGCATGGCCCGCATCGCCGCGGTTGCCGGCGTTTCCAAGGGCACGCTGTACAATCACTTCGACAGCAAGGCCGCGCTGTTCACCGCCTATGTCGGAGAGAAGTGCGATCACTATCTGGCGCATGTGTTCGACAGCGCCAACCACGGCGGCGATCCGGCCGAAGTGCTGCGCGGCATCGGCAAGCGCATGGTTCAGATGATGCTGTCCGATATCGGCCTGGCGATCTACCGGGTAGTGATTGCCGAGGCGGCGAAATTCCCGGAGTTGGCCCGCGGCTTCTTCGAGTCGGGACCAGCGCGCGCGACCAGTTTCATGGCTGACTGGCTAGAAGAGGAAACAAGGCGCGGGCGTCTATCCGTCCCGAACCCGGCCTTTGCGGCCGAACAGTTCTTCAATCTGTGTCAGACCCGGCTGGTGCTGCGCCGCAAGTTAGAGATGCTGCCCGATCCGCCGGACGCCGACATCGAGGAGGTCGTCGAGGCCGCGATTGCGATGTTCCTTGGAACCTATCGCGCCGGGGCGGACGCGGGGCCTGTCGGACCATAACCCGGCATGATTGATTGCGAGTGAAAGGATCAGCCTCCACCGATCTTCGGGATCAGATAAATCTCGCTGCCCGGCTTCAGTTCCGCCGCATAGGCATCCTGAAAAATCTCGCCATCGATCGCGATCGCCATGCTTTCCTCGACCTGACGACCCAGGCCGGGAAACCGCTTCTCCAATTCAAGGATCAGCCGGCGAAAGGTGGTCGCCTCAACCTCGAATTCCGTCTGGCCACCGGTAAACGACTGGCCAGCGGAACCCGAGGAGAGGACAACCTTAGGCATCAGCCCGCAGCGTCGATCGCCGCGCGGACTTTAGGCGGAGACATCGGCAGGTCCGGCATCCGCAGGCCCGTGGCACTTCGGATGGCATTGGCGATCGCCGCCATCGGCGGAACGATCGGCACCTCTCCCACGCCGCGTGCCCCGAAGGGATGGCGGGGGTTCGGCACTTCCACCAGAACAGCCTCGATCATCGGCACGTCGGAGGCGACGGGCACCCGGTAATCCAGGAAGCCCGCGTTCTCCATCTGGCCCTTGGCGTTGTAGATATATTCTTCGTTCAACGCCCAGCCGATGCCCTGCGCGGCACCGCCCTGGATCTGGCCTTCGACGTAGCTGGGATGGATCGCCTTACCAACGTCCTGAATCGCCGTGTAACGCTCGATCTTCACGTGGCCGGTTTCCTTGTCCACCGACACGTCGCAGATATGCGCGCCGAAGCCCGCGCCGGCACCCTGGGCGTTCACCGACACCTCGGCGTTGATGGGACCACCAGTCCGAGCCTGCTTCAACGCCAACGACGCCAGGTCCAACGGCTCGAACGCGCCGGCATTGGAACCCGCCGGATACGCCATCCCGTCTTTCCACTCCACCGCTTCCACGGGAATATCCCAGGTCGCGGCGGCGCGGCGCTTCAGTTCATCGACCACCTTCTCGGCGGCCTGCGTCGCCGCCATGCCCGTCGCGAACGTAACGCGAGAGCCGCCGGTAACGAAGGTGTAGCCGATGGAGGCGGTGTCAGCGACCACCGTCCGCACGTGCTGCGCCGAAACACCTAGCACCTCGGCGACCATCATGCCGATGGAGGCGCGCGAGCCGCCAATATCCGGGCTGCCCGTTGCGGCGACGATGCTGCCGTCTTCGTTCACATGCACCGTGGCGGTCGATTCACCGCCGATGTTGAACCAGAAGCCCGTCGCCAAACCGCGGCCATGGCCTTCCTTCAACGGCGACTTCCAATGCGGGTGCGACTTCACGGCGGCCAGCACGGCGGTAAAGCCGATATTGACGTGGGTCGGCCCGTAATGGGTCTTGGTCCCGTTCGTCGCCGCGTTCTTCTCGCGCAGCGTCAGCGGGTCCATGCCCAGCTTGATCGCCAGTTCGTCCATCGCGCTTTCCACCCCGAACGAGGTGATCGGCGCGCCCGGTGCGCGATAGGCGGCGACCTTGGGACGGTTGCTGACGACGTCGTAGCCGACAACATCGACGTTCGGCAGATCATACATGGCGAAGCCGCACATGCAGCCCGGCCCGATCGGGGAGCCCGGGAACGCGCCGGCCTGGAACTTCAGCACCTGTTTCGCCGCGACGATGGTGCCGTCCTTCTTCGCACCCAGCTTGACCTCAATGGTCGCACCGGATGTGGGGCCCGACCCGCGGAACACTTCTTCCCGGGTCATCTGCATCTTCACCGACCGCCCGGACTTGCGCGACAGCGCGACGGCCACGGGCTCTAGATAGATCAGCGTCTTGCCGCCGAACCCGCCGCCAATTTCCGCCGGATTGACGCGGATGTTGGACATTTCCAGACCGAGCAGCTTCGCCGTATAGGCCCGGATCATGAAATGACCCTGGCTGGAGGCATGGATGGTGATTTGTCCATCCGGCGCGTAGGTCACCAGGCAGGCATGCGGCTCGATATAAGCCTGATGCACCGGCTGGGTGGTGTAACGGCCTTCGACGATCACGTCGGCCTCAGCGAAGCCCGCGTCAGCATCACCCTTCTTGAAGGTGACAACCTTGGCGATGTTCGACGGTTTGGTCGGCGCCGGCGTCACGCCCGCGGTGAACAGGTCATCGTGCAGGATCGGCGCATCCGGCGCCATCGCGGCCTCAACCTCGATGACATGCGGCAGCACTTCGTATTGAACGTCGATCAATTCCAGCGCGGCGTCGGCGATCGCCTGGGTCGAGGCAGCGACCGCGGCGATGGCATGACCCTCATACAGGGCCTTACCCCGAGCCATGACGTTCAGCGACAGATCGCGGAAGTTCATCGGGCCTTCGCCAACGAATGCCTCTTCCGAGGCGATGTCGGGGAAATCCGCCGACGTCACGACAGCGCGAACACCCGGCAGGGCTTCCGCCTTGCTGGTATCGATGGAAACGATCCGGGCATGCGCGTGCGGCGAGCGCTTGATCTTGCCCCACAACATCCCCGAAGCCCGCGTATCCGCGGCAAACACCGCTCGGCCGGTGACCTTGTCCACCCCATCCGGACGGATGGGACGGGTGCCAACGACCTTAAGACTGGAATCGATATAATTCATCCAACAGTCTCCCCTCGCATTTCGGCGGCGACGTCCATAACGGCGCGGATGACCTTGTCGTAACCGGTGCAACGGCACAGATTGCCGGCCAGCCAGTAACGCGCTTCGGTTTCGGTCGGGTTGGGATTCTCATCCAGCAGCGCCTTGGTGGCGACAATCAGGCCCGGGGTGCAGAACCCGCATTGCAGGGCGGCATGCTCCAGGAACTTCTGCTGGATCGGATGCAGATGATCGCCCTGGGCAATGCCCTCGATCGTGGTGATCGTCTTGCCCTCGGCTTCCACGCCCAGAACCAGGCAGGAGCACACCAGACGGCCGTCCATGATCACGGAACAGGCGCCGCAGTCACCTGACGCGCAGCCTTCCTTGCTGCCGGTCAGGCCGACCACGTCGCGCAGCACGTCCAGCAAGGTCTGCTGTGTTTCACAGAGGAATTCCGAGGACTCGCCGTTGATGGTGGCGGATACGTAGGTCTTGGCCATCTTAGTGAGCCTTTCCGTTCTTGATGCCATTGGCGCGATCGAAAGCAATCGCGGCGGTGCGGCGGGCGAGAACCCCCGCGATCTTGGTGCGGTATTCGACGGTGCCGCGCTTATCGCTGATCGGCTTGGCGGCAGCCTGGGCGGCCGCATCCAGCTTGGCCAGCGTGTCGGCATCCAGCTTGTGCCCGATCAGCACATCCGCGGCAGCCGGGACCAGGATCACGGTCGGAGAAACCGCGCCAAGGGCCACGCGCGCGGCGGTGCAAACGCCGTTGGCATCCAGCGTCACGCTGATGCCGCAGCCAACAACCGCGATGTCCATTTCCGTGCGTGGAATGAAGCGCAGATAGGCATCGCCCGAACGCGCCGGACGCGGCGGCAGGCGGAACTCAACAATGAATTCGTCCTTCGCCAGCGAGGTGCGGCCTGGACCGGTCGGGATCTGCTCGACCGGCACTTCGCGCTTGCCCTTGCTGCCGACAACAACGGCGGTCGCACCGGCGGCAAACAGCGCCGGAACACTGTCAGCGGCCGGGGAGGCGTTGCAAAGGTTGCCCGCCAGCGAGCAGCGGCCCTGCACCTGGGTGGAGCCGATCAGATCAAGCGCCTCGACCAGGCCGGGCCATGCGGCGTTCAGGCCGGGATGGGCTTCAACCACCGCACCGGGCGTGGCCGCGCCGATGACGAAGCCGCCGTTTTCTTCACGGATGCCAATGATCCCGGGGATCTTCTTGGTGTCGACGATCAGTTCCGGCTTCAGGCGGCCGGAGCGCAGTTGCACAAGAAGGTCGGTCCCGCCGGACAGAACCTTCGCGACGCCGGACGCACCGGCAAGAAGTTTAACCGCATCGTCCACCGAGGTGGGTGCGGCATAGCTGAGACTTGACATCATCGCTCCCGATTTAACGCGTTTCCCATCGCCCCGGGTTGGTATCCAGGACGGTCAAAAAATAGGTTAGGGCATAGAACCCATATGGTCGAGAGGGGCGGGCTTCAGAGCCTCGCCACTCAAGCCCGAATTGCCTCCGCGGCGCTTCCCGCCTTCCCCGCTCTCGGCTTCACAAAATGAAGGAAGAAGACGCGGACTGGCTTTCAGGTTGGGGGCACCGTTTCGACGCCGGTGTGGCCGTAATCATGGGAATCGGCGTGGGAGAGCACGGAGGGCGGGAAGGGCCGCGGAGAACAGCTTTTGGTCAGCGGACAGAGGCCCTTCCCTGTAGTACGGAAGGTGCAATGACCGTTATTCGCCCGCCGCCGACATCAGTTGCACATCAGCGATATCACACCAAAATTGAAAGTCCCTTCTGCCGTTTTCCTTCTCACTCCGGAAGAATTTCGCCGCGTGTTTCCAGCGCGAATGGAATGATCAACAGCCCAAGCCCAAACGCTACCGCCGTCCAGGCGATCGGCGTGCCCAGCGTGCCCATCGCCGCCACGGCTCCGGCCAAACCGAAGTTGACGCCCGCGCCGATGAAGCGGCCAATCGAGGTGCAAAACGCGAAGGCCGTGCCCCGAACTTCAGTGCCGAACAATTCCGGCAGCCACAGGCTGAAGATCGCGAAATTGCCCCCAAACAGGCCCAGGAAGAACAGGACCGCCATGAATGCCGGCAGCGCGGAGCCAGTCGGCAGATAGAACGCCCAGCCGAAAGCCAACGCGATCGTCACCATCATACCCACGAAATACACCGCCAATGTCGGACGGCGGCCAAACCGCTCGGCTGCCCAGGGTGCGAGGATGCAGCCCAGGATTGTGCCGATGGACAGCAGACCGGTGCCATACGACGCCATTTTGGCCGCCTGCGGCAGCGCCATGCCGGCTTGGCGGGACAGGAAGACGATCGCGGTCGGCTCATACACCGCCCCGGCCCACAGGCCGACGATGGCGATGGTCAGCAGCGCGGACATGGTGATGGTGCGCCGCAGATAACGCGGGCTGAAGATTACCGCGAACGGGTTGGCGCGCTTGACCTGGCGTGAGTGTTCCCAGCGTTCGGGTTCCTTGACCTTGACCAGCGTGGCGATCGAAACGACCACCGGGGCCAGACCGCACAGGAACATGGCGCGCCAGCCGAACGAGGCGCCGATGGTGAAATTCAGCGCGGCGGCAACGAAGAAGCCGAAATAGTAGCCCGTCTGCAAGTAGCCGGCGCCCATCTTCCGGCGATCCTCCGGCCAGGCCTCGGCGACATAGGTGCCGGCCATCGCCCACTCGCCGCCAACCCCGATGCCGGCCAGGAAGCGGAACAGGGCCAGCAGCCAGACATTGGGGGCGAACGCGGCGGCGCCGGTGAACACAGCATAGACCAGCACCGTGGCGGCCAGCGACTTGGTACGGCCAAAGCGGTCGGAGATCGGCCCCCAGATGAACGACAGCCCCCAACCAATTAGGAACAGCGCAAACATCAGCGACCCGGTATAGGCAACCGTGGCGGGCGTGGCCTGGAATCCGGATCGCGGCAACAGCTCCGTCAGCGCCGGGCCAAGGACCAGGGCGTAGATGACGGAATCCATGCCATCCAGCATCCAGCCAAACCACGCGGCCCAGAAACCGACGATCTGCTGCCGGTTGAGAGGCGTGCGCGCGGGACGCGCGGCAGCGGCGAGGCCGCCGGGGGTGGTCGTGGACATCTTGTATTCTCCCTGGGGGAATTTGTTATGGAGGGGTCAGCGTTTGGCGGGACGGCGTTTCGGTGCCTCGGCCCGTGGCGCGGCAGGTAGGACCTCGGCGCCTATCAGTGCATCGACCGCGGCGGAGCGGACGACGGCGCCGCGCACGAACGCCTCATGGTTGGCTTCGATCTGATCGGGATCGTACAGGTAGTTGACCATAATCCCGTAGGACTCCTGGATACCGCGCGGCGCGGTGTTGCCCAGCCAGTTGATGCGCTCCAACCGAGCGCCGTTGCCCAGATGGAAGCGGGCGACCGGGTCGGTGGGGGTGCTCAGATAGACGGCACACAGGCGCGACAGCGGGGCTTTCATCGCCTCGGCCAGCGCCGGTTGCTCCCACCAGCGGTCAACGGCGAACGGATCGGCGCCATTGGCGGCCTCGGCCATCGCAGCACGTTCGTCATCGCGCAGGTTGTTTTTCAGGTTCTTGTCCAGCCAGCGGCGGAAGCCGGGCACCGGGGACAGCGTCGAGAAGCGGACGATGTGCGGCAATTCGGCCTTCAGTTCCTCCACCACCTGCTTGATCAGGAAGTTGCCAAAGGACACCCCGCGCAGGCCATCCTGGCAGTTGGAGATCGAATAGAAGATCGCGGTATCCGGCTGTTGTTCGTGCGGTCGGGCGCCAGCCTCGCTGTCGTCACGGTCCAGCAGCGGTTGGATCGCGGCGGCGAGGCCCTTGGTCAGCGCGACCTCCACAAAAATCAGCGGTTCGCCGGGAAGGGCGGGATGGAAGAATCCAAAGCAGCGGCGATCGGCGGCAAGACGGCGGCGGAGGTCGTCCCACCCGTGGATTTCATGCACGGCTTCGTAGGCGATCAACTTCTCCAGGGCGGCAGCCGGTGTCTGCCAGTCGATCCGGCGCAGTTCCAGGAAGCCGCGGTTGAACCAGGAGATGAACAAATGCCTCAGGTCGGAATCGAGCGGGCGCAGCCCGGGTTCATTCTTGAGGTGGCGCAGCAGGTCCTTGCGCATTTGCACCAGGTCGGCGGTGCCGCCTTGCGCCATGTTCATCCGCCGAAGCAGTTCCTGGCGGGTCGGTTCGGCGGCCTCGGCCAGTTGCGCGGCCAGTTCGGGCGTCGGATCGGCGAGGTAGGCTTGGGCAGCGGCACGCAGCGGGGCCTCGGACGGCAGGAAATTCTCAGCCAGGAAACGGTAGAACGCCAAGCGGTCAGCCGGCGACAGGTCACGCAGTGCGGTGTGCAGTTCGCGGGCAACGGCGGCGCCGGACGCCTCCCCACGCTCCGACACCAGTGCCGTGGCAAACTCGCGGGCGCGATCGACCGGGGCTTTGGCAGGCTTGGGTTGCAGGACTTCGGCATAGGAGCGCCCGCGATCGGCGACGGACGACCAAAGCCGTTCGATCCAAGAGCGTGGGCCTGTGGCTGGAGCCGTGCCTGAAGCCATGCGAGCGTCCTTTTAACAGCGAGGTTGACGAGGAATTATAAGGAAGGTGTTATATCCGCAAGATCGGTATGCAAACTGAGTGGAATATTAAACGATTGCATACATAATGATGCGGGAGCGAGCGGTTGAACCAGGAGAGCGCGAGCGGGGTCCCGCCTGGGGTCACGCTGGCCGAGACGATCCGGGTGGGGTTGGCGGACGAAATAACCTCCGGCGCCCTTGCACCGGGCACCGAGATCGACGAACAGGCGGTCGCCCGCCGATTCGGCGCCTCCCGCACCCCGGTCAGGGAGGCGCTGCGCGCGCTGGCCTCGTCCGGACTGGTGGTGCTGTCGCCGCGGCGTGGGGTTCGCGTGGCGGCGCTGACATCGAACAGGCTCGGCGAACTGTTCGAACTGATGGCAGAGACCGAGGCGCTGTGCATTCGGCTGGCAACCTACCGGATGACCGCGGTGGAGCGAGTCGCGTTGCAGATGCTGCACCAGCAGTCCGCGCGGACGGTCGAGCTGGACGACATCGACCGGTATGACCAGCAGAACATCGATTTCCATACCGCGATCTACCACGCCAGCCATAACTCCGTGCTGGCCGATCACGCGGTGGCGCTGCGGCTGCGGCTGGCGCCGTTCCGCCGGGCGCAATTCCGGGGCGAACTGCGGTTGCGACAGTCCCATGCGGAGCACGAAGCGATCATAGCACAGGTGCTGCAGGGCGACGGCGAGGCCGCTGGCCGCCTTATGCGCGCGCACATGCTGACGGCGAGCGCCGCACTGGCCGCGTATCTAGGTGGGTCCGGACGCGGGGCTTAAGGGTCTCAGCCCCACTCCATCGAGCGGTCAATCGCCTTGTGCCACGATCCGGCCAGTGCGGCACGCCGATCCCCGCCCATCGCGGGCGTCCAACGCGCCGCCTCCGCCCAGTTCGCCCGCAGATCGTCCGGGCCGGCCCAGTAACCGACCGCCAGACCGGCGGCATAGGCCGCGCCCAGCGCGGTGGTTTCCAAGCACGACGGACGCACCACCGGAACATCCAGCATGTCCGCCTGGAACTGCATCAGCGTGCGGTTGACAACCATTCCGCCATCGACCCGCAGCGACACCATTCGTATCCCGCTGTCCTGTTCCATCGCGCGGACCACATCCATCACCTGATAGGCCGTCGCCTCCAGCGCCGCCCTGGCGATGTGGCCGGCACCGGCGAAGCGCGTGAGGCCCGCGATGGTGCCGCGCGCATCGGCGCGCCAATAAGGGGCATACAGGCCGGAGAAGGCGGGCACGAAATAGACGTCGCCGTTGTCCGGAACCGACAGGGCCAGGCTCTCGATGTCAGCGCTGGTCTTGATCAGGCCAAGATTGTCACGCAGCCATTGCACCAGGGCGCCGGTAATCGCGATCGCCCCTTCCAGCGCATAGGTCGCGGGTTGATCCCCGAATTTGGCGGCCACGGTGGTGATCAGGCCGTGGCTCGACTGGACCGGTTCGGTGCCGGTGTTCATCAGCAGGAAAGACCCGGTGCCGTAGGTGTTCTTGGCCTCGCCGGGACGCAGGCACGCCTGCCCCATCAGCGCGGCCTGCTGGTCACCCAGGATACCGGCGATCGGCACGCCGGCCAGCGGCGCCCACCCCTCGGCATAGACGCCGGAGGACGGGACGATACGCGGCAGCACCGCACGCGGGATGCCGAAGACCGCAAGCAATTCGTCGTCCCAGTCCAACGTCTCCAGGTTCATCAACTGGGTTCGGCTGGCATTGGTGACGTCGGTGATGTGTTCGCCGGTCAGGTGCCACATCAGCCAACTGTCGATGGTGCCGAACGCCAGCAGACCGGCTTCCGCCCGCTGGTAGGCATACGGCACCTCCTCCAGCAGCCACCGCAGCTTCAGCGCGGAGAAATAGCTGGCCAGCGGCAGGCCGGTCTTGGCCCGAAACCGGTCCTGTCCGCCCTCGCGGGCAAGTTCGGCCACCATCGGATCGACACGGGTATCCTGCCACACGATCGCTGGATGCACCGGCTTGCCGGTTTCGCGGTTCCACAGCACCGTGGTTTCGCGCTGGTTGGTGATCCCCACCGCCGCTAGATCGGACGGCTTCAGGTCCGCTGACCGTAGCGCCTGTTCGATCACGGCCGCGGTGTTGTGGTAGATTTCCATCGGATCGTGCTCGACCCAGCCGGGGTGCTTGTAGATCTGCCGGTGCTCGCGCTGCGCCATGGCGACGGTGTTGCCGGCTCGGTCGAACACGATGAAGCGGCTGGATGTGGTGCCCTGGTCGATGGCGCCGACGAAACGGGTCATGGTGCTTCCTCTTTGCCATCCATCCTACCCATCTTGTCCCCGCTGCAAAGGCGGACTTCACTGTGGGGGCCACTCCAGGAGTCTCTACGAATGTCGCAACGCTTCGCAGGCCGCACCGCGGTCATAACCGGTGGGGTCTCTGGTATCGGCGAAGGCATCGCCCGCCGGCTGGCCGCCGAGGGCGCCACGCTCAGCCTTTGGGACATGGACGAGGCCGGATTGGCCAAATCCGGCGCGGCCCACACGGTAACACTGGACGTAACCGATCCCGACGCGGTGCATCGCGCGGCTGAGAAGACAGCGGCGGCATTGGGAAAGATCGATATCCTGGTCACCTCGGCGGGCGTGACCGGGCCGAACCATTCGACGTGGGAGTACCCCGTCGCGGCCTGGGACATGGTGATCGACATCAACCTGAAGGGCGTCTTCTACTGCTGCCATGCCGTGGTGCCGTTCATGCGAACCAACGGCTACGGGCGGATCGTCAATATCGCCTCGATCGCCGGCAAAGAGGGCAACCCCAACGCATCGGCCTATTCGGCGTCGAAGGCGGGCGTCATCGGCCTGACCAAGTCGCTGGGCAAGGAACTGGCGGCGAGCGAAATCCGGGTGAACTGCATTACTCCGGCGGCGGTGAAGACCCCGTTGTTCTCGCAGATGACCGAGCAGCAGATCGAGTGGATGCTCTCGAAGATACCGGTGGGCCGGTTCGGGGAGATCGATGAGGTCGCCTCGCTGGTGCTGTGGCTGGCGAGCGAGGAATGCAGTTTCTCCACCGGCGCGGTGTTCGACATTTCGGGCGGCCGGGCGACCTACTAATCCGTCGAATTTCCGCAAAACTTCCAACCATGGGACTCCTTTGATGAACTCTGAAGACCTGGGTTACCTGCCAGCCACGCAGCTCGCCGAACTGATTCGCACGAAGCAGATCTCCCCCGTCGAATACATGCGCGCGCTGCTGGCGCGGATCGAGACGGTGGACCCAAAGGTCAACGCCTTCGCCTATCTCGCCCCGGATCAGGCGATGGACGCGGCGCGGGCGGCCGAGGCGAAACTGATGTCCGGCGACCGGATCGGGCGGCTGCATGGCCTGCCGGTCACGATCAAGGACCTGGCGATCACCAAGGACATGCCGACCCAACAGGGCAGCCTGATCTACAAGAACGCTCAGCCCACCGAGGATGCGCCGATGGTGCCTCGGCTGCGCGACGAGGGCGCGATCGTCATCGGCAAGACCACGACGTCGGAGTTCGGATGGACCGGGGTGTCTCATTCACCGCTGACCGGGATCACGCACAATCCCTGGAAGCATGGGATGAACGCGGGGGCGTCGTCGGCCGGCGCGGGCGCGGCATCGGCGGCCGGTTTCGGGCCGTTGCACCAAGGCAGCGACGGCGCGGGGTCGATCCGCATGCCGGCCCATTTCTGCGGGGTCTTCGGGTTGAAACCGAGCTTCGGGCGGGTGCCGAATTATCCGGTCAGCACGGGGGACCTGACGTCGCATAACGGGCCGCTGACCCGCACCGTCGCCGACAGCGCATTGATGATGGAGGTCCTGAGCGGCCCACATCCGCTGGATTACACCACCCTGGAAGCCGGCCCCGCCGCCTATCTGTCCCGGTTACAGGAAGGCGTGAAGGGCAAGCGCATCGCCTACAGCCCCGACCTTGGGCTCGCCCGCGTTGACCCGGACGTGGCGGCACTGGTCAAGGCGGCGGCGCTGCGGTTCACGGAGCTTGGCGCGATCGTCGAGGAGGTGCCGACGCCATGGGCCGCACCCGGGCCGGAGCTGATCCGGTTCTTTTGGTCGGCGCACCTGACCCGGCTGAAGCCCCGGCTGGAAACCTGGGAGGCCCAGATGGATCCCGGACTGGTTGCGTGCATCAAGGCTTCGACCAACGTCTCGGTGTCCGAATACCAGGCGGCGCGGGAAACCAAGATGTCCTACATCGCGAACATCCATCGGTGGTTCGAGAACTGGGACTTTCTGCTGACGCCATCCGTGTCGGTGGCGGCCTTCCCGGCGGAGAAACTGATGCCGGATCATTGGCCTCACCATGACTGGGATTGGGTGAGCTGGGCGGAGTTCTCCTATCCATTCAACATGGCGTGGAACCCGGCGGCGAGCGTGCCGTGCGGGTTTACCGCCGAAGGGTTGCCGGTTGGGCTACAGATCGTGGGTCGACGGTTCGATGATTTGGGGGTTCTGCAGGCTTCGGCGGCGTTCGAGGCGGTGCAGCCTTGGGCTGGGAAGCGGCCTTCCCTGTAGATTTCCCGGGGAAGGTTCTTCCAGCGAGTTTGGGCTTTCTTTCTTCAATTTGCCTGGGAGGGCGGGGAGGCCCTCCGCGCCCTCCCGAGCAGAATGCCCAAGCATACGGCGGCGCCTGCCTTTAGCCCGGGGCACCTATCCTCACAGTCGCTCACGCCCGAACATCATGCACTTACGGAACGCATCATCGTCGAGGTCAAAGGCGTTCCGGTGCCTGTGCCCGAGCAGGAACACCAGGTTCAGAGGTTTCTCCGCATGAGCGGCCGTCCTCTCGGCCTGTTACGGCATCTCCACGTCCCACGGCTCAAGGACGGACTCCGGCGCTTCGTGAATTCGCGCGGCCTGGTGAAATCCGGCGTTCAATAACCGGCATGGCCCCTGCCCTAACCGAACCTTGACGTGCGAATGTGGCTCATCACCCGCGAGCCGGAGACGCACGCTTATATGTCCGAAGCCATCAATGCCTTCCTGCTCGGTTTTCCGGCCCTGTTCTCGATCGTCAACCCGATCAGCGGTGCCTTCATCTTCCGCAGCGTCACGGCCAGCCGCACACCCCAGGTGCGGGCACATCTCGCCGGCCTGGTCGCCCTGAACTCGCTCGGCGTGATGATGGGGGCGCTGTGGGCCGGCTCCTACGTGCTGGCGTTCTTCGGAATCACCCTGGCCGCGTTGCGGGTCGCCGGCGGCCTAGTGGTGGCGATGAGCGGATGGAGCCTGCTCAACGCCCCGGAACAGCGTGAAGGCCGCAAGCAGGAACAGGCCGCCCCCGCCGAGGCCAGCGACGATATCGCCCTGTTCCCGCTGACGATCCCGTTCACCACCGGGCCGGGCACGATTGCCGTCGCGGTCGCGCTGGGGGCCGGGCATCCTCGGCTGTTTGCCGGGCTGGGCTGGTTCTTCCTGGGCATGACCGCGGCAGCGGCCGCGATGACGGTTGCGATCTGGGTGACCTATCGCTACGCTGACAGACTGACCGGAATGATGGGGCCAACCGGGACACGCACGATCACCCGGATCTCGGCCTTTCTGCTGCTGTGCATCGGCGTGCAGATCCTGATCACCGGAGTGGAGGACGTACTTGGCCCCCTTCTGGCGGGACGATAGGCGATAATAACACGAAACCGCATCCGAATCGGCGGGAACCGCTGGACGGTCCTTGGCGGCGGTTCCACCATCTTGCTACACTAGCCGTTGCGAATCGCTTGCTTCCCCGCTGGGGGTCAGAAGCGGCGGCCGGACCCTTGTAGGAAACTGACCATGAAGCTAAAGGCCGACCGCGCCACGTTGATCAAGGCGCTGGCCCACGTCCAGAGTGTGGTGGAGCGGCGCAACACCATCCCCATCCTGGCGAACGTCATGATCGCCGTTCGGGACGGCAAACTGACGCTGACGGCCACAGACATGGAAATCGCCATTGTCGAGGATGTGCCGGCGGCCTCCACGCGCAACGGGGCCTGCACCGCGCCGGCCGCGACGCTGTATGAGATCGTCCGCAAACTGCCGGATGGCGCCGAGGTCGAACTGGATCATCCCGGCGGCGATGCGCAGCTTTCGCTGCGGGCCGGCCGCTACGACACCAAGCTGACGGTACTTCCGGTCGAGGATTTCCCCTCGATGACCGCCGGCAGCCTGCCGCACAAGTTCAGCCTGAGCGCCCAGACGCTGCGGGCCCTGATCGACCGGACGAAGTTCGCGATCAGCACGGAAGAGACCCGGTACTACCTGAACGGCATCTATCTGCATCACGCCGACAGCGACGGCACCCCGGTGCTGCGCGCCGTCGCGACCGACGGACATCGTCTGGCGCGTGTCGAGGAACCGCTGCCGGAAGGCGCGGCCGCGATGCCCGGCGTGATCATTCCGCGCAAGACGGTGAACGAGCTGCGCAAACTGTTGGATGAGGTCACCGGCAATGTGGAGGTCGCGCTGTCCGACACCCGCATCCAGTTCCATGCCGACCAGATGCTGCTGACCAGCAAGCTGATCGATGGTACCTTCCCGGAATACGAACGGGTGATTCCGCGCGGCAACGACAAGGTGCTGCGCGTTGGCAAGAAGGATTTCGCCGACGCGGTCGCCCGTGTCGCCGCGATTTCTTCCGAACGCTCTCGGCCGGTGAAGCTGTCGCTGGCGCGCGATCTGTTGGTTCTGTCCGCCTCCAGCCCCGAACAGGGTACGGCAAGCGAGGAACTGGACGCCGATCATGTCAAATACGACGCCGGTCCGCTGGAGATCGGCTTCCAGGCGCGGTACCTGAATGACATCACTGACCAGATTCCGGAACAGGTCGAATTTCGCTTCGCCGACGGCTCCGCGCCGACGGTGGTGCAGGACGCCGGAGATTCCAGCGCGCTGTACGTGCTGATGCCGATGCGGGTTTAGATCCAGGGGCAGTTCCGGGTTCCGCACCGGCCCGCTCGGTTCTGGCCGGGTAGGCTGGCTCAGGTTCGCGCTGGCAACGGCACGACGTGCGCATCCAACTCACTGGATGAGATCGGCGCCCTGACAACCGTCTGAAGGATGACCGCGCCCAGCACCGTGATACCGGCGCCGATCGCCAGGGCGATCACAAATGACCCGGTCAGATCGACCACCATGCCGGTCACCAGCGGCGAGACGGTGCCGCCGATATAGCCGCCGAAATTCTGGATGCTGGCAACCGAGGTGGCATAGGACTGCGGCGCCACCGCGGTGATCAGCGTCCACTTCCCTGCGACGCCGACAGACAGGAAGAACATCGCGGCGGAGATGAAGATCACCGCCTGCGTCGCGTTCCCGGCGGTGGTGGCGACGATGGTAAAGGCCCCGGACGCCAGCAGCCCCAGAATACAGGGCAGGCGGCGGCTGGCGACGATCTCCATCCCGCTCTTGGCGAACCGGTCCGTGATCCAGCCTCCGCACAGCGCCCCAAGAACCGAGAAGATCAGCGGGATCATCGCCAGGAAGCCGGTTTTCGCGATGCTGATGTGTTGCTGCATCTCCAGATACGCGGGCAGCCAGGTTTGATACATCCAGATCGCGTAGCCGCTGCAGAACGCACCGAGCGTCAGGCCCCAGACGGAGCGGTGGCGAAACAGGCGGCCCCAGTTGCGGAACTCGACCGGCGCCTGGTTCGCGCGGTTTTCCGCGAGATAGGCGGTGTCCTGCGCGCTGAGTTCCGTCTTGGCCGGGTCACGATACAGCTTGAACCAGACGAGTGCGCCAACCAGACCAGCAACGCCCATGGCGACGAACATCGTGCGCCACCCGAATCCCAGCATCAGACCGGTCAACAAAGGCGGGGCGATGGCGGGGCCGATACTGCCCCCGGCGTTATACAGGCCGGTCGGCCGCCCGCGGTCCTTGATATGGAACCAGTCGCTGGTGATGCGAACCGCGCCGGGGAAAGCGGGGCTTTCGGTCGCGCCCAGCGCGATACGGGCCCACATCAACTGTGTATAGCTGGTGGCCAGTCCTCCAGCAGCCTGGGCGGCGGACCACGCCACCAGGGCGAAACCGATCAGGTAACGCGGGCCGAGACGATCCAGGGCGAAGCCCACCGGGATCTGGAAACAGGCGTAGGTCAGCGACCAGAATGACTGAAGCGCGCCGATGGCGGTGGCGCTGATTCCGAACTCCTGCCGGATGGTTACATTGGCGATCGCCAGGGTGGAGCGGTCGATATAGTTCAGGGCGATGGCGGCCGTTGCCAGACCGATCGCGATCCATTGCATCCGTCGCATACGCGATGAAACCCTTGGCGGCACCGGCGAGGCGGTCATGATTTCTTCCCTGCGTCGTTTATTTATTATGCCGATCCCCGCATGGTTTCGGCTGGCTGACAAGAGCGTGGCCAAGGGAGAGGGGCGAATGGCAAGCAGCGAACACACCGCGACGATAGCGCGGCGGCGGCCAAGGGCGTAGATCGGCTACACGCTTTCAACCCGCGCATTCGATGGAGCCTGCCTGCCGTGACTCAGTTCATCCTGACCCTGTCCTGCGACAACCGCCCCGGCATCGTCGCCGCCGTCGCGACCGCGATCTTTGAGCATGGCGGCAACATCCGTGAGTCGCAGCAGTTCGACGACACCGAGACCGGCCGGTTCTTCGCCCGGATCGTGCTGGATCACCCGGAAAATCGCCTGGAAGTATCAGCCCTGCGCGCCGCACTGGACGCCGTGGCCGCTCGGTTTGCGATGACGTGGAGTTTGCGCGACCGCGCGGACCGTCCGCGGGTGATGCTGCTGGTGTCTAAATTCGATCATTGCCTGACCGATATCCTGTATCGCTGGCGGATCGGCGAATTGCCGATGGACATCTCCGCCGTGGTGTCCAACCATCCGCGCGAAAGCCTGCAACACATCGATCTCGATGGCATCGCGTTCCATTACCTGCCGGTCACCAAGGCGACCAAGGCGGAGCAAGAGGCCAGGTTATGGGCCCTGGTGCAGGAGACGAAGACCGATCTGGTGATCCTGGCGCGCTACATGCAGGTGCTGTCGGATGATCTGGCAGGAAAGCTGTCAGGGCGGTGCATCAATATCCACCACTCGTTCCTACCCGGGTTCAAGGGCGCGAAGCCGTATCACCAAGCGCATCAGCGCGGCGTGAAGCTGATCGGCGCGACAGCCCATTTCGTGACAGCCGACCTGGATGAGGGGCCAATCATCGAGCAAGACGTGGAACGCATCAGCCACGCCGACTCGCCGGACGATCTGGTTCGTCAGGGGCGGGATATCGAACGCCGCGTGCTGTCGCGGGCGCTGCGCTGGCATCTGGACGGGCGGGTGCTGGTGAACGGCATGCGGACGGTGGTGTTCCGGGACTAATACCCACTCACACTGGTTTTGACCGTTTGAGCGTCCCGTCCCCACACGTCGTGCCGTTTCTGGGGGGAGGAAACCCTTTCTCTCCCCCGCACCAGTCCAGCAAAGTCAATCGGCTGGGATGACCAGCCGATCCCGCGGAAACCGGCGTGGTCAGTGGGCAGCGTGGGTGACCTGCCAATGCCGCATGAACGCTATTTCCTTTTTCTGGGCAGCGATGATCTCCCTCGCGAGATGGCGGATGACCGCGTCCTTGCCGTAACGCAGCTCGGTTTCCGCCATATCCACCGCGCCTTGATGGTGCGGAATCATCATCGAAACGAAGTCGCGGTCGGGATCGCCGGTCATGGGTGCGGCTGCCATGCCGCTGTTCATCTTATCCATGCTCGCCATCATGTCATGGCTGGCGCCGGACTGCTGGTCGTGCATCGGCATATCATGCGACTGGGCGAGTGCCGGGGTGGCAGCCAGGGTTAGCAGCAGGAAGTAGGTCCGGCGGGCAAACGTCATCATGCATATCTCTCGAAAGGGGCGTCGGGAGTGGACTTTGCCCCAATGCCTCCGACCGGGCTAGCACCCCGCCAGGCCCAGACCAAATGAAGATGCTTGCCGCCACACCTAATATAGGATACCCCCCTATCCGTCATGCACACGATCCGCGACAAACAGAAGCTGCTCGCCCGCGTCCGCCGTCTTCGCGGGCAGATCGAGGCAATTGAGCGCGCGTTGGAAAGCGAGGCGGGCTGCGAGCAGGTCATGCATCAGATCGCCGGCGCCCGCGGCGCCATGGCCGGCCTCATGGCCGAAGTCGTGGAGGACCATGTCCGCACCCATCTGGTCGATCCCGGTGTCCCGATGCACGCCGATGCCGTCGAGCAGTTGCTGGACGTCGTTCGCACCTATTTGAAGTAAGAGACGACCATGGAATCGCATAGCCACGTCTTTCTCGGCGAAGGCCATGAGCACGCTGAACGGCGCACTTGGTGGGTCATCTGGCTCTGCGGCGTGATGATGGTGCTGGAGATCGTGGGCGGCCTGCTGTTCGGCTCCATAGCGCTGGTGGCGGACGGTCTGCATATGACGACCCACGCGGGCGCGCTTCTGCTGGCTGCCCTGGCTTATCGCTACGCGCGCCGCCACGCGACCGATGCGCGCTTCACCTTCGGAACGGGGAAACTGGGTGACCTGGCCGGATTCACCAGTGCGATCGTGCTGGCGATGATTTCGCTGCTAATCATGTGGGAGGCGGTGGGACGGCTTCTGGCGCCGACATCCATCGCGTTCGATGAGGCGATCTCGATCGCCTGTCTCGGTCTGGCGGTGAATATCGCCAGTGCGTGGCTGCTGAGTGGAGGCGAGCATCACCATCATGGCCACGCGCACGACCATGGGCACGACCATGGGCACGACGACCGCCACAGCGCGGAACTGGCTGGCTCCCACCTGACGGTCGAAATCCATGAGGATGGGGTACCACCCCGGTTCCGGATCGTGACTTCGTTGCCTCCCGATACGCTCGCGGTTGAGACGATCAGGCTGGATGGGAGACGGCAGGCGTTTGCGCTGGTTGATGCCGGCGGTAACCTGGAAAGTGTCGAGGAAATCCCGGAACCTCACGAATTCACCGTGTTGTTGAGCCATGGACCGGCTTCGGCTGCCGTGCGGTTCGAGGAACATACGCACGCTCATGGTTCGGCTCACCGCGACAACAACATGCGGGCAGCGGTGGTGCATGTGATCGCCGATGCCGCGGTGTCCGTGCTGGTGATCGTCGGGCTGCTGCTCGCCCGAACATTCGGATGGCTGTGGATGGACCCGGTGGCCGGACTTGTCGGCGCGTTCGTGATCGCCAGCTGGGCGTATGGCCTGGTGCGCGATACCGGACGAATCCTGATGGACATGAACCCGGATGCCCATCTGACCGAACGCCTGCGGCGGGAGATCGAAACCGACGGCGACCGCCTGACCGACCTGCACGTCTGGCGGATTGGCCCCGGACATCTGGCGGCGGTCATGTCTGTCGCCACGGGCAATGCGCGGCGGGCGGAGGACTATCACCAACGGCTACGGCGTTTCTCGACGCTGTCGCATGTGACTGTCGAGGTCCATTCGCTGTGAACAATGACCGGTTGCGGCAATTCGCCGACCTGCTGCTGCGCTGGAATGGGACACTGAACCTGATCGCCGCACGCGATGCCGGTGTGGTCTGGGATCGGCATATCGTGGACTCGTTGCAGCTTGTGCCCCTGATGCCGGCGGGAATCGAACGGGCCGTCGATCTTGGGACAGGCGGCGGGTTCCCCGGACTGGTGCTGGCGATCGCGACTGGTGTGCGCTTCGACCTGATCGAGTCCGACCGGCGGAAGGCGTCCTTCCTGCGGACGGCGGTGCTGGAGACGGGCGCGCCCGCGACCGTCCACTGCTGCCGCATCGAGGATGCGATGGTGCCCCCGGCCGGTTTGGTGACAGCCAGGGCTTTGGCCCCCCTGCCCCGGCTGTTGCCACTGGCCGCCCGGTTTCTATCGGCGGATGGCGTTTGCCTGTTCTTGAAGGGCGGAAAGGCTGAGGAGGAACTGGAAGCCGCCGGACGCGATTGGGCGATGACGGTCGATCGGTTTCCCAGCAAAACCGGCAGCGATGGCGTGGTACTGCGCCTGAGCGATCTGAAGCCCAAGGCGACCTAGCCGGCGACGGCGTCGGGGATCGCCACCCGAACCAGAATATTTTGTGTTCGCCACCGGCCCTGCTAGCATCCCTCCATCAGCCCGGTAAGAGGCTGACCAAGGGGGACCGAAACGATGACCAGACGCCGGTACTGGGTCTATTTTCTGCTCTTTCTGTTCAATGTGATCTGCTACCTCGACCGAATCAACATGTCGGTCGCGGGCCGGTCTGTCGCGACCGAGTTTGGGTTGTCACCAATCGAACTGGGCTACCTGTTTTCGTCGTTCCTCTGGGCTTACGTGCTGATGATGCTGCCCAGCGGGCGGGCGGTGGACAGTTGGGGCGCGCCTAAAACGGCGGCGATCGGGGCGGCGTTCTGGTCGATCGCGCAGATGCTGTCCGGCGCGGCGACCGGGTTTGCCACCATGATTCTTGCCCGGCTGGGGCTCGGCGCGGGCGAGGCGCCGACTTTCCCTGTCAGCTACCGCGGCGTGCGCGACTGGGCGCCAGCGAGCGAGCGCGGGTTGGCCGTCGGCTGCATCCAGGCGGGCACCATGTTTGGCCCGGCTTTGAGTGCGCCGCTGGTAGCATGGCTGATCGCGGCGACGTCGTGGCGGCTTTCATTCGTCATCACCGGATTGGTCGGCCTGGTTTGGGTCGCCGTGTGGCTGGGTCTGGTTTCGACACCGGAGAAGACGCGCTGGCTGCCAGAGGCGGAACGGCAGCACATCCTGGCCGAACGCCTGGGTAAGGAGACAATGGCCGAGCATGGCGGGGTCGGCTATCGCGGCCTGCTGCGCTCACCGTCGATGTGGGGGCTGGCGATCTCCCAGGGATGCGCGGTGTACTCCGTCTATCTGTATCTGAGTTGGCTGCCCAACTACCTGCAAACAGCGCGGGGTTTGTCGATCGTGAACTCCGGCTTGTTCACCTCGGTGCCGTTCCTGGTGGGCGGGGCGGTGATCATCTTGACGAACTGGATCAGCGACAAGGTTGTGACCCCGCAGACCCGCGGCACCGGCGCCCGAAGGATTGTCGTGGTGGCGTGCCTGGCGCTTTGCGCCGTGGGCGTGGCGATCCCGTTCGTGGACTCGCTGACGATGGTGGTGATCCTGACAATCTTCCCGGTCAGCTTTGGCGGCACGGCCAGCGCGACCAACGCGGCGTTGGCCAACGATCTGCTGCGTTCCCAGGCGGATAGCGGGCGTGCGTTCGCGTTCATGGTGCTGGGCGGGAATGTGTTCGGGCTGCTGGCGCCGATCGTCACCGGCTATATCGTGCAGATCACCGGAAGCTTCTCGTCGGCGTTCGTGCTGGCGGGGACGTTGTCGCTGATTGGGGCTGCGGTGTCGTTCGCGATGACCCGGCATACACTGGGGGAAGAACGTCCGGTCGCGGTAGGGGCGATGCGGACGGCCGGATAAGCCCCCTCGTCATGGCGCGCTGATATAAACGCAAGCGCCACGGCGGGCACCGACCCACCGTGGTGCTAAAACCCTGACCGTCGCCCGGTAGCTCCCCGGGCGGCAGCAATCAGACCTCGACTTCTTCCTCTTTCCCGGTTCCGCCGTCGTCGTCGCCTTCCGGCTTCGGCAGGGCCGGCAGCGATGCCTCGGTGATCTCGAACTCCAGCTTGTTGTCCTTCAGGGTCACCTTGACCGCGCCACCCTTCACCAGCTTGCCGAACAGCAGTTCCTCGGCCAGGGGCTTCTTGATGTGCTCCTGGATCACCCGGCCGAGCGGACGGGCGCCATAAAGCCGGTCGTAACCACGCTCCGCGAGCCATTCCTTGGCGGCGGAGGACAGCTCGATCGTGACGTTCCGATCCGCGAGCTGGGCTTCCAACTGCATCACGAATTTCTCGACCACGCGTCCCACGATCTCCGGCGTCAGGCCGGCGAAGGTAATCGTCGCGTCCAGGCGGTTGCGGAATTCCGGCGTGAACAGGCGCTTGATCGCGTCGTCATCCTCGCCCTGACGGACCTCGCGGCCGAAACCGATGGCTTCCTTTGCCATGTCGGAGGCACCGGCATTGGTCGTCATGATCAGGATGATGTTGCGGAAATCGACCGTCTTGCCATTGTGGTCGGTCAGCTTCCCGTGGTCCATGACCTGAAGCAGGATGTTGAACAGGTCCGGATGGGCCTTTTCGATTTCATCCAGCAACAGCACCGCGTGAGGATGTTGGTCGATCGCGTCGGTCAGCATGCCGCCCTGGTCGAACCCGACATAGCCCGGCGGCGCGCCGATCAGCCGCGAAACCGAGTGCCGCTCCATGTATTCGGACATGTCGAAGCGAATCAGTTCGATGCCCATCGTGGAGGCCAACTGCCGAGCGACCTCGGTCTTGCCGACGCCGGTGGGGCCGGAGAACAGGTAGTTGCCGATCGGCTTCTCCGGTTCTCGCAGGCCGGCGCGGGCCAGCTTGATCGCGGCGGCAAGCGCCTCGATCGCCTTGTCCTGACCGAACACCATCGACTTCAGGTCGCGCTCCAGATTCCGCAGCGTCTCCTTGTCGTCGGCGGAGACGGACTTGGGTGGGATGCGGGCGATTTTCGCCACGATCTCTTCCACGTCCTTCAGCGTGACGGTCTTCCGGCGCTTGTTCTCGGGCAGCAGCATGCGCGAGGCCCCGACTTCGTCGATCACGTCGATCG
>DNXO01000084.1:180608-181121 GCA_003506895.1 Acetobacteraceae bacterium | reverse complement strand
CGTCGATCGCCTTGTCCGGCAGCTTCCGGTCATGGATGTACTTCGCCGAGAGTTCCACCGCCGCGCGGATTGCTTCATCCGTGTAGCGAACCTTGTGGTGCTTCTCGTAGTTGAGCTTGAGGCCGCGCAGGATCTTCACGCTGTCTTCCAGCGACGGCTCGTTCACATCAATCTTCTGGAAGCGCCGGACCAGCGCCCGGTCCTTCTCGAAGTAGTTGCGGAACTCCTTATAGGTGGTAGAGCCGATGCAACGCAGGTTGCCCGACGCCAACGCCGGCTTCAGCAGGTTGGAGGCATCCATCGCCCCGCCGCTGGTCGCGCCCGCGCCGATCACGGTATGGATTTCGTCGATGAACAGGATCGCGCCCGGCTGAGCCTCCAGCTCGTTGACCACCGCCTTCAGCCGTTCCTCGAAGTCACCACGATAGCGTGTTCCCGCCAGCAGCGATCCCATGTCCAGCGCGAAGATCGTGCATTTGACCAGGACTTCCGGCACGTCGCCCTCGACGATGC
>DNXO01000084.1:160853-180346 GCA_003506895.1 Acetobacteraceae bacterium | reverse complement strand
TCGACGATGCGCTTGGCCAGACCTTCCGCGATGGCGGTCTTGCCGACGCCCGGATCGCCGACATACAGCGGATTGTTCTTGGTGCGGCGGCAGAGGATCTGGATCGTCCGCTCGATTTCAGAATCGCGGCCGATCAGCGGGTCGATCTTCCCTGCCATCGCCTTCTTGTTCAGGTTCACGCAGTAGTTCGACAGCGCGTCCTGGCTGCGGCGGTTCGGCTTTTCCTCGCGTTCCTGTTCGGGCTGGTTGCCTTCCGGGGTCGGCGTGTTGGAACCGGCCACCGGCCGCTGGGCCGACCGGCCCGGCGCCTTGGCGATGCCATGGCTGATGAAGTTGACGGCATCCAGGCGGGTCATGTCCTGAAGCTGCAGGAAATAGACCGCATGGCTTTCCCGCTCGCTGAAAAGGGCGACCAGCACATTCGCGCCGGTGACCTCATCGCGGCCGGAGGACTGCACATGAATCGCGGCGCGCTGCACGACGCGTTGGAACCCGGCGGTCGGCTTCGGGTCGCCCGGACGGTCGGTCGCCAGGCCGGCGAGATCCTTGTCCAGGAATTCAGTCAGGTCGTTGCGCAGCTTGTCGAGATCGACACCGCAAGCCTTCAGCACCGTGGCGGCATCGGTATCGTCCGCCAGGCCAAGCAGTAGATGTTCCAGGGTCGCATACTCGTGCCGCCTTTCGCTGGCGAGCGACAGGGCGCGGTGAAGCGTCTGTTCGAGGTTCCGTGACAGCATATACGACGCTCCTAAACGCTAAAGGTCCGGTGGGGGACCTGGCCACTCCCGAACGGTGCCAAAGCCCCGTCCGTCACGCGAACGATGTTGCCGTCAAAACGGCCCACAGCGTTATCATTCCTTCTCGATCGTACATTGCAGGGGATGCTGGTTCTGCCGCGCGAGGTCCATCACCTGGGTGACTTTCGTTTCGGCGACCTCGTAGGTGAACACACCGCAAACTCCTACGCCCCGCCTATGAACATGCAGCATGATCCGGGTCGCCTCTTCCCGGTTCTTCTGAAAGAACCGTTCCAGGACATGAACGACGAACTCCATCGGCGTGTAGTCGTCATTCAACATCAACACTTTGTACATCGCGGGCTTGCGAGTTTTCGGGCGCGCCTTGACGACGACCCCAGTGTTGGGACCTTCCGTCGAGCCGCCGCGTTTGTCGTTATCGCTCATCGTGATCGAACCCATTCGCCGTCCCGCAATCCTTCCCGTCGTCCAGGCTGACCGGGCCTATGCCCATCGCCCCCTGTGTCCCGCCACCCGCGCGATCCCAGCAACGGAAGCTCAGCATATCGGTACGCCCCGCCCTGATGAAAGGGCAGCTTCAGTCATGAAGATCAGGACGATTGCGCCGACTGACCGCAACCGCAAGAGCCTTCTGCAAACCAAACGCCCAAGGGTGCGGATTTCCAGCTTCTCAGGAGACCGCATGTTGGCCCGCGCCGCCAAAAGAAAAAGGCCCGGACAAATGCCCGGGCCTTTTTTATCCTGCGGAGAGCGGGCTCGGGGGGGAGTCGTCACCCGCTCTCCTTCGCCAACCCAACTGAATGGGCAGCGGATCGTTAGGCGGCCTTCGCGAACTTCTCGACCGCGACGCTGACGCGGGCGGTGATCGGCGCAAGAGCCTGCTCGGTCAGCTTGAAGGACGCTTCGGTCACCTTGCCGGACTCGGCGAGGGTCTTTTCCAGAGCGGCGCGAGCGAAGGAAGACTGCAACTCGAACGCATCCTTCAGGGACTTCACGCTGGTCAGGGCCTTGAAGGCGGACATGCTCTCATCGAGCGAAGCCTGCGCGGCCGCGGCGAAGCGCTTGGACAGGTCCTGCACGCCCGTCGCCCAGATCTGGCCGGACTTCATGACGGCTTCGACATTGCCCTGGCTGAAGGCAACGAGCTCTTCGGCGGTCTTCATGGCTTTCTCAACTCCTTCTTTCATTTTCGTCTGGGTCGCTTCGAACCCGGCGGTCGCCTTGGCGATGCCTTCCTTCAGGTTCGTCACGGTCGCGTCGATGTTCTGGGTGGCCGCGGTTTCGGCGGCGGGAGCCATTTCGACGGTCTTCGTCTTGACAGTTGACATTTTTCGTCTCTTTCGCTGGTGGTTGTAATTGACAGCCAAGTCGGTAGTCGGCGGGGGCTGAACCGAGCCAGCGCCTAGCCGGTAAACTCTATTTTCGTGCAGGGGCATTTTGCTGCACCGCAACACGAAGCTGATATAGAAACCGCGCGATCGTGGATCAAGGGTAATTTTGTGCACTGCACAAAAAAATCCAGAGGCGGCTTTGACGCCCTTTCCGGAGCGAGTTAGGTCTTGCTAGACACCGTGCGAGCGTTGGCCCGTAAGACATTCACACGTTACAGTTTTTACTCCGTTTTCCGCTGGACAACCGGCGGCCTCGGAACATAAAATTCCTCTGCCGCTCTGAAAGGGACATCGATGGCCAGCCTTGCGTGCCATTGGCGCAAGCATTTGTTGCGCTGCCTGTTGGCCGCTGCTGGCCTAACGTCGTGGGTGCAGGCCACCCCGGCGCAGGCGCAGATCGGTTCCGCCCGCTACAGCTCAATCATCGTTGAAGCCTCGGGCGGCGACGTGCTGGAGGAAGTGAACGCTGATCAACCGCGCCATCCCGCCAGCCTGACCAAGCTGATGACGCTGTATTTGACCTTTGAGGCTCTTCGTGACCGCCGCATCGCGCTGGACCAGGCGGTCCCGGTCTCGGCACATGCCGCCTCAATGGAGCCGACAAAGCTGGGTCTGCTCCCCGGCACCCGCCTGACCGTGGAGCAGGCGATCCTGGGCCTGATCACCAAATCAGCCAACGACGCCGCCTCGGCGCTGGGTGAGTTGCTGGGTGGCAGTGAGGATCGCTTCGGACAGATGATGACCTTGCGCGCCCGCGCACTGGGCATGAACCATACAACTTTTCTGAACGCGTCGGGGTTGCCGAACCCGGATCAATGGACAACGGCACGTGACCTTGCTGTCCTCAGCCGGCGGCTGATCAACGATTTCCCGGGATATTACCGGTATTTCGCCACCCCAAGCTTCGCGTGGCACCGCCAGGTTATTGCCAACCACGATAACATGCTGCGCACCTACCCCGGCGCCGACGGGCTGAAGACCGGCTATACTGAGGCATCGGGCCACAATCTGGTCACCAGCGCGGTACGGGGCGGCGTCCGGCTGATCGGCGTCGTGCTTGGCGCTGCGACAAACCCCGAGCGTGACATCCACATGGCGTCCCTGCTGGACCATGGGTTCGAGCAGATGGACGTGCCGGTGATGCACAAGACGGTGCAGATGGCCTCTCGGGTGACGCTGATTTCCACCGCCCGTGCATCGGAGGTGACGCGGCCGTCTCATGCCCATGCGGCCAACTGGACCGTCCAGGTCGGAACCTTCACCTCAGAGGCAGCGGCGCGCGCCGCTGCGAATTCCGCCCGGCGCGAAGCCGAGGCGGGTGAAGCGCGTGTCGAGGCCGTGAAGCTGCACGGGAAGACAATCTGGCGAGCGAAAGTCGTCGGGTTGACCCCAACCGATGCCCAGGATGCGTGTTCCGGGCATCGCAAGGGAACCTGCATGATGATGAAGTCGGGCGCCCGGCAGGTCGCAAGCCGGTAGCGGCCCGCCCATCACGGCTCGGTTGGTCCGGGCCATGATGGCTGGGTCAAGGGGCTACCCTATCGGTCGAACCGGAGAATACCACCCGGCGTCGCAACCAAGGCAGTTGTCGCCATACCGATAAACAAGCCGGTCTCGACGACGCCGACCACCATCGACAACTCCTGTTCCAGCTTTGCGGGGTCGCTAATCGCGCCGAAATGGCAGTCCAGGATCAGGTTGCCGCCATCGGTCCTGAACACAGCGCCATCTGGCGACTTTCGCAGCACCGGCCTGGCGCCAAGCTGGGCCAGCCTGGAAGCCGTCGTCTCCCACCCGAAACCGACAACCTCCACCGGCACCGGCACCGTCGCGCCCAGGCCGGGCACGAGTTTCGGCTCGTCCGCGACGATCACCAGCCGGGCGCTCGCGGCGGCGACGATCTTCTCCCGCAGCAAGGCGCCGCCTAGGCCCTTGATCAGGTCCAACGAACCCCGAGCGATTTCGTCAGCGCCGTCGATCGTCAGGTCAACCTTGGTGTGATGGGCGAAGTCGGTCAGCTCGATCCCGCCCTCGCGCGCCTGTTTGGCACTGCGTTCGCTGGTCGGGATGCCGACGATCTTCAAGCCGCCACGAACGCGCTCGATCAGGCCCTGGATCGCAAAGGCCGCGGTCGAGCCGGTGCCCAGGCCGACCACCATGCCATCTTCCACCATTGCGACGGCGGCCAATGCTGCCTCCCGCTTGCTTGCATCGCGATCGTTGGTCACGCGCGCACCGCCCGCAGAACCCGTAGCCAGTTACCGGAACACACTTTTTCAACTTCCTCTTGGTTCAGGCCGCGATCCAATAACGCGGCGACGATTTCAGGGTGGCGGGAAAAGTTCGGCATCTCCGTTGCCGCGACACCGGCCGGCAGATCGGACCCAATGCCAACATGGTCGATGCCGAGGGCATCGATCATGCGAAACAGGTGGCGGATCATGCCCGGGAACTTTTCCTCGGCCAGAACAGAGATCCAGGCGCCGACCACGCCGCCGGACTCTACCACCATACGGGCGTAGTCCGGCCCGATGAAGCGCGGATGATCGCCGTTCGGGCCGCCCGGCTCTTTCAGATTGGAATGGGTGCACAGGAACGGGCGCGTCGCGACACTGGCAACGCCTTTCACGGTGTCCTCGGAGCAATGGGCGACGTCGAGGATGATGCCTCGTCTGTTCATCCGCCGCACGACATCGGCGCCGAACGCGGTCAGGCCGCCATGGACGGGCGGTGCGGTCTGGATGTCGCCGGTCTCGTTCACCAGATAGTGTGTGAGCTGGATGCTGCGGACACCCCGCGCTTCCATGGCGTCCAGGCGGTCGAGGTCACCCTCCAGGAAGTCGCAGCCCTCGATGGCCAGCACCAGGGCCGGATCGTCGGGGCGAATGTCGCCTGGTTCACAGGCGATCCGAAGGCCGGCGTTCTCGAAGCTGGTTAAATAGGATTCCACCGCTTCCAGGCACTCCCCTGGATTCGGGTCACGAAACTTTTCCAGCCGGCCGGTGATCTTGTCGCGGCGTATCATCGGTATGTCGCCAATCGCCGAAACGACGGCGGCCGCGACCCCGGCCGGGCGCATGGTGGCGAGAACGGTTCTGTCCACTTCGCCCGTCCGGCGCGGACGGCCCGCGTGGGTATGCATGTCGATGATCATGGGTGCGTTCTAAACCGATCCAGATACGCGCGTCACCGTTAGCAGCAATGTTGGCCTTGCACCGAGCGCGGTGCTTGAGCATGTTGCGGCTTGAAGACGCCGGATGCGATGCGGGCCATACGATGGCCGGCAGTGATGACACCAGGGCGGAAGAAGGCCAAGGCGGAGCAATTTTTTATGGACGGCGGAGCAGACTCAAGGCGCATCACGATTCACGCGCCGGAAGATTTCGCTGGTATGCGCGCCGCGGGCCGCCTTGCCGCCGAGACGCTGGATATGATCGGGCCGCACGTGAAGCCTGGCGTTACAACGGGCGCCCTGGATAAATTGTGCCACGACTTCATCCTCGACCACGGCGCCACTCCGGCCCCGCTGAACTACCGTGGCTATCCGAAATCGATCTGCACCTCCATCAACCATGTTGTGTGCCACGGCATTCCCAGCGACAGAAAGCTGGACAACGGCGACATCCTGAATATCGACGTGACCGTCATCCTCGACGGATGGCACGGCGACACGTCGCGGATGTACGCCGCCGGGACGCCGAATACCCGCGCCCGCAACCTGATCGACGTGACGTATGAATCGCTGATGCGCGGCTTGAAAGTCGTGAAGCCGGGCGTGACCCTGGGTGATGTCGGTCACGCGATCCAGACCTATGTGGAAAGCAACCGCTTCAGCGTGGTGCGTGATTTTTGCGGCCACGGGATCGGCCGCCGTTTTCACGAGCCGCCGAATGTGCTGCATTTCGGTCGCATCGGCGAAGGCCCGATTCTGCGCAAGGGCATGTTCTTTACCATCGAACCCATGGTGAATGCGGGTCGGCCGGAGGTGAAGGTGCTCGACGATGGCTGGACCGCCGTGACGCGGGACCGCAGCCTGTCCGCTCAGTTTGAGCACATGATCGGCGTGACCGACGACGGCTGTGAGATTTTCACCCTCTCACCCGCCGGATTGGACAAACCGCCTCTCGGCGTTAGCTGATTGGCAATAATTAGGCGCTAGCATTCGCGGCGGAATCTCGCCGCGAGTGTTCATGTCCAAAGCCCCCACAACGGCCGGAATGGCCGAGTTCTCGTTTCTCCCTGGCCTCGTGCCCGAACCGATGGCCCCCATCGGTGCCGAAGGGCATCGCGCGCGCATGCGTCAGCGGCTGCTGAAGGCCGGGGCGGATGCGCTGGCGGATTACGAGATGCTGGAGATGATCCTGTTCATCGCCCTGCCCCGCCGCGACACCAAACCGCTCGCGAAGGAATTGCTGGCGCGGTTTCGCACCTTCGGCGGGGTGATCTCGGCGACCGCGCATGAATTGCGATCCGTGGACGGGGTCGGCGAGGCCGGGGCCGCGGCGCTGAAGCTGGTGCAAGCGGCGGCGCTGCGGATGATGCGGCAGGACCTGATCGGCCAGCCGGTGCTGTCCACCTGGGACAAGCTGACGGATTACCTGACAGCGGCGATGGGGCATGAGCGGGTTGAGCAGTTCCGGGTGCTGTTCATGGACAGCCGCAACCGGCTTCTGGCGGATGAAATTCAGGGCGTCGGGACGATCAACCATGCACCTGCCTATCCGCGGGAAGTGGTGCGCCGGTGTCTGGAGTTGCACGCCAGCGCGGTGATCCTCGCGCACAACCATCCCAGCGGCGAGCCCGCCCCCTCACGGGAGGATATCGCGCTGACGGCGGAGATCGTTCGGGTGGCGGGCGGGATGGGAATTGCGGTTCACGACCATATCGTGATTGGTCGCGGAAAGTGGCTGAGCTTCCGGTCGGAAAAACTGCTTTAGGCTGGTGCCGCTATGCCGCGGCCTGCCGCCATCCGGCGATGACCGCCAGGGCTCGTTCGGGGCGCTCCGTCGTCGATTCCAACCGGCCAGGGTAAACCGCCCCCGTATTGCCATCCAGCGACAGCGGATCGCCCTCACTCAGCACCGCCTCGCCGATCTGGCACTGGCCGCGATCCAGATCAATCGCCAACCCCGGACAAGCGACCAGACACACTTTCCCGAGCTGCCGCGCGACGACCGCTGCATGGGAGGTCCGTCCCCCCGAGGCCGTCAGGATGCCGGCGGCGAGGGCCATTCCCTCGATGTCCGAAGTCGCGGTATCCCGCCGCACCAGGATCGACGGTTTGCCCGCCGCTGACAGTCGCTGGACAGTCTCCTGGTCCAGTGCCATCGCACCGGTCGCAACCCCCATGCTCGCCACCTGCGCCACGGCCAGTGCCGTGGGAACAGGCGGCGCGAAGGTGGTACGAACCACGGCGTTCAGGTCGATACCGGCCAACCGCGCCAGCCCTTCCGCTGGCGTAAGAATGCCCTCTTCGACCATATTGACGGCGATAGTGACGGACGCCCAGTCGGTTCGGTTCGCCCGCCGAATCTGAAGCAGATAGAGGACACCAGACTGCACGGTGAACTCGAAATCCTGTGCGTCGCCGAACAGTTTCTCCAACACACGGCACAAATCGTTCAGCCGAACCCACACGGCGGGAAGCACAACGCGGAGCCGGTCATTGTCCCGCGGCTTCTGACGGCCGGCGACGATATCCTCACCTTGGCTGTTGAACTGAAAGTCGAAGTAAAGCTCGCGCGCGCCAGTGGCGGGATTTCGGGTAAACCCGACACCCGCGCCTGACGTGCCGCCGGCATTGCCATACACCATGGTCTGCACGGTGACGGCGGTACCGGCCTCATCGCTGATCCCGTTCAACCGGCGGTAGCTAGCGGCCTTCGGCGCATCCCACGAGCGAAAGACAGCCTCGGCCGCCGCGGCGAGCTGTTCACGCGGATCGGCGGGAAATGCCGTCCCAGTCAGGGAACGATAGCAATCCAGCATCGCCATGGTCAGCGCCCGCAGATCTCGATAATCCAGTTCGCGCTCATTCTCCGCCTCGGAGCGCGAAACGGCCTCGTGCACCAGAGCATCGAAGGGCGTTGCCGGTTGACCGGCCACCACCTCGGCGTAGCCTTGCACCAATCGCCGATAACTGTCCCAGGCCAATCGCGGATTTCCGGTCAGGCGGATCAGTCCTTCAACCGTTTCCGCGTTCAGCCCGACATCCAGCACGGTCTCCATCATCCCCGGCATCGACACGGCGGCTCCCGAACGGACGGATACCAGCAACGGCCGCCGCGCCGCGCCGAACGCCAGGCCCGTCGCGGCTTCCAACCGAGCGATGCCAGCGTTCAGGGTCTGCGACAGCAATGGCCCCCGGACCGGTTGATCGCGCCGGCACCATTGCGTTGGCAGCACGAAAGCCGGCGGTACCGGCAAGCCGGCATGTGCCATCAGCATCAGGTTCCAGGCTTTGTTGCCAACCTCCTGCACACCAGCCTTCGGGGACGCTGTTCCCGGCAGGATGAAATGCAGGTCAGCCATCAATGACATCCTCCAGCACGTGGTCGCGCAGCATCAGGCTGACGTGCTTCAATGCGTCGGCGGCCGCCTCGAATTTTCCCCCGATGGTGGTGAACAGATGCAGTTGCCGAAAATCCTTCGCGTGCTGAACGGCGGAGGCTGTCAACGCGCGTTCGGCATCGTCTGCCTGATGCTCCAGGGCGGATACGCGATCGATGGCAGTCAGGAAGTCCTCGGATTCATTGCGGCCGGCCGCCAAGCCGATCTGCGCCGCATGACCCAGCGCCTTGATCCATTCCTGCGAGGCTTCAGCCACAAGATCCGCGAGGGTTTGCAAGACCTCCAACGGCTCACCCTGAAGCATATCGAGATCGAGCAGGAACGCTGCATCTTCCAACTCATCCGCCGCGTCGTCCGCGCTTTGCAGCAACGCCAGGAACAATACGAAATCGGGGCGGCGACGCACCGCTTCCCGCGTCTTGATGACCAACTGGTCTGCATCGTGCTCAAACTGGCGGGCGCGTTTCGCGCGCTTGCCTGAACTGTTCGCCTCCGCCTGGACGCCGTCGCGAAGCAGGCTGGCAAGTTCGAAAATAAGCCCCGCATGGTCGGCCGCGATCCGAAGAAGCTGTTGCTCCGCATTGCTGAAATGCGCGGCCAGGGCCACCCGGATGCGGTCGTGGATCAGCGCCTGTGATGCCCCGGCGAGGAGTCCCTCCGTCGCGGCCCGAAACACGAACCGCAGGAATGAGAGGGTCTCCGCATCGCCCAGTACATCGCACAGCCGGTCCCCAAAATGCATCGACGACCCCGCCGCGGCCTCGATCGCCTGGTTGACCAGCCGCGCCCCTCCCAGTTCCAGAAAGCCGCGATGCCCGATATCGTTTTCAGCCGCCCAACCCAGAAGCGCCACACGATCGGGTCCACGCAGGAATTGCCGCAATTGCTTGCGCGCGCGGTTCCAGTCGATCAGAAACACCAGGCGTGAGCCGAGAAAGTCCAGATAGGCACGACAGCCTTCCGCATCTGTCGCCTCAAGGCGCCCGGTCGCCAGGAAGAACGGCGAGCCGCTTTTCAGCACGGCCGTACGCTGGGATTCCCACATCACGTCGCGCGGCTTCAGCATGTCCTGGAAGAACCCCAGACGCTCGGCATGCACGTCGGTATAAGTTACGCTAACGGCTAGATCCTGCACATGGATCACGATCACATGCGCGTCCGTCGTGCCGATATCGTTTTGGATAACCAGCCGGGGACCGACGCGTGTAGCGGTCGTCGCCAGACCCGGATGCACGAACTTCAGCTTCGCGGTGCGATTAACCCCGGCCATGAAGGCGGCGACGAACGGACGATCCCCGGCGGCCAGATTGTAGGCGGCCGCCCCGTCCAGAGTCTCCTCTGCCAGTGCCGCCTGCAGTGCGTTTAGTTGTTTATGCAGGTCCATCACCAGACGATGCAGACTGTCCACCCCGCCATGTCCTGCCTGCGTGATCGCGGATACGACATCGGGATCCAAAAGGTCGTCGTTGCGGGATGGTAAGGTTTTCAGCAATCCGTCGATGCGCTTGGCGAATCCATCTGGCTTAGCGGCGAGCACGGGCGCAGCCATCAGCCCGATGTCTTCCGCGATCCGCGACAGGACGCGTGCAGCGCCCGGCACACAGCAGGATTTGCCCACCATGTGCGATGCGGCGATCACGGTATCGAGATCTGGATCGTCGATACCGCAGTTGATCCGCTCATGCTTCAGCGTCGCGGTGGCCTGTTCCGGACGTACGGCATGCGCGACTGCCATCTGTAGCAGGGAGAAAGCGTATTTTAATCGGTCGTTGGCAGCCAGCCCCGCATTCAGGGAGGCCGCCGGCTGCAATCCGTGCTCGCCAATCGCCGCCAATATTTGTGTTTTCACGTGCGCGCCTCTCGAACAGTCGCCGCCATCTTGGTCCGCGCGTGCCCGGGTGGGGCTGACATGCATCAAACGGCAAGGCAAATGTTATCAGTGCGCGGCTTCGGCTTTACGTGAACCCCAACGGTTTTGATCCGAAATCGACATGATAACCATGGTTCGGGAAATCAGCGGTTCGATCACCGACACGGGCATCGCATCGCACCGAGCGACCCGCCGCCGCGCCATTCGGCCCAAACATGCCTCACCCCAACGCCAACTTCGCTTCCATAACCTCGGGATCATCCGCCATGCGGTGTACCGTGAAACCGAGGTGCTTGATAAAGGCCAGCATCGGCTGATTGTCCGCCAGGATCTGGCCCTCGATCTGCCGCAGGCCGCATTGCCGCCCCCACTCGATCAGACGGCGCATCAGGCGGGAGGCCAGACCCCTCCCTTTCAAATCGGCCTGCACGATCACCGCGAACTCCCCCGAACGGCCGTCGGAATCGACTGCCAGGCGGGAAACACCGACGGTTTCCCCGGTCGCTTCGCGCACCGCGATGAATGCCATCTCCCGGTCGTAATCGACCTGGGTCAGCCGGACCGTCTGTTCGGGTGACAGCTCACGCATCGCGCTGAAGAAGCGATAGCGGATGTCCTGCGGCGACAACCGCCCAAAGAAGGCGGTATGGGCCTGCGCATCCTCCGGCCGGATCGGGCGGATGGTCATCATCTCGCCGCCAACCATGCGATGTTCGATCAATTCGGATGGATACGGCGCAATCGCCAGACGAACCGCTTTTTCGTCGGGTCCGCGCAGCCGCAACCAGGCATCGGCAGCCAGCACGCCGTCGGCGTCGACGAACAGCGAGGGTATGTCCAGCACGGCGATCTCGGGGAAATCGACGATCAACTGGCTGATCCGAACCAGCACTTGCGCCACGGCCTCGGCGTTCGCGGGCGGGCGGTCGCGCAGGGATTTACCCAGGGTCGCACCAGTGCGGCTGCGCTGGATCAGCCCGTGCGCCAAGGCGAGGTTCAATGGCGGCAGATCGACCGCCATGTCGGTTGGGTTGGATAGCGTGCCGCCGCCACCGAACGCGATGGTGGGACCGAATGTGGTGTCGTCGGCAACCCGAATCGCGACCTCTCGCCCGCGGCCGGCGTGGCGCTGAACCAGGAGTTCGCCCGTACCTCCGCGGCGTTCCGCCTGCGCGCACAACAAACGGGACGCGGCGACGATCTGGGGCGCGTCGTGCAGATCGAACACCAGACTGCCGGGCAAGCGATCGGCCGGTGCGGCTGTATCGCGCAGTTTGACCACGGCCGGATAACCAAGAAGGTCGGCGGCAGGACCGGCGTCCGCCGGACTGGCGGCGAACCGGGTGGGGATCGCAGGAACGCCGTAGGCCGCGAGAATTTCCAGCGCCTCATCCTGGTTGAAGGCCAAATGCCCTTCTGCCCGAGCTCGCTCGAACCGGCGGCGAACCCATTCACGTTCGGGCGCGACAGTCAGAACCTTGCTGGAGGGTAATTCCCGGGCGGCCTGCCGGTTGCGGCGATCACGCACCAGATGCTCGAACCCTTGAACCGCCTGGTCCGGCGTGCCGAACACGGGCAGGCCGGAATGCGCCAGCATCGCGCGATGCATCGCGCCGGTGGTTTCGCCCATCGCGCAAATCAGCAACGGTGCCCGCAGGTCATTCGGCGGATGGCAGAGGCTTTCGATCGTCGCCTCATCGGCTTGGCCTTGCGGGGCGTGGACGACCAGCACGCCGCCAATGTTGGGGCGGGCCGCGAGGGTGAAGGCCGTCGCGGCCAAGTCGGACGACGCAACATGCAGGATGCCATGGTCGGGGGCTTCATCCGGCATCAGCCGCAAGCCCTCGCGCAGCACACTGTCGGCGGCGAGGCGGCCCGGGCCGATCGCATTGCTGACGATTGCCAGCGTGTCGCATTTGGCCGGCTTGGCGCGGGACAGCGTTTCCGCCGCGGCCAGCAGGTCTTCCAGGCGTTTGACGGACAACACGCCGGCTCGGCGTAACGCGGCCTCAAACGACAGGTCGGCCGCGCCGTCTTCGTCCAGTAGCCGCAGGCCGGCGCGAATCGCGACGACAGGGCGCAGCTTGGCGGCGGCGCGGGCGGCGGAGAGGAACAGGCGGTGGTTTTTGATCCGGCGGATATCCAATAAGATGGCGCCGGTGTCTGGATCGCGCGACAGCCAGTCGAGTGTCATGCCGAAGCCGATATCGGCGTTGGCGCCGAGGCCGACGATGTGACTGAAGCCGACTCCATTCGGGGCTGCCCAGTCGATCACCGCTCGACTTAGCGCGGACGACTGGGAAATCAGCGCCAGACGGCCGGGGGGCGGCGGGATGTGGGCGCGGCTGGCGTTCAGGTTCAGCCGCGGCACGGCAATGCCGAAGGAATGCGCGCCAAGGACACGCACCCCGGTTCGTTCGGCGTGAGCAGCCAGGTCGTCGGCCGCACCGGGCACGATGGCGGCGAAACAGTTCGCCTCGGCCAGCAGGGTCATTGAAGGCCCGACCTGATCGGGCGGAACAGCCAGCACCGCGAGTTGCGGCGTGCCGGTCAACTGGGCGGCGTCGCGGATAGCCTGAACCTCGCCCTTGTAGCCCGAGAGCGATAGATTGGCTGCGATCTGGCCGCCCGCCTCGGAATCCGCGCCGATCACGGCGATGGAGCCGGGGCGGAAGAGGCAGGCCGGATCAAAGCGGCCGGTGGTATTGAGCCGAGGAACTGTCATGGTGCATCGCAACATAAGGGGCAGCCGGGGGGCGGGAGCAAGTTGCAATTCGACGCCGGCTGCCGTTGCATAGCAGGCAGACGGTAAGCGAGGGGAAGCGAAAATGGCGGATCGGTCGCATTGGGACCCAGAAATGGCCGCGTTCACCGCGGAACAGGAAAAGGCGGCGGCGGCATACCCGCCGGTACGGGTGGAGGTGCCGCTAACGCCGCATCGCCGGGTCAATGACCTGTTGGGCATGTTGACGGCGGTCGGCGGGCCAGTGATGGCCGAAACCACGGACCGCTGGGTAGCTGGCACCGGACGGCGGATCTTCTGCCGGGTGTTCCGCCCGGTGACCGATCGTGTGGTTCCGACGCTGGTGTATTTCCATGGCGGCGGCTGGGTCTGGGCGAATGTGGATACGCATGACCGGATGACTCGCGAGTATGCCGCGGCTGGGCAGGTCGCGGTGGTCAGCGTCGATTACGCGCTGTCGCCGGAAGCGAAGTTTCCTCAGGCACTTTTGGAGTGTGCCGAGGTGGTTCGGTTCGTCTCGGAGCACGGTGCCGCGTGGGGCCTGGATTCAAAGCGGATTTTCGTAGGCGGGGACTCGGCGGGCGGCAACCTGGCACTGGCGACGGCACTGCTGCTGCGCGACACCGGCGGCGCGGCGCTGACGGGCGTGCTGGCCAACTATCCGGTCAGCGACTCGCGGTTCGACACACCGAGCTACCGAGAGTTCGGAGCCGGGGGCTATGGGCTGAATACCGAACGGATGTCGTTCTATTGGAATGTCTATGTACCGCATGAGATCGACCGGCTGCATCCGCTGGCCGCGCCGTTGCGGGCCGATCTGACCGGACTGCCCCCAGTGATGGTGCTACTGGCGGACCTGGATGTGCTGCGGTCGGAGGGCGAGGCGCTGGTGGCGAAACTGCGCGCCTCAGGGGTTCCGGTGGAGACAGAGACGTTTGCCGGAACCGTGCACGGCTTCCTGCGCGCGACCGGCGCGGTGCAGAAGGCTCGGGATGCGGTCGCGACGGCGGGGGCCTGGATGCGGCGGTTGGGTGGTTAGGCCGGTTACTGGATTGCTACGCCTGCGATGCCGGTCCGTATGGCGCTGACATAAACGCTGGCGGCCGGGGTGAGCCGGTCATCCCGCAAGCGATAGACCGCCAACAGCGTGTCCGCGGTTTGCCGCCAGCCGAACCCGCCGTGGCCCATGCGAGCGAGGTAGATCGCGCCGTCATCCGTCCGGATCGGGAAGACCACCTGGTCGGCAAACGCGGTATAGGGCGTGGCGATCGACGCACCGAACGTCGGAAGGACGACCGGCTCTTTCTCCTCCGCCACGATTTCGGCCATACGGCGGTAATCGGCGCCGTCGTCGTCGGTGGTGATCGCCCCGGCGCCCAGGGTTTCCGCGGTCTCTTGCTGGCGCAACCGCATAGCCAGAATTTCCGCCTGACGGGTCAGCGGCACGCAATCCACACCGTCACAGAAGGCATGGGCCGCCCGGTCGGTCAGTATGTAGTCGATGGTCAGCGTGCAGGGCGCGTCGAACGCCTCCCCATGCAAGGCGGCGATCGAGACGGTGGATTGACCAAGGGAATTGGAGAAGGCACCGCTTTGCTCGATCCACAAAGCCGGTGTTTCGTCGATGGTTACCGCCGTCAGTGCCGACAACGCACACAAGGACGAGGGATCGGGGTTTCCCGGCAGGTCGATTTCGTGCGCTTTCCCATCGGGCGGGACGGCAGCAACGATGGCGGTGTGACACCCCAGCGTGCCATCGACACGGTCCAGCAACCATATATCCGCGTTGCCGAACCGAATCGCGTCGGTCGGCGGAAGGTCGCGCAATTTCCCGGCCAGCGCCTCGCTCGCGCTCAGGGCGGTAGTGACAGCGCGGCCCGGCTTCCTCTCGCCCAGCCGGAAGGACCGCGGCGCGCCCGCGACCAGTTCGGCCAGCGGTGTCTGTTCGCGCAGCGGCGTCGCGGCGACATCCGACCAAAGATGATGGGCAACCGCCTGACAAAGGCTGGTTTGCGCTTGCGCGGCGGGGCCAAATGTCAGCGCCATCAAAGCGGCGGCAAGACGGTATCGGGGCATCGCGGATTCCTCGCCGAAGGGTAGCCAATCAACCCACTAGGCAAGACCTTTATAGATTGGAAATGAAGTTGCCGTCATTGCCGCGTATCAGATTTTCGGGCGCCAAACGGCCCCGGCATCCAGTCGAAGCCATTGTTTTCCATCATCAGGACGACGATGTGGTTGATTGAAGTGGGCCCCTCCATCGGTGCGCGGGGAAGAACGCGGTTCGGACAGGGGTGAGTTCGGACCCGACACTATTCGGGAAAAATCGCCTATATTGTGTTGGCATGAATCTTAAATCGCTATATATGGATAACCCTGCGTGGGTTAGGGGATTTCCATGGACGGCTTCGCGGCACAGTTTATCCAGCAAATACCCGGCGCCCACTTCGGTGACGTCCCCCTGCCGCCGCGATTGCTCGACCCCGGCATGGGGATCGCTGTCGGTCGCCGCACCGTCTTTCGGCCCGAGGATGCCGAGTGCTTTGGCCGCGTTGCCGACCGGGTTGCCGCGGGGAACATCGCGCTGCTGGGGCGCGACCCGGGTGACGCCGGGCGGCAAGAGCAGGCTCGGTTACGCAATGCCATCGCGACCGGGGCGCTGCTGACCTCTGGCCGGCATTTGCAGCATGGCGACGAGAGCCAGCCGGACCGCAATATGGAGGTGTTCACCAACTGCGCGACAGCCATCGCCTCATTCGCGAAGTTCTATCTCCTGCTGAATGGATCTGGCGTGGGTCGCAGCTATGACGACGCGCTGATGGCGACAGATTGGTCGCACGCCCCGACGCTGTTGCTGCATCTTTCACCAGACCACCCGGACTACCCGCACAGTGACGAGGCGCTTTGCCGGTTGGGCGTGGACCTTGGGCTGCTGGCCTGGGGCGCGACGGACGGTGCGGAGTTGGTTCGCGCATTCCTGGCGGACCATCTGGTGCGCGAACTGTCCGCCCTGCCGAACGGGACGACCTATCACCGTATCGCGGACAGCCGGGAGGGCTGGGCGAAGGCGGTTGAGGTGCTGGAGTCGATGACCTTCCGCCGCGAGCGAAACGCGACGCTGTTGCTGGATCTGTCGGACATCCGCCGCGCGGGGGCGCCGATCCGGGGGATGCAGGGCCGGCCGGCCTCCGGTCCCGTCTCGTTGCTGCGGGCGTTCCTGAATATCAGGCGAAATGTGATCGACGCCGCGGCCTCGATGGAGCCCTGGGAACAGGCATTGCAGATCGACCATCATCTGTCCGTCGAGGTCCAGGTCGGTGGCGCTCGGCGTGCCGCCCGGATGGCGACGAAATCCTGGCGCGACCCGGGTGTCACGCGGTTTATCAGAGCCAAATCAGAGGGTGGGCTGTGGACAGCCAACCACTCGATCATGGTGGACGCCGAGTTTTGGCAGCGCGTTCAAGGCTCAGCGGATGATGCGCTGACCCTGCATGCAAGGGCGGTATTCGCTGAAGCAACGCGGTGCGCCTGGATCAACGGCGAACCCGGCTTCATCAATGGCGACGCGCTGGAAGACCACCGCACCGGCACCGCTTGGGACAAGCCGGTGCATGAAGATGGGCGGGATTTCCGAAGTGCCCGCTATCAGGTCGATGACGCCGCCGGGTTGCTGGCCGAGGTCTCGCGGCGTGCGGCTTCGTCACGGTTTCCGGTGACGACCAATCCGTGCGGGGAAATCGCCCTGCATGTCACCGGCGGGTATTGCGTGATCGCCGATTACGCACCGCTTCTGGCCTGCCCGGTGCCGCTGAACGAGATTTTCCCAGGCGAAGCGCCCGACGATGTGGCGGCACTTTGGGATGCCAGGGTGGAGGATTCCGTCCGGCTGGGCGTGCGCTTCCTGATGCGCGCCAACGGTATGGACGCGCTGTATGGGCAAGAGGTCGCCCGGACCAACCGTATGGGCATCGGCCCGACCGGGCTGCATGAATGGGCCTGGTTGCGCTTCGGGTTCGACTTCTCGGATTTGCTGGACGAGGCCAAGTCTGCTCCGTTCTGGGCGATGCTGGACCGGTTGTCGCGCGCGGCGAAAGAGGAAGGCGGGACCTATGCCGAGGAACTCGGGATGGTTCGGCCGACGACAGTGACGACGGTGAAGCCGGCCGGGACGACCAGCAAGCTGTTTGGTCTGACAGAGGGCGCACATCTGCCGGCCAGGCGTCAGTATCTGCGCTGGGTGCAGTTCAAAGGCGTGCGGGACGATGCAGGCACGTGGACAGAGGGCTCCGATCCGCTGCTCGCCGAGTATGCGGCGCGTGGGTATCCGATGCGGACGTTGAAGACGTTTCCCGGGATGACCGTCGTGGGATTCCCAACCGTGCCCCTGCTGTTGCGGCTCGGCCTTGGGGAGCGTGTCGTGACTGCGGGGGAAGCCTCCCCGGCGGACCAGTATCGCTGGCTGCGACTGCTGGAGCGGCATTGGATCGGCGCCGAACAAGGCAATCAGGTCAGCTACACACTGAAGATTTTCACCGATCGGCATGACCTGGAGTCGTTCCGCGACATCGTGCGCGAGCAACAGCCGCTGGTGCGCTGCTGCGCGGTGCTACCGAGCCGCCCGGATCATGAACTTGGGTATGAGTATTTGCCGGAGGAAGACGTTTCAGCCGCGGTGTTCGACGCGATCGTGCTGGCGATTGGCGCGGGCGAATCGGCCGAGGGCGTCGATCTGGTTCACCTGCAGTGCGCGAGTGGAGTCTGCCCGATTTAAGACGTCACTCACTCCCGCTGGTCAGCGGCCGGGGATCACTCCGCCGCGGGGTGAGCCGGTTCGACGGACAGTCGCAGACCGACGGTCTTGAGCACCGCCACCAAGGTCTTGAGTGTCGGGTTCCCCTTTGGCGACAGCGTCCGATAGAGCGATTCACGGCTGATGCCGGCCTGTGCGGCAACCGCGCCAAGACCGCCGTAGGCCTCTGCCACGGTACGAAGCGCCAGCAGGCCGCCTGCCCGATCGTTCGGATCGTCTAGCGATTCCATCGCGGCTTTCAGATAAGCGACGGTCAGGTCTTGGTCGGCTGCCAGTTCGGCGACCTCACGGTCGTGGTGGGAGACGACGCCTTTCAGTTTGGTCATGATTGTCTTTGCCTCCATTCGGTCCATAGTTGCTGGGCGCGGGCGATGTCCGCTGCCTGTGTCTTCTTGTCGCCGCCGCACAGCAGGATCACGACGGTACTGCCGTACCGCCCGAAATAGACCCGATAGCCGGGGCCGATGGGAACCCGGAGTTCCGCGACGCCGCCGCCCACGGATTTGGAGTCACCGAAATTGCCTGCCTCGATCTGATGCAGACGGACGCGAATGCGTGCGGCGGCAACCTTGTCGCGGAGGGCGGTTATCCAATCGGTGAAGGGTTCGCGGCCGTCTTCTTGCTGATAGCGTAGCAACTCGATGACGGGCAATGTAGCTTTTAGGCTACTTTCCGTCAAGTCTAAACCGCGCACAACAAACTTCATCGTTAAACCTTTCCCGGCCATGACGTGCCGGTGGCCCATGACGGTAGGGCGGAAAGGTTAGTGAAGTATTAATGCCGGCCGACAGTTGGTTAGGGGGCGCGGCTGAGCACCGCGCCCCCTGAAACGCAAACCCTAGCCGAACACCCGTTCGAAAATCCGGTCCACCGCCCGCAGGTGCAGTGCCGGATCCATCGCCGCGTCCAGTTGCGCGGCGGACACCCTGGCAGCCACATCTGGATCGGCTTCCAGGTTCGCGCGGAATGACCGCCCCTCCGGCGTGCCCAGCTTGGTCCAGGTTGCCATCGCGCAGCTTTGCACGATCCGGTACGCGTCCTCGCGCAGGATGCCGGCCTTGGTCAGGGTCAGCAGCACTTCGCCCGAATGAACGACGCCGCCCAGGCTTTCCAGGTTCGCCAGCATCCGGTCCGGATAGACCAGCAGTTTCTCCATCATCCCCGCCAGCCGCATCAGCGCGAAGTCCAGCGTCACCGTCGCATCCGGCGCGATACCGCGCTCAACCGAGGAGTGACTGATGTCACGTTCATGCCAAAGCGTCACGTTCTCCAGCGCCGGCACCACGGCCGATCGCACCAGCCTGGCCAGGCCGCAAAGGTTCTCGCTCAGCACCGGATTGCGCTTGTGCGG
>DNXO01000084.1:160430-160596 GCA_003506895.1 Acetobacteraceae bacterium | reverse complement strand
GCGGCATCGCCGAGGAGCCCTTCTGACCGGGATGGAAGAACTCCTCCGCTTCCCGCACCTCGGACCGTTGCAGGTGCCGCACTTCGGTAGCCAGCCGCTCGATCGCACTGGCGATGACGCCCAGCGTGCAGAAGAACGCCGCATGCCGGTCGCGCGGGATCACCTG
>DNXO01000084.1:154431-160181 GCA_003506895.1 Acetobacteraceae bacterium | reverse complement strand
GGTCGCGCGGGATCACCTGGGTGGAAACCGGTTCGGCGCTTAGACCCAGCTTCTCGGCCACGTATTCCTCGACGCTGGGGTCAAGATGGGCGAACGTGCCGACTGGCCCGCTGATGGCGGCCACCGCGATCTCGGCGCGCGCCGCGACCAGACGCGCTCGGTTGCGGGCGAATTCGGCGTAGTGGCCAGCCAGCTTCAGGCCGAACGTGGACGGTTCGGCGTGGATGCCATGGCTGCGGCCGATGATCAGGGTATATTTGTGCTCCATGGCGCGGGACTTCAGCGCCGCCATCACCGCGTCGATGTCCGCCAGCAGGATGTCCGCCGCCTGCGTCAACTGCACCGACAGCGTCGTGTCCAGCACGTCGGAGCTGGTCATGCCCTGATGCACGAAGCGCGAGTCCGAGCCGACCGCCTCGGCCAGCCACGTCAGGAAGGCGATCACGTCGTGGCGAGTCTCCCGCTCGATCGCGTCGATGCGCTCCACATCCGCTTCGTTCATCGCGGCCAGCTTGGGGGCGCCCTTCTCGCGGATGGTACGGGCGGCCTGTTCCGGGATGGCGCCGATTCGGGCCATGCCTTCGGCGGCCAGGGCCTCGACCTCAAACCAGATGCGGTACCGGTTAATCGGGGCCCAGATGGCGGCCATTTCAGGCCTGGAGTATCGCGGAATCATCGCAGCCTTGTCCAATGCATGGGAAAGGGCCAGCTAGACCGAGGCATCCGGGAAGGCAAGCATGGATTGGACTCAGGACCTGGTCACGTTGGCCCAGGTGGTAATGATCGACATTGCCCTGGCTGGCGACAACGCGGTCGTGGTCGGGCTGGCGGTGACCGGCCTGCCGGCTCGGCAGAAGCGGCTGGCGATCCTGCTGGGGATCGGAGGCGCCACGGTGATCCGCATCGCCATGGGCGCGGTGGCGCTGCAACTGCTGGCGATCATCGGCCTTTTGCTGGCCGGCGGCATCCTGCTGCTGTGGGTCTGCTGGAAGATGTTTCGCGAGCTGCGGCGGCCTCATCAGGTGGCCGCCACTGAAGGTTCCAAAACGCTACGCCAGGCGATGATGCAGATCATCCTGGCGGATGTGTCAATGAGTCTGGACAACGTGCTGGCCGTCGCCGGGGCGGCACATGACAGATTCTGGGTTCTGGTCTGCGGCCTGATGCTGTCGGTCGGGCTAATGGGTCTTGCCGCGGGCCTGATCGCTCGGCTGCTGGAGCGGCACCGCTGGATCGCCTGGATCGGGCTTCTGATCGTGCTGTATGTCGCGCTGAGCATGATCTGGCACGGCGGTCACCAGGTCGCGGGCGCGCTGTGACGGAACACCGTTGTATTCCAAATGCCGTCGTATAAACCGCTGAAATTGCTTGGATAGTTCCAAGCACTGTGCTAGTTTTTCGATGGCTGGCCTGTGTCCAGAGCCGTCAGGCTCGCCAGCCTCCGTCAGGGCGAAACACAGGATGGGCTGCCGCTGCGGGGTTTCCGGTTATCCTGACACATAAAAACCGGACCTTTCTCGGCCGCTGGCATCAAAGGCAACATTTCTTGTTTTTCTTGCCGCCGCTACAGAGGCAAGGGTCATTGCGGCCGACGCCGCGATAGGGATCCCGAACCGGGAGAACTTGCGGTCGGGGCGAAGGTGCCGGATTCGACGCAAGGCGGGGCGCCGGCTTCGGCTTCGGCTTCGGCTTCGGCTCAAAAGCGGCCCAGGTGGACAGAAGGGTGGCAACATCCTCGAAGCGCCCATCATCGCGGATGTTCGTCTCGAACACCGTCGTCGGATCGACCGCCTGCAAAGCGGCGCTCAGGTCTTCGTGAAAGTATGCAGGCTCATGACATCATCGCCGATCATTCCCCGGGTGAAGGCGTCCTCAACCAGCGGGGTCGGTTCCTCAAGACCCAATACAGCTCGGCCCCACCCGCCTGGAACGAAGCCACCCGCTTCTCCCGTTCGGCCGAGGGCGTCCTGCCGTCCAGGTATTCATACCGAATTCCCTGCCGATCCAGCGCCGCCAGCTTCCCGCTCGGCACCCCCGCCGCCGCGTCGATCAGCGCCGGATTGCAGCAAGCCCGCCGCAGCCGCGCCGCGCAATGGCGGCCGGCCAAGCTCGAACCGCTGGCGATGAAGGCGATCGCCGACGGGATTGATCAGTATCGCCGCTTCTGGGAACCAAACTTCGAGCGGTTGGATCACTATCTGAAGAGCCTCCAATCGGGGGACGATGATGGCTCCCGGCACTGACACGGTTGCCTCGCCGCGGCAGGGATTGAAGTCTGAGCAGAGCCTTGCCGGAAACCGCCACGGCTGGCCGGGCACTTTCGCCTGACTCGAGCAGTGACTGCATATTCAAGGGAGGAAGGCATGAACACGCCCGCTCTGCTCTGTTTCCCATTGCGCGGCAGCGCTCCGGCACGCCTGATCCAATGGGGTCGGCAGCGTTGAGAGCCTTCGGTCCATAAGCCATATCGAGGCAGCTAATCGAGGTCCGCTTTGAGATTTTAGGAGATAGAACCATGCTAGCCACACCACAGATCATCATGACCAACGCCCAACACGCAGCCGTTATCCGTCTCACCATTCCTCGTGGCGAGATGATGACAACATTCGGCTCCGCCGTCGGCGAGTTGATGGCAGTGCTCGCGGCAAAAGGAAGTGAATACCATCTGATGCACGGTCGGGGGCGTGACGCGGAAGAACCGCATCATGTCGGCATCTGCTGGTGGGCGCCCGTTCGCCAGTGTGTAGACATAGATGAACGCGAGATACTGGCCCTGTTTGGGTGTGAACGCGGGTCGCGAATCATTACCGGATCGATTCATCGTTGTCCTCGAAAGTAGGGGATCGATCATGAACGTACGATACCGCGTAGAACTGAGCGAGGCGGGGCGTACCGTATCCTCCAGCGTCTGGAGTTTCACCACCCCCCAACACGCCAGTTGGCTGAACATGGTGGAGATCGAGATCGGGGCTGCACGGCCAGCGTCTGGACCGTCGTATCGAGGAGCGTGAAACCCTCATCACCGAGATCGAAGCATGCCAGCGTCAGCACGACGCGTCAGGCGCGCGCATCAAATGGAAGTTCCCCACCGAGACGGCGCGGAACACGCTGGTCCGCCCCTATCCCGACACCGCCCACGCGCCGTAATCACTGTGAAGAGATATTAGTATCCCGCATCATCGATGCGCGACACGTTGACTTTGGTTTGAAATATCCGGTTCACGCGGCGAATCGTGGTCGCCTCGCGACTCACGCTTTTCTGCGATCGGACACTAGAATCGCGGCGCCTTTCCACCGCGGGGGCGCAGCAGCCACGACGGCACGCGCACCACGCGCAACAATCCGGCGGCGCTTGAAATGCCCTGGACCGATCGCCTTGCCTCCATCAGCAGGTGCCGCACCTGCAGCGGATCGGTCGTCCCCGCTGATTCATTCACGAATGACAGCCGGTGCAAGGAGAACAACCCTACGATCGCCGAAAGACCGAACAGGAACGTCCAGGCGTGGAAGTTCAGCACCTGCAATGTCACCGCGTCAGCCGTGCCCTTCCATGTGAATCCGAAACTCAGGTCGCGCGCGGCGAAGAAATCCGCCAGCAGCCCGCCCAGGATCGGGGCGATGGCCGCGCAAGTCGCGCTGACGACACTGTTGGACGCGAGATACGCGGTGGCCTGCCCGGGCGGTGACAGTTTCATCGCGATATTGCCGGAGGCGAGGGCCACGCCGGCCGTGGCGATGCCCATCAGCACATGGATGGCCAGCAGCACGAAGAAAACCGCTGGCTGGATCCAGGCCAGGCCGGTAAAACTCCAGGCCAAGGTACACATCAGGAACAGCGGCGCGGCGATCTCCAGCACCGCCTTGTTGCTGAAGCGGTCGATCAGGGTGCCCCAAAGCCCGAGCGCGGCGAGGTTGCTGAGTTGACTGGCGGTCGTCAGGACGATGATCGTTCCCATCGAATAGCCGACAGTCTTCAACATATAGACCACGAAAAATGGTGCGGCGAGGTTGGCGGCGAAGTTCCAGGACGCGAGGAAGATCATCAGCCGACGGAAATTGCCGTCGCGGAACGGCGCTGCGAACAGGGCATGCATGGGCGTGCGCTGGGTGGCCGCCGGCATCGGCTGGTCGGGCGTAATCGACAGCAGCCAGACTCCCAGGAAGCCAATCGCGGCGCTGAAGACGAACATGGCCGAGTAAACGTAGGCTGGATGGTCCGGGAGCAACGCTTTCCAGCGGTCGATCCCCAAACCGCACGCCAACGCCAGCGCGGTCGCAAGCGCGGTCGTGGCCGCGGCTCGGCGGCCGAAGAACCGGCCGAACTCGGTTTCCGGAACAAGGTCGCGCATCCAGGAGTTCCAGGAGCAGCCGGCGATCGCCGCCAGGGCCTGATAGAAAGCAACCGAAGCGATCAGCAGGATGATACCGAGATCCCGACCGACGAACGGTGCCATCGCGGCGACCAACAGGAACAATCGCCCGACGCCGGCAGACCAGGTGCAGATGGCTCGGCGTGTCCGCAGACGCTCCACCAGGACAACGGCCGGAAGTTGCAGGAACTGCACGGCGAACGGCACCGCCGCCAGCACACCGATGGCGACGTTGCTGGCGCCTAGGTCCACCAGAAAGCCGGCCAGGAAGACGCCCGTGGTCAGCGTGGCCATCGCCTCGCTGGCGAGGGCATCATAGAGAACAAGGCGAAGGATTCTCTCGGTGCCGGTAAGCGGGTTACGCGTCATGTGGCTATTGGAGGACAATCCAGACGGTTTGTGAACCAGTCCCCACCCCTGACACCGGGCGCCGACAGTCCTATGTTCCCCTTAACCCAGGGAACAGGAGGACCCACCGATGTTGAACCCAGTCTCACCGCTGCCGCTGAAGGACCCGACGCTGTTCCGTCAGGCGAACTACCTCGACGGCAAATGGGTGGAGGCCGACAACGGCCAGACCATCGTGGTCAAAAATCCCGCTACCGGCGAGGCGGTCGGCGAAGTTCCGAACATGGGGGCCGCCGAAACCAGACGAGCGATCGAGGCCGCGAACAAGGCGTATCCCGGCTGGCGCGCGATGTTGGCGAAGGAACGCGGTGCCATCCTGCGAAAACTGTCGGACCTGATGCTGGCGAATGCCGATGATCTGGCGGTGATCATGACCGCCGAACAGGGCAAGCCGCTGGCTGAGAGCAAGGGTGAGATCGTCTATGCCGCCAGCTTCATCGACTGGTTCGCCGATGAGGCGAAGCGCATCTATGGCGACACCATCCCGCAGAATGCCAAGGGCCGCCGTATTCTGGTGCTGAAGGAACCGATCGGCGTGTTCGCCGCGATCACGCCGTGGAATTTCCCGAGTGCGATGATTACGCGCAAGGCTGGCCCCGGCTGGGCGGCGGGCTGCACCGGGGTGATCCGGCCGGCGTCGCAGACTCCGTTCTCGGCGCTGGCGCTGGCGGTGCTGGCTGAGCGCGCCGGGATGCCGGCAGGCGTGTGCAACGTGCTGACCGGCGGGTCATCGGCAATGGGCGGGGAGCTGACTGCCAACCCGCTGGTGCGGAAGCTATCGTTCACCGGCTCCACCGAAGTTGGCGCCAAGCTGCTGGCGCAGTGCGCGCCGACGATCAAGAAGACCAGCATGGAACTGGGCGGCAACGCGCCGTTCATCGTGTTCGATGACGCGGACCTGGATGCCGCGGTGGTCGGCGCCATGGGCAGCAAGTTCCGCAATACCGGGCAGACCTGCGTCTGCGCCAACCG
>DNXO01000084.1:146950-154185 GCA_003506895.1 Acetobacteraceae bacterium | reverse complement strand
ACCTGCGTCTGCGCCAACCGCATCCTGGTGCAGGACGGCGTGTATGATGCGTTCGCCGCCAAGCTAAAGGCGGCCGTCGAGGCGATGAAGGTCGGCAACGGCATGGAGCCGGGGGTCTCGCAAGGCCCACTGATCAACGCCGCCGCCGTGACAAAGGTGGAGGAGCATGTCGCCAACGCGCTTTCGATGGGTGCGACCATCGTGACCGGCGGCAAGAAGCATCTGTTGGGCGGCAACTTCTATGAACCCACGGTGCTGGCGAACGTCCCGCACGATGCGCTGATCTTCCGTGAGGAAACCTTCGGCCCGGTCGCGCCGCTGTTCCGCTTCAAAACCGAGGAGGAAGCGATCCGGTTGGCGAACGATACCGAGTTCGGTCTTGCCGCCTATTTCTACGCCCGGGATATCGGCCGCATCTTCCGGGTCGGCGAGGCTTTGGAATACGGCATCATCGGAATCAATGAGGGGATCATCTCCACCGCCGAGGCACCGTTCGGCGGAATGAAATCCTCGGGGCTTGGGCGTGAAGGCTCCAAGTACGGGATCGAGGACTATCTGGAGATCAAGTATTTGGCGATTGGCGGGATCGGGACTTAGGGGACGATTGGGCGCGGCACTCTGATCGGGGAAGGAACGACCAGCGCGTTTGGTCGTTCTTTCTCCATTTTGTCTGGGATGGCCTCGGGGAGAATTCGTGCCACAAACCTCCGCGGTCCTCCGGAGCCCCGCCCGATGACGCGGCGCCGATTCCCTGCTACCGTGATCGGCAGGGATTAAGAACGGCCAGAAATGACAATCTCAACACCTTTCCAGCGGCACGAGCCCAAGGCGCTTGCGCTTATCAGTTCGGCGCATCTGGTCAGCCATTTCTATTATCTGGTGCTGGTGCCGCTGTTTCCGATCCTCAAGGCGCGCCTGGGCATCGGGTATGTGGAACTCGGCGTCGCCCTCACGGTCTTCAACGTCGTCAGCGGGCTGGTGCAAGCGCCGATGGGCTATGCGGTGGACCGCTTCGGCGCACGCCGCGTGCTGATCGCCGGGCTGGTTCTGGGCGGGCTGTCCTATATCTCGATCGGCCTGTTCCCGTTCTATCCGTGGATCCTGGTGGCCTCTGCCCTGATTGGTGTCGCCAACGCGGTCTATCACCCGGCGGATTACGCGATCCTGGGTTCGGTCATCGAACCGAGCCATTTGGGGAAGGCGTTTTCTATCCACACATTCGCTGGCTTCATCGGTGGTGCCATCGCGCCGATCCTGATGCTGCTGGGCGCGGAGTGGTTCGGCTATCAGGCCGCGATCATCGCCGCCGGTGCCATGGGTCTGGTCGTCGCCGTGCCGCTTGTTCTTGCGGGTTGGCTGGACCGCACCGCGGCGGCACATGCACCCGCGGGGTCATCGGTTCATATTCCGATGCACGCCCTGCTGACGCCGGCCGTTGTGGGGTTGGTTGGGTTCTTCGCGCTGTTGAGCCTCAGCAGCGGCGCGCTGACGAATTACTCGGCAGTGGCGCTGGTGACGGTGTACGGGTTCTCCCTCTCGGCGGCTAACCTGGCGCTGTCATCGTTTCTGTTCAGCTCCGCGATCGGAGTTTTGGCGGGCGGCTTCATCGCCGACCGGACCAAGCGGCATGGCGATGTCGCCGCTTTCGGTTATGGCGGCGCGGCGGCGCTGGTGCTGCTGATTGGGATGACCAACATCGGTTCGGTGCTGACCATCGTGGCGATGGGCCTGGCCGGGTTTCTGTCCGGGATGATCTCCCCGTCGCGGGACATGCTGGTTCGGGCCGCCTCACCGCCCGGCGCCTTCGGGCGGGTGTTCGGCATCGTCACCACCGGCTTCAACATCGGCGGCACCATTGGTCCGTTGATCGGCGGCTGGATCATGGATCACAATCTGCCGCGCTGGGTTTTCTTCTCATCGGTCATGTTCATGGCGCTGACCTCGATCATGGCGGTTGCAAGTGAATGGACGTCGCGCCGGCGTTCGTCTTCAATCCGCGCGCAGGAGGGCACCGCATGAACCTCCCCGAGGCAGACAACGAGACAAAAGCCTGGTTCATCGCCTGGCTGGAAGGATTTTCCGCCCATGTCCGCGCCGTGGATTATGCCTCCGCTCGGCCGCTGTTCCATCCGAACATCCTGGCCTTCGGCACGCACAAGGACGTGCTGCCCAGCCTGGAAGCGTGGGTAAACACCCAATGGGATAATGTGTGGCCGAAAACGGACGATTTTCGTTTCACGATCGACGAAACCCATGTTCTGGTGTCGGACGACAAAAGTTTGGCGGTGGTGATCGCCCCTTGGACCAGCACCGGGTTCAACCCGGACGGTTCACCGTTCGATCGGCCGGGACGGGCAACGATCGTGTTTCACCGGTCGGGCAACGGGTGGCTGGGCGTGCACTCGCACTTGTCGCTGAACCGAGGCGTACCGCAGGCCAGTCACGGGAACCGGCCGGTCAAGGCGCGGTAAACCCCCGTGGACATCAGGATAAAGGGTATCGGGAGTGAGCAATTGGGCACTTGCCCGATCCAACCGCCTGCCGGCTACTGGGCCGAACCGACCATTGCGCCGATTGGACTTTCACCAACGAGGTGATCGCGACCTGCGCCGCCTGCTTCCGGACGAATGCCCGCACGGAGTCTGCCAACACCTGCTGGCGGAAGAGCCTGTCGCACAACCGCGCAACCCAGGGTTACACGGGGCAGGCTTCCGATCTCGGTCCGGGTAAGGTAAACGCCCGGGCACCTGTATGCCGGAGCCTTCATGACCGCCCCGTTTTCCCCTGCCTCGTTAGGGCCGGACGTCACGACGCCGCTGATTCTGGCGCTGCCCAAGGGACGCATCCTGTCCGAATGCGGCCCCCTGCTCGCGCGCGCCGGCATCGTGCCCTCGCCGGACTACGCCGATGAGGACAGCCGCCGGCTGCGATTCGAAACCGAGGACCCGATGCTGGACGTGGTCCGCGTCCGCCCATTCGACGTCGCCACCTTCGTCGCCTTCGGCGCGGCGCATATCGGTATCTGCGGCGCCGACGTGCTGATGGAGTTCGACTACCCCGAGGTTTACGCCCCCCTGGACCTGGGCATCGGCAAATGCCGCGTCTCGGTGGCCGAACCCAAGGAAACCGCGGGGATGGACGACACCTCACGCTGGAGCCAGATCCGCGTCGCCTCCAAATACCCCAATATTGCCCGCCGGCATTATGCCAGCCGCGGCATCCATGCCGAGGTGGTGCACCTGAACGGCGCCATGGAACTCGCCCCCGGCCTGGGCCTGTGCCGCGTGATCGTTGACCTGGTGCAGACCGGGTCCACCCTGAAGGCCAACGGGCTGGTGGAAACCGAGGTCATCGCGCCGGTCACCAGCCGCCTGATCGTCAACCGCACCGCCCTAAAAACCCAGCCCGAGGCGGTTGGGGCCTGGATCGCACGGTTCCGCACAGCGATGGGACATTAGGCTCCATGATCCGTCTGTCCATCACCGAACCCGACTTCGAAGCCCGGTTCACCGCCCTGCTGTCCCAGGCGCGCGAAACGACCGAAACGGTCGATCGCGCCGTCGCCGACATCATCGCCGCCGTCCGAGCGCATGGCGACGCGGCGGTCATCGACTTCACCACCCGGTTCGACCGCCAGACGGTGACCGCCGACCGGCTGCGCATCTCCGCCGCCGAGATAGACGCAGCCACCGCCTCGATCCCCCCTGAGCTGGCCGCAGCCCTGGATCTCGCCGCCACGCGGATCGAGGCTTTCCACCGCGCCCAGTTACCGCAAGACCTGCGGATGACGGACGACGCCGGAATCACCATGGGGATGCGCTGGAACGCGCTGGATGCGGTCGGGCTGTACGTGCCGGGCGGCAAGGCGGCGTATCCGTCGTCGGTGCTGATGAACGCGATTCCAGCCACGGCCGCCGGCGTGTCGCGGATCGCGATGTGCGTCCCAACGCCCGATGGCATCCTGAATCCCCTGGTCCTCGCTGCCGCCCGCCGAGCGGGGGTGACGGAGATTTACCGGATCGGCGGGGCGCAGGCTGTGGCCGCCCTGGCCTACGGCACCGCGACCATCGCGCCGGTGGACCGCATCGTCGGACCGGGCAACGCCTATGTCGCCGAGGCCAAGCGTCAGGTGTTCGGCCGCGTCGGCATCGACAACATCGCCGGCCCGTCGGAGGTCGTCGTGCTGGCCGACGCGAACAACGACCCGCGCCGGATCGCGGTCGATCTGCTGGCCCAAGCCGAACATGACGAGGCGGCGCAGTCGATCCTGATCACCGACAATGCCGCGTTCGCCGATGCGGTGGAGGCGGCCGTTCTCGCTGAACTCCCCACCCTGCCCCGGCAGGCGATCGCGACGGCGAGCTGGCGGGAACATGGCGCCGTGATCTTGGTGGAGAACTGGGAGCAGGCCGTGGCACTGGTTAACCGCCTCGCGCCCGAGCATCTGCAATTGATGTTGCGCGACCCGGATTCCGTGTTCGCCCGGATCCGTCATGCTGGTGCGGTGTTCCTCGGTGCATTCTGTCCCGAGGCCATCGGTGACTACGTCGCCGGCCCCAACCACGTTCTCCCGACCGGGCGAACCGCTCGGTTTGCCTCCGGTCTTTCCGTCTTCGACTTTCTAAAACGGACAACGTTCGTGTCGGCGACCCGCGAGGGTCTGGAGCGGATTGGGCCGGCCGGTGTCGCCCTGGCCGAAGCCGAGGGCCTGCAGGCCCATGCCCGCAGCATCGCGTTGCGGTTGGGGAACGGATCGTAGTTCAGTTGGGCGAATTGTTCCGGCGGCAAGCCTAACGCCCCCGTTCCTCCACCGCTCGGTTAATTCCGGCCAGCAACCAGCCGAAGAACACCATCAGCGCACCAGCACTGACCGCGTTCAGGGTGAACAGCGACGCATAGGCCTCGGGCGTGAAGCGGATCGGAGGAATGTCGAGGCGGGTTCTGGTGAAATACCAGGCCACCAGCGGCAGGGCGGTCATCGCCAGCATGACGGAGCGCTCCCGCCAGGTGAACAGTATTGCCGCCAGCATGCCGCAAGGAATGTAGAGCAGTTGCACGCCCGCGGCCTCACCCAGCATCATCGAGCAGAAGACGACATTGGCGACCGAGAACACCACCATGGCAATCCGCCCCAGCAGCGGGAAGCGGCGGGCGATGGCGGGGACCGCGAAGAACAGAACTCCGGAGAAGGCGTCCGGAATGCCTACCCAGGCATCCCGGCCAACGATCCACAGGAGGTAAAGAGGGTAGTAGGGCTGGTTCCAGGCGATAACCATGGCGATGGTGTTGCAGGCCGCGACATGCGGGTCGTCGGAGTGGGTATAGGCTCGCAGCCAGCGGAACATGGTCAGGCCGTCCGACGGCGGATCACGCCCTCGGCCGCAGACGGTAGTGGCTGACACCCCACTCGGAACCCCCGGCATGGCCGAACAATCCGGCGGTGGCCAGGAAGAACAGGCGCCAGCGGCGTTTCCATAGTCCGGCGTCGGCACCGTAAACCTGGTGCAGGACGTCCGTGACGGCGGGTTCGTTGCGGTCGAAGTTAGACAGCCAGTCGCGGGCGGTTCGGGCGTAGTGCTCGCCGTTCCAGCGCCAGTCGGCTTCAACCTCGAACGTGTCGGCGACATGATGGATCAGGCCATGGCTGGGCATGATGCCACCGGTGAAGAAGTGCTGGGCGATCCAGTCCTCCTTGTCCGCGATATCGAACAGATATGGCGCGGAATGGTGGCTGAACACGTGCAGGAACAGCCGGCCATCAGGGCGCAGCCAGCCGTGGATTCGCCCCAACAACGACTGCCAGTTGGTCATGTGCTCGAACATCTCCACCGAGACGACGCGGTCGAAGGTATCTCCGATCGCGAAGTCGTTCATGTCGGCGGTGATGATGCGTAGATTGGAGAAACCCCGCTCGGCGGCCCGGGCCTCGATATACGCGCGCTGGCCGTGCGAGTTGGACACTGCGGTAATGCGGGCGTTGGGATAGTGTTCGGCCATCCAAAGGCTCAGCGAACCCCAGCCGCAGCCGAGTTCCAGGATGTCCTGCCGGTCTTGCAGGCCGGCATGGGCGGCGGTTTCGGCCAGCGCAAGTTCCTCGGCCTGGGCCAGGGTTTCGTTGCCCTGGTAAAAGCAGCACGAGTATTTCCGGCTCGGGCCGAGCACCAGGCCAAAGAATTCGGATTTGACTTCGTAGTGCTGGGCGTTGGCGGCGTCGGGGCGCACGGCAATCGGATGTCGAGCCATTAGCCGGGCGAAATCGACATCGGACGCACCGCCTTCGCGGGCGAGTTTGCGCCGCGTGCGGTCCACCAGGAACGAGATTCCGGCGTTGGTCACCGCGTCGGGGAATGGGACACGTTCGATGACGTTGGTCGCGACTGTGACGAGGCTCATGGCGTCTCATCCTTGGGAGGTAGGGGGAAAAAGGCACTGACGCGGCGCTGGTACGCTCGGAAGGCATCGCCGCGCGATTTGAGCATTTGCTGTTCCAGCAACGGGATGCCGGACACATGAACCAATAGCCAGTACATGAAGGCTGGACCGGACAGCGCGACCCAGCCCCACCCCCAGTCGCCGATCGCGATCAGGGCGTAGGCGATCCAGCCGAACCACTCGAAGAAGTAGTTGGGGTGGCGGGACCACGCCCACAGGCCCGCGTCGCAGACCCGGCCCTTGTTGACGGGGTTCTTCTTGAACCGGCGGAGCTGTTCGTCGGCAATGCCCTCACCGGCGACGGCAATGATCAAGATGGCGATGCCGCAGAAGTCCAGCACGCGCGGGAACGGGGCGGGATTGTGGGCGGCGAGCATGATCGACAGACCGAGCAGCGCGGCGGCGGCGGCTTGGATTTGCAGGAAGAGGAACAGGCGGACCTGGAAGTTGGCGCCCCATTCCTGACGGAGGGCGGCGTAGCGGGCGTCCTCGGGACCGGACATGGATCGCTGGGCGATATGCAGGCCGAGGCGGAGCGACCATGCGGCGATCATCACAGCCACGAGGATCTGCCGTCCGGTGATCGGCCCCGGGACAAGCGCCAGGACCAGACCGGCGATGCCCAAGCCGAAGGACCAGACGACATCGACCCAGCCGGAGTTGCCGGTCGCACGCTGGACTGCCCAGCCACCGGCCATGATGAAGGACAGCAGAAGGGTGGCCGCGATGAACGTAATGATCATGGCGATGACGCCGTGACCGTTTCATCGCCGCTACCGTCGTGGCGGGCGAAGGCCCGCCAT
>DNXO01000084.1:125134-146660 GCA_003506895.1 Acetobacteraceae bacterium | reverse complement strand
AGGCGTGGATGGCGGGCCTTCGCCCGCCATGACGATGGGACGTCCGCCCGCCATGACGACGAGGCCTTCGCCCGCCACGACGACGGGGCGTGCGTCCGCCATGACCGGAGTCCACGATCCGTCGTACCGGCCCAGAAACCCGGCGACATCCTTCATCGACGGCGCCAGCCACGTCAGCACACCCGCCATCGCGCCGATGATCTTGGTATGGTTGACGCCAGCGTAGAGTCGCTCGTCAACCGCCCCGCCGTCACGGCGGATGGCGGCCGCCAAATGTTCGGTGTTCCTCGGCAGGACCGTCTGATCGGCGGTCCCCGCGGCAAGCAACATCGGCGGCGCGCTGCCCCGGGCGAAGGTGATCGGCTGGCTCAACCGCAAATCACCAGCAGGGGCGAAGATGTCTTCCAGCTCAGGATCGTGCAGCGGCAGGAAGTCGTAAGGACCGGCCAGACCGATGGTGCCGGCGATGTCCCGGTCGGGGTCCAGGCCGTCGGCCCCCAGCCATTGCCTGTCCAGCGTCAGCATCGCCACGTTATAGGCCCCGGCGGAGTGGCCCATCAGGAAGATACGCCGCGGATCGCCACCGTAACGGGCGACGTTGGCCTTGGTCCAGGCGACGGCGGCGGCGTTGTCCCGCAGGAACCCCGGGAACCGGACTTCGGGGAACAGGCGGTAATCCGGCACCACCGACAGGAAGCCCTTTGCCGCCAGGGCCGTGGCGACGAAGCGATATTCGGCCTTGTTGCCGTTCTTCCAGCCGCCACCATAGATGAACACGACGACCGGATGAGGACCATTCCCCGCCGGCGCATAGATATCCAACCCATGACGATCGCCCGGCCCGTAGGCGATGTTTGGCGTTTCGGTGATCCCGGCCGTCGGTGCCAGGGCGTTTAGGACCGTGACCGGGGAACACGCGGATACCAACATCACCATCGCAAGCCCCCAAAAGCCGCTCGCCATGACTGCGTCATCGCCCAATCATGCGTTGTGCCCAGCCCAACAGGCCGCGCAGGTGCATGCCCTCGGAAGCGATGATGCACAGGCACGGTTGCGCCCCGATCACAACCGGAGGTTCATCGTGATCGGCGGCCGGTTCCGACAGATCGCCGGCGGCGAATTTTCCGTCCTGATCGGCGAAGGCGCCGGACAGCACACAGGTCATTTCCCGCCCCTTATGACCATGCCGCGGAAAGGACCGCCCCGGCTGGGCCAGCACCAATCCACCCCAGGCGGCACCACTGCTTTTCAGCGGCCGGTAGCGAATGCCCAGACCGACCGGCCACCACCGCCCAAGTGCAACGCGGTTAAGCGGGGCGGGCAGTTCGGGGTTGAGAATAGGCAGGGGCGGCGGCGCGGGCTGATCCATGCGGCCGAGCAGACGATCCAGCGCGTCGATCGACAGCGGGACCGGCGGCAGGTCTTCCAGCAGCGCGCCGCCGGTTGCCTCCAGGGTAGAGAGGGTATCGCGGCAGGTCGCGCAGTGGCCAAGGTGGCTCGCGGCGACCAGCGCCAGGGCCTCGGGCAGCGTGCCGGCGGCATAGGCGGCCAATGTGGCCTCGCTGGGGTGATGGACGATCATGCCAGGTCTCCCAACGCCGCGCGTAGGCGGGTGATGGCGAGTCTCAGGCGCGATTTGACGGTACCGAGAGGAATACCGAGCTCCTTTTCAATTTCGGCGTGAACTTTGTCTTCGAAGAACGCCTTGCGGATCACCTCGGACTGTTCTGGGGGCAGCAGGCTCAGCGCGGACCGGATACGGGTTTCCTGCTGCGACATCGCGATCATCCGGTCGGCCTGGACGGGGGCGTCCGGCTCCTCGGACGGATCGGGCATCAGGTCGGACGGGTGACGCTCCCGCCGGACGGTGTCGATACGCAGGTTGCGGGCGATGGTGAAGATCCATGTCGAGGCGCCCGCTCGCTCAGGATCGAACAGGTGGGCCTTTCGCCAGACCGACAGCATGGTTTCCTGCGCCAGTTCCTCGGCGGCGGTGGGATTGACGCCGCCCCGGAGCATCCAGGCTTTCACGCGCGGGGCGAAATGGGCGAACAGGTCCGCGAACGCCTGGCGATCCTGCCGCTGGGCGATGGACTGGATCAGGGCGGCGTAGTCAGGGCTGCCTTCAGGTGGCGCGGTTTTCGTCATGGCTCCCGCGGATATGCGGCGCCTGAACGGAAGCACCAACCCCCCTGTATCGGCTGACGAGGGGGGGAACGACGGCCGGAGCAAGGGGGCTGATGCATTCACGAAGCCTTCTACGCGGAACCGAAGCGAATGGATCACGTCCGTTTCCGGTGATCCATCCTCTTACGCATTCCGTATCCCCTCCATGATTTTGACCAACCATGGACAACACGAGGCGACATGCCGGGACGGGAAATGGATATAGCGGTCGTCGGTAGCGGGATTTCCGGGCTGTCCGCGGCCTGGCTGCTGAGCAAGCGTCATCGCGTAACTGTGTATGAGGCGGCTGCGCGTCCCGGCGGCCACAGCAACACCGTCGAGGTCGGTGGCGTAGCCGTCGATACCGGGTTTATCGTCTATAATGAAACCACCTATCCCAACCTGACGGCGCTGTTCGGCCATCTGAACGTGCCGACCAAGGCGTCGGAAATGAGTTTCGCCGTGTCGCTGGACAATGGCGGACTGGAATATGCCGGTACCGATCTGTTCGGGCTGTTCGGCCAGAAGCGGAACGTGGTTCGGCCCCGGTTCTGGTCGATGCTGGCGGACCTTCGCCGCTTCTATGCCGAGGCGCCGGCCAAAGTCGCCGCGCTGCCGGCGGGAACGACCCTTGGCACGTTCCTGGATTCCGAGGGCTATGGACAGGCCTTCCAACTGGATCATCTGCTGCCGATGGCGGCGGCGATCTGGTCCGCCTCGGCCGAGACTTTGCGGGACTATCCGGCGGCGCACTTCATCCGGTTCTGCGCCAATCACGGCCTGTTGAAGTTTACCGACCGCCCGATTTGGCGAACCGTCGATGGAGGCAGCCGGGAATATGTGCGGCGACTGCTGACTGAGATCGGGGAAATCCGGTTGGCCCGCGGGGCAGTGTCGGTGCGACGCTCGCTCGGTTCGGTCGCCGTACGGGACGCGATGGGCAGCGAACAGCGCTTCGATCACGTTGTGATGGCCTGCCACGCGGATCAGGCGCTGGCGGCGCTGGAGGCGCCAACCGCGCGGGAGCGCACGCTGCTCGGGGCATTCGGCTATACCCAAAACCGGGCCGTGCTGCATTCCGACGTTCGGTTGATGCCGAAGCGGCGGAATGTCTGGGCAAGCTGGAATTACCTGGGCGGACGGAACCATGCGGGCTCGCTGCACGTCACCTATTGGATGAACAGGCTACAGGGGCTGGCGGGAACGCCGCCGTTATTCGTGACGTTGAACCCGGCGGTGGAACCGGCTGGCGACACCGTGCTGCGCGAAGAGATTTACGAGCACCCGAGGTTCGACACGGCGGCGATGCGGGCGCAGGACTCGCTGTGGTCGCTGCAGGGGGTAGAGCGAACATGGTTCTGCGGGGCCTATTTCGGGTCCGGGTTCCATGAAGATGGGCTGCAATCCGGGCTGGCGGTCGCGGAACAACTTGGCGGCGTGCGGCGTCCTTGGACCGTCGCGAATGAAAGCGGGCGGATTACCGTGACCCCTGTCAGGGTGATGGAGATGGCGGCGTGACCTCAGCGCTGTACAGCGGTTCGGTTGTCCATCAGCGGTTCAAGCCGCGCGGCCACAAGCTGCGGTATCAACTGACGCAGATACTGTTCGATCTGGATGCCATGCCGGTGTCTCGGCTGTTCTCCCGCAACCGCTTCAATCTGGTCAGCTTCCATGACCGCGATCACCTCGACGGATCGGCGACGCCGTTGCGTGTGCAGGTGGAGCGGCTTTTGGCGTCCGCCGGCATGATGCCCGATGGTGGGGCGATCCGGCTGCTGTGCATGCCCCGGATCCTGGGTCATGTGTTCAACCCAATCAGCGTGTTCTTCTGCTATCGGCGAGATGAGGCGTTGATCGCGCTGCTGTATGAGGTGAACAACACGTTCGGACAGCGGCATTCCTATCTGATCCCGGTCGAAGACCCGGGCGCGGCGACGATCCATCAGCATTGCGACAAGGCATTCTACGTCTCGCCGTTCATGCGGATGGATATGACGTATGAGTTCCGCGTGGTGCCGCCCAACGAAACGACCGCGGTGGTGGTGCATGGCGACGACGCCGAGGGGCGGGTGATCACCGCCTCGTTCGTCGGGCGCCGACAGGACGTTTCGGATCCGGCGCTGGCAGCGATGTTGCTCCGGCATGGGTTGCTGAGCGTGAAGGTGCTGGCCGCGATCTATTGGGAAGCGGCGAAGCTCTGGCTGAAGGGCATGCGGCTGCAGCCCCGCCCTCCCGCACCCGACCATGCCGTCACAATCGTTTCTTCGCAGCAGGGCTAACGCATGTCCGACGTATCGATTGAGGTCTCGCTTCCGGTCGCGCCCGATCTGGGTTGGCTGGCCCGCCGGCTGTCACGGACGCTGTTCTCGCGCGTCCATACCGGCCGGTTTACGATCGTCACCCCCTCGGGGATGCGGTTGTCGCACGAAGGCAAGCCGGGTCCCGAGGGCGTGCTGGTGCTGCGCCGGTGGCGGACGTTGCGGCGGCTGCTGTTCCAGGGCGATATCGCCTTCGCCGAGGCCTTCATGGATGGCGACTGGGACAGCCCGGATTTGCCAGCGCTGATAGAGCTCGCCGGGTCCAACATGCCCACCCTTAGCGACGCGTTCGACGCGAACTGGTTTCACCGGCTACGGAACCGCTGGCTGCACCGGTTGAATGCCAATACGAAACGCGGCAGCAAGCGGAATATCCGGCACCACTACGACCTGGGCAACGCGTTCTACCGAACCTGGCTGGATGCGGGCATGAGCTATTCGTCCGCGATCTTTGCCTCGCGGGACCAGTCGCTGGAGGATGCCCAACTGGCGAAGCAACAACGGGCCATCGCGCTGATGGAGACGCAACCGGGACAGACGGTGCTGGAGATCGGCTGCGGCTGGGGCGGGCTCGCCGAACAACTGGTTCGCTCGGCGGGATGTTCGGTAACCGGGGTGACGCTGTCGCCGGCGCAGTTGGCCTATGCGACAGAACGCCTGGGGGACGCCGACCTGCGATTGCAGGACTACCGCGACGTGTCCGGCCAGTTCGATCGGATCGTTTCGATTGAAATGATGGAGGCCGTGGGCGAGGCCTACTGGCCCAGCTACTTCGCCACGTTGCGGGACCGGCTGAAGCCGGGCGGGTTGGCGGTGATCCAGGCGATCACGATCAGCGAGGCACAGTTCGAGGGCTACCGGCGCTGCACCGACTTTATCCAGCAATACATCTTTCCCGGCGGAATGCTGCCGACGATCACCGAAATCCGGCGGCAGGCCGATCGTGCCGGAATGAAACTACGCTCGATCGAGACATTCGGGTCCAGCTACGCCTGGACTCTTGCCGAGTGGCGCAAGCGATTTCACGCCGCGTGGCCGCGGATCGAGCGTATGGGATTCGATACGCGGTTCCGGCGGATGTGGGATTATTACCTGGCCTACTGCGAAGGTGGATTCCGAGCGGGAACGATCAACGTGGGCCTTTATGTGATGGAGAAACCTGCATGATAGGACGGCGGATGCTAATGGGCGGGCTCGCGGTTGCTCCATTCGGTTCGGTTCAGGCGGCGCTTCCTGTACCGGCCGACGATCGTTTGGTTTTCAATATAGTCCGCAAGGGCGATAAGATCGGCGAACATGCGCTTACCTTTACACGGACCGCCATTGGCCTGACGGTTGCCGTTGCTGTCGATATTGTCGTGGGCATCGGGCCGATTGCCTTCTTCCGCTACAAACATCGGGCGACGGTGCGCCGGCGAGGCGCGCAGGTCGTTTCAGTTGACGCTGAAACCAACGACGACGGCACGCCCAAGAAAATGACCGCCCGGCGGGAAGATTCGGGCCTGGTGGTGGAGGGAACCAACGCCGCGCGCTATGTGGCGCCGCCCAAATCACTTCCGGGAACGCACTGGGACCGAGCGATGCTGGATGCACCGTTCATCAATACCGAAGATGGGCGGTTGATGAGCCCAACGGTCACGCTGGTTGGGACGAAAAAGGTTCCGGTTGGCAACGGGTCGGTGACGGCGCAGCATTTCCGGCTCAGCGGCGATGCTAATCTGGATACGTTCTATGATACGACGCCAAGTTGGGTCGGATTGCGGTTTACCGCCCACGATGGTTCGGAGGTTACGTACCTGCGGGTCTAGGGCGGCGTATCTGGACCTCCCTTGGCGTTTCGGCCGCAACGCCGTTATCGTTCCCATCAAGCAGAACCGGAGCGAAACATGTCCTACCCCTTGCCGACGGCCGACCTGAAAAGTCTTGGGTTCGCCGCCAAACCGATCGACCATCTGGATGCGCTCATCCGCTCCCACATCGCCGCAGGATACTACCCCGGCGCTCAGGTCGCGCTTGCTCGGCATGGCCAACTGGCCCTGTACAGGACGTATGGGAATGCGCGAACCGAAGGCGGGGCGCAAACTGCGGCCGATGACACGATCTGGCTGATGTTCTCGCAGACCAAGGTGCTGTGCATGGCGGGGCTTTGGGCGCTGGTCGAGGAAGGCAAGCTGTCGTTCATGGACAAGGTGGCCGATCACCTGCCGGAATTCGCCGCACGCGGAAAGGCCGACATCACGATCCATCAGGTCGCCACGCATCAGGCCGGCTTCCCAAGCGCGCATATGGAGCGGGACGCGTGGCTGGATCATGGGAAGATGCGCGCGCAGGTCTGCGATTTCTCGCTGGAGTGGACCCCGGGTTCACGCATGGCCTACCACGGACGCAGCGCCCATCCGGTCCTGGCGATGGTGATGGAAGCGGCAACCGGCCAGGATTTCCGCGACATCATCCGCGAGCGGGTGCTGGCCCCGCTGGGACTGGACAACGATGTGTTCGTCGGCGTGCCAGAGACGCTGCACCACCGGTGCGCGGAGATCTATTTCACCAAGGGCAGCGAGATGCCCTACGACAACAGTACCGAACTTCGCCTCGCGGGCTTGCCGCATGCCGGCGGCTTCGGCACCGCCAGGGGCATGGCCGCGTTCTACCAGATGATGCTTGGCAAGGGCCGGTTGGGCGACGTTCGGGTCTTCTCGCCGCGGCTGGTGGACTACGTCTCGCGGAATCATACCGGCGAGCTGGGCGACGGAACGATGGGCGGCATTCCGATGCACCGCGGGCTGGGGCCGCATGTCCGCGGCATGTCGGACCGGATCCGGGGGCTTGGGACGATTGGGCATCCCGATACGTTCGGGCATGGCGGGGCTGGCACGTCGTATTCCTGGGCCGACCCGGACAGCGGCGTTTCGTTCACATACCTGACCAATAACGTGGTGCCCGACCCTTGGCATTCCGCGCGGCTGGATCGGGTGGCCAATCTTGTGCATGCGGCGATCGATTGAGGATCTGACATGAACACCACGAATATTCCGCAAGGCTGGCCATCGAACCGCCCCTTGGCTGTTTCCGTCAGTGTGATGCTGGAAGGGTGGGCCGCGCCGGATGCGCCGGGGATGGGGCCGATGGGCAATGTCCTGCGGCCGGGGACGGTCGATCTACAGGGACGGTCCTGGGCGGACTATGGCGCGAAGGTCGGGGCCTGGCGGTTGCTGGACCTGCTGGACCAAGAGGAGGCGAAGGCGGTCTTCTATACCTCGGGCGTGGTGGCGGAGCAGTATCCGGCCTTGCCGGCTGCCATCGTCGGGCGTGGCCACAGTGTCTCGGCGCATGCCTGGAGCCAGGGCACCCTGCCCTCTTACCTGACGGCGGAGCAGGAAGCGGCCGATATCGCGCGGTGCGTTAACGTCATTAAAGCAACGACGGGATCGGCGCCGGCGGGTTGGCTAAGCCCGCGGTGTACGCCCAGCGAGCGGACATCCGGATATTTGGCGGCGCAAGGCTTCCGGTTTCATGCCGAGATGTTCGATTCCGATTTGCCTTACCGGATCGAGACTCCTTCGGGCTCCCTGCTCGGGGTTCCGTTCACCATGGAGGTGAACGACATGCCGCTGTACGTCCGGTATGGCAACGAACCCGATGCCTTCACCCGGACGTTGACGAGGATCGTCGAGGGGTGGCCTCGGCTGGGAAGCCCATTCGCGTGCCTGGATATCACGGTCCATGCGCATGTGTTCGGACGGCCTTACGGCGCCCTGGCGTTCCTGGACTCGCTGGCAGTGGTGAAGCGCAGTCCGCATTGCTGGCTGACCAACCATGCGGAACTGGCCGCGCTGTGGGGCGCTTAGGCGGCCAGGACCCGGCCCCCGCTACGCCTTCTTGAGTTGCGGGTCTTCGCCATGCGCGTGGCGTTTGCCGAGGTCCTCTGCCTTGCGCAGGTCGCTGCCTTCGGGGCCGTCAACAGCCTTAGCCGCATCCTTGGCAGCAGGGCCGACCTTGCCGCTTTCGGCGAATTTTTTCTGAGCGTCGTTGTATTGTTTGGCGGCGGTACGGTTGCCTTCACCTTCGTTCGTTTCGGTTGTCATTGAGTGGTTCTCCTTCGATGATGGTTAGACGGCAACGCGGATCAGGGCGGCGTGTTGCCAACGCGGCGTCCCGGTAACGTCTCTGCGAATAGCGCCAGGACGGCGACATAATATTTCGTCGGATGACCCCGATACGAAATGACGAGCCTTGCCGGCAGGCGCAGTCTTTTGCCGGGACAAGCAGTTAACCACAATCTGGTTAATTGAGACTATTGCGTTGCACAATCTAGCTTTTCCGCCCTGGAACGCTTGTCGAACCGACCGATATGCCGCTAGTGAGCGATCAACCGAACCGGAAACCGAGCGGGGGACGTCGATATGGCGCTGGCAGCCGAGGCTAAGAAACGCGGCAAGGCTAAGGACAAAACGGTGGATCGGGATGCGCTGCTAAAAGCGTATCGCACCATGTTGCTTATCCGCAGGTTCGAGGAGAAGGCCGGCCAGCTTTACGGCATGGGTCTGATCGGCGGTTTTTGTCACCTCTATATCGGTCAGGAAGCGGTGGTGGTCGGTATGCAGGCCGCGATCAGCGACGGCGACCAGGTCATCACGTCGTATCGCGATCATGGGCACATGCTGGCGACCGGCATGGAAGCCCGCGGTGTGATGGCGGAACTCACGGGACGCTCAGGCGGGTATTCGCACGGCAAGGGCGGCTCGATGCACATGTTCAGCAAGGAGAAGAACTTCTTCGGCGGGCACGGCATCGTGGGCGCTCAGGTCAGCCTGGGGGCCGGTCTGGCATTCAGCAACATGTATCGCGGGAATGACCGGGTTTCTCTGACGTACTTTGGTGAGGGTGCATCGAACCAGGGCCAGGTTTACGAAAGCTTCAATCTGGCGGCGCTGATGAAGCTGCCCTGCGTGTTCGTGATCGAGAACAACAAGTACGGCATGGGCACGTCGGTGGAGCGGTCCTCGGCCAGCCATGATCTGTCGAAGAACGGGGCGCCTTGGGGCATTCCGGGCCTCCAGGTCGATGGCATGGACGTTCTGGCGGTGAAGGAAGCGGCGGAACAGGCGGTGGCGGCCTGCCGAGCGGGCAAGGGTCCGTATCTGCTTGAAGTGAAGACGTATCGGTACCGGGGGCACTCGATGTCCGATCCGGCGAAATACCGGACGCGCGAGGAAGTGCAGATGATGCGCACCCAGCATGACTGCATCGAGAACGCCCGCCATCGCCTGGAAGCGCTTGATATCGAAGAGAAAGTGTTCAAGGCGATCGACGACGAAATCAAGGCGATCGTGCAGGACGCCGCCGATTTCGCGCAGACCAGTCCAGAGCCGGAACTGTCCGAACTGTACACCGATGTGATGTTGGAGGGCTGAGCGATGGCGACCCAGATTTTGATGCCGGCGCTGTCGCCCACGATGACTGAGGGCAAGCTGGCGAAATGGTTGAAGGCCGTCGGCGACGACGTCAAGGCCGGCGACGTGATCGCCGAAATCGAGACCGACAAGGCGACGATGGAAGTCGAGGCCGTGGATGAGGGTAAGCTAGCCCGCATTCTGGTCGAGGAAGGCACCGAAGGCGTCGCAGTCAACACCCCGATCGCGGTGTTGAGCGTGAACGGCGAGGATGTCTCGGCCGAGGCGCCCGCGCCTAAGGCAGCACCCGCGGCCCCGCCGAAAGCGGAGGCCGCTGCTCCATCAGCCCCGGTATCCGCCACGCCGACCCCGGATAAGGATTGGGGTCCGACCAAGCCAACCACCGTCCGCGAAGCGCTGCGTGACGCGATGGCGCTGGAAATGCGGCGCGACGGCGATGTGTTCCTGCTGGGCGAGGAAGTCGCGCAATACCAGGGTGCCTATAAGATCAGCCAAGGGCTGCTGGACGAATTCGGCCCCCGCCGCGTGATCGATACGCCGATCACCGAACACGGCTTCACCGGTATGGCGGTGGGTGCCGCGCTGAACGGGCTGCGGCCGATCGTGGAGTTCATGACGTTCAACTTCGCCATGCAGGCGATGGACCAGATCATCAACTCGGCGGCCAAGACGTTGTATATGTCGGGCGGCCAGATGGGTTGCCCGATCGTGTTCCGTGGACCCAATGGCGCGGCCTCGCGCGTCGGGGCGCAACATTCGCAGTGCTACGCCAGTTGGTATGCGCATGTGCCGGGATTGAAGGTGGTGGCGCCCTGGTCGTCGGCCGACGCCAAGGGCCTGCTGCGGGCGGCGATCCGCGATCCGAACCCGGTCATCGTGCTGGAAAATGAGATCCTGTACGGCCAGACGTTCGACTGCCCGGTGGATGACGATTTCATCGTGCCAATTGGCAAGGCGAAGATCGAGCGTGTTGGTTCTCATGTCACGATCGTGGCGTTCAGCATCATGGTCGGGACCGCGCTGAAAGCAGCCGAAATCCTGGCCGAACAAGGCATCGAGGCGGAGGTGATCAACCTGCGCAGCCTGCGTCCGTTGGACACCGCGACCATCGTGGAAAGCGTGAAGAAGACCAGCCGGCTGGTCACGGTGGAAGAAGGCTGGCCGTTCGCCGGCATCGGCGCCGAGGTGGCGATGCAGATCATCGAGCATGCGTTCGACTGGCTGGACGCTCCGCCGGTTCGGGTGCATGGAATCGACGTGCCGCTTCCCTATGCGGCGAATCTGGAGAAACTGGCGCTGCCGCAACCCGACTGGGTTGTGAATGCGGTGAAGAAAATCGTCTGAGCGGGGAGCGTTACCGATGGCAACCAATATCCTGATGCCGGCGCTGAGCCCGACCATGACCGAGGGCACCTTGGCCCGCTGGTTGAAGAAGGAAGGCGACACCATCAAGGCCGGCGACGTGATCGCCGAGATCGAGACGGACAAGGCGACCATGGAGGTCGAAGCGGTCGATGAGGGTGTGCTGGGCAAGATCCTGGTCGCCGACGGGGCAGCCGGCGTAAAAGTAAACGAGCCGATCGCGATTCTGGTCGATGCCGGTGAGGCTGTGCCGAGCGGGGCGGCCCCGGTCGCCCCCGCCCCTAAGCCGGTTGCCGCGGCCGCGCCGGAGCCCGTGGCGGCCCCGAAGCCGGCTCCGGTTGCCAACGGTCACGTGCCGGCTGGTGAGCGGGTGTTCGCGTCACCGCTCGCCCGGCGGATGGCGATGCAGGCTGGGATCGACCTGTCAGGGTTGAAGGGCAGCGGGCCGAACGGACGGATTATTCGGGCGGACATCGAGGCTGCTCAGAAGGGCGGCATCGCGGCTCCGGCCGCGACGGTGGCGCCCACTGTTGCCGCGCCCGCCGCCGCGCCGGTGGTGAAGACGCCCGCGCCGGTGATCACGGCGCCGCATAAGGTGGTGCCACATTCCTCGATGCGGAAGGTGATCGCCAAGCGGTTGACCGAGGCGAAATCAACCATCCCGCATTTCTACGTCTCAATGGATATCGAAATCGACGCGATGAACGCGCTGCTGGCGCAGTTGAACGCCAAGTCTCCGCCCAAGGACAACCCGGGGGCGTATCTGATCACCATCAACGACATGGTCATCAAGGCGGCGGCGGCGACGTTGCGGAAGGTGCCGACGGTCAATGCAAGCTGGACCGACGACGGGATGGTTTTCTACGACGACGTGGACATCAGCGTCGCCGTTTCCATTCCGGATGGGCTGATCACCCCGATCGTGCGGCAGGCGGATACCAAGGGGCTCTCGACCATCAGCCGGGAGATGAAGGATCTGGCAGGCCGCGCCCGCGCAGGCAAGCTGAAGCCGGAGGAATTCCAGGGCGGCGGGTTCTCAATCTCCAACATGGGCATGTTCGGGGTTTCGGAGTTCTCCGCGATCATCAATCCGCCTCAGGCGGCGATCCTGGCGGTCGCGGCGGGGCGGAAGCGTCCGGTGGTGAACAAGGACGGCGAACTGGCGGTCGCGACGGTGATGACCTGCACGCTGTCGGTGGATCATCGGGTAGTGGACGGGGCGCTGGGTGCCAACTGGCTGCGGACGTTCAAGCAGGTGGTTGAGGACCCGTTGAGTTTGATGCTGTAAAAGGGGGCCGGCGCGATGCGTGCGCTGGACGCACAGCAAGCTTACCCACGCCGCCGCCTGTCAGAGTGTGCGAGGGAAATGCGGCCCGTGCGTAGCGGAATGGTCGCCGCTTCCTATGTGTCATGGCCGGGCTTGGCCCGGCCACCCACGACATCACAACAGCCCATCCTACAGATCGTCCCAATCAGGATTGCCAGCGACGATCAATCTGACCGGCCAAGCTCGCGGCCACCGCTTAACATTGGTCTCGCGCTGGATCGCGCTAAGCATATCGCCGTGTTGTTCGGCGTAAACCAGGCGTTGCAGGTTGTAGCGCGCTGTAAACATCGATCCAGTGCAGTCCTTATGCGCCGTAACCCTTGCGGCCAGGTTACTCGTGACGCCGGTGTACAGCGTCCCATTCGGACGATTGGTCATGATGTAGAGCCATCCCGCGGGCATCGGGCCGAGAATAAGGAGGATTGGTCAAGGAAGGGTTTACGCAACGCGGATTATTCGCGTTCTTCCGTGGATCAACGACGGAAAGTCGTGGGTGGCCGCGCGAAGCACCGCCATGTCACAACATTTAACGTCGGCGCGCTGCCGCGAGCTTTCAAATGACCCGCTTCACCATCCGCCCCGCCACTGCCCATGACACCAAGGCGGTCCACCGCCTGATCCGCGGCCTGGCCGACTACGAACGCCTGTCCCACGAAGCCACCGCCACCGAATCCGACCTGCACGAGGCCCTGTTCGGCCTGGTACCCCGTGCCCATGCCATCCTGGCCGACATCGGCGGCACATCCGCCGGCCTTGCCCTGTTCTACTACACGTTCAGCACCTTCAAGGCTCGGTCGAACATCTTCCTGGAAGACCTGTTCGTCGAACCAGAGCATCGCGGCAGCGGGATCGGGCTCGCACTAATGCGACACCTCGCCGCGCGCGCGGTGGCCGAGAACTGTGTTCGCGTCGAATGGCGGGTACTGAACTGGAACCAACCCTCGATCGACTTTTACCAGCGGATCGGTGCCGAACAGATCACCGACTGGCAAACACGAACCTTGGGCGGCGACGCGCTCGTCTCCCTGGCGAAAGGAACTTCTCATGGCTGACCAAGCATTCGACCTGATCGTTCTCGGCGGCGGCCCGGGCGGCTATGTCGCGGCAATCCGAGCAGCGCAACTTGGGATGAAGACGGCGGTGGTGGAACGGGAGAATTTGGGGGGCATTTGCCTCAACTGGGGTTGCATTCCAACCAAGGCCTTGCTGCGGACCAGCGAGATCAATCATCTGATGCACCACCTGCCGGATTTCGGGTTTGAGGCTGTAACGCCGAAATTCGATATTGAAAAAGTGGTGAAACGCTCGCGCGGCGTAGCGAAGCAGTTGTCCTCCGGCGTCGCACATTTGTTGCGGAAGAATAAGGTCACGGTATTCGACGGATCGGGCAAGCTGGCAGGCAAGCAAACCGTTGCGGTCACGAAAGACGGCAAGGACGTTGCCACCCTGAAGGCGCCGCACATCATCCTCGCCACCGGCGCGCGCGCTCGGCAACTTCCTGGTATCGAGGCGGATGGCAAGCTGATCTGGTCATACCGGGAAGCGATGGTTCCCACGATGATGCCGAAATCGCTGCTGGTGATCGGGTCGGGCGCGATCGGGATCGAGTTCGCCAGCTTCTACCTGAACATGGGCGCGGCGGTGACCGTGGTGGAAGTGCTGCCCAGGATCCTCGCCGTCGAGGACGAGGAAATTTCGGCGTTCGCGCACAAGGCGTTCGAGAAGCAGGGCATGAAGATCATGACCGGCGCCACGGTGAAGAGCGTCAAGAAGGGCGCGGACAACGTAACCGTTACGGTGGAGGCTGGCGGCAAGAGCCAGGAAATCACCGTGGATCGGGTGATCTCCGCCGTTGGTATCGTTGGCAACGTTGAGGGCCTCGGGCTGGAAGGGACCGGCGTAAAGGTCGATCGGACGCATGTGCTGATCGACGAATACTGCCGAACCGGGGAGCCGGGGGTTTACGCGATCGGCGACATCGCCGGGCCGCCGTGGCTGGCTCATAAGGCCAGCCATGAAGGCGTTCTCTGCGTCGAGAAGATCGCCGGGGTGAAGGACGTGCATCCGATGGACGTACGTAACATTCCGGGCTGCACCTATTGCCGGCCTCAGGTGGCGTCGGTGGGGCTGACCGAGGCGAAGGCGAAAGAGGCCGGATACGAGGTGAAGGTCGGCCGGTTCCCGTTCATCGGCAACGGCAAGGCCATCGCGATGGGTGAGCCGGAGGGGCTGGTCAAAACAGTATTCGACGCCAAGACCGGAGAGTTGCTCGGCGCGCACATGATCGGCGCCGAGGTGACCGAAATGATCCAGGGGTATGTGATCGCACGAACGCTGGAAACCACCGAGACGGACCTGATGCACACGGTGTTCCCGCATCCGACTGTGAGCGAAACGATGCACGAGGCGGTGCTGAGTGCTTACGGGCGGGCGATCCATTTCTGACGGGTGGGGTGTGGCACTAATACCCCTGCGCCGGGATATCGAGGTGTTGCTGATGGGCCGTCTTGGTCAAAACCGGATTTCGGTCGCTGTGATATTAAGCGCGAGACGGACGCATTCGACCTGTCGCGGACATGGCGTCTGATACGCCCCCCCTGCGACGATACGGCCCCGACCCAGGATCAAGAACGAACGTCTGTTTCGGTCAGCGGCGCTCGTCCTGGGGTGTTCGCTTCCTGTCCCAACCGGCCGGGCCGAACGTGACTGGTCCTTCCACTGACATCAACCGGTGTGTCGCGCCACCACACCATGCGGCACTCAACCAAACAAAGTCGTGGGTGGCCGGACCAAGCCCAGCCGTGACACATAGATAAACGGCCTGCCAACGCTTCGATAACCCGTTGCCGGCATCTCCCACTCGGAAACTACCCCAGCGCGTCAGCGATCCGCTTCGCCAGCCGCCGGGCAACATCGTCCTTGGCCAGTCGCGGCCACGTCTCGATACCCGCGGCGGACACGATGTGCACTGCATTCTCCGCGCCGCCCATGATACCGGTTTCCGGCGAGACATCGTTGGCGACGATCCAGTCGGCATTCTTACGCTTCAACTTGCCCTGGGCATTCGCCATCAGGTCATCGGTTTCAGCAGCGAACCCGACTACCAACCGCGGACGCCGAGGACCTGCGGCAGCGATCGTCGCCAGGATGTCGGGGTTCGGAGTCAGCGCCAGGGACGGAGGCGCCGCGCCGGGCTGTTTCTTGATCTTCCCGGTCGCAGCCTGCTCCACCCGCCAATCCGCGACGGCGGCGGCGAACACCGCCACATCGACCGGCAGGGCCGACTGGCAAGCGTCCAGCATCTCGGCGGCGGTTTCCACGTGGCGGACGGTGACGCCCCTCGGATCGGGGACACTCACTGGCCCCGCCACCAAGGTAACCCGAGCGCCGAGTTCGGCAAGGGCGGCGGCGATGGCGTGCCCCTGTTTGCCGGAGGACCGGTTGGCGATGTAGCGAACCGGATCGATCGGCTCATGCGTCGGGCCACTGGTGACCAAGGCATGCCGCCCGGCCAGGGGCTTCGCGCCCGGCGCCAGCAGCGCCTCGATCGCGGCGACGATTTCCGGCGGTTCGGCGAGGCGGCCGGGGCCGAATTCGTTGCAGGCCATGGCGCCCTCGTTGGGTTCCACGACCTGCACCCCGCGCTGTTTCAGCGTTGCCATGTTGGCCTGGGTCGCCGGATGCAGCCACATCCGCACGTTCATGGCCGGGGCGACCAGCACCGGCTTATCCGTGGCCAGCAGCACGGTGGAGGCCAGGTCGTCGGCCATTCCGCCCGCCATCTTGGCCAGGATGTTCGCGGTCGCCGGAGCAACCACCAGCAGATCGGCGGCGCGGGAGAGCTGGATGTGCCCCATCTCCGATTCGTCGGTCAGCGAGAACAGATCAGTGTAAACCTTGGACTCGCTCAGTGCCTGCAACGACAAAGGCGTGACGAACTGGCCGCCATTGTCGGTCAGCACGCAGGTGACGCCGCAGCCCTGGCGGCGCAGCAAGCGGATCAGTTCCAGCGCCTTGTAGGCCGCGATGCCGCCGGAGACGACCAGCAGGACGCGCTTGCCGGACAAGCTCACAGCCGCCATCCGGCATGGATCGCGGCGATGCCGCCGGTCAGGTTCCGCACCGTCACGCGGGACAGGCCGGCGTCACGCATCATGCCCGCCAACGTCTCCTGGTCCGGGAAGGTGCGGATACTCTCCGCCAGATACCGGTAGCTGTCGGCATCGCCGGCCACCATCTGGCCAAGGCGCGGCAGCACTTTGAACGACCACGCATCATAGATCGGCGTCAGCGCCGAGAGCGTGACGTGGGAGAACTCCAGACACAGAAACCGTCCGCCCGGTTTCAGGACACGCCGAGCCTCCCGCAGCACCGCGTTCTTGTCGGTGCAGTTGCGCAGCCCGAACGCCATTGAAACCCGATCCACGCAGCGATCCGGCAGCGGCAGTTTCTCGGCATCCATGACCGCGAAGCTGATGTCGTTGGCGAATCCCCGGTTCAGCGCGCGGTCGCGGCCCACCGACAGCATGGCATTGTTGATGTCGGTCAGCAGCACCGGCCCGCCGCCGCGTTTCAGCCAACCGAAGCTGATGTCGCCGGTCCCGCCCGCCAGATCCAGCAGCGTATGGGTCGGACGCGGTTGCAAGGCACCGATGAAGATCTGCTTCCAGACCCGGTGGATGCCCAGCGACATCAAATCATTCATCAGGTCGTAGCGTGGCGCCACGCTGTCAAAGACCTCGCGCACCATGCCGGCCTTCTCGGCACGGCCCACCGTGCGGAATCCGAAGTCAACGGTCGTTCCGGGATTGTCGCTCATGACGCCAGTGTATAGCCTGGAACCACCCATGCCGGAACTCCCCGAAGTCGAGACTGTGATGAGAGGCCTTCAGCTACGCCTGGAAGGCCGTATCCTGCGTCGCGCGTTCGCTCGGCGCCCCGATATGCGCTGGCCCTTACCGCCCGAATTGGCCGCAACGCTGACCGGCGCGCGGGTCACCAGCTTCCGGCGGCGGGCGAAATATATCCTGATGCGGCTGGACAGCGGCTGGTCGGTGCTGATCCACCTGGGCATGTCCGGGCGCATGCTGGTCGAACCAGTGGGACGCAACGAGATCACGCTGCACGAACACATAGAACTGGAAACCGACGATGGCTGGCGGGTCGGCTTTGTCGATCCGCGCCGGTTCGGATCGGTGGACCTGATCGAAACGGCGCGTGAGGACCAGCACAAGCTGTTGGCCGGGCTCGGGCCGGAGCCGCTGGACGATGCGTTCTCCGTCGCCGTGCTGGACGCGGCGCTGGCCGGGAAGAAGACGCCGATCAAGGCCGCGTTGCTGGACCAGAAGATCGTCGCCGGGCTGGGCAACATCTATGTTTGCGAGGCGCTGTATCGCGCGGGGATTTCCCCGGTGCGGCATGCGCACACCGTGCCAGGTGTCCGTTCGAAGCGGCTGTTGCCGGCGATCAAGCAGACTCTGACCGAGGCGATCGCGGCGGGCGGGTCGTCGTTGCGCGACTATGTTCAGACGAACGGGGAACTGGGGTATTTCCAGCACGCCTGGAAAGTCTATGGCCGGGAGGGCGAGCCCTGCCCTACCTGCCAGTCCGACGACAGTTGCGACGGCGTACGCCGGATCGTGCAATCCGGCCGCAGCACATTCTACTGCGCCCGGAACCAGCGTTAGGTTGATGATCTGGCGGGTTCTCGTGGCGTGCCTGCTGGCCTCGCGGCTGGCCTGCGCCCAGGGATTACCGACGGTTTACCACGAGTCATCCCCACCCAATGCCGAGTTCGATGTGGAGGCCTCGGTCCATGTGTTGCCAGGGGGGACTGTGGCGGAGCTGTCCGGCAGTTTTTCAAAGGTCGTGCCGCTGGCCCTGGAGACCGTGTTGACGCGGACTCCATCGGTTCGGACGGTGCGCTTCGAGAGTCCCGGCGGCGACGTCGCCTCGGCGCTGGTCGTCGCTCGGATTCTGCGCGACCGGGGTCTGGACAGCTATGTCGGGCGAGGATGCAACTCGGCCTGCACGTTGGCCTTTCTTGGCGGCCAGCGGCGGTTTCTGGCGGATGGTGCACGATTGGGGTTTCATCGGGCATCGGCGCCGGGGGTGGCGCCGTCGCGATTGGACGCGATGCTGCGGGATGCTTACGGGCAACAGGGGGTACCGAGCGGGTTTATCGATCATGTGCTGCGTACGCCGCCGGACTCTGCGTGGTTTCCGGCGCGGGAAGAACTGCGGGAGGCCGGATTCGTGAGCGGACCTGTGCCTGCGGGGCTGGGCGCACCGGACGATCCGGTGTCGGCGGTCTGGGCCGAGTCGCTGGCTGTGCTGCGCTGGGCGTCCGACGCGACATTGGTGCGATTCGGGCAGATGCTGGCACCGCTGCTGGGCGCCCTGGCGAACCGGGGCGGCGATGTCTGCTGGGGTTTCATGCACGGGGCACCGACCGATCTGTCCGCGATGGCTCGCAAGTCGGCGTTGGAGGAGATGGCGGCGGTGCTGAAGCAGGTTGGCGATGATGTGCGCGGTGCGCCGGCCGTAGGGATCGACAATGCCGAGCGGACGCGGTTGCGGGCAGAGCTTGGAGCGGACGCGTTGAAGCGGGATGCCAACTACTGCCGGGCGCTGCGGGGAACGGTGGACGCGGCGCTTGGGTTGCCTGATGGGGCGCGTGGGCCGGCGTTGCGGGCGCTGCTGGCGGGGGGATAGGTTGGGCCGGGTTGACCTGTGTGCTACGGTCGGGTTCGAAGAGGACCTGTCCAGGAGTAGTGCAGCATGGCTTATGAAAACATCCTCGTTGAAACCCAGGGCCGCGTCGGCCTGATCCGCTTGAACCGCCCGGCGGCGCTGAACGCGCTGTGCGACACGCTGGTGCGCGAAATGGGTGAGCAGTTGCTGGCATTCGACGCTGACAAAAGCGTTGGTGCCATTGTCATCACCGGCAGCGATCGGGCGTTCGCGGCCGGAGCCGACATCAAGGAAATGCGGGACCGCACCAACCCCGCGGCGATGGTTGAGGACTTTATCGGCGCGGGTTGGGAAAGCGTGCTGCGGGTGAAGAAGCCGGTGATCGCCGCGGTGGCCGGGTTCGCCCTGGGCGGCGGATGTGAGCTGGCGATGATGTGCGACATGATCTTTGCCGCGGACACCGCGAAGTTCGGCCAGCCGGAGATCAACCTGGGGGTCATTCCCGGGGCCGGCGGGACTCAGCGGCTGACGCGGGCGGTGGGAAAGTCGAAGGCGATGGATATGGTGCTGACGGCGCGGATGATGGACGCGGCGGAAGCCGAGCGGGCCAATCTGGTCTCGCGCGTGTTCCCGGCGGATCAGTTGCTGCCCGAGGTGATGAAGATCGCTGAAAAGATCGCCAACCTCTCGCCGGTGGCAGTGCAGTTCGCCAAGCAGGCGGTGAACCGCTCGTTTGAGATGACGCTGGTCGAGGGCGTGCGGCACGAGCGGGCGCTGTTCCTGTCGCTGTTCGGAACCCCGGACCAGAAGGAAGGGATGGCGGCGTTCGTGGAGAAGCGGAAGCCAAGCTTCCAGGTGGGCTAACGGACGCGCCGTCTCAGCGCCTATGCCATTATCGTGATGGCCGGGACGTGTCCGGCCATCCGCGCTCCGGCGGCTCGTACAAAGACGGCGGGAACGCGTCTGAGCACCACCGCGCGAGCAGAATCTGTTTTTAGTCAAACACTTATACCAACGCACGGTGCGTCGCTCAGCGCCCCGCCCCTCGGCAACGGCCATACCGGCGTGCCGCTCCGATTTATATGTGATTCCTATAATCGCTTCCCCTGACCGACATCGCTTCTATAGGGTTGGAGTTCTATCTCCCGAACCCTGCTGAACGATCGTTCGGCCGGCGCGCCCTGCGCGCCAGTCTTTGGGGAGCATCGATATGCTTGATCTAATCTTCATCGCGACCGCCGCTGGATGTCTGGGCGTCTGTGTGCTGTACGCGTTCGTTTGCGATCAACTATAGGACGACGATTATGACCCTGGACTATGTGCTGGGCGGCATCGTAACCGTTTTTCTTCTTGGCTATCTGGTTGTCGCACTGATCAAGCCGGAACGCTTTTAGTCCCGCCGGGAATCAATCCATGACATTAAATGGCTGGCTGCAGGTCGCATTATATTGCGTCCTGCTTATGCTCCTCACCAAACCGTTGGGGGGCTACATGACGCGCGTCTTCGCTGGGGAACGAACGCCGCTGTCCCCGGTTCTAAGGCCGATTGAGCGGGCGCTCTACCGGCTTTCAGGCGTGAACGAATCCGAGGAACAGCACTGGGTCACCTATGCCATCGCGATGCTGGCATTTAGTTTCGCCGGGTTCGTGGTGCTGTACGGGTTGCAGCGCCTCCAGGCGGTGCTGCCACTCAACCCGCAGCAACTTGACGGGGTTTCGCCTGATCTGGCGTTCAACACCTCGGTCAGTTTCGTGACGAACACGAACTGGCAGTCCTATGTGCCTGAAGCGACCATGAGCTATCTGGTGCAGATGGCCGGGCTGACGGTGCATAACTTCGTCAGCGCGGCAACCGGCGTGGCGCTGGCAATCGCGTTGATTCGCGGCTTTACCCGGCGATCGTCGAAAACGATCGGTAATTTCTGGGTCGATATGACACGCTGCACGCTGTACGTGCTGTTGCCCGTATGCATCGTGGTCGGGCTGGTCATGGTCTGGCAGGGCGTGCCGCAGAACCTGTCCGCCTATACTGATGTCACCACGCTGGAAGGCGGCAAGCAGCTTATCGCCCAGGGACCTGTCGCCTCGCAGGAGGTGATCAAGATGCTGGGCACCAACGGCGGCGGGTTCTTCAACGCGAACTCGGCGCATCCGTTCGAAAACCCCACGGCGCTGACCAATCTTCTGCAAATGGTGCTGATCTTCTCGATCGGCGCGGCGTTGACCAACGTGTTCGGCCGCATGGT
>DNXO01000084.1:122493-124885 GCA_003506895.1 Acetobacteraceae bacterium | reverse complement strand
CAACGTGTTCGGCCGCATGGTCGGCGATCAGCGCCAGGGCTGGGCGATCTTCGCGGTCATGGGGCTGCTGTTCCTGGCCGGAACCGGCGTGGTGTACTGGTCGGAAGCGGCGGGCAATCCGCTGCTCGCCCACCTGCCGCTGGACCACCTCGCCGGGAATATGGAGGGCAAGGAAGTCCGCTTTGGCATCGCGAATTCAGCGCTGTTCTCCACCATCACCACCGATGCCTCCTGCGGCGCCGTCAACGCGATGATCGACAGCCTGACCCCGCTGGGCGGGATGATCCCGATGATCAACATCATGCTGGGCGAGATCATCTTCGGCGGCGTCGGATCCGGTCTTTATGGGATGCTGTTGTTCGTCATCGTAGCGATGTTCGTCGCCGGGCTAATGGTCGGCCGGACGCCTGAATATCTGGGCAAGAAACTGGAAGCGAAAGAGGTCAAGATGGCCATGCTGGCGATCCTGATCCTGCCGCTGTCGATCCTCGGCTTCACCGCACTGGCTGTGGTGATCGAACCGGGGCTGTCGGCACTGTCCAACGCCGGCCCACACGGATTTTCCGAGGCGCTGTATGCCTACGTCTCGGCGACCGGCAACAACGGCAGTGCCTTCGCCGGCCTGTCGGCGAACGCCCCATTCTGGAACTCGACCCTGGGTTTCGCGATGTTCATCGGCCGCTTCCTGATGATCGTGCCGATGCTGGCGATCGCGGGATCACTGGCTGCGAAGAAGATCGTTCCGGCCTCGCTGGGCACCTTCCCAACCCATGGCGGCCTGTTCGTCGGGCTGGTGATCGGCGTGATCCTGATCACCGGCGGCCTGACCTTCCTGCCCGCCCTGGCGCTCGGGCCGATCGTCGAACACCTGGCGATGCTTTCCGGTTCGACCTTCTAATTTTTCAAGTAACGAACACTACCCCGACACACCTGGCACAGCATAAGGCACACGCCATGGAATCCCGCTCCCGCGACCAGAAGTCCAACCTGTTCGACCCCGCCATACTGGGGCCGGCCGTTGGACAGGCGCTGAAAAAACTTGACCCACGACTGATGATCCGTAACCCGGTGATGTTCGTGGTGGAAGTTGTCGCCACGCTGACCACCGTTATCTTCCTGCGTGATCTGCTAACGGGCGGCGCCTATATCGGCTTCACCTTCCAAATCATTCTTTGGCTGTGGATCACCGTCCTGTTCGCCAACTTCGCCGAGGCGGTGGCCGAGGGCCGCGGCAAGGCGCAGGCCGCATCGCTTCGCAGAGCCAAGACCGACACGATGGCCAACCGCATCTCCGCCGCCGGGATCGAAATCGTTCCCGCCCCGGAGCTGAAGCAGGGTGACATCGTGCTGGTCGCCGCGGGCGAACTGATCCCCAGCGATGGCGATGTGATCGAGGGCATCGCCTCGATCGATGAATCCGCGATCACCGGCGAGTCCGCCCCTGTCATCCGTGAAAGCGGCGGCGACCGCTCGGCGGTGACCGGCGGGACCCGCGTTTTGTCGGACCATATCAAGGTACGGATCACCGCCGCCCAGGGCTCGACGTTCCTCGACCGGATGATAGCGCTGGTCGAGGGCGCGGAACGCCAGAAGACACCGAACGAGATCGCCCTGAATATCCTGTTGGCGGGCCTGACCATCATCTTCGTCTTCGCCGTCGCCACGATCCCCAGCTTCGCCGCCTACGCCGGCGGCCAGATTTCGGTGGTGATCCTTGTCGCACTGTTCATCGCCCTGATCCCAACCACGATCGGCGCGCTGCTGTCGGCCATCGGCATCGCCGGGATGGACCGTCTCGTGCGGTTCAACGTCCTGGCCATGTCCGGGCGCGCGGTGGAAGCGGCCGGCGACGTCGATACCCTGCTGCTGGACAAGACCGGAACCATCACCCTGGGCAACCGTCAGGCCACCGAATTCTTCCCCCTGACCGGGGTCACCGCTCGGGAACTGGCCGATGCCGCGCAGTTGTCCTCTCTGCCGGACGAAACGCCGGAGGGACGATCCATCGTCGTGCTGGCGAAGGAAAAGTACGACATCCGCGGCCGCGACATGGCGCCGATGGACGCCCACTTTGTCCCGTTCTCGGCGCAGACCCGGCTGTCTGGGATCGATTACGAAGGCGTTTCCATCCGCAAGGGCGCGGTGGACGCGGTGCTGAACTGGGTTCGCGGGCCGCAAGGACCGGAACGAGGCGGCATCGCCACGGCCATGCGGCCCGACGCGGCGGTAAAGGAACTGACCGCGAAGTCCGACGAAATCGCCAAGCTGGGCGGCACCCCCCTCGCGGTTGCTAAAGACGGCAGGCTGCTGGGCGTGATCTACCTGAAAGACATCGTAAAAGGCGGCATCCGCGAGCGCTTCAACGAGCTGCGCAAAATGGGCATCCGCACGG
>DNXO01000084.1:122031-122216 GCA_003506895.1 Acetobacteraceae bacterium | reverse complement strand
CCGGCGACAATCCGCTGACCGCGGCTGCCATCGCCGCGGAAGCCGGCGTGGACGACTTCCTGGCCCAGGCGACGCCGGAGGCAAAGCTGAAGCTGATCCGCGACGAACAGGCCCAGGGCAAGCTGGTGGCGATGTGCGGGGACGGAACCAATGACGCCCCTGCCCTGGCCCAGGCCGACGTCGGC
>DNXO01000084.1:64478-121685 GCA_003506895.1 Acetobacteraceae bacterium | reverse complement strand
CTGATCGAGATCGTGGAGATCGGGAAGCAGTTGCTGATGACCCGCGGCGCGCTGACGACGTTCTCTATCGCCAACGATGTTGCCAAGTATTTCGCCATGATCCCGGCCATGTTCATCGCGTTCTACCCGCAACTGGGCACGCTGAATGTGATGCACCTGGCGAACCCGCGTAGCGCCATCCTGTCGGCGATCATCTTCAACGCGCTGATCATCGTCGCCCTGATCCCCCTGGCGCTGAAAGGCATTCCCTACCGCCCGGTCGGCGCCGCGGCGCTACTGCGGCGAAACCTTCTGATCTACGGCCTGGGCGGGATCGTGGCGCCGTTTGTCGGGATCAAGCTGATCGATATGGCGGTGACCGTGCTGGGGTTGGCGTGAACCCGATGCTTGGCCTGCCCCCTACCCCTGCTCAGGAGTAACCTCCATGTTCCAACATATTCGCCCCGCCATCACGATGATCGTCGGCATGACGATCCTGACCGGCCTCGCCTACCCTCTCGCGATGACCGGAATCGCACAGGCCATCTTCCCGCATCAGGCGAACGGCAGCCTGATCGAAAAGGACGGCAAAGTCATCGGCTCCACCCTGATCGGCCAAAACTTCACCGGCGCGAACTACTTCCACGGCCGCCCGTCCGCCACCACCGACGCCGACCCGAACGACGCAACCAAGACCATCCCCGCGCCGTACAACGCCGGCAACTCCGGCGCCTCGAACCTCGGACCCACATCCAAGGCCCTGGTGGACCGGATCACCGACGACTCCGGTAAGCTGGCGGCGGAGAACCCCGGCGTGAAGGTGCCGATGGATCTGGTGACGACCTCCGCAAGCGGACTGGACCCCGACATCACCCCCGAAGCCGCGCTGTTCCAGGTACCCCGCGTCGCGAAGGCCCGCAACCTCGCCACGGTCCAGGTGCGCCGATTGGTGCAGGACCACATTGTGAACCGCCTCGCCGGGGTCATCGGCGAACCACATGTCAACGTGCTAGAGTTGAATCTGGCATTGGATGCATTAGGCGGGAGCTGAATGGGCGAAAGCGCGCAAACCGACCGGCGGCCCTCGCCCGACGCATTGCTGCGGGAGGCGGAGAAGGCCCACCGTGGCCGGCTGAAGATATTCCTCGGCGCCGCGCCGGGCGTGGGCAAGACGTACGAGATGCTAACCGCCGCACAGGCGCGGCGGCAGGAAAAGACGGATGTCGTCATCGGCGTGGTCGAAACCCACGGCCGAACCGAAACCGAGGCACTGACGGCGGGGCTGGAGACCATGCCGCGCCGAACGATCCAATATCGCGATCACACGCTGACCGAAATGGACCTGGATGCCATCCTGGTTCGGCGTCCCGAACTAGTGTTGGTCGATGAGCTGGCGCACACCAATGCGCCTGAAAGCCGGCACCCGAAGCGGTATCTGGACGTGGAGGAACTGCTGGCCGCCGGCATCGACGTCTATACCACGCTGAACATCCAGCACGTCGAAAGCCTGAACGACGTCGTCGCCCGGATCACCCGGATCCGGGTACGGGAAACCGTTCCGGACTCGGTGATCGAACGGGCCGACGATATCGAGCTGATCGACCTGACCCCAGACGACCTGATCCAGCGGCTGAAAGAGGGCAAGGTCTATGTGCCGGCGCAGGCGGAGCGCGCGGTGCGGCACTACTTTCAGCCCGGCAATCTGACCGCGCTGCGCGAACTGGCATTGCGACGTACCGCCCAGCGTGTGGACAACCAGATGGTTGACTACATGCGCAGCCACGCCATCGAAGGCCCCTGGCCGGCGGGCGAGCGCGTACTGGTCTGCGTGCAGGGCGGCCCCAAGGCCTCGGCGACCGTGCGGCATGCCAAGCGGCTGGCCGATCAGCTTCGCGCGCCATGGACGGCGATCAGCGTCGAAACTCTGCGGGCGAGCGGCTCCACCGGCGACAGCGTGGTCGAGGCATTGCGGCTGGCACAGCGTCTTGGCGGCGAGCCGGTTCTGATCCCCGGCCAGGACGTGGCGGGCGCGGTGATCGACTACGCACGCGCCAACAACGTGACGCACCTGATCGTCGGGAAATCCGATCGCGCCTGGTGGCGGCAAATACTGCTGGGGTCGATCACCCAGCGACTGATCAATCGTGCGGGCGGCATCAATATCCACGTCATTGAGGTGCCGGCGGAGCGAGCCGATGCCGCCTCCAGCCCGCCGGAGCCGCAGCGGGCTTTCGAAGCCAAACCCTATGCGATTGCCGCCTTGATCGTCGCGCTCGCGATCCCGGTCGGCATGGTCCTGCACCAATGGCTGGGCATCACCAATGTGGCATTGGTGTTCCTGACGGCGATCCTGATCGGCGCTGTGCTCCACGGGTTGGGGCCGTCGCTGGTCGCCTGCCTACTGGCGATGCTGGCCTACAATTTCTTTTTCTTGCCGCCGCTTTACACCTTCACCATCTCCGACCCCGAAAACGTCGTCGCGCTGTTCTTCTTCGCGGTGGTCGCGGTGATCGCCAGCAACCTGGCCGCCCGGGTCCGCGGACAGGCACTCTCCGCCCGGTTGCGCGCCCGGCAGACCGACGATCTGTACCAATTCAGCCGCAAGCTGGCGGCTGCGGTTACCCTGGACGACCTGCTCTGGGCAACCGCCCATCAAATTGCGCTGATGCTGAAAGTGCGTGTCGTGCTGCTGCTGCCCGAGGGCAACACAGTCGCCGTGCGGGCCGGTTTTCCGCCCGAGGACATGCTGGAGGACGCCGACCTCGCAGCCGCCAAATGGTCCTGGGAGAAAGACCACATCGCCGGCCGCGGATCCGACACGCTGCCGGGCGGCAAGTGGCTGTTCCAACCACTGCGCACTGGGCGCGGACCGTTGGGCGTGGCGGGAATTATCCGCGACGAAGCCGGGCCGCTGCTAACCCCGGACCAGCAACGGCTGCTGGAGGCGCTGCTAGACCAGGCGGCACTCGCGATCGAGCGCGTGAACCTCGCACGGGACCTGCATCTGGCACGGTTGCAGGTGGAGACGGACCGGCTGCGTTCGGCGCTTCTGACATCCATCTCGCACGACCTGCGGACGCCGCTGGCCTCGATCCTGGGGTCGGCGACAAGCCTGCGGTCGCAGCAGGCCTTCCTGGATGGGCCAACGAAGGAAGCGTTGCTGGGCACGATCATCGACGAGTCCGACAGGCTGAACCGGTTCATCGGCAACCTGCTGGATATGACGCGGTTGGAATCAGGCGCGCTGAAGCCCAGGACCAGCCTGAACGAGCTTTCGGACGTGATCGGGGCGGCGTTACAGCGCACCGCGAAAATTCTGGCCGACCACCGGGTAGAGGTCGATCTGCCGGCCAATCTGCCGCTGGTGGCGCTGGACATGGTGCTGTTCGAGCAGGTGTTGTTCAACCTGCTGGACAACGCCGCCAAGCACGCACCCGCCGGAAGCCTTATCACCATCTCGGCCCGCAACGAGGACGATACCGTCGAATTGCGCATCGCCGATGAAGGCGAAGGCATTCCGGAACCAGACGTCGCGCGCGTGTTCGAGAAGTTCTATCGCGCCGGGGGCGCCGACCGCAGACGCGCCGGCACGGGATTAGGGCTTGCGATCTGTCGCGGATTCGTCGAATCCCTGGGCGGAACCATCACCGCCGCGAACCGCACCGACCGGCGGGGCGCGGTCTTTACCATTACCTTGCCCGTCCCGGTCAACACCTTCCTGCCCGAAGAGGAAATCACGTCATGAGCGCCGGTGCAGGTCCACTGCGGGTTCTGGTGGTGGACGATGAACCGGCGATTCGCCGCTTCCTGCGCGCGGGCTTGTCCAGCCAGGGCTATGTCATCACCGAACTGGAAACCGGGCTGCCCGCGGTGGACGCGGTTCGACGCAAGGCGACCGATCTGGTCGTGCTCGACCTGGGGTTGCCGGATATCGACGGCACCGACGTGATCGGCCGAATCCGAGCGTCCGGCTCCTCGGTGCCGATCATCGTGCTGTCCAGCCGGAATGATGAGGCGGCCAAGGTGGATGCGCTTGACCTTGGGGCCGACGATTACGTGACCAAACCGTTCGGGATCGATGAGTTGCTGGCCCGAATCCGAGCAGCACAGCGACACAGGTTGCAGCAAGTAGGCGAGGCGCCGGTCTTTCGCAGCGGCGACCTGACGGTCGATCTGGTGCGCCGAATCGTGACAGTCCGAGGCACGGAGGTGAAGTTCTCGCCGCGCGAGTACGGCGTGTTGCGGCTTCTGGCGCAGCATGCCGGCAAAGTGCTGACCCACCGGATGATCCTGAAAGAGGTATGGGGGGTTGATACCGACGTGCAGTATCTGCGTATCTACATCCGCGCACTGCGCCAGAAGATCGAGGCCGATCCGGAACGGCCGGCCCACATTCTAACCGAGACGGGTGTCGGCTACCGTCTGCGGATAAACGACCAGGATTCGTCAACGGGATGACTATCGCGGATTTTCTATCGCCCGAACGGGTGCTGCTAAACGTCAGGGCACGCGACAAAGCGCAGCTCATCGGCGATATCGCGCGGGCTTTTGACCGATCGGGGACCGGACCGGCGGCGGAGATCGTCGAGGCGAGCCTGTTGGCGCGCGAACGGCTTGGCTCGACAGGTTTTGGCGCCGGGTTCGCGCTTCCACACGCACGCGTCGAGGGCCTGGACCGCTATACTGGTATGTTCCTGCGATTGGCGAAGCCGATCGCATTCGATGCGATCGACAGCAAGCCGGTGGCGCTGGTGTTCGTTCTGCTGATCCCGTCCGCCGGCGAGACGTCCCATGTCGGCGCGCTGGCCGCGATCTCCCGCCTGTTTCGCGACGCGGATTTCGTTTCGCGATTGCTCGAAGTGAAGACGCCGGCCGAAGCATATCGTTTGCTGACCGGCTGATCCTCCCGCTGAACGCCCGCAGCGCCGCCAAGACGGATCGGCGACGTTCATGGATTCAGGACTTACCCAACGGACAGCCGGCCTCGGCGAGCGGCCGGAAGGCCTGATCACCGGGCACCGTTTGAAGGATCTCCTCGAAATCCCAGGCGGATTTCGATTCAGCCGGCGTTTTGACGCGCACCAGATACATATCATGCACCAGCCGGCCGTCGGCGCGGACTCTCCCATCGGCGTAGAAGTCCTTGACGGGAAGGGCGCGCATCTTGGCAACGACCGCCTCGGTATCGGTGGTTCCCGCGGCGGCAACCGCACGGAGGTAATGCCGCGTCGCGGAATAGGTCGCTGCCTGATCCATCGACGGCATGGCATGGTGGCGCTCGAAGAATCGTTTCGACCACGCGCGCGTCTGTTCGTTGCGATCCCAAGTGAACGAGGTCATCAGCGTGATACCCTGCGCCACCGGCAGCCCCAGCGCTCGGATATCGGTGTTCAGGCAGAGCAGCGGCACCAGCGTCTGGCCGCCTTGCTGCAGACCGAATTCGGCAGCCTGCTTCAAGGCGCCGGTCATGTCGCCGCCACCGTTGGCCAGGGCGATGACCTTCGCGCCCGAGGCCTTGGCCGCGATCAGATAAGAACTGTAATCGCCGGCGTTCAATGGATGCCGGACCGATCCCAGGACCTTGCCCCCGGCGGCGCGGACGGCATCCGATGCGTCGGCCTCCAGCGCCGCGCCGAAGGCGTAATCCACGGTCAGGAAGAACCAGGTATCCAGGCCGCGTCCGACCAGCGATTTCGCCACGCCATGGGTTAGGGCATAGCTGTCGTAGTTCCAGGACATCGCGTTATTGGTGCAGAACTTGCCGGTGAAGTCGTTGGTGCCGACGGCAATGGCGACGGCGATACCGTTACGCTCGCGGGCAACCTGCTCAACGGCGAGGGCGACCGAGGAGTTATCCAGGCCGACAACCATGCCGACCTTGTCCCTGTCATACCACTGGCGAGCAATGGCGGAGCCAATGTCGGCCTTGTTCTGGTTGTCAGCGGACAGGATTTCGATCGGCCGGCCAATGACGGTGTGCCCGGCATCCTCGGCGGCCATTTGGGCGGCGAGGAACGAGCCGGGGCCAATGGCGTCAGCGTAAAGACCGGTCATGTCGGTCAAGACGCCGACACGGACGGGTTGGCCCTGCGCCAGGGATCTTGTGGCGGCCAGGGCGAGCGGGACACCGAGCAGCGCTCGGCGATTGAGGTTCGGCATCGTTTCCCCCGGCATTTTTGTATTGGTACCGAGAGTAGCGGCATCGGGCGCGCTCGCATAGGCGGCGCGGGTTGTTCAGCCCGCTGCGTGGATGTTCATGTAGGCGCTGCCGCTGGCGGCGTCGGTGCCATAGGCAACGGTCAACCGACCGTTGCCAAGATCGGCCTGTGAGAAACCGGCCAGGGTCAGGATAGCCTCGGGTTTGCCTGCCGCGACGGCGGTCAGGGTTAGACCGGTATAGCCGGCGGCGCCGGCACTGTTCAGCCAGTTGAGTGAAAAATCGGCCTGGGTGATCCCCCATAATGTTACGTTGTCGGCGGCATTCAGGTTGTTGATCGTGCTCCACGTCACCGCCGCCGGGGCACGGTCGTCCAGGAAGAAGGTGTCCGTGCCGGTACCCCCGGTCAGGAAGTTGGAGCCCGCGCCGCCATCCAGCACGTTGGCGCCGCTGGCAACGCTAACGGCATCCTGGCCCGAACCGGCGAGGATGAACCAGTTGGGGGTCGTTGCGGTAACGTTCAGGTTGTCGCTGCCGGTGTTCAGGTACTGCTGCTGCAAACCGGCGACCGGGCCGATGTAGGGCAGCCCCGCGGCCAAGACAGGCTGACTCGTGGTCGTATCCGACACCGTCAGCGGTGCGATGCCGTTCAGTATCTGTTGCGCCGCCTGCATCATGACGGTTTGACCGGTCTCGGTTGGGTGAAGATGGTCGAAGAACAGGGATTGGTTCTGCGTCGCAAGGTCGCTGGTGGTCAGAGTGCCGCTGCTGGCGCTGGTATAGTCGCCGCTCCAAACCGGGGTGGTGACGTTTGTCAGACCATACGTCGCCGGGGTGGCAATGGCGTTGTCGATCAGCGTGGCGAGATCCACCACCTGAATGGTGGCTCCGCCGATCACGCCAAGCTGGTTGGCGAGGGAGGCGTTATACGCAGCGGACAGATACGTCGCCTCGGTTACCAGCCCCGGGGAGGGCGTGTCGGCGCCGATGACGGCGCCGGTCGTCACCTCGGGGATCTTGCCAAGATCGGGGACATTCAGCACGAGGACGTTCTTCGCGCCGGCGGCGACCAGCGAGCGTACGAAGGAAACCTCGTTGGTAACGGCGGCCTGGAGGTCAATGGCCTGCTGCGTCGGGGTCAGGGTCGTATCGGCCAGGACAGCGAGCAGGTCGTTCGCACCGATCGACACGGTGAACAGCGCGGTGGACGACACGTTCGGTTCGGCGGTCTTGAACGTCGTCAGCTGGAATGGCAGCGAGATCGCCTGAAGCGCCAAGTCATTGGCGTTCTGCGGGGTCGTTCCAGTTTCGGCGCCGCCGAACGCGAAGTCGGTCCCGCCGGCGAGGCTGGGTTTCAGGGTTCCCAGACCGAGGGCGACAGACAGGTTCTGGGCCCATGTCGGGCCATTGCTGAACATATTGCCCGAGATCGAGCCGTAGGCTTGCTTGTAGTAAGGTGGAGATATTGGCTCGATTCCGGTCGCTGCCGTGGCGATCGACAAATTACCCGCGTCGGACAGTGAGTCGCCGAACGAATAGATGGCGCTGTAAGTCGCACCCATTGATGTTACCCCTTCGTGGCGACCGAACGCCTTCGCGGGACGTGGGGACACGACACAGGCGGCGACAGATACCCCAAGGGATTTTGACCGGCACGGCGAACACTAGGCCGGATTGACAGGCCCCGTGGGAGTACGCTTGCTGCTCATCAAGATTGACCAGGGGGGTTTGGCATGAAGGTGTTCGTTTTCGATCTCGTTCCGTATGACGAGAATCTGGATCACCTGAAGGTGGATGGAAGCAAGGAGCTGCCATATCCCCTGCCCGCGACGCATTTCAAGCCAGAGGTCGCGGCGCGCATCTATTCCGAACACCTCGATGCCTGGGCTGAACTGGACCGGCTGGGGTTCGATGGCGTGGGGTTCAACGAGCATCACTGCTCGCCGTACGGGCTGATGAACTCGCCGAACCTGCTGGCGGCGGCGGCAGCGCAGCGGACGAAGAACTTGAAGCTGCTGATCTATGGAAACCTGCTGCCCTTGCATGAGCCGCTGCGGCTGGCGGAAGAGTTGGCGATGCTGGACTGCATGTCCAACGGACGGCTGATCTCGGGCTTCGCGCGTGGCATCCCCCGCGAATACCAGGTACACAATGTGCCCCTGCCCGACAGCCGGCCGCGGTTCGAGGAGGCGATGGATATCCTGCTGCGCGCCTGGCAGGAGGATATCTTCACCTATGAGGGCAGGTTCTGGACCTATCGAGACGTGGCGCTGTGGCCGCGGCCGATGCAGCGCCCACATCCGCCGATCTGGATGCCGATCACCGGAAGCAAGGAAACGATCGAGTTCGCGGCCAGCCGGAATATCCCGATCACGCCGGGCGTCACCTCACGCGGGCTGCTGGAGGATGTGATCGCGTATTACCGCAAGTGCCTGGAGGCAGCCGGACACGTGATGACCGAGAACTCCATTTCGCTGCCGGTCGATGCGTATGTTGCCGACAGCAAGGCGCAGGCAATCCAGGAAGCCAGTCCGTACACGCTCTATTTCAACCGCACGCTGTTCAGCCATGGCAACATCACCGAAACGAACCTGCAACGGGCGGGTGGTTACGTTTCGGATGCATCCAACGACTACGTGCGCCCCGAAAATCTCGCCGCCGCCGCTCGGGCGCGCGAGGACTATCGCGATCTGACCCCGGAGAGTCTAGCCAAGCGCGCGGAAACGATGCCATGGGGAACACCGGATGAGGTGGCGGCACGGATCATCGCGTCGGCGGAACATGCGGGTGCCGGAACTGTTCTCGTCAGCCTGAACCGTGGGGCGATGCCGCAGGAAATGTTCATGAACCAGATCCGCCGGTTCGGAACCGAAGTGCTGCCGATCCTGCAAAAGCACGAGATCAAGGTGCGTGAGCCGGCGATGGCGAAGTAACCATGAAAGACCTACGCAATCGCGGCGCCTTCATAACCGGCGCCGCCAATGGCATCGGGCTGGGGATCGCGACAGAATTGGCGCGGTCCGGGGTCGATATCGTCCTGGCGGACATCGAAGCCGGCGCGCTGGAAGCAGCCCGCACACAGGTCGAGGCCCTTGGGGTGCGGGCGTTCGCGGTGACGGTGGATGTCTCCGATCGGGCATCGGTCCAACGCGCGGCCGATCACGCGGTGGCGGCGCTTGGACAGGTCCACATAGTCGTCAACAACGCCGGGGTTTCGTTGGGCCCGATTCCGATCGCCGAGGTGGATGATACGCAGTGGGACTGGATCCTGGGCGTCAACCTCCGCGGCGTGGTGAACGGCATCGCTGCGTTCCTGCCGCATCTGCGTGCGCATGGCGAGGACGCGCATATCGTCAACACCGCCTCGATCGGCGGATTGCAGGTCAATCCCGGGCTAACCAACGGGTCATACTGCGCAACCAAATACGCGGTGGTCGCGGTGTCGGAAGAACTGGCCCTCGAAACCCGGAGCAGCAACATCGGGGTTTCGGTCCTGTGCCCGGCGCTGGTCACGACAACGCTGCGGCACTCACTGGAGCGGAGGCCGGAGCGGTTCGGCGGTCCCTCCCCTACCCAGCGATCACCCGGCGACAATGCAAGGCTGCTGGCGACGGGCCACGCGATCGAGCCGGACGCGGTCGGACGACGGGTTGTCGCGGCGATCCGCAACCGGGATTTCTTCATCTTTACCCATGCCCATACGCGCGAATGGCTCGAAGCCCGGCATGCCCGCATATTGGAGGGTTACGACCAGCTAGACGCTTTTCTGGCGCAGGGCTGAGATGCAGGTCTTCAAGGACAGGACCGCGTTCATCACCGGCGGTGCCGGCGGCATCGGACTGGCCCTTGCTCGGGCGTTCCTGGATATCGGCATGAACGTCATGCTGGTGGACATCGAACAGGCGGCGCTGGACGCCGCGATGCACGGGCTGGCGAACCATGGCGGCCGGGTTGCCGGGACGCTGTGCGATGTTTCGGTGACGGGTGAACTGGAGCGGGCGGCCGCGGAGGCAATCGCCACCTTCGGCAAGGTTCATCTCGTCTGCAACAACGCCGGCGTATCGCGCGCGGGGCCCGTCGAGCGGGTGGCGGCTTCGGATTGGGAATGGGTCATCGGGGTCAACCTGCTGAGCACCGTGACCGGGATACGGTTGTTTCTTCCGCATATGCGTGCCCATGGCGAGGGTGGGCATTTCGTGAACACCGCGTCGATCGCCGGGTTGGCGCCAGGGGCGTTGTCCGGGCCGTACGCGGCGACGAAATTCGGCATCATCGGGGTTAGCGAGGTTCTTGCCCAGGAACTCGACGGGTCGAATATCGGGGTCAGTGTACTGTGTCCGAGCATGGTTCGGACGCGGATGGTTGATAATGGACGGAACCGGCCGGAACGGTTCGGTGGGTCCTTCGGTCTTGCCGGGGATGTGGCCAACGCCGAACGCAATGCCCGGTATCTGGCGGCGAACGCAGCGGGGTTGGATCCGGATACCGTTCCGCCGATGGTGCTGCGGGCAATCCGGGAAAACCGTCTGTACGTCTTCACCCACCCAGACACCCGAGCAGCCGTCCAGGCTCGGTTTGATCGGGTAATGATGGGGTTTGATGCTTTTGATTGACGCAAGGTGTCATTTCAAATGCAATGACGGTTAGAGTCGGGGGGACATAACAATGCAGCCAATAACAAGCGGCGGCGACAGAGCGGAAACCGGGCGGGGCTCAATACTGGTACCGGTATTGTGCGGGCTGGTGCAGATGCTGGATGGTTACGACCTTAGTACCATCGGGCTGGCGGTTCCATCCCTGGTGAAGGCATGGGGGTTGCCGCCGGCTGCGTTCACCCAGACCTTCGCACTGTCCAGCATCGGCATCATGGTGGGTGCGATGGTGGCCGGGCCGGTGGCGGACCGGTTTGGACGGCGGCCGATGCTGCTGGTTTCGGTGCTGTTGTTCGGCGTGTTCTCGCTGATATCGGCCTGGGCGCCATCGCTGCCGGTGCTGGTCGCGTTACGGTTCCTGACCGGCGTGGGGATCGGCGGGGCGATGCCGACCACGATCGCGCTGACGGCGGATTATATCCCTCAGCGCTGGCGGGCGACCGTGATCATGTTCATGTTCTGCGGCAATACGATGGGCGGGTTCATTGCCGGTCAGGTCGCGGCGGCGACCATACCGGTTTATAGCTGGCACGGCATTTTTGTCGTTGGCGGCGTGGTGCCGCTGGTGCTGCTGCCGCTGCTGTTCTGGCTGCTGCCGGAATCCCGACATTTCCAGGCCGGCGCGGCCGTGGAACCCGGCAATCCGGTCAGCGGGCTGTTCAAGGGGGGCCTGGCCGCGACGACGCTGCTGTTGTGGCTGATTTTCCTGCTGAACCTGCTGGATATGTATTTGATCAGCTATTGGCTGCCGACGGTGCTGACGCTGGAAGGCCTGCAGCCGGCGGATGCGGCCTACTCCGCCAGCATGTACGCGGCGGGCGGGGTCATCAGCACGATCGCACTGGGGGTTCTGCTAACGCGCTTTCGGGCGGAGTGGGTGCTGGCCTGCAATATCGCCTTGGGGGTTACCTGCGTCGCGATCGTGGCGACGCAACATCTGGCGGGGTTACCGCTTTACGCCGTGCTGTTCGGGGCGGGCGGCGGGATGGTGGGCAGCCAGCTTGGACTGAATGGCTTCGCCGCGGCGGCTTATCCGGTGGCTTTGCGCTCGACAGGGGTCGGCTGGGCGCTGGGCGTGGGACGGCTGGGCGGAATTTTCGGGCCGATCCTGGGCGGGTTGTTGCTGAGCCTCGGGTTCTCACCGCTGTCGATCATGCTGTTTGTCTGTGGACCGGGATCGGTGACGTTCGTTTCGCTTCTGGTGCTGGAGCGGGTCCGTCGCGGTCTGACGCAGGAGGGGCGGCTGGCGTCGGCCTGACCCTTTGTTCGTCCTGGCGGGCACGCACCCGCCAGGATGCAAACAGACTACGGGAGCACCTTCCCCGGGTTCATCAGCCCTTCCGGGTCCAGCGCGTTCTTCACCAGACGCATGATGTCCATCGCGACCGGGTTCTTATGCGTCGCCATCGCGTGACGCTTGGACTGGCCAATGCCGTGTTCGGCCGAGAAGCTGCCGCCCAGGGACACCGCGATCGCGTTGATCATCGGCTCCATCCCCGCCGCGCGCGCAACCCAGGTGGGACGGTCCATCAGGCCCTCTGGCGCATGCAGCGACAGGTGGATGTTGCCATCGCCGGCGTGGCCGATGGCGGCCATGCGACCCTCGGGCCAGCGGGCCTTCAGTTCCCGTTCGGCGATGCGCAGAAACTCCGGCACGGCGGAAACCGGGACGGCGGTATCGGTGCCGATCGCCGGGCTATCGCGGCGGGAGCAGTCGGGATAATCCTCCCGGATCTTCCAGATCATCTGGCGCTGCGCTTCGCTGTCGGCGATGGCGGCATCCAGAACTTCGCCGGCCTCCATCGCCTCACCCAATGTGCCCTCCATGATGTCACGCAGCGGGATGCTTTCGTGGGCGGCGGAGAGTTCGACCATCACGTACCACGGTGATTCCAGTGGCAGCGGAATTCGCAGGCCGACGCCATGTTTGGCGGCCATTTCCATGCAGAAGTTGGCGCAGAGTTCGAAGGCTATGACGTCGGCGCCACTCTCCATCATGCGGGAGAACAACGACAGCGCGGCGTCCGGGCTGGGGACCGCGACATAGGCGGTTTCGACTCGTTTCAATGCCGGTTGCAGCCGCATCGCCGCAGCGGTGATCACGCCCAGCGTCCCTTCGCCGCCGATGAACAAGTGGCGCAGGGCGTAGCCACTGTTGTCCTTACGGACGCGACGGAGATCGTCCAGCACGCGGCCGTCGGGGAGGACGACTTCCAGACCGAGAACCAGCTCTCGGGCATTGCCCCAGCGCAGGGTGCGGATGCCGCCGGCGTTGGTGGACAGCATGCCGCCGATCTGCGCCGTACCTTGCGCGCCCCACTGGATCGGAAACAGACGGCCCGCCTCGGCGGCGGCCTGCTGAACGTGTTGGACGACGCAGCCAGCCTCGGCGACGATGGAGAAGTCGCGCGCATCGATATCGCGGATACGATTCAGGCGTTCCAGTGACAGCACCACCGATTTCGGGCCGTTGGCGAGCGGAACCGCCGCACCGGCCAGACCCGTGCGGCCGCCGGCCGGGACCACGGCGACCTGTGCTTCAGCACAGCACTTGATCAGTGCGGAGACTTGCCCGGTCGTGTTGGGACGCAGAACCGCCGTTGGGGTGCCCTTATAGCTGCCGCGCCAGTCCACGCTGTAGGGCGCGATGTCTTCGGGCGCGGAAAGCACGTTCGCGGGACCGATGATCTCGGTCACGGCGGCGAGAAAGTCCATACGGGGAATGCCTTTTCAAGGGACGCATCTGGTTGCGCGGATTCAAGCAGCAGATGGCGGGCGGTGACAAGGGCGGGGGTTGCGTTAAGCTGATTCCCGTTTGAAGGGGAGACGAACCATGGCGCTATATGAACTCCGGACGTACTCGCTGTATGTCGGAAAAATGGGCGAAGCAGTGAAGCTGTATCAGGAATTCGGCTTCCCGGCCTTACAGAAGGGCGGCCACGACAAGAAGTTGGTGGGGTATTTTCAGAGCGACACCGGCACGATCAACCAGCTTGTTCATATGTGGAAATTCGACGACGACGCGGACCGCCGAGCGCATTGGGCGGCGGTGTTCGCGAATGTGGATTTCGTGGAGGGGTTTGCCTCCAGGTTCCGGCCGCTGGTGATGTCGCAAGACGTGAAGCTACTGCATGCCGCGCCCTGGGGGCCGCATCCTTGATCCGGGTGCCCTCGCCGCCGTGACCGCCTCGCGGCGGCGAGGGCGGCGACCGACACCATGATGGCGGCGCCGATGAGGTTATAGGCGGCTTGGCTGGCCGGCCCCGGCAAGGTGGCGAGCCAGAATCCACCCAGCGGGGCCAGGACGGTGCCGGCACAGAATACCGGCAATGATTGCCGGCCACACAGGATCAACGGCCTCGCCCAGGGGCGCCCCACCCAGCTGCCGTAAAGCGGCGCGAGGCGGTAAGCCAACCATGCCCACGCGAAGATGTTGACGAGACGAAGCGGATGCAGGCCGATCTTCGCGCTTTCTATCGTGACCGCCCCCTGCATCCAGATCAAAACGGGCGAAGTTCCGCCGATATAACCGTGCCTCGACAGATAGATGGAAATCTGCACGCCGAACGCAACCAGCAGTACGGCGACGGCGGCGGTGTCCAATACCGGGTCGGGTTTCGGGCGCATGGCCGGTTCGGTCACCAGGATCGCGCCGGTCACCAAAAGGATCTGCCAGGCCAACGGATTGAAGTAGAATGGCTTCGCCGTTTCGCCGCCGATGGGCATGCCAGGAATATGTAGGCCAAGGAGGTAGGTTGTGGCGTAGAGGCCGATCGATAGCGCCAGCAGCGTGCGGGGAAACCTCAGCAACGGGAGGACGGCGGCGAAGCCAAGAAACAGCAGGATATACAGCGGAAGGATATTCAGAAGTCCGGCGGGATAGTTGAAGGTCAGCAGCGTGCCGATTTCGCTGGCCGAGAACGTCTTCAACGGATCAAGGCCGGTCAGACCAAGGACGGATTGGCCAACCGGGGACCTTACCAAAAACGCGGCCTCCACGCAGAGAAACGCAAAGAGTGCCAGATTCGCCAGATAGATCGTGCCGCAGCGACGCAGGATTTTGCCCGCTGCTGCCCGCCAGCCTCGCTGGAACAGCACCGGCCCATAGGCATAGCTGGCGGAAAATCCGGCGAGCAGCACGAACAGTTCAAAGGCATCACAGACCCCGAACCGTGAAAATGTGGCTTTTGACAGCCAGTTCCCGGGTGTGTGGTCGATGAATATCCACCACAGCGCAAGGCCACGGAAGAAGTCGATGTAAGCGTTCCGGGCTGTCGCGACTGCCATGATACCTTTGCTTGTCGAGCCGTGACGATAAGGCTTCTTATCATCGAAGCGATGAAAAATGAGAAAAATACTCAAGATTCTGAATGTAATCCATAATGTTCTCACGAATTCCCTCATTTTTCCGCCAGAGCGCCAGCGTGAATAAGATGTTTTTCTTACAGCAGGTTCGTGCTGGCGGATTCGCGGGTATCGTGGGGAGGATGGATCGTTGGCTTGTCGGCTGCTAAGCCATGCAGACTGGCCCTACCGCCCCATCCTTGCTATCCTCCGCAACCCGCCGAGGGCCTGGCACCAAACACATAGGATATTCGCGCATGTCGCCGGTCCCGGCGCCCGCGTGGCACCGAGAGAACTCCAGCGGCCGATCGGGTCATTGTCATCGATGCCGGGCGCATCGCCGCGGCCGGGACGCATGATTCGCTGATCCGGCAAGATGGGATCAACGCGCGACTCGCCCGCCTGCAATTTGGCCTGGAAACCTGACCGCCGGTGGGCAGTTTCGCCATGCCGTGCCAATCTTCGCGCAGGAGGAACCCGGATGATGGCTGCACAGGATCAAAAGACGCCAGAGTTTCAGCGCGGCTGGGATGCCGCGGTCCAGGCCGTGCGCGACTGGCACGAGGCGAAGGCCAAGCAGGCCATGGTGCAATCCACCCGAACCCGCTTCCCCAAGAACCTGGAACGCGAAGCGGAGGTGCATCGACGCTGCGCGGAACTGATCGTCACCCTGTCGCCGGACGATGTATAACCGGCGAACCTTCAGGCCGCTCTTGCCGCCTTGGCACTGCGATTGGCCAGCACGTCCATCGCCGCCGCGACCCCACCTTGCCGATGCGGCACGCCGGCGTCGTAAAGCCCCATTTCAACCCCAGCCAAGGTCCCCATCAGCGTCAGGTCATTGAAATCACCAAGATGTCCGATGCGGAATACCCGCCCCTTCAGCTTTGCCAGACCGGTCCCCAGCGACATGTCGTAACGCTCCAGGATCACCTTGCGCAGCGCGTCGGCATCGAATCCGTCCGGCATCACCACCGCGGTCAGCACGTTCGAATATTCGCGCGGGTCCTGACACAGAATGTCCAAGCCCCAGGCCCGCACCGCGGCCCGAGCCGCCGCCGCATGCCGGGCGTGGCGGGCAAAGACGTTGTCCAGCCCCTCCTCGTGCAGCATGGCCAGCGCCTCGCGCAGCCCATAAAGCAGGTTCGTGGCCGGCGTGTAGGGGAAATACCCGTTCTGATTGTTGGCCATCATCTCCTGCCAATCCCAGTAGGAGCGCGGCATCGCGGCGGTCTTGTTCGCCTCCAACGCCTTGGCGGAGATGGCATTGAAGCTAAGCCCCGGCGGCAACATCAGCCCCTTCTGCGAGCCGGCGACGGTCACGTCCACGCCCCAGGCCTCATGCCGGTATTCGACCGAGGCGAGGGAGCTGATCGTGTCCACCATGAACAACGCCGGATGACCGGTGCGATCGATCGCCGCCCGGACCTCGGGGATCCGGCTGGTGACACCGGTCGATGTTTCGTTATGCACGACCATCACCGCCTTGATGGTGTGTGCGCGGTCCGCGGCCAGGCGTGCTTCCACCTCGGCCGGATCGACCCCGTGCCGCCAGTCGTTGGGGATCACCTCCACCTCCAGCCGCAGCCGCTTCGCCATCGCGCACCACAGCGCCGCGAATTGCCCGGTTTCGGCCATCAGCACTTTGTCGCCGGGGGACAGGGTGTTGACGATCGCCGCCTCCCACGCGCCGGTGCCGGACGCGGGATAGATCACCACCGGACCAGAGGTCTGGAATACCGACTGCATCCCCGACAGCACCGTTTTCCCCAGGTCAGCGAAATCCGGCCCGCGGTGATCCATGGTCGGCATGTCGATGGCGCGCAGCACGCGATCCGGAACATTGCTCGGACCCGGAATTTGCAGGAAGTGACGGCCGCTTTTGAATGCCATGCTGCGCTCCTGAAACCAAACGAACGCGGAACGTGCCATGGTGCGATGTTATCCGCGATCGCCCATCTGGCGCCACGGATATCCTGCTGGCCGTCCCCAAAGTGATGCCGCCTGCCCCAACGGCGCGTGACGGCCCGGCGTTTCCCACCGGCCATGCGACCCTCGCCGACCATGCGCTCCGCATTTGTGGCGTCAACATTCCTGGGCAAAGCGATTGGCGGCACCATGCTGGCTGCCTTGCTCAATCACGCACCCCTGGCCGGTGAACTGAACAAGGCCTACCAGCTCGGTTCACTGATGAGCCATTGGCATTCCAACAACCGATCCGTGCGCCTGGCCCGGCGTCTCGACGGGATTGTCCCACCGGACTGGCTGCGCCTTGGGCCTGCTCGGCGGGAGCGGAGTCAGCCGGTGCGCGGCCCGCCGCATGACCTGCCAGGCCCGGATATCGTTTTCCGTCACGTAACCTTTGTGATCAACGTCGATATCATCGAAATGCTTGGCGACAATCGGGTAGCCCCCCTTCGCCTCTTCCCGGGTCAGATGACCGTCATGCGCCAGATTGGCCTGAGTGAAATGCTGCTCCAAGGTGACCCGGGAGCCATGCTGGGCAGCTTTCGGAGCCTCTTGGGCCAACGCGGGGACGACAAGGATCGGCAGTAACAGAAGTCCGGATAAACGGCGCATGGGGTTCACCTGTCGGTTTGAAACCCGGCGAACCTACCAGCCAAATCCTAATAAAAGATGAACAGGACCTACCCGCGTAACACGCCGGCGATGAGCCGCACCGCCATTTCCACACCGGCCGCATCGACATCGAGATGCGTGCAAGCCCGCACCCGGTAGGGTCCAACCGTCGAGACCGAGACCCCTTCCCGCCGGAGCCGCGCCGCGAGTTCATCGGCGGTCAACCCAGAACCGCGCGTGTCGAAGAATACCAGGTTGGTTTCCGGTTCCTCCACCACCAAACCCGGTAACTGGGACAGCCCCCGCGACAGTATCCGAGCGTTCGCATGGTCCTCGGCGAGCCGGTCCACGTTATGGTCCAGGGAATACAGGCAGGCCGCGGCGCAAATCCCCGCCTGACGCATCGAACCACCCAGCCGCTGCTTCCAGCGCCAGGCCTGATCGATAAACGCGGCCGATCCGCATAAAACCGCGCCCACCGGCGCCCCCAGCCCCTTGGTGAAGTCCAGCCATACCGAGTCGCAGTGCTCGGACATCGCCGCCGCGGTAACACCGGCCGCAACGGCCGCGTTCATCAGGCGGGCGCCGTCCATGTGCGTTTTCATACCCTGGTGATGCGCCGCACCAAGGACGTCGTTCAGCATCGTCAGCGGCCAAACCGCACCGCCCCCCGCGTTCGTTGTCTGCTCAACGGCGACCAAGGTCTGGGGCGGCGCATTCCGCCGCTGCTCCCGCAACGCCGCCAGCATCGTCGCGCTGTCAAACATCCCGCGCGCGCCACGCAAGCCCAGAACCACCGCACCGGCCAAGGCGCCCGGGCCGCCGCCCTCATTGGCGATGATGTGCGAACTCTCATGCGCCAGGATCTCATCGCCTCGCCGCGTATGCACCAGGAGCGAGATCTGGTTGCACATCGTCCCGGTCGGCAGGAACACCGCCGCTTCCTTGCCGGTCAGCGCCGCCATCCGGTCGCACAGTTCGTTCACCGTCGGATCGTCGCCGTTCTGCTCATCGCCGACCTCGGCCCGCATCATCGCCTCCTTCATCGCGGCGGACGGGCGTGTCTGGGTGTCGGAGAACAGGTTCACCCGAACGGGCGGGTGCGACCGATCCGGCCGAACAGGGGCGTAAACCATCGGGACTTGTCCTAAGAAGCTGGCGGCGGACCATACACGTCGCGGGCGCGCTTAAGGAAGGCGTTCACCATACGGCGCACCGCCTCGTTGAACACGACCCCGATCGCGGCCTGCAAAATCCGGCTGCGGAATTCGAAATCGACGAAGAATGCCACTTCGCTCCCGTTGCCATGCGGCACGAAGTCCCACTGGTTGTTCAGGTAGCGAAAGGGTCCGTTCTCGTATTTCACCGTCACCCGCTCGGGCCGATCGAGCGCGACACGGCTGGTAAAACTCTCCCGAAACGGGCCGAAACCGATTGTCAGATCAGCGACCAATTGCGTTTCGGTGCGGCTGCGAACCCGGGAGGCAACGCACCATGGCAGGAAGCGAGGGTATTGATCGACGTCCGCCACCAGATCGAACAGTTGTTCGGGCGTGTACAGTACGACCTTCCGCTCCGCGTGAGTCGGCATCAGACCCCTTGCTGCGCCAGCTTTTCACTCCGGGCATCCCGTAGCGCGGCGAAATCGGAGTCGGCGTGGTAGGAACTGCGGGTCAACGGCGTCGCCGAAACCAGCAGGAAGCCTTTTGCCCGAGCGATGGCGGCGTATTCGGCGAATTCCTCGGGCGTGACGAAGCGGTCAACCGCGGCATGTTTCACGGTAGGCTGTAGATACTGGCCAATGGTCAGGAAATCGACATCGGCGATGCGCAGATCGTCCATCACCTGCATGATTTCGGCTTTGGACTCACCCAGGCCGACCATCAAACCCGACTTGGTGAAGACCGCGGGCTCGATCTGCTTGACCCGGTCCAGCAGCCGCAGCGACTGGTAATATCGAGCGCCGGGGCGGATCGTCGGATACAGGCGCGGAACGGTCTCCAGATTATGGTTGAAGACATCCGGCCGGGCGACCGCTAGGGTTTCCGCGCCCCCCGCCTTACGCAAGAAATCGGGCGTCAGAACCTCGATCGTCGTGGCTGGCGCGGCATCCCGTATGGCCAGGATAACCGCCGCGAAATGGGCTGCCCCGCCATCTGCGAGGTCATCTCGGTCCACCGAGGTGATCACGACATGACGCAGGCCCAGTTTTGCCACCGCATCGGCGACGCGAACCGGTTCGTCGGCCTCCAGCTCAAGCGGCTGGCCGGTCCGCACATTGCAAAAGCTGCAAGCGCGCGTGCAGGTGTCGCCCATGATCATCATGGTGGCGTGTCGCTGCGACCAGCATTCACCGATATTCGGGCAGGCAGCCTCCTCGCAGACCGTAACCAGACGGTTGTCGCGGATCAGCGCCTTGGTTTCATGATAGATGGGATGAGTCGGCGCCTTGACCCGGATCCAGGCGGGCTTGCGCTGGATCGGGTTGTCCGGCCGGTTGGCCTTTTCCGGGTGCCGGAGCGGGTTTCCGGTGCGATGATCGATGGTCAGACGGGTTATGGACATGACAGAGGTCATGTGGACGGCGACCGCCGACCCGTCAAGCAGTTGCTCCGGCCACTCGATATCAGCGATCGCGGCGACGGCGATCCAGGTCGGGTTTGCGGACGCAATTGTGACGTAATGTATCTAAACCGGGACGCCTCTGGCCACAGACGAGGGATGGTACCATTCCGCAATGGAATCCGGACGGTTTCCACCGAAACTGGTTAGTTTTTTTGTACATCACGTACTTGTCAAATTCGCCTGGGATCAAATACTACGCGGCATCGGGAACGGGTTGATGATAGGCCCGGGTATCACCGCGGGCTTTGTTAGGAATCGAAAACGCGCGATGGAAGTTGAATGCGATCTGGTGATCAGCGTCGCTGCAAACGCCTACGACCTGTCGTTCGAAGGCGGGCTGCGCGTCTGCGCCAATGCCTGCGTGCTGGATCACCCGCGCAAATCCGCGGCGGCGGCCGAACATGCCGCCGAAGCAGAAGAACCGGCGAAAACATGCTGATACGCCCCACGGCATTGCTCTATGACTGGGATAATACCCTCGTCGATGGCTGGGCCGGCATAACCGCTGCGCTCAATGCGGTCTTCGCCGCGTTCAAGCGGCCATCATGGACCGTCGAGGACACCAAGAATCGTGTCCGGGTATCGCTGCGTGAAAGCTTCCCGGTCATGTTCGGCGACCAGTGGGAGCATGCCCGCGATATTTTCTATAACACCCTGGCCGCACAGCATCTGGCCCATGTCGGCCCCATGCCGGGCGTTCCCGAGGTTCTGGAGGCCGGTTCCGCTTGGCCGCAGGGGGTGGTATCCAACAAGGCCGGCGCTTTCCTCCGCCGCGAAGTGATCCATCTCGGTTGGAGCGGGTTCTTTGGCCCGGTGATCGGTGCCGGCGACGCAAAAGCCGACAAGCCCGACCCGGCTCCGATTTTGATGGCGCTTGAACATCTCGGCCAAACGGCTGGCCCCTCGGTGTGGTATATGGGCGACACCGCGCTTGATATGCAGGCCGCGCGTGCCGCTGGGGTTACCGCCGTGCTGATTGGCAACGCGGATCACGACGGGGGAGTTGAACGCGCGGCCCCGCATATCCACTTTAGTACGGCCCATGCTCTTCGCACACGTTTGCGTGACCTTGCGTAAAGGGGGGGTGGTACTGCTAAAGTGATCGCTCCTGGCGGGCGTGCCACGAACCGCCGGGTAACCTGTTCAATCGAACTCTCCACACAAAAAAAGAAGGATTGTGGCCGTGGCCAATGAGAAAGCGCAGAATGTTCAGGATGTGTTCCTGAATCATGTGCGGAAAAGCAAAACGCCGGTAACGGTTTTCCTTGTGAACGGTGTCAAGCTCCAGGGTATCATCACTTGGTTTGACAATTTTTCCGTTCTGCTTCGCCGGGATGGTCATACCCAGCTCGTGTACAAGCACGCCATCAGTACCGTCATGCCTGGTGCGCCGATCCAGCTCTTCGATGCATCCAAGGTTGAAGGGGCCGCCGTGGCCCCCGTTCGGGAAATGAGCGGTGTGACCGGCGACGACTGATCGCCCGGTTTCCTCGATCAAGGTAGCCTCCAGTGGCTGATCCGCTAAACGGACCGAATACGGACACACCCGACGAGGGTGTGTACGAACGCGTTGACGCTCCTTTACCCGGAGCGCCAACCAGAGCGGCTGTGATTTTGCCATGGGAACGGCAAGGGCGAGAGGTTGCCGGCGTCGATCAGCCGCGCGCGGCTGAGGCCAGGCTGGCCGAGGCCGTCGGGCTGGCGGCCTCGATCGGACTGGTCGTCGTGCATGAGGCTATTTTGCCCCTGCGCATGCGCCGGCCCTCGATGTTGCTCGGCGAAGGACAGGTTTCGGCCCAGGGTCTGGCGATCGCTCATCATCATGTCGAGGTGACGATCGTCGATGCCGCGCTGTCGCCGGTGCAGCAACGCAACCTGGAACGCGCCTGGGGCTGCAAGGTCATCGACCGCACCGGCCTGATCCTGGATATTTTCGGTGAACGAGCCGCGACCAAAGAGGGCACGCTTCAGGTCGAACTCGCACATTTGCAATATCAGCGATCCAGGCTGGTGCGGTCCTGGACCCATCTTGAGCGCCAGCGCGGCGGCTTCGGCTTCCTGGGGGGGCCTGGCGAAACCCAGATCGAAGCCGACAGGCGGTTGATCGACGACCGTTTGGTCAGGCTACGCAAGGACCTGGAACAGGTGCGCCGGACCCGTGGGCTGCACCGCTCCGCCCGAAAGCGGGTGCCATTTCCCGTGGTCGCGCTGGTCGGATACACCAACGCGGGGAAATCGACCCTGTTCAACGCGCTGACCGGCGCGGATGTGACCGCGAAGGACCAGTTGTTCGCGACGCTGGATCCGACGATGCGCGGCCTGCCGCTGCCGTCCGGCCGGCGAGTGATCCTTTCAGATACCGTTGGGTTCATCAGCCAACTTCCGCATGAGTTGGTCGAGGCATTTCGTGCGACGCTGGAGGAAGTGTCGGAAGCCGACGTGATCCTGCACGTCCGCGATGCGGCCCATCCGGAAACCGTTGCCCAGCGCGGCGATGTCATCAAGGTTCTGGATGACATGGTTGCCGACGGCACGCTGGACCCGGCCTGGCCTGATCGGACGATCGAGGTTCTGAACAAGGCCGACCTGTTGGGCGGCGTGGCCGAAATACCGCTGCGCGAGGGGGCTGTCGCCGTTTCGGCGATCACCGGCGAAGGCCTGGAAACGCTAAAGGCGGCGATCGACCTGCGGATCGCGCAGGGTATGGAAGTCGCCAACTACGATATCCCGCCGCAAGACGGTGCCAGGGTCGCGTGGTTATATCAGCATGGAGAGGTCGTCGAACGGTATGACGATGATTCCGCCGTCCATATGAAGGTCCGCCTGCTGCCCGCCGACCGCGCAAGGTTCGAACGGCGCGAGTAGGCCGGCCCCCGGGATCGGCTCCGGGACATCGCGTTGATCGGGATGGCTCCCAGATCGCGGGTTCATAGAGTGTCCGGCGCCGACATCCGTCGCAGCGCGCCTATCTAATTCAATACGGGATACGCCTTATACATGTCGGACGCGCCCACATCGCAAGCCCGCGCGGCACATCCAGGACCGGTGGCGGAAGCGCGCGACAGCGTCGCCCGCACGCTGGAGATCGAGCAACGCGGCCTGGAGGCGGTGCTGCAAGCCCTGCACGGCGACCTTGGCGTTGCTTTCGCGGCGGCGGCCGACACCATCGCACGGGCTGGCGGCAACGTCGTGGTCACCGGGATGGGTAAATCCGGTCATGTCGGCCACAAGATCGCCGCGACCTTGGCCTCGACCGGCACTCCCAGTCATTTCGTTCACCCCGCGGAAGCCAGCCATGGGGATCTGGGGATGATCCGCACCGACGATGTGGTGTTGGCGCTGTCCTGGTCGGGCGAGACGCCGGAACTGTCCGACATCGTGACCTACACACGGCGGTTCGGCGTCAAGCTGATCGCGATCACCTCCCGTCCCGACAGCGCGCTTGGCAGCGCTGCCGACGTGGGGCTGTTCCTGCCCGTGGTGCAGGAAGCCTGCCCGCACGGCTTGGCGCCGACGACCTCCACGACCATGCAAATGGTGGCCGGCGACGCCCTTGCGGTCCTGTTGCTGGAACGCCGGGGCTTCACCTCCACCGATTTCCAGCGATTTCACCCCGGCGGAAAGCTGGGTGCCCGTCTGTCGAAGGCCCGCGCCGTGATGCATACCGGCGACGAGTTGCCGGTCGTAGCGGACACGTCCGACCTGTCGCACGCGATCGTCGAGATGACATCCAAGCGCTTCGGCATCACCGGTGTGGTGAACGCAGCCGGCGATCTGATCGGCGTGCTGACCGACGGCGACCTGCGAAGAGCCTTTAAGCAAGGATTCGCTGACGGGCCGGTGGCTCAGATCATGGGCAAACACCCCCATAGCGTCGGACCCGACGTGCTGGCGGTCGAGGTTCTGGCGCAGATGAACCAGTCCCGTATCACCTGCATCTTCGTCGTCGAGGATCGCAAGCCAGTCGGGCTGATCCATGTGCATGACTTGCTAAGGGTCGGAATCGTCTAGGGTCTCCGCTGCGACATCCAGTGCGAAACCCGGTCATCCGGCGAGGCCCAACCCCGGCCATCCAGCCGATGCCCAGAGCATTGGCGACGGTGCACAGTGCCGGCAGGCAAGGAGATCCGACCCATGGACCTGATCGAACAATTTTCCGCCGGACTGGCTGACCGGATCGCGGAGGCCGCGGGCTTCACTGTCGGCATTCAAACCGAAAAGCGGCAGGCCAGCGGCCTGCTCTGGCGACCGGGCGTGGTGATCGCCTCGGAGCAGGCACTGCCGGACGATGTCGATACTCTACGGGTCGTTCACGCCGGGCAGACCGTGAAGGCAACCTTGGCCGGCCGCGACCCAAGCACAAACGTCGCCGTGCTGAAGTTGGAAGCCCCTGTCGAGAGCGCCCTTCCAGCGGCAGCGGCGCCCCTGCGCGTCGGTAATCTTACGGTGTTGGTGGGCGCCGACTCCACCGGCCATCCAACCGCCCGTCTGGCGATGGTTCATGCGCTTGGGGGTGCCTGGCAGAGCATGGCCGGCGGCCGAATTGACGCCCTGATCCGGCTGGACACCCGCCTGGGCGCCGACGAGGGCGGCCCGGTCCTATCGCTGGCCGGTGGACTGATCGGCATGTCCACGTCGGGCCCACGCCGCCGAACCATCGTCATCCCGACGGCGACACTCGCCCGCGTCGTGGAACCCCTGCTCGCAGAGGGCCGGATCGCGCGCGGTTGGCTGGGAGTTGGTCTGCAACCCGTGCGTATTCCCGACAGTTTACATCAGACCACCGAGCGGGAAACGGGCCTGATGGTGGTGGGAATGGCGGGCGGCGGACCGGCGGAAACCGCGGGTATGCTTCCCGGGGATATCGTGCTGGATATCGACGCGACACCGGTTGGAGGGTTTCGCGCGCTTTTCGCCGAACTGGGCGCTGACCGTATCGGTCAGACAGCCGTGCTGCGGTTGCTGCGCGCCGGCGCGATCCAAACCATTGATGTCACCATCGCCGCCCGACCGGCGCAATGAGCAACGGCCTACGCATCCGGGTCCACGCCACGGACCCGGTTCGGCGCCTTGGGCTCGCCGCGATGGTGGAGCACGCCGGTCACGCGTTGACCGAGGAGACGCCCGACGTCGAACTCTTCGACATGGAGCAGGCATCGGCCCAGCTTCCAAGAGAGGCGGAGGCTCCGGTCGTCGTTCTCAGCAAGGCTCCGCTCGCCGGAACGCCCGCCGGACTTTTGACGCCCGACGCCTCGGCCGAACAACTGGACGCCGCTTTGCGCGCGGTGTTCGCCGGACTGATTGTCCGCTCCTCCGCACCGGCGGAAACCCGCGGGTTCGCCTCGACCGAGGACATACCCCTGCTTACCCCGCGGGAACGCGAAATCCTCGCCCTGATCGGCGAAGGCCTCAGCAACAAGGAAATGGCTCGGCGCCTCGCCATCTCGGTCCACACGGTCAAATTCCATATGGAGGCCCTGTTCACCAAACTTGACGCTACCAGCCGCGCCGAGGCCGTTGCCAAGGGGCTGCGCGGCGGAGTTATCGAGCTTTAGGCACGATCTTACGCGGCCGAAGGTTTGACATTCCCACCCAGCGATGCGATCCGGTTACTGAACAGTAGCCTGGAGCTGGATGTGAACGATGCGCTGCCGCTGGGGGACTCGCCCCTGCGATCGATCGACTCTGTCGAACTGGGGTTGAGTGAGGCCGGCTATATCGCCAATCGCCAGATCTCGACCGCGATCTATATGGCGCATCACCTGCAGAAGCCGATTCTGGTCGAAGGCCCGGCCGGTGTCGGCAAGACCGAACTGGCGAAGTCGGTGGCGTCGTGGCTGAAGCTGCCGCTGATCCGGATGCAGTGCTATGAGGGCCTGGACGAGTCCAAGGCACTGTACGAATGGAAGTACGGCAAGCAGTTGCTGTACACCCAGATCCTGAAGGACAAGATCAACTCGGTCATCGGCGATGCCGACGATCTGGCGACGGCATTGGACAAGCTGCATGCCTTCGGCGACGTATTCTTCTCCCACCAGTTCCTGGAACCACGCCCCCTGCTTCGGTCGTTGCAGGAACCGCGCGGATCGGTGCTGCTGATCGACGAAATCGACAAATCCGATCAGGAGTTCGAAGCGTTCCTGCTGGAAATCCTGTCCGACTATCAGGTGACGATCCCCGAGATCGGCACGGTCAGCGCGATGGTGCCGCCGATCGTTCTGCTGACGTCGAACGCGACGCGTGACCTGGGCGATGCGCTGAAACGGCGCTGCCTGCACCTGCATATCGGCTTCCCCGACGACAAGCTGGAAGCCAAGATCATCGGGTCCCGCGTGCCGGGGATCGATGCGCGCCTGCTGAAGCAACTCGTCAGTTTCGCCCAGCAGCTTCGCACGATGGACCTGAAGAAGGTGCCGTCAGTCAGCGAAACGATCGACTGGGCGAAAATCATGATGCTGCTGCATACATCGGTGCTGGAGGTCGATCTGGTCCGCGACACGCTGAACGTGCTGCTGAAGTTCGAGGCGGATATCGAGGCGGCTGGCAAGCAGCTCGCCGGTCTGACCCATAAAGCGAGGCAGGACGCCGGCATCGCATGATCGCAGCGCCTGCCAGCGAACCGCTTCGTCGTTTCCTTCAGGTCGCCCGTGGCGCGGGATTGCGCGTCTCGGCGGCCGAGGGGATCGACGCCGCGCGTGCCGTGGACATCATCGGCTATGCGGATCGCACGGTCCTGAAGGACACGCTTGGTCTGTTGCTGGCGAAAACGCCGGACGAAAAGGCCGCCTACGAGGAGGTTTTCGACCTCTACTTCAAACGCGACGAGTTCTCCGGCGACAAGACTGACGACCGGGACGAATCCGCGGACTCGGAACAGAACGAAGCCTCCAGCCCGTCCAACGGCACCGGCGGCGACGGCATGGGCGGCCAAGGCGGCCAGTCGCTCGGTTCGTTACTGTCTGGCGACGACCGCGCCGCCCTGGCGACCGCCATGGAGCAGGCCGCCCGCGAAGCGGGGATCGAAAATATCCGCTTCTTTACACAGAAGAATCTCTACGCGCGCCGCATCCTCGACCGCATGGGCCTACGCGCCCTTGAACGCGACATGGAAGCGATGCGCCAGACCGGAACGCCCGAAGGCCTGGGCCGAGCGCAGTTTCTGGAAGGCAAGGTTGATCAACTGCGGGACGCGGTTCGTGACTTTGTCGAACGGAACCTGATTCTCTACGCCAAGGGCGAGACCGAAAAGTTCCGCGAGGAGCTGCTGAAATCGGCCCGCCTGTCGAATCTGGAACGCCGCGACCTGGACCGGATGCGCATACTGGTGCGGCAGATGGCCAAGAAACTCGCCGCACGCTATGCAAAGACCCGCCGCCGCCGGCTGCGCGGGCAACTCGACACGCGCCGGACACTGCGCCGGAACATGGGGTGGGGCGGCATTCCGTTCATCACTGTGTGGAAACAAAAGCGCATCGAAAAGCCCCGCGTCATGGTGCTGTGCGACGTCTCCGGTTCGGTCGCCGCCATGGCGCAGTTCCTGCTGATGTTCATGTATTCGATCAACGAGGCGCTGTCGGACATTCGCTCGTTCGCCTTCGCCGGCTCTTTGATCGAGGTTTCGGACATCCTGGAAAAGGAACCGGTTGAGGAAGCCATTACCAAGATCATGTCGCTGATCGGCTTCGGATCGTCGAACTACGGCAATTCGTTCGCCGATTTCGAGGACGGCTGGATGAAGTACGTGACCAACAAGACGACGGTCATCATCCTGGGCGACGCTCGCGGCAACCGCACCGACCCGCGCACCGACGTGATCGGCCGGCTGTCGTTACGGTCTAAGCGCATCATCTGGCTGAATCCCGAGTATCGCTCCGCCTGGGGCACCGGTGATTCCGACATGTATCGCTACGCACCGTTCTGCAACCTGGTGACCGTCTGCAGCACTCTGCGCCACCTGGAGCGCGCGATCACCGACATACTGGAAGACGCGGTTTAGGCGCGGCTCCGTCCGTTCACGATGGACAATGGCGGGCGGAACGAGCGCGATGTAGGGTTGCGCCATGCGTCAGACTCACCCCATCTCCGACCACTGCGACGGCCGGCGTTTCTTCAATCCCGACGTTCCCCGTTCATCACGAGGCCTCCTCCAGCTCCTCCGCTGGCGCATGCGGGGCGAGCGCGCGCCCTGGCCAAACAACCTCTCCAACACACCTTTTCCGGCGCCCCCGGAAACAGTGCCAGCCGGTTCGGCCGCAATCACCTTCATCAACCATGCCAGCTTCCTGATCCGCTTCCCGGCCGCTGTTGTGTTGACCGACCCGATCCTCAGCGAACGCTGTTCCCCCGTCTCCTGGGCTGGCCCCAAGCGTGCCCGCCCTCCGGGCATCGCGCTGGAAGACCTCCCACGCCCGGATATCGTCGTGCTGTCGCACAACCACTACGACCACATGGACATTCCGACCCTCCGGGAAATCCAACGCCGCCACGCGCCGCGATTCGTGACGACACTCGGCAATGGCAAACCGCTTGGCCGTCTCGGCATCGACGCGGTTGAGCTGGACTGGTGGCAGGACATCACCATTGGATCAGTCCACATCACTTGCACCCAGGCCCGCCATTTCTCCGCGCGAACACTGCTCGACCGGAACCGCACGCTATGGGGCGGATTCATGCTGCGAGCGGATCAAGGCCAGGTATTGTTCGCTGGAGACTCCGCCGCTGGCCCGCATTGGCGGAGGATACACGCTCACCTGGGTCCACCCGACATCGCGTTGCTGCCGATCGGCGCCTATGAGCCACGCTGGTTCATGGCCGCCGCCCACATGAATCCCGCCGAGGCCGTCGAAGCGCATCAGGACCTGCAAAGCCGCCAGTCCATCGGCATGCACTTCGGCACCTTCCAACTGACCGACGAGGCAATCCACGCGCCCCTTGAAGCCCTGGACCTCTTGAAACCCGACCGGTTCACCACCCTGGGCTTCGGCGAAAGCAGGGTCTTCCCGCTAAGCCCCGAACAGGGCCGGTGACGTCACGCCTCGCGATAGCCCAGCAGCAGCAGCCCGCAAAACAGGATGCAGACCGGCCAGACCCAGCCGGCTACTTCCCAGGCGACTGGATTTTCCCGCGGGTTCAACCTTATTTCCAGCCACCGAGCCCAGCCGGCCGCGATCCCCGCGAGCGCGAGCGGGGTATGGGTCAGCTCGATCAGCAACTGGTCCTTCACATTGGCGATCGCGTGACTGTGGGTCAGCAGCATCGTGCCACCGGCGGCGCACAGCAGCGGGAACACCAGCTTGGCCCAGCGGTTGGTCCAGTTGGTCGCGCGAACCCGCCACTCGAAGTAGGTGAAGGCGATTATCAGCAGGACGAAGAACCGGTGCTGCAGAACCTCCACATCGCGGAAGCTCTCCAGGAAGCCGATATCGCCCATCGGCCATGTCTCGGGGTCCGAACGGAAGAACAGGAAGACCGCCAGACCCAGAAACGCCAGCGGCCAATGCCGCGCCCACCGCACCCCGGCCCGGTTCAGTAGCGCCAACAGCCCGACGATGACAACGACCACGCCCGCCCAGTGGTGATTGTATTCCGACCACGCGATATCGTCGGCATTGCGCGGCGGCAGTTCCCCGCCTCCGGGCGTGAACGCCACCTGCGGCGCGGCCTTTTTCGCCGCCGCCTCGGCATCCAACTTCGCCTGCAACGCCGGCAACGCCAGATCGTCGTGGCTGGGGCTGCTCAACCGAGGCCATTCCGGCGTATTACGGGTCACGATCTCCTGCCAACTGACCCGATCCTGCGCCAGATCGACCGCCGGAGGCACCGAGGTCAGCGATGCGGCGGCGAAAAAGATCGCGATGCCGATGCCGAATTCGACTTCCGCGAACCGCCGCAGCCGGTTCACCGAGGTCGCTGGATTGGCGCGGAGCCGCTCCACCAGCAGAAAATTCCCGCCGCCCAACGCCAGCAGCATCAGGAACATGGCGATCTTGGCACCGACCATCACGCCAAACGCGGTGCCGTAAAAGCCTTGCGGATCCCCGATATACAGAACGCTCATGGTCACGCCGCTGACCAGGATGCAGCCAACGCCTATCATCGACATCCGGGAAAACCGCGCACCGACCAAGCGGAACGCCGCGCCGTCCCGGATGCGGGCGAGTGTCAGCAGGAAGCACGGTATGCCGCCGATCCAGATCGCCGCGCCAAGCTGATGCAGGCCCTCCACCGCCAGAAGTGCCTCCCGCCCGTCCAACCGAGCGGCGGCGTGAGTGGTGAGGGTGGCCGCCGCGAGTTCGATGACCGTCAGCGCCACCAGTCCCAGAACCGGCGCTCGGTCCTTCCACGACAGCAGCACGAAGGCCATGGATGCCGCGGCAACGGTCTTGACCATGCCGGCCACGGCGAACTCGGCACTTAGGACGTTGCGCAGGGAAAGATCGACGGTGTCGATCAGCACCGCCGCCTGCAAGGCGACGGTCGCGAGCTCTGATACCACCAGGGCCAACGCCGCATAGCCGGCGATACGGGCGGTGCCGGCCACGATCCCTTGTCCGCTCCGCCCGAGCCGCGGCGCCAGGGGGCGCGCCAGGAAGGCCAGGAACAACACGCCGCCCAATGCCATGGACTGCGACAGGATCGTGAATCCATGGACGACGATCGACAGGTAGCCGAACAGATCGACAAGCAATTCCATGATCAGGGTGCCGCAACGATGATGGGAACGTCACCGCGGGTGATATGCCCGTCCACTGCCAGCACCTGCCAGCGCACCACATAGGCGCCGGGCGTCAGGTTGACATGCGCGTCGATGATGTCGGGCGGCCCGTCCGGCGCGATGGAGACTGTATCGCGAGTATGATCCGGCCGGATCAGCGTCAGGCGGGAACGCCCCCTGTCGATCCGGCTGTTGAACCGCAGGTGCAGGTCCACGGCCCCGGCTTTTACCGTTCCACCCAACGGAGGCTGGCTTTCCTCCAGGATCGCATGCGCCTCTGCCAAAACCGGCAGACACACCACGGTCGCGAGGGTCAAAAGCCAGATCTTGATGCGAGGAAACACGGCGATCCTTCCACGGCGGGGCGGCGGGCCGTGTAGCGCCTGGGGGCGGCGCTGTCCATCGACCCGGCGCTAGGGTAATGAGACCGGCCATCGGTTACCCATCAAGCAGGATCACATGACCCGCCAACCACCCGGAAAACGCGCCGACTACCGCTGGTTCAATGCCATCACCACGCGGTGGATGGACAACGACGTGTTCCAACACGTGAACAACGTCAATTACTTCTCCTATTTCGATACGGCCGTGACCTATTACGAGATGACCGAGAAGGTCGTCGGACTGCTGGATGGGCCGGTGCATTGCGTGGTGGCCGAGGTCGCCTGCCGCTACCACTCGTCCCTGGCGTTTCCCGACCGGGTGAATGTCGGCATCCGCGTCGCCTCGATCGGCCGCAGCTCCGTGCGGTATGAGATCGGCATATTCCGAAATGACGAGGACACCGCCGCCGCCGAGGGCCACTTCATTCACGTCTTCGTCGAACGCGGCGTCCAGAAGCCGGTGCCGATCCCCGACGATGCGCGGGCCAAACTATCGTTGATCGCGGTTGGCTAGACCCGGAACACAGCCGGTGCGTTGATTCCAGAAGTCGTGTGGCGTTCCGTCACGCCACCGCTTTTGGTCACGAGGTCCAGGTTGTCGATAGTCCATCTTCAGGCGATTGAAGGCCTGTTCCAATCCTACGGCTACGCGGTGATCATCCTGGGCATCATGCTGGAGAGCATGGGCATGCCGCTACCGGGCGAGAGCCTGATGATCGCCGCCGCACTGTATGCGGCGACCACCCACCAGTTGAACATCTTCCTGCTGGTTCCACTCGCGGCAGCCGGAGCAATCGCAGGCGATCAGGTTGGCTATTTCATCGGCCGCTTCATCGGGTATCGCCTGCTGGCGCATTGGGGTCAGAAACTAGGGCTCAGCAACGACCGGCTGGAACTTGGCCGCTATCTGTTCCGCCGCTATGGCGGCACGGTCGTGTTCCTGGGCCGCTTCGTCGCCATCCTGCGCACCTTCGTCGCCTTGCTTGCGGGCGCCAACCGGATGCCCTGGCATACGTTCTTGATATGGAACGCCCTTGGCGGCATCGGCTGGACCTCGCTTTACGGGTTCGGGGCGTATCTGTTGGGCGACGCGGCCCAACGCCTCAGCGGCCCGATTGGGATCGCGCTTGGTATCGCGGCGGGCGCTGCCTTGATCGCAGCCGTTGTATTCGTGAACCGGAACGAGGCCGGTCTGCTGGAAGACGCTCGGCAGGAAATGCGAAATCCGTGACGCGGCAAGGCTGGTTCGGAAGCACTTTGGCGTAGTCTGGCGGATTCGAACCACCGCCCCAAAGCTTCCGGGGAGCCCGTAATTCAGCCCAGTTGAGCAGTTACGCCCTTTTGTGCAGCATCCACGCGACGATCATTGCCACATGGCGAACCCGGCTGGCACTTCTAGCCGCGCTCGCCTTTGATTGAGTCAGCGAAATTTCAATCCTTGTTGTCGCCTTCCTGGTCGTTTTCCGGCACGAGCCCGGTTCCGGCATCGGTGCCGACCTCTACTTTCGTGGTGCACGAATTGTGCAACAACACCGCAAACAAAATAAATGTAAGTCCGCCGTCAATATAAATAAATGTTAACCTTGCTCCATTTTTATGCTATTTATCTACCAAATATAATTTGCAAAAGGGGGGCGTTGATGGCCACTCAACCAATCCGCGGTGCGAAGCGGCGAAACGCGCCGTTCGGCATCGCGCTGGCTGCCGCGTCAACACTGGCATCGCCCCGGGCCCAGGCAGACGCGAACGATACTCTGGCTGGCCTGTTCGACGCGGTGGCGGGAGTGCCATTCGCCAAAACAATGTTGGGGATCGTGAGAGCGGATGAACGCGTACCCACCACGCCGGCGGTCCTCGATCAGCGGTTGCGCGCCGTCGAACAATTACTAAGCGAGTTGAACGGCCGCCTTCAGCTGTTGGAAGTACGGGCGGACCAACTGCAGGTCGAGGAGGCCAAGACGCAGAACCTTGCCCGTCTCCGGGAGTATCAACGCCTGATCGGCGCGATCACGCTCATCAATACCGAATTGCAGACCCATCCAACCGACCGAGGGCGGCGGGTTGTCCTGGCCGCCACCGCGCGCCAACTGGCTGACTCGATCCGCGATACACCTAGCTTCGATCTATGGATGTGGACCGACATCGACACGCAGACCCACCTGCTCCGCACACGTTTCCATGACACACCCACGTTCGAAGTTTACAGTCTTGCCGTCACCACCTGGTTCACCACGCTTTCTGTGCTTTACGGCGACAGGCCGTTGGCTCTGATTGGCGACGAGGGACCTGCGCTACAGAAGCATGCCGAGTTTCTGCGGGTCCGTTCCGCTTGGCGCGATCAGGTTCAACCGCCGGTCGAACTGCCGGAATACCTGCACACCACGGTGTTTTGCCGTCCGGTCGCGATACAAAAATTCGCCGATCAGAACGGTAGCTGTCGATTCGGGACGGAATGCCTCGATAACATCGACGGCAAGATGTCCGCGGGCGACGAGTTCACGCTGAACATGGGCGAAGCGGTGCCGGGAGCACCCACGTTGTGTACCTGGGACCCAAACCGCCAGTGGAACTTTCCACAGGAACAAAAGCTGCGCGACGACCATGGCGAGGCGTTGATGACAGCAATGGCCGATGCGCTGGAAAAATTCGCGACCACCGGATCGCAGGCCAGCCAGTTTGTCGGCACTTTCCCAGACTGGGTGATGTCGCCGATTTACTCGGTACCGCTCAATCAGCCGTTCCAGGCGCCCGTAGGGTCCAAACTTGGCGCCGTGCCACTCATTGCCAAGTGTTCCGATTTCAACGGCTGTAGCCTTCCGGCAACCAACGAAGCCTATTGGCAACTGGCCATCTCCTCGCAAGCGCATTTCGTTCGGAATAAAGGAACGTCGTTGTGCCTGGACGTCAATAACAATGCGGTCGGGCCGGGGGCAACATTGGTCATGTGGAGTTGCAATGGCTCCCCCACCCAGAACTGGGAGAAACGGCCGGCGACCCCTGGACACTGGCGCCTTGCCAGCGCCCACAGCAACTTTTGCGTGACGGTCCCGGAGGACCCGCCTCCGCCGGGGATCGGACGCATAGGCGAAAGGCCCCGGTCCGTGCAGCCGCAACGTTCAGTACTTCTGGAAACCTGCGGCACCAACCCGCGGCAAGAATTCGCCAACACCGACAACACGCCGCTCCGCGGGCCAAACTGAAGAAATCGTCAGGCCGCAACCTCGAAGGAGGCCAGCGATGACTTGGGTCTGTGTTTTCATGTCCAGAAGCCTCGGCGATCGCCGCGTCTTCTGCGTGCGCTGATGACGCTGCAAGGCGTCTTTGTTCGGCTCTTGCGCACCCTTCCACCCGGAACCAATTTAGGTTGAAGGAGACCACGCTCTGCCTCGAAGAGGCGCGCGCTTGCCACGGTCTATGCAAGACCTCTGATGAGGAGACGCCGATGAGCTACTATTTCGCCAAGACCCTGGATGTCGGGTTCGATGAGGCCGTCGTGCGCACGCGCGCGGCGCTGCAGCGGGAGGGCTTCGGCGTGATCACCGAGATCGACGTGCGCCAGATACTCAAGACCAAGATCGGGGCGGACTTCCGCCCATACCTGATCCTGGGCGCCTGCAATCCAAAAATGGCGCACGAGGCCCTACTCATGGAAGACAAGGTCGGAACCATGCTGCCCTGCAATGTGGTGGTCCAGGAGGCAGCCACAGGCACGACGGACGTCGCCGCGATAGATCCGGTGGCCTCGATGCAGGCGATCGAAAATCCTAAGCTCCTGGAAACCGCGGCAACCGTGGCTGCGAAACTCAAGGCCGCCATCGCTTCGGTCTGATAGACGGGGCGGCAACCAGACCGCCGGCGAACCGCGAAGGCGTCCGCTCAGCCGCACGTCAAGGAGAGAACAAGGTGGCGAGAATTGAAGAGACGGAACTGGAAGGACATCGCGATCAGATCATCGCCGACGTGAAAAAATTGGTCGAAAAATATCGCGCGATATTCGATTGGGATGTACCGGATATCGATCAGGCGGTTGCCGACAGGCTGATACTGAACGAGGTTCGTCAGGCCTTGAATGAGATTGAACACAAACTGTTGGGCTAAGACCTCACCCGGGGATGACTTGAATTGCAACTGAATGCGGATTTTTCGCAGCGCGTCGCCGTCCATGCGGCGCGCCTGCCGTGGACGCCATCGCCCATCGCCGGTGTAGATCGGCGCATGCTGGATCGTATCGGTGGAGAAATTGCACGCGCCACGACGATCGTGCGTTACGCCCCCGCCTCGCGCTTCTCTGCCCATATCCATGATGGTGGGGAGGAGTTCCTCGTCCTTGACGGTGTGTTCTCCGACGAACATGGCGACTATCCGGCGGGGTCTTATATCCGCAACCCGCCGACCTCGCGCCACACGCCGGGATCAGGGCCGGGCTGCACAATCTTCGTCAAGCTCTGGCAGTTTGCCCCGAAAGACCGCACCCGGGTGTGCATCGACACCTCCGCATTGGCCTTTCCGCCCGAGCCGGAGAGGCCGGGTGTGGAGGTCATCCCCCTTTTTCGGGACGATCATGAGGACGTGCGCCTGGAGCGCTGGGCCAACGGTGCCAAAATCGTTCTGCCCGCGCCCGGCGGCATTGAGCTTCTCGTCCTCGATGGGGACTTCAGCGAGGGCGGGGAAACATTCGAAACACAGTCCTGGTTGCGGCTGCCGCCCGGCTCGACGGTCCACGCCACGGCGGGGAGTCAGGGCGCGAGAGTGTGGGTGAAGGCCGGTCATCTGGCCGCGCCCCGGACCGCTCCGGCGGCGGCTTGATCCGCGCGTCTTCGAGGAGTCTGCCTTGATACGAACCGATGTGGTGGTTGTCGGCGCGGGCCTCAGCGGGCTTTACGCTGCCGCCCTGTTGAGCCGAGCGGGGAGGTCGTGCCTGGTGCTGGAGGCCCGCGACCGGATCGGTGGGCGCATCCTCTCGGTCCCGACCGAACCGCCCTCGGGCGTCGCGGCCGGCGCCCGCTACGATCTGGGGCCGGCGTGGTTTTGGCCCGACATGCAGCCGCGTATGCGCTCAATAGTGGCCGAACTCGGCCTCGCGGCGTTCCCGCAGGAGACCCAGGGCGCCGTTCTGGTTGAGCGCTTCAGGTCTGGGCCGCCGCAAAGGTACGAACGCGGGTTCGACACCGAACCGCGCTCCATGCGGCTGGTCGGAGGGATGCAAGCCCTCGCTGAAGCCGTGGGGGCAAGGGTGCCGCCCGCAAGCGTTCACTTGGGCGTTCAGGTGACGGATATCGGGTTTGACGGATCGGGATCCGTTCAGATCGGTGCACGCAGTGCCTCTGGACCGCTCAAGGTGATGGCCAATTCCGTCATCCTTGCGCTTCCGCCGAGGCTCGTCATACGGAACATAGCCTTTTCTCCCGCGTTGCCATCCGCTCTGCGCAACGCCCTCGCCTCCGTTCCAACGTGGATGGCCGGACATGCGAAGGTGGTAGCCGTCTACGACACGCCGTTCTGGAGGGATCAGGGACTGTCCGGGACAGCCAGCAGCTTCATCGGTCCCTTGATGGAATTGCATGACGCATCCGCACCGAACGGCCGTCCGGCTTTGTTCGGGTTTGTTGGTTTACCGGCGGCGTCCCGCAAAGCCATCGGCCCTGAAGAACTGAAGCTTATGGTCCTGGCGCAACTGACCCGCCTGTTCGGCCCCCAAGCGGAGCAACCGGTGGCCGTCTTCGTGGCGGACTGGTCGGTCGATCCTTACACCGCGACGCCCGCCGATTGCGAACCGCCCACCGGGCATCCGGAATATGGTGCCCCTCCCAGGTTTGGCGGCGTCTGGGACGAGCGCCTCGCTTTCGCCGGAACGGAAGTTGCCTCGGAATTCGGCGGCTATCTGGAAGGCGCCCTTGAGGCAGCCGTCGCCGCCGTTGGCAAGGTGACGGGTCATCATGACCTGGACGTGCGTTCCCGTCATGCCGGGTTCGACGACACAAAGGAAGCCCGCCTTCGATAGAGATGAGGGCGCCGACAGGGGCGATGTGCGTCCGTTCACCCAGATCGGTGCGCATCATGTCCGTAAGCCAGGCTCCTCACGTCGTAGCCGGTTCCGATCGCCAGGTTTCGGCACCACGTCCGACGGCCGCCCGCAATCCCCCGGCCATCGGCCCCCGTCCGGGCAACGCGGCGCGCTGCGCCGAGGACAGTCGCATCACAGAGGCTTCGATGGCGCCACTGTCGTTGGGAGCGTATGGCCCGGGTGACACGATGGCGAGCGGATAGGTACGGCCGCCGCCGCGGGGGACCAGGAATGCCCTTGAGAATCCGAAACGTGCCGCGCACGATCTGGGCATTGGGCTTTGTGTCCATGTTCATGGATATCTCGTCGGAGATGACCCAAAGCCTTCTGCCGGTGTTCCTCGTCACGGGTCTCGGCGCCTCACCAGCCCTGTTGGGGCTCATCGAAGGGGTCGCGCAAGCGACCGCCTCGATCACCAAGGTCTTCTCGGGTTGGCTCAGTGACCGACTGGGGCGGCGGAAGCTGCTGACCGTGCTTGGCTATGGTTTCGCCTTGATCACCAAGCCGATCTTTCCCTTTGCCGCCACCCCATACGATGTCCTCGCAGCCCGGTTCCTGGACCGGATCGGCAAGGGGGTGCGCGACGCGCCACGCGATGCACTGGTGGCTGACGTTACGCCCCAGGATCTCCGAGGCGCCGGCTTTGGACTAAGACAATCGCTCGACACCATGGGCGCGATCGCGGGCCCTCTCGCAGCCATTGGGCTCATGGCTGCATTCCACGGCAACATGCGCATCGTGTTCAGCTTCGCGATCATCCCCGCGGTCGTCTCCGTCGCCGTGCTGGTGCTGGGGGTCAAGGAGCCAAATAGAACCCAGCAACCTCACCAGGCGATGTCTCCAATAAGCTGGTCCGATGTTCGATCCATCGGCACGCCATTCTGGGTCGCCGTCACGGTCGGGGTGCTGTTCACCATGGCAGGGTTCAGCGAAGCCTTTCTTGTGCTGCGTGGCGCCGGCGCGGGGATTCCGCTGACGCTGGTGCCCTTCGTCATGATCGTCATGAACGTCGTTTACGCCCTTGTCTCGGCCCCTGTCGGCAGTCTGTCCGACAGGGTGGGTCGAAAGCCGCTGCTGGCGAGCGGAATCGTGGTGCTACTCATCGCCGATATCGTGCTTGCCCTGGCGGGGAACGTCGCGGGCATCCTGATCGGGGTCGCGTTATGGGGGCTTCACCTGGGGCTTACTCAGGGATTGCTCTCGGCCTTGGTGGCTGACACCGCGCCCGCGCGGCTCAGAGGGACCGCCTTCGGGCTCTTCAATCTCGCCACCGGCGTGACGATGATCGCCGCCAGTGTGCTGGCCGGTGCGATCTGGACGGCGTGGGGCGCGTCGCTGACGTTCCTGACAGGCGGCGGGTTCGCGGTGGTCGCGTTGTTCGGGGTCCTCGCGCTCCTAAAGGAAAATCGTGCTGGCACGGAGACGGCAGCCTGACGGCGTCAGCCCGGGCCTTTCCGCCTCGGAACAAAGGTCCGTGCAACCGTCACCGCTCGTCCACGGGTTTCGTCGCTTTCGCCGCGATCTGATCGACCGCCTCCAGCGCCTCCGCGGCGTACATCACCGACGGCCCGGCCCCCATATAGACCGCCATCGCCAAGGTCTCGGCGATGGCCGCGCGGGACGCGCCGTTCTTGACCGCCCCTTCGGCATGGTAGGCGATGCAGGGGGCGCAGCGGACGGCGACACTAACCGCCAACGCGATCAGTTCCTTCGTCTTAACGTCAAGCGCATCACCGCCATGCGCCGCTCGGGCCATGTCGGAAAAGCTCTTCATTACCTCCGGTGATGCCTGCCGCAGGTCGCGCACCGCGCCGTTCATGTTGGCGATCATGGCCAGCCAGTCTTCAACCATCGTTTTGCTCCTTGTCGGCTTGGTAAAACGGTTCACCTCCCGCTTCCGCAACGCACGTGCGGAACAGCCACCCAGCGGCGGCGAGGCTTGTCACCCGATCAACGCTATCGGCCCGTATTGCGAGGCGACTGGTGGGACGCTCGCCCCCTCCAGAAAATCGCCACGCGCGATCAACAGAAAGTAGCGCATTGGGTTGACCAGGGTAAGGTCCCGCACCCAGCCGGCTTGTTCACGAACTGGCTGGCCCTCACGTCGCGAGGTGCTTTCGGATTGCCTGCAATTCCTGCTGACGCTTCGCGTCCGTCTTGGGGAAGCTCATTTTGAGTCCTTCGAGTGTATCGAGGACAATCTGCGACACGATCAGCCGAGCGTTCATTTTGTCATCCGCGGGAACGACGTACCAAGGGCAGGCGGTTGTGCTTGTCGCACTGAGGCATTCTTCATAGGCCTTCATGTAGTCATTCCAGAATTTCCGCTCCTCGATATCCGCGAGACTAAACTTCCAGTTCTTTTCCGGCTCATCGATGCGTTCAAGGAAGCGCCTGCGCTGCTCATCCTTCGAGAGATGGAGGAAGAATTTGATGATCCGGGTTCCATTGTGGAAGAGATGCCGCTCTAAATCCGTGATCGACCGATACCGGTCCGGCCATATTTTGCTTTCATCGACCGAGGCGTCCGGGAGCCCTTCGCTGCGGAGAATCTCCGGGTGAACGCGGGCTATCAGCATCTCCTCGTAGTAGGATCGGTTGAAGATGCCGATCCGCCCGCGTTCCGGTAGATCGCGGGTGGTGCGCCAGAGAAAGTCGTGTTGCAGTTCGGCTACGCTGGGATGCTTGAAGCTGAATACCTGGCAGCCTTGCGGATTGACACCTGACATCACGTGTTTGATGGCGCCATCTTTGCCCGCCGCATCCATGGCCTGAAAGATCAGCAGGACGGCATAGCGATTGGATGCGTAAAGAAGCTGCTGCTGTTCGCTCAGTTGGGCAACGTGATCGCCCAGGGATTGGTGATATTGGGCCTTTGACTTGTAGACCGGTTTCACCGCCGTCGCCCACTTCTGGAGATTGACCTTATCTCCTTCACGAACGCAAAAGTCTTTTGAATCTATTTTGGTCATGTTCTTCCAACGGGCAGGTCGCGCATATAGGTCATTGGCCGGCCTCGGCTCCAGTTTCAGACTTAGGCTTGGCTTTGCCTTCAGGCGCTTCAGGGCTGTAATGGACGCACGAGCGACAGTCTGGACGAGGGTGGACGCGACACTCTGGGGTCTTTAGGCATACCAGACAAGAGGACATAGAATCCTAATAACGGGGCGTCATCCGTCCTACGATTTCGGGAGAACAGATGTCGAGAGTGTGCTTGGAATCCAAGCGCATGTTCGCTTGATCCCGGTCAATGCGTCCGTCCGCCGATGGCATGAACATAAACACTGGCCGATACGCCGGAGAACCCAACCATGTCCCTTACCTGGAAGCTGATCTGGTTCTGCGCGGCCGCCGCCGCGGTCGGTCTACTTGTAGTGCAGTTTCGCGCATTCGCGGCTCCACCGTCGAAAACGCAGGCCGGACAGACACTGGCGGAGCAGTATTGCGCGCGGTGCCACATGATTGCGCCGAGCGCGTCCAAGGGCTGGACCGACGCACCCGCGTTCGATGCGATCGCGAACCGCCCCACGACAACGCTCGCCAACCTGACGACGTTTATCCAGCAACCGCACATGCATATGCTGAACACCGGCCGCCCGCCCGCCGAGGCGAGTGCACTCGCCACCTACATCCTAAGCCTGCGGAAGAACTGACGCGACGTTCCGCTTGAACACGGGCGGACACTCGCGTCGTGACTTCCCGGCTGAAGTTTGGCCTGCCGATAGATCGGGACTAGGCTTCTCACAGGGAGAAAACCGGAGGGAAACCGATGATCAGGCAATTCGACAGCACATATGCCGGACATATCGATCTGGAGAATGTCGGCTATGGCGGCACACCCGTGAACGACCGCCGCTATGCAAACGAAAAGCTCGCTACCGCGCTGAAAAAAGCGGAAATCACCGCGCAGGCATTGGATCGCCTTGGGTACGGCGCATTCTGGATGGCGGAGCACCATTTCCAGCCAGAGGGAACCGAGTGCATCCCGAACGTGCTGCTGATGGCGCTGCACCTGACGCACCTGACCAAGAACATCAAGCTGGGCTGCGGCTTCAACATCACCCCGATGTGGCACCCGCTGCGCTTGGCCGAGGACTACGCGATGGCCGACATCCTGTCCCATGGCCGGGTCATCTTCGGCGTCGGCCGCGGCTATCACACGCGCGAGGTGGAGACGTTCGGCGCGCCGCTGCTGAACCAGGAAGCCAATCGCGAACTGTTCGAGGAACAGGTCGATATCATCTTCAAGGCGTTCAACAACGAGTCGTTCTCGCATCAAGGCAAGCACTACACGCTGCCGCCGGAAGTGCCCTATCGCGGCTATACGTTGAAGGAACTGACGCTGGTACCCCGCCCCGAGCGCTTGCCGGTGGAATGTTGGCAACCGATCCAGGGCGGGTCGCAACGGGCGCTGGACTTCATGGCCAAGCACGGCATCCAGGGCGTCATTGGCGGCGGGTCGGCTGAGGGCGGCATCGTTCACAAGGTGATGGTCGATTTTCAGGCCGCGCATGCTCGGCTTGGCAAGCATGTCGAACTGGGTGAGCGGCTCGCGATCGGGTTCCAATTCTTCATCGCGGACAGCGTGGAAGCCGGGATCAAGGAAGCAGGGAAATATTACGAAGAAAACATGAAGATGTTCGGCGAATTGCGTCTGGTGAAAGCACTGACCGACGAACAGATCGCGGCGATGCGGGATCCGAAGCTGGCGGTGAACACCAAGCTGCCGCGGATCGAGGACGCGGTGCGCGCCGGCGGGTTCCTGACCGGCACGCCCGCCGACATCATCGAGAGCCTGAAGAAGATCGAAGCCGCTTACCCAGGCCTGTCGCGGGTAACCGTCACACTGCCGCTGGGCACGCCGCTGGCGGTATGGCTGGAACAGGTGGAACGGTTTGCGAAAGAAGTGATGCCGGCGTTCGGGTGCGGGCCGAAGCTGGAGTTGGCAGCGAACTAGTTGACGTCCGGCTGCGGGGGTCTATGTGCGGCGCTCCGGAGCGCATAGGGCATCAACGATGAACGTCGGGATCAGGCTGGCGGCGGCCGCCTTGTGTGCGGGGTTACCATCTGCTGGCCATGCGGCGGATCGCTGGGCGCACGCGGAAACCCTGACCGTCGTTATGGTCGATAACCGCTTCGAACCCGACCACCTGACCTTCCACGCCGGCAAGGCCTATGCGCTGCTGCTGGAGAACCGCGGCAAGGAGATGCACGAGTTTACCGCGCCCGCCTTCCTGAAAGCGGCGACGGTGCGGGACAGGGCGCGACTGGCGAATGCCGGAACCGATATCGTCGTGCAACCGGGGGACAGGGCGCGGATTCTGCTGATCGCTCCGGCAAAGGGCCAGTACGAACTGACCTGCGCCGACCATGACTGGGATGGCATGGTCGGAACGATTACGGTCGATTAGCGCTTCTACCCGGCCCACTTCGCCTCAAACGCGTGAACCGCCGGGAAGCCCATAAGGGCATTCATGTCCGAGAACGGCAGTTGGGCGGGACCACCGGTGCTGGTGCCGTTCTTTTGCAGAAAAGCGTACCCGTCACGCAGCGCCTTCGCGGCCGTCAGGAAGCCGGTTCCGGGGAACAGCGCGACCTTGTAACCGATGGCTTCCAGTTGGTGGGTGGAGAGGAACGGGGTGCGACCGCCCTCGACCATGTTGGCCAGCAGCGCCGCGCCTTTGAAGGTTTCGCCGATGCGGCGCAGTTCCTCGGGCGACTCCGGGCTTTCCACGAACAGGATATCGGCGCCGGCCTTCAGGAAGCCCTCGCCGCGGCGCAGCGCCTCATCCAGGCCCTCGGAATACCTGGCGTCGGTGCGGGCGACGATCAGGAAATCGTCGCTGGGCCGGCTGTCCACGGCGACCTGGATCTTGCGGATCGCGTCGGCGTACGGGACCACGCGACGAAACTCGGTATGGCCGCATTTCTTCGGGATTTCCTGATCTTCCAGTTGGATGCCGGACGCGCCGGCGGCGGCATAGGCCCGCACCGTGCGTTCCACGTTCAGCAGGCCGCCGTAGCCGGTGTCGCCGTCGGCGATGAACGGCACGTCGATGGCGGCGGCGATGCAACTGACGCGGTCCAGCATCTCGGTCACGCTGGCCAGGCCGGCATCGGGCACGCCCAGGGCCGAGGCGACCGCGCCGTAGCCGGTCATATACAAAGCCGGGAAGCCCAGGCTGTTGGCGACGCGCGCGGAAATGCCGTCATAGACGCCGGGAAGCGTCAGGATGCCCGGCTTGTTCAGGATCGCGCGCATCGATGTCTTGCTCATGGTTCTGTCTCCTCAACCGTGTTGCGCCATCGTCGCCCGCCCAGGCGATGGCTGCAACCCGCACCTAAGGGTTGCGGGGAAGCGCCGTGTTCGCCATAGACACCGCCTCTCAATACAGACGAGGACTCACGACCCATGCCCGCGATCACCCTGCCCGACGGTTCCGTGCGCCAGTTCGACGCGCCGGTGACGGGCACCATGGTGGCCGAGGCAATCGGTCCCGGCCTTGCGCGTGCCGCCCTGGCGATGAAAATCGACGGCAAGACGGCCGATCTGGCGACGATGATCGAGAACGACGCGAACATCGTCTTCATCACCCGCCGCGATCCCGACGCGCTGGAGATGATCAGACACGACGCCGCGCACGTGCTGGCCGAGGCGGTGCAGGCGCTGTATCCTGGCACGCAGGTGACGATCGGTCCGTCGATCGAGAACGGATTCTACTACGATTTCGCCCGCAACGAGCCGTTCACGCCCGAGGATTTCGGCGCGATCGAGGCGAAGATGCGGGAAATCGTGGCCCGCGGCGCGAAGTTCGAACGCAAGGTGATCGACCGCGACGAGGCCATCGCGTTCTTCCAGGCGAAGGGCGAGAAATACAAGGCCCAGCTCATCCAGGACCTGCCGGCGACAGAGACGATCACGCTGTATAGCCAGGGCGAGTGGATCGACCTTTGCCGTGGACCGCATTTGCGTACCACCGCCGACGTCGGGACCGCGTTCAAGCTGATGAAGGTGGCCGGCGCGTATTGGCGCGGCGATCACCGCAACGCCATGCTGTCGCGCATCTATGGCACGGCGTGGCGCGACCAGAAGGAACTGGACGCCTATCTGCATCAGCTTGAGGAAGCCGAACGCCGCGACCACCGCAAGATCGGCAAGGAAATGGACCTGTTCCATATCCAAGAAGAGGCGGTGGGCTCGATCTTCTGGCACCCGAAGGGCTGGAAGCTCTACCGGACGGTTGAGGCCTACCTGCGCCGCCGGCTGGACGCGAATGGCTACCAGGAGGTGAAGACTCCGCAGTTGGTTGACCGCTCTTTGTGGGAGAAGTCCGGCCACTGGGACAACTACCGGCAGAACATGTTCATCGCCCAGGTGGAGGAGGAGGACAAATTCCTTGCCCTGAAGCCGATGAACTGCCCCTGCCACATCCAGATCTTCCGCCATGGGCTGCGGTCTTACCGCGAACTCCCGTTGCGGATGGCGGAGTTCGGGTCCTGCCACCGCTACGAACCCTCCGGCTCGCTGCACGGCATCATGCGGGTGCGCGCTTTTACCCAGGATGACGCCCACATCTTCTGCACCGAAGACCAGATCGCGTCCGAAACCGCCCGCTTCATCACGCTGCTGTCGCAGGTTTACCGCGACTTTGGCTTCTCTGATTTCCGCATCAAATTCTCCGATCGGCCGGAAGCCCGCATCGGCAGCGATGCATTGTGGGACCAGGCGGAGGGCGCGTTGCGCGACGCCTGCGCCATCGCGGGAGTGACGTATGAGTTGAACCCCGGCGAAGGGGCGTTCTATGGCCCGAAGCTGGAATTCGTGCTGCGCGACGCGATCGGTCGTGACTGGCAATGCGGCACGCTGCAGGTCGATCCAAACCTGCCGGAGCGGCTGGATGCGGAGTATGTCGGGGAAGACGGTGCTCGCCACCGCCCCATCATGCTGCATCGGGCGATTTTCGGCAGCTTCGAGCGGTTCATCGGCATCCTGATCGAGCAATATGCCGGCCGCTTCCCGCTATGGCTGGCGCCGGTTCAGGCCGTGGTGGCGACGATCGTGTCCGACGCCGACGATTATGCCAAAGAGGTTGCCTCGGCGTTTGCCAAGGCTGGGCTGGCGGTGAATACCGACCTGACGAACCAGAAGATCAACGCCAAGGTCCGCGAACACAGTCTGGCGCTGGTTCCGGTCCTGGCTGTGGTTGGCCGGAAAGAGGCGGAAACCCGCACCGTGGCGTTGCGCAGGCTGGGCAGCCAGGGGCAGGAAATCTTATCACTGGAGGAAGCGGTTGGCAGGCTTGCATCCGAAGCGATGCCTCCCGACTTAATTCCAGGCAACGTGGCTTGATTTTAGGCCCGATTTCCGCGCACACTATCAAATGGTCAACGGCACGCGCGACCCCGCGCCGCCGCCGATCGTCGTAACAGAGACAGGAGAGAACGATAGCCAGAGGACCAATGGCCGCCCCGCCAACCCGCGACGGCCCCCGCGTAAACGAGGAAATCCGAATCCCGCAGGTTCGCCTGATCGATCAGGATGGTGAGATGCAAGGCGTGCTGACAGTGCGTGAGGCGATGCAACGCGCCTTCGCGGTCGGCCTGGATCTGGTGGAAATCAGCCCGAACGCCGACCCGCCGGTTTGTAAGATCCTCGACTTTGGCAAGTTCAAATACGAACAGCAAAAGAAGCGGAACGAAGCCAAGAAGAAGCAAAAAGTCATCGAGATCAAAGAGATCAAGGTGCGCCCGAACATTGATGAGAACGACTATCAGGTGAAAATGCGCGCCATGAAGTCGTTCATCGATGAGGGCGACAAGGTCAAGGTGACGCTGCGCTTCCGTGGCCGCGAAATGGCGCATCAGGATATCGGTGTGCGCGTGCTGGAACGAATCCGAGCGGAAATGGACTCGACGTCCAAGGTCGAACAAATGCCGCGTATGGAAAACCGCCAGATGGTCATGGTTCTCTCGCCTAGGTAGTATCCCCGTCGTGGCGGGCGCAGGCCCGCCATCCACGCCTTCGGGCGGATTCTTCGTTCACAGGCGTGGATATCGGGCCTGCGCCCACCAAGACGAAACGCCGCCACCGATCAGGTCCCTTCGCCATGCCGACCCTCGCACCCCATGCGTTGAAAGCCGTCACCCATCTGATCGCCCGTCGCATGGGCAGCGAGGATGGGGAGGCCGAGCAGGTCGCCGATCATCTGGTTCGGGCGAATCTGGCCGGGCATGACAGTCATGGCGTTGGCATGCTGCCGACCTATGTGCGGCTGCTGCATGAGGGGCTGCTGGTTCCGAACCAGACCGCCGAAACCGTGTTGGACGCCGGCGCGCTGCTGGTGATCGACGCGCGGCGCGGCTACGGCCAACGCATGGCCGCCGACGCCGTCCGGCGCGCCATCGCTCGGGCCAAGGAGGTCGGGGCATGCGTGCTGGCGTTCCGCAATTCCTCGCATATTGGACGGATCGGCACCTATGCCGAACTCGCGGCGGCGGAGGGGTGTGCGTTTACGGCGTTCGTGAATGTGGCCGATCATCATGATGTGCAGGCGACATGGGGGGCGGCGGAGCCCAGGCTTGGCACCAACCCGTTTTGCGCCGCTGTCCCCGGGCCGGATGGCCCGGCGGTGATGTTGGACATGGCGACCACGACCATTGCCGCCGGCAAGGCGCGGGTTGCTTACAACAAAAGGGTTCCGGTCGCCGATGGCTGCCTGATCGACGCCGACGGCAACCCCACGAACGATCCGACAGGGTTCATCCGCGACCATACCGGCGCGCTGCGGGCGTTCGGCACGCATAAGGGGTCTGGTCTGGCAGTGATGTGCGAGATCATGGCCTCGGCCATAGCTGGCGGCCAGGGCGCGTTTCATGAGGCCAAGGGCGGCGTGCTGAACTCCATGCTGGCGACGGTGATCGACCTGTCGAAGCTGGGGGATGCCGGGAAGATCGCCGCCGATATCCAGGCGGTGAAGGCGCATGTGAAGTCTGCTAAGCCTGCCCCCGGGTTTGACGACGTGCTGACCCCCGGGGAGCCGGAGCGGCGGTACGCGGCGAAGCGGATGGCGGACGGGATCGAGGTGGATGATACCACGTGGCGGGACATCCGTGCGGCGGCCGAGTCGCTGGGCATCACCCCAGCCGAATTCGATCAGGCGGTCGGGGCGAATCGTTCCTAGCGCGGGCGCGCCTGTGGCCGATTGAGCCGAACAACGGCGATGGCCAAGTGGACATCCGCCAAAAAAATGCGTCCAAGGCCCTGAGGACACAACTGGAAACGCTGGGGCTCACGCCCCGAATGCGACGATCGGTTCACTGTCGGCGTTTCCGGGACTGGTCGAGACCTGGACCTAAACCACCACCCCGGGCACCAAGACATCTCGCAGCGGCGTGTGCCGGAGACCCAACGCCTGTGCGACGGCCAGATGCGTGACTCGCCCGGCGTCGATGTTCAGTCCTTCCGCCAGATGCGGGTCATCCAGCATCGCCTGCCGCCAGCCCTTCCCGGCCAGTGCCAGCACGAACGGCAGCGTGGCGTTCGTCAGCGCATAGGTGGAAGTCCGTGCCACCGCGCCCGGCATGTTGGTGACGCAGTAATGGACGACGCCATCCTCGACATAGGTTGGATCGGAGTGGCTGGTCGGCCGGCTCGTCTCGAAGCACCCGCCCTGGTCGATGGCGATATCGACCAGCACCGACCCCGGTCGCATGCGGCGGACCATTTCCCGCGTCACCAGCTTTGGCGCCGCCGCGCCTGGCACCAGAACCGCGCCGATCACAAGGTCCGCCGCCAGAACCGCCTGCTCGATCGCGGCGGTGGTCGCGAACAGCGTCGTTGCACGCGGTCCGAACTGGAGGTCCAGTTCCTTCAACCGAGGCAGCGATTTGTCGATGATGGTGACGCTTGCTTCCAGCCCAACCGCCATACGGGCGGCATTGGTGCCCGACACGCCCCCGCCAAGCACCACGACCTTGGCGGGCGGCACGCCGGGGACGCCGCCGAGCAGAATGCCGGCGCCGCCTTGCTCGCGTTCCAGACAATGCGCGCCGACCTGCACCGCCATGCGGCCGGCAACTTCACTCATCGGGGCAAGCAGCGGCAGTGTGCCGGCGCGGTCGGTAACAGTCTCATAAGCGATACAGGTCGCGCCGGCGTTCATCAGCCCCTGGGTTTGCGCCTTGTCGGCGGCGAGATGCAGGTAGGTGAACAGGATATGCCCCCGCCGTAGCATGGCGATCTCGACGGGCTGCGGTTCCTTGACCTTGACGATCATCTCGGCGGCGCCGAAGACAGCAGCGGGCGTTTCGGCGATCGAGGCGCCTGCGGATCGATACGCGTTGTCGTTGTATCCGATACCGGCGCCGGCATCATGCTCCACCACGACCTGATGGCCATGCTGGACCAGCTCGCGTGTTCCGGCCGGCGTCAGCCCGACCCGGTATTCGTGCGACTTGATCTCCTTCGGAACGCCGATCTTCACGTGCCTGCCTCCGCGTAATGACGAGACTGACATCGGCGGTGCACGGCACGAATGCAATGCACCCTATGGTTCGTTACCTCTGACGATGGTAGCCATGCGTCGCCCTCGCATCGGAGCGGAAACCGCCATGCCCATCATCGACACCCTGAAATCGACGATCAAGCTGTGCATGTTCGACCAGTACGGCACGGTGGTGGACATGCAGGGCGGCCTGCGCGACTTCGCCGCCCCGTTCCTGAAGGCAAAAGGCTGGACCGGCGATCCCAACGCCTTCGTCACATGGTGGCGGCGCACGCACTTCGAAAACTCGATGATCGACGCCCTGCTGCAACGCCAGCACATGCCGTATCGCGAGATCGGCCATCTGTCCGTGCGCCAGGTCATGGACCGCGCCGGCATCGCCCATACCGAGGAGGACGTCCGCACCCTGGTCGCCGCCATCGAGCGCCTGGAATGCTTCCCCGAAGTACCAGAAGCGCTCGCTCGGTTACAGCAACGCTATAAGCTGGTCGTGTTGTCGAACGGCGACCCCGACATGCTGGAGGAAGCCAGGAAATACCACCGAATCCCGTTCGATGCGGTAATCTCGGTGGCCGATGCCAACGCGTTCAAGCCACATCGCGCAACCTACACGATGGCGGCCCGCAAGATGGACGTGGCGATGGAGGAGGTGCTGTTCGTCGCCAACCACGAATTCGACTGCGTCGGCGCCAAATCCGCCGGCATGCGGACGGTGTTCATCGACCGTCGCAAGCGGCCGTTCGCCCGCTGGCCACACCAGCCGGACCTGATCGTGTCAAGCATGACGGAGCTCGCTGAATTGATGGCGTAACACTCATCAAACCAGCCATGTGGACTCGTTCTCGCCCCACTCTCGGCTGTCGCGCAGCCTGGCTTCCAGCAAGCGGAATTGCTCGACCAGGAAATCGATGACCAGACGCGTCCGTTGCGCCAAGTGCCGCCGCGACGGATAGACGATGAAAGCCTGGCGCTTCCGGGCCGTGTAGTCCGGCAGCAGACGATACAAGCGACCCGCCCGAATATCGTGGATTGTCAGAGGATCGCCGAGCAACGCTATTCCATAACCCGCCAGAGCGGCCTGACGCACCACCAGACTGTTGTTGGACCGGAACGCGCTCGCGATCTCCACATCCACCGGACCTTGCGCACCGTTGAAAATCCAGTGCGTACTGTCCGGCCCCATATCGTGAATGATGCAGGTGTGCTTCGCCAGGTCGGACGGATGCTCCGGCGCGCCATAACGCTCCAGATAGGCGGGCGCCGCCACCGGCGCGGACTGCAATGTCGCGACCGCCCGCGAAACCAGCGAGGTATCCGCCGATTGCCCAAGCCGCAGGGCCAGATCCAACCGCTCCGCCACCAGGTTATCCGGCTGTTCGATGACAACGATCTCAACCATCAGGCCAGGGTGCTTACGCATCAACGTCGTAAAGTCCGGAACCAGCAGGATCGCCGCCCCAACCGGCATGCCGATCCGGACGAGACCGGTTGGGGACCCACCATTCTTGCCGAAGGTGTCCTCCAGACCCTCCGCTTCTTCCAGCAGGTGCTTCGCTCGGCCCACCAAGGCCTGCCCTTCGTCCGTCAGACTCAGCTTGCGGGTGGTGCGGTGAAACAGCCTGACGCCGAAATGCTCTTCCAATTGCGCGACCTGGCGCGTCACCGCTGACTGACTGCTGTTGCTCTCGCGCGCGACACCGGAAAACGATCCGGTTTCGGCAACGCGGATGAAGGTGTGCAGGCCGCTGATCAGGTCCATCGCGTCGCCAATGCCTGAAACATGGGCACGGCAGCGGCCAAGTCCGACAGCTTCACGGCCTCGCCGGGACGGTGAGCCACGCCGATATCGCCCGGCCCCATGATGACACTTGGCGCGATGGTTTGAAGCACGGACGCGTCGGTGCCGAATGGTGCCGTGGTCGCCGGTTGGCCGCTGACCTCGACGCACGCGCGGACGAACGGGTGGTCCGACGGCAGTTCGGGCGGGGCGCCTTCCTCGGCTTCGGTGACCATCACGCCATGACGCGAAGCGGCCTCGCGGACTGCTTGACGGACCGGTGTCGGGTCGATCTTCGCGGAGTAGCGGAACTTGATCCTGGCTGTGGCGACCGGAACGGTGACGTTGATGGCAGTGCCGTGGTTGTCGATAATCGGGTTGAAGTCGCTGAACGGCGGATCATAGGCATCGTCCTGCAAGGACTTGTCCGTCAGCAGGCGGTCGAACAAGGTCTTCATCTCGGCCAGGAACGGGATCAACGCCCAGTTCGCGTTCCGGCCGATGCCCTTGGCGCTGTGGGCCTGCACGCCGGTGGCCACGCAGGTGAACAGGATATGGCTGCGGTGGCCGCGCACCGGCTGTAAGCCTGTCGGCTCCACCACCAGGATGCCCTTCGGCCGCACCGCCCGCACCAGCGCCGATCGTTCGGCGATCGCACGCGCGCCCAGCTTGGTGGTTTCCTCATCGGTGGTGATCAGGAAAGTCACCGGAACGGTATCGGGCAGACCGCGTGCCGCAACAATCGCGGCGGCGACCGGCCCCTTCATGTCGGTGCTGCCCAGGCCGTGCAGAACGCCATCGGCATCAATCCGAGCGGACCAGGGGTCGTCCTGCCATCCAGTATCCGGGACGGTGTCCATATGGCCGGAGAATGCGATGCCGCCCGGACCGCCACGGTGCGCGACAAGGCAGCGTTTCGCCACGCCGGCCGCGTCCTGGTAGTCGATGCGCTCGATCTCGAAGCCGCGCAGTTCGGGCTCGATTCGGTCGGCGACGGGCAGGTTCGACACCGAACTACGGCTATCGAGCGCCACGAGGTCGCGTGTCAGGTCGGCAATCGCCGCGGTTGGATCGGTCATACGCCTTGGATAAGCCGGGAGAAGTCCGTGTTGCAACACCGCCCCGCTTGAGCGAAAGCGCGGTTCCGATCACACTCGGCCCATGCCTGTAGAATATATCGACCCACGCTCCGGCGCCACGTTCCCGCTCGACCAACCGCGCTGGTGCGGACCGAACCACGCACCGCTGCTGCTGACGCCGCTGCCGGGACTCACCCGGACGCAAATCGACACGGCGGCGCGCGGCTTGTGGCGTTATCGCGCGGCGTTCCCAATGCAAATCGACGACCCGATCACACTTGGCGAGGGCATGACGCCCCTGATCGCGCGCACGGTCGCGGGCGTATCGGTGATGGTAAAGTGCGAATGGTTCAACCCAACCTGCAGCTTCAAGGACCGCGGCGCCAGCGTGATGCTCTCGCTGCTACGGGCGCAAGGCGTTGGGCATGTGCTGGAGGATAGCTCCGGCAACGGCGGTGCGGCGGTTTCGGCTTACGCGGCGGCGGGCAGGATGGCGACGACGATCATGGCGCCAGCCTCCACCAGCCCAGCCAAGACGGTGCAGATGAGGGCGCATGGCGCGACGGTCGAGCTGATCCCCGGCTCCCGCCAAGACACCGCCGATGCGGCCGTCGCCCGCTCGGCATCCGTGTTCTACGCCAGCCACAACTGGCATCCGTTCTTCCTGCATGGGACCAAGACCCTGGCCTATGAGTTGTGGGAGGATCTGGGCTACCGAGCGCCCGACAACGTCATCGTGCCGTGTGGGGCGGGGTCGAATGTGCTGGGGTGCGAGATTGGGTTCTCCGAACTCCTCCGGGCCGGCGAAATCGGTACCATGCCGCGGATTTTCGCCGCTCAGCCGGCTAATTGCGCGCCGATCGCCGCGGCGTTCATGGCCGGGGCGGACGATGCCGTGCCGACAACGATCTCCCCCACAATGGCGGAAGGGACCGCGATCGCCCGGCCGGTGCGGATGCGGGAGGTCCTGGGCACGCTGCGGGAAACCAGGGGCGGCGCGGTGACGCTGACCGAAGATGAGATTGGGCGGGCAACGCTGGATATGGCGAGAATCGGAATTTACGTCGAACCGACCAGCGCGCAGGCCGCCGCGGCGTTCGGCAAGCTTTTGGAAACCGGGACGATCACGCCGGACCAGACAACTGTGCTGGTGATGACCGGAACCGGCATCAAGGCGACCCCTCTGATCGCGCAGTTGCTTGGGGTCGCGCTATGACAGCGCCGCCACGTATCGCCCTGCTCGGTTTTTCCATCGAGTGCAACCGCTTCGCGCCGGTGGCGACCGAAGCCGATTTCCAGACCCGCACGCTGATTGGCGGCGACGCGATGGTCGCCGAAGCACGCTCACCTGCCCCGCGCATGCTGGGTGAAATGCCGGGATTCATCGCCACGATGGACGCCACCGGCGCATGGGAACCGGTGCCGAGCCTGCTGGCGATGGCGGAACCGAATGGGCCGGTTGAGCAAGGGTTCTTCGACCGTTCGATGCGGCGCTGGGAAGCGGACCTGACCAAGGCCGGGCGACTGGATGGGGTCTATCTGGTGCTGCACGGCGCCGGGTTGACGACCGGCGACCATGACCCCGAGGGCACGCTGCTGGCCCTGGTTCGCCGGGTCGTCGGACCGGATGTTCCAGTGATCGCCACGTTCGACCTGCACGCCAACGTATCCGACGCCGATGTCACGCCGCTGAACGGCTTCATCGGCTACCGCACCAACCCGCATCTCGACATGCGGGAGCGCGGCGCGGAGGCCGCCGTCCTGATGCGCCGCCTGCTGCAGGGCACTCGCACCTACCTGGCGCGCATCCGGCTGCCGATCGTGCCGCCGACCGTGACGCAGCTTACCGGCAAGGATGCACCCAACCGGCCGTATGGCGAACTGATCGACCTCGGCCAACAGTTGATGGCCGAACCGGCGTATGCCGGCCGCGTGCTGAATGTTTCGGTGATGGGGGGCTTTGCCTATGCCGACACGCCATTCAACGGACTGACCGTGGTGGTGACAGCGACCGACCAGGACGCCGCCGATCGCCTTGCGAAAGCAATCGCCGAGGCCGGCTGGGCGCGTCGGGACAAATTCCGCCCTGCCCTGACGAGCCTGGATGAAGCCGTTCGGCTGGCTAAAACGACAGAGACGCCGCTGATTTTCGCCGACGTGGCGGACAACCCCGGTGGCGGGGGACGCGGCAACACCATGGCGATCCTGCAAGCGTTCCACGCGGCCGGCGTGCGAAACGGCCTTGTCGGGGTGATCCATGATCCGGCCCTCGCGGCAGAGGCGCATGAAAAAGGTGAAGGCGCCACCTTCGAAGCCCACTTCAACCGCGATGGCGGCGACGAATTCTCCAAGCCATTCACCGCGACCGCCACGGTCGCGAGGCTGCTCGACACGCCGATCCGGGGGCGCCGGGGTATCTACGCCCATAATACGCTGGACATCGGCAAGGCGGCGGCCCTGACGCTAGACGGCCTGACCGTTGTCGTCCTGACCCACCGCTACCAATGCGCCGACCCGATGTTCTTCGAGGCGTTCGGACTGAACATCGCCGCCGCCCGCGTCGTCATGGTCAAGTCGCGCGGCCACTTCCGCGGCGGCTTCGACGAATTCTTCCGCCACGAGCAGGTCATTGAGGTCGATGCGCCCGGCCTCACCAGCCCGATCCTGTCCCGCTTCCCGTGGCGGCATATGCCCCGCCCGGTCCTGCCAATCGACGATACCGCCAACTGGACACCGCCCATATGAAACTCGCCGACCTGCCTACCCCATGTCTCGTGCTGGACCGGACCATTTTGAACCGCAACATCCGCGTCATGGCCACCGCGCTGTCACGGCTGAACGTGCCGCTGCGGCCGCATATGAAAACCGCGAAGTCGATCGACGTGGCCCGTTTGGCGATCACGGGGCAACCCGGCGGCATTACCGTCTCGACCTTGGCCGAGGCGGAGTATTTCATCAGTCACGGGATCACCGATGTCCTTTACGCTGTCGGAATAACACCGCAGAAGCTGGAGCAGGTGTGCAAGCTGAACGCGGCCGGTGCGAAGATCATCGTGATCACCGACGATCCGGATATGGCCGACCTGATCGCTGCCCAGCCGTCCCCGCCGCGGACCTTGATCGAGATCGACAGCGGCGAGGAACGCGGCGGGGTACTTCCGGAAAGCGACATGCTCCTGGAACTCGCCGCGCGCCTGGGAACCGCGGTCGCCGGCGTCATGACCCATGCCGGCCACTCCTACGCCGGCCGCGGCGCACGCGAAATCGCTCGGATCGCCGAGGGTGAACGCGCCGCCGTGACGCGCGCGGCGCAACGACTCAGAGAGGCGGACTATACCATCGATATCGTCTCCGCCGGCAGCTCCCCCACCGCCCGCCATGCCGAGAACCTCGCCGGCGTCACGGAAATCCGCGCGGGCGTTTATATGTTCGGGGATTTGTTCCAGGCAGAGATCGAAACACACGGCACCGACGCCATCGCTGTGACCGTCCTGACAAGTGTGATCGGCCGCCGCCCGGGCCGCATCCTGGTGGATGCCGGCGGATTGGCGCTGTCAAAGGATCGCAGCACCGCCAGCGCGCCGCATGATTATGGTTTTGGTCTGGCACTGGATATCGCCGGGAAACGCACCATGGGTCACGCGATCGTGCAAAAGGCCTATCAGGAACACGGAGTTATCGAACTCGACCCCAAAGTCGCCGTCGATCTCCCCGTCGGCGCGAAGTTGCGTATCGCCCCCAATCACACATGCATGACCGCGGCCGCGCATGACCGGTATTTCGTCACCGATGGCGACCAGGAGGTGGTCGCGATCTGGCATCGCGTTAACGGTTGGTAAACTTCCGCCTTTCGCGGCCGTCGCCAATATGCCTAGATCGGACAGGATGGTCATAACGATTCCGGAAAGGAGCCGTGTCTTCCAGCAATCCGGTCCCAACAACGGTGGCTCGTTCCCAGGCTCATCGGTACCCATTTCGCCCGCTCTCGCGTTAGTTGGGTTTATCGGACTGTGCCTGCTGGATGGCGTGGTTGGCGGAGCGATGACCGCCAGAGCGGTCCACACGTGGTACCCGACGCTGCATGCACCCCCGGGTACGCCGCCGAACTGGGTATTCGCGCCGATCTGGACCGCGCTTTACGTGATGATCGGCACCGCCGGCTGGCTGGTATGGAAACGCCTCGGCGCAGCGCGCCCAGTGCGACTTTGGGGCTGGCAACTTGCGGCAAACGCACTGTGGGCGCCAGCGTTTTTCGGATTGCACAGCCCCCGGCTGGCCATGGGCGTCATGATCATCCTGCTGGTACTGATCGGATTGACAATCCGCTCGTTCCACCGAGTCCGCCGGAGCGCGGCTATTCTGATGCTGCCCTACGCGGCATGGTGCGTGTATGCCGCCTATCTGAACGCGGGATTCGTGCTGCTCAATTACAATTGATCTCGTTCAACGACGAAGCTTATGGACCGGCACGGGGCGAGCGGATACCGCGCTGGTTGGCGGGCACTATTTTCGGGCTGCACAGCATTGGCCCAAATAGGGTAGAAGCCCGGCTTCGAGGATTTCAAGGATGGCTGACGCCATGAAGCTATGGGCCACCACGCATCGTGAGTTGCGGACCAAACCGGCGAACGCTCTGCGCGTATCGTTGGCGACGATTGCCATCGGCCTCGGCGCGGGCCTGGCATCGCCTTCCAACGTCTTGGCTCAGTTGAATGGCGGTCCGATGGGTAACACCGGTCATTCGGCGCTGGAAAAGCAGGCCCCGGACAAGCCGGCCGTGGCCGCGCCGGATGCGGTACCGGGCGCCAAGGCCCGAGAACCCGCGGCGCCGGCGACGCGGTCGAGTGGCGATATGTCGCCCAACGAGGCGCTTTTCGATTCCATCAACCGCGGCGATATAGCCGGCGCCCGGGACGCGTTGAATCGCGGCGCCGAATTGGAGTCGGTCAACATCCTGGGCATGACACCGATGGAACTGTCGGTCGATCTTGGCCGGAACGATATTTCCTTCCTGCTGCTATCGATGCGTGGCGACGATGGCCTGCAGGGGCCACCCAGCGTCAGCCGCCCCCCAGCGGCCGTCGGAAAGGCCGCCAAGCCCGCGGCGACGGCAAAGGCCGCTGTGCCGGCGCATAGTCCCGTGCAAAGCAAGCCGGTTGTGGCGCCGAAGCTGTTTGCCAATGATGGTGGATCGCCGCTACCGGCTGCCGGGTTCCTGGGCTTCGATACGAAAAAGGCCGCCAACTGATTCAGGTGTCTGACCCGATCGACGAAACCGGACGGATAATGCCGATGCCATTGCGCGTGCGAAGAGCCCGGGCTGCCTAATACCAGCGGCCCAAAGGGCCG
>DNXO01000084.1:28304-64128 GCA_003506895.1 Acetobacteraceae bacterium | reverse complement strand
CGAAGCTTCGGGCGGCTGGTATAAGAAGACTCCCGCATGCGATCTGACGAAGCAGTGATCACAAACCACCGGCCGCGGGAACCACGGTGAACTGTCCGCCGCGGTTCCAGGCGCAACAGCGGGTTTCGCGGCGATGCCTCAGATGCCTGAAGCCATCGGCCGGTCCTGGCCGCCCAAAGCACAGCGGCGTCAAGCAGCCGGACTGCTATTTCCAAGGCGCTACGGGCACGCGAAGGTCGGATATGACAGGCTTCCATGGCGTCGAATTAAGCAAATGCCGTGCCAGGACTGCCGCCGCCTCTCGGACCGTCTGGTTCAGGCGCTGCTAGGCTGTTTACTGGACGCGAGCAAGGCGCTGATCCGGTCAACCAATTGGGAGCCGGACACGGGTTTCCGCAACAACGAGAATGCGCCGCTGATCGCCCCCCCGACCGCCAACGCGGCGCCATCGCCGGCGTAACCGGTCAGCAGCACCGCCGGCAGGTTAGGCCGTCGCTCTTGCGCGCCCCGGATGACCGCCAGACCATCCATCGCCGGCATGGTCAGATCCGTTACGATGATGTCCACATGCTCACCGGCATCCAGCAGAGCCAGCGCAAGCGGCCCGGATTCAACGGGCAGGACCGCGTAACCCGCGTCCTCCAGCGACAGCCGCAAAACGTCGCGGACGATCGGGTCGTCATCAACCAGCAATACCCGAGGCTTGCGGCTGTCGCCGGGCCGCCTCGCGATATCGCCTTGTCCAGTTGCGACGGGTCCCGCCGTGATGGGCAACCACAAAATGATACGCGCGCCCTGCCCGACCACGCTGTCGATCGACAGGCTGCCGCCGCTTTGTTCCACGAAACCCTTGGCCATCGCCAGACCAAGACCGGTGCCTTTGCCAGGCTCCTTCGTGGTGAAGAAAGGTTCGGTGACGCGCGCCAATATAGCCTGATCCATGCCGGTCCCGGTGTCGCTGACCTGGATCCGGATGTATCGTCCGGGCAACAAGCCGGCAGGGTGCGGCAAGGCAGCCGAAGCGATCTCGGCATCGGCCGACAGGGTTACCGTTCCGCCTTGCGGCATCGCGTCGCGCGCATTGGTCGCGAGGTTCACCAGTACGGTTTCCAGTTGCCCACGGTCGACGAACATCGGCGGCAGTCCTGGCACGACATCGACGACGCAGACCACCGAACCGCCCAGGGTATGAGTCAGCACCTCTGCCATGTCCGTCAGCAACGTGTACGCATCGACGTTTTCGGCGCGCAGGTCGCCCCGGCGGGAGAACGCCAGCAGCCGGCTGGTGATTGCAGCTCCGCGTCTGGCGGCATCCAGCACCATACGGGCATTGCGCAGCGCGCGTTCGGCGTCATGGGGGCGCCGCTCGATCAGGGCCGCGCCGCCGGACACCGCTTGCAGAACATTGTTGAAGTCGTGCGCTATTCCGCCAGCGATCTGACCCAGCGCATGCATCCGTTCGGCATGGGCCGCACGCTGCTGCGCGGCCTCGCGTGCCGCGATTTCTTGCCGAACCCGCTGCTCCAGGCGGAGGTTGGTTTGCTCTCTAATATCCAGCAGGCGCTTTTCTGCGTCGATATCCTGGAAGATGCCCAACGCTTCCTGGACCTGACCGTCCTCCCACCGCAACGGCATACTCGCCACCCGGAACCAGGTGTCGTTGCCGTCGGCATCGCGGTACAGGAAGTCGATTCCCGGAAGGGTGGTCTCCCCCAGGCGAAGCGCCCGCCGCATCGGAAAGTCCTCGGGAGCAACGCGGCGGCCATCCGGCAGGTACGCGATCCATTCGCCCCGCGGCGCCGCCGTCATGGACTGAATCACAGGCCCGTTCAGCCGATTCATGGCCGCGTTGCCCAATATCACCCGCCCGTCGGGCTCGACTATGCCGATTCCGACCGGCAGAGCCTCGAATATCTCCAACAGACGCGCGCGTTCCATCTCCAGCATCCAGATCAGGCGGTCACGAGCCACTTCAGCCTCGTACCGTGCGGTGACGTCCATATTGATCCCGATCATGCGGATCACGCGTCCGTTGTCATCCCGGATCGTCTGGCCTCGCGCTAGAAGCCGGCGGACCGATCCATCGGGAATCGTCACGCCGTACTCCGTCGCGAATGGGCGATCCGGCGTCTTTAACGCCGCAACAATTTCATTACGCGTCCGTTGGAGGTCCTCCTTGTTGATCGCATTCGCCCAGTCCTCGATCGTCGGGTCACACGCCCCGGGTTCAAGGCCATGGAGTTGCCACTGGCGGTCGCTCCAGGTCACGGTATTCTGCACGACATCCCAGTCCCAGATCCCGAGATTGGCCCCTTCCCCAGCGAGTTCCAACCGTTCCTCGTTGACGCGTAAACCGGCCTCGGCACGTCGTAGATCGGTGATGTCGATCTGATTGAGCAAGACGAGGGTCCGACCCTCGACCTGGACAGGCGCGACGGCGACCAGAACGTCGCGCGGCCCGTGTCGCCCCTGGATACGAGTCTCATAGCGAAGACTGGCCCCGCCAGCGACGGACTGGCAGATTGCGTGGATTTTAGTCGGTCGGGTCTGAAGGGCGAACTCCGTGATCAGGCGGTTACGCAGTTCATCGACGGAATAACCGACGATCGCCGCCGCGACGTCATTGCAATCGACGATCCGGGTTGTTTCCGGCTCCAGCAGGATCGTGCCGCTGGCGGACTTTTCGAACAGCAACCGGAAGCGTGCCTCACTTTCCGCGAGGGCCCGCGCGGATGCCTGCCGCTCGGCCGCGGCGGTAACAAGTGCCCGGGCGACCGTATCCGCTTCGGGAAGGCCGGTCGCCACCGGTTCGGCCGCGTCATCGGCCGCGGCAAGACGGCGAAGGTGCTCGATAGGTCCGGTGATCCCTTGCGCGGCGACTTTCGCGAGCAGGAGGCCTATCAGCAGCACGCTCGCGCCGGCGATGCCGACGCGGGCGATAGCCATACGTATCGGACCGAAAATTTCTTCATCTGTTGAGCCGACAATTACCGTCCAGGAAAACGGTTCGACGCGGGTATAGGCAGCGACCGCCGGACGGCCTTCCAAGGTTGGTACCTCGATTGTACCCTCGGCGCGTTCGCGAACCGCGTTCCACAATTCGGGAACGATTGGTCCGCCAAGGAAAGGCTTCGCCTCCGGAACCCGCGCCACGACCTTGCCATTACCATCGACGATCGTCAGCAATGTGCCGGGTGACAGATGCTGGCGTGCGATCAGGTCGGCCATTTCCTGTGGCAGCAGGCGCAGGAACATATCGAACGCGACGTGGTCACCCAGAAACACCGGGACGTCTATGCTGAATCCGATGAGTCCGGTCGTGTGTCCGACATGCAGATTCGTTACCAGTGGGCGCCCGGTTTCGAAAACGCGGTTGCCGGCGAAACTGGGGTCGCGGTACTGGAGCGGCTGCGGCCCATCGGCCGGCAGGCCATAAACGCGCATCGCGAAAGCCCCAAGGCCGGAGAGCCCCAGCAGCGTTCCAGGGGATTGCCGCTTTAGGAAAGCATTGGCCTGGGCATCGAACGCCGACCAGTCGCCGGTCTGCAACGCTGGCGATGTCGCAAGGGCTTCAAGCGAGGAAAGTCTTACCTGAAGGTCGCGTTCAACCGCGACAGACATGCCGCGGGCGGTCTGCAGCAGTCCTGCGTAAACCTCTTGCCGCCCGGCCCGATAATCGAGGTATTCCATGACCAGCCCCATGCATGTCAGGGGCACGACGCTGGCCAGGACGAGAAGAAATAGTCTGGCCCGCAACGAAAGATCGCGTCGCCAAAATGGGCGGAACGGCCTCTCACGGCCCAGCTCGGGGCCCATCTCGGGGATCGTCGCCGCTTCCCCCACCCTCGGCGTATTCCTATTGGTGTCCCGGTCGGGCGCCACGCGGCAAGGGCTCCTGGGTTTCAATCACATCGTCGTTGAATGCATTCAAACACAGTTGGCTAAGCAATAGGCATCGCCTTCATTCACAGTTTTGTGATCAACTCACCTCTTGCGGCCACAGCCATTCCGTTATTCGTACGTACCGGACAAAATCTATTCGATATCGGCCATAACACCGCGCTTGTAGGTCGAAGGGACGCCTTCGAACGCGGATTTCGCGCGTTTGCCCAGCCACCAGCCCAGCGCGGGCGGGTTATTGGAGAACTCGGGATCCGCGCCCAGCTTCTGCGCCGCGTCCATCGCCCAGTTCGGGTTGTACATCATCTCACGCGCGATCGCGATCAGGTCCGCTCGGCCGGATTGCACGATGGCTTCCGCCTGATCGGCATGGACGATGTGTCCAACGGCCATGGTCATGACGGCGGCTTCCTCGCGCAGCTTTTCGGCATAAGGCACCTGGTAGCCGTATTTCTTAGCCCGAGCGCTGTCCATGGGTGAGCGTTCAAGGATGCCGCCACCGCTGCAATCGATCACGTCCACGCCGCGCAGCTTCAGTTCGCGCGCCAGAACCACGCTCTGTTCCGGCCCCCAGCCGGCATCGTCCTCACAGGAAAGGCGCATGAAAAGCGGTTTGTCCTCGGGCCAATTGGCGCGGACACATTCGGCGACTTCCAGGGCAAAGCGCATGCGGTTGGCGTCGGAGCCGCCGTATTCGTCGTTGCGCCGGTTGGCGACGGGGGAGAGGAATTGATGCACCAGATAGCCGTGGGCGCCGTGGATTTCCAGAATATCGAATCCGGCCTTGTGGGCGCGGGCGGCGGCATCGCCGAAATGACCGACGACCTGCGGGATTTCATCGCGGCTGAACTCGCGCGGCATCGGCATGCGGTCGCTGTGCGGGATGGCGCTGGGGGCCACCAGGTCCCAGCCCTCCCAGTCGAACATCTCCGGATGGTCGGCGGTCAGTGGAACCTGACCCTCCCACGGCCGGGTCAACCGAGCCTTGCGGCCGGAATGGCCGATTTGAATGGCGGCGGTGGCGCCCTGGGCCTTGATGAAGTCGGTGATGCGCTTCAGGCCGGGGATGAACTCATCCTTCCACAACCCCAGGTCGCCGACGGTGCCGGCACCGCGGCGTTCCACCTTGGTGGATTCCACCATCATCAGACCGGCGCCGCCGGCGGCGTATTTGCCGGCGTTCATCAGATGCCAGTCGGTCGCGAAACCCTCCTTGGCGGCATACTGGTGCATTGGCGCGACGACGATGCGGTTCTTCAGCGTGACGCTTCTGATTTGCAACGGCGTGAACAACAGCGGCTTGGACATGGCGCGGTATCCTTATGGACGTTACCGCGATGGTAGCTTGACCGGGCGGAGGACGGCTAGTCCTGCAGCGCGGCGAGAAGTGGGCGCAGCACTGTTTCATCTGGGCGCCAACGACCGACCGAGGTGCTGTAAATCGGCTGCCGCACCTGAACAACACTTGCCGTTTGGACTGGTCGGTTATTCTCGTAAAACGTCAGGCAGGCGGGATCCCATGACAGACCGCAATGCGCGACGATGCGGCGCGCCTGGGTCTCGATGTCGGTAATCACGTCCTCATAGTGAACATCCAGAATAGATGTGACCGGCAATACACGCCGCCAATGAGCCATAAGCTCGCTATAGGCCCTGTAGCGGCGCCCGAGTTCGCCAAGGTCGTAGCTGAACTCCGCGTGCTCAAACAGCAGCGAGAAACAGGACGGGCAAGTGTCGATCGGGTCGCGGCAGGCGTGAATGATCCGCGCATTGGGAAACAGCAATCGGATGAGGCCAACATAGAAGATATTGTTCAGCCGCTTATCGGTGACCCGTAAGGCCCCGGGTTTGGCCCTAGCCCGATCGGCCAGTCGCGTGACGTGGCCGAGATAGCGTGCTTCAATCGTTCTAAGATTTTCCCCTTTCCACCATCGGGCCACTTCCACGATTGACGCCCCGCTGGCTTCTGTCACGTCTTCCACCGCTTCCTCCAACGCACGCAGTTCGCCGCCGGCCACCACCCGGGGATGGCTGGTCAAGATCTGTTCAATCAACGTGGAGCCGGAGCGAGGCATCCCAACGATGAACACCGGCAGTTCCGAGTCGCTTTGGAAAGGCGGCAGCCTGGACATCAGCGCTTTGTCGAAGACCGCCGCGAGATCCTGAAATTTCTTGAGCTGGGAGGCTTCGTCGTAACCGACATCCCGGCGCTTGAGCGCATTGCCCGCAAGAAGATGCTGAAAGCCGTCATCCTTGCGCCCGACATCCGTTAGCGCTTTCCCGAGTGCGAAGCGTAATTGCACCTTGTCCGGGTCTGCCATCTCCGGCAGCTCGTCAAGCAACCGCTCGAGCTTCAGGAAAAACGGATCGTCGGCGGCAAGCGGCGCGTTCAGCGCCAGCCCCCGATAGTAACTCGGTGTCTTCGGGCTGAGGGTGATCGCATGCCGTAATAAAACGCGCGCCCCGGCGATGTCACCGAGTTCCTGGCACACGAAGGCGAGGCCCGCATGCGCATCGGCAAAATCAGGATCGAGCGTGATAATGCGTTGGTAAAGCGTGCGCGCGTCGTCCAGAAGAAGGGCTTGTCGGAAATGCTCTGCCAAGAACATGCATGTCGAGGGATTAAGCTGCTCGAACGCTGCAGTGGCGCGACACTGGGCCACAAGGTCGTTTTTGCGGCCCAACACCTTCAACATGCGAATGAGGCTTACCGCCGCGGCTTCATAATTTGGGTTTGCCTTCAGGGCTTCCTGAAAGGCTATGACCGCTTCGGCGTCCTGTCCCAGGGCGTGGAGTGAGCAGCCAAGATTATTGGACGCATCGGGATATACGCCGGCGATCGCGATGGCCCGGCGGTAGCTTGTCACCGCATCATCGTGCCGACCAAGCGCCGCTTGCGCAGCGCCGAGATTGTTGAGGGCTATGGCGTAGTGCGGTCGAACCGACGTCGCGAGCAATAAAAATGCCTCAGCCGCTGCGTTACGCCCGACTTTGTGCAGTTGGACGCCAATATTGTTGAGAGTCGCCGCTTTGCTGAACATCGGCTGAACCAACCTTATGGAAAACGATTGCTTCTGATGGCCCTGCCAGTTGTTACCAATGAAAGAAAGCACTCGCTGGCGTCGTGCCGCTTCTGCCCGCTGAGAGCCTTAATGACCACCCGTTCCGACAGTTCCAAACTCTCCACGCGAACGTGGGCCGATCGGGACGGCAGCGCCGGAGGGAGAAAACGCGCATATGAACTCCTTGTGCCAGCCGGTCCAGGATAGGTCCCCGAGCGGCGCCTTCCAGGAACAGATGGGGATATACTTCCCCGCCGCCGCCTGCGGCACGCCAGCGCAGGCAGCGCCCGGAGGGACAGTGAGAATGATCTCCTGGCTGTCCATGTCATTAATCTCGACGTACTCCAGCTTCGGGCGGCAGTCGCTGCCCTCGGCCGACAGATTGGCGATGGGCGATGTACCCATCATTGTGAAGGTTCCCGACAAGGTCATGCAGCCCTTGCCCGGACAGTTACTAAGCAGGAACGCGTTGCCCGGCAAGCCGGGCCTAGCCTCCAACGCCTGTTCGGCGAAGGTGAAGCCATGCATGTTGCATCTTCTCGATCACCATCGATTCGTCTACAGGAGCGGCATCCGCCGAACAGGGCAGGCACCACAGGACCAGAACGAGTCCGATTGTGGGCGCCCAGACCATGCTCATGACGTGGAATTTCCCTGATTAGTGACGGTAGATTTGATAACTCGCATTCGCGTTGATCCAGTTCTGTCCGGGCAGGGGTGAAAAAAAGGAGCCAACCGCATTCGTGACCGGAATATTCCGCTGGATATAATCAGAGACCCAGTGTGCGCCATCCCACATATCGACATGCCCCGCGATGCCGCTTCCCGGAATAGGCTGGATAACCGCGATATCGCCGATCTGTGGTTTATATGTGCTGAGATCGACGGTCTGGAAGCCAGCAGAAATCAGCCCAGGGCCGAAGTTTTTCGCGTAGTTGAGGAAGGTCCAGCTCAGCCCCTCGCCTTGACTAAGCGCCATGTTGAGGAAGTGCCCGCATTTAAAATAAATTCACGGGACCTTTTCGTCATATCCCATTCCTCGAACGATCAGGTTTTTGGGATCCTCGCCAGTGGTTATAACATAGAAACCTACTCCGCTGGCGGATTGCCACTCAAACCGGCAAGGCCTTCCTTGGTCGATGGCGCAACCTCTCAGCTCTGGATACATCGAGCACTCCGTGTCGGAGAGAAAGCAAACTCGAGAGGAGTGGTCCTGATCGACTGGAACGTTGCTTTCCCTGATGAGGTTGCGGCGGACGACGCCATATTCCTTGCCCACGTCAGTAGATTGTAATTGCCAGCCGCCAACTGTTACTTTGGGTTGACTAACCGATCCGACAAATAAGCCAATGATCGCCACGATGTGTGTGAGGCTACCTGCCATCTATTGGCCTCCATTTGCGTGGCACGTGTTAATGAAGGTTTGGTAGTCCATATCGGAGGAGGTCGCACTCCGGCCCTCGACGTTCTGAATAACGCCGCCCAGCACGGTCACCCCGGCGGAAGACAGCGCAAGGGCGCTGATGACCTGCGCCAGCGTGCCGCCGCCGGCGAGGTATTGCTGGTTCGTCTGGATCCAGGCCGTATCGGAGGAGGTCGCACTCCGGCCCTCGACGTTCTGGATGACCGACTGCACAGCGATTTTACCCACCACTCCGAACGCGACAGCCGCCGTCAAAGCGCCAAGAGTCGCGCCACTTTTAAGATAAAATTGTGCCGCGGTAAACTCAGCCGACGTCGGCGCTCGCCCTGAAATCGCCAGAATAGCTGATTAATCGCTGCGATACCTTGCGCTGACGTAGCATATGTAGAACCGCCGGAACCTGAAGAATAGGGAGCCGTGCCACCCGCGGGCAAGGAAGCGCCAAAGGGATCGTAGGTACTGCTTGTTTGAAATCCCGGATCAGGAGCCTGCGATGCTAGCGTGAATGAATATGAACTGGTCACGTCGCCCCCGGTCTCGTTCTTATATAGATAACAAATCATACTCGGGACGGTTGCGCAATAGGGTCGTATAAGGGCGGCTCTCAGATCGTGTCACCAGACGTGACTTAGGTGTAGCGACCTGCAATCATCCGCACCGTGCGCCCGCTGATTGCAACTGGCGGGCAGAAAAGCGATCGATTTGTTGCCCCCCTCCATCCCCGGGCACTCACGCGCCTCCGGTGACCTGCTTCACCAGCCTGATCATGCCGAGCCAGGGTGGGTTCATTCCGGCTATGCTGGCCCGATCGCGGTGGACGCCGCGAACCAGATCGTCACCGCTCAACGTCTCAGCACCAGTCGGGCGGACTTCTCGGCATTCAGGCCGTTGATCGAGAAGACGCGGACCAATCTGGGCCGCCACCCACGCGAGGTCTCGGGCAACACAGGCTTTGCCAATACGGCCAACATTGGCGCGATTCAGGATCGTAAGATCGAAAAAACTGTCTCCGCCTTCGCACCGACCGCACGTGTGTCAGGTCAGCCGAAATTGGCAATTCTCGGACAGACTCCTTGTGGATCACCCCAGTGGCCGTTGCCCCGACGGTAGCCGGGTTGTGGCGAAGAGACCAGCCGCGCGGAGGTCAGGTTGCCTGTCGCAACCACGGATTCAGCGCAACCGCCAGCGGGACAGTCGCCAGACAAACAGCCGCCACGACAATGATAGCGTTGATCGGCCCCATCGCATCGCCGACCATGCCGTACAAGAACGGAGCTACCGCACCCGCGCCAATCGTTCCGGTGTAGAATAGACCAAACGCCTTTTCCCGCTGCTCGGTCGCCACCAGTTCCGGCACCGTCCCGTAAAGAACCGACGACGTGCCGTTCAGCGCCAGACCGATCAATGGCAGGCAGGCAAGAGAGGGTATCAGCGGCAGCCAGTGCATTGCGAGAATGCCGAGCGCGGTAGCGCCCTCGGTCAGGATGACGGTGAGCAGGACGCCCAGCCGCTCCCCCAGAAGGCCGCAGGCAAGTTTCCCGAGGGCGCCGCCGGCGAAGATCAACGTCAGCGCCAGACCGATGCCCTCGAATCCAGCGCCCTTGTCCTTCAGCACGAACGGCAGGAAGGCGAGAAAACCCATTCGCGTGCCGCTGTCCAACACGCCGATGCTCAGAAGCAGCGGAAAGGCGATACGGCCACGCGGCTTACTGGCGGCAACGATTTTCACCTGTGCCGCCACATTCCGGGCGCTGCCCAGGTCGCGCGGCAGCAGCACCAGGACCGCAACGCCGACCAGGATACCCAGCGCACCGACGATCCCGACCGCGTGCCGCCAGGGCATGACCACCAGCAGCCAGGCAACACCCGCGGGAATTGCCATTTTCCCGAGGTCGCCGGAGAAATTATAGGTGCCCAGCGCCGCCCGGGCGCCGTGCTCATCGAAGGCGCGCGACACCAATGCTGAGGCGAGAGGATGCTGCGTCGCCGATCCGGCGCCACCCACCAGCAAGGCAGCGGCCAGCAACGTGAACCCGGCACCGCCGAACCCGATGGTCAAATAGGCACAGGCCGCCAACATCGTGCCCGAAGCCAGCACGAACGCTCCACCCCACCGCCGCGCCAGGATCGAGGCTGGCATCTGGAGGCTGGCCATTGCGCCGGTGTAAAGCATCCGCAAGATGCCAAGTGCGGCATAACTCAACGCAAATTCGGTCTGCCATATCGGTAGCAGAACGTAGATCAGGTCCGTGTAGCCGTCATGCAGTGCATGCGCCCCGCAGGCCACCGCAAGCACCTTCCGGGGGCCTACGCGCAGTGGCGCGGTAGCTTCGGCGGCTGACATCCACGCCTCTCCGTCCAATTGTCATCGGATTGTCACAAATAACTCCGATACGGGGAAGACGGAGGCGTTCATGGGGTTGTCTAGATAAGTGGTCAGGCGGGCAATCGGCGATCGATGCGATCCTTTTGCCGCCCACTCAGTTCGCGATCCGCTAAACTTCGGCGTATTCGGAACCCGCTGTTTCGTCCCACCCCGAAGCCGGCTAGGCTGTCGAGACACAGACTCGCAGGAGGATCTCCCTATGGCACCGCCCCCACCCTTTGGCGCGAACTCCGCGGCCGCCCGCGACATCGCCAACGTGCTGCACCCCTATACCGACCTGGAGGCCCACAAGACCGTCGGCCCCATCGTCATCTCCCGCGGCAAGGGCGTCCGGGTCTGGGATGAGGCGGGCAAGGAATACATCGAATCCGTCGCCGGCCTGTGGTGCGCCTCGCTGGGCTTCGACAACGAACGCCTGGTGCAGGCTGCAACCAACCAGATGCGCAAGCTGCCGTTCTACCACGCGTTCACGGCCAAATCGCATGAGCCGATGATCGACCTGGCGGAGATGCTGATCCTGCGTGCGCCGGTGCCCATGAGCAAGGTGTTCTTCGCCAACTCCGGCTCCGAGGCCAATGATTCCGCCATCAAGATGGTCTGGTATCTGAACAACGCGCTGGGTCGCCCGACCAAGAAGAAGATTATCGGCCGGGTGAAGGGCTATCACGGGATTACCATCGGGTCGGCCTCGCTGACCGGGCTGGCGGCCAATCACCGTAGCTTCGACGTCCCCCTGCCCGGCTTCCTGCACACCATCACGCCGCACTTCTACCATGGCGCCCTGCCCGGCGAGACCGAGGACGAATTCGCCACGCGCTGCGCCGACGAACTGGAAAAGATGATCCTGGATGAAGGCCCCGAGACGGTCGCGGCCATGTGGGCCGAACCGATCATGGGCGCCGGTGGGGTGATCCTGCCGCCGCGCGGCTACTTCCCGAAGATCCAGGCTGTGCTGCGCAAGTACGACGTGTTGCTGGTCGCCGATGAGGTGATCTGCGGCTTCTGGCGCACCGGCACGTATTGGGGCAGCCAGTCTCAGGACATCGTGCCCGACATCCTGGTGTGTGCGAAGGCTCTGTCTTCGTCGTATCTGCCGATCAGCGCGGTGATGGTGAACCAGTTCGTGTTCGATGCGTTGGCGAAAGAGAGCCATACGATCGGCACGTTCGGTCACGGCTTCACCTACTCGGGCCATCCGGTTCCGGCCGCCGTGGCGATCGAGACGCTGAAAATCTACGACGAACTGGAAATCGGCGCCCATGTCGGCCAGGTCGGGCCGCATATGCAGTCTGAACTGAAGCGTCGCTTCGGCGATCACCCGCTGGTGGGTGAGGTTCGCGGCGCGGGGCTGATCGCAGCGGTGGAACTGGTGGCGGATCAGGCGACCCACACGAACTTCGACCCCAAGGCGAAGGTTGGCGGCCGTCTGGCGAAGCTGTGCGAGGAGAACGGGGTCATCGCCCGCACCGTGATGAACGACGTGCTGTGCTTCAGCCCGCCGCTGATCATTACCAAGGATGAGATTGATGAGATGCTCAACCGGATCAGCAAGGCGCTGGACGAGCTGACGGTGCAGTTGCGGCGGGAGCAGATCGCGGTTGTGAAGTAGGCGCTGCATTGCCGGATATCGGCCGGGCCGCGAGCTCGGCCGATCGCCGCTTCGGGTGTTTGGGTAATCGGGCGACCGAAGGTCGTCGTCGTTGTTCTTGTGTCATGGCCGGACCAAGCCCGGCCTGACACAGACCAATGCTCCACGCCTCAGAACAGCTTCCCCCCATTCGGCACCCGCAGATCCGGCCGCACCAGCACCACCGCCCCATCCTCATCGGGCATCCCCAGCGTCAGCACCTCACTCAGGAACGGCCCAATCTGCCGTGGCGGAAAATTCACCACCGCACACACCTGCCGCCCGATCAACTGGTCCGGCTTGTAATGCACGGTCAGTTGCGCGCTCGACTTCTTCACCCCGATCTCATCACCGAAGTCGATCGTCAGCTTGATCGCCGGCTTGCGTGCCTCGGGGAACCGCTCGGCGCTGACAATCGTACCGACACGAATATCGACAGCCTCGAAGTCGGCGTATTCGATCTGATCCATCATTTGCGTTCCTCCCGCGTTGGCCTTGGCGAGCGGTTGGGATAGTGTGGTGGCTTCGCTGACCCCGACCTGAGGACTTCTATGCGCGATTACCAGCTTCCCGGCCGCAGCCCGGTCTATTCCACTCATGGGATGGCGGCAACGTCCATGCCGGCCGCGACCCTGACGGCGCTGGATGTCCTAAGGGCCGGCGGTAACGCGCTTGACGCCGCCGTGGCCGCCGTGGCCGTGCAATGCGTGATCGAGCCGCAGTCCACCGGCATCGGCGGCGATTGCTTCTGCCTCTACGCCCCCGCCGGGACGGGCAAGGTCTACGCGCTGAACGGGTCCGGCCGAGCGCCGGCGGCCGCCAATATCGATTGGTACGAAAGCCGGCAGATCAGGGCGATGGAGAATACCTCCGCCCACGCCGTCACCATTCCCGGAGCGATCAGCGCGTGGGAGACCCTGCTGAAAGCCCACGGCCGCAAGGGTCTGGACGAGTTGCTGCAACCCGCGATCCGCTTCGCCGAGGAAGGCTGGCCGGTGCATCCCAAGGTGTCCTGGGACTGGTCGCGCAGCGTCGATAAGCTGCGCAAGGGCGGCGCGACACCATTCCTGCCCAACGGCAATGCGCCGAACGTAGGCGATGTGTTCAAGCAACCGGCGCTGGCCGAGACGCTGCGCCTGATCGCCAAGCACGGCGCCAAGGCGTTCTACGAAGGCCCTGTTGCGGCGGACATCGTCGCCACCCTCCGTGAGCGTGGCGGCCTGCAGACCGAGGAGGATTTCGCCAACGGCCTCCACAACGCCGAATTCGTTGAGCCGGTCACGCTGAACTGGAAGGGCTACGACGTCTATCAATGTCCGCCCAACGGCCAAGGCCTTCTGGTCCTCATGATGCTCGGCATGCTCGGCAACAAACCCACCGCGCCCGATGGCGCTTCAGGCCTGATCCGCGCACACCGGCATATCGAGGCCGCCCGGCTGGCCTACCGCGACCGCGATGCGTTCCTCGCCGACCCCGGCGCGGTCGATGTTCCGGTGAAAAAACTGCTCAGCCCCGAGTATCTTGCCGCCCAAAGCGCGCTGATCGACGACACCGCCGCGATGCGCGACCTGCCGCGCGCCGGTGAATCAATCCTGCCGCCGCACAAGGACACGGTCTATCTCTGCGTCGTGGACAAGGACGGCAACGCCTGTAGTTTCATCAACTCGCTGTTCGAGAATTTCGGCAGCGGCATCCTGGCGCATGAGTCCGGGGTCATGCTGCAAAACCGCGGCTTCGGCTTCCGGCTGGACCGTGCGCACCCGAACTGCATCGCCGGCGGCAAGCGCCCGATGCACACGATCATTCCCGGCATGGTGATGAAGAACGGACGGGCGGTGATGCCGTTCGGGGTGATGGGCGGGCATTACCAGCCGGTCGGGCAGTCGTGGTTCCTGACCAACTTCCTGGAGTATGGCCTGGACATCCAGCAGTCGATCGACCTGTTCCGCGTGTTCCCCTACGCTGGCAAATTGCAGGTGGAACGCGGCGTTCCGGACGATCTGGTCCGCAAGCTGGCAGCAATGGGCCATGTGCCGGAGCTAACCGAACGGCCGCACGGCGGCGGTCAGGCGATCTGGATCGACCACGACCGCGGCATCCTGATGGCCGGGTCGGAGCCTCGGAAAGACGGTCTGGCGCTGGGGTACTAAGCGATGGAGCCATGTGAACTGACGGCCGTCGAAGCAAGGCGGCTGATCGGGGCGAAGCAGCTTTCATCGGCGGAATTGCTGGAAAGCTGCATCACCCGGATCGAGGCGGTCGATCCAGCGGTCAATGCCATGGTGGCGCGTGACTTCGACCGTGCTCGCGTGGCCGCGAAGGCCGCCGATGCGACGGTAATGCGGGGCGACACACTGCCGCCGCTGCATGGTCTGCCTATCGGCATCAAGGACCTGGAACCAACTGAAGGGCTGCGCACGACGTTCGGCAGCCCGCTGTTCCGCGACAACGTGCCGCTGGCGGATTGCCGCGTGACCAAGGCGATCCGTTCGGCCGGCGCGATCGTGGTTGGCAAGACCAACACGCCGGAGTTTGGCGCTGGCGCCAACACCCGCAACGCGGTGTATGGCGCGACCGGCAACCCGTTCGATCCCACGAAGTCCTGCGCCGGTTCGTCCGGCGGATCGGCGGTGGCACTGGCGACCGGGATGGCGCCGCTGTGTCAGGGGTCCGACACCGGCGGATCGCTTCGCAATCCGGCGGCTTTCTGCGGCATCGTCGGGTTCCGTCCGACCCCCGGCCTGGTACCAACCGAACGCCGGCCGCACGGCTGGAGCGGGTTGCCGGTCCTTGGGCCGATGGCCCGCACGGTCGCGGATACGGCCCTGCTGTTAAGTGGCATGATCGGAGACGATGCGTCCGATCCGCTGGCCACTACGATCCATGGTTTGACGGTCAGGAAGCAAGGCGACTTCTACCCTCCGGGGCGGATCGACCTCTCGACTCTGCGGGTTGCGCTGACCCCCGATTTTGGGTTCGCGCCGACCGAGAAGCACATCGCTGAGGTATTCGCGGAAAAGACCGGCTTGTTCCGTCACGTTTTCGCCCGCGCCGAGGACGCCTCACCGGACTGTGCCGGAACGGACGAAGCGTTCGAGATCCTGCGGGCCTTGGGTTTTCTGGCTTCTCATCTGGAGAAAACCCGAAAGACGCCGGACCTCGTTGGCCCGAACGTACGGGCCAACGTCGAAGAAGGCCTGCGCTATTCAGCCGAGGATGTCGCGCGCGGTTTCACGCTGCAAACGGCGATCTATCACCGGTGGCAGTCGTTTTTCGAACGCCACGACGTGATCCTGACGCCGGCGATCACTGTCAGCCCGCGATCCTGGCGCGAACTCTATCCGGCCGAGATCGACGGCAAGCCGACACGGACTTATTTCCACTGGCTGGCGATGGCCTACGCGGTGACGTTGGTGGGACATCCCGCGCTCTCCCTGCCGGTCGGGCTCGACCGGAACGGCATGCCGTTCGGCCTCCAGATTGTCGGACCCCGGGGTGGCGATGCGTTGGTGCTCCGGGTCGCCGCGGAACTGGAGGCATTGCTTGCCGGCGATGCCCGCACCGCTCGGCCGGTGCCGGATATAGCGGCGCTGAAAGCGGCGCGACCAATCAGTTCGGCCGAGGGCTTTATCGGCTTCGACTGACCCGATCGGCCCTTGCCCGCCACGTGATGGCCGGGCTTGTTCCGGCCATCCGCGCTTCGACGGTTCGTGCGAAGATGGCCGGAACAAGAGAAATCCATGCTCCGCCCCGCCCGCTTGTCCAATGGCGACCGCCCGGGCTCCTGGATAGGTTCCACAAGCCCCGCCTTGATCTAAGTCAAGGTTCGCCGCCGAACATCCGTCGATAAGCTTGAGGAGTTGTTTTGGCGGAGAAGACAATGACAACGGGAAGCGCGGTTTATCTTGGGATGACGATCGGGGTGATGTTCATTTTCTCAATGGTGTTGGCCTATCAATCATGGCAGCAGGCGCGCCTCGGACCGGATATGATACCCGACTCCGCGACACCACGGCCGGACGCTCAACATGGGGAACCGCACAGCGCCGTTCACGCCTGATCCCAGGCCGTCGCTTCCCGCCCGTGCATGCTACCGTCGGCGCCTGACGCGCCGAAGCATCGCGATGCCGGAAGCCCATTTCTGAGTTATACCAACCGACGGAATCCTGGCCACGTTTGGCAGCGGATCGGCGGGTTACCCGTCCGATGAAGCCCCAGGCGGCGTGTTCAATATGGCCGGGACGAAGGGATGCGCGCGGCTGCCCCCCGTGTTGCAAGGACAAACCGAGCCAGGACAGCGGCGCCAGTCTTACTTCAGTCCGAAGCCCATTGCGTTCAGCGTGGAGACCAGCTTATCGCGCCCAGACAGCGCGGCGATCTTACCCATGCGGTTGATGACACGTCTGGTCCATGTGTCGATCGCCATTCCGTGGCGGGCGGAGAACGACTGAAGCAGCGCATCGTAAGCCTTGCGGTGCCCCGATTCACCGGTGGCGTCATAAGTCTCGTGATGTACGACGACGTCCTGTGGCAGACGCGGCTTCACCTCGGTCGCACCGGCCGCCGAGGCGTAGCCGACGCACATGCCGAACACGCCGAACGCGCCCGACGGCAGGCCGACGATGCGCGCGACCTCCCGCGGATTATTCCGCAGCGCGCCGATGTACACGCAGGACAGACCCAACGACTCGGCGGCGACGGTGGCGTTCTGCGCGGCCAGGGCGGCGTCGATCGCGGCGACCAGAAAGGTTTCCTGGTATGGTATGACCTCCAGAGTCAGGCCTTCCTCGGCACCCAGGCGCTGGTTGCGAGAGATATCGGCGACCCACACCAGGAACAGCGGGCACTGTTCGATATGCCTCTGGTTCGCCGCGACCTTTGCCAATTCGGCTTTCTTGGCGGGATCGGTCACCGCGATCACCGACCAAGTCTGCAGGTTGGAACTGGTTGCGGCCGACTGTGCGGCGGCGACCAGTGCCTCCAGCGTGCCGCTTGGCAGGGCGTCCGGACGGTAGCCACGGACGGAGCGATGAGAAAGCAGCAGCGAAATATGTTCGTTCCACGGACCGCCGGCCGGCGGGGCGGCGGGGCCATAGCGCAGCGCGAGCGAGTCGGCGGCAGACAGAACGGCGGGCAGGGAAACGTCCATGGTGAGTGACCTGTTCCAGGGGGACGGCCGTGGCAACCCACGGCAACGGATCAGGTCAGGGTCACACGTCCGTTCGGGGTGACAAGAAAGCTGCCCCAGCGATTGTCATGTGACAAGGCCGTCAATGTCCGGCACCCGGCGCACCACCCGCCCCGCTCGGGCCCGCCGCGGTATTTCCCATTGCTCCGGCCGGGTTGAACCGGCCGATATTGCCCAAAAGCTGCTGGAGGAAGGACGCCTCGGTTCCCGGCGATGGGGTTGTCCGGGCGATCACCGTGACGGGCAGGGCATCGCTCTTGCCCAGTTTGTCGATCGTCTTCAGCACGCCCTTGCCGTCGAAGTGCAGCACGACGACGTTCTGATCCAGTTCACCTTGCGTGCTGCCGATCCGATTCTGCGTCACTTCGCTGATATACAGCCAAATATTGTCATCAAACGTATCGTGCGCGGTGGGGGAGCCGATCACGGCCGTGACGTCGGATTTGGTCGAAGTACCCGGGGTCAACTCCTTCAGCAAGTCCGGCTCCACGTGGTTGCCGCGCAATTGGGGCGGCGGCATCAACCATCCGCAGGATGACAACATCAGGCAGGCAGCCAGAAGCAGGTTGCGGGTCGGACGAAGGTTGGTCAAAGAGGGCAACTGATGTATCCCGCGATTTCTGGTGGCCGACTGGTTGGATCGGCGACCGGTGTTATCTATAGCTGCGTGTCACGGCCAACCCGGCCGTGTCAATGAGCATCATGAGGCGGGATTGGCCGGTTTCCTTCGCAGACGCGACAAGCATGAACGCGCGGCCTTTGAACTCTACGGTTCGGCGGTCTCCGCCGCGCGCGATCCGTACCTTTACGCCACGCTGGCCGTTCCCGACACGCTGGACGGGCGGTTCGATGCGATCGGCCTATTCGTGTATCTGACGATCCGCCGGCTCAGCGCCGCGCCTGAACCCGGGCCGGCCCTGGCACAGGCGGTATTCGATGCCATGTTCCTCGATATGGATACGAATTTGCGCGAAATGGGCGTTGGCGACATGTCCGTGGGCAAGCGCAACCGCGCGATGTGGGAGGCTTTCCACGGCCGCAGCGTGGCTTATGCCGCGGCCTGGGATGATCCCGCGGCCCTGGCTTCGGCTCTGGCTCGTAATCTTTGGCGTGGCAGCGAACCGAACGAGGGGGCGGCGTCGGCACTCGCGCGGATCGCCCGAGCCCAGGCCGGGTGTTTAGAGAACCAGGGCCTGGACGCCATGGTCACCGGAAAGATCCGCTTCCTGCCGGCGGAGGAGGCCGCGCGATGACACCGGAATTTCACCGTCCGCTCTCTTTGGACCGAATCGGGACGCTAGGACTTGACATGACGGTGGTGGCCAAACCGGCCGAGTGTGCCGCGCTGGCCATCCGCATGAACCTGCCGGCGGTGCTGGCGCTTTCCTGCGCGTTCCATTTGACCCGGGAAAGCCGCGACAAGGTGCTGGCGCGTGGCGTGCTGCACGCCACGATCACACAGACATGCGTCGTCAGCCTGGAGACGTTCGATGCCCTGATCGAGGAAGTGTTCCAGGTCCGCTTCGTTCCCTCGGGCGAGGAGTCGGAAGACATTGACCCCGACTCGGATGACGAAATCCCGTTCGAGGGGAATTTCATCGATCTGGGCGAGGCGGCGGCGGAACAGCTTGGGTTAGCGCTCGATCCATATCCACGGATGCCTGGAAGCGAGATGCCGGAGATCGCGGAAGATCCCGAACCACATCCTTTCGCGGCGCTGCGGCGGTTGAATTAGACGGTGACCCGCGAAGGTGGAACCACCGAAACGGTGAATCCGCCGATCAAGTCAAGGGAAGCCGACCAAGGCGCCATCGCCGGTGACGCCCCGATCGTATATGTGACGACGGTCCGGAGCGTGCCGGTTATTTCCCTCCGGCCACAACCTTCTTCTCGTACAACGCGGCGATTTCGGCCGCCGAGTATCCATGGCCGGCCAGTATCTCCCGGGTGTGCTCGCCCAGGGTTGGCGCGTGCGCCCGCTTTGTCCCACTTTCGAACGGCGGCAAACCGGGGATGTTGGGCATCGGCACCAGTTCGGGCAAGCCCGGCTGCGCCAACCAGGACATGATCCCGGTCGCCGCCACCTGCTCCTCTTGCAGGAACTCTTCATAGCTGTTTACCCGGCCGTTCATGATCCCCTTCGCGGTCAATCGCTCCGATAGCCAGGCCGTTGTCCGCGCCGCGAACATCGGCCGTAGCTCGGTATAAAGTTCGTCCAGATTGGCGGCTCGGGCGGGGTGGGTTGAAAAGCGCGGATCATCGAGCAACTGCACTTCCTCGATCGCCTCGCAGAACGGCCGCCAGTCGGTGGGCCGGACCATGGTGATGTTGATCTGTCCGTCCGCCGAATTGAACACGCCGTTCGGCATGCTGGTGCGCTGCGTCACGCCACGCTCCAGGTAGTTGGCGATCATCCGGATCACCGACAGCATCGCCCCGCCTTGCATGAGGCTGAGCTCGATGAACCGGCCTTTTTTTACTTCCTGCTCCCGCCGGACATACAAAGACGTCGCGATGGCCTGAAAGCCCAGCAGGCCGGAGAACATGTCGATGAGGGAGATGGCGATTCGGTGCGGATGCCCGTCGTGCTCCCCCTTGTTCTCGGTCACGATGCCGGTAAACGCCTGCAGCACCGGGTCCATCGCCGGACGCGCGGCCAGCGGGCCAGTCTGCCCAAAGCCGGAGATAGAGTAGTAGATGATTCCCGGCTCTTTCGCGCTGACCGCGTCGTAACCGAAGCCGTAGCGCTGGATCGTGCCGGGCTTGAACCCCTCGATGAACACATCGGCACCGCGGATCAGGCGCCAGAGGATTTCCTTGCCCTCGTCGGTCTTCAGGTCAAGCGCCAGGCTGCGCTTGCCCAACGTGCCATAGAGTGAAAAGGCCGAATGGTCCTGGTAGGTCCGGCCCAGGATGCGCGACCAATCGCCGCCGTTATGCGGCGTTTCGACCTTGATCACGTCCGCGCCATGCTGTGCGAGCATCATCGCGCACGACGGACCGGCAACCCCGCCGGACAGGTCGACGACTTTCATGCCGGAAAATGCCGAGTGATAGTCCATTGTTTCCCCCCATTTATATTCGGGGGATGATAAGGGATGTTTCGGCTGGCAGGCTATCCCCACGGGCCTGGCTCGGCTCCTCGGTTCGGAGAAACCGGCCCACAATCATGACAACGCGGCGTCAGTCCAGACCAGCGCCGGTCAGTACATACCGGGCCAGGGCCTGCCCCAGACAGGCGTTCAACAGCCCGATCGCTTTGTCCCGCTGGTCACGGCCGACACGCTCCAGATCGATCTGTCCATTGCCAACCCAGGTCTGGGTCAGGTCGAGCCGATGGAACAGGGTTACGCCCGGATTGCCCGTCATCTGCTGCAACACCGTCTCATAGGGTCCGACGTCCGCATTCGCACGCAGGAACCGGCTGAACTGCGGATCGATCAATACCAGATCGGCCCGCGCCTGCGCGGTGGCGTCGGCGCCTTCTTGCAGCGTGCTTCGCAGGCTATCCGGGCGCAGGCCATGGACCACCTCTACCGTGCCGGTCTGCCACAACACGAGATCGTAATGATGCGAGGCGAGTTCCCGCTTCAGGATCGTCAGCATCGCATCGGCCGACATATTGCGGGCGCCTTTGACGGTGAGATGAAAATGGGCGGTGGAGCGCATCGTTTCCAGCGCTTCCAGCATCTTGTAAGGGAACGAACCTTGCGGCGTCTGATACGACAGCGCCGGGCCGGCCCCAGTCCCGGAATCGCCAACAGTCGAGCCGGATCCCAGGGCCAGGATATCCAACCCGTTACGTTTTGCTAGGGCCTCTCCAGTGTGAACCAGCGGATCGGCGGGCGTTGTCAGGTCGGGGGGCATCTCGCAAGGCAAAGCGCCATCTGCCCGCGCCGGGGGCGAAAGCATGACAACCAGGGCGACCAAAAGGGAACCAAGTGAAAGCCGTTGCATAAGTTCAACCGCTATCAGGCTGGGCATCCGCCGGCAAGAGCGCCGATGCGTGCGGCGATTCGGTTCGCGACGCCTTCGTTCGGCCTTTGCTCCGATACCAGGCCGCCAAAGCGCCAACGCCGACCATTCCGACCACACCGCCCAGGTTGATGCCCACCTGCATAAACATACGATCGTCATATTCCAGTCCAAGGCGCGCTATGAAGCCAATTACAATGCCGGAGCAAAACACCGGGAGCGAGTTCTGACCGGCCAGCACCAGCGGAGCGGCCAGGCGGGAGCGAAGCCATCCCGCGTTGAACGGGATCAACCGAGCGCACAGCCAGGTGAACGCCAGGATCGAAACCAAGCGGAACGGGTACAGACCGGTTTTGTCCTCGATAACCAATGGCCGCAGAACGGATCGCGTGACCCACTCCAACCGGCGTGGATGCGGTTCGATGACCAGGGTCACGACAATACCCAACACGATGATGAAAACGGCTCCGTCATCCAGCAACCGGGACCATTTCGGCGGGCGCATGGGCGCGCAGGCGAGTAGTACGCCAATGACGAACAGGAATTGCCAGGCCATGGGGTCGAAGAACCAGCCGTCCTGATCCCAGGCATCCAGGTTGAGGCTGGTGAAGCGGACCACCAGATAAACCGCGAACGACAGGCCGAACAGCACGCGTGGCCAGCGCAGCAGCCAGATGGTGGCGGCAAAAAACATCAGCAAGACCACATACAACGGCAAAATGTTCAGGAGGCTGGGCTGAAACCGCAGCAACAGCGCCTCCAGCATGCTGCGGTATGGATCGTCGCCCAGCACGTCCAGACGGGTTTCCTCCAGATAGTTCAGCCGGTTCAACGCCGTCGCCGAGTAGGTGACCTGCGCGGTGAACAGAACGAACAGGAAAATATGCACGATGTAGAGCGTCCATGCGCGCTTCAACACATCGGCGGCGGTCGAAATATAACCGTTGCGAATCAGGCCCATGCCATAGGACAGACCCGCTCCGTAGCCGGCGAGCAGTACGAATACCTCGGTCGCATCGCAGACCGCGAAGTTCCTCAGGCTGAAATCGCTCAGGACATTGCCGGGAATGTGGTCGGTGTAAATCCACCACAGCGCAAGGCCGCGGAAGAAATCGACGCGCAGGTCGCGTGCGGCTGATCGCCGGATCAGGTTCATGATGCGGATGTGGGAGATCGTGGCGGAGTCGGCATCACGGGGACACGGGCAGAAACATCACGTTCTCGGGCTTATTGGGCGCGTAACGACATACAACCATATGGTTGAAATAAAAAATAACAAACAACCAATAGTTGCATACAAAATCACCAATTACCGTGCATCCCGCGTCCGGTTGTTGATTTCAAGGGTTCCGCATGTCAGGCACAACGCGCTCACTCGCGCAAATTTTAGCCGTGAACTCCGACAATTTCAATTGGGCAAGCCCCTTCGGCGGGTCCTGGGGCGCAGCCGCGAACTGGCAGGACACAACCACCGGGACGGTGGCCGGCACGCCACCCTCCACGGCGAATGCCGTCACTATCGCGGGCGGCAGCGGCGGGAATTTCACCAACATCGTCGGCAGCGGCGCCGCCGCGCAGGTATCCATATCGGGCGACGTACTTCTCTGGGGCACGGTTGCCGTGAGCGGCGGTGTTTCCCTGATCGCCGGGAGCGAGTTCGACCTGGACGGCGGCGCCAGCGTCAACGCCGCCGGCCTGGCCCTGGGAGCGGGCGCGGGAATGCAGGCCGCGGATAGCAGCGTGGTGAAGGCCACGGGCACCGCAACGCTGACAGACGGTACCCTGCTGGCCGCCAGCGGCAGTTCGGTGCAACTGGGTTCCCTGATCGCCAACGCAGATGGCTTGAACAACGGGATGGTGGCGGTCGACGACGGCGCGTCGATCGAGATCGGCTTAACCGGCAACGTGGCACTGGGCGCCGTCACCATCGACAACGGCCAATCCGCCACGATGACAGGCACGCTGGACGGCAACCTCGTGGTCAACGGCGCGCTGTCGGTGCAGGCGGGCGGCGTCCTTGCCATCGACATGGCAGACCCGTTCGGCACCGCACGGACAATCACCGGCTCCGGCACGCTTCTGATCGGCGAGGGCAGCCGGGTCATGCTTGGGGTGGCGGACAGCGCCGCGATCCAATTCGCCGCGCCGGATGGGACATTGGTTGCCAGTGTGCTGCCCAACGGGACGATCAGTGGGTTCGCCAGCGGCGATGCCATCGAACTGACCGGGCTGGCCACCGGCCTGAGTTATACTCAAACCAGCGCAACCCTCGCCACGCTGACGCTGTCCAAGGGCGGGATCACCGTCGGAAAGCTGACGCTATCCGGAAACTACGCCGGCAAGCTGTTCCACATCCAGCTAAATGCCGCGGGGACCGCGGTTATTACCTTGCAGACCATCGGGGCGGCGCCTGTCCAGCCCACGGCTATCGCCGGCACAGCGGGGAGCGACCTGCTGGTCGCGACCGCCAATAATCAGACATTGACGGGTTGGGGCGGGAGCGACGTCCTAAGCGGCGCCACGTTCACCGGGATCGACTTCAAGGACACCAGTGCCGACCTGAACGGCAGCACGATCGCTGCCTTCGGCGTATCCGACACGATCGACCTGACCGATATGAAGCCGGGTTCCGCGGTAGTGACCTTCACACCGGCGACTTACAGCGCCTCGGCGCCGCCGGTCCCCGCCATGCTGGTGGTGAATGACGGCACACATGCGGCGACGGTGACTCTCACGGCGACAGGTTCCATGCCGCCAGGGGTCTGGTCAGCCAGCGCCGACGGATCAGGTGGTTCGGCCTTGCGGTACGCCACCATCAATACGGATGCCTATACGTTCAATCCAGTTTTTGGAGACAGCATCGGCGTTACCGCCAACTGGAAGGACACGACCACCGGGGCGACGGCCACGGCGCTCCCGGGTGTAGGCAACGCGATCAGCCTGACAGGCGGTTCAAACTATACCGACATCGGCGGCAATGGCGTCGCCGCCAGCGTGACGACCTCCGGCGACGTCCTGATGTTGGGTACGATCACCGTGGGAAGCGCGATCGCCGGGATCAGTGGCGCCATGGCGCAACAAGGCACCCTGGCACTGGATAAAGGCGCCAATCTGCATTTGACCGGAACAGCAACCATCGGCGGCATGCTGGTGATTGGGGGCGCCAGCACGTTGACAGCCTCCAGTCTGAGTGGCGGCGAGATTGTTTCGGCGGCCGGCAGCACCGTCCAGTTCGCCTCCGTGGCCGCAGGCTCGACGCTCGTCCTGGCGACCGACGCGACTTCATCGATCGAGTTCGGAAGCAACGGAACGGCCCGGGCCGGTGCGGTATCGATCGACAGCGGGGTGACAGCCAGCCTTGGCGGTACAATCAGCGGCAATGTCGTCGTGAACGGAACATTGCTGGCGTCAGGCCGATCCTTGTCGATTGTTCCGTTCGGACAAGGCACGGCCTCGGTCACCGGCCTGGGGACGCTGGAGATCGACGGAGGCGGCACCCTGGGCCTAGGCGGAGCGGACAGCGCCGCGATCCTGTTCAGCCCGTCGGGGGGCACGCTGACGCTGGGCGGGGGTCTGCCGTCAGGCACCGTCAGCGGGTTCGGGAAGGGCGATGCGATCAGGGTTGGCCGGCCGGTCACCAGTATCGCCTACAGCCCGGCCAGCGCGACCCTCGGCACCCTGACCTTCTTCAATGCGGGCACGTCGGTTGGGTCGATGCTGTTCGCCGGGTCGTATACGGCGCAGCAGTTTCAGCTTCTGGTGTCCCCGAACGGTCTGTCGGGCACCATTGTCTATGTTCCGGTGCCCAGCACGGCCCCGGGAAGCCAGATCAGCAGCGGCAGCGATGCTTATGGCTGGACCAACAGCGGCGGAGGCATCTGGAGCAACGCCGGCAACTGGACGGACATCACGACAGGCACGCCGGCAACCGGCGGACCCGGCGCGGGCGATTCCGTCGTGATCCAGGACAATCCCGGGCCTTCGACACAGCAGATTATCGCCGGGTCGGGGGCTGCGGCGAGCCTGCAAGTGTATGGACCCGCGAACACGGTGTTTACCGGAACCCTTGCCGTCAGCGGGGAATTCTATGCCGCGGCCACCGCGGGAAGCGATGTCGCCCTGGCATCGGGCGCTCAGATATGGGCCGCGAGCGTCTATGACTATACCGGCATGACGATTTCCGGCGGCAGCACCCTGACGGCCACTGGCGCGGCAGGCGGCATCACCGAAGTGGTCGGCGGCATGAGCGTTGTAGGCAGCAGCAGTGTCAAGGCAAACGGCGGCCTCGACATCGGCGGCGGCACGCTGGGCGTCGATGCCACCTCGGTGTTCGAGGCCGGCTCCCTGGGCGGCGCGGCAACCGGGGCGTTCACCATCGATGCCGGACAGACCGCGACGATCGAGGAGAACGGCACCATCGCCGCCGGGATGGTCGTCAACGGCCTGCTGATCGCGGACAACGCAACGATCGAGGGCTTCGGCGGTACGGCCGGGTCCATCGGCGGCAGCGGCACGATCGCGATCGGCTCGCCGGCCGGACCGGGGAGACTGACGCTGCGCTCACCCGACAGCGCCACGCTGCTGTTCAACCAACCCGGCGACGTGCTGGAGTTGCAGGGCGCGCTTCCCACCGGCGCGATCAGCGGCTTCAGCGGTTCGGATACGATCCAGCTTGACCAGACAGTGACCGGCGTCAGCTTCACGCAGACGAACAGTCTTCAGGGCACGCTGAAGCTGACCGATGGGGCCGCGACGGTCGGCACGCTGACGCTGCTGGGAAACTACGCCGGCAGCCGGTTCCAGATCGATGTCGCGGCCCCGACCGGGTTCGGAACGATATCCGTGCTACCCACGACAAGCAGCGGTATCTCATCCACCGCCAGCCTGGCCGTCAGTCATTACACACCGCTGACAGGCCAGATCGCCATTTCCGGGATGCTTGCGATCTCGGCGGGTGTCCTGGCGCTGAGCGGGGGGGCGAAGCTGACGGCACAGAACGCAACGATCGGGGGCGGCCTGGAAGCAGGGGGCGGCAGTTCCGCGACGATCACCTATACCGCCACGCTGTCCGGTGGAGTTCTGCAGGCATTGAACGGCAGCACGATTCAGGCCGGAGCGCTGCTGGGTTTCGGCAGTGGCAACATTGTAGCCGTCGATTCAAGTTCAATCATCAAGATCGGCTCACCAAGCGCCGTCGCGGGCGCACTGACCCAAGCGGCCGGCTGCACCGTCGCCATGAATGGTTCGATCTACGGCAATGTCGTCACCAACGGCACGCTCGGGGTGGCCGGCGGAGGCACCTTGTTCATCGACATGACAGGCACCTCCGCGAGCGATCCTTACGAAACCACATCGTCGATCGGCGGTTCGGGAACCCTGGCGATCGCCGAGGGTGCAACACTGGGCCTGGGCGCGATCGATACGGCGGCAATCCAGTTCACCGGGCCAAACGCCACGTTGGCACTGGCCGCGATTCCCAGTGGAACGATTTCTGGCTTCTATGCCAGCGACCAAATCGTGCTCGATCAGACGGTGACCGGCATCAGCTATACGCAACTGACCCCCACCGCCGCGGCGCTAACGCTCAACAACGGCGGCACGATGGTGGGGACGCTCAACTTGGCGGGCAATTTCAGCGGTAACCTGTTCCACCTCGATCCCGCCGCGGACGGTGCGAGCGCCACGATCACCCTGCAAACACTCGGTCTGGCGGCGGCTCAGCCCACGTTAATCCAGGGCGCGATGGTAACCGAGGCGCTGACCGCGACGGCCAATGGCCAAACGCTCACCGGGGGAGGCGGAAACGACACGCTGAACGGTGCCGGGTTCACGTCGTTGGACTTTAAGGACACAACGGCACATACGAATTTCTACACAATCCAGAATTTCGTCCCCTCGGATTTTCTGGATCTTATCGACATGAATACCAACGCGGCCTGGGTGAGATACGCCAATGGCATCGTGTCGGTGTCCGACGGCGTTCACTCCGCGAATCTATCGCTGACGTTCGCCACGACGCCCGCGTCGGGGAGCTTTCATGTCTCCAGCGACGGGGCCTCGGGGGCAAAACTGACCTGGGGTTGAGGGACGTGGATCGTTCCTATTCCATCGGCTTGATATAGGTTCGCGTTGGTGCCTCGATCCCGCAGCCGGTGCCGTCGGTCACCTGGACCGTGTCCTCCCATGGCAAGCGGTAACGGCCGGCGGCGAGGTCGTGCATGTAGGTATAGGGGCAATCCCCTGCCCCACCCTTGACGGCGGAAAAGCCGCGATGACCGAACTGGTAGATATTGTTCTCCGCACCCCAGACGGCGCGGGCTTCGCGGACCAGATCGGGGCGAACCTCGGCGGTGATGATCTCGTCCGCACGGCCTTGCGCGCCGTGCGCGATGATCGAGCCGTCGAAGTCGCACACCATGGCCTCGCCCATGGAGTCGAAGGTGCCGTCGGAGCCGCACATGCAGACGCTGGCCGTGACCATCAGGTTGCAGAACGCGTTCGACTGGTTGGTGAATTGCCACGCCGCCCGGACCGGTGGGGTGTAGCCGGCGGTGCGCAGCATGATTTCGGCGCCTTTATAGGCGGCCTCGCGCGCCATTTCGGGGAACATGCCGTCGTGGCAGATGATCAGCGCCAGCTTGCACCCATTCGGACCGGTGATGACCGGTATGCCAAGGTTGCCGGGTTCCCACGGTTCGACCGGCACCCAGGGGTGAAGCTTGCGATAGTAGAGAACCAGCTTGCCGGCATCGTCGATAATCAGGCCGGAATTGTAGGGCATCCCTCCTGGGTTGCGCTCCATGATGGAGAAGCAACCCCAGACCTTGTGTTCGATGCAGGCGGACGTGAAGGCGGCGACTTCGGGGCCATCCAGGTCGCACAGGATTTCATCGCGGATGTCCATGGATAGGCCATGCAGTGCGTACTCGGGGAACACCACAAGGTCGAGCGTTCCCATGCCGCGTTTGGCCTTGCCGACCATGGCGACGATTTTCTGCGTTTGGGTGGCGATGTCGGCCCGGGTCTCGATAACAGGGAGTTTCAGTTGCACCAGGCCGATGACAACGCCGTTTGGTGATTTGTTGAGTCCGCCCAGGCCGTTCATTGGGGTCATGTCCTCCGTCGCGATGATCCGGGAGGCAAATGCAAGATGCCGGCCAGTTGCGCGACGAAATCGCTGAAAGCGGATCGTCAGCCAACCAAGGCCAAAGCACCACCAGCCACCGCCGACAGAAAAACGACGAGAAGCGGCGGCGCGCGCCAAACAACCAGCAGAATGAAACCGGTTGCCGCGACCGCGAAATCGGCGGAGCTCTGCACGGCGCTAACCCAAACCGGGTTGTAGAGCGCGGCCCCGAGCAGACCGACCACGGCGGCATTTGTTCCGCGCATCGCGGCTTGGGCCCCGGGTCTGGCGCGCAACGCATGCCAGAACGGCACGGCGCCCAGAAAGCAGAGAATGCCGGGGACGAAGATCGCGATCAGCGCAATCCCCGCACCGGTCACTCCGCCCGGCGCGCCCTTTGCGACCGCCCCCAGATAGGCCGCGAAGGTGAACAGCGGACCGGGCACGGCCTGTGCCGCGCCGTAGCCCGCAAGGAATGCGTTGTCGGAAACCCAACCCGGCACGACAACCGCATCGCGCAACAGCGGCAGCACCACATGGCCGCCGCCGAAGACGAGTGCGCCAGAGCGGTAGAACGCGTTGAACAGCGCCACGGCACCGGCTTGCACGGGGAGAAAGGCAATCGCGAGCAGAACGAAGAAGGCCGCCAGGCAGGCGATCCCGAGACTGCGGGAAACAGGCATTGTCATGTCGTCCGGGGCTGAATCGACGCCCCCGCGGCACAGCATCCATCCCACGATGCCGCCCACCACGATCGTCCCGATCTGCATCAGCGACCAGGGAACGATCAGCATAACGATAAGCGCAACCGTCGCGATCGAGGCACGCGTGCGGTCGGGACAGAGACTGCGCGCCATCCCCATGACGGCCTGTGCGACGATCGCCACGGCAACCAGCTTCAGTCCGTGCAGCAGTCCCGAGCCCAGGTATGAGTCGGCAATGCTTCCAGCGCCGAACGCGAACAGGACCATCAGAATGGCCGACGGCATGGTGAAGCCAATCCAGGCCGCAAGCCCTCCAGGCAGGCCGCCCCGCATCAGACCGATACCAAAACCGGTCTGACTGGATGCCGGGCCGGGCAGGAACTGCGCCAGCGCCACCAGATCGATATACGACCGCTCGGTTAGCCATCGCCGGCGCTCCACGAATTCCGCGCGGAAATAGCCCAGATGGGCGATCGGGCCGCCAAAGCAGGTGGATCCCAGGCGCAGGAAGACCAGGAATATCTCCAGGACGGAATTGCCTGCGGGCGATGGCGGGATGGTTCGACCAGGGGGAGACTTCTGCATACGAGTATGCTATTTTCGAAATCCGATAACGGCAACCGATATAATGGACTTTCACGATCTCCTGGGCGGCTTCGTGCGCATTCACATCCTGCACCATGCAGCGGAGGGTGAAGTGTATGGCCAGTGGATGATCGAGGAACTGGCCCGGCACGGATACCGCATCAGCCCCGGCACGCTTTATCCAATGCTCCAGGCAATGGAGGCGCGCGGCTATCTGACGTCGCATGAAGATTCAGACGGCCGGCTTGGCCGTCGCCGCAAAATCTACACCGCCACGGACGAGGGCCGGCGAGGTCTGGCCGTCGCGCGCGAGCGGCTACGGGAGCTGACGGGCGAGGTCAGCCACAAACACGAAACGACCCCAAGCAAAACCCCATCCGAAACCGGAGGCGATGTCCATGATACCCAAGATGAAGACTGATCGGCGCGACTTCCTGAAGTTAGGCGGATTGTCCCTGGTTGGTGCGGCCGCCCCCCGCATCATGCCGGCACTGGCCCAACCCCAGCCATCGGAAACGAGCAAAGCGGACTACACGATCGAAATCGCTCCTGGCCTAGTTGACCTGGGCGCGGACCAAATCGTCTCTACCACGCTGTACAATGGCCAGTTTCCGGGCCCGCTCTTGCGGTTCAAGGAAGGACAGCCCGTCACGATAGACATCCGGAACAAGACCGATCATCCCGATTTTCTCCACTGGCACGGCCAGAAAATTCCCTCGGATGTCGATGGCGCCGAGGAGGAGGGATCGCGGGTCGTGCCGGCAAATGGGATGATCCGCGAGACATTTACCCCAAGCCCAAGCGGCTTTCGTTTCTACCATACGCATGTGCGCGCGGGGCTGGACCTTCATCGCGGTCAATATTCTGGCCTTGTTGGGCCGGTCTATATCGAGCCCAAGGAAAACCCCGGCGCCTACGACCAGGAGATTTTCCTTGTTCTGAAGGAGTTCGGGCCGACCCTGAGTCGCGGCGGCGACATGGACATGGACTTCCTTGCGGGCCAAGAAATGAAAAGCCTCAAGGAAAAAGGCGAAACCGCCATGAATGCCTCGCTCAAGCGCGGCAATCCGAAAGGCTTCGAGGTCGGATATCGATTCTTCACCATCAACGGCCGCATGCTCGGGTTCGGCGAACCCATTCGCGTCAAGCGCGGACAACGCATCTTGTTTCATATTCTGAACGGAAGCGCAGGGGAGATTCGCAGCCTGGCGATGGCCGGGCATCGGTTTCGGGTCATCGCGCTCGATGGCAACCCGGTGCCACATCCGGCCGAGGTGCCGGTGCTTTGGATCGGCACGGCCGAACGCATCTCAGCGGTGGTGGAGATGAACCACCCCGGTGTGTTCGTTCTGGGCGACCTGTCCGATGATGACCGCGGTCACGGCATGGGCATCGTGGTCGAGTATGCCGGCGCACACGGCAAGCCCGTATGGCAGAAGCCACGTCCCGCGAACTGGGACTACACGATCTTCGGTTCCGCACGGGCATCCGCTGAACCCGACCATGTGTTCGACATGGTTTTTGCCAAGGACAACGCGGCTGACGGTGGCTTCAACCGATGGACGATCAACGGCACCGCCTATCCCGATATGATGGAAATGGTCGAGCCCATGCTGCGCCTGACCCAGGGCAGCCGATATCGGCTGCGCATGCGGAATGAGAGCGACGACATCCATCCGATCCATTTGCACCGGCACAGTTTTGAACTCACCCGTGTCGCCGGAAAGACGACAAGCGGGGTGCTTAAGGATGTCGTCATGCTGGGCGGTTACCAGGAAGCCGAGGTCGATTTTGTCGCCGACAATCCCGGGCCAACGCTGTTTCACTGCCATCAGCAACTGCATATGGACTTCGGGTTCATGGCGCTGTTCGACTATGAAAAGCCGGCCTGATCCGGGCGGCCTTTTCGGCACCGCTACGCCCGTGGTCAGAGGTGTGATATGTAAGCGTAGCCTCGAAGCTCTGGAGCCTGTCCGCGGCTGGAGGTTGTTTATGTTCGGGAGAGGACAAAGCCATGGCCACAAGCGTGAAGCAAATGATGGAAGCGGCCAACGCCGCCGTCCCGCGGGTAACGCCGACGCAGGCGCGCGAGATGATCGCCAAGGGCAACACACTGGTGATCGACGTGCGCGACGCACCGGAAGTAGAAAAGAGTGGCAAGATTGCTGGCTCCCAGCACGTCTCGCGCGGCATGCTGGAATTTCGCGCCGATCCCGAGTCTCCCTACCACGACAAGAACTTCGCCAAGGACAAGACCATTATCGTTTATTGCGCCTCAGGCGGGCGCTCGGCCTTGAGCGGCAAGGTGCTCAAGGAATTGGGTTATGATCACGTCTATAATCTCGGCGCCTTCAAGGATTGGGTCGAAGCCGGCGGCGCAATCGATAAACCGGTTGAGTCGGGAATGTGAGGCATGGTTAGAGAGGCATCAGCGGACTAAACGGCAAGCACGCCTGTTCAATGAGCGTGCTTGTGGTCATGCCGATGATGAAGATCCGGATAATGCGGGTGCTTGTGCACAAGCGGGCTATGCCTGTGCCAATGCGTGTGGGGCTCCCCTAGCGGCACGTCCGGCTGATGCGCATGCTGATGGTGTTCATCGTGCGTGTGCCGGTGCTCGTGTTCGGTTGTGTCATGGGCATGTTCATGGTCATGGCGCTCCGTCAGGTGCAGCCAGAGGCCGACTGCCATAAGCGCGCCTGCCGCCACCAGCCTGATCGTCAGCGGCTCATCGAGCAGCGTCACCGAAAGCACCGCACCGATAAACGGGGCGAGCGAGAAATAAGCCCCCGTCCGAGCGGAACCGAGATAGCGCAGACCCAGCACGAACAGCGCGAGGCTGACGCCGTAGCCGAAAAAACCCACCACGCCGGCGGCGAATATTGTGCCGATGTCCGGCAACGCGGCACCTTGTGCCAAGGCAAGCGTCAGATTGACCGTCCCGGCCACCAATCCCTTGAGCATGGCAATTTGCACCGGATCGGCAGAGGACAGCTTGCGCGTCAGGTTGTTGTCGATACCCCACGACACACAGGCGGCGACGATCAGCGCCGCCCCCCAACTGAGCGAGGCCCCGCCCTGCCACGACAGCAGCGCCGCACCGGCCAAAATGGCAAACGCACCGAACAGCAAACGGCGATCGACGTTTTCCCGGAACACCACCCACGCGATGCCCATCGTCGCCAAGCCTTCGAGATTCAGCAGCAGCGACGCCCCGGCGGCATCGGTGCGGGACAGTCCGAACATCAGGAACAGCGGCCCCAGGATGCCACCGGCCGCGATGACGATCGCAAGCCACGGTAGGTCCGAACGCCGTAGTGGCGCCTCGACAGCGGGAAGGCGCAAGGCACTCCGCGAAAGATGGATAGACGCGAGGCCAATGCCCGCGCCGAGATAAAGCAGCCCCGCCATCATCCACGGATCGACATTCCCCAGCATCATCTTGGCCAAGGGCGTGCTGGCGCCGAACAACACAGCGGACAGAAGGGCGAGCAGGATTCCGGGTTGCATGGCGTTTCGTAGCACGATCAGGCCTACGCGGTCATATTGGGCGCGACTTGTTTTCAACCACGCTCTATTTTGTCGTTGCCGGCACCGCCAGAAACCCGCGGAAGCGTGCTCGCCCGCCACGCGCCGGCGTGCCGTTCAGCCGGTAGTTGGGATACCGTTGCAGAAACCGCCCGATGGCGATCGTGCCCTCCAACCGAGCGACGGCGAGACCGGCGCATTGATGGACGCCAAATGCGAAGGCGAGTTGGCGGTTGGGCCAGCGGTCGATATCCAGCCGGTCGGGGTCGGGGAAGACCTCGGGGTCGCGGTTCGCCGCGCCGATGCACAGCGTGATCGGCGTGCCGGCCGGGACCGGATGGCCGGCGATTTCGGTGTCGGCCATCGTCATGCGGTTGCCGAGTTGCACTGGGCTTTCGTAGCGCAGGAACTCCTCAATCGCAGGCTTCATGACCTCCGGTTCGGTATTGAGTCGGCGAACGATGTCCGGTTCGCCCGCCAGCGTCACCAGCGTGTTGCCGATCAGGTTGGTCGTGGTTTCATGCCCCGCGTTCAGGATGAAGATGCAGTTCTGCAGCAGTTCGGCCTCGCTCAGTTGGCCGCCGTCTGCCTCGCCCTGAATCAGTCGCGTCAGCACGTCGCGGGTGGGGTCGCCGGGGTTACGGCGGCGTTCGGCGACCAGGACCTGTAAATAGGATAGGAACTCGGTGACGGCCCGGTTGCCCGCGGCCTCCATCTCCGGTGTCAGCGCGGGCTCCAGCGCGCCCAGAATCGCCAGCGACCAGTCGCGCAAAGGCTCGCGCGCGTCGGGTGGGATAGCCAGCAGGTTGCCGATAACGTCGATCGGGATGGCCGAGGCGAAGTCAGCAATGAGATCAAATTGACCAAGCGCCTGAATCCGGTCGAGCAGCGAGTCGACCAGGGCGATCAGGGCGGGCTCCATGTCGGCGATCACCCGCGTGGTCAGCGCGCCCGCGATCAGGCGGCGGACGCGGGTGTGGCGCGGCGGGTCATTGAACACCAGGCTAGTGGTGTGGTGGGCGAACAACGGGGTGTCGGTGCCGAATTTCGGGCCGAACTCGGCTTCCTTGGCGCTGCTGAAGGTTTTGGCGTCGCGGTAAACGGTGACCAGATCGGCGTGGCGGGTCAGGAACAGCGAACCGTCGGGCATGCGCTTGATCGGTTCATGCGTCCGCAGGGCGTGAAAGGTCGGGAAAGGGTCTTCGTAGAACGACGGTGGCAAGGTTCGAAGGTCGAACTGCCGAGCCAATTCGGCTGATTGCATCGGGGCGTCTCCTGATGCGCCGATTGCGCCCTATTCGCCCTTGGCGCGCAAGAGTTGGTTAGTCGTCTTCGACGAATGGGTTCTTGGTCCCGCGGAACTGCAACCGAATCGGCGTGCCGGGCAGTTTGAACGTATCCCGCAGGCTGTTGACCAGATAGCGCGAGTAATCCTCCGGCGTCTGCTCCGCTCGGGTGCCGAACACCACGAAAGTCGGCGGACGGGCCTTGGCTTGGGTCACGTAGCGCAGTTTCAGGCGGCGGCCACTGACCAACGGCGCCTGATGGGTCTCCAACGCATGCTCGAACCAGCGGTTCAGTTCACCCGTCGGGATGCGCTTGTTCCACACCTCATGCGCGGCTCGGACGGCCGGCAGCAACCGCTCGATCCCCGCGCCGGTCAGCGCGGACAGGGTGACGACCGGGATGCCCTTCATTTGGGCGAGGCTTTCCTCCAGCCGCTCCATGATCGCCTTGCGGGTGGCATTGCGGTCAGGCACGGCGTCCCATTTGTTGAGGGCGACGATGCATGCCCTGCCCTCGCGCTCCACCAATCTGGCGATTTGCAGGTCCTGGTCGTGGATACCTTCGGCGGCGTCCAGGCACAGCACAACGACCTCGGCCATCTTCAGCGCCTCGATGGCGGAGCTGACCGACATCTTCTCCAGCGGCGCCTCGATACGGGCGCGTTTGCGCAGGCCGGCGGTATCGACGATCTCGATCTCGCGGCCCTGGTCGTCGGTCAGTATGACGGCGATGGCGTCGCGGGTCAGGCCGGGTTCGGGGCCGGTGATCTGGCGCTCCTCGCCCAGCAGACGGTTCAGCAGCGTGGATTTGCCGGCGTTGGGGCGGCCGACGATGGCCAGTTTCAGCGGGCGGTCGTCATGAGCTTCGTCGGCGGCCAGTTCCTCGGGCGGCAGGTTGTCGGCGATCTCCGACATCAGGTCGGCGACCCCCTCGCCATGCTCCGCCGAGACGCCGACCGGGTCGCCAAGACCCAGCGAATAGGCGTCGAGGATGGAGGATGTGGCGGTGCGGCCCTCGGCCTTGTTGGCGACCA
>DNXO01000084.1:27729-28048 GCA_003506895.1 Acetobacteraceae bacterium | reverse complement strand
CCTTGTTGGCGACCAGCAGCACCGGTTTGCCCTGGCGGCGCAGCCACTGGGCGAAGTGCTCGTCCTGCGGCGTGACGCCGGCTCGGGCGTCCAGCACGAACAGCACCAGGTCGGCCTGAGACACCGCGCTCGCCGAAGATGCCCGCATGCGCCCAGCGAGGGTCTCCGGCGCGGATTCTTCCAGCCCGGCGGTGTCGATCAGCTTGACCATCCGGCCGCGCAGTTGCGCTTCCGCTTCCTTGCGGTCGCGGGTCACACCGGGGGTATCGGCGACAAGCGCGATACGGCGGCCGGCGAGCCGGTTGAACAACGTCGATTT
>DNXO01000084.1:21062-27591 GCA_003506895.1 Acetobacteraceae bacterium | reverse complement strand
GGGGGCGCGCCCCGCCCCCCCCCGCGCGCGCGTTTGCCTCTCCTTTTCCTCGCGGTGGGGTGCCCCGCGGGGTTGTCGGCCGGGAGGCGTGTTCGGGCGGCGGGGGAGCCGGTTGAACAACGTCGATTTCCCGACATTGGGCCGCCCGGCGATGACGACGATTGGCAGCCTGGGCGGCAACATGTTTTTCTACCTCAGCGCCATCAGGCGCCCATCGTTTGTCAGGATCAGCACCGTCCCACCCGCCACCACGGGCGCACTCGGCGCGGCGGCCTGGGACAAGCTGATATGGCCCAGGATTTCGCCGGTGTAAGGGCTGAGAGACAAGGCGTCTTCACTGGTGCCGGTGACGATCAGGCGGTCGCTGACCAGCAGCGGACCGTACCAGGTCAGCGTGTGCTTACGCTTCTCGGGGTCTTCCCAGCGGGGAAGCTGGGTGATCCAGGTGATCCGGCCATTGGTGATGTTGATCGCGGCGATCTGCTGTTGCGCGGAGATGACGAACATCCAATCCCCGGCGATGTAGGCGGTGTCCTCGCCGGCGATCTGACGATCCCACACACGGCGGCCCGTCGGCACGTCGTCGCACACAAGCAGGCCGCCCATGCTGATCGCATACACCAGTCCGTTGGCGATGACAGGAAGGCCGCGGATCGACAGGAAGTCGGCGACCGACGCACGCCCTTCGGAGGCGCCGAGGCCGTCGGTCCAAACCACACCCCCCGTCTCCGCGCGCAAGCAGGCGAGTTCGCCAGAGCCGAAGCCGGCCACGACCAGCCCCCGATAATAAGCCGGGGCTGGTTGCCCCAGCATCGCGGTAACCGGGCTGGAGGATTGGAAACTCCAGAGTTGACGGCCCTCGGCGGCGGTGAATGCAAGGAGTTGGTCGCTAATCAGGATCACGAAGACGCGCCCATCGGCGACCGTCGGAGCAGACCGAGCGGGGGCGCCCAAGGATTGGCGCCATTTTTCCTTGCCGGTGGCAACGTCCAGCGCGACCATCTGAGACAGGCCGTTGACGGCATAGAGCGTCGTGCCGTCGGCGCCGAGGCCACCGCCAACATTGGTACTGTCGTCATCCTTCGGCTTGGTATCGAACGTCCACTGGCGCTTGCCGTCAGCGAGCGAGAAGGCGGACACCACCGCGTCGGAGTCCATGGTGAAGACGGAGCCGTTAAGGACGACCGGCTGCGCGGTAATGACCTGGCGATAGCCGCCCCCTTCGCCGATATCGGCCTTCCATGCCTCGGTCAGATGGTCGTTCGCTTCGAGGTGTCCCATCAGATGAGAGGGGTTGCCGCCGGCTTGGGGCCAATCGGCGTTACGCACCGCCGGCGGCAAGACGACCTTGGCCGCCGCATCGTCAACGACCAAGCCGCGCCGGTCGGTAATCACGGTCTCCCGTTTGCCAGGCAGGATGGTCTTCTTCTCGGAGAACATGTCATCGAACCAGGAGCACCCCCCCAGCGCAAGCGGCGCCAACAGCGCGGAACGCCGGGCCAGCATGTTCTTATTGGAAAGGGCTTTCACGCTCACGCCAAGGCTTCCCTGTCGGTTGGTGGGTTCGGCGGTCATTTCGCCTCCTGGGGACCAAGGCCCGCCAAGAGCGCGGACGCGCGAGCCCGCAACCCGGGTGGCGCCGCGATGTCGTTCGTCAGCGCCTGAAGGGTCTGGCGGGCGTCATCGAGCTTGCCTTGCCGGAGGTCGAGCAATGCCAATTGCTCACGCGCAAGGCTGGACCAGGGATTCCCGGAGTCCGCCAACGGCTTCAGGCGACCGGCCAGTTCCGCCGGATCGCCATGGTCAAGTTCCCGACTGGTGGCCATCAGGCTGGCGAAATCCCGCAGAAGACTATCGGCGCTGGAGTCCGAAGCAACCGCATTCCATAACGATTCAGCGCCCCGCAGATCACCGGCATCGGCCTTCAGCGCGGCCGCGCCCAGTCGGGCGAGGGTCTTGTAGCCTTCCGGGCCGTCGGCAGCGAGTTGATCCAGTGCGGTTTGATCGCCGGCGGTCTGGGCAGCGACGAAACGCGACGCGGCGGCGAGATCCCGCTGGTTCTGATAGCGGGTCCAAAGCTGCCAGCCCGCGGCGGCGGCGACGATCGCCACAGCCAAGGCGATGATCAGCCCCGCATACTTTTTCAGCAGCTTTTCAGCACGCTCTGCCCGGAGGTCTTCCTCAACCTCGTCGAAAATATCAACCACGCGGATTCTCTCGCCTGCCTGCTTTGCCACGGTTGCCGAACGCCGGCGGCGGCGGACCATAGCGGCGTCGGGGTGTGGCCGCAAACCGCCGTCGCGGCAAGAGTTCATTTACTTTTAGGGCGTAGAAGCGAGGGATGAAGACCATCTTTCTCGCCCTTTTTCTACCCTTGGCCGGGTGCGGCATGTCCGACAACCTTATCGCCGCCGTGGCGGTCGGGGCCAATGTGGGCAGCGTGGCGACGATCCAGCGAACGCCAGCCGATGCGGTGTATTCGTGGTGGACCGGACGCGACTGTTCGATCGTGCGGCTGGATCAGGGGAAGCGGTATTGCCGGGCGGAAGAGCCAAAACCGGAGACGCCCGCGTACTGCACCCGAAGCCTGGGGGCGGTGAATTGCTGGCAAGACCCGGCAACCGTGCCCGGGCACCCCAGGGGTGTGGCGGATGGGCCGACGGTCTTGACGGTGGGCCAAGAGGCGGACCGGGTTCGGAGTTGGCCCTAAGATCGGACATTGAGGTTTGCGGGGAATGCCGGTATAGGGTGGCCGTCGCCCCGGTTAGGGCGCGCTGGACCCGTAGCTCAGCTGGATAGAGCGTCGCCCTCCGAAGGCGAAGGTCGCACGTTCGAATCGTGTCGGGTCCGCCAATCTAATGAATAGATTGTAAGCGATATCCACAACGGAAGCAGACAATCCGGTCGGTTACGGCGAACCGTCGGTGACCGTCGGTGTAAGCCCGCGCGAGTTGGGTACAAAGCGACAGGCTGGTGGGTGGGGACGCCGATGAGCAGAATTCATAAAGAGAACCATCTGATCGAACGCATAGGATGGCTGCGTGCCGCGGTGCTGGGCGCAAATGATGGAATCATATCAACCGCGAGCCTTATCCTTGGCGTGGCGTCGGCGGCTTCGTCGCAAAATGCGGCGCTCGTTGCCGGTGTGGCTGGCCTGGTAGCGGGCGCCATGTCGATGGCAGCCGGAGAATACGTCTCGGTCAGTTCGCAGTCAGATACCGAGCATGCCGATCTTGCCCGCGAGAAGGGCGAGCTTGCGAGCGACCCTCAGCGCGAACAGGAGGAGCTTGCCCAATTCTATGTCGCCCGCGGAGTCGAGGCCGGGCTGGCTCGCCAGGTTGCGTTCCAGCTCATGGCGAAGGACGCCTTAGGCGCCCATGCGCGCGATGAACTTGGTATTTCAGAGATGACCACGGCCCGTCCGATACAGGCAGCCCTTGCCTCCGCGGCAACCTTCACGGTCGGGGCCGCGGCACCCCTTGTGCTCGTGGTGCTTTCACCTTCAAGGCTCCTGCTGCCGGTGGTCGCCGTGGGCTCGTTGTTGTTTCTGGCGCTTCTCGGCATGATCGGCGCCAAGGCCGGAGGGGCGGGCATCCTTCGGCCAACAATCCGCGTGACGTTCTGGGGAGCCCTCGCAATGGCTCTGACAACCGGCATCGGTGCTCTGTTCGGCACGGCTGTCTGAACCTGCTGGCCCATCTTCAACTGGCTGAACAGGAATTGGGTCGATGTCAAAAGGCTACATTAGTCTGTGCATTTCTGATGACGGCGGTGCCATCGGACAAGCAGTTTCTCCGCCACGAGGCGCACGCCAGCATCCATGAATTGGCGTTCGCGGGGCTGGGGCAGGCCAATGCGTCCCATGCTCGTCCCCCGAAATCACTGCCGGATGCCCCTCGATCTCCCCGTGGGATGCGTGTTCGGCTAGCGGATGTTCGGCGGCATCCCGGACTAAAAGAATGGATGCTGAGGGGGAGCCTGTCCGTAATTTAGTGTGCGAGGCATAACAAGCACGAAGGAGCGCATTATGCCGAGCAAAGCGAAGCGTGGTGCCCATCCCGTCCGGCCCCTGACCGCTCTGGTCGACCGCGTCGGTGCGATCTTACTGCATCGATATGACCACCGCATCGCCGCCCAGACTCAGCATCAGGCCGGTGCGCTTGGCTCTCAAATGCATGATCACACCAGCCTCATTCTGAAGCCAGAGGTCACCCATGCTCGCGTTGCCAATGGCGAGCCCATAGCGACCCTGTGCGTAGGCTCCGGCGAACGACGCGAGGTTGTTGAGTTTGTAGACCTCCCCCTCCGCGGTAATCGTTGATGCACCGAATCCGCCAACTCCAAGGCCCCCGACGGAGAACGGATAGGCCCGACCTTGGTAGTACAGCGTGCCGCTACCACCGCCCCCGCTGCCGATATAGGCGACCTGCACTTCGTCCATATTCACCGTGCCGCTAGGCACGAGACCTGCGACGGCTTGGGGGCCCACCTGGACAGAGCCTGAGCACCCGACGGGCAGCAGCACGGCCATCACAACGAATGCGTTTCGACGAAACCACCGAGACCATACAGACAGCGGCGATGGCGCAAATGCTTGTGTGCCCGAGAGGCATTCATGTGACGGCATCATGGCTCCATTTCGTTTAACGAACTAATCCCCGACATCAGGCCTCGGGCCGCGGGGGGGGCCAGAGAGCGATGCCGCAACTCGTCCAGCTTGGGGTGTTGAAGCCGGCGCAGACTATGCAGTATCGGCAAGCGCCGAGGCCGTCACATCTGGGTGCTAACGCATCGGTGGAGAGCCCAGTATTGGGTGGACAGGCTCGGTTAAGCCAAACATGCCACTCGCGGTCGCTTTGTCCCGTCTTCTCGTTTACCCCCGAATGCCTTTCATTGCCGCCTATACGAGTGGATAGAAGTCGACAGATTTTATCCACTAGTCCTTGATTTAGTGGGCCGACTCCCACAACCGCAAGGATGCTTCTGTCGGGACCGGACCACTAGCGGATGGCAGGGGCATATCAGTCAGCCCCGGCATGTATTATCCGTGCGGTGGCAGACAACCCTAACGCCTCCACCTCGGATGACGCGCCGGCGGTCCGACACTGGAACGTGCGCACGCGGTGGTGCGGAAGTCATGGCCTGGCACCACTCGAAGGCCAGATCGGCTCGCCTGGTCCAGGGCTACCGCGTGGACATCTACTTCAGGACCAAACCTCCGTCCGCACCTCCGGGAGCGGCACAACGGGAGAATTTGCCAAATCCGCATAGTCGGGAAAGTCAGTTCGCGCCTTAGCTACGATGCGGCGAGCGAATGGAATGTGCGCCGGAAACCGCACGGGGGGTCAGACATGGCGTTCGGACGGATCATCATTTCGGTTGCGGGCCTTCTAGCCCTTGGTTGCGCTTCGGCCCGGGCCCAGGTGCCCACGACATTAGCGCCGGCGACGGTGATAGGCGCAGGGGCACAAGAGACGACTGGCGTTCCCGGATCGCCCGACGCCACCACGACCATTGACGGCCGTTACCTCCCACCACCGCCTCAGCCGTTCACGGGACAAATCGGGCTGAACGCCGATCAGTCCAAGCCGGCGTGGCCGATGCGGGTGGTGCCGCCGAAGGGTGCGCCGAATATTCTGCTAATCATGACCGATGACGTCGGCTTTGCCGCGCCTTCAACATTTGGCGGCGTGATCCCAACGCCGTCGCTGGACCGCATCGCCGCGGACGGGCTGCGCTATACCAATTTCCACTCGACCTCGCTGTGTTCGCCGACCCGCGCGGCACTGATAACCGGGCGAAACCACCACTCGGTTGGCTTCGGCGTAATCTCCGAGGCGGCCTCGGGCTACCCCGGCTATGACGGCGTGATCGGCAAGGACAGCGCCACCATCGGCCGCATCCTGCTGGAGAACGGCTACCGCACCTCCTGGTTCGGCAAGGACCACAACACCCCGACATGGACGACCAGCCAAGCCGGTCCATTCGACCAGTGGCCCACGGGTATGGGCTTCGAATATTTCTATGGCTTCGTCGGTGGCGACGCGAGCCAATGGGAGCCGAACCTGTTCCGCAACACTACGCCGATTTCCCCGTATGTGGGGCATCCCGGCTGGAACCTGACCACGGCGATGGCGGACGACGCCATCCACTGGATGAACCAGTTGAACGACATCAATCCGACGATGCCGTTCTTCTTGTATTACGTTCCCGGCGGGACCCATGCGCCGCACCATCCAACCCCGGAATGGGTGGAAAAAATCACCGACATGCACCTGTTCGACAAGGGCTGGAACGCGTTGCGCGACCAGATCTACGCCAACCAGAAGAAGCTCGGCGTCATTCCCCAGGACGCGAAGCTGACACCCTGGCCCGACAAACTGCTGAAGTCCTGGGACACCCTCAATGACGAGGAGAAGAAGCTCTACATCCGCCAAGCGAACGTCTATGCCGCCTATCTGGCCTATACCGACCACGAGATCGGCCGGGTGATCCAGGCGGTGCAGGACATGGGCAAGCTGGACAACAC
>DNXO01000084.1:0-20799 GCA_003506895.1 Acetobacteraceae bacterium | reverse complement strand
AGCTGGACAACACGCTGATCATCTATATCAGTGGCGACAACGGCGCATCGGCGGAGGGCTCGCCGAACGGCACTCCCAGCGAGGTCCTGCAGTTCAACGGCGTCGAACTGCCCGTTGCCGAACAAATGAAGTTCTACGACGCCTGGGGCACCCAGTTCACCTACAACCACATGGCGGTGCCGTGGGCCTGGGCATTCGACACCCCCTACAAATGGACGAAGCAGGTGCCATCGTTCTTCGGCGGCACCCGTCAGGGAATGGCCATCTCCTGGCCGGCGCGGATCGCCGACAAGGGTGGCATCCGCTGGCAGTTCCACCATGTGATCGATGTCGTGCCGACGCTGCTGGAAGCCACCGGCATCCCCGCACCGGTATCGGTTGACGGCATCGCACAGAAACCGATCGAAGGCGTCAGCATGGCCTACAGCTTCGACAAGGCCAACGCCAACACACCCTCGCCGCACCGCACCCAATATTTCGAGATGATGGGCGTGCAAGGTCTTTACGACGACGGCTGGATGCTGAGCGCGGTGCCGGTGCGTGCACCTTGGGAACTGCTCGGCAAGGCGATCACCGATCCGGCCAGCGCCTACAAGTTCGAGTTGTACGACGTGCGGCATGACTGGACGCAGTACACCGACGTTGCCGCTGCCAATCCCGCCAAGATGCGCGAAATGACCGATCTGATGTTTGCCGAGTTCGCGAAATATCAGGTGCTGCCGCTAGATGCCTCGGTCGCGACCCGCATGGTGACACCGCGCCCGTCGATGTCCGGGGGACGCAAGGTGTTCACATTCTCCGGCGTGCCCGTTACCGGCCAGCCTCGCGGCACCGGGCCGGACCTGCTCGACACGTCCTACACGATCACTGCGGACGTCGACGTGCCCCAGGGCGGCGGCGAGGGCATGATCGTCACCGATGGCGGGCGGTTCGGCGGGTACGGCCTCTATCTGCTGAAGGGCAAGCCGGTGTTCATTTGGAACCTGCTGGACCTCAAGCGGGTGCGGTGGGAGGGACCGGACGCGTTGACGGCCGGCAAGCATACACTCGAATACGACTTCAAGTACGACGGACTCGGTCTCGGGACGCTGGCGTATAACAACCTTAGCGGCCTCGGCCGCGGCGGCACCGGCACCTTCAAGGTGGACGGAAAAGTGGTTTCGACGCAGACGATGGAGCGCACGGTGCCGTTGACCCTGCCATGGGACGAAACCTTCGACATCGGGGCCGACACCGGCACACCGGTCGACGACCGGGATTACCAGGTTCCGTTCGCGTTCAACGGCAAAATCAACAAGCTGACGGTCGCGGTCAAGCCGCCGGTCCTGACAGAGGACGATAAGAGGAAGCTACAGGAGGCTTATCGCGCTGCGCAGGACGCGAACTAGGCGCACAGTGGGATGGGCGTGCGCGGGCCCCGAGAGTTGGGGCCCGCGCACGCGCGGTCGGCGGCGCCGACCAACACGACTCTCAAGAGTTGACGAAAGGAAATGACGATGCAAAGCCGACGCCACCTCGTAATCTCGGCATCCGCGCTCGCCGCCGCGGGCATCGCGACCCCGGCACTCGCCGACGACGCAAAGATCGTGGACTACCTGCTCGTGCAGACGGCCAAGGAACTGGCCTTCGACAAGGCGTCGAACACGATGAGCCTGATCAGCGTCAGCCCAGTCACGCTGTTCTTCGCCGATCGGCCGGAACGCGTGGCGGGCAACATGAAGACCAGCGTGTTCGTGCCGTTCTGGAGTCAGGGCAAGGACAGCTTCGCCAAGGACCCGCCCAACGCCGATGTCTCCATCATAGACGGCGACACCATGCACCAAGTCGTGGTGGTGCTGGGGGAACCGCACCTGGAAGGCGATGTCCTGCGCTACAAGGTCAAGACACTGCAGGGCAATATGCCGGACAAGGGCACCGACGTGTCGGTGTTCATAGATATCATCGGCATGCCATGGACGCCGGTGTCCTACGCCGGCGTGGCCCGACGGACCTACCGGCGCGCGTGGTACCGGTAGCAACGACAAAGCGCGCCAAGAGGGGCAGATTTTCGCAAGTTTGCAGTCTGTGTCCGATTGATTGCCGAGCGCGAAATTCTTGAAGAAGTGTACGATCCCGGCTCCCCAAAGGTTACCGTCCGCGATGCTGTGGCAACGACGGAAGACCGCCGGGATGGCGGGCTTCTCTCGGCGGGTTCAGCAATTCTGATCTTCTGCCACGCCCTCGTGCCGGCCCGGATGCCTCGCTTGCGGTACAAGGCAGTCGTCCTCCAGTTTCGGCGACGCAAGCGAGACATCCCTTCTTTCGTCTCAATCGGACATCATTGCGGCGGGGAGGGGGAGTGGCCTTCCTTTCGAATTCTAAATGACCCGCACCGATGCGGGAATTTGCGTCAAGTCTTCCCAAAACGCATCCCGCTCGAACTTCGCGAACAAATCCGGGGGCAGGACTGTCAGCCGCTTTTCCGGCCGAACGGCAGAGCGAACATGATGCAGACCCGGGGTGCCGAGGCGGAGATCGAACTCCAGCATATCGCGTGCCTCCTCGAGGTTTTCGGGATCGTGCGCGAACAGCGGTTCGCCGATGGCTTCGTATATTCTTGCCAGGGTACCGAGTGGATTGGTGGTAAGGGATTCATAGCGCACCAGCACCAGCCGGTCGGCTTGCTGGCCGTACACCGCCTCCCGCAGGGCGTTCCACGCGAAGCCAGCCATGCCGTCGCCCTTGCTGACGCCCTCCACACGCGAATAGACCGTGCCGCCCGGTTCGAAGTTGAAGATACCCGACAACTCGAAGGCATTACGGCGAATCAGGTTCTCAATGCTGTCAATCACCCAGGCTGGATTACGGACGCAACAGATTACCTTTGCCCGCGGGAACAACCTGACCAGCGCGGGCAGCTTGGTGGTCCATTGTCTATTCGTATCGAACACCACCTGCGTGGGATGAATATTGGCGTAGTAGGAATCGAAACAGGCGCGCAGCAACCGCTGCCGTTGATCATCGGCGATGAAAACCGCCCCCTCATTGCGCGCGCTGGTAACTGCCAGCATGGCGTTGAAGATGCTGCCGACAGGGCTGGTCATTCCGGCCGAAAAGCGAGGATTTTGTCGTAGCAAGGCGGACAGCAATGTGGAGCCCGCGCGCGGCAGGCCAGAAATAAAATGTATGCCGTTCTGCACGTCTTGCCCGCCCTTGGACCGTGAAGCGCGCAGCTTACACCATGACGGCCCCGGAAGGATGGGTTTTATGCCGGCCGCGCCCCCCCCGGCGAGGTTCGTACGCCTATCCGAAAAGCGGATATTGCAGCACGCCGCAGACAGACAGCACCAGTTGCATGTGCCCATCAGCGTCCTGGAACAATCCATCTGGCAGTTTCGCGTCACCGTCGGTCCATCGCTGACCCCTATCGGGTTCGAATGCGTGAAAGCCCTCGGTCAGCGCATCGTCCGATGCATCGAGCATGCGAATTTGCCGCCCCCCCGACACAGCGACGTGACGTAGACAGACACCCAACAGGCGCGAATCCCGCCCCAGACCGAGTTCCGCCGGCGATCCGGCACGTGACATCACCCGCACCTCGCCCGGCTGCACTGGCAGATCAAACTCATAGTCGCCATTCCGGCGTGATGTTCCGTCCACCCGCTTCCCGTCAACGAGCAGATGCAGGTCGGCATCATCCGTAAGGCGAAGTCCCGGCCTCGGTCCGGCCCGATCGAGAAGTTGCCGCCATACCGCGTCAACAATCGGCCCACCGGTGAGTACATCCGCACAGCTTGGCTTTGGAGGCTGGCTCCAATCGGCGTTCCTGTTCTGGAACTGGTCCCGATTGCCATCGTCTCGATAGGTTTCGGCAGGCGCACCGTCGGCATACAGCACGTCATGGTCTGCCAGTTCGATGTGAAAGAACCTGACGTGGCCGATCTGGTCATCCCATTGGATAGAGCGATAATTGACCAGACAATCCGCCGGGATCAGTACGCCGGCGATGAAGAGCGCATGCGCCTTGGTAATCCGAAGATCACGATGCGGCACGTTGTCGGCCAGTGCGCCTTTACGGACAATGACGGGCGTGGCGGCGCAGCGACGAGCGGGTGACACGGATACCTGCCCCGAACCGATCCAGATGATCGGCTTCGCCATGCCCGATACGGTTATGACCTTCTCACCGATCGTCAGATCCTGAACCGGGACCTCCCCCCGATCCGTCAGGATCATCGTTCCGGCCAGGAAGCAGGGTATTTCACTCGTTACGGTAACACCACTTCCACCGCCGCTTTCGTTCGCGATCTGGAATTTGCTCCCCGCCCCGATACTGCCCGCGTCAAGCGAGAGTTGTGCTACGGTGGTGGTGCCATTCTCGATCGCCAGCGTGCCCGTGCCGGTATCGTAATTCACCGTGTCGGTGGCGTTGAACGGGATACCCGCGAGGTCGATCGAATCACCTGGCGCAAATCCGGCGATCACGTTGGCTGGCAGATTGCCGCCATCAATGCGCAGCGTCGCCGCGCCGCCGGTAAAATCGATCGTTCCGCTGCCGGCCGCGGCCGAATTGCCCAACTCCAGCGTGCCGCCTTGCAACAAGACACCCCCGGTGAAGGTGCTGGCGGCCTGAAGTGTCACGGTTCCCGAACCGGCGACCAGCAACTGGCCCGCGCCGCTGCCACCAGACCCAGCCTGATCGGCGATACCGTCGGTGATTGTCAGGGGACTACCGGGATCGGCCCGCAGCGTGATGGTCTGGTTGCCTTGAAGGAACAGTCCGGCGCCCAGTCCCGCACCGGCAGTGCCACCCGCACCACCCTGCCCTCCAGTCGCGGAACCGCCGCTTTCGCCACCACCGATGACCGTCAATGTGCCGCCTTGTTGGACGAACACGGCGCCGCCGGCCCCCAGCCCACCGCCACCGCCCGTCCCGCCGCTACCAGCCCCGAACCCGCCTGACGCATCGCCGGTCTGGCCCCCACCGCCGCCGCCGCCGAAGGCACCGGCGCCGCCCACGAGACCCGCTCCACCGCCACCGCCGAAGCCGCCCGCGCCACCGCCACCGCCACCGCCGCCACCGCCGCCACCGCCGCCGAAGCCGCCGGCTCCGTTAGCAACGCCCTGATTATTGCCACCGACGCCGCCGCCGGAATACGCCGCGCCGCCACCGCCTTGATTTCCGCCGATATAGCCGCCGTAGCTGCCGACCAGTGCCGATCCGCCGCTGGCTCCGCCAACCACGATGCCGCTGCCGGGCGAACCAACAGCGCCGAAGGTGGGGTAGTAATACCCGTTCGGGCCAGTCCAGCCCGGCGCGTAGCCGTTGACGTATCCGGGCGCTCCGGATGCCGTGCCGCCGACGCCACCACCGCCGCCGCCGCCTAGCGGCAGGTTTTTCGGAAAACCGGCGACCGGCACGGTTCCGCCAGCGCCACCCGCGCCCCCAAGGCCACCACCCCCGGCGTAACCGACGCCACCCGTCGCGCCACCGGCACCACCCGTCGCGGCGTCGTTGGAGAAAGTGACATTCGTCAGCGCGACATTGGCATCCTGGCCGACAAGCAGGCCGCCACCAAGGCCAGCGCCGCCGCCGCCACCGAGGTGGCCACTCCCTCCTGAACCACCCGTTGCCAGGGCATTCGCGATAGTCAGGTTCGAGATGTCCACCGTGCCGGACAGGGCGAGCAAGCCCCGCGCCGCGAGATTGGCGTCGATCGTGTGGCCGCCGCCTTGAATGGTGAGCGTGTCGCCCGAAGCCAGGCTGATCGTCGGCAGGTCCGCCGTCAGCGCGTTCGTGCCGGTCAGGTTCGCATCGATGTTGATGACGTAGCTGGTCCCGGCCAGCGAATCGACCCCTCCGATGCCGACGGCCTGTAGCGCGAAGGCAAGCTGTGCCTGCGTGGCGACATCGAACGACGTCGCGGCGAGCGCGATGTTGCTGCCGAACTCCACACCCGGGGCGACGTTGAACACCGTGCCGACAGCGACGTTTTGCAGTTGCAGCGCGACCGTGGTGCCACCCGTGACTTGCAGGGTCAGCACGTCCCCGGCACCGACCGCCACCGAACCCGGCACCAGCGCGTATCCCGCGAGATTGACTATGTCGTATGGCGTGAACCCACCGAGCGTGCCGGTCGGCAGGTTATTGCCGAACATCTCCAGCACCGCCGGGGCGCTGCCGCCGAAACTGATCGGTCCGGTAACCGTGATGTTGGAAAAAAATCCAAGCGTACCGCTATCGATTGTTGTTGCGAGGCTATAAATTTCCGTGCCGCCGAGCAGATACACCGACCCACCACCAGTCGCGTCGATCGTTACATCGCCGGTGCCGGATATCGAAGGGAGATAGACCGTGCTGCTGCCCGGATCGACTATCAGATGACTGTCGTCGATGATGCTGCTGCTTTGGCTGCTGTTGATCGCGTCCGCGGTCAACACCAGCGCGCCGTTCAGGATCGATGTGCTACCGGAATAGGTGCTGGCGCCGGACAGGGTGAGTGTCCCGCTGCCATTTTGTATCACGTTGCCGGTGCCGGAAATCACACCGGCGAATGAACTGTCGATACCCTGCTCGAAAATCACCGACGACCTGTCATCGATGCCGCCGCCCAACTGGGACGTGTCGCCCGAGAGCTTCAGCGTGCCGCCGGCACTTGCCGTGATGCCACCGGTGAAGGACTCGGCCCCGGACAGAGTCAGGGTTCCGGCACCGGCCTGGACAACGTTGCCGGTGCCCGAGATCGGGCCCGCGAACAAACCATCGCCGGCCTGTGCGAACGTCAGAGCGCCATTGTCGATGATGGCACCACCCATCCCGGACGTGTCGCCCGTGAACACCATCGAACCGGCACCGATGGTGATCGGCCCACTTAGACCAAGCGACCCGTCGAACTGGATCTGGCCGCCCCCGGTGAACACCAGGCCGCCGGAGCCGACGATGCCGCCGGCAAAATCCGTTGCACCGCCGGCGCCGAACGTCAGCGTTCCGGACCCCAAATCGATCGTGCCGTTGGAACCGGACAATTCGCCGATCGTCTGGTTCTGACCGCCAAGAGCGAACGTCCCGCTATCGACCGTGACCGCACCGGTGGCGGCTAGGCTGACGCCGGCCCCAAGGACCAGCGAGCCGCCTTCGATCGACGTCCCGCCGGTATACGTCTCGCTGACCGTCAGGGTCAGGCTCGCCGGCCCGGTTTCGACGACTCCGCCGATGCCCGTGATGGTTCCACCAAATGACGTGTCGTTGGCCGGTGCCAACAGCAGGCTGGCATTGTCAACGAACGCGCCGCCGGATTGAAGAGCGTTTCCGGTCAACCGCAACGCACCGGACGCTATGGTGATGCCACCGGTGGCGATATCCGAACCAGACAGGGTCACGGTGTTGCCGCCGATCTGTGTCAGGCCCCCGGTGCCGGATATCGTGCCGGCGAACGCGCTGTCAGCGCCGGCCTGGTCGAACACCACGCTGCCGTCGTTCAGGATGCCGCCGCCAAGTCCCGTGGTGTCCGCCGCCAATACGAGCAAGCCGGCATCGATCACCGTATCGCCGGCATAGGTGTTGACGCCGCCGAGGGTAACGGTGCCGCTGCCTTGCTTGATCAACCCGCCCGTGCCGGAGACGACGGCGGCGAGATCAAGCGTGCCGCCGGCCGATAGCGTCAGCGTGGCGGTTCCAAGCGCGATGACGCCGCCGGTGCCGCTGACACCATCGAGCGTCTGGTCCTGGTTGCCCAGGTCGAATGTTCCGCCGTTCAGGACAAGCGGGCCGGCCAAATCGACACCGGCGCCCAGCCGCAGCGTGCCGGAATCGATCTCCGTGCCACCGGTATAGGTATCGGCGGCGGCCAGCGTCAGCGTGCCGGAGCCCTGTATGTGCAGGGCACCCGACCCGGATATGACGGCGGCCAGCGTTCCGGCGTTGCTGGTATCCAAGGTCAGCGTGCCGACGCCCAGCACGACACCGCCGGCGGTACCGCTGAGATCGCCGATCGTTTCGTTCTGACCGCCGAGATCAAGCGTGCCGCCGTTCAGAACCACCTGGCCTGAGCCATTCAGGCTGGCGCCAGCCCCCAGCAGCAGCGTGCCGGAATCGATCGTGGTGGCCCCGGTGTAGGTCTCCACCGCGTTCAGCGTCAGCGTGCCGTTGCCGGAGTCTATCACGCTGCCGCTGCCGGAAATCGCACCGGACAGGACATCGTCGGCAGCCTGCCCAAGGGTCAGCGCGCCATTGTCGACGATCGCACCGAGGTGCGACGTGTCGCCCGTGAACCTCAGTGTGCCGAGGGTGATCGTGGTAGCGCCAAGGTAGGTATTGTTGCCCGAAAGCGTGAGCGTTCCGCTGCCATCCTGCGTAACGCCACCCGCTCCAGAAATGGTCCCTCCGTACTGGCTGTCGCTGCTCTGTCCGAAGATCAGTGCGCCGTCGTCGGCGATATTCCCGGTGAGCTGCGACGTATCGCCTTCCAACAGCAACGTGCCGGAGGAAATCGTGGTCAGGCCGCTGTAGCTGTTGTTGCCGGACAAGGTCAGCGTGCCGCTGCCCTGCTGCGTCACGCTGCCTACGCCGGTGATGGTCGCGGGCAATGCGCTGTTCGCCACCTGGGCAAAGATCAACGCCCCGTCGTCAACGATCTCGCCCGTGATATTCGACGTATCGCCAGTGAAAACCAGCGTGCTGGGATCGATCGTGATCGTACCGCCAAGATCGAGCGTGCCATCGAAAGTGGACGTGCCGCCGCCTTGCAGGAACAGTCCGCCGGAACCGCCGTGAATCGCTCCGGAGAAATCCGTCGTGCCGCCGGTACCGAAAAACAAGGTTCCCGTCCCCAGCTCGATCGTTCCGCCACCGCCGTTCAGATCGCCGATCGTTTCGTTCTGATTACCGAGGTCGAAGGTGCCGCCGTTGATTGTCAATGCGCCAGCGGCAGCCAGACTTGCGCCGGTGCCAAGCAACACATGCCCGGACTCCAGGTCGGTACCGCCCGTGTAGCCCTGGACGCCGGTCAGCGTCAGGTCGGCCGTGCCGGACACGGTGACGCCGCCCGTGCCGGTGATCGTACCCGCGAACGATGCGTTGCTGTCCGACTGGAACAGCAATGTGGCGGTGTCGGTGACGCTGCCGGCATATTCCAGCGCCGCGCCTGTCAGTTGCAACGCACCGGACGCGATGGTGATTCCGCCGGTGGCGGTATCCGTGCCCGACAGCGTCAGGGTGTTGGCGCCCTGTTGCGTCAGCCCGCCAGTTCCGGAGATCGCTCCGGCATAGGCACTGTCGCCGCCAGTCTGGTCGAACACCACGCTGTCGGTATTGACGATATTGCCGCTGAACGACGTGCTGTCGGTGGCGAACACCAGGGTGCCGGCGTTCTGGATGTTGCTGCCCGTCCCCGACAGATCGCCTGCCAGGATCAGGGTGCCCGCATCGACCGTCGTATCGCCTTGATAGGTGTTGGCCCCGGACACTGTGACGGTGCCGGTGCCTTGCTTGACCAATCCGCCCGCGCCCGACATCACCGCCGCCAGTGCGGTGTCGTTGGCGGTTCCCAGCGTGAGCGTGCCGGCGCCAAGCATGATCGCGCCTGCGCCGTTGACCTCGCCCAGCACCTCATTCTGGTTACCGAGGTCGAACGTGCCGCCGTTCAGCGCCAGCGAACCGCCGGATGCGAGGCTGGCACCGGTCGCCAGCGCCAGCGTGCCGGAGTCGATCTCGGTGCCGCCGGTATATGTTTCCGCCGCCCCCAACGTCAGCGTTCCGGCGCCGGCCTGGGTCACGTGGCCGCTGCCGGATATGACGCCCGACAGCGAACTATTGCCGCTCTGCGCGAAGGTCAGAGCTGCGTTGTCAACGACATTGCCGGACAGCAGGGACGTGTCGCCGGTAACGACCAGCGAGCCCTGCATGATGGTGGTCGGACCGCTATAGGTGTTCGCACCAGACAGCGTAAGCGTTGCGCTGCCGTCCTGCGTCACCCCGCCGGAGCCGGAGATCGTTCCGCTGTAGGCGCTGTCGAAAGGTTGCGAGAAAACCAGCGCCCCGCCATCGGCCATATCGCCGCTGAGCTGCGACGTATTACCGGAAAGATCGAGTGTTCCACCTAGAATCGTGGTCGGGCCGGTGTAGCCGACATAGCTGGTGAGCGTCAGGGTGCCGGTGCCCTGCTTCACCAGCCCGCCGCTGCCGGTGATCATGCCATCGAACGTGGTGCTGTTCGCGGTTCCGGCGGTCAGCGTGCCGGAGCCCAGGTTGATCGCACCGCCGGTGCCGGACAGGTCGCCGATGGTCTGGTTGTTCCCACCCAGGCCGAACGCGCCATTATTCACCACCAGCGCACTGACCGAAGACAGCGACCCGCCGGAACCAAGGACCAGGTTCCCGGCATCGACCTCCGTGGCGCCGGTATATGTTTCGGCCGCCGACAGAGTCAGCGTGGCCCATCCTTGCTGGGTCACGCCACCGGTGCCGGAAATGACCGCGCTGACGCTGCTGTCGGAAAGCCGGGTGAATGCCAGCGTGGCGTCATCGATGATCTGGCCGCTGAAGCCGCTGATATCGCCAGATAGCTGTAGCGTGCCGGAGCCAACGGTTATGCTGCCGCTGCCCGAAATGGCCACACCACCCGAAATCGTCGTCCCGAGAGAGTCGACACCGGCCGGTGCGAAAATCAGCGCCGCGTTGTCAACGATGGAGCCGCCAAGCTGAGACGTATCACCTGTCAGAACCAGCGTGCCGCTGGAGATTGTCGTGACGCCGCCGTGATAAGTGCTGGCACCGGAAAGGGTCAATGTTCCGCCGCCCTGCATGACCAGTCCGCCGTAACCGGAAATCGCACCCGCGAAGGTCGTGTTGCCGGTTTCGTTGATCGTCAGCGTCGCGCCGCTGGTCAGAATGATGTCGCCGGTGCCCGACAGGTCGCCGATGGTTTCGTTCTGGCCGCCAGGGTCGAACGTGCCGCCGTTCATCACCACGGCACCGGTGGAGTCGAGGCTGGCTCCGGATCCCAGGCGCAGCGTACCGGAATCGATCGTCGTGCCGTTGGTATAGGTTTCGGCCGTACCCAATGTCAGGATCGCGCTGCCGCTCTGGATCAGCCCGCCGCTGCCGGAGATCACGCTGGACAGGCTGCTGTTCGCCGTCTGCGCGAACGCCAGCGCGCTATTGTCGACGATGCCGCCGGAGCGTTGGGACGTGTCGCCCGCCAGGGTCAGCGTTCCGGCATCGACCTCGATAATGCCTGCGTAGCTCAGCCCGCCGGCCAGGGTCAGTGTCCCGGCGCCTTGTTTCACCAACGCACCGTCGCCTGTGATGCCGCCGGCGTAGCGTGTGGAAGCAGCGGTCCCGAGCGTGATGGTTCCGTTTGACAGCAGAAGCGATCCGCCGGTGCCGGACAGGTCCCCGACGGTCAGATTCTTGCCGGCGGTGTCGAAGGTTCCGCCGTTGATGACCAGCGCACCGCCCGAAGCCAGGCTGCCTGCGGCGCCAAGCAGAAGCGTGCCCGATCGCACCGTGGTGGCGCCGGTATAGGTTTCGGCCGCGCTCAACGTCAGGGTCGCGCTGCCCTGCTGCGTCACTCCACCGCTGCCGGAGATGACGGCTGCTATCCCGTCGCTGGCGGCCTGCGTGAACACCAGCGCCGCGTTGTCCACGATGGGGCCGGAAAGCTGGGAGGCATCGCCGCTGAGAGCGAGCGTGCCGGATGTGATCGTCGTGGCGCCGCCATAGGTGTTGGCGCCGGATAGCGTCAGCGTGGCGGAGCCTTGCTGAGTCACGCCACCGGTTCCCGAGATCACGCCCGCGAACAGACTGCTTGACGCCTGTGCGAACGCGACCGCTGCGTCGTCAACGATGGCGCCGCCTAGCCCCGATGTGTCGCCCGCGAACGTCAGCGTGCCCGCGTCGATCCGGGTGCCTAAGCTGTAACTCACCGCCCCAGCCAGCGTCAGCGTGCCGGTGCCCTGCTTGTCCAGCGCGCCCGATCCCGAGACGGCGCCGGCATACAGGGTGGAATCGGCGGTCCCGACGGTCAGGGTTCCACCGCTGATCAGCAGCGTTCCGCCACTTCCCGACAGGTCGCCGATTGTCAGGCTTTGGCCGCCGGTGTCGAACGTGCCGCCATTGATGACCAGCGTCCCACCCGAGACGAGCGTGCCGCTGGCGCCGAGCACGAGCGTGCCGGAGTCGACCGTGGTGCTGCCGGTGTAGGTCTCCGCCGCATTCAGCGTCAGGGTGGCACTTCCCTGCTGCGTCACGCCGCCGGTGCCCGATATGGCCTGGGTGACCGATGCGTTGACCGTCTGTCCGAACACCAATGCGGCGTTATCGACGATGGCGCCGGTCAAACCCGAAGTATCGCCGGTCAGCTCTAGCGTGCCGGATGTGATGGTGGTCGCGCCGCCATAGCTGTTCGCGGCGGACAACGTCAGTGTCCCGGACCCAAGCTGGGTCACCCCGCCGCTGCCAGCGATCGTGCCGGCAAAGGCATTGCTCGCGGATTGGGCGAACACCAGTGCATCGTTATCGAGAATCGGGCCGCTCATGCCGGACGTGATGCCGGTCAACACCAGGGTTCCGACATCGATCGTCGTGCTGCCGTTGAACGGATTCGCGCCGGAGAGCGTCAGCGTGCCGCCGCCTTGCTCGATAAGCGTACCCGTGCCGGTGATCACGCCCGCGAATGTGGTGCTGTCGGCGGTGCCGACCGTCATTGTGCCGCTGCCGATCGCGATCGTGCCGCCGGTGCCGGACAGGTCGCCGAACGTCTCCAGGCCCTGAACGCTGAGATCGATCGTGCCGCCGTCCACCACCAGGGCGCCGCCACCGATCAAGGTGCCGCTGACACCGGTTTTCAGGGTGCCCGATTTGATCGTCGTGGTGCCGGTGTAGAAGCCGGTGCCGTTGACCGTCAGGGTGCCGGTGCCCTGCACGGTCAATCCGCCGGTGCCGGTGATCAAGCCGTTGTAGGTATCGGACGTCGTGGTGTTGATCGTCAGGTTGTAGCTGTTGAGCGCGACCTCTCCACCGGCGCCGGTCAGGTCTCCAATGGTTTCGTCCTGGGCGGCCAGGTTGAATGTCGCAGAGTTGCCGACGCTTACGCGCCCGGTGGACGACAGGCTGCCACCCGCGGCCAGCAGCAAGGTGCCGGCATTCAGCGTGGTTCCGCCGGTGTAGGTTTGCGCCCCGCTGATCGTCAGGATGACACCGCCATCCTGCGTCAGGCCGCCGCTGCCCGAGATCGTGCCGGACAATGTGCTGTTCGCGCTTTGGTAGAACAGGACCCCGGCGTTGGCGACGATCGAGCCGCTGAATGTGCTGTTCACGTGCTGGACGAACTGCAACCCACCGTTGTCGATGATGGTGGCGCCAAGCGCCCCGTCCACCGCCTGATTGAGTACCAGGGTGCCGTTGTTGGTGATCGTGCCGCCAAGCCCGCTGGTGTCGCCGGTCAGCCTTAGAGTGGCGCCGGCGGCGATCGTCGTCGTGCCGGAAAATGTGGGCGTGCCCGACAAAGTCAGCGTATGGCTACCCTGCTCGATCAGGCTGCCGCCGCCGGAGATCGCACCACCGAACGAGCTGTCCGCGGCCTGGGCAAAGATCAGGGTACCGTTGTCGGCGATCGCGCTGCCAAGCCCCGACGTGTCGCCGGTGAACGCCAGGCCGCCGGAGGCGATGTTGATCGCGCCTTGCAACACATTCGCCGCCGATAGGGTCAGTGTCGCGCTACCCTGCTGGGCCAAGGTCCCCTGACCGGACAGCAGGCCGGCGAACGACGAATCCGCGGCCTGGGCAAACAACAGTGCCGAATTATCGACCACATTGCCGGCAACGCCCGTGGTGTTCCCGGTAAATGCGAGCACGCCGGCGCCGATGGTGGCGCCACCGGTAAAGGCTTCCGAACCGGACAGGGTCACTGTTCCGGTGTCCTGTTGGACGACGGTGCCGGTGCCGGAGATCACGTGACCGAATTCGACGTCGCCGACCTGCGCGAACACCAGCGTGGCGTTATCGACGATGTTGCCTTGAAGCTGTGAAATGTCGCCGGCGAGTTCCAGCGTGCCCGCATCAACCCTCGTGGTGCCGGCGTAGGTGTTCCGCGCGCTGAGAATGACGGTGCCGGGACCGTTGACGACGACGCCGCTGGTGCCGCCGCTGCTGGACTGATCCGCTATCACGTCGCCGACGGCGATGGTCTTTCCGGCGGCGGGGTCGAAGGTGATGTTGCCGTTCTGGACGAAGATGCCGGCACCGAACGCCGATCCGGCGGCGCCCGTCGCGGTTCCGGCGCCAGCAGTCCCACCGACCGCGGAGCCACCGGAAATGCTACCGGCGCCAATAACCACGGAGCCGCCTTGCTGGACGAAAATGCCACCGCCGGCGCCCAGGCCACCGCCGCCACCCGCGGATCCGTTCGCCGGAGCCGACCCGCCGTTGCCCGCGCCAAAGCCGCCGAGACCGCCGCCCAGATAGCTTCCAGTGCCACCGCCGCCGCCGCCGAAGCCAGCTTGCGGACGCTGGCGAAAATAGCCCCCGCCTCCCAATCCGCCACCGAAACCGGAATATCCGCTTTCGCCCCCCGCGCTGCCGCCACCAAACCCGCCAGCGCCGCTGTAATGTTGGAAGCTGGTGAATAGGTCACCGTATCCATGGTAGCCATTTATGCCGCCACCACCGGCGAAAATTCCGCCCGCACCGCCGCCGCCGTTGGTTCCCCCCAAGAACGGGTCACGCAAGCCCGAGGACGAATACTGGTAGGAGGTTCCGCCACCCGCCGCACCCGGAACGATACCCGAACCAGCCCCAACGCCCGCGCCGTTGCTGCCCGTGGCCGACGCGCCGATACCGCCGCCGCCGCCGTCACCAGTCTGCCCTTGGAAGCCAGTCGCGGCATTGCCGCCGGCGCCCCCCATCCCGCCGCCACCGCCCGCGCCCGCCGATCCACTGCCGGCCCCGCCCGCGCCGCCGATCGCGGCATCGCCTGTCAAATACACGCCGTTGAGCGTCACATTCGCCGCGCTTCCAACGAACAGACCGCCGCCCGCACCAAGCCCGCCGCCGCCGCCGTATCGCCCCGAACCGCCCGAGCCGCCACGCGCCACCGCGTTGCGTATCGTCAGATCGTCGATCGTCACGGTACCCGCCAGCACCATCAGGGCTCGGTTGCCCGAACCCGCCACGCCGGCCTGGTATCCGCCGTCGATGGTTCCGGCGTTGCCGACGATGGTCAGCGAAGACCCCGCCGCCAGGTTGATCGCGTTCAGGTCACCGGTCAGGTCCAACGTGCCGCCCGGCGCAACGATGTCGATCGTGTAAGCCGTGTTGATCGCGGAATCCGCGCCACCGGCGTCGATGAACGATATGACCTGGCTCAGGTCGCTCGCGGTGCTGACCGTGAAACCGGTGGACGCCGCTGGTGACAAGGTGATCAACGTCCCGCCGGCGCCGTCCGAGCTGAGAACGAACGGTTGCGGCACGTAAGTGCCGGACAGTTGCAGGGTCTGCGACGTGGTCGAAGTGGCGATCGAAAGCTGGTCAGCCGTGTTCAATACGGCAAAGCTATCTGGCGAGGTCACACCGCGAAGGTCGATCGTGTCGCCCGCGGCAAAGCCTGTGATCGTATTGGCCGGCATGATGGTGCCGTCGAGCAGCAGGGTGCCCGTGCTTCCAGCGGTGAACGCGATCGCGCCGCCGCCGGCCTTGGCGCCGCTAGCGATCTCCAGCGTCGATCCAGCCTGGATCGTGGTGCCGCCGGAATAGTCGTTGCCGCTCGCACCCAGCTTGACCGTGCCGCCGCCGTTGATCACCAGCCCGACCGCGGATCCCCCCACGTTGGAATAGTTCGGTTCGGTGGAGCCGGGCTGATCGGCGATGACATCGGCGACAGTCAGGGTTTGGCCAATGGCCGGTGCGAATGTGAGGTGGCTGGTCGCGCCGCTGAGGTTCTCGACAAAAATGCCGCCGCCGAATGCATAGCCGCCCCCGCCGGGTCGGGCGCCGCCGCCGGCCGCACCGCCTTGGACCGAACCGCCGGACAGCGTGCCTGTCCCGATGGTGAGCGAACCACCCTGCTGAACGAAGATGTCGCCGCCGGCGCCAAGACCGCCGCCGCCACCCAGGGCGCCTGAACCCTGGTAGCTGACGCTGCCATTGCCGCCGCCGAAACCGCTGGCGTTGAACACCACGTGCCCGTTGCCGCCACCGCCGCCGCCGCCCCAGCCGCTGTAGGCGAAGCCGCCGCCGCCGCCGCCGAAACCGCCACCGGGCCGATACTCGCCACGCTGGGTGCTATAATTATTGTCGCCGGCATAACCTGCCGAGCCGCCACCAAAGCGCCCATAGCCGCCGGTGGACGTGTTGTTGGCAGCGGTGCCGCCAACGCCACCACCGCCACCGAATCGTCCGCCGCCGCCGCCGCCGCCAGAGACGCCGCCACTCGTCGCGACATGACTGGAGGTAAGTCCGGTGCCGCCACCGCTGGCCCCGAGAATGATCCCGGCGCCGCCGTTATACGCGCCGGGGCCATCGCCCCCGGTGGCGCCGGACCCAACGCCGCCGCCGCCGCCACCGTTATTGCCGCCCGCGCCCCCAAGGCCGCCGCCGCCACCCGCGAAACCGCTGCCGCCAAGCCCGCCGGCGCCGCCGATCGCGACGTCGTTGGTGAATTGCACGCCGCTCAACGCGACACTGCCACCGCTGGCGATGAACAGGCCACCGCCCAGCCCGGCACCGCCACCGCCCGCTCGGTATCCCGATCCGCCGGCGCCACCGCGCGCCACGGCGTTCTGGATTGTCAGATTCTGGATGCTGACAGCACCGCTGTAAACGAAGAAGCCGCGGGTGCCAGACCCGGTCACGCCCGTGTTGAAGCCTCCGTCAATCGTACCGCCATTGCCGACAATCGTCAGCGACGAACCCGCCATCAGATTGATAGCATCGAGATCGCTGGCCAGATTGATCAGCGAACTGTCCAGCGTCAGCGTGTACGCGGTGTTCGCCTTGGCATTGGCGCCGCCGATATCGATCACCGACAGCGCGGCGTTGAGATCGGTTTCGGTGCTCGCCTCAAAGCTGGTCTGCCCCGGCGAACGCATCGTCACATTCGTTCCGCCGTTCCCATCCGACGCAACGGCAATGCTGGGAATCGGTCCGGTCAAAGCCAGATGCAGGACGACGGTGCCGGTGGTCGTGGCGATCGACAGGTTGCCGCTCGCATCCACCGCACCCGAGTTTCCAACGGTAGGCAGATTGGCAAGGTCGATGACCTCGCCCACCAAGAAGCCGGCGATCGTGTTTGTCGGCATGATCGTGCCGTCGATCTTCAGCGTCTCGCTGACGCCCGCGAGATCGATGGTGCCGGTGCCAGCGCCGGCCGAGCCGATCTCCAGCGTGGTGCCGGCGCCGACGGTGGTCCCGCCGGTAAAGGTGCTGCTGCCGGTCAGTTTGACCGTGCCGCCACCCTGTACGATCAATCGACCGGCCTGGCCGGTCGTTGTCGAAATCGACCCGGTCTCGTCGGCGATCCCGCTGGCGATGGTGACAACCTGACCGACATTCGCTTGGAGCGTGACCGACTGGTTGCCCTGGATGAACAAGCCGCTGCCGAACGCGCCCCCCGCTGTGCCGCCTGCCCCGGGGGCGCCGCCCGTGACGCCGCCACTGGTCAGCGTGCTGCCCTGAATGATCAGGCTGCCACCCTGCTGGACGAAGATATCGCCGCCCGCGCCCAGGCCACCGCCGCCGCCCCTGAGGCTGCCGACCGAACCACCCAGGCCGCCACCGAATCCCAGGTGCGTGGCCTGATTGCCGCCATACCCGGCGCCGCCGCCATCGCCGCCGCCGAAGCCACCGTAGCTCCCGCCGCCGCCGCCGCCGCCAAATCCGCCATAATAACCCGAGGGCCTGGCGCTGCCGGCACTTCCTCCACCGAAGCCGCCGACGCCTCCATTGCCGGACGCGCCACCGCCACCCACGCCACCGCCGCCGGCTCGACCATAGCGCGTGGCGGAGCCGCTGCCGCCGCCGCCATAAAGTCCGCCGGCCAGGTCAGTGGCCCCGTTCGAGGCATAGCCGGCGCTGGCCGCGCCCAGCACGACGCCGGACCCGCCCTGGCTGCTGGAGTCGCCCCCCCCGGTGGCACCCGATCCGATGCCGCCACCACCACCGTACCCGTCCGTGACCGAACCGCCCGCACCGCCCATCCCGCCGCCGCCGCCTTCACCGGCGGTCGCGGTCGGCGCACCGCCGGCACCGCCGATCGCAACGTCATTACTGAAGCTGACGCCGCTGAGGGTCACCGTGCCAGTCGCGGCAATGAACAGACCGCCGCCCGCGCCCATGCCGCCGCCGCCGCCCTGGGCGCCGGAACCGCCCGCCCCACCCCGAGCCGCCGCATTCCGGATCGTCAGGTTCTGGATGGTGACCGCGCCGTTATCGACGAAGAAACCGCGCGTCCCCGACCCGGCGGTGCCGGCACTGTAACCGCCGTCGATGATGCCACCGCCGCCGATGATGGTCAGCGAGGAACCGGACATCAGGTTGATGGCATCCATGTCGGTGGTCAGCGACATGGTGTTGTTCGTCATCGTGCCGAAGGTGATCGTGTAGGCCGTCTGGGATCGCGCACCCAGGCCGCCGGCATCGATAAAATTCAGGACCGTATTGACGTCGGATTCCGTCGTCACCGTAAACTGGGTGGTGCCAGGGGCCAGCAACGTCAGGTTGGTGCCGCCCGATCCATCGGCGGTTTCCTGCAGCGGGTCCCCGCGCCTACTGGAGGCGGTCCCGGCAAGCTGAAGGGACACGGTGCCGCTGGTCGTGACCACGGACAGGACGTTGCCGGCATTCAAAGAGGCGAAGGATACCCCGGGTGCCAAATTGAGCAGGTCGATCGTATCGCCCGCCGCGAGGCCGCCGATCGCGGCCAATGGCATCGTTCCGCCCGCTATCATCAGCTTCGCGGCGTTTCCGGCGAAGGCGATCGTCCCGCTACCCGCGGTTGCGCCGCCATCGATCTGTAGCGCCGCGCCGGCTTCGATCGTAGTGCCGCCGGTATAGGTGTTGACCCCACCCAGTTCGACCGTGCCGCCTTGAATCACCAGGCTGACGGCATCGGCGGTGTAGCCGCTGAGGGAGCCATTCTGGTCCGCTACGGAACCGTCGATCACCAACCGGCCACCAACTGGATCGAGGTTGATGGCGCCGCCGCCCTGGACGAACAGCGCACTGCCGAATCCGCTGCCATTGGCACCGGCGGGTCCGACGCCCGTTCCGCCGGCGCCGCCCTGGGCGCCGACATTGGAAATCGTGCCGGTGCCGAACGTCAGCGACCCACCGGCCTGGACAAATATGGCGCCCCCGGCGCCGAGGCCCCCACCGCCGGACTGCCCTGCCGAACCGGCGCCAAAGCCGCCGGCTCCAAAGATGCCATTGGTGCCAGGCGACCCACCGCCGCCACCGCCACCAAATCCACCAGCACCACCGACGTAGCCGCCGCCGCCAGCACCGCCGAAGCCACCAGCGCCACCCGCGGGTTTCACGGTGCCAGTAGAATAGTCGCTTGCACCGCCGCCGCCGCCGCCGAACCCGCCGGTCCCGCCGACCGCCGACAGGACCGTTGTTCCACCCTTTATCCCAGGCGTTTGGGTCAGTGCATCGGGGGGGATAGCGTAGCCGGTGAAGTACTGACCGCTCTGGCCGTTAGTTCCTCCGATACCGCCGCCGCCGCCCGCGGCCATGTCGGCTCCCCCACCGCCGCCTCCGCCCGCGCTTCCGCCGGATCCGCCGTTGGCGTTCCACGACACCTTGATGAAGGGAATCCCCCCGAAGTTCGACCACAACTGATAAGACTGATTGCCGCCCGCGGCACCGCTGGCGGCGCCGGCACCGATACCAGTCGATCCGCCGATACCGGACCCGCCGTAGTAGTTTCCGAGACCGAGAATTGTGCTCTTGAACTTCCGAAAGCCGCTGGCGCCGCCATTCGCGGCGTTACCCAGTCCACCACCTCCGCCGCCACCGCCGCCGCCATAGCTCGTGCTGGTCAGCGAATTGCCGCCGGCACCCCCCATGCCGCCGCCGCCGCCGCCGCCGCGCACGCCGTTCTCAGACGCTCCGCCGGAGCCCCCAACTGCGCCATCGGCGCTGAAGGCTACGTTGTTCAGTGTGACGTTGGCGGCGGTGCCGACAAAAAGGCCGCCGCCCAGGCCCGCACCGCCGCCGCCGCCGTACGTGCCCGAACCGCCCGCGCCCCCCCGAGCGGTAGCGTTGACGATCGTCAGGTTATCGACGGTGACCTTTCCAGACTGGACGAAGAGGCCGCTTGACGTTGTTCCGCCGTCCAGTGAATGGCTTCCGCCCTGGATGGTGAGCGAGGCGCCGGATAGCAGATTGATTGCGTTGAGATCAGTGCTCAGTAGAATCGTGTTTGCGAACGTGATCGTGTAGGCAAACGCACCAGCGTTCGCCCCACCTGCATCAATGGATGCGATCGCGGCGTTGAGTTCGGCCTGGCTACCGACGGTGAATGTCGTCTGCGGCACGTCGTAACTCCTGAAAAATCACGGAACGCAGCCGGACTAGGTGCGTCAGCGGCGCGAGTCATCGGTTGAAACTTATATACACTAATTGCGACAACGATACTAGTACAGCGTTTCCATAAAGCGACTCCTATCACGCGGCTTCACTGATCTTGTAGGTCCAGGTGTGAACAACGGGTTCGGCGTTGATGTCGTCGAGATAGGCGAGAATGCGTGCCTTGAGTTCAGCCTTCGATGCGACGCGAATGTGGCGAAGCATCGAGCGCGCCATCTTCGAGAAGAAGCCTTCCA
>DNXO01000005.1:2723-3725 GCA_003506895.1 Acetobacteraceae bacterium | reverse complement strand
CGTATTCCCGCCAAAGGCGGCCGCTCGCGTTGCGCTGGCAAAATCATCTGCCATCACGATGCCGGGTCCGGAGGGTTGAGAAATATGAACGTGGCTGTCGATCCCGCCGGGAAGGACCAGCATGCCGGCGGCGTCGACCAATTCGTCCGCATCCGTCAACGAGTCGCCGATGGCGACGATGCGCCCGTTCTTGACCGCAACGTCGGCTTTATAGGTCTCGCTCGCGGTTGCAATCGTCCCGTGGCGAATGACGGTATCGAAAGCGGCCATGATTCATATCTCTCCGGTTACGGCGGCTGCTGGATGCGATCACGCGACTTGTTGAAAGAGCGAACCCCAATCGGTTACGCGCCTGGTATCGACCCCGGCGAGTTTGAGACATTTCCAGACCACGGTGGCAATGGTGTCATAGATCGGAATGCCGGTCTCGCGTTCCAACTTCGCGACCGATGGCGCGACCTTCAGATTGGTGCAGATGATCGTGATGGCCTCCGGTTTGTCCTTCGCGACATCCCGGGTCATCGCCTCGAGTTGTGCGACGGGCACCTCCGAAAATGAAAAATTGTCCTGCAGGCCAAGATGCCGTTCGCCCTGGCAGGCAATGCCGAGCCTTCCATAATTTTCCAGAATCCTGGCCTGAACATCGTCGAGATAGGGAGTGACGTAGCCCAGCCTCGTCACCTTTTTCTGTTGAAGGATTTCGTTAAGGGCCAGCATGGAAGTCGTGGCGGGTATGCCGGTTTCGGCCGTGATCTGTTCGCACAGGCGGATGTCCGCTTCGAAGCCCAGCCAGCCGGAGGATGTTCCGTTCCATCCGATGGCGTCGACCTTGGCATGCGCCAATAATTCGGCGGCACGCAGGATCTCGTCGTTATCGAACTGCGCGAGCGCCGTGGTCGACAGGGCGATTTCGGTGACCTTGAAGCGTGAAAAGTGCGCTGACACCTCGGGCAGCCCGGCAACCATGGCGGCGGTGATCGGCTCGAGGGCCGTGTTCGACGA
>DNXO01000005.1:0-2380 GCA_003506895.1 Acetobacteraceae bacterium | reverse complement strand
AGCAAATCGAGGATGTGTCGTTTGGTCTGGTTGAACTGCGGGCTTGTGATATCCCGCGGGCGCGAAAGGTCGACGCGGATGATCTCCCGGATGCGGCCCGGACGCGCGCTCATCACCGCGACGTGGGTGCCGAGCGTCAAAGCCTCGTCGACGCCGTGGGTCACAAAAACGATCGTGCCCTGATGTTGCTGCCAGATCCGGACCAGCTCATTCTGCATGTCCATCCGGGTTTGCTCGTCGAGCGCACCAAATGGCTCATCCATCAGAATGACTTGTGGATTCATGAGCAGGGCGCGCGCGATACCGACGCGCTGGTTCATTCCTCCCGAGAGTTCGGAAGGGTAGTGATTCTCGAAGCCGGTCAGTCCGACCATGTCGATATAGCGCTGAGCGATGGCCCGACGCTCGCCCTTCTGACCGCCGCGCAGCAAGAGATGAAAGGCGACGTTCTCCCAGATCGGCAACCACGGCATCAGATTGGCTTGCTGAAACACCACACCGCGATCGGATCCGGGACTGGCGATCAATTGTCCGTCGACCGTCACTTTGCCGGAAGTCGGCTTCTCAAATCCGGCAATCATGTTCAACAGAGTGGATTTTCCGCATCCGCTCGGTCCGAGCAGGCAGAGAAAATCATTTCGTGCCACTTCAAGATTGATATCGTCGAGGGCGACGACATCGGACTTCCGCTTTGTATCCCTGAATGTTTTGGACAGATGGGAGACTTCGATGGTCGCCATGTCCTACTCCCCACCCTGGATGGTGGTGTTGCGCTGCCAGTGAAGGACACGCGCCATAACGGCGCGGATGCCGAGATCGCTCAGAAAGCCCAGCAGTCCGATGCTGGCCATTGCCGCAAGGACGAGGTCGTAACGCAGGAAATAGTATGAATCCCACAACACATAGCCGAGGCCGCTCTTTACCGCGACCATCTCGGCCGTAACGGTAAGCATCCATGCCGACCCGATACCGATGCGCAAGCCGGCGAAAATATTCGGCAACGCCGCCGGAAGCACGATAAAGCGCAGCAGCTTGCGATTGTTGCCGCCAACCATCGCTCCGGCCCGGATGAGATTGCGATCGCAGTTTTTTACGCCGTGAATCGTATTAAGCAGGATCGGGAAAAACGCGCCGAGAAAGACAAGGAATATCGCAGGTTTGTTGGCGATTCCGAACCAGATGATCGCAAGCGGGATCCATGACACCGGCGGAATAGGCCGCAGCATTTGCAGCGTCGGTTCGATGACAACCTCTATGGCGCGAGACCAGCCAATGGCGACGCCAAGCGCAACGGCAAGCGCGGTGGCGATGGCAAAACCTGCGAGAACGCGGGAAAAGCTGGCCGCCATATCAGATACCCAGTGGGCGCTGTAGGTTTGCGTGTTGCCGTCGGTGCCAAAAACCCAGTCCGCCCATGCCCAAAGCACCGTCGAGGGCGCCGGGAGCAAGGCGGCGGGGAGGGTGCCGGACCGCGAGAACGCTTCCCACCCCGCCAGAACCAGCACTGGCACGACGTAGCGATCAAGCTTTCTGAGTTGCTGGATGTTGAGCATCGCCGGACTCAATAACCCAACTCGGTTTTGGGCTTGCCGGTCGCAGCCTCCAGGAACCTGTAATCCATGTTCTTCTCGACTGCGGCTGAAACATCGGAATTGATGTACTTCAGGTCGCGCATCATGCCGGCGATCGCTATCGCCGAGGCGCGGTACATCTTCGGATCCGGGTCCAGATTTTCGACGGCACCTGTCGCGATGGCCTTGTCGAGACCGGTGACCTTTGAGATCACATCGACCAGTGCTGCCTTGTCTTTCGAAATGAATTCGTCGACCTTGACGACCGCGCGAACGGTTTCTTCGAGTTCCCGGGGCTTGGCGGCGACCACGTCCGGGCGGGTCAGGATGATGTTTGTGAGCTTGCCGGCGGCCTGATCGTAGGGAAGGCCGAACAGTTTGGCCGCCTTGGCCTGCAATATCTGCGTTGCAAAGGGCTCGACAGTGCAGATCAACTCGATTTCACCGCGCCGAAGTGCCTGCAGGTGGTCGGAAGGATTTGGAATGTTGATGAACTGCACGTCCTTGTTGATATCGATGCCCTGCTTGGCGAAAGCGCCGCGCATGTGAAGATCCTGCGCATTTCCGCGGGACGCCGCCACGCGAAACGGCTTACCGGCCGCCTTGTATTCGGCGATGACTTTTTTGAGAGAACCCCAGTCATTTGGAGTGACGTCCAGATCGCTGCCGACCAGCATCGCCGACCCGCCATTCACCTGGCCTGAGATGGCGACGACATCGAAGCCCTTGTCGAGGGCGATCGCGTAGTGAAGGTACGTGGCCTGTGCGACGTCGATATTTTTGGACACCAGCGCCGTCAGGGCGTCCGT
>DNXO01000017.1:2152-2572 GCA_003506895.1 Acetobacteraceae bacterium | reverse complement strand
GGCAGAACGGCTTTTCCCAGACGACGCGAATTTCGATCGGGGTGCGTATGCCGCTCACGTGGGTGTCGTTGAGGCCCCATTCGGGCTTGCCGTAGCGGCGCGTGGTTCGCTCGAACAGCTCGCAGCCGGCGGCAACGGATTTGCCGAACTCGGTGTGCGACCATGGATTGAGCGGATTTTGAAGCAGGATTTTCGTGGCGTCGGTCACGGCGCGCGCCGGGTTGAGCGACGCATGCGCCATTTCGTACATCCAGTACATCGGCGTCGTGAGCGCCGGACTGCCTTCGGCCACCAGTGGCGGTGCGCCGCCAAATTCACCAATCGGCATTTATTCCTCATCGATTTTGCATCGCAGCATAGTGCCGAATGCGTAACAAAGCGTCAACGCACAGATCGGCATTTCTTCGCGATGCACAAGCC
>DNXO01000017.1:1420-1778 GCA_003506895.1 Acetobacteraceae bacterium | reverse complement strand
CAATAAACAGCACGCCATTGATGGCGAGCGCTTCCGCCATCAGGTCGGCGCGAAACATGTGGTCCATCAACAGCGCCCGCATGCCCTCGAATACGTAGGTCGGCGGCAGCGCCCAGGCGACATATTGGAGCCAAAGCGGCAACACCGTCACCGGGTAATAGACGCAGGCCAGCGGCATCAAACCGAACATCAGCGTCCAGACGATGCTCTCGGCGCCGAGGCCGTGCCGCAGCACCAGTCCCGAGACGAAGATCCCCACCGCCCAGCTGGTGAAAATCAGGTTGCAGAAAAAGGCAATCAGCGGAAACCCGACGCCGTAGAGATTGAAGTCGAAGAAGATCATCGCCAGCAGCGTCAT
>DNXO01000017.1:0-1110 GCA_003506895.1 Acetobacteraceae bacterium | reverse complement strand
AGCCGGATCAGGCTCATGATCATCAGCGCGATCAGAAACTCGATCGGCTTCAGCGGGCTCATCATCAGGTTGCCGAGATTGCGCGCCCACATCTCCTCGAGAAACGAGATCGAAAAGCCGAGCTGTCCGCGAAACAGGATGTCCCACAGGATCACCGCGCCGATCAGCGTGCCGCCGGCGCGTGCGAAAAATCCGGCATTCTGGGAGATGTAGTTTTGCAGAAATCCCCAGGTGATGATCTGCAGCGCCGGCCAATAGAGCAATTCCAAGAGCCGCGGCCACGACGACATCAACAGGTACCAGTAGCGCAGGATCATCGCGTTGATTCGATGCGGTGCGATACCGCCGACCATCCACAGCCTGCTCATGGCATGCCCTCCTGAGCGCGGCCGCGCGCGACGTCGAGGAACACTTGCTCCAGCGTCGTCCGGTTGTAGCGGGCCATGATCCTGTCGGGACTGTCGTCATCCTCGATGCGGCCGCGCTTCATGATGATGACGCGGTCGCACAGCCGCTCCACTTCGAGCATGTTGTGCGATGCCAGCAGGATGGTCGCGCCATTCTCCTTGCGATAGGTCTCAAGGTGCTGCCTGATCCAGTCGGCGGTGTCGGGATCGAGCGATGCCGTCGGTTCATCGAGCAACAGTAGTTCGGGCTGATTGATCAGCGCCTTTGCCAGCGCCACGCGGGTCTTTTGCCCGGCCGACAGCTTGCCGTTGGCGCGATCGAGGAATTCGCCAAGATCGAGGTCGGCGGCGAGCTTCTCGATGCGCTCGCGCAGGTTTTCGACGGCGTATAGGCGGCCGAAGATGGTGAGGTTCTGCCGCACCGTGAGCCGCATCGGCATATCGACATAGGGACTTTCGAAATTCATCCGGCCGAGCACGTCGGCGCTTTGGCCGGGCATCGGGCAGCCCAGCACCTCGATGCGCCCCGAACTCGGCAGCACCAGCCCCATGATCATGGCGATCGTCGTGGTCTTTCCGGCGCCGTTGCCCCCGAGCAGCCCCGTGATGCTGCCACGGTTGATGCGAAACGACACGTCGTCGACGGCGCGCGTCGTCTTGTAGAGTTTTGTCAGGTGAGCGACCGCGATCGCGGCCGATTCGC
>DNXO01000172.1:686-3951 GCA_003506895.1 Acetobacteraceae bacterium | reverse complement strand
CCAGCGCCTGGTCGTCGTCGATATACAGCAATGTGGGTGTTGCGGGGGTCATGTGGCGGCGGACGGAACCTTGATGACTGAGAAGAACAATCCCAGCTGGCGGATGGCGTTGGCGAAGCTTTCGTAATTCACCGGCTTGGTGATGTAGACATTGCAGCCCAATTCATAGCAGCGCTTGATCTCCTGGGAGTCGTCCGTGGTGGTGAGCACCACGACCGGCGCACATTTCAGGTATTTGTTTGCCTTGACCCGCCGCAAGATGTCGATGCCCGTCATATCAGGAAGATTCAAATCGAGCAGGATAAGAAACGCCCGGCCCTTGTGGTCGAGGCCGGAGCCGTCGCTGCCGAACAGATAATTCACAGCAGCTGTACCATTGGCGAACGGCATGATTTCGTTGTTGACGCCGGAACGCCGAATGTTTCGCTCGATCAGTCGAGCATGTCCTTCGTCGTCCTCGATCATGATGATGGTGACTGGCGTACTCATGGGGCTTTGTTCCGATTATTTCCCGTCCAGTTGATGGGCAGCATGATTGTGAAGGTGCTGCCGTTATTAAGTTCCGACGATACCGATATGGTTCCACCAAGCCGCCGCACCAGGGCGCGCACATGGGCAAGTCCGATTCCCTGTCCTGGCCTGTCCTGGGTACCTGCGCGCCGAAAAAGGTCAAAAATGCGCTGATGGTCCTTGGGATCAATGCCGCGGCCATTGTCGGTGATCTCGAAGACCGCAAAGCCCAGTTTGGTCCTGCCCCGGATAGAGATTTCGCCGGGAACCCCAGGCTTGAGATATTTGAGCGCGTTATCGATCAGGTTCGAGAAAATCTGTTCCAGTGCGAGGCGATCGCTGGTGATTTCCGGAAGCGGATCGATGCGAATCTGGGCCTTCGCCTCCGCAGCCTGGTGCGCAACGGTGGTGACGATAGCCTCGATCAGTTCACGGACGTCGATCCGCGCCGGTTCGAATTCGCGCCTTCCCTCGCGGGTGAGGTTGAGGATTGCCGAGATCAGGCGGTCCATCTTGGCAATCGATGACTTGATGAAATCCAGCGCCTCGGAAAAATCCTGCAGCAGTTGCCTGTCCTCGCCCTCCAGAGGCGGCTCGTCGTCACCGACGGGCGTCGGCGGCACCGAAGAGGCCGCGCGGCGAAGCTCGGCGATTCGCCTGAAAATATCGGCGCGCAACTCATCGAGTTCGCTGGTGAACCCCATGATATTGACCAGCGGCGAACGCAGATCATGACTGACGATATAGGCGAAACGCTGGATTTCGTTGTTGGCCTCGCGAAGATCGGCGGTGCGCTCGTCGACGGTGGCTTCCAGGTTGAGATTGTTGTCGCGCAACTGCGTTTCTGCATGGTCGCGCGCCCGCGCCGAGCGCCGTACCAGGAAAATCGAGAGGCCGGCCAGCACGACAACGAATCCCGAACCGATAGCTGTCAGCGAAGCAGCCAGGGTTTGGCTGCGGTCGGCTCTCCTGTTGCGAAGGGCAAAAAGACGGTCTTCTTCGGCGCGCATCTGATCGGCAAGATCGTCGATGTGGCTCATGGCGTCGCGGCCGGTGCCTTCGCGGACGATCCGGGCGGCGTCGGTCACGTGCTCGGTCTGCGCGAGTGCAATGGTCTCGCGGAATTCCTCGATCCGTTGATTGCAGAGCGGAATCATCTCGCCAAGAATGCGTTTTTGAACCGGGTTATCGGTGGTAAATTGGCTCAGCTGTCTGAGGGTCGGGGTGAGTTGGGAGGCCGCTTCCTCAAAATCGGCCTGAAACGCCGGCAGCAACGTTGAAAGATAACCGCGCTGCGCGCTTTCGGCCTGGCGCAACTGCAGTTGAGCCAACGATATCTGGCTCTCGACCTCAACGGTGTGGACAACCCGGCGCGCATCGTCCCGCGCCTGATTTACCAGATGGACCGACCCTGCGCTGATGACAGTCAGCACCACAAGGCCCGCAGCCAGCAGCACGATCTGCCCAATCGCGCGGCGGCGCGTGGGATCAGGCGTCACAGCAATCTCGCGTCATGTGGCCGTGAAATTCGAGCGGTTCCCCCGGGGCGGGAAAGTTCCCCGAGGTAGCAAAACGCCCGTCGCTGCGACGGGTTCCCGACCCGGTTGCCGTTTTTAGGGAGAATCGCCGATTAACTGGCTGGTTGGCCGGCCAAATATTGTTCCAGCCAGTGGATATGATAGTCGCCGTCGATGATGTCGGGCTCCCGGACCAGCGCCCTGAACAGGGGCAAAGTCGTTTCAATGCCGTCCACCACCATTTCGTCCAGCGCGCGGCGGAGGCGCATCAGGCACTCGCTGCGGGTCTTGCCGTGGACGATCAGCTTGCCGACAAGCGAGTCGTAATAAGGTGGGATTACGTAACCTTGGTAGACGGCCGAATCGATCCGCACGCCGAGGCCACCCGGGGGGTGGTATTGCAGGATCTTGCCGGGCGAGGGCCGGAAGGTCACGGGATTCTCGGCGTTGACCCGGCACTCGATGGCGTGGCCGTTGATGATGACCTGCTCCTGCGTCACCGGCAGATCGCCGCCGGCTGCGATACGGATCTGCTCCAGCACGAGATCGATGCCGGTGATCATCTCGGTGACGGGATGTTCGACCTGTATGCGGGTATTCATCTCGATGAAATAGAATTCACCGTCCTCATAGAGGAATTCAACGGTACCGACGCCGAGATATTTCATTTCCTGCATGGCCTTCGCGACCGTTGCGCCGATTCCGGTACGCGCCGCGGCGTCGAGTGCAGGCGAGGGACCTTCCTCCCAGACTTTTTGATGGCGCCGCTGCAGCGAGCAATCGCGCTCACCGAGATGGATCGCGCCGCCGCGGCCGTCGCCGAGAACCTGGATTTCGATGTGGCGCGGCTTCTGCAGATATTTTTCGAGATAGACCGAGGCGTCGCCAAATGCGGATTTGGCTTCGTTGGCCGCGGTCGAAAGCGCCAGCATCAGGTCCCCGGCGGTCTGCGCGACTTTCATGCCGCGCCCGCCGCCGCCCGACGCCGCCTTCACCAGCACCGGAAAACCGATCGCTTGTGCAATCGCCATCGCGTCGTCGTTTGGACCCACGGCGCCGTCGGAGCCGGGCACCACGGGAATGCCGAGCTTCCTTGCCGTCTTTTTGGCCTCGATCTTGTCACCCATCAGACGGATGTGTTCGGCCTTGGGCCCGATGAAATGCAGATTGTGCTCGGCGAGGATTTCGGCAAAACGGGCGTTTTCCGACAGAAAGCCGTAGCCGGGATGCACCGCGTC
>DNXO01000172.1:0-292 GCA_003506895.1 Acetobacteraceae bacterium | reverse complement strand
GCGTCGGCGTCGGCGGTCGAATGCACCGCGACCGAGGCGATGCCAAGTTCCTTGCACGCGCGCAGGATGCGCAGTGCGATTTCGCCGCGATTGGCTATCAGGATCTTGTCGAACATCGCGGCGCCTGACCTGGACGAATTCTATTCAATGATAACGAGCGGCTCGCCGAATTCGACCGGCTGGCCGTCCTCGACGAGAATCTGCGTCACGGTGCCCGCGCGCGGGGACGGAATCTTGGTCATTGTTTTCATCGCTTCGATGATCAGCAGGGGTTGTTCGACCGACACCCTTG
>DNXO01000087.1 GCA_003506895.1 Acetobacteraceae bacterium | reverse complement strand
CGAGCCAGACGAGCCGCCGGGTGCGCCTTAGGATACGCGGCGAAATAAACGAATCATTTGACGGAAGCCGTTGGCCTCTCATCGTCATGGCGGGCGCAGGCCCGCCATCCACGACTTGCGGTGCTGGTCCGGGAAAAGGCGTGGGTGGCGGGCCTGCGCCCGCCATGACGGTCTCCACCGGCCGTGCGTCCATTGAAGCGGCTATTTCGCAGCGGCCCTTAAGCGGGTCACCGCCGCGGTGGTCCGTTACCGCTTGATCAGCGTGCCCGGACCGGCCTCGGTGAACAGCTCCAAAAGACAGGCATGGGGCACGCGTCCGTCGAGGATCACCGCACCCTTGACCCCCTGGCGCACCGCTTCCACGCAGTTTTCAACCTTCGGGATCATGCCGCCAGTAATCGTGCCGTCCGCGATGCGTTCCTCCACCTCCGACAGGGTCAGCGACGGGATCAGCTTCTTGTCCTTGTCGAGCACGCCCGGCACATCGGTCAGCATCAGCAGGCGGGTCGCGTTGAGCGCACCGGCCACGGCCGCCGCGACGGTATCGGCGTTGATGTTATAGGTCTGGCCGTCCGCATCGACGCCGATCGGCGCGATCACCGGCACCAGGCCACCGCCGGTCAGCGCGTGGATCACCCTGGCATCGACCGCCGTGGGCTCACCTACGAAGCCGAGGTCGAGAACACTTTCGATATGGCTGTCCGGGTCCTTCTTCGTGCGTTGCAGTTTGCGGGCGCGGATCATCCCGCCGTCCTTGCCGCAAATGCCGACCGCCATCGCACCGGCCTTGGTAATCAGGCCGGCGACGTATTTGTTCACCGTGCCGGCGAGGACCATCTCCACCACTTCGACCATCGCGGCATCGGTGACGCGCAGGCCGTCGATGAACGTGGACTGGATCGCCAGGCGTTTCAGCATCGCGTTGATCTGCGGCCCACCGCCGTGGACGACGACCGGATTGATGCCGACCTGCTTCAGCAGGGCGATGTCGCTGCCGAATTGCCGCGCAAGATGCTCCTCGCCCATCGCGTGGCCGCCGTATTTCACGACCACGGTGGCTCCGGCATAGCGGCGCAGGAAGGGCAGGGCCTGCGCCAGGACGTGTGCCTGCTGGGTTGCCGCCGCGATGTCGCCGGCGTGGGTCTGTTCTTCGCTCATATCGCGCGTTTAGGGCGCCACGGGCGGGGGGGTCAAGTTGGGGAACGCCGGTTTGGGTTGGCTGTGTCGATTTCGTCGAAAAAAGCGGCGCCGTTAACGGTTCAGTAAGGGTCGCCCGGTAACGTCCGCCCTGTTGAGCGTGGAGAAAGACGTGCCAGTACCTTCGATTACATACGCACCCGACGGCATGGCAGTCGGAGCTTCGGCGATGGTTCGCCGGCCGGGGCGCCTGACCGCCGGTGTGGCCAACGCATTGCTGGCGCAGTTGCCGCTGGCGGTCGCGATCGTCGATATCGACCTGGGGCTGCACTACTGGAACGATGCCGCCGCCGATTTGTTCGGACTTCCTCCGCTAGCGGCGGTGGATGTCCCACATCTGACGGAAATACTGGCCTCGATTCCTCACCTTCTTCCGCTCCAGCGGGACCGGATCGCCACCTTCGTGAAAGGTGAAATGGAAGCGTCCAACCGCGGCGAAGCGGAGAGCTTTTTGCGGGTATCGCTGGGGCGGGAGCGGCGGCTTGGCTTGCGGGTCCGCGGTATCGGCGCACGAAGGTGGATGCTGTTGATCGATGAGGGACGGGTGTTCGGCGCGGCTGGACGAAGTCAAGCCGGGCACGGCGATGCCTGGCTGGATCCGCTGACCGGGCTGAGCAACCGCCGGCATTTCAACCAGGTGCTGCGCGATATGACGGAGAATGCCAGCGCCGCTTCCAACCAGGCGCTGTTGATGATCGATCTGGACCGGTTCACGCCGGTCAACGACACGCTGGGGCATGCGATCGGGGACGCCCTGCTGTGCCTGGTGTCCCAACGCCTGAGCGGGGAAACGCGCGACGACGATCTGCTGGCCCGGCTTGGCGGCGACGAGTTTGCCATCCTGACCTCGAACGGCGAGAAAGCAGAAGCGCTCGGCAATCGCGTCGTCGATATTTTATCCCGGCCATTTGTCGTTGAAGGGCAGGTCGTCAATATCGGCGCCAGTGTCGGCATTTCCTTGTTCCCCGAACATGGTGAAACCGCCGAGGCGATCATGCGGCACGCGGACCTGGCTTTATATGATGCGAAAAGTGGCGGCCGACGGACTTGCCGTGTGTTTTCCCCGGCGATGGCGGAACGAGCGCAAACGCGGCGCGATCTGGAAACGGACCTGCGACGGGCGCTGCCGCTGGGAGAAATGAGCCTTGCTTATCAGCCGCAACTCAACGTCCGAACCAAGACCTTGACGGGGTTCGAGGCTTTGTTGCGCTGGAACCACCCAGTGCGCGGCGCGGTGCCGCCAGCCGTGTTTATCCCTGTGGCCGAGGAAATCGGCTGCATCGCCGCGCTTGGCGAATGGGTGCTGAAGACCGCGTGCAACGAGGCAGCGCGCTGGCCGGCACCCTTAACCGTGGCGGTCAACGTCTCACCCCGGCAAATAGAGAACAGCGAACGGCTTATCCGGGCGGTCGACACCGCGCTGGAGGTCTCGGGCCTTAGTCCGTCCCGGTTGGAACTGGAAATCACCGAAAGCTCGTTGCTGTCAAAAGCGGATGATGTATTGGCGACGCTGCACCGGTTGCGGGATCGCGGCATACGCATCGCGATGGATGATTTTGGGACTGGCTACGCCTCGCTGGGGCAGTTGCGGTCGTTTCCCTTTGACAAGATCAAGATCGACCGGTCTCTCATCGCTGGACTGCCAGAGGGCGCGGATGCCGCGGCGGTTATCCGGGTAATTGCGGCCATCGGCAGCGGCCTCGGCATGGCCACGACCGCCGAGGGTGTTGAAACGTCTGAACAGGCAGCGCTGGTGGAGGCCGATGGGTGTACCGACATCCAAGGATACCTGATCAGCCGGCCGGTTCCGGCCTCCGCGATCGGAGACCTGATGCGTCGATACAGTCTTGTTGAAGCATGAGAGCGTATTCCAACATGAGAAAACCGTTGACGTCAGGTGCGCTGTACAGGCTCATATACTGTAGCCGGAACATTATCGCTCGGGTCGTGCCCGATGCGTCCACGCCCGAAGGCCTGGAGCGAGAGATACAAGCCATCCTCGCTGTCGCCCGGGAGCGTAACAAGGCCAGCAACGTGACCGGGGCGCTATTGTTTACCGCACTCGGATTCGCCCAGGTTCTGGAGGGCGCGCGGGAGGTCGTGGAGCCGTTGTTCGAGCGGATCGGTGCTGACCCAAGGCACGCCGATGTGACAGTGCTGAGTTTTACGCCGACGGGGAGGCGAAGTTTTCCCGATTGGCCGATGGGGTTCTGCGGACAGCCATCGCCCGCCGCAACCGACCCGCTGGCGCATCTGTTGGCGGATGCGAACTTCGGCGGACGGAGGGCGACAACAGGCAGCGATGTGCTTCGGATGCTGGAGCACATTGTGCAGCGGGAGAATGAATGGATCGCGGCTTGATTATGATGGGTCACCGGGGTTGGAAGAAAGCGGGTTCATCACGGATTTTCTGGATTGACGCGCGGATTGGCGCGACTGCCCGCAGGGTGCCTTACCCCGATGGTATTCGGTAATGAATCCCCATGCCCGCTGCCGCAGACTGTCAGGTCAGCAGGTCACACCATTATGACAGGCCGTACCGGCGCTCCGGTCGCGCCGCGCAGTTTGGTGGCCAGAAGAATGAAGCACGCGGCATGGATACGCGCCGCGGCGAGTTCCTCCAGCGCCAGGTTCTCGATCAGATAGACGCCGCATTCCGCCAGGGCGAACTGGTGAACCGGCATCATCACGCCCTTGTTGGGATTGGGTAGAACCTCGACCGCCATGTTGTCGGCACCGATCGCGACGATGCCCTGGTCGATCAGCCATTTCGCGGCCGGGACGTCGATTCCGGGCTCCCCGGTGACGTAGCGGGCGTTGTCGGTGCCGAACAATTGGCCCCAGCCGGTGCGGATCAGGGCGATATCCCCGGATTCCACGCTGAAGCCGCCGGCGTCGGCGGCACGCTTCAGGTCGTCGGGCGTGACGGTATGGCCGGCTGAAAGGTGCGAGGTGCCTGCCACGTCAAACAGTACGGCGCGTGTGATCATCGGCGGAGCGTGCTCGATCCCCAGCCGGTCCAGGCCCCAGTCGGTCACGACGTCGGCCGCCGCGTTCCCGTTGTAGAGCATGTCGCCTTTGGAAAAGTGCCCGAGCGCGTCGATATGGGTACCGACATGGGCGGTCATTTCAATACGCTCGAGGTTTGTGCCGGCGTCGTTCGTCGCACCCATCTTGCGGCGGCGCTTGATGGTGTCGCGCCAGGACCCGAAGATCGACATCAGGTAGGGTGTCTGGTTGGGCGGCATATAGGGCGCGCCCATGCCAATTTCGTGGCTGACGTCGTAGATACGGCCATGCTTGACCGAGGCCAGGGCCGCGAGGCGCTTCTCGACCGTGAGCAGGTTACCCGCCCCGATCTGATCGTCACGACCCCATTGCGAGTGAGTATGAATCATGGTGGCTCCGTTTCCCCGTTGGCCATAGCGAACCACTGCTATAGCATGCTTGGCAACTAAACAGGTTTTACAGGGGGAAATAAACCAATGACCATCATCTCATCGCGGCGAACGCTGTTGCGCGCTACGGGCGGCCTGGCCGGTATCCTGGCGACGGGACGGGCACCGGCATTTGCTCAGGCCGCACCGAAGAAGATGCAGATCGCGCACGTCAATCCGGTGCCGGAATCGGGCGCTATCGGCATGGACTGGTATGCCAAGGCGTTGACCGAACGGACGAACGGCGAATTCGACGTCACGTTCCATGGCGGCACGCTGCTGACGAAGGAAATCGACATCACCAACGCGGTGAAGTCGGGCAATCTGGCGATGGGCACGCCGGCCGGCGCGGCGGGGACGCTGTTTCCGGAAATGGGGGTGTTTCTGGTCGGCTATCTGATCAGCAACTACCAGCAGGCCTACACGATCCTCAATGGTAAGGTTGGAAACGATCTGGACAAGCTGTTCCAGGACAAATACGGCGTAAAGGTCCTGTATTATTTCGATTATGGCTTCCGGCACGTGTGGAACGGCAAGCACCCGATCAACGTGCCACGCGATATGCGGGGGCTCAAGATCCGGACCCAACCATCAAAGGTATTCGCCGACACGGTGAACAGCCTTGGCGCAGTTGCCGTGCCGATGGGGTGGGCCGAGGTGATCACCGCCGCGCAACAGGGGGTGATCGACGGCGCGGATCTGCCAGTGGTCAACATGGTGCCGCTGAAGGCCTACGAGGTGTCGAAATACTATTCGCTGACCGGCCATAACTACGGCTCGACGATGGTGGTGATGAACCTTGGCGTTTGGAACGGTCTGACGCCGCAACAGCAGAAACTGTTCCTGGAGACTGGGCGGGAAGCGCAGGGTGTCGCGCGGAAAGTCACCGAAAGTGTCGATACGCTCGCCAGTGCGAAAGAACAGCTTGAATCGAAAGGCATGATCGTCAATCAGCCCGATCTCGCGCCGTTCATCGATGTGGCAAAGCAGAAGCTGTGGCCGATGTACGAGAAGAATTACGGTGGGCTGTGGGAGCAGATCGTCGCCACCAAGGCCTGACGCGGATAACGCCCACCACGACATGCGGGGAAAACGCCTGTGATGCGCTTCGTTCTGCTCCTTCCCAGGATACTTCTGGGCGGCCTCGTGCTGTTCGCGATTTCGGTCATGCTGTACGGCGTGTTCGCCCGCTATGTCCTGGTGCCGCTGACCGACTGGATGGACACCGATCCGCCGAACTTCTTTTGGGTGGAGGAAGTCGGGGAGACTTCGCTGGCGTGGCTGACGCTGATCGGTGCCGCGGTCGCGGTAAAGGAACGCAGTCATTTCGCCTTGAACCTGATCACCCACCGGTTGCCGCCCGGTGGCCTGGCGGTTCTGCATGTCGCCCACAACCTGATCATCGCGGCATTCGGCGGCCTGATTGCCTGGATCGGGATCAAGCTGGTGCTGTTGAACATGATGCTGTCCTCCCCGGCGTTGGAAATGAGTCTGGGGTGGCTGTATGCCTGCACCGTCGTGGGCGGCATCCTGATGGCGCTCTATGCCCTGGATAATGCCCGCAAGACCGGCGGTCCGGAACATTCCTTCGCCGACGTGCGGGAGTAGGCACCGTGGTACTTCTCGCGACCCTGATTACCTTTTTGGTTCTGCTGATCCTGTCGTTGCCGATCGTTTTCTGCCTGGGCGCGGCGGGCGTGGTTGGACTGATGACCGCGGGGCTTCCGCTGCAGCAGCTGGGCTCGACGATCGTGTCGGCCTCCCAAAGCTGGGTGTTGCTGGCTATCCCGTCATTCGTGTTCGCCGGCTCATTGATGGAGCGGGCAGGGATGTCCACCGCGCTGGTGGAGCTGGCCCGAGCGCTGGTGGGCTGGCTGCGCGGCGGGCTGGGGATGTCGGTCATCGTGGTGGCGTATTTCTTCTCCGACATCTGCGGCTCCAAGATGGCGGAGGTTTCGGCGCTGGGATCGGCGCTGATGCCATCGCTGAAGAAGGCCGGGTATCGGCCGGAGGATGGTGCCTCGTTGATCGCGGCCGGCACGGCGATGGGGATGCTGGTGCCGCCCGCGATCTTCATGATCGTGATCAGCGCGGTGACCAACCAGTCGGCGGTGGCACTGTTCCTGGCGGGGTTCATTCCGGCGGCGGTCATTGGGGTCTGTCTGTGCATCCTGGTGTTGATCCAGGCGCAGTTGCTGGGATGGCCCAAGGATACCCGCACCAGCTTCCGGCGGATCGGCACCGCTTTGAAGAACGCCGCCGTGCCGCTGGTGATTCCGGTGGTGATCCTGGGCGGATTCTACGCCGGCGCATTCACCGCCACCGAGGCGGGCGCGATCGTCGCGCTGTATTCGCTGATCGCGGCCAAGTTCTACTACCGCAGCGTAACCTGGATGGAGGTGTTCCATCTCGCCGCCGAGGCGGGGGTGCTGACCGGCGTCGTCGTGTTCCTGTTGGCGGTGGCGACGATTTTCCAATACCTGATGGGCCTGTCCGGCGCGCCGGAATTCCTGGGTTGGGCACTCAGCCCGCTGGAAAGCCGGCCGTGGCTGTTCCTGACCGGTGTGGCGCTGATGACCCTGCTGTTCGGGATGGTGCTGGAAGGTTTACCGGCAGCGGTGGTGCTGATTCCGGTGGTGTTTCCGATCGCCATGAAGATCGGCATTCATCCGGTCCATTTCGACATCGTGCAGACGGCGGCGGTGGGGATCGGGCTGTTCACGCCGCCGCTGGGGGTTGGGTTGCTGATGGCATTGCGGTTCGCGAATGTCTCCGTGGGCCAGCACGCGAAGGCTTACTGGCCTTATCTGGCGGCGCTGCTGGTGGGGTTGATGCTGATTATTTGTATCCCGGAACTTTCACTGTTTCTGCCGCGCAGTGCAGGCCTGATCAAGTAGTCCGCGCACCTGCCATGAGGTCGTAAGGGCTGGGCAACGTGCTCCATGCCAGACATGGTAGCAACATGTCCGAGACCAAGCCCCTGACCCAAACCCGCCTGTGGCTGCTGCTGGCAGCCGCGTTCGGCACCTTTTCCATCGGTGCCGGGTTCATGCATTCCTACACGGTCTTCCTGGTGACGTTCATCGAGGCGTTTGGGTGGAGCCGAGCGCAGGTTTCGCTGGCGTATTCGGTTTCGCAGGTGGTGACGGGCATCAGTTCGCCACTGGTGGGATGGCTGGTGGACCGGCTGGGGCCGCCCCGCCTGATCCTGATGGGCGGGGCGCTGCTGACCGTCGGGCTGGTGGCGAATTCGTTCGCGACGTCGCTGTGGCACATCGTTGTGCTGTATGGCGTGGTGATGACGCTGGGGGCCAACTGCCTCGGGCTGGTGGTGTTCGTGCCGCTGCTGTCGCGGTACTTCGTGCGCAACCGGGGCATGGCCGTTTCGGTCGTGCAATCCGCGAACGGCTTTGCCCGGGCGTTCTCCGCCCCGCTGGCGACGCTGATGATCTCCGGGCTGGGCTGGCGCGGGGCGTATCTGTGGCAGGGCGGGTTCATGGCGGTGATCCTGGTGCCGCTGGCATCGTTGTTTCGCGGGATCGCGCAGCCCAGTCACCGGCGGGTGACGGACGGGGAGGGGTGGACTGTCCATCAGGCCGTACGAACGCCGCACTTTTGGCTGCTGTTCTCGGTTTACCTGTTTACCGGCCTGGGCAGCTTCCTGGTCGCCCTGCATCAACTGGCATTCGCGATCGATATCGGGTTCGACAAGCTGTACGCGGCGGGTGTGCTGGGCATGGGTGCGTTCCTCTCGCTGCCGGGGGTGATCGTCACCGGGACGCTGTCCGACTATGTCGGGCGTGAGGTATCCGCGGTGGTCACCTACGGAACCTCCATCCTGGGCGTGGTGTTCGCGCTGATGATCACGTCCCCAGATCAGCATGCGCTGCTGTGGCTGCACGCCTGTTTCTTCGGGCTGACCTGGGGCGCGCGCGGCCCAGCGATCACCGCGAAGACGGCCGACCTGTTCCCCGGCCCGAACCTGGGCGCGATCCTGGGCGTGATTACCATCGGAACCGGGCTGGGCGCCGCCGCCGGGGCATGGCTCGCCGGATTTGTGTTCGATACCACCGGCAGTTACCGGGTCGCTTTCGGGCTGTCGATCGTGTTCTATGTAGCCGGAAGCGTGGCGTTCTGGGCATTGCGGCGGCCACCGGCCATCCGAACGTAGTATCCGATAAACGGAGGAAACAACGATGCTTTTTATGGTCATCAGCGAACCGCGGCCCGAGCGTCCATCCAGCGTCACCGCCGCGCGCCAAAGCTACTGGACCTGGATTCAGCCGCTGATCGATGCGGGCGAGGTCCGCTCGGTTCACGCCAAGGTTGGGCGCGGGGCGGTGGTGCTGTTCGATGTGCCGTCCAACGAGCGTCTGCATGCCCACCTGAACGCCTGGGCGGACATCATCCCGGCGACGTTCCAGGTGCATGCGCTGATCGATCCGGCGCACGCGGTGAGCTTCCTGAACCGACAGAACGGTTAGCATGGCCGTCCTGGACGTCGCGTCGGGATATATTCTGGCTTACCGGTTGTTCGATGTCGCCTATGCGATCGACCTTGGTAAAGCCGAGGATACCTGGGCGCGAACGGTCAGGACGGGAAGTTCTCGCGGCCGGCTGACGACGACCCCGCCCAAGGCGGTGGCGTTCGGCGTACCGCCGTTGGCAATCGGACTGGGCGTGATTTCATTGCCGCTGACCGAGGGTTCGGTGCAGGCCACGGTAACCGCTCGGCTGTATGATTTCGGCGTGGTCAGCATCGCGCTGCGGGTGCCGGTCACCGATCTGGCATGGACCGCGTTCTCCCAGCGGTTCAACGCCATCGACCGCGCGGTGGGGCAGGAGCCGGCGACGGCGCTGTGGACCGAACTGCTGGATCGGGTGAAGCAGGGGGTGGGCGAGGCGCTGGAACGCCCCATGCCATCAACCCTGGAAGAGGATTACCTGGTTGGCGTCGTCACCAGTTTCAACGAACCAATGACGGCGGAGGCGCTGGTTGCTCGGCTCGATCTCGTGCCGCTGCTGTCCGGCGAGCAACGCCCGCTGTCCGAGGGCGCGCGCCGCGACCTGCTGCGCCACCGATACTCCTACTACACTGACGATCTGGTGGTGCTGACCTGGGATCGGGCGTTCATCTATGAACCCAGGGGCGATACCGACACGATCGATGTGCTGGAAGTGGCGAACGCCCAGTTGCTGGAGATGCGGTATTACGACGAGTTGCTGGATGCGGAACTGCCGCGCATGTACGATCTGGTGGAGGCTGCGCGCAGGCGCATGGCGCTGCCGGGCGCCCGGCGGTTCGCCGACCTCGCTCGGCGGCTTTACACCATGGTGGCCGAGGTCACGGAACTGACCGAGAAGGTCGATAATGCGTTGCAGGTGACCGAGGATGTGTACCTCGCACGGATCTACACGGCGGCGCTGGAGTTGTTCCGGGTTCCGACGGTCAGCGCGGCGGTGGATAGAAAACTGTCGATCATCCGGGACACCTACACGGCGCTGTATGATGAGGCCTCCAGCGCTCGGTCCGGGCTGCTGGAGGTCATTATCGTGCTGCTGATCGCGGTGGAGCTCGTGCTGGCGCTGGTGCGGTAGTCACGACCGCCAATCGCCGCCCTTTCAATCAAACCACCGGACACGGGGTTGATTGCGAGGGACCGGCGGCATTGGCCCGGCGGGATACCCGACGATGATCGGGGCCACAGGCTGTATGCCCGGCGGCAGCTCGATAGACCGCTTCCCTTCATCGGTCTCCAACCAGCGTTGCGCGAAGCCGATCCAACAGGTTCCCAGACCCTTCGCATAGGCCGCCAACATCAAATTCTGCGCCGCCAAGGCGGCATCCTCCACGGCCCAGTCTCCGCTTTTTGCTGAAATCACGATCAACGCCGGCGCATGGTAAAAAATGTCGAAGTCGGGGTTTTTCAGCAGGTCACGGAGATGTTGTGGCGCGGCGCTGTGCTCCATAGCCGTCAGCATATACGCCTTGGAAGACGCGGCGATGCGGTCAAGATGGGTTCGGTTCTGGATGACGGTAAACTCCCACGGTTGGGCGTTTATCGCGCTGGGTGCCTGTATAGCCGCGTCGATCAGTTCCAGCAGGGCCGGCTTCGCCACGGGCGTTTGGGCAAATTGACGCGTGGCGCGCCGCCCACGGATCGCTTCACTCAGTTCCACGGCACTTCTCCTTGCCTGATACTGCAAGGTTGCTTGCCAGCGCCCCCGTCGCTTTGATCCAGAACAACGACAGGCATACACGTTGCCGTCACCTTGATGACGCGCTGATGCATTGGCGCCTCATCAAGGTCGGATCGGTCGTGGAACAGCTACCCTTATCCCGGGTCTATCAGTTGCTCGAACCCGGACCCGTCGTTCTGCTGACGACCCGGGGGAAAGGCCGAGCGAATGTCATGACGCTGTCGTGGCATATGATGGTGGAATTCGAACCGCCGTTGGTTGCCTGTGTGGTCAGCAACGGCGATCACAGTTTCATGGCGTTGAGGACCACCCGTGAATGCGTGATCGCCGTGCCGGCCGTGCACCTCGCGGCTAAAGTCGTGGCGGTGGGCAATTGCTCCGGCCGCGATGTGGACAAGTTCGCGACCATCGGGCTGACGCCGGTGCCGGCCGGGCTTGTGGCACCGCCATTGATGGCTGAGTGCTTCGCCAACCTGGAATGCAGGGTCGTCGATACCCGGCTGGTCAACAAATACAATCTGTTCGTGGTGGAGGTGGTGAAAGCCTGGACGAACCCGAAGCAGCCCCATCCGAAGACGATCCATCACAAGGGCTACGGCACGTTCGTGGTGGATGGCGAGACGATCAAGCTGCCGTCGAAGATGCCGTGAACCGATGACGGCGGAGGCGCTGGTTAACCCGGCTGGATCCGGAGCCGCTGTTGTCCGGCGAGCAACGCCCGCTGTTCGCGACAGCCCGTGAAAATTCAGGGGATTGTGCCATCCCCCCGGGCCTGGATGCGGTAGCCGGGCAGCGGGATGAGCGCTCGGCGCTGCTGCTCCATGAAGCCGCACGCGCCACATTAAGATACGCGGCGAAATAACCGCTCCAATGGACGCACGGTCGGCGGAAACCGTCATGGCGGGCGCAGGCCCGCCATCCACGCCTTTTCCGGAAACGGCCTGATCGCAGCCTTCTCAATGCACCTCGCTAAGCCCGGTCTTTTCCCAGCCGAACCGGGCAGGGCAATTCAGCGCGCACAGACCGTGCGACAGGTTGCCGATTATGAGGCGTCTCCGGTCCCCCATGACGATGCCACGGGAACCGTCCGCGCGGCGGAAAGCTTCGTCGCGACGGCGGCGGCCTTGGTTGCTGGGTTCTATCAACGCCCATCCGGGCCAACGCCATAAGACAGACCGCGCGTGCCACTGCTTCTGTCGTCACGCTTGGCCGAGAGACTTCGTGTCTCTCGCGCGCTCTAAGGGATATGTTCGTCGCACGCCTAATCCCTTTATGGTAAGTGGGCGTTGTCTATCGTAATGAATAAGATCGGCTAGAGTCTCTGCACAGCACAGCCCCCGGGAACGCGATGACGGTCGAGAATTGGGGCCTGCCGCGGTGACGCCGCGGGCCTTTTTCGACTCCGACCCGCCACAGAACCACGAAACAATACTCATCGTCTCTGGACTCATAGTCTGTCTATCCGGAATTAGAACGGCATGGCGTCGCCAGATAGAAGCCGATTCGGAAAGAAGGTCAGACAGTTGCGACTTGCAAAAGGATGGACGCAAGAGGAACTGGCTGCGAGCACCGGTTTGCATGCGACTTACATTGGCGGCGTCGAGCGCGGCGAGCGAAACCTCGGCCTCGATAATCTCCTAAAAATCGCTCGCGCCCTAGGCGAGCATCCTTCGTCCCTCTTAGCGGGGTTCCCGGAATGAAACCGGATCCACGCTTCCTTGGCCGCTCCCTGCGTTTTTGGGGAAATGCAAAATTCTTGTCCGAACAAATCGGATATAGCCAGCGCGGTACCGGTCAAGTTCGTCGATACACTGCAGATCAAGCTCGCAAGGTCTTAGTGAAGTCCGATCTCTTCGCGCACTCCCGGCGTAAGGCGAATGACGAACTCATTGATGAAGTAATTGAATATCTCAATTGGCGTGCCGATGTTCTCAATCAAGAAGTCGCTTCGCTGTTCATGGACCGTGACCAAGCGGCAGCGGCATTTGAGGCCGTTCGATCAAGGACAGGACGGACCAAATCGTCGGCAATGAACAAGCAGAAGGGCGAAAAGAAACACCCGGCTTATCTCGCCGGTCTGGTTGGGATGATCGCCGAAAGTGTGCTGGGGCCAACCGGCTTTATAGATGATGCGAGACGGCTGTCCGTTCTGACTCGGGATAATATTCTTGAAGGTGTTTTTTCCCGTCGCTTCGATGGAGCTATACCGGACACAAAAAATCCGCGGGCCGTTTGGGAGATCAAAGAATATTACGGCACCAAGACATTTGGTAGCCGTGTAGCAGATGGCGTCTACGAGACATTGTTAGATGGCTACGAAATCGAATCAGCGCGTAGGGAATTAGGTGTCGAAATCGCGCATTTTCTGTTTATCGACGATCGGTTCACCTGGTGGAAATGTGGTCGGTCTTATCTGTGCAGAATGATAGACATGCTTCACACTGGCCACGTTGACCAAATCTTTTTTGGCCGCGAGGTTTTAACCGAGTGGGAGAAAGCCTTGCGAGATTTGGACCTCTGAGGCTTTCCCCCTTCAAAGCAGACGATCTGAGGCTAATCCTTGCGAAGCAGGGTTGTCATGATTGCGTCGATCTCCCGTTCAATCTCCACCACGGGCTCGTTGTTAGCTACTGCGCCATGTGCTGACATAGAGAGCCCCGCTAGTCTCATATGATCGACATTGCGTGGAGAAAACCGAAGCAGCGAGACATAATCGAGGATGTGGGTTGAGGCGTCTGTGCCAAGATATCGGTCGAGCAATCTGGCTGTGACCGAGGAAGACAGGAACGCGCACGCGTAATGCGCCTCTTCCAGGTCATCAAACGGTATGATGATTGCCTTCTGGTCTGGAATTATCGTCTGGCGCTCACGGTCGTCCAGCACCGAGACGTTAAGGGCCTTGCGATAGCCGGTGTGCTGCCACACCACCTTGATCGGACTGAAGGTATAAGGCCCTATCCGATAAACCTCATAGAATGGGCCAGAGCATCCCCACCGATGGTATTCCTTGCGACCCTCTAGCGCGTCCTTGAATTGCGAGACAAATTCAAAAGCTTTCGGAAACCTCTCCTTGACCACATTTACCGGAAGCGCCTTCTTCGGCTGATCAGCGGAATACAACAGCAAGAGGCTCTTAACTGGGATTGCCGTCCATCGCCGCATATCGGTTCCGCAGAGAAGCGGGTAAACGGCATCGTTTTCAACCTCGGCAACAACAACCGGGCTGGCACCCCTGCGTGATTTGCCCACGTTCCGGACTTTGGAAACCGTATCTGTCCGTCCCAGCACTTCGAGCCAAAGAATGGTGTTAGCCCCACCAGTGTTGACGCCGCCGCGCGCTCGGTAATCACTCTTGCCGACCACGGTTTGCAAACCGGAGAACCCTTGATCAAACCCAACGATCGGGGAGTTGCTCTCCGCTGGATCAAGCGGCCCACCAAGAGCAGTGACACATTCAAGCCGACCGGAACCGGCCGCCCCAGCTTGCCAAGTCCTGTATGGGATCGGGTATTGCGCACTGCGGCCGACAAGAAAGGTGCCGACCGATGTGCGGTTCACCGCATCGGGGAAAACCTTCACGTCCGAAAAATCATCAATCTCCACAGTCGGGAAAGTGCGACCCTCCGCCGTTGTGAACGTTCGGAAACCTGCCCCTGCCAATCGGCTTTGGAAAAGAGAGAGTGGCAAAACGAAGACCATTGCGGCATTCAGGGCGGCATGCCGCTGTGCAGCCCGATACACAAACAAGGAAGAAAAATCCGTTTTCCCTGCTGCAACCTTCGCTTTCCAACCCGAATTTGTGACCAGCGTCGAAGATGACCACTGCGGGGCTACCGTATCTCGATACCTTGGAGCTAACCCATCCCATGTGATCCAGGGCGGGTTTCCGACCACAATATTTGCACCCGCCGCGTGTGTCGCCACGAACGCATCGGCAGCATATTGTTTCAGCGTTTCCCTAAATTCTTCGCGTCCTCTTCTGGCCGCGGCGAAAGGCTTCATGGCCTGAACTAATTCAACATCAAAAGACTGACCGTCTGAAAACACCACCCCAAGAATTTTCTTTCTGGCACATGGGGATACCCCAAACAGCGGTCCATCGGCCTCGATCGTCGGGTCCACCACTGCGTCAGCGAGATGCACAGAAAGAGCAAAGGCCGTCGCTGCTGCATCACTGCCGATCTTTGATACCGCAAGCGATGTGTTGGCATAGCAAAAATCAACGGCCAGAGGGTTCACGTCGAAGCCCACGATTTTGACAGCGGCCTTCGTCGGTCGTGCGGTTAGGTGAGCTATGTAGTGAGCGAGGAAGCCACCTGACCCTGCAGCGGGATCAAGGATTGTGAGGCCGTCCTTACCTTTCTGCTGGTGGCGCTCGGCATGGCTAATGCAATACTCTACCAACCACGAAGGGGTATAATACTCGCCGAGCAAGTGCCGCAACGGAGGAGGGAGAAGCTCTTGATAGATTGTGGCAAGAAGATCAGAGCATTCAATTACACCAAACCGAGAAAGACACGCGACGCATTCGGCCTTACGGTGAAGTTCTGCACGCAGATTTTTTAACTCCTGGTCGCCGAGACATTCTACCCAATCATAGAGGCTCCTGCGATCAGTGCCCAATTTCTTGTTTGGCGAAGCGAGGTGAAGAAGCTCTGAGAGAACTATTTTGCAATAGGAATGAGCAAGGAAGAGGCGGAATCCCGCTGTGGACGGCACGATACCGGAAAGAATTTCTTCAGCCGCAGGCAAGTTGAAATAGTGATCGCAATGTTCATGCCACAACGTAAACCACGGTTTAATTTCGCCGGGGGATTCCTCGCGCAGACGATCTAGCTTGGTCAATATGTGTTGGCCGATCGTGCTACTTAAACAAATTGAATCAACAAGTTCGGCGTATCTCTCCCGCGTAGCGTTCTTCAACCCAATGGCCAGGCCATTGGTTAGGAGTGTGTCCGAGGGTTGGCGCTTTAGCTGGGCGACTGTCATGATGAATGCATCCTCTGAGACGTTCCGCCTCCTTGTAATTCTCTAAAAATCCTACCCCAGGAGCGCGGGGGAAGGAGGCAAATGTTGTGTGAGCGAACAAAGACGCACTTGCCATCTGTCAAGTTATTTTTGCAGATGTCCGGATTGGAATGACGACAGCCAAAGGGTGGGGCGACGGTATCGGCCGCCCCCAAAGGACGGCGTTGAGCAATCTTCATCGGGGTTGCCGTATATGAAAGAGGGGCATGTCACCCTGTAGGAGGCGTTCAATTGCCTCTCTCACAACCCATGCGATAGACACTCGGTTGGTCCTGGCAATTGCCGCAAGCTGAACATGCTGCTCCTCAGTGAGACTCACCGATAAGCGGTGTCCCGCTGTATCCTGAGGTTTAGTTTTGGTGGCAGGCATGGTGTGACTCTCTCATACGCGACATTCACCACATTACACCATTCTGGTGCAGCAGCAAACATTCAACCGTTCACGGCTGCATCAGGTCGTAAGCCTTTAAATCGTGCTGTGGCTGACATTGTAGGTTTTGGCGATGTCCCGCATAGGCTCTCCGGCGTTTCGGCGGCGGATCGCCTCCTTGACTTGGTGGGGCGTTAGCTTCGGCGGTCGCCCCATCTTCGCGCCCCGCGCATGGGCGCATTCTCGCCCTTCGCCTGTGCGGCTGCGGATCAGGTTACGTTCAAACTCCGCCAGCCGCCTAACACGGTCAGCATGAGTCGCCCGTGCGCAGTCGTGATGTCGGCCCATGTGTCGCCCAGGGATCTGAAACCGGCCTTGCGGTCGGCGATCGTGCCGAGGGTATTGAGAAGGTCGCGCGTCGATCGCGCCGCGTCACCATCAGCACGTCGTCGGCGTCTAGCGGCGCAAGTGCCTTGGCAAGATGGGCGCGGTCGGTCTTGGCTCCGCTCGCCGTCTCGCGGAACACCTTCTTGCACCCGGCCTCGTCAGTTGCCGCACCTGGGCGTCAACGCTCTGGCCGTCCGTGGATATCTTGGCGTAACCGTATTTCATGGGTTCAATATGCACCTAGAATATGCACCAAAAAGGCCCTTTAATTTCAATGATCATATTTTGGTTAATAATTATTGACTTTCGATTTGCCCAACGCCGGATGCGTCGGTCTTCGCCTTGGCAAGAGCGACCCAAGTATAACTGATGCGAATGAGTGGAACAGAAAGCATTCCAGGAACGCAGGCGATCCGCACGAGGCGGCAACCCAGTAACGCAACGATAGTCCTGTATTAACGCCCGTGCGGTGCAGGCTCGCCCCCCCCACCTGGCCGCCCTCGGAAAGCCAGCAGGCATCGCTGGGGGGCGATCCCAATTCATCCCCGCAGCCCGCACTTCTCATCGTCCGGAAGCGATGACTCCCGCCTCCATCGCCATAACAAGAAAGTAATCGCCGCTTTCCACGGCACGATGGGAACGACCGCCCACCCGGCCAAACCATTGACTATTTTCCTAGTATCCTCTAAAAGCCCGGAATGGAAACCCAATACCACCAGCCAAACCCGCCCATAGACCTCCCGGCCCAAGCCTACCGCCACCTCATCCACACCCTCATAGCCCTGCTTCCCCCGCCCATAACCGACACCCCGGAAGCGCTGCTCGCTCGAAACCACGCCGCCATCGCCAGAATCGCCGCCCTGGCCCCGGTCAACGCCAATGAGGCCGAGTTGGCCGCCCAATGCATCTCCGCCCGCGCACAGGCCGAGGATATAATGCGGCTGATCCGCCTCCACGCCGATGACATCAAGCTGGTGATAAAGCTAAACGCGCAGTACGCCGAGATGGTCCGCACCTCGCTCGCTGCCTACGGCCATCTGCTGCGCGAACAGCAGCAGCGCCGCAAACGGGAAGCGACTCACAGCGCCGCCGACGCCGACGAATGGACCCGCGACATCGCTGCCAACACGATGCTGCACGCGCTGCCCCCCCGAACCCGAAGCACAAGCCGCGCCAGAAACAGCGCAAAAATCCCATTCTACGGGAAACGAGACGCCAATGAGACAACCCGCACCCCAGCGGAGCCAAATCATCGACCTCCGCCCCCCTGTCCAGGTCTGGCCCGACGCGAACAGCGCCCTCCACGACCTCCAGCGCCTAACCCTCTGACGCGATTGCCCTCAAGCCGGTCCGAGCCCACGCCGTTTACCCCACTGCCCGAACCGCCCCGCCGGGCTATACTCCGCCCATGCCCGCCCCAGACCCCCGCGCCAACCCGCTTCTGCTCGGTCACCAGGAAGCCGAAACCACCATCCTGGACGCCATTCGCTCCGGCCGGATGCATCATGCCTGGCTGATTACCGGGCCCGAGGGCGTAGGCAAGGCGACCCTGGCCTACCGCTTCGCCCGGCGCCTTCTGGCAGGGCGGCCGACCGAGGATTCGCTAGCGCTAGACCCCGCCAACCCGGTGTTCCGCCGGGTAGCGGCGAACTCCCACGCCGATCTGCTGACGATCGAGCGGATGATGAACGAGAAGACCAAGCGCATGAAGACCACCATCGCGGTCGAGGATGTGCGGAAGGTCAACGGCTTCATGTCGCTGACCCCGGCCGAGGGCGGCTGGCGGGTGGTGGTGGTCGATGGGGCGGAGGAGATGAACGCGTCCTCGGCCAACGCCCTGCTGAAGATCCTGGAGGAACCGCCGCCGCGGGCGATCTTGCTGCTGGTGTGTTCCTCGCCCGGCCGGTTGTTGCCCACGATCCGCAGCCGGTGCCGGCGGTTGCGGCTGTCCCCGTTGGACGATCAGGCGATGGGCCAGTTGCTGACGCAATATCTCCCGAACCTGGACGCGGATGAGCGCGGGCGGCTGATCACGCTGGCCGAGGGATCACCGGGCCGGGCAATCATGCTGGCCGAGGATGAGGGGCTGAAGATCGCGATGCTGGTGGACAAGCTGCTGTCGGACCTGCCAGCGGTGCCGGTTTCGCGAGGGTATGAGATCGCCGATTTCCTGGGCCGCAGCGAGACCGGGTTCTCCACGTTCATGGACTTGGTGCGCGCGGGCGTGGCCTCGGCGGTGCGAGAAAGCGTGCGGGGCAGGGCGGATCCCGATCAGGAACGCCTGGTGTCCCTCCGCCCCATCGACGCCTGGGGCGAGGTCTGGCAGGGCTTGACCAAGCTACAGGATGAAACCGAGAGGTTCGCGTTGGACAAGCGTCAGGCGATCGTCGCGGGCATCGGGATGCTGGGCGGGGTCAACTGACGACCGGCAGCGCGGCAACCCGGTAAGCGTGGTCGATGCTCCGGCCCAGCACCGGATCATGCAACTGCATGCGGAACCCCGAAGCCGGCCGGATACCGCCGATCGCACCCAGCGTGCCGCACAACATCGCGGTCCCGGAGGCCAAACCGCCCGCCAGCGCGGCCAGTTCATCCGGGCGGCGCAGGCCGGCCACCGCACCCTCTTGATACAAGTCCCATCCGCCGGATGCGCCCGGAATCCAGGCCCGCAGCACGATCTGGTCCCAGTGTGGCGCGACATCGCCGAACCGCCAGAGGTCACGGGCCACCGGCTTGCCGCACAATTGCTTGGAATGGGGAACCGACCAAGCCTCGGCCTGCCGATCCGTGTGGTCCGAACCGACGCCGACGAAAGTCTCGCCGTCCGCCAGGATCAGCACCGGCTCCACTTCGCCCGAACTTTCCGCCCCCACGACTTGCAGGGTAGGGGCCTGTGTCAGCAGGCTGGCGGCGGCCGCATAGAACAGCGGCGTCTTGCTCGGAGGCGCAATCCCGATGCTGGCAAGCTCTTCGATGTGATGACGCAGCGACGCCTCGTCGCGCCCAACCCATCCCGCGATAATCAGGCGGTCAGCCGAAAAGGGCAGGTCGGTCACCGCCCCGGATGTCTCGTGGACTCGAAAATGAAGGACAGGCGGGTTCGCCATGGCGGCTGGTTTCCAGTACATCTCAGGCGGCAGCAGGCCAGACCTTGTCATATCCTGCTGATTTGTCGAGCGCGCTCACCATTCTCAGCCCCGCCATGACGGCGCCGCGAAACCTCGGCTATAAGACTCGCCGCGCTGTCCGGCGACACCAACTGAAGAAGACCCATGACCCAGACCTGCTTCATCACGACCCCGATCTATTATGTGAACGGTGCGCCGCATATCGGCCATGCCTACACCTCCATCGCCGCCGACGTGATGGCCCGCTTCAAGCGGCTGGACGGCTACGACGTCTTCTTCCTGACCGGCACGGACGAACATGGGCAGAAGGTCGAAAAGGCCGCCGCCGACAAGGGCGTCGATCCGCAGACGTTCGCCGATACCGTCTCCGCCGACTTCCGAGCCATGAGCGACGCCATGGGGATTTCCTATGACGACTGGATCCGCACGACCGAGGAACGCCACAAGGTCTCCTGCGCCGAACTCTGGCGGCGGATCGAGAAGAACGGCGACATCTATCTGGGCCACTACGAGGGCTGGTATGCCGTTCGAGATGAAGCATTCTACGACGAAGCGGAACTGACGACCCGGCCAGATGGTTCGAAAGTCGCCCCCAGCGGTGCGCCGGTGGAATGGGTGCGGGAGCCGTCGTATTTCTTCCGCCTGTCCGCGTTCCAGGACCGGCTGCTGAAGCTTTACGAAGAACATCCGGAGTTTATCGCACCATCCTCACGACGCAATGAGGTGACCAGCTTCGTCAAGGGCGGCCTGAACGACCTGTCGATCAGCCGGACCACGTTCAACTGGGGCATTCAGGTGCCGGACGCGCCGGGGCACGTGATGTATGTGTGGCTCGACGCGCTGAACAACTACGTGACGGCATGCGGCTTCCCCGACGAGCAAGCACCGCGATGGAAGTACTGGCCGGCGGACGTTCATTTTGTAGGAAAAGACATCATTCGCTTCCATGCGGTCTACTGGCCGGCGTTTCTGATGGCGGCCGGTCTGCCGCTGCCCCGGCGGGTGACCTCCAACGGCTGGTGGCTGATGGACGGCGAGAAGATGTCCAAGTCTCTGGGCAACGTCGTGGAGCCGCGCAAGCTGGCGGAGATCTTCGGGCTGGATCAGATCCGCTATTTCCTGCTGCGTGAGAAGCCGTTCGGCGCCGACGGGTCTCTCAGCCATGCCGCGATCATCAGCCGCATCAACGTCGATCTGGCCAACGACCTGGGTAATCTGGCCCAGCGGTCGTTGTCGCTGGTCGCCCGCAACTGCGGCGGGGTTCTGCCGACTCGCGGCACCCCGACCGAGGACGATAAGGCACTGCTGGATGCGGCCGCGGCGTTGCCGGACCTGATGCGCGCCCATATCGATCGCCAGACCTTCCATGACGGGCTGGAGGAGGTCTGGAAGGTCATCCGCGCTGCCAACGGCTACATCGACCGCCAAGCGCCTTGGGCGCTGAACAAGACGGACAAGGCCCGCATGGGCGCTGTGCTGCGGGTGCTGGTCGATACCATCCGGGTTGTCGCCACTCTGTTACAGCCTTTCATGCCCGCCAGCATGGCGAAGATGCTGGATCAGCTTGGCGTTGGCGATCAGCGGAACTTCGCGGCGCTGGCAATGCCGTTGCCGGAAGGGCAAACCTTGCCACATCCGCGGGGAGTCTTCCCGCGCTACGTGGAGCCGGCTACCTGATGCTGATCGATAGTCATTGCCACCTGGACTACTACACGGCGGAGGAACTGCCGGACGTTCTGGCGCGCGCGAAGGCGGCGGGTGTGGGCGAAATGGTGACCATCGGCACCACGCTGGCCCAGTCCGAACGGCTGCCTGCGATAACCGAGGCGCACCCGAACCTGTGGTGCACGATAGGCGTGCATCCGCACCATGCCGCCGAAGCGCCAATCCCAACGCCGGACGCGCTGGCGGCGATGACGCGGCACCCCAGGGTGATCGGCATCGGCGAGTCCGGGCTGGACTATTTCTACGACAAATCGCCCCGCGACATTCAGGCTGAGAACTTTCGTGCCCATATCCGCGGCGCCCGATTGGCCGGTGTGCCCCTGTGCATCCATGCCCGGGACGCCGACGACGATATCGCTCGGATTTTGCAGGAAGAACGCGACAGGGAAGGGGGCTTCGATTTCCTGCTGCACTGCTTCAGCTCCACCCGAGCGCTGGCGGAAGCGACGCTGGCGATGGGCGGCTATATCAGTTTCTCCGGTATTCTGACCTTTCCGCGGTCGGCAGAACTGCGGGAGATCGCGCTGGATGTACCCCTGGACCGGTTGCTGGTGGAAACCGATGCGCCGTATCTGGCGCCGGTGCCATTTCGGGGTAAGCGAAACGAACCGGGCTGGGTGGCCCATACCGCGAAGGTGCTGGCCGAACTGCGGGGCATGACGCCCGAGGCGATGGCAGACCTGACCACGGCGAACTTTCGCGGGCTGTTCCGGAAAGCCGGGGCATGAAGGTGACTCTTCTGGGCACTGGTGGGTCCGCCGGTGTGCCGATGATCGGCGGGGCCGATGGCAGCGGTGACTGGGGCCATTGCGATCCGACCGAACCGAGGAACCGCCGCACGCGGTCGTCGATCGTCGTTGAAACGCCGCAACATCAGAGGCTTCTGGTCGATACCTCGCCCGATCTGCGCACCCAGTTGCTGGATTGCCGCATACCTGGCGTGGACGCCGTCCTGTTCACGCACGCACATGCGGACCACATCACGGGTATCGACGATATCCGAATTCTGAACCGGATCGCCGACCGACCTTTGACGGCATACGCGACCGCGCGGACGTTGGATGAAATCACCAAGCGCTTTGGGTATGCGTTCAGACCGTGGGATCCGCCGCACTTCTATCGTCCTGTTCTTGAAGCAAAACCGATCGAGCCGGGCGATGTGCTGGATGTGGCTGGGCTGAGCGTCCGTCTGTTCAACCAGAACCACGGCCGGGTGGACACGCTCGGACTGCGAATCGGGAAATTCGGCTATTCCACTGATGTCGTGGCATTGGATGAAGCCGCGTTCGCCGCGCTGGATGGCGTGGATACCTGGGTGGTGGACTGCTTCCTACGCACCGACAAGCACTGGACCCACGCAAACCTGCCGACCGTTCTGGGCTGGGTCGATCGCTTAAGACCGAGGCGCACGGTGTTGACTCACATGGGAACCGACATGGACTGGGCATGGATGAAGGCCAATCTCCCCGTCGGGGTCGAAGCGGGTTACGACGGGATGGTGCTGACTTTGGACTGATTTATGAGTGGGTAGGCGTTTTCCAGGGTTTCCAGCCGGGAAACATCACCACCACGGGCGACCAGAACAACCTGAAAGACCGGTTGAAGCGGATGTCCATGCGGATTGGCGTTCCATCGGCCTCATAGCAGATCAAGGCGCCTCGGCCGTCGTCGGTCGCATCGGCCATGACTTGTTCGATTTCAACATATTGCCGACCGCGTTTACCGATCCACATCAGTTTCCATTGGCCTGCTCGGGTGTAGGCGTCCTCGCTTGAGTTGTACTGGAACTGGCGGTCCTTGCCGTCCTTGATGCTGACGTCGCCGACGCCCGCGGCGAATCCCTTGGTCGATCCGCCAGAGAATTTGCCGGCTATGCCCAACTGGATCCAGGGCGATGGCTTGCGTGGCAGTGCGTCCAGCAGCACGCGAGCGTCGTCCGGGTTGAAGGTTGTCTCGCTCTCGTAGATCAGACGATCGACGGTTGCGGCGATAACGAAGCGGTCAGCCATTGTGGGATCAGCCAAAGGGTTGCAATCTGCGGTTGCCATGGATGGGCATCCTAGCGCAAGCATCTTTCATTTAACATAATATTCATTATACGGTTTTGATGCGAGCGCATTGGGAACCTCGATCGGCCCTATCGGCTCGTTTGTTCGGGATATTCGATCCGCACGACTTCCAGTACCTCCGGCCCGCGCGGCGTCCGCACCGTGATCTCATCGCCGACGCTGGTTCGCAGCAGTGCCAGCGCCACGGGCGAACCGATACTGATCTTCCCGGCCGCCATGTCCGCCTCGTCAACGCCGACGATCGATACGGTGACTTCCGCGTCGCGCTCGTTCGCGTAGGTCACGGTCGCGCCAAAAAACACCCGGTCGCGCTGCGTCTGCGCGGACGGATCGACGATCTCCGCGTAGGCTAGCCGCTTGGTGAGGAAGCGCAGCCGCCGGTCAATCTCCCGCAGACGCCGCTTGCCTTCCTTGTAGTCGGCATTCTCGCTGCGGTCGCCATTTCCGGCGGCCCAGGAAACGATCTCCACCACCCGATGCCGTTCGGAGCGTTGAGCCGCCAACTCGGCGCGCAACTGTTCGGCACCGTTCGGGGTCATGTAGAATTTGCCGCCTGGTAGCTTGGGGGGGCCGTCGTCGTCGTCATTATCCATCTAGAAAGAGATATCACGGCAGGACGGCGCTTGCATCCCGCCTGTCGCTCCCGTATCCGCGCGGGATGCCCGATCACACTGCCTCGGCCGAAGCCGAACTCCGCCGCCTGCTGGATATCATGGCCGCCCTGCGCGACCCGGCGACGGGCTGCCCATGGGACAAGGAGCAGGATTTCGCGACGATCGCGCCCTATACGATCGAGGAGGCCTATGAGGTCGCCGACGCGATCGCCCAACGCGATTTCACCGCCCTGCCCGACGAGTTGGGCGATCTGCTGTTCCAGGTCGTCTATCACGCACGCATGGCCGAGGAGCAAGGTCTGTTCGGTTTCGCCGATATCGCAAAATCCATCAGTGATAAAATGATACGGCGCCATCCTCATGTATTTGGCGAGGCGGCGGCGCGGGATGCGGTGGCGCAAACTTCGGCGTGGGAGGCGCAGAAGTCGGTCGAGCGGGCAGCGCGGCGGCAGACTGGGGCGCTGGCTGGGGTGCCGGTGGCCCTCCCTGCCCTGACCCGAGCCTTGAAGCTGACCAACCGAGCCGCTCGGGTTGGCTTCGATTGGCCGGATGTTGGGCAGGTTTTGGATAAATTAGATGAGGAAATTCAAGAGCTTAGAGAGGAACTCTCTGGCGCCGATCCAGTTCGGTTAACCGATGAGGTTGGCGATCTGCTGTTCGTGTTGGCTAATCTGGCGCGGAAGCTGAAGTTGGATCCTGAACAATGCCTGCGCCATGCCAATGAAAAATTCTCCCGCAGATTTAATGCCATGGAGGCTGATTTTGAAATTCAGGCGAAGAGTTTGGGGGAGTTGTCGCTGCAGGAGATGGAGGCGGGTTGGCAGCGTGTCAAGGCCGCCGAACGCGGCTGATATGGGCGCTGGGTGACAGCGGCGCCCCCGTAAGGCGTGGATGGCGGGCCTCCGCCCGCCATGACGGTGACAGGCTGATGTATCAGTCTTTCGGTTGCCGTTCTGTTTTTGCGCCCGGGGTTATACCCGCACTGTTGCAGCCTCCGTGGTGAGCGGTTGGCCGTCTGGCAGCAGCGCCTCCAGCGATTGGCGGCGGGTTTCGATGCCCAGAGTCCAGATCGCCAGGCACATCACCGCCAGCAGGGCCGCGATCAGTCCGGCCACGCCCCCTACTCCCTGGGCCGCGAACATCGGTACCACGGCGTAGGGCGTCAGCATGGCGACCGCTCGCCCGAGGGTGTTGCAGAAGCCGACGCCGCGCATACGCAGATCGGTTGGGAAGAGTTCCGGCATGTAGATCGCGAACCCAACGCCGATCAGGACGTAGATCGCGGTCACCAGCGCGAAGCCCATGGCGATGAAGGGGACCGTCTCGCGCACATACGGATAGGCTAGGCCGATCGCGATCGCGACCAGGGATGTGACGATCAGCACCGGTTTACGGCCGGCCCGATCCGCCGCCACCAGGGCGATCAGCGCACCGATCGGGCCGCCGAACGACATGAAGGTGGTGTAGCCCAGCGACGTGACGATACTCAGGCCTTGCTTGACGAAGAACGTCGGCATCCAGGCGATGAAGCCATACACGCCGGCGTTGATCCCACAGGCGATCAGGCTGGCGACGATGGTGCGCGGAAGGAGTTGACGGGAGAAGATCGTCACCAGCGGGCGCATCACCGAGGCCGCGACGGACTCGGTGCGGACCAGAGGCGCGGGCAAGGTGGCGGTGCGGGACACCTCGGCCTCGATCGCGGACATGACCTGTTCGGCTTCCTGGAACCGGCCCTTGGATTCCAGCCAGCGCGGGCTTTCCGGCATCGCCTTGCGCAGATACCAGACGATCAGCGCCCCGACGCCGGTGATGACGAACATCCAGCGCCAGCCGAACGATGGGATGATGAAGTAGCTGGTCAACGCGGACACCAACAAGGCGGAGTTGGTGCAGACGGCCAGCCCGGCGATCCATTTCCCGCGGGCGACGGGCGGCACGAACTCACTGAGGGTCGCGTAGCCGACGACGATTTCGGCACCGAGGCCGATACCCATGAAGAACCGGGCGACGATCAGCCAGCCGATGGATGGCGCCAGCGCGCCGGCCAGCGAGGCGAGGCCGAAGATCAGCAAATTGATTTGATAGGAGAAGCGGCGGCCGTAGTGGTCGCCGACGACACCGGCCACCCAGGCGCCGAGCATCATGCCCAGGAAGGTGGCGGATATGAACTGGCCGTTGTGGGCCATGTCCGACCAGCCGCTTTTGACCAGCGCGCCGAGGACTCCGCCGGCGAGGTAGATCTCGAACCCATCCAGGAACATGCCGGCGCCGATCAGCGACAGAATGCGCCAGTGGAATCCTGATACGGGTAGGCGGTCTAACCGGGCCCCGGCGTTGACTGCGGCTGACATAAACGTCTCCCTGTTTGTCTTTTGTGGGGCCAATGGCTGAAGCGCGCTACAGGCGCAATATCTTTTTGGCGTTGTCGGCGAAGATCATCCGCCGGGTTTCGGCCGGCAGGGTCCGCAGGGTCTCGCCGGGCATGTCATTGTCCCAGTGCGGATAGTCGGAGCTGTACAGCAGCAGTTCGGGACCGAGCATGGCGATGAGCTGCTCCAGCTCGGCGCGGCGTTCGGGTTCGTCCAGCGGCTGGGTGGTGAAGCGGATGCGGTCGCGGACGTAGTCGAACGGGGATTTCAGCACCCAGGGGGTTTCGTGACGCAGGCTGCGCCAGGTGCGATCCATGCGCCACAGCAGCGGCACGGCCCAGGCGAAACCGTATTCCACGAACATGATTTTCAGGCCGGGAAAGCGTTCGAGCACGCCGCTGAACACCAGGCTGACGAGGTTGGCTTCGCCGATCTGGGAGAGATCGACGTACCGCTCGTTATAGTTCTCTGGCCAGCCGCCGGCGGCGACCGGGGCGCCCTGGTAGATGCAGTCGGCGCCGGTGACGTGGACCAGGATGGGCAGGGCGTATTCCTGGGCGGCGGCGTAGATCGGATGGTAGTAGCGATTGCCCATCAGGATGTTCAGCAGCGGCAGGGAGATCGCGGCGATGGCGGGGTTGGAACCGAGCCGCTTGATCTCGGCGGCGGCGGCTTCCGGGTCCTGGACGGGGACGGACATGGCGAGGCGCAGGGGGCCGCTGCCGGTCAGGTGCCATTGGTCCAGGAAGAAATCGTTACTGGCCGTGCAGAGAACCGCGCTTTCCTCTGGCCCGGACAGCGCGGCGGCCAGGGCACCGGGTTGCAGGCAGTTCAGCAGGGCGCAGCCGATGCCGTTTTCCACCATCAGATGCTGGCGGACCTGGGCGGGGTCGGACCCGGCTGGGCCGCCGTCCGGTGCATGCACGTCCTGGCGGAGTGCGGAGCCGTTGGGGTGCTGGAACCGCAAGGTCAGCGGGGCGACGCTGACCAGTTCGGTCGATTTGGCTTGGAAGCGTTTGCTCCAGGCCGTCGGCATGTAGTCGTACAGCGTGCGCATGCCGCCGCGGATGACGGGATGGACGTCGCAGTCGATGATATCGAGCTGCTGCTCGGCGGGCCGGGACTGTTCGTTGAGGGTCGTGCTCATGCTGCCTCGCCCCTTTGCCGTGCTTGTGTGGGCAGGCCGGTCAGGTAGGCGATGCCGTCGCGCACGGTGACCGGGAATGTGCGGACGCGCATGTTTTCGTTGCTGAACAGGCCCTGGCCGGTGGCGAGATCGAACTCATAGCCGTGCCAGGGGCAGCGGACGACTGTCTGTTCCAGGCCGTAGTGCAGTTCGCTGGGGGCGCTGGGCAGCATGGTGCCGCCGAAGCTGCCTTGGCATAGCGGGGCGCCCTTGTGGGGGCAGCGGTTGCGGATGGCGTGGAAGCTGTTGTCGTCGTGGCGGACGACGCCGATTTCGAAGCCTCCGGCCTGGACGATGTGCATCTTTCCGATGGAGAAGGCTTCGATTTCGCCGATCGGTGTGTCTGTTGTTGGTCCCATTGGTGGTGCCCCCTCCTCTCCCGCGCTGTCCGCGTTGTCCGGGAGACGCTACGCATGGTGGGGTTTGGGGGCAAGTTTTGGGGGTGCGCGGAGGGGGTGGTTACCGGATTGGACTTTGGCGTCTAACCGGCGTCTCAAAGGCCGGGTTGTGGTATTTTGTTATGTTATTGAGACGTTTTGTGCGGTCTTGCTGGGGCGCGACGGTGGCAGCGGGCTTTGGTGGGGATTTCCGCTGGTTAGTCGGAATGGTGCGGGGACGGACACGTTTCTAATTGTAGATGAAATTGGGAAAATGGTCAATGGTGGTTTGCCCGTTCCGCATGGCTGTTGCATTGGAGGCACTGACCCGGCGACCGTTGGCGATGGATCGATCGAAGCAAGTGTTTTTTTGCCGCAGATAAGCGCAGATGCACGCCGATAAGGAATCGATCGCGTGGCGGCGGATTTGGGTGGGACGCCGCGTGCCCGCTTTTTGGGCAGCACGACGGGACAGTGGCCATTGAACCGACGCCGGAGGCCTACTGCCCGGCGTTGCCGACGATCGATATAAGGTCGCTTTGCGTTTGCATTTGCCGAAAGGGCCGGGCTGGATATGGCGCCACATCCTCAACGACTGACAGTTACCCACCGAGCGTGGCCGCTTATGACGGCGGTTGGGGGCGAGAGTGCGGTCAACGTCGTGGTCGTCGAAATCGCCGATGGGGACTCACGCGGCCGCGGCGAATGTGTGCCGGTGCGGCGCTATGGCGAGACGATCGACAGCGTCCTGGCCGCGATCAATGCGATGAAGGGCGCGGTTTTATCGGGGCTCAACCGCGACACATTGCAACAGACGATGCCCCCGGGCGCGGCACGCAACGCGATCGACTGCGCGTTCTGGGCCATCGATGCGAACCGAGCCTATCGCAGCGTCGCGGACATGGCTGGGCTGGGTGCGGTGAAGCCGGTCATGACCGCCTTCACGCTGGGTTTCGATACACCGGACAAGATGGCCGAGGTGGCGGCCGCCCATCGCACACGCCCGCTGTTCAAACTGGAACTGGGGGGCGATGGCGATATGGAACGCGTGCGGGCGGTGCGGCAAGCGGCGCCGGCGGCGCGCCTGATTGTCGATGCCAACGAGGGGTGGACTGAGCGCCAATTGAGCGAATACATGCCGATGCTGCTGGATTTGCGGGTTGAACTGATCGAGCAGCCGCTGCCGGCCGACGCCGATGACGTGCTGGTTCGGCTGGCGTGCCCGATCCCGCTCTGCGCTGATGAATCCTGCCGGATGGTTGCCGATCTCGACCGGGTTGATGGGAAATACGCGGCCGTGAATATCAAGCTCGATAAGGTGGGTGGGCTGACCGAGGCGTTCGCGCTGGCGGAGGCAGCGAAGCGGCGGGGCTTGCGGATCATGGTCGGTGGCGGGATCGGCACCTCACTTGGGGTCGCGCCGGCGCTGCTGGTCGCGCAGCAGGCCGAGATCGTCGATCTGGATGGGCCGTTGCGGTTGGCGTTCGATCGGGCGGCGGGGCTGCGATATGAGGGCGGGGCGATTTATCCGGCGGATCCGAAACTGTGGGGTGGGCCTGGGTGATGTGGGGTGTTGGCCGGTGGATTGGCCGGTTAGCCCGCCTCGCGTCTGGTTCGCGCCGCCATTTCGCCCCCCCGGCTCGGAGTTAGAATCCCTAAACCTGCCGTTCGCCAAAGAAGGTGCGAACCGACAGGAATCGCCCCCTTCCCGGTCGTTTGAATGCCAAAAACTTACTTTCTTGATGCGGAATGCGCTCCATGTCACCATGTTGGCCACCGTTTATAAAAGCGCTATAAAATAACGACTTAAAAAAGGGCCTATGTATGTCCGACCCGCGGGCCGCTCTCGCCTCGAAATTCAAGCTCAAAAATCGATTCGCCAATTTTGGGCCAACGATTGTTTCGGCAGATATTTTCGGATTTCGGGGTGTCAGAGCGAGTATTACATTTGATTATCCAATCACTGCCCTCACTGGCTTCAACGGATCAGGTAAGAGCACCGTCGGACAACTTATGCTTTGCGGTTACAAAAAGCTGTCAACCGCGACAGCAGGCAGGAGGTTCTATGTGAAGGATTTCTTCCCTTTATCCGCAGCCGATCCCGAGCCATTCTTGTCAGATGCAAATGTCACATTCCGTTACCAGACCGACAAGGTCGATCAACCACAAGAGCTGACCGTTAAAAGAGCTGAAACTGAGTGGTCTGGATACAAGCGGCAGCCGGAGCGAAATTCGGAGTATGTCGGTTTTACCGTCTATATTCCGAAGGTTGAACGCAGAGATTTGAGCATTTACAGCGCCTCGAATCTGAAACTGACTGCTCGCAACGAGATCGAAAATGCCGCGAAGTTTGTGACCCGTATACTCGGCTCAAACTATGATGATATATATTTCCAAGGTGTGTCTGCTAAGAACAAATTTAGTGAACTTGGTATTGCTCAACGCCTTGGAGCAACCTATTCAGAGAACAATATGGGGTTTGGAGAAGGCCGGGTAGTCTACATAGTCCGTCTACTCGAAAAATGCCCTGAGCAAAGTCTGATTGTTCTGGAGGAGCCCGAAACATCACTTCACGAAAATGCTCAGTATGAGTTCGTGAAATATTTGATCGATGTCGTTCATAGAAGACATCACCAGATCATCTTCTCGACGCACTCAAGCGTAATGATGGACGCTTTGCCCCCAGAGGGGCGCAAGCTCCTGATGCGGGATCACGATGGTGTAAAGGTTTTTGATCGAGTTTCTTCTTCACGCATCAAAACAGCTCTCTCTGCGGGAGAGACAGGCCATTGCGTCGTGTGTGTTGAAGACGCGTTCGCCCAGTCCTTGCTTAGGGAAATATTGCGCCGCTTCAACCCCCAACTTCTCGAAAGTGTGGCGGTACTTCCTTTCGGGGACAATCAGGCAGTGGTATCCGCAAAGCGGGCGATTGCAAACGCGAATCAAAAGGTCATTGCGGTACTGGATGGCGATCAAAAGCCCATGGAGGCCGACTTGGTATTTTGTTTGCCTGGAACGCTCCCGCCGGAGAAGGAAGTTTTCCATTCGAAGGCCGCGAAATCGGCACTTGTGACGAATTATGGATTCGACTTTCCCGCGTTCATGACAGCTTATCCGGAGATGGATCACCATGAGTATGCCAGCCATATCGCGGGCAAGAAGAGCTGCTCCCGAGAAGTTTTGGAAAGTGACTGCATACGGGCGTTTCTCGATGAGGTAGGCCCGAGTTGGTACCAATATCTCTGCAAAAAAATCGACGCGCAGATTTGACGCTGTCCACGGGGCCTGCCAGTCAGGCAGCTTCGATTTAGAGTTTGAGAGCGCGATATAACTCATCTGTAAGTGTCTGCTTCAGCCGGTCCGCTTCTTCCGAGCGGAAAAACAGGTTTTGGCCAATTCCAGCCGCCGGCACTTATGCCCCGGCTGTTAACCGTCGCCCATTGATAGTTGATCGGCACGAGGAATCCCGCCCGCTAGCGCCGACGCCGCCATCCTTGGAACGCGCAGCGTAAGCGCCCGGTGTTCCCCGTG
>DNXO01000015.1:610-4841 GCA_003506895.1 Acetobacteraceae bacterium | reverse complement strand
TCGCCAGCGACCTCGCCAAGATGCAAGTCGACGCCAATGTGAGCGAAGGCGACATCGGCGGCATCAAGTTGGGCAATAAGGCGACCTTTACCGTGGACGCCTACCCGAAGCGCACCTTCGAGGGCAAGGTAACCCAGGTTCGCCAATCGCCGCAGACCGTCCAGAATGTCGTGACCTACGACGTCGTGATCAGCGTCGGCAATTCGGATTTCGCGCTGAAGCCGGGCCTGACGGCCGCCTGCCGTATCGTCGTCGATCAGCGCGAGGGCGTGACGCGGGTGCCGAACCAGGCGCTCCGCTACATCCCAAGGAGCTTCCCGCGCGCGACTCTTTCCGATCATGCCCGGGTGTGGGTTTTGCGGGACGGACAGCCGGCGGCTGTGACCGTGGTGACCGGGCTGGATGACGGCAGCTTCACGGAGATCGTCAGCGGCGATCTGAAGCCGGGCGATCCGGTTATCACCGCAGAGCAGGCCGCGGCGGCCAATCAGGCCGTGATGCCGCGTCTTGGCCGCTGATCTCGCGTCGAACCAATTTGGCGGTCAAGGTATGCCGGAACCGATCATCAAAGTCTCGAACGTGACGCGGACCTATCACGTCGGCGACGTCGACGTGCATGCCTTGCGCGGCGTCAGTCTGGTTGTCGAGCCCGGCGAGTTTATTGCGATCATGGGATCGTCCGGATCAGGAAAGTCCACCTTGATGTCGCTGCTGGGCTGTCTCGACCGGCCGTCCAGCGGCGAATATTATCTGGAAGGAGTCAACGTCGCGGGGCTGTCGGAGCCGGAACTTGCGCGCATCCGCAGCGAACGGCTGGGCTTTGTCTTTCAGAGCTTCAATCTGCTCGCGCGCACAAGCGCGATCGAGAATGCCGCGCTGCCCCTGTTCTATGCGGCGTCAGGGACGTCGAGCCGCGCCGAGCGCACCGAGCGGGCGCGGGCATCGCTGAAACTGCTTGGCCTGGCCGACCGTGAGCGCAACACGCCGGGACAATTGTCGGGCGGCCAGCAGCAGCGCGTCGCCATCGCGCGCGCCTTGATCAATAATCCGGCTCTGCTGCTTGCGGACGAGCCGACCGGCAATCTCGATACCCGCACTTCGCATGAGATCATGGCAACGCTGCAATCGCTCAACCGCGAGCGCGGAGTCACGATCATCGTCGTGACCCACGAGTCGGATATCGCGGCCTTTGCCGACCGGGTGATCACCATGCGGGACGGACAGGTGATATCGGACGAACGAAAGCCGGCGACCCGGCCGCCACCGGGCACGCCGACCGGGGATTTGGCCGCGGCTTCGCCACCTCCCGCCCCGCCGCCGGCCGCCACCGGCGATGACGCCGGCACCGTGCGGGCATTCGCATTGATGATCGTCGCCGCGGCGTTGCAGGCGCTGGCCCGCAACAAGATGCGATCCGCGCTGACCATGCTCGGCGTGTTCATCGGCGTAGCCGCGCTGATCGCGATGGTCGCGGTCGGTCAGGGCGCCAATGAAGCGGTCCGCAAACAGATCGAGAGTCTCGGGACCAACCTGCTGGTGGTCGTTCCCGGCGCCACCATGATGGGAGGGATGCGGGGCGGGCAGGGCAGCGCCTCCACCCTCACGGTCGCGGACGCCGAGGCGCTCCGCCGTGAAGCTCCGGCGGTGGGCAGCGTCAGTTACCTGATCCGCCAGTCCGGCCAGGTCCGCTATGCCAATCAGAACTGGACCACGGGTATTCAGGGCGTCAGCGCCAACTATCCGCCGATCACGAACTGGCGGATCGCGGCAGGGCGGGGAATTTCCCGGGAGGACGTCAGCAGCGCGGCTCTCGTGGTGGTCCTGGGTCAGACGGTCACGCGCCAATTGTTCGGAGCCGACGAAAATCCGGTCGGCGCTGTGATCCAGGTCAAAAGCATGCCGCTGCTCGTGATCGGCGTTCTCGCGTCCAAGGGCCAAACGCCCTTTGGAACCGATCAGGACGATGTCGTCATGATCCCGTTCACGACCGCCGAACGCAAGGTGCTTGGCGTCGCGGCGCCAAGCCAGCAGCAGGTCCCACTCAACTGGGTCTATCCGCCGCCGCCCAATCCCTATAACCTTCAGCAGCGGCTGATGGGCTACGTCAACCAGATCTATGTGCAGGCTACCGCCGCCAGCGAGATTCGGCCGGCGATCAGCCAGATCACGGAAATCCTGGTACGGCGGCACCGGATCCGGCCTGGCGACGTCAATGATTTCACGGTCCGCAACCTGAGCCAGATCGCGGAGACAGCCGAGGGCTCCAGCCGTATCATGGCGCTCCTGCTTGCCGCCGTCGCATCGATATCGCTGGTCGTGGGCGGTATCGGCATCATGAACATTCTCCTGGTATCGGTGACGGAGCGAACCCGGGAAATCGGTCTGCGCATGGCGATCGGCGCGCGCAGGACACACGTCTTGCTGCAGTTTCTGGCCGAGTCGGTGATCTTGAGCGTTGCCGGCGGCATCGCCGGAATCATCATGGGTGTCCTGTTTTCCGAATTGATCCCGGTTTTCGTCGGCTGGCCGGCCCCGATCTCGCTGGCCGNNGGCTCCAGCCGCATCATGGCGCTCCTGCTTGCCGCCGTCGCATCGATATCGCTCGTCGTGGGCGGTATCGGCATCATGAACATTCTGCTGGTATCGGTGACGGAGCGAACCCGGGAAATCGGTCTGCGCATGGCGATCGGCGCGCGCAGGACACACGTGCTGCTGCAGTTTCTGGCCGAGTCGGTGATCCTGAGCGTTACCGGCGGCATCGCCGGAATCATCGTGGGTGTCTTGTTTTCCGAAATGATCCCGGTTTTCGTCGGCTGGCCCGCCCCGATCTCGCTAGCCGCCATCGCCGGCGGCTTTCTGTTTTCAGCAGCCGTGGGAATCTTCTTCGGCTACTACCCCGCGCGGAAGGCCGCCAGTCTCGATCCGATCGAGGCCCTGCGGTACGAGTGACCTGCACTGCCATCGCGACTGGATTTGCGGTGGCGCGCCAATCCACGGCGCACCTCTCCTCACGTTGCTAGCACGGGATCGCTGCAATGCGCCACGATCCCGCGGAGCAAGGTCATTCCAGATAGCTGAGATAGGCCGCGACCGCCTTGATCTGTGCTTCGGTCAGGTTGTGCGCGATCGGCCCCATGATGGCCGAGTTATCCGGCTTGGCCTTGTCCTGGCCCCGCTCCTTGTCCCAGGTTGTCAGCTGCCTGAAGATGTAATCATGAAGCTGTCCGGCCAGGCGAGGAAATGCATCGGCGCCCTTGGCGTCCGGCCCATGACAGGAAGCGCATGGAGGAACCTCGGCCTTGGGGATGCCGTCCTGATAGATTTTCTTTCCCTCAGCCACGAGCTCCTTCGGCGCCCCGCCAAGCGGCTTTGGATTGAGATCCTTGAAATACTCGGCCAGGGCCTTCTGCAATGGCGGGCTCAGCACATGCGCCACGTTGAACATCACCGGGTTGGTGCGGTTGCGATCGATGAACGCATGAAGCTGGTTTTGGAGATATTCGGGCTGCTGTCCGGCAAGCCGCGGCATCGGATAGGATCCACGAAACCCTTGCCCCGAAAGCCCGTGACAGGTCTTGCAATAGTCGGTCTTGGCCTTGAGATCGGCTTGCGAAACGTCGGCCTTACCCTTGTCTTCCGCTTGCGCCGTCGCGGAAACCGCGATCACGAACGCTGCCGCTAACAATGTAGATGGAATGCGCATAAGCCCCGCCCCTTTTGATAATAGCCACGTTACGCCGCGCCCGGCCATTCGATCCAGATTAATGTTGAGGCCATTGAGCCAGATCAATCCGATTCCCGCAAAATCTTAAAATATTCATTAGTGGGCAGCTGGGGGACGTATTTCTTAATGTAGGTTATTGGTCGAGTCGACGGGCGCCGATACATCCATGTTTCGGCGCGCGTCGTTTTGTTGCGCATGCAACGGGTTGTGTTGCAAAAATGTCTCCTGTCGCAAAAATCAGATTTTAGAACGGTTAATGCCTTAGCCGTATTCCCGACTCATGGACTATCGTCGTTGCCGTAAGTGGCTTTCAATACTCGTGCGGTGCACGGAGTATCGCGAACAACGGGGCAGCGCGATGCGAGGCGGTAGCGGTCGTTCTTTTCGACCCTTCAAGAAGTGCGGGCTGTTGGCCGCAGTTGCGTTTGTAATCGTTGCCGCTGGTTTCCTGACCATCGGCTTTGTTTCACCGGCGCAAGCGCTTCCGAGTTTCGCGCGCCAGACCGG
>DNXO01000015.1:0-316 GCA_003506895.1 Acetobacteraceae bacterium | reverse complement strand
TACGGCCGAAGGTTCAAGCTGCTCGGATATACGACCGGCGGCGGTGAATTCCGCACGACGCCGTTCTCGTCCAAGGCCGGACAGGATGCGCGCGCCGAGTACGAGAAGATGCAGGGCTACGTCAAGGCGCTGCCTTCGTCGACGACTCCCGAGGCCGACAAGGAATATGTGCCGCCGGTCTCGATGATGGCCATCACCGGCTTCACCCACACCGAGGCGCCAACCGTTGCGCCGCCGCCCAATCCCTACAGGGGGAATAATAACGTCGGCCTGCCGCAGTTCAGCGGATTTTGGGGCGGTGCGTCCACGGACATTG
>DNXO01000083.1:3300-4861 GCA_003506895.1 Acetobacteraceae bacterium | reverse complement strand
TCCAGCAGGACCGTTTCGTGCCACGGCCGCCCGCGCCAGTCCGGCGCGCGCCAGCGGTAACTCGAATGATCGATCACTTCGCTCGGGCCGGAGACGTCCTCGGGCTGGAACGCCGCGGCCGGGTCGGGGACATCAATCTCGCCGTCGATCCGGAATTTGTAGTGCGCGCCGGCTCTCGTTCCGGAGATAGTGGCGGCAAACCAGCCGTCCGCGCCGCGCGTGAGCGGGTAGGGCTTGTCCAGCAGGAGATCGACGCGTTTCGCCGACGGCGCCCACAGGCGAAACGATGCGCCGTCCGCTGTCAGACTTGTGCCGAACAGCCGCTCATTCATGACGAACCCGAAAAGGCAAGCACCGAGCGGGGAGGCGCCGTGGCCTCGCTTCCCGAGGCGAAATCCACGACGGTTTGTTTGATGTCGGCGGTGTTCAATAATTGCCGCCAGGTTCTGTATTCCGGCATCTTCGGCAGCATGAACGCGATCGCTTCGGGGGCGGCATTGAGGACGATGAAGATCGGTGGTTGCCCGTGATCGATCGGACCGAGCACATAGGCGAGAAAGCGGCCTTCCGGAAATTGCCAGTCCTGCTCCTTCATCTCTTCGGCGGCGGGCGTCAGCCATAGCACGCCGTAGGACCCGTCCGCGCGCCGTCCGTCGAGCCAGCGGCGGGCGCGGATTTGCGGAAAGCGCCGGCGGATCCCGGTCATGTGATCGATGAAGCCGGTAAGGTCCTCGCCTTCGTGGTTAAGACTCTCCCAGCCCACCCAGCCGGATTCGTTGTCCTGGCAATAGGCGTTGTTGTTGCCGTTCTGGGTGTTGCCGACTTCATCGCCGGCAAGAATCAGCGGCACGCCCTGCGCGAGTAAGAGGCAGGCGAGCTGGTTTTTCCGCAGCTGACGGCGAAGCACCGTGACCGCCGGGTCATCGGTCGGGCCTTCATGTCCGCAATTGTTGCTGTGGTTATCGTTGGCGCCGTCGTGGTTGTCTTCGCCGTTGGCCTCGTTGTGCTTTGTATTGTAGCTGAACAGATCAGCAAGCGTGAAGCCGTCATGTACGGTGATGTGATTGACGCTGGCGCGGGGACCGCGGCCGTCATGGTTGAACAGATCTGACGAGCCGGTCATGCGGCTGGAGACTTCGCCGATCAGGCTACCTTCGCCACTCCAGTAGCGGCGCATCGTGCTGCGGTAGCGGTCATTCCACTCCGACCATTGCGACGGAAAGGCGCCGACCTGATAGCCGCCCATGCCGAGGTCCCAGGGTTCGGCGACGAGCTTGACGGAAGCGAGCACCGGGTCCTGACGGATCGCGGTGAGAAAGGCGGCGTGGCGGTCGAATCCGTTCGGTCCGCGCGCCAGTGTCGTGGCGAGGTCGAACCGGAAGCCGTCGACATGACAGACCTCGACCCAGTAGCGCAGTGAGTCCATCACCATCTGTAGAACGCGCGGATGCGTGAGATTGACCGAACTGCCGCAACCGGTGAAATCGTCGTAATATCGCGGGTTTTCCGGCTTCAGCCAGTAATAGGAGGCGTTGTCGATGCCACGTAACGACAGCGTCGG
>DNXO01000083.1:2830-3006 GCA_003506895.1 Acetobacteraceae bacterium | reverse complement strand
GCCTTCGGCGGTGTGATTGTAGACGACATCGAGCATCACTTCGATGCCGGAGTCGTGCAGCCGCGCCACCGTGGTGCGAAAGGCGTCGAGCGGGTTGTCCTGCGAGTAGCGCGGCTCCGGGGCAAAGAACGACAGCGTGTTGTAGCCCCAGTAGTTAGAGAGCTTCCTTTCGACCA
>DNXO01000083.1:957-2463 GCA_003506895.1 Acetobacteraceae bacterium | reverse complement strand
AGACCGCCATAGGTGCCGCGCAGATTTGGCGGCACGTCTTCGCGTTTCTGGGTCAGACCCTTGACGTGGGCCTCATAGATGATGGTGTCTTCCCAGGGGATGTTGGGGCGAATTTCCCGCCGTCCCCAGTTGAAGGTCTCATCGACCACGACGGCTTTCGGCATGCCGCGTGCGTTGTCGCGGCGGTCGAATGAGAGATCTTCCCGCGCGCTCCCGGTTCGGTAGCCGAAATGGGCGTCGCTCCATACCAGGCGGCCGGCAAGGCGCCTCGCATACGGATCGAGCAGAAGCTTGTTGGGATTGAAGCGGTGGCCGCGCTCGGGCTCGTAGGGCCCGTGAACGCGATAGCCGTAGAGCTGTCCGGGGGAAACGTCGTTCAGATAGCCGTGCCAGACGTCTTCGGTTCGCTCGGGCAATTCGACGCGCTCGAGTTCGCGGCGGCCCTGACCGTCGAACAGGCAGAGTTCGACCTTCTGCGCATTGGCGGAAAACAGCGCGAAATTGGTGCCCCGGCCGTCCCAGCTTGCACCGAGGCGAGAGGACGATCCGGCGGACAGTCGCATGCTTAGCCTTCCGGTACGAGAAAGATGGCGGCCAATGGCGGGATGGTGAGGTTGAGCTCAGGCGCCGGGCCATCCAACGTCCGGACCTCGCCGACGTTTCCGACATTGCTGCCGCCGTAATGGGCGGAGTCCGAATTGAGAACTTCGCGCCATGTGCCGGCGACCGGTACCGGGATACGATAGTTGTAATATACATTAGGCGAGAAATTTGCCGCCACCAGGCAACGCGCACGCGCATCCCTGCCTTTGCGCATCCATGCGAACACGTTGCCGTCGGCGTCGTCGGTCACGATCCATTCGAAGCCGGAGGGATCGCAATCCAGCTCATGCAGCGCCGGCAGCGTGCGATAAATCTTGTTCAGATCGCGGACCAGCGTGTGTATGCCGGCATGTCCGCTCTGGTCGAGCAGATGCCAGTCGAGCGAATGATCGTGGTTCCATTCGCGCTCCTGGCCAAACTCGCAACCCATGAACATCAGTTTCTTGCCGGGATGGCCAAACATGAAGGCGTAGTAAGCACGCAAATTCGCAAAGCGCTGCCAGTCATCGCCCGGCATCCGTCCGAGGATTGATCGCTTGCCGTGGACGACCTCATCGTGCGACAGCGGCAGGATAAAATTCTCGGAGAAAGCATAGTGCAGGCCGAACAGGATGTCGCCGTGATGAAATTTGCGGTGGATCGGATCCTTGCTGATGTAGTTCAGCGTGTCGTGCATCCAGCCCATATTCCATTTGTAGCCGAAGCCTAGCCCGCCATATTCGACCGGCCGCGATACCTGAGGCCAGGAGGTCGATTCTTCCGCCGCCGTCGTGGCCTGCGGAAAGCGCGAGAAGACCTCGGTATTGAAGCGGCGCAGGAATTCGACGGCGTCGAGGTTCTCCCGGCCGCCATACTGGTTCGGCACCCAGGCCCCGGCTGGCCGGCTATAGTCGAGATAAAGCA
>DNXO01000083.1:0-660 GCA_003506895.1 Acetobacteraceae bacterium | reverse complement strand
CGGCATCGACGCGCAATCCGTCAATTCCGTAACGCTCCAGCCAGAATAGCGCGTTGGATACAAGGAAATTGACGACTTCGGTGCGGCCGTAATTATAGATCAGCGTGCCCCAGTCGAGGTGCCGGCCCTGCAGCGGGTTGGCGTGTTCGTAGAGGGCGGTGCCATCGAAATTTCCGAGCCCGTGCGGGTCGTCGGGAAAATGCCCGGGAACCCAGTCCAGCAACACTCCGAGGCCTTCGCGATGGCAGGCGTCAACGAGCGCGGAAAAATCCTCTGGGCAGCCGAATCTGCTGGTGGGTGCGTACAGGCCGGTCGGCTGGTAGCCCCATGAGCCATCGAATGGATGTTCGCTGATCGGCAGAAATTCGACATGGGTAAAACCGAGATCCCTGACATAGCGCGGGAGTTGCTCGGCGAGATCGCGATAGCTCAACCACTCATTGTTGCCCTTTCGCCGCCATGAGCCCAAATGCACTTCGTAGATCGATATCGGGGCGTCCAGCCTGTTGACGTTGGCAGGGGCGGGGGCGGGCCGCGGCAACATTGCTTCGTCGAACACGATGGATGCCGTGTTCGGGCGCATTTCCGCAGCGAAGGCCAGGGGATCCGCCTTCAGCGGCAAATGCTGGCCCTGCGCGCCGACGATATCGAATTTATAGC
>DNXO01000146.1 GCA_003506895.1 Acetobacteraceae bacterium | reverse complement strand
AGTCGGCCCATGGGGCCGCTGGTATAATTCGGCCAAGTTTGACCCCGCGCGGTTTGGGGCAGCCACGCTTCTCGTATTGGTTCGGGGTAAACCCTATCTATCCCGGACCAACGCGAGGAGGTCATGATGCAAAGAATCCACTATAAGGTCGTGCAACACGATGGCGGCTGGGCCTATCGGTTGAACGACGTGTTTTCAGAGCCGTTCGCCGATAAAGCCTCCGCTCTCGCCGCCGCCAGGCGCGTCGCGGCGGAGCAGCGGGTGCCGGGCGATACAACCCAGATCGAGTTTCAGGACAGCAATGGCGTCTGGCACACCGAAGTGTCCGAGGCGCTGGACCGACCGCAGGCCGATGTGACGTCCTGATGCACTTGCTACGTCAGGAACGGGCTGATTGGTTTGACGAAATCAGCCTCATCGTGCGCATCGGCTGCCTGCGGTCCCTTTGCCGGCATGTCACCGATCAACACCAGGCTCTCCGCCGTCCGTTCCCATAGGGTATGGGGTGCGGAGTCGGCGGACGGGTCCACCGCCGCGGTATCGAATGCCGGCGACGTCACCAGATCGATCAGCACCGCCACAGCCACGTCTCGTGCGATCCCGGTCGCCACCGCCTCATCGACCAGGGCCGTTAGACGCGGGAGCATGAAGTCATGCACGGGTGAGGCGCTGGCCATCCCAGAAAACTCCTGATCGTGTCGGGCTACTGTGATCCTTTCACAGGGCTTGTGAAAGCCTGCATCCACATGGCGTGCCATGCGTATAGGTCCGACATCCGGGAGACCTTGCATGCTTATCCCCCCGAACCGCCGCCGGAGCGCCCGCCCGGTGGTCCCGCCGAGGATCCGATCCCATTGCCCAACTTCCCGCCAGACCCGGAATCGCCACCGAATGCGCCGCCCGGTCCGATCGTCGCCCGGGAGTGCGGCAAGCGGCGATGAAATTATGACGATTTCAGACCGACCTGCCGCCGCACCCAACCCTCGGCGAGCCTGCGCTCCCCTTTAATAACCGGCCGCGCGGTCCACGACCTCCTTCAGCGTCCGACCATCAAGGAATCGGCCCAGATTCTCGACGAACAGGCGGGCAACGATGCTATCCCGCCGCGGATGCGGGCCGCCGATATGCGGCAGGACCAGGATTCCATCGGTCGTCCAGAAGGCGTGTTCCTTGGGCAGAGGCTCCTGACGAAACACGTCCAGCACGGCACCCGCGATGGTCCCGGCCTTGACCGCGGCGATCAGGTCGTCATCCTTGATCAGGTGGCCTCGTCCGAAGTTCAGCAGCCAGGCCTCGGGTTTCATCTGTGCCAGACGAGCGGCGTCGATGAAATTGTCGGTCTCCGGCGTGGCCGGCAGCAGCAGCAGCACGTAATCGGATTGTGCCAGCACCTCGTTGGTTCGATCCGCCGGCAACACCTCGGCCAGGCCGGACATCGGGGCTGGCCGCCGCCTGGTGCCGATCACCCGCATGCCAAGCGCCGTCGCCAGTCGCGCGACCTCTTGTCCGATAGCGCCAAGACCGAGGATTCCAAGCGTCTTGCCGTTCAGCGGGGTGGCGACGCGATGACGCCACAGGCTTTGTTTCTTGTCCTCGGCAATGGCGGCATAGGGCTTGGTGATGTGGAACAGCGCGCCGAGGATGTTCTCCGGCATCGACTCGCGATGCGTACCGCGGGCGCAGGTCAGTGTCAGGCCGGCGGGCAGGTCCGGCAGGGCCAACCAACCCTCGACACCCGCTGTCAGCGACTGCGCCCATCGCAGGTTCGGCATGGTCGGCAGCAGCCCGGCCGGAACGCCGGCGGCCAGCAGCACATGCGTGCTGGCGCGTTGCGCATCGGATGGTGAGTCCTTGCGGCTGAGCGTCTCGATCGTCACCCGATCGGCGAGGCCGGCCTGCTGGATCGCGTCGATGTACGGCCCCGGCGAGTCAGTCCATAGCAAGAGGTTGGGCGTGTTGCGCATGACAGGCTCCTAAGAAGAAACCCCGACGTTAGATGGACGCGGGCGGAAGAGCCATGGGTCCATCTTGCCGATCGGTCAGGTTCGGCGCGGCGTCGCGAACGGCTCGATCAACTGCCCCACCAGGTCGGGGGCGACCGCCGCGTCAATGCCATAGATTTCAGGCTGGCGATCCCTTGGCAGATGGTGGCTGCCGAAGATGCGGTCCACCCATGGCCACATCGGCGCGTAGTTCTTGTTGATTACTGCCGCGCCGTCGTTGGCGTGGTGCCAATGATGAAAGGCCGGCGTCGCGATCAGCCACTCCAGCGCGCCGAACCGCCAGCGGACATTCGCGTGGATAAAAAATCCCCAGGTCGGACCGATCAGCATGACAAGTACCGGGATCGCGCCAGCATCGCCCGCCATCGGGTTGCCAAGGCCAAGAACGTAAAGCGGCAGTAGTCCGCAAAGCCGGGTGAAAACGAAATCGACCGGATGGCCACGGGAATTCACCAGCCAATCTACTTGGGTGGGGCTGTGATGGATCGCATGGAAGCGCCAAAGCAGCGGGACCTCATGGCACCAGCGATGGCCCCAGTAGAGTCCGAATTCGGCGACGACCATCGCGGCGAATACACGAAGCGCCACCGGCCAGTGGGCAAAAATGGCCAACATGGCCGTGGGAATGATGCGATGCGACAGCCCGGCGGCAACAGCGAGCGGTACGCCCAGAAGAAGGCCGGGCAGGATGCCATTCAGAAAAAAATAGGCGACATCGGTGAGGAATCCGGCGCGAAAAACCTTGTCGCGGCGAAAGGGAAACAGCCGCTCCAACGGAATGAAAATCAGTGCGAGAAGCGTCAGCCAGCCGCTGAGCGCGGCCACTGACATCGCGATACCGCGCAGATACGGGAGGATCATATTGAGTGCGGCCATGCCGGCTCAGCCAATCATGCCAGACGGATGTGGCGTGACGTGACGGGTAACGCCCGGGCGCCGGCTTGCGTCAGGCTATGGCCGTGACGGCGCGCGTTCGGCGGTGCCGAGCGACAACAAGCAGCCCGGCCATCCCCGATAGCATCAGGACAACGCTGGCCGGTTCTGGTGCGGTAACCACCACGTTGGCGAGCAGCGCGAAGGGCGGTTGACCGGTCGGCGTTCCCGTTGCGAGGAAGGAGAGCACTTCGCTTGAGCTTGTCGCGATGAAGCTGAACGTCTGGTTCATCCACGCCGTGGCCCCCTCACTTGCGAGCGAAACGGTTGGGGTCGTCTGGCTCGGGCTGCTTCCAAGGTCAACGGTCCAGTTGTCGGTGGTAGGGCCGGTAAAGCCGGACTGCTGCGCCCCAGCCCAAGCGAACGACACATAGACCTTGGCGCCGACGTGCAGCCCGGTGATGGTTTGGGTGATCGCGGAAACTTCGTAGGCGCCGTCCGCGGCGATGAAGTTCCCCCCGGTGGGGCTGGCCTGGGGCAGGCCATTTGCCGGTCCGCCATCGTTCGGCCCCCACATTCTTATGCCGGGGCTCGCGAGGGTCGCGGTCGTGTTATACTGGCTGATCGCGCCGGTTGTATCGATCGTGTTTGGCAAATACACGAAATTATACCCCGCCGTGGACCATCCGGTCAGTTGCACCGGGGGCGTATAACCATTGTTGGTCGAGCCGAACTCGGTCGACTTCGTCGAAGTCGTGGCAAAGCTTCCGTTGACGGCGAGGTTGGGGTCGGCGGCCGTTGCCGGATCGGCGATGAACGACAAAGCCACCGCCAACGCGGCCGTCAGAGCACCCGCCCTGCGGCTCCAAAACGCTGATTGACGTATGTCCATGTTCGGACGTCCTGTTGGCTGTATCAATTAATATTCTATTCTCGACAATTTAGACAATGGATGTCAACGGAAATCGTTGCCATGACCATTCGAGCCACTGCCGTCAATGTATCTCGCATGATGGCGGATACAAAACGGTTTCGTTTTCGGCGTCATGCATTGTGCTTCAAGCCGGGGCTCGGTACGCAATTAGACGCGGCCCAGGCGCGACCGACGGCTCCCGTCGGGACGCCGTTAAGCGAACCGGCTCGGCGCCGGCCGGCAGCGCGTTCCTTGACAGCCCCGTGGCTCGCCGCTACGCCCCCGCGCCAATCCTACCCCATCGTAACCTTTCGAGAGTCACCGCACCATGTCGGTCAACGCCTTCATCTTTCCGGGCCAGGGTAGCCAGGCCGTCGGCATGGGCCGCGACCTCGCCGCCGCATTCGCCGCCGCCAGGGAGGTGTTCGAGGAAGTTGACGAAACCCTGAAGCAAAAGCTGTCCAAGCTGATGTTCGAAGGGCCGGCCGACGAACTGCAAATGACCGAAAACACCCAGCCGGCGCTGATGGCGCACTCGCTCGCGGTGTTGCGCGTGCTGGAGCGGGAGGGCGGCACAACCTTGCAGCGCAAGGCATTCGTGGTCGCGGGCCACTCCCTGGGCGAATACTCGGCGCTGGCCGCGGCGGGTGCGTTCACCGTTCAGGATGCCGCCCGGTTGCTGAAACTGCGCGGTCAGGCGATGCAGAAGGCGGTGCCCGCGGGCATGGGCGCCATGGCCGCCCTGCTGGGCGCCGACATGGCACAGGCGATCGAGATCTGTGCCGAGGCCGCGCCGGTGCCGGAAACCGGCAAGCTGGAAGTGGTCCAGTCCGCCAACGACAACGGCGGCGGGCAGGTGGTGATCTCCGGCCATCGCACCGCGATCGAGCGTGCCGTGGAAATCGCCAGGACCAAGGGCGTGAAGCGGGCGATGTTGCTGCCGGTGTCGGCACCGTTCCATTGTTCCCTGATGGCCCCGGCGGCCGACGCGATGGCCGAGGCGCTTGAAAAGACCCCACCGAAGGCCCCAATCGTGCCGTTGGTCGCGAATGTCTCGGCGAAACGCGAATCCGAACCTGGGCGAATCCGCGACCTGCTGATACAGCAGGTGACGGCAACCGTCCGGTGGCGCGAATGCGTGCTGGCGATGGCGGATATGGGGGTCGATCGGTATATCGAACTCGGTGCCGGTAAGGTGTTGACGGGACTGAATAAGCGAATCGCACCGGATGCGTCCGGGATCTCCGCCGGAACCCCGGCCGAGATCGAAGCGGTGCTGAAAAGTCTCTAGAGAACGAAGGGGGAGCGGCGATGTTCCGATTGGACGGCAAGGCCGCGCTGGTTACCGGCGCCTCGGGCGGCATCGGCGCGGCGATTGCCAGGGCGCTGCATGCCCAAGGTGCGACCGTGGCTCTTTCCGGCACGCGCCGCGATGCGCTTGAAGCCCTCGCGATCCAGCTTGGCGATCGGGCGCATGTCTGCCCGGCTGATCTGCGTGACGCGTCGGAACCGGAAGCACTGATTGAAACGGCGGAACAAGCCTGCGGGCCGCTGCATGTCCTGGTGAACAACGCCGGGATGACGCGCGACATGCTGGCACTGCGGATGTCTGATGAGGATTGGCAGGCCGTCTTGGATGTCGATCTGTCGGCGCCGTTCCGGCTGACCCGATCGGCTCTGCGCGGCATGCTGCGCCGGCGGGCGGGGCGGATCATCAATATCTCGTCCATCGTTGGTGCGACCGGAAACGCCGGTCAGGCCAACTATGCCGCCGCGAAGGCCGGTCTGGTGGGCATGAGCAAGGCGCTGGCGCAGGAAGTTGCCTCGCGTGGTATAACTATCAACGTCGTCGCGCCCGGTTTTGTCGTGACGCCGATGACGGATGTTCTGGGCGAGGCCCAAAGGACCAAACTGACCGACTCGATTCCGTTGAAGCGGCTCGGGCAGCCGGAAGACATCGCGGCCGCCGTCGTGTATCTGGCGTCGGACGAGGCAGGGTGGGTCACTGGCGCCACACTCCACGTCAATGGCGGCATGGCTATGATCTAGTGTAGGACGTGACCAACCGCCGACCTTTCCCGTCCTTGGGAAACCATGCTAAGCGCCCGACGCTATGTCTGGCGGGGGCTCGCTTCGTGAACCGGGACAAGGCGCCGGCCACGGAAAAGAGCCGGACAACGAGTATAAACCGAACAGTAGTTCAGGAGTAGCGGAGCCGATGAGCGAGATTGCTGACAAGATTAAGCGGATCGTCGTGGAACACCTTGGTGTCGATGAATCCAAGGTAACGATGGACGCGTCCTTCATCGACGATCTGGGCGCCGACAGCCTGGACACGGTCGAGCTGGTGATGGCGTTCGAAGAGGAATTCAGCGTCGAAATCCCCGAGGATGCCGCCGAAAAGATCGCCACCGTGAAGGATGCGGTCGACTATATCGAAAAGCAGCAGCAATAAGACCTGCTTCTGACCAGCGCGAAAGGCCTGCGGCGATGCGGCGTGTAGTGGTGACGGGCATGGGGATCGCCTGTCCCCTTGGGCTGGGCGTGGAACACGTCTGGCGTCGGTTGATCAACAGCGAGTCGGGAATCGGCGCCATAACGGTGTTCGATGCAAAGGACTCGCCGTGCAAGGTAGCTGGGCAGGTGCCCGTCGGCACCCGCGAAACCGGCAACCTGGACATCAACGAATGGATCCCGGTCAAGGACCAGAAGAAGATGGATCGCTTTATCCATCTGGCGATGGTCGCCGGCACCGAGGCCGTTGAGGATTCGGGGTGGGTCCCGGAAACCGAGGACGACAAGTGCGCCACCGGCGTCATGATCGGTTCAGGCATCGGCGGACTGGAAACGGTTTATCAGGCTTCGATCCTGGTTCACGAGGGCAAGGCACGGCGTCTGTCGCCGTTTTTCATTCCCTCGGCGCTGAGCAACCTGGCCTCGGGTCATCTGTCGATCAAGTACGGCTTCAAGGGCCCGAACCATTCGGTCGTCACGGCCTGCGCCACGGGTGTGCATGCCATTGGCGATGCCTCCCGCCTGATCGGTTGGGGCGATGCCGACGTCATGCTGGCGGGTGGCTCCGAAGCCACCGTCTGTGAACTTGGGATCGCCGGGTTCTGTGCCTCCCGCGCTTTGTCCACCGGCTTCAACGATCGCCCGGAAGCGGCGTCGCGTCCGTGGGACCGGGATCGCGATGGCTTCGTGATGGGCGAGGGCTCCGCCTGCGTCGTGCTTGAGGAATACGAGCACGCCAAACGGCGCGGCGCGAAAATCTATGCCGAGGTGTCTGGCTACGGCATGTCCGGCGACGCCCATCATATCACCGCTCCGGCGGAAGGGCATGATGGGGCGTTCCGCGCCATGCGGGCGGCGATGCGGAGCGGTGGGTTCAGCCCGGCCGACATCCAGTACGTCAACGCGCACGGCACCTCCACGCCGATGGGCGATGACCTGGAGCTTGAGGCTGTCGAACGCCTGTTCGGTGACTCCGCGCGCGGGCTGGCGATGTCGTCCACCAAGTCGGCGACGGGCCATCTGCTGGGCGCGGCCGGCGCGATCGAGGCTGTGTTCTCGATCCTGGCGATCCGCGACGGTGTTGCCCCGCCGACGTTGAACCTGGATAACCCGAGCCGCGAGAGCGTGATCGATCGGGTGGCGAAGACGGCGCAGCAGCGCAAGATCAAGGTGGCCTTGTCCAACAGCTTTGGGTTCGGTGGCACCAACGCCTCTGTCATCTTCCGCGCCGCCCACTGACCCTGCGCCACCCGCTCGGCGGGGGTGGACGCGGCGGATCGCGGCCGGGATCCTGGCGGTGGCCGCTTTGGCCGGCGCCGGACTCGGCGGTGCCCGCTTGTGGTCGGCCGCGTTGCTCCAACCGGGGCCGCTGGCTGACGCACGGGCGATCGTCATCCCCCATGGCGGCACGGTTCAACTCGCCGAAGCATTGGCTTCGGATGGGGTGATCGCGCAACCGCTGTTGTTCCGCGCGGCGGTTTGGCTGACCGCGCGCGAGGGCACGTTGCACGCCGCGGAGTTCGCGTTCCCGGCCCATGCGTCTGTCCGCCAGGTGCTGGAGATTTTACGCACCGCCCGCCCGGTCCAGCATCATCTGACCCTCGCCGAGGGACTGACCGCGCAACAGATTCTTGGCTTGGTCCGCCGAACCGACGCGATGACCGGGGAGATCGGCACGGTCGAGGAAGGCTCTGTCCTGCCTCAGACCTATGACTACGCGTATGGCACCGACCGGACGGCGTTGGTCGGACGCGCCAGGGTTGCCATGGACAAGGCGCTGGCCGCGGCCTGGGCCGACCGGGCGCCGGGACTGCCGCTTGCCAGCCCGCGGGATGCGTTGATCCTGGCCAGCATCGTCGAGCGGGAAACCGCCAAACCCGAGGAGCGGGCGCACGTCGCCGCGGTTTACCTCAACCGGCTTCGCCAGGGCATGCGGCTGCAGGCGGACCCGACGGTGGTTTACCTCGCCAGCAACGGGGCGGGGGTGCTGGACCATCATCTCACCAAGGCCGAACTGATGCGCGATGACCCGTTCAACACCTATCGCAGCGTCGGGTTGCCGCCCGCACCGATCTGCTCGCCTGGGCTGGATAGTATCCGGGCGGTTCTGCATCCAGCCTCAAGCGACGACCTGTTTTTCGTGGCGGACGGATCGGGCGGGCATACGTTCTCCCGCAGCTATGAGGCGCACGGTGCGGCGGTGGCACGGTGGCGCGCGATGGTCCCGCCGGCGTCTCGGAGCAGTACGGACTAAGCGTCATCCGGCTGGCCACTTCCCGTCCCGCTGCCCGCATGCTTCGATGCCCGAAACAGTCAGGGGTCACTCATGACGGGGTCCGCGAAGCCGACCGAGGCGCAAAGCCGCAAGGCGATTTATGCCGCGACCATCGGCAACGTCATGGAATGGTACGATTTCGGCGTGTTCGGCTTTTTGGCCGGATCCCTGGCGCTGAATTTCTTCCCCAAGGACGATCCGCGCACCTCGTTGCTCAATACGTTCCTGATCTTTGGCGTGGGATTGGTGTTCCGGCCGTTGGGCGGGATCGTGATCGGGCGGATGGGTGACACGCAAGGCCGCAAGCCGGCGCTGATCCTGACGATCCTGTTGATGGCGGTGGGCACGGTGATTATCGGCGTGCTGCCGACCTACGCCGCCATCGGGGTCTGGGCGCCCATCCTGCTGCTGCTCGCCCGGTTGCTGCAGGGGTTTTCCACCGGCGGCGAGTGGGGCGGGGCGACCGCGTTCATGGCCGAGTGGTCGGTGGAGGGCAAACGCGGCCTCTACACCAGCTTCCAGCAGATGTCGGTAGCCGGCGGCAGCCTTTTGGGTGTCGGCCTGTCGGCGCTGCTGACCTCGACGATCGGTGCGGACGCGATCAACGAGTGGGGTTGGCGCATTCCCTTCCTGCTGGGCGGGTTGTTCGGGCCGATCGGCCTGTGGCTGCGGCGGGAGGTGGACGAAACCCCGCCATACCGGGAATCCGTCGCGGTAGGCGCGGCGGCGGAGGCCTCGACCTTCGGACACGCGGCGCAGGCGTTCGGCTTTACCGTGCTGTGGACCGTCTCGTTCTATGTTTTCCTGACGTATATGCCGACGTATACACGAACGCAGTTGCATTTGACCGCGGCCCAGTCGCTGTGGGCGTCGACGGCCAGTTTGCTCGCCCTGGTGGTTCTGGTGCCGTTGATGGGCGCGTTGTCCGACCGGATAGGCCGCAAGAAACTGCTGCTGGCATCGTGCGCTCTGTGTTTCGTGCTGCCGATTCCGGCGTTTTATGTGCTGACCGGTGGTTACGGTTTCGCCAGTGTCGTTCTGATCCAGATCGCGTTTGCGTTTGCGATTTCGTTGTTCTCCGGTCCCGGGCCGGCGGCGATCGCCGAGATATTTCCGACACGCGGCCGTTCTACCTGGATGTCATCGTCCTATGCCCTGGCGGTGGCGATTTTCGGCGGGTTCGCCCCGTTCATTTCGCAATGGCTGATCGACACGACGGGATCCAAGATGGCGCCCACGGCCTATGTGATGGCGGCCGCCACCGTCAGTTTCATCATCATCGCCGGCATGCGGGAGACAGCGCACCGGCCGTTGAGATAGGAGTCCGATATGGTCCCGGTTTTGTTGTCGCGCGATACGGCGGAGGCCATGGCGCTGGAGCCCGGCCGGCTGTCGGCCTTGCTGATGCGGCATGGCTCGATGGAACTGCGCTGGTACGCCCCGAAGGGAACTGACGAGCAGGTCCCACATGATCGCGATGAGATCTACGTGGTGGTCGCCGGACGGGGGTGGTTCGTCCGCGGTGAGGAGCGGGTGGCGTTCAGGCCGGGTGACGCGTTGTTCGTAGCGGCGAATCAGCCGCACCGGTTCGAGGATTTTACCCCTGATCTGGCGGTGTGGGTGATCTTTTATGGTCCGGTTGGGGGAGAGGCCGCATAGCGCGTCCGGCCCCCTGCACGCGGTTCGGATTACCCTTTGTACTCCAATACATGCAGCCCTGCGTTCCAGTCGCTGAGATAGATAATCCCGTTCTTGGACACATACGCATCGCAGGTCTGCGCCGCCAAAGCGATATTCGGCCGCGGATCCACCAGTCGCTTCGGCACCGGAGGCACCCAGTAAGCAATCTCCTTCGGCGCGAACTGATCCCGGATATCGAACACCCGCAGCCCGGCGTTGTGATACGTCGCGAAGATCGTATCCTCCGACTGGAACGCGCCGGGCCGGTTCTCATGCAGGTTATGCGGCCCGAAATTGCCCAGCTTGCAGTAGTCCCGGTCCGTCGGCGTCGGCAGTGTCGAGATCGGCACCGGGTTTTCCGGCGCGCGCACATCCAGCACGAAGGTATGAAAGATTCCTTTCGCGCACTGGTCGGCGTTCGATTCATCCGCAACGACCGCCAACCCGCGCCCTGCCAGAGGCAGCGGCGTGTGCGTGCCGCCCGGAAACGGCGGCGACCAGTTGATGTGCGACAGCAGCTTCGGCGCGGCCGGGTCGGAGATGTCGTGGATGGTGAAGCCGCCATCGCGCCACGCCGCATAGCCGCGGTCGCCGGCGGTGATCATGTGATGCAGCGCCCACCGCTTGCCCTTGGGGGACTGCGAGGTCTCGCCCGCCGCCCGGTTCATCCCCGGCAGCCACCACTTCGAAACGATCTCCGGCTTCGTGATGTCCTTCAGATCGACGATGCACAGGATATGATCGGTGAACCCGTCGAAATGTGCCGAGACGTAGGCGTAACGGCCGCCGACCCACCATAACCGGTTGATCCCCAACCCCGGCATCTCCAGGAACGCGATTTCCCGCAACTCCGACGGCTTGGAGATATCGTGGATCGACAGCCCCGAACGGAACTTCTTCTTGTTGGTGATGCTGTCCGCCAACGTATTCTCGAAGTAACCACGCATGCTGTCATAGGACTGCATCGCAACGATGTTCGCGCCGTTCGCCACCAGCATCATGTCGTTGGCGACCTGGATATGGTGCGTCCGCGTGTAGTCGCCCGCGGTCCAGAACCCGACCGGCTTCAGCGTCCTCGGGTCCGCCGCGTCCAGCACCGTGATGCCGTTGCTGAACATGTGCCCGACATAGACGTGGCCTCGGTTGACCATGACCTGCACGCCATCCGGCCTGCCCCCCTGGTCGGAATAAGAGATGTGCTTGACCTTATGCCCGATGCCTTCGGGCGGGATCGGCGTCTCCGCTCGGGCGAGGTTCGGGGCGATACCGCTGGCCAGAAGCCCGCCGGCAAAGCCGCGCCGTGTATATGGGTGCATGACGATTTCGCCCTGGACGTTCTTATGACCCAATGGTGAGCGGGCCACCCCGCCCGGTCAACATCCCATTCAACGATCGTCTTGCGACTCCCCGGCATTCGCGTAGGTTCTCACCAAACTGAAGGACCGTTTCATGAAGTCACGTTTCTACCTCGCTTTGTTCTGCGGCTTGCTGCTGTTTGTTTCGGGGGCTCGGGCCGATGAGGTCCGGGTCGTCAGCTCCGGCGGATTCGCCGCGGCCCTGAAGGCGCTGGCGCCGGCGTTCGAGAAACAAAGCGGCGATACGCTGAACCTGGCGTGGGGACCCAGCATGGGCGACACGGTGGATGCGGTGCCGCAGCGGCTGAAGCGCGGCGAGAAGATCGATGTGGTCATCATGGTCGGCTATTCGCTCGGCACATTGATCGACCAGGGCAAGGTCGTTCCCGACAGCCGGGTCGATCTCGCGCGTTCGGGGATCGGCGTCGTGGTGCGCCATGGGGCGCCGCATCCTGATGTCAGTTCGGTGGAGGCCTTGAAGCAGGCCCTGCTGGCGGCGAAGTCCGTCGCATACTCCGACAGCGCCAGCGGCGTTTATATCGCCAACGAGATGTTCAAGAAGATGGGAATCGCCGAGCAGATGGCGGGCAAGGCGAGGATGATCCCGGCGGAACCGGTGGGTGGGGTTGTCGCGCGCGGGGATGCGGAGATCGGGTTTCAGCAAATCAGCGAACTGAAGCCGATTCAGGGGATCGACCTGCTGGGGCCGCTTCCGGCCGAGGTGCAGAAGTTCACGGTATTCTCCGCCGGGGTCGTGGCCGGTGCGGCGCATGCCGACGCCGGTGCGGCGCTACTCCGGTTCCTGGCATCACCCGAGGCTCGTGCGACCGTGGCAGATACTGGGCTGGAGCCGATGCCGACGAAGTAGAATTCGCGTCACGCCTGAGGATGGTTCAACCTCAGGCGATCACGCTCTGGTCCCATCGCCAGTTCGTCCCGCCGCGAGAATGGAATGGCCGGGGGCGGCCCCTTCGGCGTCGTGACGGGGCTTCACTCTGACACCGATTTCCCGGGTAAGCGGGTCTTTAGTGGCCGCCGAGAAATAACCGCTTCGATGGACGCACGGCCGGT
>DNXO01000022.1 GCA_003506895.1 Acetobacteraceae bacterium | reverse complement strand
CAGCATCACCCAGCGTTTGTGCACTTCCGCCATCTGCCAGGCTGTGCCGACGGCAATCGTCGTGGCCCCAACCCCGCCCCGCACACCAAGCACGAGCACAAGCCGGCCGGTGTTGCTCGTTGCCGACGACGTGGCGGCGCCCTTGCCCTTGAGAATGTCATCACATGCGCGAGCGACAACATTTCTCACGAGCGGCTTGAAGAAATACTCGGCGACCCCCGCTACCTTCAATCCGCGGTACAGCCTGATGTCGTTGTCGGTGCCGATCACGATCACGGCGGTCCCCGGTTCGCACACCTCGGCCAACTCGGAAATTCGTGCATTCGGGTCGTCGACCTTGCTGATATCGACAATCAACATCCGAGGCGACGGCCCCTGGGCCATGGCCGCCGTCGCGGTCGTCACGTTACCGGCGACGAATGACGCATTTTTCAACCCGACATCGCCAAGCGATTGACGAATGACTCCCATGGAATCTTCATCGGACACGAAGACCATCACCTTCGGCGAATTATTGTTGGCGTTGGCCGTGGTCGGGGAGACGTCGATCACCGGGTGTCTCCTTCCGCTCTCGCGGCGGCGCGGCCTTCCGGTCCGACGTCGGGGGCGCCACGCGGCGGCACGGTGCGGATCGATTTTTCGATGCTGCTCCCGGTCGTGAAGGGACGCTGCTGACGTCCCCCCAATTGTTTAAGGGCCGGCGATACGTCGGAGGCCCAGGTCGAACCGGCGCCGACGCCAGTTCCCGCCTCCGGAACGCCGGAGCCTTCAAGCGCACGTACCGACACCCCTAGCCGGCCGAGCTGGCTTGCAACGAGCAGTACCTCGGCCTGCCGCGGAGTGACCTCGAGGGTAACCGTCTTGGGAAGGGGCGGCTCGATACCACCTAAACGCCTGTCCGCGGATGCGGCTTTGGTCGCGGCACTGAGCGACTGGTCGACCGCGATGGCACGCACATCAGCCAGCACCGTTTCGGCCACTTCCTTGCGCGACGGGTCCGCGGTATCGCCGAAACTTTGAATCAGAATGACGTCGATACGGGCACCCGGCAGCAACAGGCCGGACGAGCTTTGCGTAGCATCCACCGGTATCGAAACAGCCCTTCTCCCCGGCTTCAGGACCGCAGCGAGGAAACCTCTCTCGCCGGATTTGACGAAATCGCTGGCGACCAACGGTTCGTCCTGGCGAAAGTCGCGCCGGGCCACCGCGCCCAGGAACTCCGATTCTTGCACCTGGCCGCGCATCAGACTTCCGACCGTAACATCGTTTCGTCCGACATCCCGCCAGACGATATCCTCGGCACGCAGCAACATGCCGGTGTGAATCGGCCGCGCTGCCACCAGTATCGCCGGTTGAACAGCAGGGGGCACCTTGGCCTCCGTGACCGCACCACGATCCCTCTGGGTGAGCCAGATCGCGGAAAGCGCAAGCCCGGCGAGCAGCGTGAGGACGCCTAAAGCGAGCAGGAGGTTGCGGACAAGCATTGGATGGCCTCACTGACGATCCGGTAGATGACCCCGCCCAATACGGCCAGCGCATACGGCATCGGTTCGCCGGCCGCGATCCGCATGCGTTCGCCTCTAAGCAGATGTCCGAAGTCCCGCGGCTTATCGCGCGTATCCCGGATAGCCGCCGGACAGAATCGAGGCTCCGGAATTTTTGCCACGATCGCGCGCATGACGAGGTAGGCAACGCCCATCAACCCGCCCGCCACGGCAATACCCAGCAGCAGGGCTCCGGCATCCGACAATGGAAAGAGCAGGGCAACGGCGGCAATCAGCTTGACGTCGCCGCCGCCGATCCATTCATGGTGCGCTAGAAAGCCCAGCGCGACGACGATCAACGCCGTTGCCAGGAGATCGAACCAGATCAAACCGGGCGCCAACAAGAGACGACGACCGACACCACACGCCGCGACCACAAGCACGAGCCGATTGGGTATGATCCGGTGCGACAGGTCGGCCAACGCGGCCGCAACAAGCGCCACCACGCTGACGACCAAAAGTATCGCGGAAAATAGCGCCGCACTCATGGGTTCCCGATCTGGTTGCGGGTTGCGTCCAGCAATTCCCGTAGCCGCCAGAGGCGCCGCAGGAATATGCAAGGGGTCACTATCCTGGAGGAACCAACTTACCTGCGATATAATTGAAAATAGCGGCGAGGTTGGTGCCGACGAGTGTGACCGCAATGATAATTGCGACCGCAATCAACGATGCGATGAGTCCGTACTCGATGGCGGTGACGCCCTTCTCCGAATCAATCGACAAATATCTTGAAATCTTCAAGGCCAAACTACGCATGGAGCTTCTCCCAGTAGGATGATCCTTGTCATTCATAGGATGCACCAACGGGTTCCATTTTGACTTGAATCAAGAATGACCAGCAATTTTGCCAATTGCTGCCCGCCGCGCTCTTTCTTCGCCGGGCCGCGAACAAGGGTCGGCGCGATGCAAGAATCACATCAACGGTGCAGGCAAAAAAGCCGCCGAATGTGGCTGGGTTCCCGGATTAGGTGAGATAGGCTTACCTGTTTTC
>DNXO01000105.1:3365-5185 GCA_003506895.1 Acetobacteraceae bacterium | reverse complement strand
GAGGCTTGGCCGGAACGGATGAAACGGGATCCGCTTGCAAAGACTGCGTGAGGAGCGGGTAAACTGGCAGCAACCAGGGGGAAGCGGATGGCTACACCAGGCACGGTCCTTGGCGACCCGCTCGCCGCAGTTCTTTTCGAGCAGATCCATTCCTGGAATTTCTTGTTCTCCATTGTCTGCGGTCTCGATATTCTGACCGCGGTTCTTGCGCTCGTCGTTCCATGGCCCATGCGCCGCGTCGTTGTTGTGAGAAGAACGATTTCCGCGCCCGGAGCGATCGCCTCCTGGGTCCCTGGCAACATGAAATAGGCCCTCCGGTCGGGCGCGCTTTGGAGAAGATTTTGCAGCAACAGGCGGGGAGACGTTCGATTGCGGAAGATGACAGCGAACGCGCTCTTTACCGGAAGGTGATCCTGCGGATCATTCCCTTCATCTTCGTCTGTTACGTTTTGAACTATATCGATCGCGTCAATGTCAGCTTCGCCAAATTGCAGTTCAAGGATGATCTGAGCCTGACAGATGCGAGTTATGGACTCGGCGTCGGTCTGTTTTACATAGGGTACGTCCTGTTCGAGGTGCCGAGCAATCTGCTCCTGCAGAGGATCGGTGCGCGGAAAACCATCACACGAATCATGTGTCTGTGGGGCCTCGTCTCGATGGCCATGGCTTTCGTTTCGACGCCCGCGGAGTTCTATCTCGCCCGCATTCTGCTTGGGGTCGCCGAAGCCGGGTTCTTCCCCGGCATTATTCTCTATCTAACGTTCTGGTTTCCGAACCGGCTGCGCGGGCGGGTGATGTCGTTCTTCGTGCTGGCCATTGCAGTGTCGGGGATGGTGGGCGGACCGATTTCCGGTCTGATCATGCAGCAAATGGGCGGCTTTCTCGGATTCAAGAGCTGGCAATGGCTTTTCCTGATGGAGGGAATGCTGCCGGTGCTGATGGGCATTGCTGCTTTCTTCGTATTGGACGATGGCCCGCGAGAGGCGGCCTGGCTGTCATCAAGCGAGAAAGATAGGCTCGCGGTCAACCTCGCGATCAAGGGCCGCATTGAAAGCCGTTCCGGCTTTCAGGCCTTCCTGTCTGCACTCGGAAAGCCGATGCTGTGGATGGCCGCCTTCGGCTATTTCTCGATCACCTGGGCCGGAACGGTCCTCAATTTCTGGACGCCGACGATCATCCAGCGTTCGGGTATAACAGGCATATTCCAGGTCGGCCTGCTTTCGGCCGTTCCCTATGCGGTGGGTGCCGTCGGCATGCTCGCCGTATGTTACAATTCGGATCGATTGCTCGAAAGGCATCGGCATTTCTTCGCCATCGTCTTCGTCGCGGGCTGCGCGGCGATTGCCATTGCATATTCCACGTGGAGTTCTTCGCTCTCGATCGTCTGCCTCGCCTTGCTGGCTGTCGGTTATCTATCTGCCATCGCCCTGTTCTGGACCATCCCGACCGGCTTTCTTTCCGAGAGCGAATCGCCTGGCGGCCTCGCTTTCATCAGCAGCGTTGGCCAAATCGGAAGCCTGGTGGCTCCGGTGCTGTTTGGATACGTGGCCGAGCGGACGGGAAGCCTGACAATGGGAGCCAGCGTTGTCGCTCTTGTCCTGTTCGCAGGCGGATGCGCGGTTTTAAGCTTGAGATTCTTCCCTCGGAGCCAGGGCTGAGACGGACGGTCCAGTTTCCAGAGGCAGCTCGCGGGAAGCGGCAGCGAACAGCGGGAGCAGCAAGCGGCTTCCGCACGGGACGAGGCCAAATTCAGCCGCGGTGCGCGGCCGACCGCTGAGGCATATTCACTACCGAATCGTTAATTTTTTCCGGGGACCGGC
>DNXO01000105.1:1561-3000 GCA_003506895.1 Acetobacteraceae bacterium | reverse complement strand
ATTAGCAAGATTGCGGTTCCCGCCACGATCATCGCCGTAGTCTCGATTGCGATCGTGCTTTTTGCCTCGCTGTCGGTGGCCAATTTGTCGGAAACCGCCGCCGCACTGGTCGACAGAAACGCCACGCGGGTTCAACTCGCCCTTCAGGCCGAAAGCAACTTCAACAGCGCTGCTGTCAGCGAGAAGAACGTCATTCTCAGCGCCGCTGACGGCAAGGCGGCGAAGGCAAATATTGAAACCTATGGTCGGGCCACGGCTGCCGCGCTCGATGCGATCGGCCGTCTCGAGACCATCACCCCCGACGCGGATCAGCACGCCCTCATCGAAACCTTTCGCACGGCCGTCAACAACCGGCGGGAGGCCAGTGCCCATGTCTTTGAACTCGCCCTTGCGGGCAAGGTCGACGAGGCTTTTGCCTATTCGCGTGGCGTGGCCGCAAAACATCGTCAAGTCGCCATGGAGGTGGTCGGCAGGCTGATCTCCATGAACGTGGAGAAGATGCAGGCGGCGCGCGATGCTAGCGTCGCCATGGCGACGCAGACGCGCGAGTGGCTGGTGGCGGGTGCCATTGGGGGGCTCGTTTGCGCGTTCGGAATCCTCGGCTGGATCGCGCTGTTCCAGATATCCAAACCGCTCGCCGCCATGACTTGCGAGATGGCGAAGCTGGCCAAGGGCGATCTCAACATCGCGATCGACGGCGCGGATCGCGCCGATGAGGTTGGCGGGCTGGCCCGATCTCTACAGGTCTTCAAGGAAAACGCGATCACCGCGCGCCGGCTCGAGGCCGCGCAGCAGCAGGAGCAGGCGCAAAAGGAGGCGCGTCAGAACGACGTCGAAGGGCACATCGCGATCTTCGACAAACAGGTGAGCGAGGCGCTCGACACGCTGACCGCCGCCTCGACAGAAATGCATGCCACCGCCGGAAGCATGTCGACCACGGCCGAGGAAACCACCAGGCAGGCCACGGCCGTCGCCACGGCTTCGGAACAAGCCTCGACCAACGTACAGACGGTGGCGGCGGCCACCGAGCAGCTTCATGCGTCGATCAGCGAGATTTCCCGTCAGGTAACACAGTCGGCCGAGATAGCCGGCACCGCCGTCGCCGAGGCGGACCGCACCAATACTACCATTCAGGGCCTGGTCGAGACAGCGCAGAAGATCGGCGAGGTAGTATCGCTTATCCAGAATATTGCCTCCCAGACCAACCTGCTGGCGCTCAACGCGACGATCGAGGCGGCTCGGGCCGGAGAATCCGGCAAGGGTTTCGCGGTCGTGGCAAATGAGGTGAAGGCGCTTGCCAGTCAAACTGCGAAGGCAACCGAGGAAATCTCGACGCAGATTGCTGCCATCCAGGGCGAGACCGGCCACGCGGTCGAAGCGATCAAGGCGATCGGACGGACCATTCGCGAGATGAGCGAGATTGCCACCACGATCGCTGC
>DNXO01000105.1:0-1164 GCA_003506895.1 Acetobacteraceae bacterium | reverse complement strand
GTTCGGCGGCCACGCAGGTACTCGCTGCCGCGGGCGACCTCAGCCGCCAAGCGGACAAACTGCGGGGAGACGTGAACGGGTTCCTCGCCAAGATCCGCACCGCTTGATTGGTGGTGGCCGGCTTGCCGCCGATAGTGGGCGGGCGCGCCGGAAACATAGCCGCCACCGTGAAGATAGAGCACATTGTGCTCCGGCTGCGACGCCGGGGCGGTGACCCTGTGGAACGTGAGCTGGACGACACTGACCTCGACCGACGCGCTGTGGGCAGGTGGCCGCGGAACGAGCCGCTCCATCGCGCGCATGTCGCTCCGCCAAGCCTCGATGTCGAGATGATGGCCGCGCCGTTTGAGAAACGTGCGAATGCCGAGACGCAACAGTTCGGCGCGCAGGCTCATTGTTCGCCCTCATCGGCTCACGTCCCCAGATTGGCAGCCTTCGGCATACGCAAAAGTCCGGGCTCATCCGATCGCTCGTCGACAAGATGGCCATCCTCGATCCGGATGATGCGATCGGCGAATGGAATCACCCGCGGGTCATGGGTCACGACCAGGACTGCATTCCCCCGCTCGTGCGCAATTGACGCGAGAATACGCATGAGCATCTGTCCATTGCCGCCGTCAAGGGCGGCGGTCGGTTCGTCGGCGAGAACGGCGGAGGGATTGGCAACAATGGCGCGCGCGATCGCGACCCTCTGCTGCTCGCCCCCGCTGAGTTCGTGCGGCAGCGCCTTTGTCTTTTGCTCGAGTCCGACCATCTTCAGCGCCTCGCGCGATCTTTCTCGAGCCTTGCGGCCGCGTTCGCCGCGGATGTCCAGCGCCAGCTGTACGTTCTGCGCTGCCGTCAGTGTCGGGAAGAGGTGATAGGACTGGAACACAAATCCAATATGGTCACGTCTTATCTTCGCGAGCGCTTCCTTGTCCGCGTCGGTGGTGGACACGCCGCACACGGTGACGTGCCCTCCGCTGGGCGCCAGCATGCATCCGAGAATCAGCAGCAGCGTCGTCTTGCCGCTGCCGGAAGGACCCATCAGCAGCGTCAGTTCGCCACGCCGCAGCGACAGATCGACGCCGCGGAGCGCATGCACCGTGCCGGCGCCGCTGCCCAGCGTTTTCTCGATGCCTTTGGCTTCGATGATGTAATCGGTCATCTCATGAATACCGTGGC
>DNXO01000098.1:53697-84366 GCA_003506895.1 Acetobacteraceae bacterium | reverse complement strand
CCATGACGATGAGAGGCCGACGGCTCCCGTCAAACGATTTGTTTATTTCGCCGCGTATCCTTAACGGCGGCGCGTGCGCATCACCCTTAATATATAGACGATGATCGATAATTTGCACGATTTCTTCTTGCAATCGTTACGATGCGCCCGTAAAGAAATGGTGTCGTAGTCACAACCGATGGCTTCCGCCCCACGGCTCGGGGCGCTTCGTCCAAGGTCGGAACTCGCAGGCTGTTGGGCGGAGCGCGAAAGGCCATGAGGTCCATTCTAAATTCAGGCGCGGTCGTGGTGGCTGGCGTTCTCGGCACCGCGTTCCTCGCGGTTGTTCCCGCGGCCGCGAGCCCGTCCTGTACCACGGGCACCGGCATGGAGATCTGCGTCACCTACGACAGCTCGATCACCTCCCTTCCTAATGCTTCGACGGTCGAGGCATCCTTCAACACCGTCACACAGCAGTTCTCCAACGCCCTGACCAATCAGGCCAGCATCGGCATATACGTGTCGTCCGGCATGATCGCGCCGTCCAATCCGTATGTCGGCGCAAAGAGCCTGTCCTCCGGCGACGTCAGCGGCAGCTATGACGTCACCGACGTGATGGGCTCGTCCGCGGCGGCTTCATTCACCAACACCACAGCCGCGCTGGCGGCCGCGGGCGACAGGAACCTGCCATCGATCGACCCGACAGGCGGCAAAACATACTACATGCCGCAGGCCGAGGTTAAGGCCCTGGCACTGTCGCCCAGCAGCTACTCCACCTCCTCGCCGTATGACGGGTACATCGGATTTTCCAGCAGCCTGACATTCTACTACGGCACCACCCCAGTGTCGGGGAACTACTCGTTCCAGGCCGCCGCGCAACATGAGATCGAGGAGGTGCTCGGACGCACCTCCACGCTGAACAACAGCGCCGCGGCGGCGCAATACCTCCAGCAGGCCAATCCGCTCGATCTGTTCCGTTACAGCGCACCGGGAACGTCGGCCAGTTTCTCGGAAAACGCCTCGGCTTACCTCTCGACCAATGGCGGGACGACCCCGCTCGGCACCGTGGACAGTACCTCGACCGGTGGCGATCGCAGCGACTGGTCCACCGCGACGGGCTCAACGAACGATGCCCAGAACACGAACCTTGTTACCGGCACGAATCAGGGGCTGTCGGTATCTGACGGAATGGTCCTGCAAGGATTGGGCTACAAGGTGTCGCCCAATAATGGCGCGGGACTGTTTCTGGCCGCCAACAATCCGACGGGCGCCGCATCCAGTCTGACGACGGTGACGACCCCGGAGCCGGCCAGCCTATCCATTCTGGCTGCCGGCGCCGCATTCGCCGGCCTGCTTCGCCGCCGCCGCCGGGTTGTCGCCGCCTGACCCGGGACGATTGATCGGGTAGCAATCCACGGCAACGGTGTATAAGCCGCCTTATGATCGGCCGCTTACCGAAACCGTCACGATCCGCCGGAGGGCGATAACCGATGTCCTGGCAGGGCAAAGGCGGCTTCTTCGGTGCCGCCCACCAGGGATCGGCCATGGACCTGGGCGCGCTGCGCCAGGTCGCCCGCGACGCCTACGGTCAAGGGCGGCTATCGCAGGCCGCGGACGCCCAAGCGGCGGTTCTGGCGTTGGCCACGGCCACGGGCGGGCCATCGGCGGATGATTTCCTGTTTGCCGGCCTGATTCAGCACCAGGCGGGCAGGCTGACCGATGGGATCGCCGTTCTGCTGGAAGGCGCGACCCGGCATCCCACCAGTCCAGCCTTGCGTGAAAACCTGGCTGTCCTGTTGCTCGCCGCTGACGATGTGGCCGGCGCGGTGGAGGCCTGCGAGACCGCACTGACGCTGGGGACCGACAGCCCGAACGTCCACGATTGCCTTTGCGAGGCGCATCTGCGGGCCGGCCGCCTGGATCTGGCGGTGCGGGCCGGGCGCTTGGCGTTGGAGGCAAAGGACCGGCGGTTCGGACCGGCATCGCCTGTATTCACGATACCGCCCGCTGCCCCGCCCGCGTTCGATCCCGGACGGCCGGAAGAGAACGTCATCGCGTATTCGCTGTGGGGCAATGCGCCGCGATATCAGGTGCCGTTGCTGGAAAATGCGCGGTTGCTGCCGCATCTGTTCCCGGAATGGACGATCCGGGTCTATCATGACCGGACGGTCGATCCAGGTTACCTGCAAGAACTGGCCGGCCGAGGCGTTCAACTTCAGGCCGTCGGCACGTCCAGCGATATTCCGGCGCATCGGGGCCTGCTGTGGCGGTTCGCCGTCGCCGCCGATCCGTCCGTCCGGCGGTTCCTGGTCCGTGACGCGGACTCGCTGTTGACGGTAAAAGAGCGGGTCGCCGTGGATGCTTGGCTACAGTCCGGCTTTCACTTCCACGCCATGCGCGACTGGTACAGCCATACCGACTTGCTGCTGGCCGGCATGTGGGGCGGAGTCGGAGGCATTCTGCCGTCCCCCGCCGATCTGCTGGCAGCGCATACATTCTGGCGCATGGAAACCGATCACATTGACCAGGACATCCTTGCCGCCGTCGTCTGGCCTGTAATTCGACGTAACATCCTGATCCACGACAGTATTTTCCACCCGTGCCTGGACAGCGTGCCGTTTCCGCCGTTCGGCGCCCTGCCAGCAGGGCACCACGTCGGACAGAACGCCTTCCTCCATTTCACCAAATCGGCTTAGGGTGACCGCATGTCTCGGCGGCTAAAAGCCTTTTGCGCGTCTGTCGTCCTGGTCGGGGTCGTCGCCTCGGGCGTGTGGTGGCTGACCTCGACGCCCGAGGCCGTGCAGAACGAGGCCGCATTGCCGGTTCCGCCGTTCCCGCCCCGCATCACCGAGGGCTCGACATATGAAGCGTGTCTGGCGACCCTTGCCAGCGACCCAGCCAGCGCGGTCTCGATCGCGGAGGCCTGGCAGGCCGGCGGTGGCGGCGATGGCGCCTTGCACTGCCGCGGGCTGGCCCTGATCGCGGTGGGCAAACCCGCGGATGGCGCCGCGTTGCTGGAGCAACTCGCGCGACAAGGCAGTGCCCCGGTCATGGGGCGGGCGTTGGTGTTGGGTCAAGCGGTGCAGGCCCGGTTGATGGTGGCACAGGCGGACAAGGCTGCCGCTGACGCGACCGACGCGCTGGCGCTGACACCGGACGACACCGAACTCATCATCATGCGGGCAGCGGCCGAGGGCATGATGGAGCGCTATGCCGGCGCGGTGGACGACCTCAGCCACGCGCTGCGGCTGGATGCCGCCCGTCCGGACGCCCTGGTGGCCAGGGCCGTGATGCGGCGCAGAATGAACCAGTTGGACCTGGCGCAGACCGATGTGTCCCGCGCCTTGACGCTGGACCCGAACGATGCCGACGCGCTGTTGGAGCGCGGCATCCTGCGGCAGCGGATGGGCGATACCGAAGGCGCCCGTGCCGATTGGGAGCGCGCCAAGGGCGTGGACCCGAACAGCACGACGGCCGACCTCGCGGCGCAGAATCTGGCTCTGCTGGAAGCCGGACCGCGCGAGCGGTAGGCCCGTTGCGTTGCCACGGACGTCATTCCGCGCTCCTATGGTTCGGGTGCAGCGCCTCTAGAGTCCAAGAAAGAAACTTCGCATGATCGATAAATTCGTGCCCGATGTGGCCGCCGCGCTGGCGGGCATCGAGGACGGTTCCGTTGTCTTGATGCCCGGCTTTGGCAACGGCATGCCGGAAACCCTGCTGGAAGGCCTGATCGCGCAGGGCGCGAAAGACCTGACGCTGGTGGTGAACTCCGGCGGGCGGGATACCGGGCCGACCGCCGATCTGCTGGCCTCGGGCCGGGTTCGCAAGCTGGTTTGCAGCTTTGTCCGCGCCGACAGCGTGGCCGGACAACAATTCGCGGCCGGCAAGCTGGAACTGGAGATCGTGCCGCAGGGGACGCTGGCGGAACGCATCCGCGCCGCCGGTGCCGGGGTGCAGGCATTCTACACCCCGACCGGCGCCGACACGATCCTGGCCGAGGGTCGCGAAACCCGGGTGATCAACGGGCGCAACTGCCTGCTGGAATACCCGATTTTCGGAGACGTAGCCTTGGTGGATGCGTGGGAGGCCGATCGCTGGGGCAACCTGACGCATCGCGAAAGTGCCCGGAACTACAACCCGATCATGGCGATGGCCGCGAAGCTGACGGTGGTGCAGACCCGGCACGTCGTTGCCCTGGGCGATATCCCGCCGGCCAACGTCCATACGCCGGGTGTGTTCGTGCATCGCGTCGTCCACATCCCAGCCTGAGAGAGACCGCCATGACATTCAAACCGTTGGACCGCGTGGGCATCGCGGCACGCATCGCCCGCGATATCCCCGAGGGCTGGTTCGTCAATCTGGGCATCGGCATTCCAACCGGCGTATCCGATCATGTGCCAGTGGACCGGGAGGTGATTTTTCATTCGGAGAACGGCGTGATCGGCGCCGGCCCGGCGCCCGAACCGGACAAGATCAACCCGTATCTGGTCAATGCTGGAACGCAACATATCACCCTGCGGACCGGCGGATCGTTCGTGCACCACGCCGACAGCTTCGCCATCGCTCGGGGTGGCCATCTGGACCTGTGCGTTCTGGGCGCGTTCGAAGTGGCGGAGAACGGCGACATCGCGAACTGGGCCCGCAAGGCGGACGACCCGACCAAGCAGGTCGGCGGGGCGATGGACCTGGCGATCGGGGCGAAGCGACTGTGGGTGGCGATGGAACACAACACCAAGGGCAGCGGCGAGTCTCGTATCCGGCGGGCGTGTTCCTATCCCTTGACCGCGAAAGGTGTGGTGAAACGTGTCTATACAGACATCGCCGTTCTGGAGGTCGCCGATCGCGGGTTCGTGGTGCTGGACATGGTCGAAGGCCTGACAAGGCGCGAATTGCAGGAACGTAGCGAGGCGGAACTGTACTGGGCATGATCACCGGCATCGAAATCAAGACCCGCGCTGCGTTCGTTGGCGGGGCGTTGTTCGGCGATGCAGGTGCCTATGAACGGATCGACGGCGTGGCGTCCGGTCTGCTGGACCCGAACCATCCCGCCAACCAGGCGATCGCCCTTCTGGACAAGGCGCCCCACGATACGAACGGAATGGTATCGTATCGGACCGATTTCATCCTGCTGCGGCCGGCGGATGCGGCGAAGGGCAATGGGCGGCTGCTGTACGAGGTAAACAACCGCGGCCGGATCATGCTGTTCAACAACCTCTGCGCCGGGGCAGTCGGAAATCACCCGGTAAAGCCGGCAGACCTGGGCAACGCATTACCGCTGCGGCTCGGCTTTTCGCTGTTGTGGTCCGGCTGGGATCCGGGTGCGCCGAAGGCAACGGGATTGTCCCTGGATGTGCCGGCGATCGACGACTTCACCCAGCCGATCCGCGAGGAATTCGTCTCAGGCACGCGCCTGGGCGTCCACGAAGCGTTCAAGCTGGCCTACGAGGCGGTCGGACCGGCCTCCGTCACCGTGCGGCGGACCCAGATGGCGGCCCGGGTTCCAGTAGCGTCGGACATGCTGGATCAACGGACGGTGCGGCCCCTTGCGCCAATCGAGACGGGTTCGATCTATGAGGTCCGCTACACCGCGACAAAGCCGCCCGTCCTGGGGATCGGCTTCGCCGCGACCCGCGACATCGTCAGCTCCATCCGGCATCACGGCACCGAATTGCTCGGGCGCCCCGTGACCCATACCTTGGCTTTCGGGATTTCCCAGGCCGGTCGTTACTTACGCGACCATATCGCGCAAGGCTTCAATGCCGACGAGGACGGCCGGCGCGTGTTCGATGGCGTGTTCACGCATGTCGCTGGCATCGGACGGGTGTTCCACAACACACCCTTCGGACAGCCATTCCGGACGCGAACGTGGCATGAGGATCATGACTTCCCCGAGGTTGAATTCCCGCATTCCTCGGCGCCGATGGATGACCCTGTCACGGGGCGTTCCGGCGCGTTGATGCGCGGGGATACGACGGATCCTTTGTTGATCGAGACGAATACATCGACGGAGTACTGGCAGAAGGGTGCCTCGCTTCTGCATACCGATGCGCTGGGAGAAAGCGACGCAGCACTGCCGGCGAATGTGCGGGCGTATCTGGTGGCGGGGACGCAGCATGGCGGCAAGGCCGGGATGCCTCGGGATAACGGACCGTGCGTATATCCACGGAACTGGCACGACCCGATGCCGGCCATCCGAGCGCTGCTGGTGGCGTTGGATGAGTGGGTGGTTTCGGGGCGGTTGCCGCCGGATAGCCGGGTGCCTCGGATTGATGACGGCACGCTGGTGACGGCGGATCGGGTGGCGTTTCCGGCGATACCGGGTTTTGTGCGGCCGCATGCGGCAAATGATGTTTCCCCGCTCGGGGATTGGACCGATCCGCATCCTGCCTCAAAATCCTATGGCGCGCTGGTGCCGCGGGTGGATGCGGATGGGAATGAGATCGCCGGGATACGGCTGCCTGACATCGCCGTACCGAAGGGGACGTTTCTAGGATGGAACCTGTATAAGCCCCCCTACCCCGACGGTGAGCTTGCGGACCGCGACGGGACGTTCCTCGCGTTTTCCGAAACCGAGGCGGACAGGGCGGGGGATTCCCGGCCTTCGGTGCGGGTGCGCTATCCCAACGGTTCTGACGCAGAAGCAATACGAACAGTGACCGCTGCGCTGGTTGCAGACCGGTTACTCCTAAAGGAGGATGCCGAGCACTTCACCTGCTGAAGAAAACTCGAATGTTCAAATACGGTTTTTGATTTTGTGAAATGCTTTTATTGGCCCTCGGAGCCTGAATCGAAATCATGCTTCGTTTTCGTGGTCGCCAGTGGTCCGATCCCGATAGAAGCATCCTTGCGGTCGGGTGAACCGGCACACCAAATCAAGGACTTTATCCACTATCTGGTCAGTACGGTACATCCAATTTCGCGGGCGGCTCTGGAACGGCGGTTTCAGGCTTATCGAGCATGGCGGCGATAGCCGCGGTCTAAGCGCCGGGCAGCGTCCAAGGCCCTTCGTTACTCCGCCCCTGCGGGCACTCGATAGCCAAACGGCTGGACACGGGCCGGTCCGCGCAATCAACAGCCGCCGTCAGTGCGGACGTCAGCCGGGAAACCAAGTCGGCGTGTCATCCGCCCATCCCTCCGAATTGGGAACAATATTGACTATATTCCTATTATCTGATAATGAACCGCAATGGAAACTCAACCCCAGCCATCAAGCCCGTCGTTCGACCTCCCAGCCCGGGCCTATCGCCATCTCATTCACACCCTCATCGCCCTGCTTCCCCCGCCCATAACGGACACCCCGGAAGCACGGCTCACCCGCAACCACGCCGCCATCGCCCGGATCGCCGCCCTGGCCCCGGTCAACGCGAACGAGGCCGAACTCGCCGCCCAGTGCATCGCCGCCCGCGCCCAGGCCGAGGATGTCATGCGCCTGATCCGCCTGCACGCCGATGACATCAAACTGGTGATCAAACTGAACGCCCAATACAGTGCGATGGTCCGCACCTCGCTGGCCGCCCACAGCCACTTACTGCGGGAACAGCAGCAGCGCCGCAAGCGAGAGGCAACCGACAACGCCGCCGACACCGACGAATGGACCCGCCACGTCGCCGCCGAAGCCATGCTGGACGCGATACCCCTACAGCCCCAAATCCCAGCGGCCGCGCCGGCCGAGAAACCCTCAAAAAGCAGCGAAAAGTCCCACACCACGGGACACGAGACGCCAGCGAGACGGCCTTCGCCCCAACCCGCCACGCCGGCCAGCGTCAGCGCTCTGATCACCGCCGCCCTCCGCGCGCCCGATCCCCGCTCCGCCGCGCAAACTTGGCCAACCGCCGGAGCAGCACGCGCGAACAACGGGATACAGCGAGCCGCCCAGCAACGATCAGCCTGATATAGCCTGGAAATTCCACCCGCCCGGCCGCCCGGCATTTGCAGTCGGCTCCGGTACGCGGCAGGCTTCCTCCCAACCGGAGGAACCAGACCATGACCGACATCGTCATCCGCAATGGGACCATCATCGACGGCACCGGCGCCACCCCGTATCAGGCCGACATCGCCATCGAAAACGGCCGTATCGCCGCGATCGGGACAATCACCAGCCGAGGCAAGGAAGAAATCGACGCCAAGGGGCAGATCGTCACCCCCGGCTTCGTCGATCCACACTCCCATTACGACGCACAGGCGACATGGAGCAGCCGGATCACCCCATCCTCCTGGCACGGCGTCACCACCACGCTGATCGGCAACTGCGGTGTCGGGTTCGCCCCCTGCCGGCCGGAGCAGCGGGACATGCTGGTGCGCCTGATGGAGGGCGTGGAAGACATCCCCGAACCGGTCCTGACCGAGGGGCTGCCCTGGAACTGGCTGTCATTCCCCGACTATTTGGATGCGCTGGAAAGCCGGCCCTACGACCTGGATATCGCCACCCAGGTGCCGCACGCGGCGGTGCGGGTCTATGTCATGGGTCAGCGCGGCGTGGATCGCGAACCGGCGACCGAGGCTGATTCCGCCGCCATGGCCAAGATCGCGGCGGAGGGGATCAAGGCCGGCGCGCTGGGGTTCTCGACCTCCCGCACGATCAATCACAAGACCAAGGCCGGCGACCTGATCCCAACGCTGAAGGCCGAGGAAGCCGAACTGATGGCGGTCGCCCGAGCGTTGAAGCGGATCGACGCGGGGTGGCTGCAGGTGATCAGCGATTTCGACGACGCCGAACCCGAATTCGCCATGCTGCGGCGGCTGACCGAAGCCGCCGGACGGAAGCTGACCACCACCATCCTGCAACGCGACAGTAAGCCAGAGGAGTGGCGGCGGATCATGGGCTGGATCGCGGAAGCGAATGCGTCCGGTGTCGATATGCTTGGCCAGGTGCTGACGCGCGCGACTGGGATACTACTGGGTTTCGAGATTTCGCAAAATCCATTCCTCGGGCGCCCCAGTTTCGATGCGATCGCGGACCTGCCGTTCGAACAGAAAATCGCCGCACTCCGCGACCCATCGTTACGCGATCGGATACTAGCCGAACCATGCGAGGATCGCCTGCTTGCAAGACGTGTGTCGCGCTGGGATCGCATTTTTCCACTGACAGAAACTCCGGATTACGAACCGTCGCCCGAATCCGGCATCGCGGCGCAAGCGGCGCGAGCGGGCCGCGATCCGGCCGACCTGGCATACGATTTGTTGCTTGAGGACAATGGAAAGGCGTTGTTCTACCGGCCGCTGTCGAACTATACATACGGCAATCTGGACACCGTGCATGACATGCTGACGCACGACGCCACGATCGTCGGGCTTGGCGACGGCGGCGCGCATGTCGGGATTTTGTGCGACGCCAGCGCCATCACCTCGATGCTGACGCACTGGACGCGGGACCGGGTGCGCGGCGAGACGTTCGGGCTGCCGTGGGCGGTGAAGCGGATCACCCGTGACTCGGCCGTGGCGATGGGGCTGATGGATCGCGGCGTGGTCGCGGCGGGTTTCAAGGCAGACCTGAACATCATCGACTATGACCGTCTGCGGTTGCGTAAGCCGCGCGTGGTTTACGATCTGCCGTCCGGCGGCCGCCGCCTGATCCAGCAGGCGGATGGATATTCGGCCACGATCCTGTCCGGCGCGGTCGTCAGCCGCGAGGGAATGGCGACGGGCGCGCTCCCCGGCCGTCTAGTGCGGGGGGCTAAAACCAGCCCCCGTTGACGCCCATTTTCTCTCGTCACAGCCGAGGCGTCCCGTGCGGGGGGCTCAGGAACTACGGCGAAATAGCCGCTCCAGCGGACGCACCTTCGGTAGAAACCGTCATGCCGGGCAAAGGCCAGCCATCCACACCTTTCCCTCTGCCAGCACCGCAAGCCACGGACAACGTGCCTGAACCACCAAATTCACCCGCCGGTGCGTCAGTCCCTCGGCCAACCCGCCCGCGACGCGGCCGCTCCCCGCCCCAGCAACGGGATCAGCGGCACGGTCGCGATCAGGGACACCAGCGCCCAGTAGCTGGACAGCGACAGCACGCCCCGCGCATGCAGCCCGGCCGAGGCGATCCCCAGCGCGAAGAACAAGTCCCACATCGGCGCCGCGAACGTGAAGAACAGCGCCTGTTGCGCCGGGGCCAGACGTTCCTGCATCGCGGTGAACCAGGCGGAGGTGGAGATGATCTCCGGTATCCCCGCCAGCGCCAGGATCAAGATGGCCTGGGCGCTGTTCTGCGCGAACAGCAGCAGCAGATGGACCGCGCCCTCCATGATCCCGGTCAGCATGGTCAGGGTATAGGCGCTCATGCCGCGCAGGAAACGCCCGACGAACAGGGCGGAGACAACGGCGCCGATCAGCGCCCCCGCCCCCTGGGCAACCAGCAGCCCGGTCCAGGCGGTGTCGGACGCCCCGAACCAGTCGCGGTTGGCCCAGAACAGAAACGGCCGCAACCCGCCCAGCATCACCATATAGGTGACGGAGGCTATCAGCAGCCCGACGATCTGACGGTCGGCGCGAATGATCCGCACAAAGCCGGTAAGGCTACCGGACCGGGCGTCGGCAGCGCGCGCATCCGGGGGCGCGGAGAAGCGGGCGATCGGGATCGCCGCCAGTGCGGTCATAGCGGCGAACACGGCGAACGCGGGGGCAAAGCCTGCCAACACCAGCACTCCGCCCAATGCTGGCCCCGCCACCTTCGCAGCCCTGTCGGCGACCGAGAACATCGTGTTGCCGGCCATCGACAGCCCCGCCGGGGTGACGGCGCCACGCAGCGCCAGCAGGCCCGGATTGATGAACAGGTCGATCGTGCCGATGGCCCCGATCACCGCCTGAAACAGGATCAGGTTGTCGCACCAGGGCAGCCCCGCGGTCAGCACCGCCATTGCCACCATCGCCGAACTGGCAACCCTGGCGGGCCCAAAGCGCCGCAGCAGCCCGCCCGCCAGCGGCGCCAGCAGCACCTTCGGCACGATCCGCAGACCCAGGCTCAGGACCAGTACCATCCCGGCGCCATACCGCTGCGCCACCAGGATCGGCAGCGTGGCAATCACGCACCAGCTTCCCAGGTTGGCGGCCAGCAGAGCCAGCCAGAAGGCGCGGAAGCGCGGTGCGCGCAGCAGGGCGCGGTAGTCGTTCATCGGATGGTCGCTCGGTCAGAAGCCGGTGCGGGTCGGCGCGACCGTATAGTGCTTGCGCGGAAACTCCTCGGTGTAGGCGCGCAGTCCCTTGCCCGCCTTGGTTCCCATGTCGCGGTATGGTTTCGCCCGCAACTTACCGACGTCCAGGTCGATGCCGATCCCGGGTGTGATAGGGAGATCGACAAAGCCGTCCTGCACGGTCAGCGGGACAACGGCGATCTCGTCACAGGCCGGCTTCAGGTTGATGAAGCATTCGGCGATCCAGAAGTTCGGGATCATCGCCGAGAGCTGCACCGTGGCGGCAAGCCCGACCAGGGTGGAGTTGTAGTTGTGCGGCGAAATCGCCACCGCGTGCGGCTGCGCCATCGCGGCGATATCCAGCATCGCGGACACACCCCCGCAATTGCAGATATCCGGGTTGATGATATCCGCCGCTCGGGCCGCCAGCGCCTGGGCGAAGCTCTCCTTGGAATAGATCGCCTCCCCGGTCACGATCGGCATCGGCAGGGCGCGCCGCACCTCGGCCACCAGTTCGATGTTGTCGCACAGGCAGGGTTCTTCGTACCAGCCGATGTCGTATTCGGCGATGCGCCGGCCGATGCGGATGGCGTGCATCGGCGCCAGGCGGCGATGGACCTCCACCAGCAGGGTGAATTCGGGCCCCAGCGCCTCGCGCATCTGGCGGACGTAGTTCACGACGTGATCTTCGTCCTCGCGATGGATGAAGCTGCGCCATGGGCCGGGGAACGGGTCCCATTTCAGCGCGGTGTAGCCCTGCGCCTTGACCGCCAGGGCACGCTGGACATTCTGCCCGATACTCTCCGACCCGCTGGACCAGCCGTTGGCATAGACCTTCACCCGTTCGCGCGAGGCGCCGCCCAGGATGTTGTACAGCGGCTGCCCGGCGTTCTTGGCGACGATGTCCCACATGGCGATCTCGATCGCGCTCCACGCCGACATCAGGTCCAAGGAGGTGCGGCGCATGGCGAAGTCCTCGAACACAACCTGCGCGGTATGGCGGATGCTGAAGGCGTCACGGCCGATCATGTATTTCGACAGGTCGTGCAGCAGATGCTGGATGACCTTTTCCTTGCCGGGGGTCACGTAGGCCTCCCCCCAGCCGTGGACCCCGCTTTCGGTCTCTACCCGGCAAAACAGCAGGTTCTTGGCGGTTCCGGGGTCGAACAGGAAGGTTTCGATGTGGGCGATCTTCATGGACTGTTTCCCCTTGGCGTTGCCCACTCTTTAGCCCAAACAGGCCCGCCGGCCAAAGGCCGCGACCTTGTTGCGGACAAACGGATATGACCATTAGGTCAGCGACATGGTGCCAGCCCTACCCACTGTATTGTTCAAGGACCAGCGATTTGTCGTGCTCGATAAGCCGGCGGGGCTGCCGGTTCATGCCGGTCCGTCGGGTGGGCGAAGCATCGAGGACTGGTTTCCCATTCTGTCCCGCCGGAAAGATGGTCCGTGGCTTGTCCACCGGCTCGATGCCGACACCTCGGGTTGCCTGGTTGTCGCGCTGCGGCGGGCGGCCTTGCTGGAAGCCCAGGCCTTGTTCGCCACCGGGCGCGCCCGCAAGACCTATTGGGCCGTGGTTCAGGGCGATGTCGCGGGCGAAAACGGGGTGATCGACGCGCCGCTACTGCGAACGACCTCGACCTCGGCGGGATGGCGGATGACGGTGGATCGTAACGCCGGCCAGAGCGCGGTTACGGAATGGCGGGTGTTGGGCCGAGCGAAGGATCGCACCTGGCTGGAAATGCGCCCCCGGACCGGACGCACCCATCAGATCCGTGTGCACTGCACGGTGTTGGGAACCCCGATCCTGGGGGACGAGCGATACGGAACCGCCGGCGGCGGACTGCACCTGCTGGCCAGAGCGATCCATCTCCCGTTGGACCCGCCCGTGGACGCCACGGCACCGCCGCCGCCGCACATGTTGGCCGCGCTGAAGCAATGCGGGTTTGGCGAAGCAGCTATCGGCCAGCGCGCGGGCGCGGAGCGCAGGGGGCCATCGCCTCCCTGAATTGTGATCGCGCTCTGTTTCCACGCCACCGCAACACTGTCGAAACAAAGCGGGGCCGAGGGCCGCTATCGTCCCGATAACCGCGTTGTGGACAGCGGCTTTTGTCATAGACCCCGACACGTTGAAAACGGCTGTCCTACGCCACGATCCGAGTAAAGCCGGCCATTTCGTAGTCCTGTCGGCACTCGCGTTCATCCTGTTGGCGCTAACCATTGTATTGCTCAGCACGAGGATAAAATCAGCAGTCCGCGCCTTCATGTTGCGGCGCACCCAAATCCACCCGCGAATCGCATATGGAGGCTGTTTTATTGTTAACCCGCCAGATATTGACAAAATTACATGACTGTCCGAAACGCCACGCAAGCACGTAACGCCCCTACACGCAGGGATTAGCCTGGACCGAAGGGGCGACGATCAGGAGGGATGACCATGAAAGACGTGTGGCAACCGGTTCCGGGCACGCGGTTCTTTTCCCGTAACGGAGAGGGGCTGTATGAGCGCCTGACCAACCAGCTTTACCTGCGCGTGGACGACGTGGATGAAACCGACGCTCGGGAAGTCTGCACGCGCTTCGCGGAAGCATTCGAAGCGCGGGCCCCGGTTCGTCTGGTCGCCTGACCGCTAGCCCGACGCCGGCATATAGTCGACGATAAACTCCGTTCCGCCGTAACCGGCTTCCTCCGGGATCCGCATCAGGCGTTTCCCACTCTCCAGCTTCGTACCTTTCGGCTGGACGGTCACCACCGTGGATGCCCGGGCCGCCTCGATCGCCTCGCGCACGGTCCTCGACCGCCCCAGTTTTTCGAGATTCTTCGCCGTGGCGAAAACCAGTTTATAGATACCCGCGTCCGTATCCGCCAACGCCCGGGCGGGGGTGATCCACAGGGACTCAACCGCCTCCCACCCGTCGTGAACCGCCAAATGCGCGGCCGGCGCATCGGCCAGAAAGAACTGGGTGTCATAGCGCTTCGGCTGCGAGGCCGGTGTGATCCAGTGCGCGAAATGCACCAGCATATCCGGCGCGGGCACCAACCCCTCGGACTCCAGCACGGCATCGAAGCCGATCGATCCGGCATTCAAAGCGGCACGATGTTGATCTTCCAGGCGCTTCAATGTGGCGGCGTCGATCAGTTCTTCCGAACCCCGCGGGCGAGCGAACAGAACCCCACATTCCTCGAATGTTTCCCGGATCGCGGCAATGCGGAACGCCAGCGCCCCGGTATCCAGGCCTTCGGGGTTTGGGCAATCCGCGCTGCTTGCCGCGAATTCGTGGTCGGCTTCCTCCACGCGCCCGCCCGGAAACACCAGTGCGCCCCCCGCGAAGGCGATCGCCTGGTGCCGGACAACCATGAACACCTCGATACCCTCGGGGCCATCGCGCAGCAGCATGATGGTGGCAGCGGGTCGGGCAAGGGCTTCCATGGCGTCTTCCTGTCGATTCTGTCCGACAGGTTACAGGACGGTCGGGTTCGGGTCACGAGCGCAAGCGGCGGATCAGCTCCATCGCGTTGGCAGGGGCGCGCACCTTCTTGTCATTGTCGAAGAAAACGAAGACATCCCGCCGCTTCGGCCGCGCCATTCCACCGACGCGATCGGCGTCCGGCGGCTCCCCCCCACGTGCCCAGGCCTTGATCCGGCGGGCCCACTGGTCAAGGGCGGCATTGTCATAGCCGCTGGCGTACGCGTCCGGTGCGCCATGCAGGCGGCAGTAGACGAAGTCCGACGTTACATCCATCAGCCGCGGCCATTTGACCGAATCCGCGCACACCAGCGCCACGTCATAGGCACGAAGCAGGTCGATGAATTCCTGGCACTGGAAGCTGTGGTGCCGGATCTCGAACGCATGACGCAGGACCCGGCGGCTGTCGACGCGCAACCGAGCGGGCGCACGGAGTTTATTGTCATGCTCTCGCCCGAGAGCAGCGGCCGCATCGGTGTCGTGGGGCAGCATGCGCAGGAAGGGCTCGATCCGCCCGGTGTCGAAGCGGAAGTTTGACGGAAACTGCCAAAGAATCGGGCCAAGGTGAATCCCCAGCCCTAACAGGCCGGAGGCCATGAAGTTGGCCAACGCCACCCGGGCGTCCCGCAACCTGAGGATGTGGGTAATGTAACGGGGTCCCTTGGCCGCGAACACAAACTCGGTCGGCACCTGACGGGTCCAGCTTTCGAACGTCTCCGGACGCTGCATGCCGTAGAATGTGCCGTTGATCTCGATGGCACGGAACTGGGCGGCGGCGTATCCTAGTTCCGCCTCGCGCATCAGTTCCCTGGGATAAAAGACCCCGCGCCACGGTGCATAGGTCCACCCCGAGATGCCGACACGGATGGTCCCCGCCGAACCCTGGCGTTTGACGTCGAAGTGCGATTTCCCCTCCCTAACCCGGCCGCCTCCATAGAGACAATTGTGGATTGAGGGAAAGTTACAACTTTAGGTGGATATGGAATTGCAGCTTTTCGCGGCGCTCGTCGTTTATTCCGCGATGGCCACCGCACCGCGCGGGCTGACCCGAAGCACAAGCATCGACGCCATCAGGCACGCCAGTCCGCTGGCGATGAATGCCATCAGATAGCTGCCCGACAAGCTCCGCACCTCGCCCGCACCGAATGCGGCCAAGGCGCCACCGACCTGATGCGCGGCGAAAATCCACGACACGATCACCGGTGCGTCGCGGCGGCCGAAGATTTCGTTCGTCAGCGCGAAAGTCGCGGGTCCGGTCGCAACCCAATCAAGGCCGTAGAAGACCGAGAAGATCGACAGGCTGAGCGGATCGAAGCTGGTGAACGGCATGATCACCAGCGAAAGCCCGCGCAACCCATAATACCAGAACAGCAGCACGCGGGGGCTGTAGCGATCGCACATCCAGCCCGAGGCGGTCGATCCGATCAGGCTGAAGACGCCGATCACTGCCAGGATCGAGGCCCCGTTCATCTGGCTGATGCCGTTATCGGCGCAATAGGCGATCAGATGCGTGTTGATCAGCCCGTTGGTCGAGAAACCGCAAATCCCAAACGTCAGGCACAGCAGCCAGAAATCCATCGACTTCGACGCTCGGTTTAGCGACCCGAACGCCACGGTGAACGGATTGTCGCCCTTGAACGCGGGGATTGGCTCCACGGCTTGGCCGCCAAACGCCGGCAGGCCGATCGCGGCCGGCGATTCCGGCAACAGCAGCATGACCACGGGAATGACCAGCGCGATCGCCGCGGTCAGACCGACGGAAACGCCCTGCCAGCCGTAATGCTGCACCAGAAGCGCCAGCAGCGGCAGGAAGATCAACTGTCCGGCGGCGTTCGCCGAGGTCAGCAACCCCATCGCCAGGCCCGCCCGATGGATGAACCAGCGGTTGGCCACGGCGCCAGCAAAGCCAACCGCGCCGGCGCCCGAACCGATGCCAACCATCAGACCCCATGTCAGGAACAACTGCCAAGGCTGGTTCATGAACGTGGACAATGCCGTGCCGGCCATCAAAATCGCCAGGCAGCCGATCATGGTGCGCTTAAGGCCAATGACCTGCATCAAACCGGTCAGGAACGGCCCGGTCGCACCAAGCAGAATGATATTGAGCGAAACGGCGCCCGAGATCGTGGACACATCCCAGCCGAATGCCTGTTGCAGCGGCACGATCATCACGCCCGGCGCGGCGCGCACGCCGACACCGGCCAGCATCGCGAAGAATACGACGCCGAGCGAAACCCACGCATAGTGGACGCGGCCGGAGCAGGCTTTGGCGAGGCGGGCATGGATCATGCGAATAATCTTCTCGTACGGGCGCCAAATCTTAGAACGGTATTCCTACTGTTGGGTAGCTCTTCGGGTTGCAGCCGACGCATGGCTGCTCTCGGACCACATCGTCGCGACCCGGTTACCGGGCTACACCTCCTTCAAATCCTCCAGCCGCGCCGGCCCGGGAAACGGGCGTAGCACAGATCGTTCTGAGCGCCGGCCGCCGACGGAGTGCCGAGGTGGCTGGGCCTCCCGCTGAATTGTCGCGGCGCCACAACCTTAAAAAGCCGCGCGGCGCCGGACGTGGCGTTGAGGCGGTCATCTGCCGAGAGGGTACGCGGGCGAACATCAATAGCTCGCGCGAACGTGTCGGGAATGGCCGCCTGGTGCATAACAACTGTGCGGATATGCGCCGGGCGGATAGGGCAACCATGACCATTCCGCTGCGTTAATCAGCCCATCCCGCCTGGAGATATCGCTTCGTGCAGATCAACGCTGGCTTTGACATCAGCTATCAATGCCCTCAGCCAACACCAATGCTGCTGGTGCTGAGCGTCCATCCATCACGCATGACGGATGTCACCGGCCCTCACCTATTGCGTTTCGACCCACCAATCGGTGCGAGCGACTATCGCGACGGCTTCGGCAACATGTGTCACCGCATTGTCGCGCCCACGGGATTGCTGCGTATTTCAACACGATTCACGATCAGCGACCCCGGCACGCCTGATGCCGTCGTTCCAGACGCGCGGCAACACCCGGTTCAGGATCTGCCGGACGACGTTCTGGTTTTCCTGCTGGGCAGCCGCTATTGCGAAACCGACCGGCTGACGCAACTGGCCTGGTCGCTGTTCGGCACCACACCGGAAGGTTGGCCTCGGGTGCAGGCAATCTGCGACTATGTGCATCACCGGATCGAGTTCGGCTATCACCATGCCGACCCGGCCCGCGGCGCGTTCGGCGGGCACACCGAACAACGCGGCGTCTGCCGGGACTTCGCCCATCTGGCCGTCACGCTTTGCCGCTGCATGAACATTCCGGCCCGGTATTGCACGGGATACCTCGGCGATATCGGCATTCCGCCGGTCGATGCGCCGATGGATTTCAGCGCGTGGTTCGAGGTTTATCTCGGCGGCCATTGGCACACCTTCGATGCGCGTCACAACACGCCGCGGATCGGCCGTATCCTGATGGCACGCGGGCGTGATGCGACAGACGTGGCCTTATCCACCATCTTCGGACCCAGCACGCTGGTTGGTTTCAATATCGTGACGGATGAAGTATCGTAAGCCGCCTGTTCGACGGTTAGGCCCCGTTCCCGGTCGTTGGATACCGTGATTTGAAGCCGCCAACTCGCACAGAGACCGCGCCGGCCTGGCATCTTGACGGTGATGCCTTGGTGCTGCGCGGCGACTGGCTGGCACAGGAGGGCAGTACTCCGCCCTTTCCAAGCGATGCCCTGGCCGGCACGGGTCGCTCGCTGTCCCTGGACATGGCCGGCGTTGGCCGCTGGGATACGGGGCTGATCGAATTCCTGTGGGACGTGAAGCAGACCGCGCGGACCGCCAGTATCGTCTTCGAAACGGATGGCCTGCCGGAGTCCGCCCGAAAACTTCTCGGCCTGCTGCCCGATCGGGTGACCGAACCGAAACCCATTGCGCGCCGTGGCTTTCGCCCATTGACCTGGCTAGGGGGCCAGGTTCTCGGCGTGCTGATGGAAACGGGGATTCTCAGTTCATTGCTCGCGGCAACCACCAGTGGCGGCGTGCGCGCCGTGGCCGGCCGCGCCCGCATGCGCGGCATCGATCTGCTGGCCAATGTCCGCGATGCCGGCCCCGCGGCTTTGGTGATCGTCAGTGTGGTCAACTTCCTGTTGGGCGCCATTCTGGCGTTCGTCGGCGCCGTGCAGCTTCGCAAATTCGCCGCCGACATCTATGTCGCCAACCTGGTTGCGGTGGCCATGGTGCGAGAGATGGCCGCCGTGATGACAGCGATCGTCATGGCCGGCCGCACCGGGGGTGCCTATGCCGCCCGGATCGCGACCATGCAGGGTAATGAGGAGATCGATGCGCTCAAGGTCATCGGCATTCCGGTCGCGGACTACATCCTTCTGCCGGCGATCCTCTCGTTGGTTTTCACCATGCCGTTCCTTTGCCTTTACGGTTGCCTGGTCGGAATGCTGGGTGGCTTCGTGGTGTCCATCGCGATGCTGAGCGTTACCGGCCCGGGTTATCTGAACCAGACCTTGGCGGCGGTGGCGCTGGATCAGTTCGTGTTCGGCTTCGTCAAGTCGGTCGCATTCGCCATTCTGATCGGAGTCACAAGCTGCCGTATCGGCCTCAAGGCCGGACGCAGCAGCGCCGATGTCGGCGTGGCGGCGACGACGGCCGTGGTGACGGGCATTGTGGGGGTTATCGCGGTCGACTCGATATTCGCCGTCCTTGCCCAGGCCATCGGCCTATGACCGCACTCCTGTCGGCTCGTGATGTCACGCTGGCTTTCGGTTCGAAGGTCATCCAGCGTAATCTGTCTTTCGATGTGCGGCGCGGCAGCATCTTCGCGGTGATGGGCGGCAGCGGCTGCGGCAAGAGCACGGTACTCAAAGCCTTGGTCGGCTTGCTGCGCCCCACGAAAGGCACCACGCTGGTTGAGTCCGAGGACTACTGGGCCGCAACCGAAGCCCGCCGCACCGCGATCGGCCGCCGGTTCGGCGTGCTGTTCCAAAGCGGGGCGTTGTGGAGTGCCCTCACGGTCGGCGAAAACGTCGCCTTGCCCCTGCGGATGTTCACCCGCCTGAATGATGCCGCGATCCGCCGCCTGGTGCGCCTGAAGCTGGGCCTGGTGGGGATGGAGAACGCGGTTGACCAGCTTCCCTCCGAACTCAGCGGCGGCATGCGCAAGCGCGCCGGTCTTGCCCGGGCATTGGCGCTAGACCCGGACGTGCTGTTCCTGGATGAACCATCGGCCGGACTGGACCCGATCACGTCGAGCCGGCTGGACGACCTGATCCTGAACTTGCGAGACGGTTTGGGGGCAACCATCGTCATGGTCAGCCATGAATTACCGAGTCTGTTCGCGATCGCCGACGATGGCGTGTTTCTGGATGCCGAGACCAAGACCGCGATCGCGCATGGGTCACCATCCGACTTGCGGGACCGTGGCGAAGATCCGCGTGTGACAGCCTTCATGCGGCGCGAACGTCCCGCCCCCCTGATCGCCCCCTTGGCCCCCGGAAAGCAGACCACACCATGAAAGCCAGCACACAGGCCTGGGTTGGGGCGTTCGTTCTGGGCGGAATCGCGCTCGCATTGGGCGCGATCATCCTGTTCGGCAACCTGAATCTGTTCAACCCGAGCATCAAGGCGGCGGTGGTGTTCCAGGATTCGATCGCCGGGTTGGCGGTCGGGGCCCCGGTGACTTTCCGCGGCGTCCGCGTGGGAGCGGTGGAGACTATCGGCATCGAGTTCGATCCAAAGACCCAGACAGCCTACATCCCCGTTACCGTGCGCCTGACACCGTCCCAGCCGCCGCGCGGCAAGCGAGGAGAATACGATCCCGGGGACATTTCCGAGCTTCTGAAACGCGGGTTACGGGCTGAATTGAACCTACAGAGCTTCGTCACCGGACAGTCGCAGATCGACCTGGATTTCGACCCATCCTCGCCGGCGATCTTGCATCCAGACATCACCTCGCTTCCGGAGATTCCGGTTCGGCAGTCAACACTTCAGCGCGCCCGCCAGCAGCTCAGCGAACTTCCGTTGCGCGAACTTTCCGAGAACACAGTCGCGACGCTGAACAGCCTGCGCAGCCTGACAGAGCGGCTGAACCGGGATTTACCGCCGTTGGTAGAGAGTTTGAAGGCCACCACGGACCGAACGGGGCAGACAGCCGAGGCCACAAATCAGGCGATCAGGGATTTGCAGGGCAAACTGGCGACCACCCTGGACGCCATCGGCCGCGTGGCGGATACCGGGACCCAGCAGTTGCAGCAGCGCGGCGGCGACCTCCACCTGCTTCTGGCGAATTCGGACCGGACGATGACGCAAATGCGCGAACTGGTCGCACAGTTGAAAACCATGACGTCCGACCGTTCGGCTTCGCGGGCGAATATCGAATCGATCCTGCGCGATTTGGCGGCCGCGGCGGCATCGCTGCGCGGGTTCGCCAGTGACGTGGAACATGATCCTCAACTTCTATTGACAGGACGGAAGCCATGAGGAGACCGGCTTTGCTTCTGGGCTGTGGGCTATTGGCCGCCTGCGCCGCGCCGGCCCTGACGCTTTACACACTCGGGACGCCACCGGTTGTCTCCGGCGCCGTTCCACTCGGTCGGACGCCCGTGGTGATCTCTCTGACCCGGGTTAGCCTCCAGGATGACCTGGACACCCAGGACATCGTGGTGCGCGACGGCAGCATGCTACAGCGCAGCCACAAGGGACGTTGGGCAGCCAGACTTTCGATGGGCATCACGGACCGCCTCACGCAACGACTGGCGGCACGCTATCCCGGGGCACTGGTCACCGACCGCCCCCTGACCGAGACACCAACAGACCGGATCCTGGTCAATATCGGGCGGTTGGACGTAACCACGGCCGGTATCGCGACGTTGGATGCCGATTGGTTGGTGGTGCCGCGTGACACAGCCTCCCCGACGGTGCGGAACCGGGCGAATTTCAGCGCGACCGGACCGGTTGGAACGGATCAGGACGTCGTCACGTTGATCGGAATGCTGCTGGACAAGCTAGCCGATGTGATCGAGGTTCCAGGGGCGCACTAAGCCTCGGGTTGGACATACATGCCCACCGATTCGTCATCGGTGTCGTCCTGCTGCTGTTCGGCGTTGCCTGAAACGTCGCTGGAGTCGGCGTGACGGTTGCCGGTCGGGGCGTGGTCGCGATACTGGCCCGCCACTGACCGGCAGGTGAGGATAGCCCCCCGATAGCCGGGCAGCCTTTCGAAATTACCCTACCTGTCTTGCCGCGTCCCGGCCTATTAAGCGGCGTTCGGTATGCCGTCTCGGCTCGTTGCCGGCCATTCTGGAACATCAGTCACACCCATGAACTTCCCCTCGATCAATCCCGCTCTGGCGCGGGCCCTTGCCGCGCGCGATTACCTGGAACCCACCGCGGTGCAATCCGCCGTGCTGCAACCGGAAACGGCGGAACGCGATCTGCTGGTCTCGGCACAGACCGGCTCCGGCAAAACCGTCGCCTATGGCCTGGCTTTCGCCCCTACCCTGCTGGGTGAGGCGGAGCGGTTCTCGCCGCAATCCGGCGCCCCGCTGGCCCTGATCGTCGCACCGACGCGCGAGCTGGCGATGCAGGTGCATGGCGAACTGACCTGGCTGTATGCCGAAACCGGTGCGCGAATCGTCTCCTGCATCGGCGGCATGGACCCCGGCATCGAACGCCGGGCGCTGGCGAATGGCTGCCACATCGTCGTCGGCACGCCGGGGCGGTTGCGCGATCATATGGAGCGCGGGCGCCTGGATATCTCCGCCCTGCGGGTCATGGTACTCGATGAGGCGGACGAGATGCTTGATCTCGGCTTCCGAGAAGACCTGGAATTCATGCTGAACGCGACGCCGCAATCGCGTCGCACACTGCTTTTCTCCGCCACCATCGCGCGCGACATCGCCGATCTGGCTCGGCGTTATCAGCGCGATGCGCTGCGGATCGACACGTTGGTGCGTAATCAGGCGCACGGCGACATCGAATACCGCGCCATCCGCATCGCGCCACACGACACCGAACGCGCCGTGGTGAACGTGCTGCGCTATTTCGAATCCCGCGCCACGCTGGTGTTCTGCGGCACCCGCGATAACGTGCGGTACCTGACCGCGAACCTGCAAAAGCGCGGATTTGCCGTCGTGGCGTTGTCCGGCGAACTCAGCCAAGAGGACCGCACCCAGGCGCTGCAATCGCTGCGTGACGGCCGGGTGAAGATTTGCGTGGCGACCGACGTTGCCGCGCGCGGGCTCGACCTGCCCGACCTTGGGCTGGTGGTGCATGCCGATCTGCCGACCAACAAGGAAACGCTGACCCATCGCAGCGGCCGGACCGGCCGGGCGGGCCGCAAAGGCGTGTGCGTGCTGCTGGTACCGCATCCGAAGCGGCGTCGGGCGGAAGCCCTGCTGGCCTCGGCCAACGTCAATGCCGCGTGGTCCGGGCCTCCGACCCAGGCGGAAATCCGCACGCTGGACCAGGAACGCCTGCTCGCGGACCCGGTCCTGACCGAAACTGCCTCCGAGGAAGATCTGGCGCTCGGGCGCACCCTGATCGCCAACAGTTCGGCCGAGGAAATCGCCGCCGCGCTGATCCGGCTCTACCGCGCGCGTTTGCCGGTCGCGCAGGATCTGGTCGATATGACCCCGCTGTCGGAACGGCGCGAGGAACGGCGTCCAGACACACGGGGCTATAAGGCCGCCGAACGCGATGAGCCGCCAGTGCGTGAAAAGCATGCTCGGCCCGAAAACACGACCTGGTTCAGCCTGAATGTCGGCCGCCAGGGCAATGCCGATCCGAAATGGATCCTGCCGCTGATCTGCCGCCTTGGGGGGGTCACGAAGCAGGACATCGGCGCGATCCGCATCTTCGATATGGAGACGAAGTTCGAACTGGACGTCGCGGTGGGCGAGGCGTTCATCGCATCGGTTCGCGCGTCCGGCGAGACGGAGATCCAGTTCCAGGCGACGACACCGGCCAGCCAGACGATTCGCCCGACCGGACGGTACCCGACAAAGCCCAGGGAGCATGCTGCCCCGCGCGCTTTCCAGAAACCGGCGGCCCGGCCGTTCGCGAAACCGGCTACGGCGCCGGCGGCGAAGCCGCGGTTTAATCCGGCGAAGAAGAAGCGGTTCAAGGCGTAGGCAACACCCAATCGATGGCGATCCGCTGATCCCGTCACGGCGGGTCGCCATCCTTGGCGCAGTGGATATGTCCGGGTCGGTTCTCGCTATGAGCACCGAACCCCGCCGCCTTCTCGGAAGCCATCCTCAACTTCTCCGATCCGGATATGGCGCTTTCAACCATGGTCAAGTTGCGCTGGCCCGATGGCGTTACCTGCCCTGAGTTCGGCGGAGCTTGCGGAGAGATTGGCGCGGGTTTCTCGTGACGAACCGATCGAAGCCGGGCAAAATTCAGCGGACAAGGCGCGACTTGAGGCGTGAGTCGCAGGGTATGGGATTCGTATTTTCATTCTAGCGAGTCTACGCTAATGGGAAGGCAGGCGGGAATAATCACCATGAAACATCGGCACCCCGGGGAAGCGTCCGATATATGCGGACCGTACCGATGAAGGGCATCCCCGGGTTGCTTCGGCATGTCGTCATTGAAAGCTGAGGTGATGTGCTCGTTCTTCGTGTTGAAAATTGCGATCGCCTTTAATCAGGCCGGTTCGACAAGTATATTATCACACTATTTCAACGCATGTGGGGCCGGTGCCCGCCCTGACGGTGAAGGCCGACGTGACGGTCATCGTGAACGTCGGACGGACAAGACATGACCGCCCTCCGCGACGCCTTTCTGTCCGCCCTTGTCGCCCTCGGCCTGTTCGCCCCGCTGGTGGGGCTGGTCACCACAAGCGGCGAGCACGGCCTGTCCCTCGAACTCCGCCCGATTGCGACCGCGATCGTCGTCGGACTGGTGTTCTTCGGGCGTCTGGTCGTTCTGTCCCGGCGTGGCCGAACCCGCACGGAAACGACCCAGGCCAACCGCGCCCTCGCCGAACGGGTCACCAGAGCGGGGAAATACGTCACACCGATCCTGCTGGTCGCGGCGGTGGCGCTGCCGTTCACCGGATCGCGCTACTATATCGACCTCGGCACGCTGGTCCTGACCTACATCATGCTTGGCTGGGGCCTGAACATCGTCGTCGGGCTGGCGGGGTTGCTCGACCTTGGCTACGTCGCCTTCTACGCCGTCGGCGCTTATTCCTTTGCCCTGCTGGCGACCACCTTCGGCCTCGGCTTCTGGACCTGCCTGCCGCTGGCCGGAATCTTCGCCGCGTTTGCCGGCATCATGCTCGGTTTCCCCGTTCTGCGCCTGCGCGGCGACTATCTGGCGATCGTCACGCTGGCATTCGGCGAAATCATCCGGGTGGTGCTGATCAACTGGGTCTCGCTGACCAACGGGCCGAACGGCATCACCGGCATTCCCCGCCCAACCCTGTTTGGGCTGGCGTTCAGCATGGACGGCGGCCCGGGCACCTTCGCCGACTTCTTCAATGTCGAGCCCGCGGTCATCCAGCGCATCATCTTTCTGTATTACGTGATCCTCGGCCTGGCCCTGCTCACCAACTGGGTGTCGCTGCGCCTCCGCCGCATGCCGCTCGGACGAGCCTGGGAGGCTTTGCGTGAAGATGAGGTCGCTTGCCGGTCGCTGGGCATCAACGTCCGCAATACCAAGCTGACCGCCTTCGGCATCGGTGCCATGTTCGGCGGTTTCGCCGGCGCGTTCTTCGCCACCAGACAGGCCTTCATCAGCCCCGAGAGCTTCACCTTCATCGAATCCGCCACCGTGCTGGCCATTGTCGTGTTGGGCGGCCTTGGCAGCCAACTCGGCGTGGCGCTGGCCGCCATTGTGATGGTCGGCGGGCTTGAAACGCTCCGCGATTTCCTGAGCTTCCTCGGCGACCAAATGGACAGCCCATTGTTTTCGGGCATCGCCAGCGAGTTGCCGCTCTATCGCATGTTGATCTTCGGGTTGGCGCTGGTGGTCATGATGGTGCTGCGACCCCGAGGTTTGGTGTCCGGCCGCACGCCCAGCGTGGCGCTGCACAAGGTGAAGGACATCGCCCCCGACCTTGTCGCACAGGGTCGCGGCTGATGCTGTCCGTCTCTGGCCTGATCATGCAGTTCGGCGGCCTGAGGGCGGTCGATGACCTGTCGTTCGACGCCAAGGCTGGCGACATCACCGCCGTCATCGGACCGAACGGCGCCGGCAAGACGACCGTGTTCAACTGCATCACCGGATTTTACCGGCCGAGTGGCGGCTCGATCGATCTGGCCCACCCTGGCGGCGCCTCCTATCCGCTGCACACGATGCCCGGCCACCGCATCGCCTCGGCCGCCAAAGTGGCGCGCACGTTCCAGAACATCCGTCTGTTCGCCGGCATGACGGTGCTTGAGAACCTTCTGGTGGCGCAACACAACACCCTGATGGCCGCGACGGGCTTCGGCGTGCTGGGTGTGCTGGGCCTGGGACGCTATCGGGCGGCCGAGGCCGCCGGCATCGAGAAGGCGAAGTTCTGGCTGGATGCGATCGGGCTGACCGCGCGGGCAGACGACCCCGCGGGCGCCCTGCCCTATGGCGCGCAACGCCGGCTGGAAATCGCCCGAGCGATGTGCATCGACCCGGTGCTGCTGTGCCTGGACGAACCCGCGGCAGGCCTGAATCCGCGCGAGTCCGATGAGTTGAACCAGTTGCTGATGCGGATCCGCGATGGTGGCTGCTCGCTGCTGCTGATCGAGCACGATATGGGCGTGGTCATGCGGATCTCCGACCACATCGTCGTGCTGGACCATGGCAAGAAGATCAGCGACGGCACCCCCGCCCAAATCCGTAACGACCCCGCCGTGATCGCCGCCTATCTGGGCGAAGGCGAGGAAGACGAGGTGCCGGTATGACCGCCCTGCTGTCGCTGTCCGGGGTAACCGCGTTCTACGGCGCGATCCAGGCGCTGCGCGGCATCGACCTGACGGTGGAAAAGGGGGAGATCGTCACCCTGATCGGCGCCAACGGGGCTGGCAAATCAACCCTGATGATGACGATCTGCGGCAGCCCGCGCGCCAGGTCTGGCCAGATCATCCACGAGGGCCAGGACATCACCCAATGGCCGACGCATCTGATCATGCGGCGCCGCATCGCCCAGGCGCCCGAGGGTCGGCGTATCTTCAATCGTATGACAGTCCACGAAAATCTATTGATGGGGGCCGAGGTCGCGGGCCGTGCCGACACCGCGGACGGCCTGGAGCAGGTGTTCACCCTGTTCCCCCGGCTGAAAGAGCGCATCAGTCAACGCGGCGGCACCTTGTCCGGCGGCGAACAACAGATGCTGGCGATCGGCCGAGCGCTGATGTCGCGACCGACGTTGCTGTTGCTGGACGAACCGTCGCTGGGGCTCGCGCCGCTGGTCGTGCGGCAGATATTCGGTGCGATCCGGGACCTGAACCGCACCACGGGTTTGACGGTGCTGCTGGTCGAACAGAACGCCTATCAGGCGTTGCGGCTGGCGCATCGTGGTTACGTGCTGGTCAACGGCTCCATCACCATGGCCGGCACCGGGTCCGAATTACTGGCTCGACCGGAGATCAGGGCTGCGTATCTGGAAGGTGGCCACACCTAAGCCTGACCGTCGAACGCCGCGGGACGACCTACGCCAGCGGTTGCGTTTCGCGCGCGTGTCGGCAGACTGCGCCCGAACGCCATCCGCGTTGGGGAGAGAACGATGGGCTACAAGATCGCAATCATGGGCACCGGGGCCGTCGGCGCCTATGCCGGGGCGCATATGGCCCGAGCGGGTGAGGACGTCACCTTCATCGATCCCTGGCCGGCCAACGTGGAGACGATGAAGGCCCGGGGCCTGAAGGTTTCCCACATCCGCGACGTGCCGGAATGGTCCACCCCGGTGCGGGCGTTGCACCTGACCGAGTTGCAGCAGGCGGCGAAGGAAAAGCCGTTCGACATCGCCTTCGTTTGCATGAAGTCATACGACACCGAGTGGGCAACCATCATGATCGCGCAGTATCTGGCGCCCGATGGCTATATCGTTTCGTTGCAAAACTGCATGAACGAGGAAACCATTGCCGGCGTCGTCGGCTGGGGCAAGGTCGTCGGCTGCATCGCCAGTTCCATCACCGTTGACCTGTGCGAGCCGGGCCATGTGCGCCGCGCCGCGGGCAAAAGCGGCGACAAGCATACGGTGTTCCGCACCGGTGAGGTGCATGGCCGCATCACCGAACGCGCCGAGGAAATCCGGCGCCTCGTCGCACTGACCGACTCGGCGCTTGTGACCTCCAATCTTTGGGGGGAGCGCTGGTCGAAGCTGGTGACCAACGCGATGGCGAACGGCATGTCCGCCTGCACCGGCCTGATCAGCAAGGACATCCTTCGGAACGACACCCTGCGCCGGTTCGGCGCCCGTCTCGGCAGCGAGGCGATCCGCGTCGGGCAGGCGCTGGGGTATGAACTGGAAGAGGTCCACCACATCGACCCCGAGGTCATCGCCAAGGCTGGCGAAGGCGATGCGGCGGCGATCCGGGAATACGACGCGCACCGCCTGGAAGAGGTCAACAAGGCTGGCGGCGGCGAGCATCGTCCCTCGATGGGCCAGGACATGGTCAAGGGCCGGCGTACCGAGATCGACTTCCTGAACGGGTTCATCAACCGCAAGGCCGAGGAAATCGGTCTTCATACGCCCGCCAATGCCGCCCTGACGGATATCGTCAAGCGAGTGGAAAAGGGCGAACTGCGGCCCGATCCGAAGCACCTGCTTGAACTGCGACTGAACTAACCGGACCGAAGCCTCCTTCACGCCGGGGCACGGAACCGCCATCTTGCGGCCGTGCTCCGCCTGAACCGCCTGACCCTGACCGATTTCCGCAGCTATGCCGCGCTGACCTGGCGACCGGCGGCGCGTATCGCCGTGCTGTACGGCCCGAACGGCAGCGGCAAAACCAACCTGCTGGAGGCATTGTCGCTGCTCGTCCCCGGCCGGGGCCTCCGCAACGCTCGCAACGCCGATCTGCCCCGCCAATCCGGACCCGGCGGGTGGGCCGTCGCCGCTCGGCTGCAAACAACCGAAGGCGAAACCACCATCGGCACTGGCTGCGAACCCGGATCGGATCGCCGCGTCTTCCGCGTGGATGGCGCCGCCCCGCGCAACCAGGCCGATATCGCCCGGCTGGTCGCCGCCGTTTGGCTGACCCCGCAAATGGATCGGCTGTTCCAAGAGGGCCTGTCCGGCCGCCGCCGCTTCCTCGATCGGCTGGTCTGGGCACTGGAACCCGGCCACGCCCGGGAGATAGCGGCGCACGACACCGCCGTTCACAGCCGCAACCGCCTGCTGGCCGAGGGACGGCAAGACCGAGCATGGCTGGCCGGGCTGGAGGATTCCATCGCCCGCCACGCCGTTGCCGCCTCGGCTGCCCGGCTGGGATTGGTCACTCGGCTGAACGTCCAGATCGCAGCCGCCGCCGGTGCGTTCCCCCCTGCCCGCATCGGATTGGCCTGTCCAATCGCCGAACGCCTGGAAACCGAACCCGCCCTGGCCGTGGAAGACTGGCTACGCGCCGGATTGGCCGCGAACCGGCCACGTGACGCCGCCGCCGGCAGCAGCGCCTTGGGCGCCCATCGCACGGACATGCTGCTGACCGACGTCACCACCGGCACGCCGGCCGCCCTGGCCAGCACCGGACAGCAGAAGGCGCTGCTGATCGGGGTTATCCTGGCGCATGCCGGCCTGATTGCCTCGGCCCGTGGCTTCGCCCCCTTGCTGCTGCTGGACGAACCCGCTGTTCATCTGGACGGCGACCGGCGACAGGCGCTATTCAGCGTCCTGTCGGCGCTACAAGCGCAGACCGTCATCACCGGCACCGATGCCGAAACCTTCCTGCCCCTGGCCGCCGATGCCGAGGCATTCGCCGTCCGCGAGGGCCAACTTCACCGCGATGGGCGATTTCTTCGCCCGGAAAGCGAAGCTGCCCCTGTCCCCCAGCCCCGCTAGATGCTATCTATCTAGGGTACACACTCAAACTCCATGGAGTCGTTCCCCGGCATGTCCGACAACGCCGCGCCGCCCCCCGATTCTGATCCCGAAGCGTATGATGCCGCCTCGATCTCGGTCCTCAAGGGCCTCGATGCGGTCCGCCGCCGTCCGGGCATGTATATCGGGGATACCGATGACGGCTCCGGCCTGCACCACATGGCGTTCGAAATCATCGACAACGCGGTGGATGAGGTCCAGGCGGGCTTCGCGACCCGTTGCGAACTGACGCTGAACGGCGACGGCAGCGTCACCGTCCGTGACGACGGCCGCGGCATTCCCACCGATATCCATATCGAGGAAGGCGTTTCGGCGGCCGAGGTCGTGCTGACCCGCCTGCATGCCGGCGGCAAGTTCAACCAGAATTCCTACAAGGTGTCCGGCGGCCTTCACGGCGTGGGCGCCGCGGTGGTCAACGCGCTGTCCGAATGGATGGAAGTCCGCATCTGGCGCCATGGGCAGGAGCATTTCATCCGCTTCCAGCACGGCGAGCCCGATGCCCCCCTGGCGATCATCGGCCCCACCGATCGCATCAGCGGGACCGAGGTGATCTTCAAGCCCAGCCCCGGCACCTTCACCAAGACCGAGTTCGATTTCACCCTGCTGGAGCGCCGGCTGCGCGAACTGGCGTTCCTGAACTCCGGCATGACCATCGTGCTGCGCGACGAACGCCATTCCCCAGCGGTGGAAAGCGTGTTGCGCTACGATGGCGGCCTGGTTGCGTTCGTGGATTGGCTGGACCGGTCGAAACACGCTGTCTTCACCCCGCCGATCAGCCTGAAAGTCTCCGACGACGCGCAGGGCATCCGAGCAGAGTTCGCTTTGTCGTGGAATGACAGCTTCCACGAGACGATGCTGTGCTTCACCAACAACATTCCTCAGCGCGACGGTGGCACGCATCTCGCCGGTTTCCGGCAGGCGCTGACCCGCGTTGTCACGAAATACGCCCAGGGCATGGGGAAAAAGGATTCCCTGGAACTCGTCGGCGAAGACATGCGCGAGGGCATGACCGCCGTGCTGTCGGTCAAGGTTCCCGACCCGAAATTCTCCTCCCAGACCAAGGACAAGCTGGT
>DNXO01000098.1:53099-53442 GCA_003506895.1 Acetobacteraceae bacterium | reverse complement strand
AGGACAAGCTGGTCTCGTCCGAGGTTCAGCCGGTGGTGCAGGCAGCGGTGGCGGACGCCGTCTCGCATTGGTTCGAGACCCATCCGAAGGAAGCCAAGGGCATCATCCAAAAGGTGATGGACGCCGCCGCCGCCCGCGAAGCAGCCCGCAAGGCGCGCGAACTGACCCGTCGCAAAGGCGTGCTGGATGTCTCCACACTGCCCGGCAAGCTGGCGGACTGCCAGGAACGCGATCCCGCCAAGTGCGAAATCTTCATCGTCGAGGGTGACAGCGCCGGTGGCTCCGCCAAACAGGGTCGTGACCGCAAATTCCAGGCGATCCTGCCGCTGAAGGGCAAGATCCT
>DNXO01000098.1:13540-52821 GCA_003506895.1 Acetobacteraceae bacterium | reverse complement strand
GTCGAGCGCGCCCGCTTCGACCGCATGCTCGGCAGCCAGGAAATCGGCACCCTCATCACCGCCCTGGGCACCGGCATCGGGCCGGGCGCGGTCGAGCAAGGCGGCTTCGACGCCGGAAAACTCCGCTACCACCGCATCGTCATCATGACGGACGCCGACGTGGACGGCTCCCACATCCGCACGTTGCTGCTGACGTTCTTCTTCCGCCAGATGCGCGAACTGATCGAGCGGGGGCATTTGTATATCGCGCAGCCGCCGCTGTATCGCGCCAAGCGCGGCAATGACGAACGCTATCTGAAGGACGACAACGCGCTGGAATCGTTCCTGCTGGACAAGGCCCTGGCAGACGCGCGCCTGACCTATGCCAACGGCGACGTGCATGAGAAGGAAGACCTCCGTCGCGAGGTCAACCTGCTGCGCGAGGCGTCGCACAACCTGAAGCGGCTGTCCTCGGTGATCCCGGTGGCACTGCTGGAACAAGCCGCCATCGCCGGTGTGCTCAATCCCGACCCGGTGCGCGCGACCGCCGCCGCGCCGGACTTCGCCACGCGGCTGAACGCCGTGTCGCTGCCGACCGAACAGGGGTGGGTGGTCAGTGCCGATAACGGCCTGACGCTGTCGCGCACGGTGCGCGGTGTCGCGGAACGCTACGCCCTTGAACCGTCGGCCATGCGTAGCGCCGAGGCTCGGTGGCTGGCCGAACGGGCAACCGCGCTGGCGCAGCGTTTCAGCGTGCCGGCGAAGCTGAAGCTGGACTCGCAGGAGCCGGCGGTGGCCGGTCCCGCGACGGCCTATGACCGGATCATCGCGCACGGCCGGCGCGGGCTGTCGGTGCAGCGGTTCAAAGGCCTCGGTGAGATGAACCCCGACCAGCTTTGGCAGACGACGCTGGATCCATCGATCCGTACGCTGCTGCAGGTGAAGGTTGGGGATTCCGAGGATGCGGCCCAGGTGTTCAGCACGCTGATGGGCGATGTGGTGGAGCCACGGCGAGACTTTATTGTCGGGAACGCGTTGAAGGTGGCTAATCTGGACGTGTAGGTTGACGCGTAGGGCTGTCGGTGTCGGATTAGTCATAGTCCCGCACAAATAGTCAAAAATTTGCACTGTATAGCTGAAGCACGGTCGGCAGATCATGTTTCAGCTATACATGCGGATCGGCAGTAATAATTATTCCGCCGATGACGGCCCGACGAAGCAACGCGCTTTGGAGCGCCGGCGATCTGGCTGCTTTGATCGACGCAGCGGCAGACGCCCGCCGACTGACAAAAAAGTCGAAGCTTCGGGCGGCTGGTATGAATCCCAACCGCATCCCGCCTTTCAGCGTGGATTATCAATGGGCGCCGCGGTCTCCACATCCGTACCAGAAGCCCGGGGCAGCAGGATCGTGATCGTTGTTCCCTCCCCCACCACGCTGTGAACCCGCACGCCTCCGCCCGACTGCCTGACAAACCCATAGACGTGAGCCAGCCCCAGCCCAGTCCCCTTGCCGACATCCTTCGTCGTGAAGAACGGTTCGAACAACCGTTCCAGCACCTCCGGCGGCATCCCGATGCCATCGTCCCGCACCGACAACGCCGCATACTCGCCAGCCGCCAGATCGGCCTCCGGCACCGCGACGCAAGTATTCTCCGTCGCGATCCGCAGCACGCCACCGTCCGGCATCGCGTCCCTGGCGTTGACCACAAGGTTCAGCATCGCCGTCCGCACCTGGTTGGCATCCGCCAAAACCGGCCAGACATCCGCCGCCAGATTATACTCCAACCGCACCGCCGCCCCCACGCTCTGCTCGATCAGTTCCCGCATCTCATAAACCAGCGTGTTCAGCGAAAGGTACTCCACCCGCAGGTTCTGCTTGCGGGCAAATGCCAACAGTTGAGCGATCAGTTTCGCGCCCCGCTGCGCCGCGCTGATCGAGCTGTCGATCAGCCGCAAACCACGCGGGTCCTCGATCCGCCGCCGCGTCACCTCCAGCCCACCCAGGATCGCGGTCAGCAAATTATTGAAATCATGCGCGATACCGCCGGTCAACTGACCCAGCGCCTCCATCTTCTGTCGTTGCCGTATCTGTTCGCCGGCCTTCTCCCGCTCCACGATCTCCGCTCGCAGGTGTTCGTTTGCCGCCGCCAGATCGCGGGTGCGTTCGGCGACCCTGTGCTCCAGTTCCTGTTTCAACGCCTCCAGGGCATCGCGGGCATCTTTCTCCACCGTCCGATCGCAGAGAATCTTCAGATACCCAGCGACCGTCCCGCGCCGGTCGCGCAACGCCACCATCCGCCCGCTCGACCAAAACCTGGTCCCGTCGCGCCGCCGGTGCCACCGCTCCGAGCGCACGCTGAGTCCCTGGTGGGCGGCCCTCATCTCGTTGTCCGGCACGTCGGCGGCGATGTCTTCCGTCATGAATATCCGGGCGCTCGGCTCGCCCACGATCTCCTCCGCCCGATACCCCAGCACAGCCTGTGCGCCGGTGTTCCAACTCGTCACGCTTCCGTCCAGCCCGCAGGTGAAAATCGCACAATCCACCGCGCTTTCCACGATCATGCGGTAGCGTTCACTGGCTTCCCGCGCCAGCCCCTCGGCCTGCCGCAGCCGCAGCATCGCCCGCGTCACCGCGATCAGCTCCAGCGGATCGACGGGGGCCGTCAGATAGCAATCCGCCCCGCTCTCCAGCCCGACGATCTTCTCCGCCGCTGAGGTCGAGGTGGCCGCGATCTGGATCACCACAATATCCGGCCACTCCGCCTTGATCCGGCGACAGACCTCCAGCCCGCCGACATCCGGCGGATTGACACCCAGCAGCACCAACACAGGTTGCCGCTCCGCGATCAGCGCCAGGGCCGAAGTGCCATCTTCCCCCTCGATCACCTCCATGTCGCCCATCAGCAACGACCGGCTTTTCACGGAACGATTGGCCGCGTCGTCATCGACATTCAGAATCAGCGGGCGGGTTCGCATTGTCGGCACGATATTCATCCCGGCGTCTCCATCAGCCCGATATCGGGCAATCGCAGATCCAGCGGCACCGCGTCCGGCAGCGTGGCCGAACCAACCGCACGCCCTCGGCGCCGGTCTCGGCCTGACGGATAATCGGAGCCCCAGAGGCGCCAAGCATCTGTCGCAACACGTAACGGGGAGTTTCGTCATCACCGTCAACGACAACGCTGAATGGCGGATCGGGTTGGGACACGACAACAGGAGGTGGATCGGGCGGGTAGCGTCTTCCACGGATACCCTCCACCCCGTTGACGCCCCCGCCGCCATCCCCAATCCTGCCGGAAAAACAGGGAGAGCGTCGTGACCGCCAACGAACCCACCAACGTGGAGGATCTTCGCGCCCTGCAGCTTGCGCGCATGCGCGACGTGGTCCGTAGAGCCTATGAAAACGTCCCCCACTACCGAACCGCATTCGACGCCGCCCACGTAACCCCGGACGATCTGCATACCCTGGCGGATATCGCCGAATTTCCGCTGACCACCAAAGCCCACCTGCGTAACCATTATCCATACGGCATGTTCGCCGTGCCCATGGAGAAGATTGTCCGCATCCATGCCTCCAGCGGCACCACCGGCAAACCCACGGTCGTTGGCTACACCGCGAAAGACATCGAGACGTGGTCCATGCTGATGGCCCGATCGATCAAGGCGGCCGGCGGCAGTGCCACCGACATCATCCACGTCGCCTATGGCTACGGGTTGTTCACCGGCGGCCTGGGGGCGCACTACGGCGGCGAGTATCTCGGGGCCTCGGTCATTCCCGTCAGCGGCGGCTTCACCGAACGCCAGGTGCAGATCATCACCGACTTCAAGCCGACCATCATCATGGTCACCCCATCCTATATGCTGGCCATCGCCGACGAATTCGACCGCCAGGGCATCGACCCGCTTTTCACGAGCCTGAAACTGGGGATTTTCGGCGCGGAACCCTGGGGCGAAGGCATGCGCGGCGAGTTGGAGCGCCGCATGGGCCTGGACGCCGTGGACATCTACGGCCTATCCGAGGTCATGGGTCCCGGCATCGCCCAGGAATGCGCGGACTCCCGGGGCGCATTGACCATCTGGGAAGACCATTTCTACCCCGAGATCATCAACCCCGAAACCGGCCAACCCGTCCCGGATGGGGAGCCGGGCGAACTGGTGCTGACCACTCTGACCAAGGAAGGCATGCCACTGATCCGCTACCGTACCCGCGACCTGACACGCCTGCTGCCGCCCACCACACGCCCGATGCGACGCATCGCACGCATCAGCGGCCGCAGCGACGACATGATGATCATCCGCGGCGTCAACGTCTTCCCCTCCAACATCGAAGCCGTGCTGGAGCAGGAGGAAAGGCTGGCACCGCATTATCTGCTGGAGCTGCGCCGCCCCGGCAGCCTGGACGAACTGGACGTCGTGGTCGAAACCCGCCCCGCTTTGAGCGGCAAACTGAGCAGCCACGAACTGCGCGAGCTTGAGACCAAGGCGGAACATTTGATCAAGGTCTTTGCCGGCGTAACAACAAAGGTCAGAGTGGTGGAGCCCGGGACGCTGGAACGCTCCCAGGGCAAAGCCAAACGAGTCATCGATCTGCGGCCGAAGGACTGATCATGCGAGCCCGATTTCCCGACCGCCCGTCGCGCGACCATTTCCTGCGCGAAAACATCGAGGCGGTCTACCACACGCTGACCGATGGCATGACTCGCTTCGTGCGCCTGGAGGAACTGGTCCGCTGCGCCGCCGAGGCCTACCCTGGTCTGGTGCCGACGCAGGCCCAGCTCGCCGCCGAAGCGGCCCTTCCGCTGAAAGACAAGCAAGGCCTGGAAATCGACCAAAGCCTGCTGATTGCCCACATCCTGGCCGAACCCCGCTGCGGCACGCATCTTTGCCATGCCATGCTGCTGCCTCGCCGCGAAACCGCCGCCGCGCTGGCGACCCTGGACGCACACGGCTTCGTCGATCTGGGGCCGGTCCGGGTTGAACGGCATGGCCGGGCGGCGCATCTGCTCAGCACTAATAAGCGGTACCTCAATGCCGAGGACCAGGGCACCATCGACGCCATGGAGGTCGGGGTCGATGTCGCCATCCTGGACCCCGGCACCGACATCGCCGTGCTGCGCGGCGAGCCAGTGGAGCACCCGAAATACGCCGGCCGGCGCATCTTCGGCGCCGGCATCAACCTGACCCATCTGTATCATGGAACGATTCCCTATCTGTGGTACATGCAGCGTGAACTTGGTTTCGTTCACAAATACCTCCGCGGCGTCGCCAAGCCGGACGTGCTGCCCGACGACGTCAACGGTTCGGGAATCGAGAAACCCTGGATCGCCGCGGTCGAGGGCTTCGCCATCGGCGGCCACTGCCAGATTCTGCTGACGATGGACTATGTCCTCGCCGCCAGCGACGCGTTCATGACGTTACCCGCCAGGAAAGAAGGCATCATCCCCGGCGCGGCCAACCTTCGCCTGCCGCGCTTCACCGGCGACCGCCTGGCCCGCCAGTTGATCCAGGCCGAACGCCGCCTGGAATGCGACAGCGCCGAGGGTCGCCTGATCTGCGACGAAATCGTGCCCGCGGCCGACATGGACGCGGCGATCGACCGCACCGTCGCGATGCTGACCAGTGCCGGCGCGGTCGGGGCGATCGGCAACCGCCGCGCCTTCCGTGTCGGGACAGAGCCTTTGGACACCTTCCGGCGTTACTGCGCCGTCTATGCGCGCGAACAGGCGCTGTGCCATTTCAGCCCCGCGCTGATCAACAACCTGGAACGCAACTGGGGCGCGGGAAGCCGAACCAAATAGGCCGTTACCCCAACGCCGCCGACACCCGCGCCGCGCGGGCGCGCAGGTCCTCGCCGATCCGCACCAGCCCGACCCGGCGCATCTGCTCGCTGACCCCGACGACAACCAGCGCGTTGATCGTCCCGTTCGGCATCCGTACCGGGGCCGCCACGATACTGACGCCGCGTATATACTGTCCGTCATCCATGGCGTATCCCGCATCGCGCGCCGCCCGGACCTCACCGCGCCAACTCGCCAGCGTCGGCGGCGCATCCCACCGCAATTTCGCGAACCGCGCCTCGATCTCATCCCATGGGTAATTGCCGAAGGCGGCAACGCAGCGCCCCGTCGCGCTGATCAGGGCCGGAAACCGGCTGCCGATATCGACATGAACCCTGAGCGGCGAGTCAGACCGGGCGAGTGCCACGACAACCATGTGTTCCAGCCCGCTGGCCTCCACCCCGATCGACGTTGCACCGTAAATCCGAGCAAGTGCTTCGAGTTCGGGCTGAACCGCGGCGGGAAAGGTGTGCTGGCGCAATGCCGATTGGGCCAACGCCACAAGTCCGGCCGCAACCGCGTATTTCTTGGTGGAAGGGTCAACCGAAACCAAATGCTCATCCGCCAGCACCCGCAGAATATGCAGGCAAGTACTCGGCACCAGATCCAGCGCTCGGGCGATCGAATGCACGCCCAAAGGCTCATCGCTACGCCCCAACAGGCGTAGGATCGCTATTCCCCGGGTCAGGGCTGGCACTTGCCTGATGCGCGGTGGCTTTTTGGCTGTTATGTTCATATTGTCCTAATACAACATATCGTCACCATTGACAACACCTCTGCTCGGCGCTCTGCTACCGGGAAAGAGACGTTCGGGGGAAAGACGTTGACCAAAATAACACGCCGTTCGGCGCTTGGCGCCGCCACCATCATCGCTTTGGCCCGCCCTGGGTTGATCCGCGCTCAATCCTCACCCATCCGCATCGGTCTGCTGAGCGACGTCGCCGGCCCTTATCGCAACGTCGGTGGTCCGGGCGCGAAGATCGCCGTGGATCTGGCCGTCGAGGATTTCGGCGGTCACCTGCTAGGCCGCCCCATCGAGGTCGTGCAAGCCGATATTCAGAACAAACCCGACATCTCCAGCGCCAAGGCCCGCGAGTGGATCGACGCCGGCTTCAATGTCCTGGTGGATGGCGGCGCGACATCCTCGGGTCTGGCGGTTCAGGAAGTCGCCAGGGCGAAGAAGACGATCTACCTGGGCAACGGCCCGTCGGCGACGGACCTGACGGGGCGGTTCTGCTCTCCGTACGGGTTCCATTTCTGGGCCGATACCTACTCCCTGGCGAAAGGCACCGGCACCGCACTGACCAAGGCCGGCGGAACATCCTGGTTCTTCATCACCGCCGACTACCAGTTCGGTTATTCCCTGCAGGCGAACACGGAACGATTCGTCAAAGCCGCTGGGGGCCAGATCCTAGGCGATGCAAAAGTACCGCTTGGTACCACGGATTTTTCCAGCGCGCTGCTTGCAGCCCGAGCATCCGGGGCGAAAGTGGTTGGTTTCGCCAATGCGGGCGCGGACTTGCAGAACTGCATCAAGCAAGCCTCGGAATTCGGGATCGTCAAGGGCGGCCAGAGCCTGGCCACGCTGCTGATGTTCGTCACCGACGTCGTCGCGCTCGGGCAGGACGTGTGCGAGGGCTTGGTGCTGACCAACTCGTTCTACTGGGACATGACTCCGAAAACACGAGCCTGGACCGAACGTTTCGCCAAGCGGATGGGCCAGCCGCCGACGATGGTGCAGGCCGCCGACTATTCCGCCGCGATGCACTGGATGCGCGCCGCACAGGCTGCGAAATCGGTGGACGCAGACTCGGTCGCCGCGAAAATGCGCGAGATGCCGGTCAACGATTTCTACCACGACAACGTACCGGTGCGCGCCAACGGCCAGGTGATGGACCCGATGCACGTATGGCGCGTCAAACCCGCCGCGAAGGCCGCCCACAAATGGGATTTCTATGAGCCCATCGGCATGATCGAAGGCAAGGACGCCTTCATGCCGCTGAACGAGACGGGGTGTGCGCTGGGCTAGCGCCACCCCGGCCCCGGATCATCCCCGGCTGGGTAGTTCCACAACCCCGGTTCCCAGGACGGACAACTCTCCGTCCTGGTTATGGGCGGACTGCTCGATCTCCACGAGGAAACGCCCGTCCTCCTGGAACTTCCGCACGACCTTACCGTCGATGAACAGCAAATCCCCCTCGGGGTTATGCCGGCGAATCTTGCACGACGCCTTGCGCAGGAAGCCGTCGTCCCCCATCCAGTTCGTCATGTGGTGCGTCAGCCACGAACACCGTTCGGGACCGTAATCGTACGCACCCGGCGCGCCCACCATCAGTGCGAATTCCGGTTCCCAATGCACCCGTTCGGGACAGTCCGGAATCCCGAACCGATTGGGAATTCCAAGGCCCGGATGCTGACTGACCTGCCGCCACGCCAGCTTGTTGGCGCGTATATACAAACCGCCCCACCCCTGCGCATAGGCGATGAAGCCGGTCACCGTCATCGGCCCCTTGGCCATCGTCGGCAAGGCCTCGCCAACCGAGACGTCTTCCCAATACCGGGGCCGCGACCCGCGAATCTCCTCGGCCTCATAATGCTGATAGAGCTTCCGCAAATCGTCTTCGGTGTAGACGCGGGGCGGCTTCTCTCGCAGTTCCCGGTATTTCGTGCCTTCCTCGCGCGCCTGATCGCGGTCGGTACGGAAACACCAGCTATCCGCCTCGGCGACCAGATCGCCTTCGGGATTGAAGAAATTCACATGGTAGATCTGCTGAATCGCCCGTCCCGCGAACTTCGTATTGTGTTCGATCAGGTCTTTCAGCCACGCCTCCGTCCGGATTTCCTGGTTGCGGTACACCGGCTTGTGCCAGGTCCAGTCCGCCCCGGCCCACATCGCATGCACGCCTGGAATCCCACCAACATACCCTGAAACGATCCGGCTGGTGGCAAACAGGAAACTCGGCAGCGCCACGATGCCGCCGAAACGCGACTTCGCCGCATAGGCCGGATCGCACCACAGCGGATTGTCATCGCCGATCCCGTGCGCGTAGTGCCGGATATTGTCCCGGGTCGCCTCATGGCACCACGGTTCCAGCGTGTTCTCGATAGGCACATTCTTGCGCGCGCGCAACGCATCCAGTGCCTGGTCGGTGATCTTCGGAAAGTGCCGCTTGGTTTCCGCGTTCATGAGTGCTCCACTTGGTTTTCCTGGTCCCTTAGAACCTTGCGATTGATTTTCCCCGCCGGTGTACGCGGCAGGTCCGCCACGAAACTGACGACCCTGGGGTATTCGTGCTGGCTCAGCCGGTTACGTACAAAGGCCTGGATATCCGCCACGTCGGGCACCGGTCCCGGCGCCGGAACGATGAACGCCTTCACCACCAGCCCACGCAGCGCGTCCGCCACACCGATCACCGCCGCCGCGTGAACCCCTGGATGCGCCAGCAGTGCGTCCTCGATCTCCACCGCGCTCATGGTCCAACCGGCCGAGATGATGACGTCGTCCGCCCGCCCGGCGTGATAAAAATACCCGTCCGCATCGACACGCCCGCGATCCTTGGTCGGGAACCAGGCATCGTGCCGGCGCACCTTGATCTCACCCAATTCGCCCGCCGAACAAGGCGTGCCATCGGGCCGCTGCACCTCCACCGCCACACCCGGCACCGGCTTGCCCAGCGAACCTTCCTTCACGACGAAATCCGGCGCGCCCGGATAATTCGCCAGCACGACCCCGACCTCGGTCGTTCCGTACATGCTGCACAGCGGCACGCCGAACGCTTTTTGAATATAAACCGAGGTTTCCTGATCGATCGGCTCGCCGGTGAACGACAGCTTCCGCAGCGATGACCGATAGTCCTGGACGCGCCCGGTGTTGCGCATCATCCGGTAATGCGTCGCCGCCGCCGACAGATTGGTCGATCCGAAATCCTGTAGCGCCTTCAGCAACCGTTCGGCATCGAACCGTCCGGCATAGGCCCCGGTCTCGATCCCCAATGCCAGCGGCGCCAGCGTCCCGTGCCACAGCCCGTGACCCCAGGCCGGCGAGGATGGGCAAAAGAACTTGTCCCCCGGTCGCAAGCCAGTCCCATAAAGTGCTGCATTCATCACCACGACAACCGCGCGATGGGTATGCTTGATGGCATCCGGCATCTCCCGCGTCGTACCGGACGTGTACTGGAAAATCGCCATGTCGGAAGATGAGGTCCGCACCTCATAACGGTCCGGAAACGCCGCCAGCCCCGCCATGAACGCGTCATCCGCCGCAAGCACGCGGGTTCCGTCCAGGTCCGCCGCCTTCTCCGGCGTCGTCAGCAGCAGCACCGGCGAGCAGTCCCGCGTCCGCAGCCGCACCCCGTCCGCCCCGAACAGGGTAAACAGCGGCACCGCGATCGCCCCGCGCTTCATCGTCCCGAACAGCGCCGCATAGAACGCCAAGGACGGTTCCAGCATAATCGCAACCCGGTCGCCTGGTGCCACGCCTTCCGCGGTCAGCCAATGCGCGAATCGCGAGGACCAGACCGCCAGTTCCTGGAACGTAATCGTTTCATCCAATCCGTCCGCATGCGCGACGCGCAGCGCGATCCGCCCGTCGCGGGCGTAACGGTCAACGCACTCATGCCCGATATTCAGGTGTGCGCGGTCGCCATCGAACAGGTCCCACATCGCCGCCGTGGAGAACACGCGCTGCGCGTCCGCATAGGTTGTGTAGTCGGTCAGCTTCGGCATGCGACGCGGTTTCCTCCCTTTCGTCGCGGCCGACTACAAACCGTGCCACATGTGTTGTCAATACGCCGATTTAATTGTATTAGGACAACACGATAAGCCAGTCACCGCGGCCTCAAAGACCGCGGAACCCCGTCGGCCGACCGAAATGCGCCCGCGCCACGAACGTCGCCTGATTGTTCTGCAACGACGAGACATGCGACCCATACATCGCCACATCGCCGAAATAGCGCGCCAGCCGGCTACCCTTTTTGGTAGGTGCCGACAGCGAATTCTGAAACAACAACTCGACCGCCTGCCGCGCCAGGCCGCCCGCCTGCTGCGCTAAAGCCCACAGCCGCAGGTTATCCTCCACGCTGATCGGGGTTCGATCGCGCTCCCACCGCCGGCACAGGTCCATGTATTTGTCGGCCACGCCATACAGCACGGTCTCCGCCGCCTCGGTCATCGACAACGCCAACCCGAACGGCCGCAGATAATCCGGATGATCTGCCCACAACAGGTTCGGGTCGGCCAACGACCGGTTCCGTGTCATCATCGTTTCGAACTCGTCCAGGGCGGCCCACGCCGCGCCCACCACGACCGACACCAGCGAGCAATGATACGGCCCCATCATTCGCCCCAGATACATCGGATTCCCGTGCAGCCGCGTGCCGGGCGTCCCCGCCTCCATCCCATCGGGCCGAGCGGCCAGCCAATCCAGTTGCACCGCCATGTGTTCAGGAACAAAAGCCTCCCGCACCACCGCGCTGTTCGACCCGCTGGCCCGCATCCCCAGGGTGCGGTCGCCACCCCAGTCATCGACAATCTCAAACGCCGACCGAGGCACTACAACCTGCCGAGCGGCCGGCGAGCCTTCGACGGTTGCCCCGCACAACAGATGCGTCGCATAGGGAATGCCGGAGCAGTAATTCCACTGCCCGTTCAATAAATACCCGCCATCCACCGGCTTCAGCGTCCCCATCGCCGCGGGCCGGTGCGGTGCGATGAAGTGGCCATCCGAACCGAACAACTCCCGCTGCGCCCGCTCCGGCCAGTGCGATCCAACGACGTAGGCGTGCGATCCGCCCAGCGACAAACACCATCCAGCGCCGGGATGCCCGCGGGAGACCTCCACGATCAGCCGGTAATTCGTCCTCAGCTCGAACTCATACCCGCCGAACATCCGGGGCTGCGTGACGCGGTAAAAGCCGGCCTTCAGGAAAGCCGCATGCACCTCGGGCGAGTATGCGCCGCGCTCATCGGCCTCGTCCTGCTGGTCCCGCAACAGGCGACGCATCGCGATCGCCCGTTCCCACAGAATTGCGGGCGTCATGTCGGGTTCAGGCACTGTCACATTCACCGCGGACACTCCATGATGGTGGACGCCCACTCTGCGTTCGGATTGCCGGTCCGGCAACCGCTCGCCCAACACGAAGGACCGCGATGACCTCGCTGACCCTAGATCTCGCGAACCACTTCGCCGATGTCGCCCTCGGCCATGTCACCCGAGAGTATCCGAACAAGCTGGACCACGTCCTGTCCGGCCCCGCCGACGCGCGATCCCCACGCGCCCTGCACCCGGTCTTCTACGGCAGCTTCGACTGGCATTCCTGCGTTCACGGCTACTGGATGCTGGCCCACCTCTACCGCCGCTTCCCGGCGATGCCGAACGCCCCCGCCATCCGCGCCCTGCTCAATTCTCACCTGACTCCGGCCAACATCGAAGCTGAGTGCGCCTACCTCCGCCGTCCCGCCGCGAGAGGTTTCGAGCGCCCGTATGGCTGGGCGTGGCTGCTGAAACTGGCGGCCGAACTGGGCCTGCACGAAGACCGCGCATGGTCGGACACCCTGACCCCGCTCGCGGCGATGTTCGTAGAGCGGTTCACCCACTTCCTGCCGCTCGCGACCTACCCGATTCGCGCCGGGGTCCACACCAACACGGCCTTCGCCGTCCGCCTGGCGTTCGATTATCCGGACGAGAACCTCCGCGAACTACTGACCGACACGGCCCGCCGCTGGTATGCCGACGACGCGGACTGTCAGGCGTGGGAGCCGGGCGGCGATGAGTTCCTCTCGCCCGCCCTGATCGAGGCGGAGTGCATGCGCGCCATCCTGCCCGAGGCCGAATTCCGCCCCTGGTTCGGCCGCTTTCTGCCACGACTTGGGCAGGGCCTGCCCGCGACCCTGTTCGCACCCGCCCAGGCCAGCGACCGGAGCGACGGCAAGATCGCCCACCTGGACGGCCTGAACCTGAGCCGAGCGTGGTGCTGGCGGGCGCTTGCGCCGTATACAGCCAATTCCGAGGCCGCGCGCCACGCCGCCCAGACCCACATCGACGTCAGCCTGCCGCATGTCAGCGGCGACTATATGGGCGAGCATTGGCTGGCCAGCTTCGCGGTACTGGCGTTGGGCTAGAGCCTGATAGGTTCAGGTTGAACCCATCCGGCTCCAGCTCTCTTTGTTTGAGAGGGCGATTCACGTCTGAGGTTGGATCAACCTCAGACGATCGCACGCTAGGACCCCAGCACCTCGATCGAGGTGGACTTGATCAGCGCCAGCACCGGCGCACCCGGCGCCAAACCCAGCCGCACCACCGCATCGGCGGTCACGCGCGACAGCAGCCCGCCATCGGGCAGGCCGATCTCAACCATCACGGACCGGCGCACGGGATCCCGGGCGATCCGGCGCACGGTCCCGGCGATTACGTTGTGCAGGCTGATCGAGTCAGGCGCCCGCCCGGCCAGGATCACCTCCCGAGCCGGCACCCGGATGCGGCAAAGCGCCCCGACAGGCAGGTCCAGCAACGGCAACAGGAAGGCGGCACCACCGCCTTGCAACCGCGTCAGCAGCCGAACCGGATCGTGGGCTTCCACCCGGCAGATCAGAACGGCGCCAGCATCGTCGCGGCTGGCCAGCGGCAGCTCCGCCCTGGCGGAAATCTCGGCGGTGCCGCCATAGGCGACGACCCTGCCGGCTTCGACCAGCACCAACGAATCCGCGAGCTGCGCGGCTTCATCCAGCGCGTGCGTGACATACAGCACCGGCAACCGGAGCGCGGTCTTCAAACGTGCCAGATATGGCAGGATCTCGGCTTTGCGCGCGGCATCCAGGCTCGCCAGCGGCTCATCCATCAGCAGCAGTTTCGGCTGCGCCAGCAGCGCCCGCCCGATCGCGACCCGCTGGCGCTCGCCGCCCGACAACGCCTTTGGCCGCCGGTCCAGCAGATCGCCGATGCCCAGCAGATCAACAACATCATCGAAGCGGATTTCGCCGGGTGCGACGCGCCGCATCCCGAACCGCAGGTTGGTGGCGACCGACATGTGCGGGAACAGCCGCGAGTCCTGGAACACCATCCCGGCCCGCCGCTTCTCCGGCGGCAACCACACGCCGGCGTCCGTGTCCGCCAGCACCGCGCCGTCGATCGCCACGCGGCACCAATCCGGCCGCAGCAGCCCGGCAGCGGCGTTGATGATCGTGGACTTTCCAGCCCCCGACGGGCCGAACAATACCGTCACGCCAGGGGACCGCACCTCGAACGCGACATCCATCTCGATCGACGCGAACCGGTGCCGCAACGCCAGGGAAAAGCTCATCGTCCCAGCACGGTATTCAGCCGCTTGCCGATCCAGTCCGACAGCACCAGCCCGACCACCGCCAGGGTCAGCGAGATCATCGACAGTTCCGCCGCCTTCGCCTCCCCGCCGGGCACCTGCAAGGCCGCGTAGATCGCCAGTGGCAGGGTCTGCGTCTGGCCGGGAATGTTGGCGGCGAAGGTAATCACCGCGCCGAACTCACCCAGACAGGTCGCGTAGCCGACAATCGCGCCCACCAGAATACCGGGCGAGGCCAGCGGCAGGGTCACATTCACCAGCCGGTCGAACCAGCCAGCCCCCAACGTCCGCGCCGCCTGTTCCAGGCCGCCATCGATGGCTTCCAGCGACAGCCGCACCGAACGCACCATGATCGGGAACGTCATCACCGCGCAGGCGAGGCTGGCGCCGGCGGTGGTGAACACCAGCCGGATCCCGAACCAGTCGTGCAGCAGCATCCCCACCGGGCCACGGATGCCGAACACGATCAGCAGCAGCCAGCCGGTTACCACCGGCGGCAGAACCATCGGCAGATGCACCACCGCATTCAGCAGCGGCCGGCCGGGAAAGTGGCATCGGGTCAGTACCCAGGCCGTCAGTACCGCAAGCGGCAGGCCGAAGCCAACCGCCCGCGCGGCGACGGCCAGCGTCAGCCGCACCGCCTCCCATTCCTCGGGCGATAACATCGTCATGCGGGCGGTATAGCCGCGAATATACAGCGGTCAAAGCCGTCGCCCGGTGTATTGTCCAAAACCCCGCAAGCCGCCAAATAGGGGACCGAGAGAAGGAGCGAGCCATGACGGTGAAAACCTACCCAGTCACCCGCACCGACGCCGAATGGCGCCAGATGCTGACGCCGGAGCAGTTCTACGTGATGCGCGCCCATGGAACGGAGCGTCCGGGCAGTTGCGCGCTGTTGGCGGAAAAGCGCCCCGGCCGGTTCACCTGCGCCGGCTGCGAAACCCCGCTGTTCGAGACCAAACTGAAGTTCGAGAGCGGCACAGGCTGGCCCAGCTTCAACGACCCGGTTGAGGGTTCGGTGGAGACCACCACCGACCGCAGCCACGGGATGATCCGAACCGAGGTCCATTGCGCCACCTGCGGCAGCCATCTGGGTCACGTCTTCCCCGATGGTCCGCCGCCGACCTTTCAACGCTATTGCATCAACGGCGTGGCGATGAACTTCGCCCCGGATCGGACCTAGCGGTTTGGCTCAGCCGGTCACCATTCTCTACTTCGCCTGGCTGCGCGAGCGGGTCGGCGTTTCGCGTGAGGAATTCGATCTGCCCGAGACTGTCCGGACGGTTTCGGAACTGCTGGATTACCTGCCCTCCCGCGGCCCCGGCCACGTCGCGGCGCTGCAAAGCCGCCGGACGGTGCGGTGTTCGGTCAACCAGGAGTTTGCCGATCCCGGCACGCCGGTTCGCCCGGGGGATGAGGTTGGACTGTTTCCACCGGTGACCGGGGGTTAAGCCTCAGCAGCGTGCATTCAGCGGATGCAGCCCGGCGAACTGCACGATTTGCCGCGCCGATCGCGTCAGACCGAACCGGCCGGACAACGCGTGATACGTATCGTCAGCCCGAGCGATCGCCTCGGCCGGAGCGGCCAGGACGGCCTCGACCGCATGGGAAATCCGCTCGCGGGTAAAGTCGAACATATACCGATCCAACATCGGCATCGTCGCTCGGGCGAACGCATTCCCGTCGCTGATCGGCGGCACTCCGGCTGCCAGCGCAAAGAACACCCGGTCATGCACCGACTCCTCGACCAGCGGATTGGTTGACAGGCACCCGCTGTAATGCGGGAAACGGTCGATCATCGTCCGCCAGGGCGTTGCGCCGTGGAACTGGGCCGCCGCCCCGTCCCAGGCGATGTGGTCCCAGCCGCTGCCGAAGACATCGACGGGATACCGCTTGATGGTCTCCATCATCAGATTGGCGCGCTTGAACCGGATGTAGTGATCCAATTCGCGGATCAGCAGCAGCATCACCCGGTTGTTGGCGTCCAGGAACAGCCCGCGCGGTTCGGCGATGCGCTGAATGACCGGGAGGAAATCGGCCGTGGAGCGCGTGAACAGTTCCTCGGCCGCGGCAAAGACGATATGTTGCAGATCGCCACTGTACTTGCGCCAGCCGTCCTCGATCTTGTTGGTGTCCCCACCGCTTTTGGCGAACATGATCCGGCCGTTGCGACGATCGGGCGCCAGCGGAGCGCACGGGAACAACGACCGTGGCGGGATGCCCAGATGCACCGCGAAAGCGGTGCCGTTGGGGTTCAAATGCCTGATGTTGTAGCGGGCATGGTCGGGGAAGACGTAGCCGTACAGCAGATACGGGTTACGGACGCCATGACGGGCGGGGAAGTAACAAGGGTGATCGCAGCTCCAGTTGAACAACGGGACTTTCGCGGCCTCCCATATCAGTTTCCCATCAACCACCAGATCGGTGCCGATGCCGGACATGGTCAGGGCAAACGCGATGTCGCCCTGACTCAGCACCTGGGCCAGTTGCTTCGGCCACTCCGACCCATCGGCGGCGAACATCACGACATCGATGCCCATGGCGGCGAATCCCCCCGCCGCGAGTTCAAGCAACCCGCCCAGCGAATCATATGCGCTGCCGGCCCAGCGCAAAATCAGCACCTTGTTCGCCATACCCGCCGCCTCCCGCTGCCCGGGCGGGGTCTAGGGGCGGGAGGGGTCGGCGGTCAATCGCGGTTAGGGACACCAACGGGATACCCACCGATCGCGGCAGGAACACCCGGCATCCGGCAGACAGCCGAGGAAGTCGCGAACATGACCGGAATAATCCGCCTATGCCGGGTTCAGCTATGTTCAAGAAGGTCCCAAAGACCTGCTTCGCGATACCGCTCCACACATTGGCTGCGACACGCGCGCGACCTGTTACCTCAGTGACCGGTCGGTACCCACACTTGGCCGTGACTCATGCCAAGGGTTTGGCATCTATTTTCGCAGGCGTGCCGCTACCCGTTCATAGGCGGCAGCGAATGCCTCGATGTCGCCGGTGGTCACGTTCCAGGGCAAGGACACGCGGATCGCCTCGCCAGCCAGCGCACCCATCCCCATCGCCTTCAGCACGTGGCTGGTTTGCACCTTGCCGGAGCTGCAGGCCGCGCCGGCGCTGACGGCGATCTTCTCCAGGTCCAGCGCGATCACCTGGATGCCCGCGGCCGCGCCGGGGAGCGCCAAGCAGGTCGTGTTGGCCAAACGCAGCTCTGGATCGCCGCAGATCACGGCACCATTGGCAACGGCCGCGCGCTCCGCCGCGTCGCGCAGCGCGGCGACCGCCCGGAGATCATCGGTTGCCGACTCCCGCGCGGCGGCCGCGAACCCGGCGACGAGGGCGACCGTCGGCGTGCCGCCGCGGCGTCCCCTCTCCTGCCCGCCGCCGCCGATCAACGCCGCCGCGAATGGGGCGTCGGGGGCAAGCAACAGCGCGCCGACACCGGCCGGTCCGCCGAGCTTGTGCGACGAGATCGCCAGGCTGTGCGCGTTCAGCCGGTCCAGCCTGACCGGCATGCGCCCGGCGGCCTGGACCGCATCAACGTGCAACACCGCGCCGTGCTGGCGGCACAGTGCGGCGGCCTGGTCCACCGGCTGGATCACGCCGGTCTCGTTGTTCGCCAGCATCAGGCAGACGAGCGACGGAACGCCGTCGGAGAGCAGCGTACCTAGCGCTTCAAGATCGACGACCCCGTGGCGGTCAACCGGCACGATGGCGGCGCCGGCGGCGGCGGAACGGATGGCATCGTGCTCGATCGCGCTGACGATCAGCCGGCGACCCTGCCCTAGGGCATGAACGGCCAGGGCATCCGCCTCTGTCCCGCCCGAGGTGAAGATCAGGTCCTGTGCCCGCGCACCGAATCCGCCGGCAATGACCTCCCGCGCATCCTCCATGACCCGCCGAGCGGCGCGGCCCGCGGCATGGACCGAGGACGGATTGCCGGTGACCGCAAAGGCAGCCAGGACGGCATCCCGGGCGGCCGGACGCAGCGGCTGAGTGGCATTGGCATCGAGATAGTGGACCGCGGTCACGCGAGCCCCCCCGCGGCGCTCACGCCGACACCATCCGCGGCGCTCACGCCGACACCATCCGCGGCGCCAACCCGACCGCGCGGCCGGCGACCCTGCCATCGACGACATCGGCCAGCGTTACCCCTTCCAGAAAAAGCGCGATCTGCCGGCCCAGTTCGAACCATAGGTCGTGGGTCTGGCATCTCTCCCCGCAGCCGCCGGGCTCGGCGGCAACCAGGCAGCCGCCGCCGCCGATCTCGCACCGTGTCGCCTTGATCGGCTCATCCACCGCCGCGACGATGGCCGCTATGGCGATTTCCGAGGCGGGACGCGCCAGCCGGTAGCCGCCCCCGGGTCCGCGGGCCGAACTGACAATACCCGCGCGCCGCAACTTGCTGAAAAGTTGCTCCAGATACGATTGGCTGAGTTGCTGGCGCTCGGCGATGTCCGCCAGGCAGACGGGCCCGGCGCCGGCGTCGGCCGCCTGCCTGGCGGCGAGGTCGACCATTGCCATCACCGCGTAGCGGCCTTTGGTGGAAAGCTGCATGACGGATCAGCGTGCCGGTCGCGCGGCCGGAAAACCGGCCACGGGCCGGGTATGGTGCCACGGAAGGGCGAGATCGAAGCGCCCCAATACATGCGATAGTAACAACATGATAATCTTATGCTCGCATAGGTAGTAATCACGTCTGTCGGTGGCATTTTCGGCCAAAACAGCGCTGCCAAAGTCCATGCAAATTGTCTTACGCAAGAACATGAAAGCCATGCGACATTTCCATTATGTAAGATCGCCCTGTTTGTCCTATAAGACCCTTCCCGCAGCGGCGCCATGCCCCCGCGCGGTCCTGCCGACAGGCCGGTTGATGTGAAGGAAGAAGGAGACGCGAACCAAGGACTCCGCTTTTAGTCATCATGCAATGCAAAATTTCCGACTCCGCGGATCAAGATTTGATCGGTTTAGCCGGTGACACGGAACTGAAATCAGGGGATTGCGTTCCTATTTAACAGGGGGACTGAGCGAGCCACGGGGGATCACCTGGTTCGCGACATATGCAGGCCCGGCAGGGTGTTCGAAGCCGCGGTGGCTTCGAAACATGCGCTGTCGGTGGGACAGGAAACAGGTTAAGTATTGCCATGCCCGAGGTCATGTTTGCCGGCCCTGATGGACGGCTCGAAGGTCGTTATCATCATTCGAAAGAATCGGGCGCGCCCGTCGCACTGATTCTGCACCCGCATCCGCTGCATGGCGGGACCATGAACAACCGCATCACCTATTCCATGTACCAAGCATTTCAGAAGCTTGGCTGCTCTGTGATGCGTTTCAATTTCCGCGGTGTCGGTCGTAGCCAGGGCCGCTATGACGGCGGCATTGGTGAGATCGGCGATGCGGCGGCGGCGTTGGATTGGATGCAGGCCGTGAATCCGGGCCATGGTGGACTTTGGATCGCCGGCTACTCGTTCGGTGCGTTCATCGGCATGCAGTTGCTGATGCGCCGGCCTGAGATTTCCGGCTGGGTCAGCGTTGCCCCTCCGGCCAACCACTACGATTTCGGGTTCCTTGCCCCCTGCCCTTGCGGCGGCCTGATGCTGCACGGCGATGTGGACGAACTGGTTCCGGAGCCGGCGGTTCGCAAACTGGTGGACAAACTCAACACGCAGAAGAACGTCCATGTGGACTATCGCGTGATTGGCGGGGCCGACCATGTGTTCGCCCGTCACGCCGACACGGTGTCCGAGGCAATCGACGATTTCTGTGGCAAGGCGATTGCCCGCAAGCAGATGGCGCTCGCGGCGGACTAGACGGCTTCACCGTCATGGCCCGGCGACAGCCCGGGCCATCTGAACAGACACCGTGTTTGGTTCAGATGGCCCGGACCGTCGCCGGACTTTGTTTTTATGGTGCGGCCATACGGCCACCGGTCATCGCGGTTGGCGCCCCAGTGGTCGATGGGAAACTCAGCGGCAGCCCTAGGACAGACCTGACGGCGAGGAAGCCGAAGCACTGCGCTTCAAGCGCGTCGCCGTTCCATCCGACCGATTCGACCGGATCGACCGGCCCATCAAGCACGTGGCGTAACCCATCCATCAGCACCGGGTTCAGGCGCCCGCCCCCGCATACCAGCCAGCGTTGCGGCCTTTCCGGAAACTTGGCAGAGGCGATCGACGCGACGGTAAAGGCGGCCAGGGTCGCCGCTCCATCGGCCGGGGACAGCGCGTAAACGCCGCTTCCGGCCAGTGTTCGGGCAAAGTCCAGCCGATCCAGCGACTTTGGCCCTGGCAGCGAAAAATACGGGTCCGCCATCAACCGGCCGAGAACCGTCCTATCGACGGCCCCTGATCGGGCCAACCCACCATCGCGATCGAACGCCTGCCCGGTATGGCGAAACACCCAGTCATCCGACGGCCCGTTGCCCGGCCCGGTATCGAACGACAGCAGCGCCCCATCCGGCCCCACCCATGTGACGTTCGCCACGCCGCCGATGTTCAGCACGGCAAGCGGCCCCGGCAGATCGGCGGCGAGGGCACCATGGTAAACCGGGACCAACGGAGCCCCTTGCCCGCCAGCCGCGACATCGGCCGAACGGAAATCGTAAACCACGGGAATGCCAAGCCGCCGAGCCAGGGCGTCGCCGTCGCCGATCTGCCAGGTTCGCCGGTTTTGCGGCTGGTGCAGGATGGTCTGGCCGTGAAATCCGATCAGGTCGGCCGGAGACGCCAGTTGCTCGACCGCCTGGACATGGTAGTCGGTCAGGCGTTCCGCCGCCTCGGCGATACGCGGATCGTCCCGCGCCAAATCGGGCGCCAAATCCAGGATCGCCCGTAGTTCCTGCCGGAAGCCACTACTATAAGGTATCGTCACCGCTGCTCCGAAGGCGGTGACGCGAACGCCATCGGTGTCCAGCCAGGCGGCATCGACCCCGTCCAGGGAGGTTCCGCTCATCAGCCCGATCGTTCGTGGCATTTGCCCTCGCCTCGCTGTGTGATAACCCGCGTCCGCAAATTACGAGTCACCCGCCATGACCACCAAGTCTTTCCTCGAAGAAGCCACCGCGCGCGGCTTCGTCTTCCAATGTACCGATACCGACGCGCTGGCCGCGGCCATGGGTACCAGCCCGATCACGGCCTATATCGGCTTCGACTGCACGGCGGACAGCCTGCATGTCGGCAGCCTGGTGCAGATCATGATCCTGCGGCTGCTGCAGAAGCACGGCCACAAGCCGCTGGTGCTGCTGGGCGGCGGAACCACGCGGATCGGCGACCCCTCCGGCAAGGACGAGTCCCGCCAGTTGCTGACGGACGAAGCCATCGCCGCCAACATGGTCGGTATCCGCCGTTGCTTCACGCCGTTCCTGACGTTCGGCGACGGCACGTCCGACGCCATGCTGGTGAACAACGCGGACTGGCTGGACCAGTTGTCCTATGTCGGGCTGCTGCGTGACGTGGGGACGCACTTCACGGTCAACCGAATGCTGACCTTCGATTCGGTGAAGCTGCGGCTGGAACGCGAGCATCCGCTGACGTTCCTGGAATTCAACTACATGATCCTGCAAAGCTATGACTTCCGGGAGCTGAACCGGCGCCACGGCGTGATGTTGCAGATCGGCGGGTCAGACCAGTGGGGCAACATCGTGTCCGGCATCGAGCTGACCCGGCGAAGCGATGGCAAAGGGGTGTTCGGCCTGACGACACCGCTGATCACCACCGCCTCGGGCGGCAAGATGGGCAAGACCGCGCAGGGCGCGATGTGGCTGACCGAGGACCGGCTGTCGGCGTACGACTACTGGCAATTCTGGCGGAACACCGAGGACGCCGATGTCGGTCGTTTCCTGCGCCTGTTCACCGACCTGCCACTGGACGAGATCGCTCGGTTAGAGGCGCTCGGCGGGGCGGAGATCAACGAAGCAAAGAAGATCCTGGCGACCGAGGCCACGCGCCTGTGCCACGGTTCGGAGAAAGCCGATCTGGCCGCGGAAACCGCTCGCCGGGCGTTCGAGGAGGGTGAGGCCGCGGCGGCGCTGCCGACGGTTACCGTTCCGGCCGCGGAGCTGGAGGCCGGGGTTCCGGCATTCCGCCTGTTTGCCCTCGCAGGCCTGGCCGTCAGTAACGCCGAGGCTCGGCGTTTGATCCGCGGCGGCGGGGCGCGGGTGAATGACGTGGCGGTCAGCGACGAAGGTCAGCCGATAGGTATGGATGCGCTGCGGGATGGCGCGATCAAACTGTCGGCTGGGCGGAAGCACCACCGGCTGGTGAAGCTGGGGTAGAGCCCGCTACCTTAGGCGAACGCCGGTTCCCCCGCCGTAACCCCGGATGGAACCGACTCCAGCAAGTCAAGCGGGTGAGCGGGACGGTTCTGGCGAAGGGTGGAGGCGCCATCGGCGACGATCTGCCAGACCGCCTGGGACAACGCCTTTCGGTCTTGAAACCGAGCCGGGTCGAGCGGCGTGTGAACCAGCACGGTTGCCCGCAGGCCGATATTCTGGGTCAGGCGCCAGAAGTGGGAGGCGATGTCCATGTCGCCATACCAGGCGAAAACTGGCCGGCTGGCCCGTCCGGTGGGCAAGTAGCCAAGGCGGTCGTAAACCACCGACACCGGTTGGATCAACGGCAACTCCGCCGGGCTTTCGCCGGCTCGTGATTCCGCGACGGCAAAGAACGAGGTGCGGAACGGCAGCACGCGAGACCCGTCGGAACTGGTGCCCTCGGGGAACAGGATCAGGTTGTCGCCGGCCTTGAGCATCGAACGCATGTTATCGCGTTCCTTGCCGGTCGACGCACGGTTGCGGGACACGAACACCGTCCGCCCAAGGCGGGCGATCGTGCCGATGACCGGCCAACCGGCAACATCGCCCTTGGCGACGAAGCAGCCATCCAGCACGCCGCCAACGACGGGGATATCCACCCAGGACGAGTGATTGGAGACATAAACAACGGGCCGGCCCCCGGATCGCTTGACCGGCGCGCCGATGACCCTGACCTTGATGCCGATCAGACGTGCGAAGGTCGCCCAGTACAAACGGGCGAAAGCGACCTTTGCGTGGCCCGGAACGATCAGGCAGATTGCCTGGATCAGCATCGCGGGAAGGGTCCAAAGCAGGACCGCCAGTCCGCGACGCAAAACCCGCACTCGGCGAGCGACCAGCCAGCCCTCGCGTCCTTGCGGCAGTTGCAGCAGGAATCCGGGGTTATGATCGGGATGAGGCAGGAGCCTGGCGCGCCGCCGTGGGGGGGTTGCTTTCATGTCCCGGCGAAGGTCCGATTCGTTGCTCATGACGGTTGGGATAGTCCCCGAGGTGCGACGAAACAATGGCGTAACCGTGACCGTTCGGCGAAACCCGCTGAGACCGTTTATAGGGTAAAATCGCAGGATGCGCCGCCTAGTGATTCCGATGACCGCCGTCCGGTGGTTTGCCTGTGCTCTGTCTGTCGTCGCCGCGGTGGCGTTGGGCTCGCCCGCTGACGCAGCCGATCCGCAGCCTTATACAGTGAGCCTGAAGCCGACCGGCAACGCCGCGTTGGATGCCGCGCTGAATGGCAGTTCAACGCTGATCTCGCTACAGACATCCGCGCCGGTCGCGGGTTTTGCGCTGACCGAACGGGCGCGGCTCGACGCCCAGCGGTTCGAAACCGCGCTGCGCGCCTTTGGCTATTATAAGGCGACCGTCACCACGACGATCGGCGGGCATCCGCTGGATGATCCCGCGCTGCCCTCCATCATTGATGCCGCGCCGGCCGATCCGCCATTTCCAGTCATCGCGTCCTTCGACCTTGGGCCGCAATTCAAGATCGGAAAGGTTACGATCGCCACGCCAGTGCCGGCCGATATTGCTGGGCATCTGAACCTGGCGCCCGGGCAGCCGGCGATGGCGGCGGAAATCCTGGGTGGCCAGGGCCGGTTGACCGATGCGCTGCGGGCCGATGGTTACCCGCTGGCGAAGGTTCCCCCGCCGGTGGCGATCCTGCATCCGGAGCAGAACCTGCTGGATGTGACCTTTCAGCCGGAGACCGGGCCAAAAGCCGATATCGGCCCGATCAGCCTGAAGGGTCTGAAGGACATGAACGAATCCTTCGTTCGCCAGCGCCTCTTGCTGCATCAGGGCGAGTTGTTCACCCCCCAGGCGATCGAGGCGGCGCGTTCGGATCTGTCCTCGATCGGGGTTTTCTCGGTGGTGCGGGCGGTACCGGCCACGGCGCTGGATCCAAACGGGCAATTGCCGGTCACATTCGACCTGACCGAACGGCCGCTGCATGCCGTGGACCTGGGCGTCGGGTATTCGACCGACCTGGGTGCGAACCTCACGACGGCCTGGCATGACCGGAATCTGTTTGGCAACGCAGAGCAATTGAATCTGATTGCCGCCTATCAGGCTGGGGGCAATGCCTTGGTGCGGCCCGGCTATCAGGTTGGGGCGCAGTTCCTGAAACCAGACTTCCTCACGCGGGACCAGCAACTCGAAGTCGATCTGAACGCCGTCCAGCAAAGCCTGCAAGCCTATGACCAGACGGCGCTGATGGAGAAGATCGCGCTTAACCGCAAGTTGTCGCCTTACTGGACGGCCAGTCTGGGTCTGTCAGGCGAGCAGGAATCGATCGTTCAGGAGGGTGTCACCCGACACTATAATCTGTTGGGTGTCCCGGGGAGTTTGAAGTACGACAGCACGACCAACCTGCTGGATCCGACATCTGGGGTCAGGGCCGCGCTGTTGGTCACGCCCACGGCATCGATCGGCACAACGTCGGAGGCGTTCGTGATCGCGCAGATTTCCGGATCGACCTACCTGGATGTGTTCCACGACGGGCGAAGCGTTGTCGCGTTGCGCGGGTTGGTCGGTCAGGCCTCGGGCGTCGGGGTGTTTGGCCTGCCGCCCGATCAGCGGTTCTATGCCGGCGGCAGTGCCACGGTGCGCGGCTATCGCTATCAGACACTTGGACCGCAGTTCCCCGACCAGAGGCCAATCGGCGGGACCGCGATCTCCACCGGAACGGTCGAGCTGCGGCAGCGTATCCTGGGCAATTACGGCGTTGTCGGTTTCATGGATGTCGGTCAGGTCAGTTCGAACGGCGCGCCGTTCAACGGCAACTGGCGTGCGGGCGCGGGTATCGGCGCGCGCTACTACACGGCGATCGGCCCGATCCGGCTGGACGTCGCCGTGCCGCTGCAAAAGCTGCCGGGCGGCGACTCGTTTGAAGTCTATATCGGGATCGGACAGGCATTTTGAGGCGCTTGCTGAAATGGATCGGCGGGATTCTTCTGGTTCTGCTGGCAATCCCATTGCTGGCGGCCGTGGTGGTCGCGATTGTCGCGAACATGGATGCCGGCCGCCGGCTGATTGAGCGGCAGACCGCTGAGCTGACCGGCGGCATGGTTCATATCGAGGGGCTGTCCGGGCGTTTCCCGGATGCGCTGCGGGCCGCCCGGATTCAGGTATCCGATGCCAAGGGGCCGTACGTCACGATCTCCGGGTTATTGCTGGATTGGTCACCGCTGCAATTGGTTCACCGAACGGCCCAGATCGATCTGCTTCAGGCAGACCAATTGGATTTCAGCCGGCTACCTGAGCCCGAAACCAAGCCCAGGAGCAGCACCAGTGGTTCCGTCAACCTGCCGGTGCGGGTCGATCTGCATCGCCTGTTTATCGCACGCGCGACGATCGGGGCGCCTGTCGCGGGGGCGGCCGCAACGCTGGCATTGGACGGTTCAGCCGATCTGACCACCCTGTCCGAGGGTTCGGTGCGGCTTGACGCAAACCGCCTTGATAGTCCCGGCCATTACGCGGTCGGCTTCCATATCACGCCGGAGCAAACCGTAGCCTCCATCGAGGCAGACGAGCCGGCGAAGGGGCTGATTTCGTCGATCGCGCATCTTCCCGATCTGGGCGCGATCACGGTCCAGGCCTCGGCCAACGGGCCACGCAATGCGATGGGGACCCGGGCCGCGATCAATGCGGGGCAGTTGACCGCGTCCGCCTCGGGCACCGTCGATCTTGACCGTCAGGCTGCCGATCTCGCGGTCAAAGCCCAGGCACCGGCCATGAGTCCCGCCGAGGGCATATCGTGGCAGTCGGTCCTGGCAGATGCCACGATACATGGTCCCTTCGCCAAGCCCGACGCGAAAGGCACGGTCCGCATCCAGACGCTGAATGCGGGTGGGGTGCGGATCGGCGCATTGAATGCAGACCTGGCCGGAAATGCGGGTCAGGCCGAACTGCATGCGCGTGCCGAGGACCTTCATGTACCGGGGCCGAAACCTGATATATTCGCGGGCGGGCCGGTGACGTTGGACGCCAGCGAAAGGCTTGATGACCCGAGCAAGCCGGTGACATTCGCGCTGCACCACCGCTTGCTCGCGCTGGATGGCACGGCCCGTATCGAGGATAATCCGCGGCTTCAGGCCCATCTGGTGCTGCCCGACCTTGCCCCGCTGGCGGCTGCCGGCGGTTCGGATATCGCTGGCCACGCCGACCTGAACCTGACGGCCGAGATGAAGGACGGAACGACGTCTGGCACCGCCACCGGGAAGGTTGCGATCACCGGCGGCATGGCACCGATACCGGCACTGATCGGCGAGGACGGCCGCGTGGATATCGCCGGATCGACCCATGGCGAGGACTACACGCTGTCGCATCTGACGGTGAACGGAAAAGCCCTGACCGTGACCGCGCAGGGCGGTCTGGTCCAGAAAAACCTCGACCTGGACTGGACCGTGGGGCTGGCGGACCTGTCCGCTGTCCGGCCCGGCCTGTCCGGCACATTCGACGCGAAAGGTCATGCCGGCGGGGCGCTGGATGCACTGGCTGTCCAGGCGGACCTGGGTGCCGATGTGGCGGCGAAGGGTTATTCGTCCGGTCATATCACCGCGACAGTGGATGCGACCGGACTGCCGAACGCGCCGCACGCGACTGTCAACGCCAACGGGACGCTGCTGGAAGCGCCGCTGACCCTCGCGCTGACCGCCGACAAAACTGGCGACGCGATCAAGGTAGACATTGCCAAGGCAGCATGGAAGTCGCTGGAGGCCGGGGGCACCGCCAGCCTGACTCCGCCGGCGGTGATTCCCAGCGGCCATCTGCATATCGGCCTCGGTCGCCTGGCGGATATCGAGCCCCTGCTTGGGCGCCCGATCACCGGCCAGGCGAACGCCACGCTGGATTCCGATGACAGGACGGCCAAACTGGCACTGACCCTGAAGGATGTGGCGCTACCAGGCACCGCCGCCGTCGCCAACGCCGCGTTGAACGCGACGGTCACCGATCCGGCCGGGCATCCCGTCATTGACGGAACCTTCAGCGCCACTGGGGTCTCCGCCAGCAGCGTCAGATCCATGTCCGCCCGAGCAACCGCCAAGGGCCCGATCGAGGCGCTGGCGCTGACGGTGGCCGCGGATGCGCCCGCCGTCGCCGACGGCCCCGTGAAGCTGACCGCCAGCGGGACGCTCGACGGACAGAATCGCAAGCTGGCGCTGAGCAAGATGGAGGCGAGTTGGAAACAGCAGGTTCTCCGTCTGCTCGCCCCAGCCAACTTCACCTTTACCGATGGCGTGACGATGGATCGCGTTCGCCTCGGGTTCCGGCAAGCGGAACTGAACGTGTCCGGCCGAGCCGGCAGCACGCTGGACCTGACCGCGAGTTTGCGCGATCTGCCGGCCGACATTGGCACGATCGTCAACCCGGCCCTTGCCGCCACTGGCGTTATCGCCGCCGACGCTCGGCTGACCGGCACCGGCGCAAGGCCCGAAGGCACGATCAAGCTAACCGCGACCGGCGTGAAACAGAAGAAAGGCCCCGGGCAGGCGCTGCCTCCCGCCAACCTAATCGCCAACGCGACGCTTCAGGGCACCTCGGCCCGCGTCGATACCAGGCTGACCGCTGGCCCGTCGCATGTGTCGGTCACCGGGTCGGTGCCGCTGGTGCAAGGCGGCGGGCTGGATCTGAAAACCGACGCCGATCTGGATCTGGCGATGCTCGATCCGCTGCTGATGGCGCAAGGCCGGCGTGCCCGTGGCGAGATCACCATCGATGCCTCGGTCACGGGAACGACGGCCGCTCCGCTGGTGCAGGGTTCAGCGAACCTTCGCAGAGGCAGCGTTTCCGACTACACCCTGGGGGCGCATATCAGCGATCTGACCGCCAATGTTCAGGCTTCGGGCGGCACGATCCGGCTCACCAGTTTTTCTGGAAAAGCCGGGCCCGGCACGCTGGGCGGTTCAGGGACGATCAGCCTGGCGGGCACGATGCCGGTCGATCTGCACTTCACCGCCAACAACGCGCGTCCCTTGGCCAGCGATCTGATCACCGCGAACATCGACGCCAACCTGACCCTTGAGGGCGAGTTGGAAGGCGACCTGCAAGCCGGCGGCACGCTGCATGTCCGGCGCGCGGATATCCGGATTCCGGACGAACTGCCGCCGAGTATCGCGGTGTTGCAGGTGCGGAACGCGAATGCTCCCCCGCCGCCGCCACCGCCGCCCGAGGCGCCGCCGCAATCGACGATCGCCCTGAACCTGACGCTGGATGCGCCGGAGCAGGTGTTCGTTCGGGGTCGTGGTCTGGACGCGGAACTGGGCGGGACAATTCACATCAATGGAACCACCGCCCAGCCGATACCGGACGGAGGCCTGCATCTGCGACGCGGCACGTTCACCGTGGTTGGGACGACCTTGAACTTCACCGAGGGCACGGTCGCTTTCTCCGGCGCGGGGATCAGCGATCCGTCGATCCATTTCGTCGCGACCTCCACCACCGCGTCGATTACGGCGACGCTGACAGTTGAGGGCACGGCGAAAAAGCCGAAGATCACCCTGTCGAGCGTCCCGGACATGCCGCAGGACGAGATCCTGTCGCAGTTGCTGTTCAACACCAGCACCGCGAAACTGAGTCCGTTCCAGTTGGCCCAGATCGCGGCGGCGCTGGCGTCGATGTCCGGGGCGACTTCAGGATTCGATCCGTTGGAGAGCCTGCGGACTACGTTTGGGCTGGATCGACTGTCGGTTGGGACCAGCAGCACCGGCAAACCGACCTTGGAGGCCGGCAGATATCTGGCACGCGGCGTTTATCTGGGTGCCAAACAAAGCGCCGCCGGTGGCGGGACGCAGGCGACGGTGCAGGTGGATCTGGCGAAAGGGCTAAAGCTGGAAACCACGGCCGGGTCGGGAAACACCTCGGCCACCGGCAACACCAGCGGTGCGGATGCGGCCAGTGTTGGGCTGACTTATCAGTTTGAGTATTGATTGGGGGCAGCGGGGAACCGGAATCCAGGGACAGTCCTGGACCTGATCGCGGTGGCGGAACAACGAACGGGGCGGATGATCGCGTCATCCGCCCCCAAACGCTAGCTTACGCCGGGGCCGTCTCGGCGATGCCCTTGTTCTTGGCAAAGGCTTCGTACCAGGCTGTCAGCTTCGGATGCCCAGCGCGCCACGGATCGGACCCGAAGCGGAAATCCAGGTAACCCAGGGCGCAGGCAACGGTAATGGACCCGATATCGACGATCTTATGCGGCGGATCGGCTTCCAGGGTATCGACCGCTCTTTTCATCACGTCCTTGTAACGGGCGATCTGCGCATCGCGGGCAGCCTCTTGCGGCTTGCCTTGTTCGCCCCTGCACGGGACGGCCGCGTCCAGGATTCCATCGCCCAGCGACTGGAACTTCAACGCCCGCCAGCGCGATGCGCCATGTGTGGGAAACAGCGGAAGCTCATCGCCAAGGCTGTCGAGATACTCGCAAATCAACTGGCTGCCGAACAGCGACATGCCATCGTCGGTGACCAGGCATGGCACCTTCGACAGCGGATTGTCCGCCATCAGGTCCGCCGGCGAGGTGTGCGGGTTGCTGGCATGTTTTTCGATGCGCCCGTCCAGGCCGCGGATGATCGCGCACGCCATGACCTTGCGGACATACGGGCTGGTTGGCGAGTAATACAATTTCACGTTGGATATCCCCTTTTAGAACTTGTCTTTTTTCGCCCGTACCGCGGCGAAGCTGGCGACGTCCGGCGCCAGCAGGAACGGGTTGGCCTTCAACTCGTCGGACAGAACCGACGGGACGCTGGGTTGGCCGGCGGCGCGCAGTTGCTCCACCTTGCCGACGAAGTCGTGCAGCGCGGTGTTATCCGGATCGACCGCGAGGGCAAAGCGCGCGTTGCTCTCGGTATATTCATGGCCACAGCAAACCAGCGTATCCGCCGGAAGAGCGGCCAGCTTGCGCAGGCTGTCGAACATCTCGGCCGGCGTTCCCTCGATCAGGCGGCCGCAGCCCAGGCTGAACAGGGTGTCCCCGGAGAGCAGCACGGCACCGTCGGGGAAGAAGAAGTTGATCTGGCCCCGCGTATGGCCGGGGGTTTCGATCACTTCGCCTACGGCATTGCCCAGGCGCACGGTGTCGCCCTCTTTGACCGCCTGATCCAGCATCGGCAGCCGGTGCTGATCGGCGACGGCGCCGACGACGGGGCAGTTGAAACGCGCGCGCACCTCGTCAACGCCGGCGATGTGGTCGCCGTGGTGATGGGTCAGCAGGATCATGTCCAACCGCCCGCCAGCCTTTTCAATGGCTTCGATGATCGGCTGGGCGTCAGCGGGATCGACGATGGCGGTGGCGCCGGTGCTGCTGTCGCGCAGCAGCCAGGCGTAGTTGTCGCTCAGGATGGGGACGGGGGATGCTGTGACTGTCATGGGCGAAACCCTAGCATGCGTTCAGCAGGTCGAAAACCACGGGACGTGTTATAGAGTGGTGGCATGACAGCCGATGCACACCTCGCGGCGGAGTTTTACGGTTCGGCACGCGGCGCCGTGACCGCCAGGGTGCTGCGCGAGCGGCTGCTGGACATGTGGCCGGACGCACCGGGAGAGTCGCTGCTGGGAATCGGCTACGCGATGCCGTACCTGCGGCTGTGGCGCGATCATGCGGCGCGCTGTGTTGCCCTGACCCCGGCACAGATGGGCGCGGCGCGCTGGCCACCGGGCGCACCGAACCTGTCCTGTGCGGCGGAGGAAGACAGCCTGCCGTTCGCCGACCTGAGCTTCGACCGCATTCTTCTGGTTCACGGCCTGGAAACCGCCGAGAACGCCCGCCGCTTGCTGCGCGAAGTCTGGCGCGTGTTGAAGGACGATGGCCGGTTGTTGATCGTGGTGCCGAACCGCACCGGCATGTGGGCCTATCGCGAGAACACCCCGTTCGGCCACGGCAATCCCTACTCCGCCGGACAACTCGGCCGCCTTCTGGCCAGCGGTTTGTTCCGTGTCGAGCGCCGCGACGCCGCGCTATGGATGCCCCCGTCCCGGCTGCGCGTGATCCTGCGTGCGAGCCCGTTGCTGGAGCGCGCCGGGCGGCGATTGGTGCCCGGGCTGGCCGGCGTGACGCTGACCGAGGCGGTGAAGGACGTGTACGCGGCGATGCCAGTCAAGGCGGCGCCACGACGGCGGCTGGTACTGGCCGAGGCGGCTTAGGACCAGATGGGGTGGACGGGTTCACCCGACCGCCAGGATGCTTCCGTCGGGATCGGACCACTAGCGCGACCGGATCAGGACGTAGTGCATGAGAAAATTGAACTCGAGCGGCTCATTCCCGCCGCCCGGGTATGGAGGGATATGGGCGTCGCGGAACAACGCGACCAGCGCGATATCCAGCCACATCGATCCTGATTTCCTGACCAGTTCGACTTCCTTCACCCGTCCGTCGGACGAGGCGATAACGTGAACCATCGCATCGCCCTCCTCGCCCATACGCCGAGCCTGATCGGGATAATAGGCGTGTTCGGCCACCCACCGGCTTAGCGCGTTACGCCAGTCGGCCCCGGCCGCATCGTCATTCTTGTCGGAATACGGAGTCGGATTTGCGGCCCCGCGTGAGGCCGGCCCCATCGACATATCGATCGTGCCCGGGATGTGCGGCCGTGCCGCCTGACGAGCGGGCGCTTTTGACGATGGCGGCGCCCCGCCAAAGCTGAAATTCGTCGGAGCCGGAAAATCGGACGGATTTGCCGGTGCCGGCGGTTTGGGCGGCGGCGGCTTGGGCGGTGGCGGTTTCGGCGGCGCCGGTCTGGGAACCGGCTTGGGCACTGGCGGCGGGGGAGTGGGCTCCGCTGTTGGCAGGGGTGGGGGTGGGGGCGCCAGGGGAGGCGGAGGGGGAGTGGGCTCCGCTGTTGGCGGCGATGGGGGTGGCGTCTGCTCGGTCGGGGTGGCCGGTTCCGGTTTGGGCGCGGGCGCTTCAACCGGCGGCGGTGCTGCCGGCGGGGGCGGAAGGGGACGGGTTGCCGGCGGGACCGGGGGTGTTGGAAGCGGTACCGCGTCGGCCGGCGGAACGGTGGGCGGTTGGCCGGGGGTGGCCTGCAAGGCCGGGTTGGGCAGCGTCGGCCCCTCTCGGCGGCCGGTGTCGAACAGCATTGTTACCGGCGCGGGCGGCGGCAGCATTTCCGCCTTTTCTTCGCGCCGAATGGTGACCAGCAGCAGGGCGCCGATCGCGACATGGATCAGCACCGATATCAGAACGGCAAGGCGAATCCGCCGGGAACCGCGGCGGGGCAACCTATTCGCGAGAGCATCCGATCGCCGCAATCCCTTCAGCGGCATGCCGGCGATCCTATCGGTGCCGAAGCAGGAACACGCCCTGCTCCCCAAACAGGTTGGCCATCCGGGATGCCCGGCGCCATGGCGAGCGGCGGCCGGCCTCATCGGCGGCGAGCCAGCGTTCCACGACGTAGCCCTCTTGCTCGCAAAGGTCGAAGAAGTCGCGGATGGTGCAGGGATGGATGTTCGGCGTCTCGTGCCACGGCCGATCCCAGGTCGCGGTCATCGGCATGCGGCCGGTGGACAGCAACTGCCAGCGCACCAGCCAGTGACCGAAATTCGGGAAGCTGACCACCGCCCGCGTGCCGATCCGCAGCATCTGCTGCAACACCGCTCGGGGGCGCTCCACCGCCTGTAGGGCGCGCGACAGCACGACATAGTCGAACGCGGCATCGGGGTAGTGCTGAAGATCGATGTCCGCATCGCCATGCATCACGGGCAGGCCGTATGCGACCGCGCGGGTCACTTCGGCCATATCGATCTCGATACCCCGGGCGTCGCAGTTCTTGGTCTGGAACAGGTGGTCGATCAGCGTGCCGTCACCACAGCCGATGTCCAGAACTCGGGAGCCGGGCGCGATCATGTCGGCGATCACGGCCAGATCGACGCGCAGGTTCTTGGCGATGAAGCGAACCGGATCGTGGGTGGTCATGGTCGCGCTTCCAGTCCGGCGTGCATGGCGCAGCCGCGCAGGAAACCCGCCAGCGTGCGGTGGAAGTCCGGTTCGTCCAGCAGGAAGGCGTCGTGGCCCTTGTCGGTGGGGAACTCCACGAACGACACGTTGGCCCCTGCCCTGTTCAGCGCCCTGGCGACGAAACGGCTTTCCTCGGTGGGGAACAGCCAGTCGGAGGTGAACGAAGCGAGCAGGAACCGTGTGCGGGTGCCCTTGAACGCCGTCGCCAGGTCGCCGCCGCAGTCGGCCGCGAGGTCGAAGTAATCCATCGCCCGGGTGATCGTCAGGTAGCTGTTGGCATCGAAGCGCTGCACGAAGGTGCTGCCCTGGTGGCGCAGATAGCTCTCGACCTCAAACATCTCCCCGAACAGGCTGATCGCCTCGGTGCTGTCCTTGGGCGCGTTCTGCAGGCGGCGGCCGAATTTGCGGGTGAGGGCTTCCTCGGACAGATAGGTGATGTGGGCGCACATCCGAGCGACGGCGAGGCCGCGGGCGGGGATGCGGCCGTGGCGCCAGTATTGGCCGGCCTGCCAGTCAGGATCGGCGAAGATCGCCTGCCGCCCGACCTCATGGAAGGCGATGTTCTGGGCGGAGTGGTAGGACGCGGTGGCGATCGGCAGCGCGGCGAACACCGAATCGGGATAGGCGGCCGCCCATTGGAGCACCTGCATCCCGCCCATGGAGCCGCCGATGACGGCGAACAGGCGTTGGATGCCCAGGTAGTCGGTCAACTGCTTCTGCGCCCGCACCATGTCGCGGATGGTGACCGGGGGAAAATCGGTGCCCCAGGGTTCGCTGGAGTCCGATCCGTCCGCCCGCGGCCGGGGGCTTAGCGGGCCGGTGCTGCCCATGCAGCCGCCCAGGACGTTCGGGCAAATGACGAAGAACCGGTTGGTATCGACCGGACGGCCAGGGCCGACCACGGCGGTCCACCAGCCGGGTTTGCCGGTGATCGGATGATCCTCGGCGACATACTGGTCCCCGGTCAGCGCATGGCAGACCAGCACGGCGTTGGAGCGGTCGGCGTTCAGCGTTCCATAGGTGCGATAGGCGACCGTATGGCTTGGCAGCGTGGTGCCACACTCCAGCATTATCCCATCGTCGAATGTGACGTGGGTATGACTGGGAGAGTCGGCCGTCTCGGCGCGGGTCGCGGGCTGGTCCATCGCGCCGCCTGCATAGGACCTGTGGGCTTTGCTCGCAACCGGGGGCTTAGGCCGGCGGTTCCCGTGATGGCATTGGGCCGGCGATCCCCTGCTTTGTCATGGTGGGCGGAGGCTGGCTCGACCGGTTCGTGCGCCTTTTGGTCAGGCCGATCGCTGTTGGGGCGCGTTCCTTGAGCGTGGCAGGCCGGGTGGTTGCCAGTCTGGGACGGCGGAGCGCATCGCGGCGTCAATAAGGGCGTTGATGCGGGCGACGGTGGAGGGTTCGGGCCAGGTTCGTCTCTTTGGCGTCTCGTCTTTCGGCGGTTGGGATTTTGTCTCTTGTTTTTGGATTGGTTGGGGTTTGGGGGCGCTAGGGAGTGCGGCCAGCATGGCCTCGGCGGCGATGTGGCGGGTCCATTCGTTCTGGTCGGTGGCGCCGTGGGTGGTCTCACGCTTCCGGCGCTGCTGCTGCTCGCGGAGCAATCGGCTGTGGGCGGCCAGCGAGGCTCGGATCATCGCGGCGTACTGGGCGTTGAGTCTGATGACTAGGTTTACGTCAGCGGCGTGGAGGCGGATGAGCCTCAGCACGTCCTCGGCCTGGGCGCGGGCGGCGACGCATTGGGCTGCCAATTCGGCCTCATTGGCGTTGACGGGGGTCAGGGCGGCGACCCGGGCGATCGCGGCGTGATTTCTGGTGAGGGTGGCTTCGGGTGTGTTTTCTATGGGAGGGGGGAGAAGCGCGACCAGGGTGTGGATCAGGTGGCGGTAGGCCTGAGCCGGGAGGTCTATGGGCGGGTTGGGTGGCTGGGGCTGGGCTTCCATTGTTGGTTTTTAGATGATAATAGGAAATTAGTCAATATCCGTTCCCATTGCGGGGACGAGCGGGTTGCCCGCGGTTTTTGGCACCGAGCCGCGTGGTGGTGGAGCGGTTGGCGGGCAATGCCGAATGATCTGCCGCCATGGTCGGCGGCTTATCAGCAAATCCAGCGCTGGCTGGCGGCGGAGTGTTTCAAGACTCTGGCGCAAGATCTGCGGGCCGTGCTGCGGATGGCGGCAGGACGCCCAGGTGACCCAACCGCTGCGGTGATCGACAGCCGAACGCTACGATCCACGCCCGAAAGCGGTGCTCGTGCCGGATATGACGGAGCCAAGCGCAAGCGAGGCTCGAAGGTACACATGGCCGTCGATACGCTGGGTCATCTGCTGACCCTGCATGTCACGCCTGCCGATGTCGGGGATCGTGAGGAAGTTGGCCGCCTCGCCGAGGCTGTCCAGGACGTCACAGGTGAGAACGTGACGCTGGCCTACGTCGACCAGGGCTATACCGGCGACAACGCGGCGGCTGCCGCCCGCGCGCAGGGCTGTTGGCACGGGCCGCTGACTTCATGCAGAGCACATAACACGCTCTAGCCGGCGGCGATTTCTCGAGGACAATCCCCGCGCCCTTGTGGTCGCTCATCTGCCCCTCGGTAGGCGGTGACGATAGCGCGACCGGCTACAGTTCTCTCGCGACAATCAAAGGAATCGGCATATCCTGCCATAAAGGCTTGACGAATCCGCGCCTCTCGGACAATACGTCACACTATGATGTATCCTGGAACTGACCTTCGGAAGCACAGAGAGCAGCTTGGTCTCTCTCAGGCCAAACTCGCTGAACTCACAGGTATATCGCAACACCTCCTGTCAGCATTTGAGCTTGGAAAGAGTGAGCTTCCTCACAAAATGAGGCAACGGCTTGCTGAAGCATTCCAGAACCCAGATTCTGTCAGTACGGTTGTGAAGCGGCGCAAGAGATACCAAGATCATGCCTACTTTGAAGTGCCAAAGGATTTGTCCCGTTTAGCCCGCTACACTAAGACACCCGCGAATTCCGAGTATGTCGAATTGATAAAATCATTTGATGTAGCTTCTGCTGCGCCAAAATATTCAGCTATAAGCTTGTTTTCTGGCTGTGGAGGAATGAGCCTCGGCTTTAGGTGGGCGGGATTCTCTATTAACGCCTTCGCCGAGAAGGACGACAATATTCGGGCCATTTACAGGGCAAATTTTCCCAATACGCCCGCATTGGGCCACGACATATTGGAAGTTTCAGATGATGCAATCCAAGCATTATGCCCGAAGGTAGGCACGCTTGATGCCATAATTGGAGGCCCACCTTGCCAAGGATTTAGTCTTTCAGGAAAGCGCGACATAACCGATCCTCGCAACGGCCTTTGGATGCATTATCTCCGATTCGTAAGGATACTTAGGCCCAAGATAGCGCTAATTGAAAACGTCCGACTCCTGACGTCGATGAAAAATGAGGATGGGAGACTCGTGAAGGATGATCTGAAATCCGCTTTCGAGCATCTGGGGTATAATGTTAATATATTTGAGACAAATGCCAAGCAATATGGCGTTCCCCAACATCGAGAGCGGGTCTTCTTTATTGGTGTCCGAAAAGATATCAGCATAAAACCAACCTTTCCTCAGCCGACACATGGAGAAAAGCCAGGCCTGTTCGACACAACGGCAACCTATCGAACCTTCGGAGATGCCTGCTCAGACCTTCCCTTTCTAGAGTCTGGCGACACATCCAGCGACCACCTTCATGTGGCAGTATCTCATCCAAACCATGTTGTTAATTGGCTTTGGGATGTACCGGAGGGTCGTAGCGCTCACGACAACGAGGATCTTTCAATGCGTCCCCCGTCGGGGTACAATACAACTTATAAGCGTCAGGTGTGGGCAGAACCGGCTTCGACCGTTCAAACTACGTTTGGGATGATTTCGGGATGCCGAAATGTTCACCCGATCGCCACTCGTTCTCTCACGATTAGGGAGGCTGCAAGGATCCAATCGTTCCCAGATAGTTTCAAGTTTATTGGAACGCAGGGAACGATACGTACGGCTCTCGGCAATGCCGTTCCTCCATTGCTGGCATATGCGGTGGCCAATCACTTAGCCACCAAGGTTCTCGATTTTGTAGAAATACCCGGCCTCTAAATTGAATTGTAATTGTTCTGGATGTTGCTCTTGACCTCCACGCTGCATCTGTACAATCCCAAACCTAGGGGCGAGATGGGAGTAGCCTTGAGGGTCCCGATAACTTCCTTTCCGGACGCTATACTCCCGTGTTGCGAATTTCTGATACATCCGCGACAACCGGACAAGTTCCTCGATTGCATATATAGCAACCTCGGTATCCCCCCACAAAGAGCTAGCCCGAGTTTTATGTATTAAAAAGTCTGGCACAAACAGGTCATCAATATACGCCTTTTGCAACAAAAGGCGGGTCACAGCGTCCTGATAGTTTGTTAGGATATGTGCCCATTCCTGTTGAGCTGGTTGTGACATCTCCTCCCAGAAATACCTTCTTGGATCAATGGACCTACCCTCAAGTTCATTAGGAAAGTCTAACGGGCGAAAGCCTGCATCTCCACAGAATCTTCTTAGTCCAGTCAATGCCTCATCAGAAACATAGATGCCGTGATCGCGTAAAAGTTTCGTAAATCCTCGCGCGGTCGTAAAATATAACTGTGCATTAGTCGGCACTGTATTATTGCACTGCTTGGTCGAAATTCCGACGGTCTGTGTACGCCCATCGGACAAGGAGATGGTCACCACCAAATCGCTCTTGCACCTTCTAACACTTGCTCCGTTGATAGAGAGCCATTTCTGCCCTTCTTCGGACGTAGCCAATGCTCCGGTGGATATGGCTGTTGCAGATACGATCATACTTGATCGAAGAACCCGAGCGATATAGCTTATCAGGAGGAACGCTGGATCGCCGATACCGAGATGTTGGTTGCCAGTATCATTAACCCAGATTGGATATGTATAGCTGTTGATGCGCGAGGCAATGTCGTCTTCGAATGCGTGTCCAGCCCTTCTCCCGAGAGTTCCTGCTTGAATTTGAAGCGCGTGCGCTTGGTCTATCGGTATAAGCGCCATGTCTAGACCCTCCGATCAAGCGAGGAAGTTAAACTCGCAACCGAAGTTGAAAGCCCTCTAGCCAATTTCTCAAGGTTTCGAAGAGAAGGATTTCTTCTGCCTCTTTCCAGCATGCTTATATAAGTCCGATCAAAATTACAGCGCTCAGCTAGCTCTTCTTGGGACCAACCAAGAGCAGTTCGACGTTTCCTGATTTCTGCGGCTAAGAGAGCTAGCGAGTCGGTCATGTTTCGACATGATCCCGGATGTAGCGTTCCCGTCTACGGACAATCCGTCACATTGCGACCGGGTCTTCTCGGTCTAGCTCTCAGGCTCTCTATCTCTGCGGCCGGAGCGGGCTACTACCGATATCAGATCGCGTGGCCGGATGTCTAAGTCCTGCAGAGTTGGTCTACCAAGTACATACCGTTCGCCTTGCCGCGGCTTTTGGCCGACCAGCCACGACCTATCGGGTAGCGCATTTTCGCCGATCGTGATCGGTAGCTTTTCGATCTTGCCGTTATCGAAGGTGCAATCCGCTTCAGCATAACCGACGATATATGGCCCCGCAGAACGGGACTCCACTATTACCGGCTGTCCGTGTCCCAACAGTGGCCGCGGAGATCGATGAGGTCGAGAATCACGGCACGCGCGTGGCCAATGGTAACAACCCCCCAGCCCCTACTGAGTGGAGAAGGGCCGATCTTGGCGTAGCCAACCACGAATTTTCTCGTTCTGCGACCGCAAATCGTGGGTGGTCTGACCAAGCCCGGCCATGACACATATCAAAAACCGACGTGACTCCGCCCTGCTTTAACGCCTATGGCCTTCGCCCGCCATGACGACTAA
>DNXO01000098.1:0-13303 GCA_003506895.1 Acetobacteraceae bacterium | reverse complement strand
GCCTATGGCCTGCGCCCGCCATGACGACTAAGGGCCGTGCGTCAATCCGTCCACGACAGATGGTCGATGAAGAAGTCCATCAGCGCGCGCACTCGCGCGGGGCGGGGTCCGTTCGGCGGGGTCACCAGGTACAGGCTTGACCGTGAGCCGGACCAGTCGGTCAGTACTGGTTCCAGCAGACCCTCGGCCACTGGCTGCCGAGCGATGAATTCGGGAAGGGCGGCGATGCCCAGGCCGGCGATGGCGGCGGGTAGCAATGCCTCGCCGTTGTTGACCCGCATGCGCCCGCGCAGGCGGACGGTTACGTCCTCGCCGTCTGCGTTGGTGAAATGCCAGGCGTCGCGGGTTCGCAGATAGGCGTAGGTGAAGCAGTCGTGGGCCGCCAGGTCGGACGGGTGCGCCGGGCGGCCTCGGCGCGCCAGGTAGCTGGGCGCCGCCACGACGATACCCGGAACGGACGCCAGCCGCCGAGCGCGTAACGAAGAATCGGGCATCGCGCCGACACGCAGCGCGATATCGAAGCCGTCGCCGATCAGATCCACCACGGCGTCGCTCAGGTGCAGGTCAACCGAGACGTCCGGATATCGCAGCAGGAACGCGGGCAGGATGGGGGCGACCTGACTGACGCCGAACGACATCGGCACCGCCAGCCGCACCAGCCCGCGCGGCGTGGCGGATTGCGCCAGCATGGCGTCCTGCGCGGCCTCCGCGTCGGCCAGCAGGCGGGAGGCTCGCTCGGCCAGGGCGGTGCCGGCATCGGTCAGGGCAAAGCGGCGGGATGTGCGGTTCAGCAGGCGCGAGCCCAGACGCTGCTCCAGCCGAGCGAGTGCCTTGGAGACGGTAGGGGCGGATAACCCAAGATCGGCCGCCGCCGCGGTGATGCCTCGGGTTTCGGCGATTTTGGCGAAGATCGCCATACCTTCCAGATCGGGTAGCCGGGACATAAGAAATCGAAATCCTATCTTGTCTGATTTTCTATTTCTTAATGGATCGGTCGTCCACAATTATCCGCTTAAGGATACGCGGCGAAATAACCGCTTCGATGGACGCACAGCCGGTGGAGACCGTCATGGCGGGCGAAGGGCCGCCATCCATGCCTTGCGGTGCTGCTCGAGTAAAAGGCGTGGATGGCGGGCCTTCGCCCGCCATGACGATGCTGGGCCGGCGGCTTCCGTCTATCGATCGGTTTATTTCGCGGCGGCCCCTAAGAGCGCGAACCGGCGTGGTGCCGGTCGCCGCAACGTTACTGGAGATCGCCGTGGCGAAGGTTTTGGTGCTGTACTACTCGACTTATGGACATATCGAGACGATGGCGAATGCGATCGCCGAAGGCGCGCGCGGCGCGGGTGCTCAGGTTGATGTGAAGCGGGTGCCGGAGTTGGTGCCGGCCGAAATCGCCGAGAAGTCGCATTTCAAGATGAACCAGGCGGCGCCGGTCGCGGCTGTTGCTGACCTGGAGCATTACGACGCGATCATTGTCGGCACTGGGACCCGGTTCGGGCGGATGTCGTCGCAGATGGCGAACTTCCTGGATCAGGCCGGTGGGCTGTGGGCGCGTGGCGCGCTGAACGGCAAGGTCGGCGCGGCTTTCGTCTCGACGGCCACGCAGCATGGCGGGCAGGAAACGACCCTGTTCTCCATCATCACCAATCTGCTGCATTTCGGCATGACGGTGGTCGGCCTGGATTACGGCCATGGGGCGCAGATGACGCTGGAAGAGGTTGTGGGCGGTGCGCCGTACGGGGCGACAACCATTGCCGGCGGCGACGGATCGCGGCAGCCCTCGCAGAGGGACCTGGACGGTGCTCGGTATCAGGGGCGTCGGGTGGCCGAGGTGGCGGCGAAGCTGTTCGGCTGATCTTGACCGCGGCGGGCGCGTGAAGGCGCTGCCCGCCGCGTTGGTTGGCGGACATATTCCGCCCCCGGCGGTTCGCCGATCAGCCGAATGGGTTTGCAGACGGATGCGCATCCGCTAAGTCTGCCGTCCCTTAACGGCGAGAACGATGTCCAGCCCCGTGTCCACGATCGATGTTGCACAAGCCGCCACCGGCAAGGAGGAACCCTCCCCGAACGATGGCTGGCGTACCGGTGGGTTACCCGCATTGCGGGCCGAACTCGACAGGATCGATAACGCGATCCACGACCTGCTGATGCAGCGTGCCGAAATCGTCGAATACGTGGCGCGTTCCGGCAAGCCGGCGGCATTCCGGCCAGGGCGCGAGGCGTCGATCATTCGCCGGCTGGTTGGCCGCCACCAGGGCGCGTTGCCGCCCGTGGCACTGGTCCGGATCTGGCGCGAACTGCTGGCCGGGACGACCGGCATGCAGGGCGGGCTCAGCCTTGCGGTGTGCGACTCCGAAGCCGGCGTGCCGTTGACCCAGTTGGCGCGCGAGCATTTCGGTGCACTGACTCCGCTGCGCACCTATGCGAAACCGGGCCAGGCGCTGTTCGACGTCAGCCAGGGCGCGGCGTCGGTCGCCATCCTGCCCTACCCTTCCGACCTGGAAAACTGGTGGGTCGCGCTGCTGCATCAGGAACCCCGTTTGCACATCATCGCTCGGTTGCCGTTCTGGAAGCCGCGGCCCGAAGGCTTTCCGTCCGCCGAGGCGTTGGTTGTGGCGTCGGCCGCGCCGGACGCCAGCGAGCAGGATCAATCCTTCCTGGGTCTTGAATGCGACAGCGATGTCAGCCGCACCAAGCTGTCCAGCGAATTGACCGCGGCGGGGTTGAAGCCGGAGACGATGGTGCTGATCCGTCAGCCCGGCTCCCCGGTCGCCAATGTCCTGGTCGAGGTCGAGGGCTTTTTGTCCGACGACGATGACCGCTTGAACCATTTGGGCTCCGTTTTGCGCCGCCCGGTCGTGCTGGGTGGTTACGCAGTGCCGTTACAGGGAAATACACGATGACCACGCCTGCGCCTCGTCCGGAAATCCTGACGATTCACCCCTATGTCGCGGGCGAATCGGAACTGCCGGGCGCGAACCGGACGGTGAAGCTGTCCTCCAACGAGGGCGCGTTCGGCGTGCCGCCGTCTGCTCGGGAGGCCATCGTCAACGTGGCGTCGGAGACTTATCGCTACCCGGATGGCGGCGCGGACAAGCTGCGCGCGGCGATCGGCAAGCGGTGGGGTCTGGACCCGTCGCGGATCGTCTGCGGCGCTGGGTCCGACGACCTGCTGTACCAGTTTTGCCTGTCGTATGGCGGGCCGGGACGCGACATTGTTATGTCGGAACATGGCTTCTCGATCTACCACATCGCCGGAACCTATGCCGGCAGCCGGGTGATCAAGGTGCCGGAGCGCAACCTGACGACCGATTTGGACGCGATGCTGGCGGCGGTGTCGCCGGCGACGACGCTGATGTTCATCGCCAATCCGAACAACCCAACCGGATCGATGGTGCCGTCGGACGACATCGCCCGGTTTCGCGCCGCGCTGCCGCCCGAGGTGCTGCTGGTGCTGGATTCCGCTTATGCGGAATACGTCACTCACCCGGCTTACGACGCGGGCGTGAAGCTGGTGGACGCGACCGATAATACGGTGATGACGCGGACGTTCTCCAAGATCTACGGGCTGGGCGGGATGCGGATCGGCTGGTGCTATGCGCCGCCGGGGATCGTGGATGTGCTGAACCGGGTGCGTGGGCCGTTCAACGTGTCGGTCGCCGCGCAGGCCGCCGCCATCGCGGCGCTGTCCGAACCGGGCTGGGTGGAAGCGGGCTGTGCTCATAACGCCGATTACCGGCCCAAGCTGGCTGCCGGTATCGAGGCGGCGGGGCTGAAGGTTTGGCCGAGCGAGGGGAATTTCGTGCTGGTTGATTTGGGAACGGTGGAGATGGCGAATGCCGCCGATGCGTTCCTCCGCAAGAATGGCATCATTGTCCGCAAGGTCGGCGGCTATGGGCTGCCGCATTGCCTGCGGGTGACGGTCGGCACCGCCGAGGAAGTTGGGCTGGTGGTCGATGGCTTCACCGAATTCATGCGGCAAGCCCGTGGCTGATCCGGTTTTCAAGCGGCTCGCGCTGCTGGGCGTTGGGTTGATCGGGTCATCGGTCGCGCGGATCGCCAAGCAGCGCGGGGATATCGCGGCGGAGGTCGTGGTCAACGCCCGCACGCAGAAGACCCTGGACCGGGTGATGGAGCTGGGTCTGGCGGATCGCGTCGAACTCGACCCCGCCAAGGCGGTGGAGGGTGCGGATTGCGTGATGCTGTGCGCTCCGGTCGGGGCGTTTGCTGATCTGGCGGCGCGGATCGCCCCGCATCTGGCGCCGGGTGCGGTGCTGACGGATGTGGGATCGACCAAGCAGTCGGTGATCCGCGATGTCGGGCCGCTGGTGCCGGCGGGGGTGCATTTCGTGCCGGCGCATCCGATCGCGGGGACGGAACACTCCGGGCCGGATGCGGGATTTGTGGAGCTGTTTCAGAATCGGTGGACGTTGCTGACTCCGGTGCCGGGCACCGATGAGGCGGCCATCGTGAAGGTCGAGACGCTGTGGCAGCGCTGCGGCGCGCAGACCGAACGGATGGAACCGAGCCATCATGACCGGGTGCTGGCGATCGTTTCGCATTTGCCGCATCTGATCGCGTTCACGATCTGCGGCACGGCGGACGATCTGGCGGATGAGAGCCGGCAGGAAGTGGTGAATTTCGCCGCCTCCGGGTTCCGGGACTTTACCCGGATCGCGGCGTCGGACCCGGTGATGTGGCGGGACATTTTCCTGAATAACCGCGAGGCGCTGCTGGAGATGCTGCAACGCTTCATGGAAGACGCCCAGGCGATGGCGCGGGCGGTGCGTTGGGGCGACACGGCGTATATCGAGGACAAGGTGGAACGCGGGCGGAAGATCCGGCGGAGTTTGATCGAGCGGAAGCAGGCTTAGCAGGCTGCTGAAAAACCCCTTGCCCCGACGCGGGCGTATCGGATTCGATGGCACATCGGATCGACATGCCCGGGGCAGCCAGAATGCGCGGTTTCGACCAACGACGCGACGGACTTTTCAGCTACGTCCGGCCGGAGAGCCGGATCCCTAAGAACCACCCGCTGCGGGTGATCCGCGCGCTGTCGGATGAGGCGTTGGCCGCGCTGAATGATCAGTTCGCCGCGCTCTACTCCGAGAACGGCCGGCCTTCGATTCCGCCCGAACAACTGTTGCGTGCCCTGCTGCTGCAAGCCTTCTACACGATCCGCTCCGAGCGGCAGCTTATGGAGCAACTGAACTACAACCTGCTGTTCCGCTGGTTCGTCGGCCTGTCGGTGGACGATCCGACCTGGGTGCCGACGGTGTTCAGTAAGAACCGCGACCGGCACGGCGGAGCCGGAAGCAGCGCTGGACATGCTGGTGGCCTGCCCGGCACGTGGAAGAAGACGGTGGGCGCCGACAAGAACTACGACACCGCTGCCTTCGTCGCCGCGTCGCGGGAGCTGGGCGTGACCTCGCACATGGCCCAGAATATCACGGCACACCGCGGATCGAACATCGACGGGCATACGACGCGCCGCGACGGCTACCGGATCAGCCAGATCATTCGCAAGCGGATCGAGGAGGCGAACGGCTGGGTCAAGGAAGTCGGCGGCATGGCGCGGAGGAAGTTCCGCGGGCTCGCCCGGGTGGGCCGGATGTTTACGGTCAAGGTGGCGGCTTACACCTTGATCTGCTTGCCGCGGTTGGCCGCGACAGGATGAGTCTGTCCGCAGTGTGCCCGAAGGCATCGTAACGGACTTTCGGGCACCACGAAAATGCGCGATTCTGCCCCGGGAAACCGAAAATCGGCTCACACGCGGAGGATTTTCGGTTCTGGACGGGGCTTTTCAACAGCCTGCTAAGGGAAAAGGTATGACCGCCAGACCATGCACCGTGCATTGCTGTGTCTCCGAAACCGAGGACCTGGGCGGCATTGATTTCGGTGCCGTTTGGGCGCTACCTGCTCTGTCGCAGGCGGGCGTCGCGTCGTCGATCAGAGCCGATGGCACTTAGGGGGACGGGTGACTGAGAAACAAGCATTCAGAATCAGTACAGGGCTCAAGGACTTAATCGGGCGCGACCTGATCACGGATGATTTTGTCGCAGTTTTCGAGCTGGTAAAGAATTCGTTCGACGCGCATGCGAAGAAGGTGCTCATCACCTTCGAGGAGGACACAATAACCATTGCCGATAACGGCAAAGGAATGTCGCGCGACGACATACTGAACAAGTGGCTGTTCGTGGCCTACTCGGCCAAGCGCGAGGGCACCGAGGACGACGACTACCGTGATCACATCGTTGGACGCGCACGTGCCTATGCCGGTGCGAAGGGCGTGGGCCGGTTCTCATGCGACCGGCTAGGATCGAAGCTGACCCTGAACTCCCGCGCCCCAGATAACGCGGTCCAGATTCTTGATGTGGATTGGCGCCTCTACGAGGAGGATGCCAAGGAAGAATTCGGCGCCATCCAAGTCGAGCTCGGTGAGGCGGCGGACTTCCCAGACGACGCCTGCAAGCCGACAGGAACGACCGGCACTGTCCTGCGGATCAGTCGGCTGCGCTCTCAGTGGAATCGCTCCCTGTTTCAGGCCCTGAAGCGCGAGCTTACCAAGCTCATTGATCCCTTCGCGCGGGAATCGCGCGCCTTCGAAATTGAGATCGTTGTGACGTCGGAGGCCGAGGCTGACGCTGCGGACGCCAAGCACAACGCGTCCCTGCGCGACGACCAGCCGATGAAGATGCTGGTCAACGGGCCTATCGAAAACCCGATCCTCGAAGTGCTGAAGCAGCGCACCACTGTCATCCGGGTGGCGCTCGTCGATGCCGGAGCCAAGATCGAGTCGACGCTTGAGGACCGTGGTGAGCTCATCTACCGCATCCGCGAGAACAACCCTTACCCAGGCATCACGGAGACAGAACTTACCGCCGATGTATATTTCCTAAACAGGAGCGCGAAGGCCGTGTTCGCGCACCGGATGGGACTGCCCTCCGTTCAATTTGGATCGATCTTCCTATTCCGCAATGGCTTTCGGGTTTTCCCGATCGGATCGGAGGACGATGACTTCTTCGGCCTAACCCGTCGCAAGCAGCAGGGACAGCGCCGGTTCCTCGGCGGCCGCGACCTTATAGGCCGGGTTGAGATCAAGGGCGTCGCCGGCTTCAATGAGGCAACCAGCCGCAACCAGGGGCTGATCCGCAATCCGCAGGTCGATGATCTGATCGACTGTATCAAGGATAAGTGCGTGCGGCGGCTTGAGCGATATGTCGTCGACATCACATGGAAGGACGAATTTGACACCGACGTGGCAGACACGTCGCGCGTGCGACGTGACGAGAGCAGCGCCCTAGTTGCGCAACTCGTGTCGCGTTTGGCCGCAACCGAAGGCGTCGAGCTGCTGGATTACAATCCTGAGCTGATTCGAATCGTCGATGAGAAATCGCAGGCGTTTGAGGCTTCGCTGAAGGCGCTGGAATTGCTAGCCGAGGAGACAGGCGACAGCGCGCTGCTTGCGCGCGTCGATGAGGCGAAGGCCAGGATAAGGGCGCTTCAGGCCGCCGAGTCAGAGGCGCGGGAGGCCGAGCGTCGAGCCGAGACACGCGCCATGGCGGCGGAAAGCGCCGCTGCGGTCGCCGAGAGGCGCTTCGGCGAGGAAAAAGAGCGCAACGCCTTCTTGGTCGCTGCTGGCTCGCTGGACCAAGACACGATACTCAACCTTCATCACCAGATTATAATCCACGCCTCGGATGTCCATCTGGGTGTGAAGCGGATGATGGGAAAGCTCCGCGGTAGCGAGAGTATCAGCAAGGACGAGTGGATTTCGTTCCTCGAGCAAGTATCGTTCCGCAATAGCCAAATCCTAACCGCTGCCAGGTTTGCTACAAAGGGCGGCTACCGCCAGCAGTCCTCTGAGGTGGAGGCCGATCTCTCAGTTTACATCCGCGACTACATCGAGACGATCTCGACCCTCTGGGCACCGCGCGGGGTTGGGGTCCGTGTACAGGCCGAAGACGGGACGTTGAAGCGGCGCTTCCGACCGATAGAGGTTGGCATCGTCATCGACAACCTGATCTCCAATGCGGCGAAGGCCCATGCTACTAGCATCGGCTTCTTCCTCGCCAAAACGAAGGGACCCAAGCCCATGCTCGCGGTGGATGTGGCGGACGACGGAACCGGATGGCCGGCGTCGCTCAAGCCTCGCTCCCGTGTGTTCGAGAAGGGCGTAACGACCACCGAGGGATCGGGCCTTGGGCTCTTCCACGTCAAGCAGGTCGTCGAAGGTCTTGGCGGCACGATTGAGGTCGTCGAGGAGCCTTATTCCACCGACCTCGACGGTGCCCACCTGAGGATAAGGTTCCCGTCGTGAAACTTGAGTTCCAACTGCTTGTCGTCGACGACAACCCGGGGTCATTGTATAATACGGTGGAGTTGCTCCGCGACCATCTGAAGTTGAATGGGTTTTCACTTGAGTGCCGTTATGCGAGCGATCTCTCGGAGGATGGTCTAAAGAAGCTAGCCCGCGACTCTGGGCGGAACTTCGATCTGGTCGCGGTCGACTTCAACCTTGGTCGGCTAGACATCGACGGCGCAGTTGCTGCTGCGCGGCTGCGGGCAGATCTGCGCTACACCGATATGGTATTCTACTCGTCGGCCTCGACGGTCAACCTTCTGGCAGAACTTGCAAAACACGAGGTTCCAGGCGTGTTCGTCGCTACGCGAGGAGACGTTCTCGACGAGATGCTGAGGGGCCTAGCGGACACCGTGATAGGTAAGGCCATCGACCTCAATCACATGCGAGGGATTGCAATGGCCGAGGTCGCGGAGATGGACGTGCGAATGGAGGCGGTGCTTGAGAAGGTCTTTGCCTCCTCAGAGGCCACGCTCGTGCAGAAGGGGCGCGATACCTTGACAAAGCTCCTTGAGGGAGAGGAGGCGAGGATCAAGGGCCTGCGGAAGATCGTCAGCGAAGGGCGCATCCTCGATGTGGTGATTGATGGCGGGTTGTTTTCCTCAATGCAGCGCCTGAAGGCAATCAACCGAGTGAGCAAGGTATTGGCGGACAAACCGGCGGATGCGCTCAAGACCTTTAAGGACTACGATCCCGACATAATTCAGAACCGCAACAAGCTCGCTCACGCCGCAGAAGTTGTGGCGGAGGACGGCACGATAACCCTGCGCGCGATTAAGCGCGGGAAGAAGCCTGTCACCATCGACGACGATTGGATGAAATTATTCCGCAGCAAGCTGCGCACTCACAAGGACGCCCTCGCCATTATCTGTGGGGCGCTCTCCGCCCATGTCGACGCGATCGAGGCCCAGCAGGGAGATAAGGCGTAGCCCAATTTGCTCAGCAATCAGGGGGGGAACGGCGTTGGCCACTTGAGTGAAGCGCGGCACTTCCTTGACGCGCAGGTGGCCCCCTGTCGTGTATTTTCCCTTGAATTTGAACCAGTCCGGAAATGATTGAAGCCGCGCATTCTCTCTAACAGTCAGAGTGCGCGGCTCGGAGTAGTGCAAGAGATCATCCGGTAGGCTTGTGATTGTGGGGGCAGGGCTGAGCGGGTCCATCACGCGGATGGCCATCTTTTTTAATCCGTGTGCTTTGCGTGTTTCTGGCGAGATCGATACATTGAGTCTTCCCTCCTCGCACGAACTGCGGATGATCGACGCGAAGCGGTCACGAATATCCGGTCGGTGTCGTGCTAAGCGTGTGTCGGATGGACGGCCCTCGTGACCATCACGTATAAAAATCTGGTAGGCGCTACGTGGCTCCTGGTAATCAATTGCGTCGAAGCCTGGGCTGTCATCGCATGGAACCGTCCCGTTGTGCCCGACCTCAAGATCTCCGATGGCGTCGCGGGCAGTCGGTCGACGAGGCAGTCCGCGCGGCGCGAGAAAAGCGGCAGTATGTTGATGTAGGTCGTCGAAAAACCGAGAGAGACCATCCCCAGCCAACTCGCCTTTCCGCACACCGACCAGAAAGAAGCGCGACCGGGACTGCGGAACTCCAAGGTCGCTCGCCCTGACTATAGCGCTAACCGTATCGTAGTCCGCATCAAGGCGATCATGCAGCGTCTCTGCAAAATTCGTGATTCCGTCGTGCCCACGCCGGTCGAAGCTCGACGTGAAGCCGCGCACGTTCTCAATGAGCACGACACGGGGACGCACGATCCGGACAAGTTCCAGATATGCCTCAAACAGGCGGTTCCTCGGGTCGTCCGGACGCCGCCGGCCAGCGTGTGAGAAGCCCTGGCAGGGGGGACCACCCGCAAGCAGGTCTACCGTGCCGGCCAGCGCCTCGAGCGCCTCGCTCTTGGTGCGGAGGAGCTCAGCGATGTCCCACGGTGTGCGCTCGATCGCCTCAGGCCATGAGTAAGAGAGCGGGCCGCTATCAATCGGAAAGTTGCTGGAGAGCGTATCGAAGGCAAAACGGTCCTTTTCGATAGCGAAAAGCCCATGCCACCCTGCTCGCTTCAGGCCGAGGCTGAGCCCGCCGCACCCGGCGAATACGTCGATAAAGGTCGGCGCGCCGACAGAGGCAGGTTTGCTCGCGGGGCCATCCGCCTCGACGCGCCTGATCATGCTATATGTCCCTCACCGTCACGTCGCGTTATCGCATAACCCTAGTAGCGCTGCCAGACGTGTGCATATAACGAAGCCAGCTGTGAGGTGGGGCCCCATCGGTCGGACAGGAATCGAGGTGACTTAGCAGGCTGTTAGGATTCGGCAACGGGTGACTGACCGACGGGGACTGAGACTTTTGGAGTTCTTGCGCGCAGTACCAATTTTTGGTAAAATGCGACATGTCCAAAAACACCTCTTTTAGCATCGGTGACCACTTCAGCGGCTTCATCCAGGCGCAGGTGGACGCAGGCCGCTACAGCAGCGCGAGCGACGTGGTGCGGGCAAGCCTGCGACTTCTGGAGGAACAGGAAAGCAAACTCGCCGCGCTGCGAGCCGCGCTTGTCGCCGGAGAGGAAAGCGGCATCAGCAACCGAAGCGTCCATGACATCTGGGCCGCCGTAAAGGAACGAAGCGCCATTGCCGGTGGGTAGCTATGCCCTATCGCGTGAAGCTGACTCCGACGTTGAGGCCATCGCCGAAGAGTCACTTCGTCACTGGGGTCTGACCGCCGCCGAAACATAAATTCTGGGCCTGCATGAGACCTTCCGCATGCTGGCGGAATTCCCCGAGATCGGACGCGATGCCAGCCACGTTCGACCTGGATATCGCAAGATAGAAACCGCCAGCCATTCAGTTTTCTACCGCAATACCCCTGTTGGGGTAGTGATTGTGCGTGTCCTGCATCAGCGAATGGATTTCGCGAGGCACCTTTAATCTGGTCGCGGAACTGGCGACGGCGGTGACGAACAGAGGTTTCGCCATCCCGGCAGTCTTCGCCGATACCTCCGAAACTTGCCCTTTTCGCCAAACCGGAGTCACACTCCCCCGATCAAAATAAGCGAGGGAGCCCGGCCATGACTGTAAAGAGCAAAGGCTATCTGCGCCACGTCGCACTCAGCGTCGCCGATCCGTGGGAAACAGCGGAGTATTACAAGGCAACGGTCGGCCTTGAAGAGGTCGCGGAACTTGACGGGCCGCTGGCCGAGGGTGTGTTCCTGACAGATGGCGTGGTCAACCTCGCGATCCTGCACTTCAAGGACGAGGAGGCGTCACAGGGCAAGGGCGTGGACTTCGTCGGCATTCATCACATCGGGTTCTGGGTGGACGACATCATCGTTTCCGGCCAGCAGGCCAGGGCGGCGGGCGGCACCTGGATCATGGGCGACCCGAACAATCCGGACGGGTACGAGGTGAAGCACACCGATCTGTCGAACATCATCTTCGACATCGCCGCGCATGGCTGGGCGGGTTCGCAAAAGCGGCCCGGTGAGCCGGAGAATGAGGTCCATCCTAATCCCCGGCGGCGTCTGGCGAAGTTCGATGAGCGACGGGAAGCCGCTCGGCGGAAGATTGAGGCAAACCGGATGGCGGTCGCGGCGGAGTAGCCGAGGTCCATCCTGCAATTGCCTTGGCCCGGCGAAGTAAAGGATCCCGTCATGGCATGCACAGGCCTGCCATCCACGACTTCGGCTCGTCCGGAAAAAGGCGTGGATGGCGGCCCTACGGCCACCATGACGATGAAGAGGCCTTCGCCCGCCATGACGATGGGGTTACGATGGGGTTCAGGCCGGCGCGAACAGCCGGTCTTCGCCAGCGTCGCTGTGCTGGGCCAGCGGATCGATGATGCCCTGGAACGCGGCGTCGCGTTGCAGCACCGGCAGGACTTTTTCAGCGAACAGGCGCATGTTCATTTCGGCCAAGTGATGCGGCATGCTGCCGAACGAGAACTCCGTCACCAGATGATCCGTTCCGGTCAGGCGACGCAATTCGCCGATCTGCTGGATGCAGTCGTCCGGCGTGCCGACGATCTGGATGCTTAGGTAAAAGTCCGTTGCCTTGGTGCGGAAACTCTCGTCCTTCATCTTGGTGTAGGTCTTGGCGAGCTTTCCGTAGGACTCATAACCCTTCACCTCTCCCAGATGGCCATCCGAGAAATGATAGTGGTTGTCGATAGAATCCCATTTCTCACTCAGGTATTTCATCGCCCACTCCCGAGCCTCTTCGCGGGTTGGGGCGCAGGCGACGTTGGTGAGGACGATGGGCGGGCGCGGCGTGTGACCGACGCCTTGAATCATCGCGCGATACTTATGAACGTCCTCGGCGGCCTTTGCCCATTCGTTCTGCATGACGATCAACATGCCAAAACCGAGCTTCGCCATCACCTCGGCTGATTCGGGGCTGACCGAGGATGCGTAGAAGCGACGTTCCGGGTGGGAAATAGGCCGCGGACGGATCGCCACGCGGGGTATTTTGTAGAATTCCCCGTTCCAGTCGAAGGATTCCTCCGTCAGCGCCTTGATGATCAGTTGCGCGGATTCGACGAAGCGCGGGCGGGCCTCTTCCATCGGGATGCGGAAGCCTTCGTATTCGATGCTGGCGGCACCGCGACCGAAACCCATCAGGGTGCGGCCGCCGCTCATGACATCCAGCAGGGCGATCTGTTCCGCGACGCGGATAGGATCGTGCCAGGGCAGCACGATGACGCATGTGCCCAGCGTGATCTTCTTCGTCCGGCCCGCGTAGTAACTCAGCATTTGCAGCGGGGACGGCGACATCGAGTAACCGGTGAAATGGTGCTCCAGCGCGAACAGGCTGTCGAAGCCCAGCGGCTCCGCCAGGTCTCCCAGCGGCATGTGTTCGTTGTACAGGGCGACATCCGGCACGCCGGGCTGGGCGAGGATGCTGAGTGCGGGTCCGACCTTCATGGCCTTCTTCCTCCGCC
>DNXO01000051.1:147471-156950 GCA_003506895.1 Acetobacteraceae bacterium | reverse complement strand
GAAACGGCCCTAGCCGGACGCTTACGGCGAGGCTGCCAACTCGCGCTAGCTGGGTGCCTGCGGCAGCCCTGACAGGGTGCGTCTGCTATGGCGTCTGGGTGTTGAGCGGCGCCAGAGAAAACGCGCTTTTTTGCTCACCAGAGAAAACCTGTCAGGCAGCCTCAGCAAGCAGGATTGCCCGCTCGGTCTCTTCAATCCACCCCGGCAGTTGCTGCGGCGCTTCGTCCGTGAGCTGGTGGCGGCGTGCGATCTCTTCCGCGAGGTTGATCACGTCGGCCGGCCCACCTTCCGCACGAATACGCGCAAGCCACTCGCGAGCTTTCAGGGTCCTGTGGGTAGCTGCGAAGACGTGCAGAGAGATGACGTTGCTGACCTCTTCCGGGTGAGCCTCGACCATTCTCCTAACCTGCGGCCACCGACGCAGGCGCAGTTCGATGATCGCGAGCAAGTCCCTCATTCGGCGGCGCTCGGCCGCAAACGGGCATTTTGGGATAAGCTCGGACAGCAGCTTTGACGCGGCTTCTGGACCGTCTCGTTCTTCAAGCAGCGTAATGCGAAGGTTTATAGCCCGCCAGTCGCCGCGAGATGTTGGATTTTCCGTCGGTAACAATCGAGCAGCCTCTTCCTTTCTGCCCGTCCTGATGAGGATAGCAGCCTTGCCCAGCATTGCGCGGCGAAGGCGAGGCTTATCGTTCAGAATGCTATCATAGGCGTTCATGGCTTCGACCACCGACCCAAGGCGTCCAAGAATAGCCGCACGGGCCAATCGAACATGAATGTCGAAGGGAAACCTGTTGTTCATCCTGTCACAGGCCACTAGGGCCTCCCTGAACCGACCTTGAGCGCGATAGATCACGATAAGCGCAGTCGCAAACCGCTTTTCATAAGGGAACCGGTCGTTGACCTGCTCAAGAAGATCCAGAGCATCCTGGTATTTCTCCATGTGCCGCAGGACATGGACTTTCCCGAGAATCGGCTCAGCTCGATGCGGCGAGAGCGATATAGCTTTCTCATAAACTGCTAGAGCCAGCTCGAATTTACCCTGATCCTGCAAGACATCGCCACGACCACAGAGAGCAAACGAGTTAGTTGGATACTCCTCTAATACCTCATCAAATATCTCAAGCGCACCTGAGATATTTCCGAACGCGCGAAGAGCTTGAGCGCGGCCAAGTCTTCCCTTTACCGAGTCATAGCTTGCAGCTTTGGAATATGTTTTTAGAGCTTCTTCCACATTACCAAGATCTACGAGCGTTGAAGCGAGCCCGGTCCAGACATTAGTTTCCAATGGAAAGTCGATTGAGAGCTTCTGATATTCGCTCCAAGCTCCGTGGGGGTCCCCGAGTTCTCGCAACGCCTCTGCTGCTCCAAGACGAGCATGCACCGAATCCTCGTGGTCTTTGAATGCCTCAGCGGCCGACAGAAAGGCCTCTCGAGCCTCTCCGATTTGCCCTCGGTCGCGAAGGATGCGAGCGCGGCCGGTCGCAGCGAAAAGGGGATCGCCTTTCTTCTCGACCTCGTTGAGGGCAGCTTCGGCTTCGTCGTGCAAGCCAATATCGAGCAGAGCGTTGGCAAGATGCCCGTAGGATATCGGATCATGCGGATTGGCTATCGTGGCCTCACGCGACCATTCGAGCGCCAGATCTGGAATATCGAAATTGCCAGCTTGTCGAGCCATATTGCTAAGAGATTTGGCTAACTGGTCAGGCGTCGAATTTGTGCGCTGAGATGCAACAAGGTCGTTCATCAAGCGCCGAGCCTGACCGATATCGTGATCTTTTAGCCTTGTAGTGATCGCCTTCTGCTGCACCATGACGTTGTGGTAGGCGGCATAGCTGGACTGGCGCGCTTCAGCGTGATCCCAGACTTCGACCTCGATGTCTTCCGGCTCTTGCGCACGGATAACGGCCCTAGGAATCCGCTTTAGGTCGCCCTGCAGCGCTTTGAACCATTTCGCGATCATCGTGCTGTGGTCTCGATGCTTACTGACCACCTGGAGCTGAATAAAAGACAGATCACTTTTGGCGGCGAGCGCCGTCACGATGTCGAGGAATGACCCGTCTACAGTCATCCGCTCCCGTAGCGCGGCTGCATTCTCAGCCACGCTTGCCGCGTCGAACTCAGCACGCACGCGCGTTACATCTGCCTGCACATTGAGCAGCCACTGGAACAGCGAGCGGACCTCGGGAACATTTGCGCAAGCAGCAGCTATGCGATCTTCATCGATAGCGGGAAGGGGAGCTGCAGCCAGTCGGCGTTGCATATGGAGGAGGATCGGATGCTCTTCGAGCAGCTCCGAAACGCACTCCGCGTATTCGACAAGCTCCTCCTCCGGCTCTTCCGGATCGAGCAGGAACAAGAACAAACGCAGGCCACGATCCTGCGCCCATGCGAGCTTGCACTCACGGTCCAGTTCGCTGACGTTGGGCACCTCGACGGCGCGAACATCGGAGCAGCCATCGAACAGGCGCAACGCGTCCCCGGCATGCCATGGCTTGGCGACAGTCCCATAGATCGATCGGATGGCGGGAGAAGTCCCAACCATGATTGCAGCGCCGGCTTCTCCCGATACGAAGGCTCTCACGGGGATACCTCGACTTTCACGCCTAACTTCTTGGCTTTACGCACAATTTGATTCCAGGTTGCGCGATCTACCCGCTCTGTAGGCATTGGCCCGACTATACGTTCAATTCCTAGCCGGTGGATAGCATCGAACACATGAACCTCGACGAACTCGCAATCCGCCTCCGCCCGGCGCGGTCCCATGAGGATATCACCGAAAGCCTTTCCCGGCGAAATCTCGGGCTGGAGCTTTGCGACCGCAAGCCGGCCGCGAAGCTTCCATGGCGCGCGGTAGCCGGACGGCGGAGCCTTACCTCCAACGATATGGTGTGTCTTGAGAAAATTGAATGGATTTTGATCGAAGACGCTCGCACGATCCTCGATCATTAGCGATTTCAAAGTAACCGAATACGGGCCGTAATATGTCATTCCATGCCCATCGAGCGTGAGCGCAGCGAAGTTAATCTTCTCAAAATAGAACGGGCTGATCGCAGCCTCTGCCGCTCCTCGTTGCTGGTCCCACTCCGACTCATTTGGCTCCCGACCAAGGTATTTGACCTGGTGCCAGAACGAATAGAATAAAGGGCTCTCTCCATTGATCCAACTGCTCAGAGACCCGAGCGCCCTGTTCATCACCGCTACCGAGTCCGTGGCGACCGCTTTTTCGAAAGCTTCGACCTCGGCGGTCACCCCGAGGGCCTCCGCCGAAACCATCGCGCTATCGTAGCGGACAGTCAGAGCGTCAGCTTCCTTTGCACTCTGAGCGACCCTTACGTTAGGAAAGCCGGCGGACGTGCTGCAGACTGGGCAGGCTGTTAAGTGTAAAGCGACCGCCTCGCCACATTTCACACACTTCTCAGACATCGCCTGCTATTCTTGAAAAGACAGCATGCTACCATGAACATCGGTGACACGCAACCGTGATAGGTCAGCGCTTATGTCTCATCCTAACGGACAGAAGGTTACCAGAAGGCCCCCGACTTCAGCGTGAGGGAGAAGCCAGGAGGGTCGTCGGTAGCCATTCTGAACGAAGACATAAAGTCGCGCCGGCAGATGATAGGGAAATCCAATTCGCGAGCCTTGCTCGTCCACCGTTGTAGTGGGAGCGCGTCGGAAGCGACAGTAAGTCCCATGCGGAGACTCAACGTGTCGCGTCGGTCTTGCAGAGACGTCTGTTTCCGAGAGCGTATTGCTATGCCCGGATTGACGCTTGGGTCGACAGCAGCCGAATCGTCTCACTGGAAGAATGTCCGCTTAACCGCATCGCCCGCTCCTCAGCCAACAGTCCGCTTTCGGCTAATACCAGACATAGGCGGCGCGCCACGCAATGTCTTGGATGGGTCGGAAGCGGCCAATCAGTGACGGCCGAACGATCGGCATGTTTCCCGCCTCGCCGGCTCGAGGCCGGCCATTCCGCTCCCGGCCACGATCGGACATTGCGCACGCATTCAGGAGGGCCCGAGATGCGCCGGCTAGCGTCTCACCTCACCGTCGCTTAGCCGCACAGATGCCGCGCAGCCAGGCCGCCGTTGAGCGACAGCCTGGGACGTCAAGTTCGCGCCTATGCCAATGGGCCTTCCCTTACCACGCCGGATTCCGTTTACCGAAGAAGGGCGAGGTTTTACCCAAGCCGTGGCACGTTCAAATTCACCGTCACGTTCTTGCGCTGGGTGAAGCTGTCCAGCATCCCCTCCAGCGAGAACTCCCGCCCGATGCCGCTCTGCTTGTAACCGCCATAAGAATGGCCGGGTTGCTGGCCCAGCCCCTGGTTCACCTGCACCCAGCCGGACTCGATGGCGTGGGCGGTGCGTAGCGCGCTGCCGATCTCGTGCGTCCACACGTACGCCGCCAACCCGTAATGGCTGTCGTTGGCCATGCGGATCGCGTCTTCCTCGTTCTTCCAGGGGATCGCCACCAGCACCGGCCCGAAGATTTCCTCGCGCGCCAGCCGCCAGTCGTTGGAGGTATCGGCGAACACCGTCGGAATCGCGAAATACCCCTGACTGAGCGGCCCCTCTTTCGGCGGCAGACCACCAAACACCAAGCGGGCATCCTTGCGGTGCAGACCCTCGTCCACATAGCCGCATACCTTGCGGAACTGCTTTTCGTTGATGATCGCGCCGATGTCGGACGCCTCGTCCAGCGGGTCGCCCATCTTCAGGGCCTGCACCTTGGTGGACAGTTTCTCCAGGAAGCGGTCGAAAATGTCCTGGTGCAGGAACAGCCGCGACCCGGCGGTGCAGGACTGGCTCTGGCGGGTAAAGCGCATGCCGGAGATGACACCGTCCACCACCCAGTCCTCATTCGCGTCGGGATACACGATGGAGGGGCTTTTGCCGCCCAGTTCCAGCGACACGGGCACGATCCGGTCCGCCGCCGCGCGCATGATGATCTTGCCGACCTCGGTGGAACCGGTGAACGACAGCTTCATGATGGCCGGATTCTGCGCCAGCGGGCCGCCGCATTCCTCGCCGGTGCCGGTCAGTACATTGATCACGCCGGGCGGCAGGAATTCCTGGCAGATTTTTGCCATGAACAGCACGCCCAACGGCGCGTCCTCGGCCGCCTTCAACACGATGGTGTTGCCGGCGCACAAAGCGGGGGCGATCTTCAGTGCACCCAGCAGCACGGGCGCGTTCCAGGGGATGATGGCGCCGACGACGCCCAGCGGTTCGCGGCGAGTGTAGCTCAAGACGTTCTCGCCCAGCGGAATGGTCTCGCCCTTCAACTCGCCGGCCAGGCCGCCGAAATAGCGGAAGATATCGGCGGTCAGTGTGGCTTCCGGCCGAGCCTGGGTGCGGAGGGCGTTGCCGGTTTCCTCGGCGATGATGCGGGCGAGTTCCTCGATGCGGGACTCCATCGCCTCAGCGATGCGCAACAGCAGACGGCCACGCTGGCGGGGCGGGATTTTGCTCCAGGCGGTGAACGCCTTCTGCGCCGCGATCACCGCGCGATCGACATCGGCCTTGGCACCGCGCGGGATGGTGGCGATCGAGGTGCGGCGGCCGGGGTTCTCCACCATCAGCGTTTCGCCGGACGCGGCATCGACCCAGGCGCCATCGATCAGCATCTGGACGTGATGCGGCTGGGCGGCGGTTGGGCGCGTCTGTTCGGTGACGGACATGGCGTTATCCTCAATGGGTTGTTATATTGCACCGGATATAGCGAGCCGCTCGGAATCGGTCCAGGGCGGGCTTGCCGAAACCAAGCGCTCGGTAAGAGACTTATGCATGCAAACCATCTGCTCAAGGTCGGCTGACCCCGAAATCGCGGCGACCGTCGGGGTTCTGCTCTATGACGCAACGACGGAGCCGCACGCGGTTCTGATGGCTGCCGTCGATCAACTGCGCGCGCGCGGGCTGACGGTTGGAGGATTGCTGCAACGCCGGGGCCAGCGGCTTCCAAGCGGCAAGCGCGGCATGTGGCTGGACGACATCGCGACCGGGACCACGATCCGCCTCGACGAACCCCGCGGGGCCGGCGCCAGTTCCTGCATGCTGGATACCGACGCGCTCGCCCGCGGCGCCTCGCTGCTGCGGCAACATATCGACGCTGGACTATCCGTTATGATTGTGAATCGGTTTGGCGCCCTGGAGGCCGAAGGGACCGGGCTACGGGCTGAAATCGCTGAGGCGATCTGTGCAGGCGCCGTCGTGCTGATCCCCGTGCGGGCAGACCGTTTGCCCGCGATGGAAGCGTTTCTGGGGTGCGAGGCCACAGTACTGCCCGCATCGCCGATCGAGATCGCCGAATGGGCGCAGCGGGCCGCCAACGCCCCTGCCGTCGTTGCTTCGCCCCCTGGACGGCAGGCGGCGCTAAGTGGCACCCTGGCGCCATGACAGACGATAGCGACCTGCGTCCAGGGGAAGTGGCGGTTCCGCTTCCGTCTGAAACCGATGCCGGGGTGTATTTCATCGGCACCATTCACACACCATGGCGTGCTCGCAGCGAGTGCCCCAAACGCGGCAGCCTGGACGGGCCGATCTGCACCATCGTGGTCGATGATCGCTGGCGGCAGGCACTGACCGATATCGCCAAGCATCCCCGCCTCCAGGTCCTCTACTGGATGCACCAGGCTCGGCGCGACCTTGTCCTGCAACGTCCCATTCGCACCGGACAAACCGCCGGCACCTTCGCGTTGCGGTCACCCGTGCGCCCCAATCCGATCGCCTCGTCGGTGGTTGAACTGGTCGGCGTCGAGGGCACGACACTTCAGGTCCGCGGCCTGGACTGTCTCGACGGAACCCCACTGATCGATTTGAAACCGGAGCGCCGGCCAGAATAGCGGCCGTGCAGGGCCCTTTCCTCGGGACAGCGGCACCGCATATGGGACTGACAGGAGGTTCCCGATGAAGTTTGGCATCCACAACCCATCATGGCAGTTCGGCCCCGATCCGCACAACGCGTTCGAGGGCGTGAAGGCCAAGGCCCAATGGGCCGAGAACAACGGCTTCACCTGGTTCTCGGTGATGGATCACCTGATCCAAATCCCGCTGGTCGGGGAGCCGGACGAGCCGTTCATGGAAGGCTGGACCGTCTTGTCCGCGCTGGCCGCCGTCACCAGCCGTATCCGCCTCGCCACACTGGTATCCTCGGTTGCGTACCGGAACCCGGCGCATCTCGCGAAGATCGCCGCGGGCGTGGACCTGATCAGCCGGGGACGGTTGACGCTGGGCATCGGCGCCGGCTGGCACGACGAGGAATACCGCCAGTACGGCTGGGAATTCCCCGAACGGCCGGCGGTTCGTATCCGCCAGATGGAGGAAGCCGTGCGGCTGATCCTGGCGATGTGGACCCAACAGCGCACGACCTTTGAGGGCCGGTATTTTCATACCAAGGACGCGATCCTTGAACCCAAGCCGGTGCAGAAACCCTGCCCGCCGGTGATGATCGCCGGCGGCGGTGAACAGATGACGCTGCGCGTGGTCGCCGAACTCGGCGATGCGTGCAACGTGTTCGGCGACCCGGATGAGGTGAAGCGCAAGTTCGCGATCCTGCGCGAACATTGCGAGACGGTCGGACGGCCCTACGATGACATCGAGAGGACCATCGTGATCAGTTTTCTGCTGGCCCGCGACGAAGCGGCCCTGGCTGCGAAACACCAAAGGCTTGGGGTGATCGAACGGTTCCGCGGCTTTGCTGGAACCGTCTCCGGCGTGGCCGATCTGGTGGGCCGCTACCGCGATGCCGGGGTGCAACTGCTGATCAGCAGCGCGTTCAAGAACGACGCGGAAACGCACGAACTGCTCGCGTCGGATGTCATTCCCCACTTCGCCTAGCTGACCAAGGACCCTACGCGCGATGGCTTTGACAATACTGGTTACCGGCGCCACCGCCGGGTTCGGCGCCGCGATGGTTCGCCGCTTCATCGGCGACGGTCACCGCGTCATCGCCGCCGCCCGACGCATGGAGCGCCTACAGGCCCTACGCTCGGAATTCGGTGAGGCGGTCCTGCCGCTGGCGCTGGACATCACCGACGCCGCGGCGGTCGCCGCGCTGCCGAACAGCCTGCCGCCGAACTGGCGTCAGGTCGACGTGCTGGTCAACAATGCCGGCATGGCCGTCGGGCTCGATCCCGCGCACAAGGCCAGGGTCGCCGACTGGGACCGCATGGTCGCGGTCAACGTGTCCGGCATGTTGCACATGACCCACGCGCTGCTGCCCGGCATGGTGGAGCGCAACCGGGGCCACATCGTCAACATCAGCAGCACCGCGGCGATCTATCCGTATCCCGGCGGCCATGTGTACGGCGCGTCGAAGGCATTCGTGACCCAGTTCAGCCTGAACCTGCGGGCCGATCTGGTAGGGACAGGTGTTCGCGTCACGGACCTGGAACCCGGGCTCGTCGGGGGCACCGAATTCAGCGTCAACCGGTTCGGCGGCGATACGGCCCGAGCCAGTGCGGTCTATGCCGGGACCGTGCCGCTATCCGCCGACGATATCGCCGAGGCCGCGTCCTGGGTGGTCAACCTGCCGGCGCACATGAACATCAACCGCATGGAAATCATGCCGACCTGCCAGGCGCCGGGGCCCTTGGCGATCAAACGGACCTGAGGCCGAACGGCCGCGCGGACTATAGCGGCGCGATCGCAACGTCCGCTAAGTTCGGCCGGATGGAATTTGACCCGTTCACCGCTGTCGGCATCGCTGGCACCGTCTGCTTCATCATCAGCTATTTCGGCACGCTTCAAGGCTGGCTGGCGCCCGATGGCTGGCGCTTCCCGGCGATCAACCTGCTGGGGGCCGCCCTGGTGCTGACATCCCTGATCGACGCCTGGAACTTGCCGTCGGTCGTGCTGGAGTGCTTCTGGGGCGTGATCAGTATCTACGGGCTGGTGCGCGCGCTGCGCCGGTAGCCGCCCGCGCGCGGTTGCGGTTTGGAAGCACCTTGATTAGCGTCGCTCTCCGAGATTGGGATAAGCGGGAACGTCTGGGTCATGAGCAAGCACGTCGTGGCGACTGTCGGCGAAATTCCGCCGGGTCAGCGGAAACTGGTAACGATCCGGGGACGGCAGATCGCGGTGTTCAACCTGGATGGTGAATTCTTCGGCCTTTTCAACCGTTGCCCGCACCAGGGCGGCCCGATGTGCGAAGGCATCCTGACCGGCCTGATCGAGTCGGATCAGCCGGGCGAATACACCTACTCCCGCAAGGGCGAGATCCTGCGATGCCCGTGGCATGGCTGGGAGTTCGACGTCCGCACCGGCAAGAGTTTCTGCGATCCCTCGAAGGTCACGCTCCGCAGCTATCCGGTGGAGGTGGCCGACGGCCAGCGCGTTGTCGAAGGGCCTTACACAGCCGAAACGATCCCGGTGACGGTCGAAGAACAATACGTCGTTGTGGAGATGTAATACCAGCGGCCCAAAGGCCCGACTGGTGTGCGCGCGGGGTTGGTGGGGCGGCCGCGCGCCCAATCA
>DNXO01000051.1:111265-147222 GCA_003506895.1 Acetobacteraceae bacterium | reverse complement strand
GGGGCGGCCGCGCGCCAAATCAATAGGATACCAGCGGCCCCAGGGGCCGACTGGTATGCGCGCGGGGTTGGTGGGCGGCCGCCCGCTAACTGACAAAAGAGTCGAAGCTTCGGACGGCTGGTATAAGGGCCCTCACCCGCGATCGGGAAACCCGAACGCGATCAGTGCCAGTACCAGGGCAACCGCCCACCCCAGGTAGATAGCGATCAACAGATCCCTGGACTTGAATCGCCGAGCCAGAAGCCATCCCGGTGGGACGCCTGCCGCCAGCGCGGCGCCGGTGGGCAGCGCGCCGAACGCGTCGCCGGCGTAAAGCGTCATCACAAACCCAACGATCGACGCGACAAAGACCGGCGGAATGCAAGCCAGCAGCAGCATCTCGTGCCGCATCCGCGCGCTGGCGACGATCACGAAACTGAACAGCGCCAAAGTCAGCAGATAGACGGCAGCCTCGGCCACGAGGTCAGCTTCCGACTTTCAGGGATGAAACCAGGCCGCGCAGGCATGCCAGCAACGACAAGGCCGTTAGTTGCCCGGTCCTGGGGTTTTCGGCACTGGGCACATTCTCGATCGACATGGTGAAGCGGGCGGCCTCGGCCTCCACGCGAATGGTATGGATGTTACGGGTGACGCCTGGATCCGCCCAGATCCGCACCTGCGTCCGGATTGGCCCGATCCCGGCCAGGGCGAGGGCCGCCGCCACGTTCACGTTGGCCGGGAAACCCGCCACGGCGTCGAGGGCGTTGCCGTCGAACACCAGCAGCGGCTGGCTCAGGTCCATCACATCGATTCCGTGTTTCTCAAGATACGGTGCCCCGATCAGCCCCATTGGGGGCTTTCGCGTCTCAAGGCTGATGCTGTCGACCGGTCCCTCGGCTGCCGCGCGCACCGCATCCAGACCCAGCAGCGCGCCGGTAGGCACCACGATGCGGGCACCGGTTTGCCGGGCCAGGCGGGCCAGGTGCATACGAGGCAGCAGGGCACCGACCGACGCGGGCACAAAAATCCGGCCAGCCTCCAATGCGGGCAGGGCAATCCGCTCAAACACCGCGGCCGGCGTGCACTCGACAACGATATCGGCATCCGCCAGTTCAGGGATTTCGACCAGACGGGGCGCGGAAACGAAGCCGGCCAGGTTCGCGCGCCCCTTGATCGGATCGCGGCACGACACCGCGACCAATCGCAGTCCGTCCACGCCAGCGTCAAGTGCGCGCGCCAATGGCAAACCAATAGCGCCCAGTCCCGCGATCGCGACCGTCTTGCTCATATCCCCATCCTTCTTGCCGAACGATGTCTCGCTCGGTTTATCGTCGGCACGATGCGCCGCCCCTATTCCCGGGGAGGATAATAGCGAAAGGATTGGCCCGTCACACCGCGGAATCAACACTCTCTATACTAATAAGTTCGGTACCGTGGCGAACGGGTCGCGATCCGGGTGAATATACATAGAAATGCAACCAACGCGGGTGTGATCTGTCTATTATTGCGCGTTCCGTACCGGGCGCCGGCTGAATAATGCCGCCATCACGAGGGGCGGAAGCGACATACCCATCCGATCCACGATCCCGATCGCCGCGGCTCTTGGCCGCCACGCGATGAAAGGCAGAGGCGTTCCCGCCCCTGTTGTCAGCCTATTTTCCGACTGGAAGGGGTGGGGCGAGCAACGGGACTCGAACCCGTGACATCCAAGACCACAACCTGGCGCTCTACCAACTGAGCTATGCCCGCCACACAGGGAGCGCGGTGTAGGCCTGTTGCGGCGTGCCCGTCAAGTTGGGAGTCAGCATTCCCCGCACACAGCCGAATTTCGATTTTTTCGGCCTCGCGACCATACAGCTCTCTCGTCTTGCCGGAACGTCTGACGCGCCGCTGATCCTGGATGTTCGCGCCGGTGAAGGTCATGTCGCCGCCCCCCGGCCTGCTGGCCCAACCGTTTGTGTTGCCCGAGCGCGAGCGAAGACAGACAGGGTTGCCAGACCAAGGCTGATCCGCCGGTTCGTCAATCCGGCGGCCCATTCCGACGGCCCATTCCGGCGCGATCATCTGGTACGCCAGCCGGCCCGTTGGCGGCCATGGAAGAGACCGGACCGATCTCCTGACAATGTGAAGAAATCAGCCGATCGATTTCATCTGGGATACGATACCTTATCATTATGACGGCGGGGTCATGCGGCTTTCGAACGAAGGCTCCGGCCCGTCGCCGTTCAAACCGCTTGCCGACGCCCAGGTCCCAAAGGCATTTATCAGAACATGAGTGGAATCAATCCTACCCAGCAACAAACCCGCAACCCGCCCCCAGACCAGCCGGTCCCAGAGCAGGCGCCCCCTGGGCAAGCCGCCGCTCGGCCAACCGCCGGCAGCGAGACCGCGGAACAGGCGCTGGCCCGCGCGCAAATCGCGGCGCAAGCCAAGCGCCTGAATGAGGCGGCCGGTATTTGCACCGACATCCTGGCGGCCTCGCCGGATCACCCGGCGGCGCTGGCGCTTCAGGGCATCATCGTGGCCACGGCGGGCGATCCCGACAAGGGCATCGCGCTGCTGCGGCGGGCAATCCAACTGCGCCCCGGCAACGCGACCTGGTACGCCCATCTCAGTTCCCTCTGCCGCTCCACCTACCGGATGGACGAAGCGCTGGCAGCCGGCCAGGAGTCGATCCGGCTGGACGCGAACAACCCCGAACATCTGGTCAACCTCTCGCTGATCTTCGTCGATGTGGACGATCGGGAGCGGGCCATGGCCTGCCTGCTGCGCGCGCTCGGGCTGAAGCACGACCATGCCGACGGCCATCTGGCGATGGCGCAGAACCTGCTGGCGACGGGCGATTTCGATCCAGGCTGGATGGAATATGAGTGGCGCAACCTGACCGAGGCAGGCAAGGCGACGATGCCGGCCATGACATCGGCCCCCTGGAACGGCATGCGCATCCCGACCGGGCGCCTGTTGCTGGTCGGCGATCAGGGGTACGGCGATACGATCCAGTTCGCCCGCTATATCCCGATGGCCGCCGAACGCTGCCAGGAACTGATCGTGGGCTGCAGTTCGGAGATGGGACCACTGCTGGCGAACATCCCCGGAGTGTCGCGATACTGCCATCGCTGGACGGATGTGCCCGGTCACGCCGCGCATTGCCGCCTGTCCAGCCTGCCCTATCTGTTCCGCACCCAGATGGACACGATCCCGTCCAAGATCCCTTACCTGAAGGCCGATCCGGTTCGGATCGCCCATTGGAGGGAACGGTTGGATGCGACGCTGCCCGCGGGCGTGAAGCGGATCGGATTGGCATGGACCGGCCGTCCGACCCATCCGAACGACCGGCGCCGTTCCATTCCCCTGTCGCAGCTTTTGCCGCTTGCCGATGCCGGCCCCGTGGCGTTCGTGTCGCTGCAAAAGCCGATGCCGGCGCGCGACCTGGAAACGATCCAGCGGTTCCCGAACATGACCGATCTCGCCGACGACCTGACCGATTTCGGGGAGACGGCGGCGCTGATGGAAAACCTGGACCTGATCATCACCGTCGATACCTCGATGGGACATCTCGCCGGTGCGCTGGGCAGGCCCGCATGGATACTGATCCCCAAGGCCGCCGACTGGCGCTGGCTGCTGAATCGCGACGACAGCCCCTGGTATCCCAGTGTTCGGCTGTTCCGCCAACCCAAACCCGGTGAGTGGAATGAGCCGCTGTCCCGCATGCGCTCTGCCCTCAAGGCCGAACTGACCAGGGCCCCCGCCGAAAGCGTTTCCGCCAGCTAACCGATACCATGACCGATCCGCCGGACTCTGATCAACGGCGGCGACGTGGATGAAGCCAACCTCGACCCGACCGGGTAATAGTGCCGCTACGGTTGGCCGGGGGTATCGGAAACCCAACATCTGCTTCGAGGGGGTACGAACAAGCGAACCTGGCCCCCGCGCGCCTGAGGATCAATCCGCTGGTGCATTACGCTTTGGCCGGAGAGCCGGTACGCCGGGGCGCCGTGCCGTTCTTCGATCCCACCAGGCATCGCGCGCGATACGCAATGCGAAACAAGGGGACTTGACCTCCAGCCCACCGGCGGGACAGGGTCCCATCCGTGCGGGCGGCAAAAGACCCGGCGATGGAGGAATACGTTAATGGCTCGCTTGATTTCCCGACGGCTTATGCTTGGCACGACCGCCGCGATACTGCCGCTACCCGGCATCGTTCGCGCGCGCGGCGATGCGCCGGAGTTCGAGATGAAGATGGGGAACGACAACCCCATGTCGCATCCGAACACGATCCGCCAGCAGGAAGCGGCCGACCGGATACTGAAGGAAACCAATGGCCGGGTGAAGATCTCGGTCTTCCCGAACAACCAGTTGGGCGGCGACACCGATATGCTGTCGCAGCTTCGCTCCGGCGCGCTGGAGTTCATGAGTTTGTCCGGGTTGATCCTTTCGACCTTTACGCCACTCAGCTCGATCTATGGGATTGGGTATGCGTTCCCCAGCTACGACAAGGTCTGGGCGGCCGTGGACGGCGATCTGGGCAAGATGATCCGGGCTTCGGTGGACAAGGCCGGGCTGTATGGGTTCGAAAAGATCTGGGACAACGGTTTCCGCCAGATCAGCAGCTCCACGCATCCGATCCGCACGCCGGAGGACCTGAAGGGCTACAAGATACGCGTACCGGTCAGCCCGCTGTGGACCAGCATGTTTGAAGCGTTCGGCGCCGCGCCGGCCAGCATCAACTTCAGCGAGGTTTACTCCGCGTTGCAGACCAAGATCGTCGAGGGTCAGGAAAACCCGCTGATCAATATAGAAACGGCAAAGTTGTACGAGGTGCAGAAGTATATCTCGATCACCCGGCACATGTGGGACGGGTTCCTGATGCTGGCCAACGGACGCAACTGGAAAAGCCTGCCGGCGGATGTGCGGGCGGTCATCTCCAAGAACCTCAACGGTTCGGCTGAGGATCAGCGGAAGGATTACGCCGACTCGGATGAGACGATGCACACGATGCTGGAAAAGCAGGGGATCGTGTTCAACGAACCGGAACCGGAGGCGTTCCGGCAAACGCTGATCAAGGCCGGCTTCTACGACAAGTGGAAAGAGAAGTACGGCGCCGAGGCTTGGTCGGTGCTGGAGAAGTACACCGGTAAGATCGGCACGTAGAGCTCGTCGACATGGCTTCACCCTTCGACCCTTCGGGCGTCGGAGGGTCTGCCGAACCGGTCGGCCTACGAAGCGTGAAGGCCGCCGCCCCAGACCCACCAGCCAGGCCGCGCGATCGCACTGGCGGCCGCTGACGCGATCTCCGCCGACGCGAACAGCCCGAAGCAGGTAGCACCAGACCCGCTCATGCGCGCCAGCAGGCAGCCCGGGGCCGACGCCAAAGTGTCCAGACAGTCGCCGATAGCGGGCGCCAACGCACGCGCCGGCGGTTCCAGGTCGTTCCCCGTCGCCCGCAAGGAGTCCGCCAGGGATTCGACCGTCCGCCACCCCTGTTCGGGGAAACGTGCCGGCGCCGAGAAGGCAGCCGAACGCGCGCGAAAGACCGACGGTGTGGAGATCGCCACGCCGGGGTTGAGCAGCACAAGGCCAGCAGCCGGCAACGCTGGTGCCGGTTTCAGGATTTCGCCAATGCCGGCCATCACGGCGGGCTGGCTGCCTATACAGACGGGCACATCAGCCCCCAATCGCTGAGCGATCCGGGACAACTCGTCCGAGGCCGGCGCGATACCCCAAAAGCGCGACAAAAGCCGCAGCGCAGCGGCGGCGTCGGCCGATCCGCCGCCGATACCGGACGCAACGGGCAGGTTCTTCTCCAGCACCAGCGCCCCAGTCGGGAGAATGCCGGCCAGTTCCGCCAGGGCGCGAGCGGCCCGCAGGACCAGGTTATCCGCCTCCGCTTCCAGCCCGGCGGCAAACGAACCTGTCAGCCGAAGCGACAGCGTATCGGACGGCGACACGATCAGCCGGTCGCCCGCGCCGGCGAACACCACCAGGCTATCCAGCAGATGGTAGCCGTCCTCTCGTCGCCCAACGACATGCAGATGGAGGTTGATCTTCGCCGGGGCGAATTCCGTCAGATCAGGCACGGCGGGATTGCGCTATTGCCCGCTGAGAACCGGGCCAGGATGCCCGGTGTTCAGCTTGGCCTCCAGCTTCACCGCGTCATCCGGGGTGGGATTCAACGTCAGGGCGCGGCGCCATTGATATTGCGCCTCGACCTTGCGACCCGCGGCGAAATAGGCGTCACCAAGATGGTGGTTGATCGTCGAATCCTCGGGTTCCAGTTCCACGGCCCGTTCCAGCGTGTTGACCGCCTCCTGGATGTGTCCCTGCCGGAACAGGACCCAACCGAGGCTGTCGGTAATCGCGCCATCGTTCGGACGACGCGCGGCAGCGGTCTGAACCATCTGGCGGGCCTCCTCCAGTTGGTGGCCCATGTCAGCCAGCGAGTAGCCGAGATAATTCAAAACGTAGGGCTGATCCGGCGAAAGCTGCAAGGCGTGTTGAAAATCCGCTTTGGCCTTCTCCCATTGATGAGACCGCTCCTCGGCAATACCACGATCGTAATACAGGACCCAGTTGGCGGAGGCAGGGTTCGTGATTCGGGCAATACCCTTGTCATAAGCGGCAACCGCTTCGGTAAAGCGCAGTGACATGCGCAGGATGTCGCCCCGTTGTTGGTCGGGCAAGGGGCTGTCTGGATACTCCCGGGCCATCCGTTCCAGATCGCGCATCGCATCGTCCGGCCGCCCCATCCGGTCGGTCAGGGCCGCACGGCGCAACTGGACCACCGGCGCGATCGGATCGGTCGCCGGCACTTCGTTCAGGATTTGGTAGGCGGCCTGAAGGTGATGCTCGCTTCCCAGGATGTCGGCCGCCAGCAACCGCGCAGCCGCGAAATCGGGGCGCAAGTCCAACGCCAACCGCAGCATGATCAATGAGAAATCGTTGGCGTCCTGCGACCGCAGCAGAGCGCCGAAGGTGAAATAGGCTTCGGCGATGCCATCAGTGGCCCGCGGGACCGGCCGCTTCATCACGTTGGCCAGCAAACCCGGCATCGCGATCCCCAGGTCCGGCGCAGCGGCCTCCAGCGCACCAAGCGTATGCTGGGCCTCGGCCGCCTGGTTGGAGCGAGCCTGCCAACTCGCCAATATCTGCGCCACGCGCAGGCTGGGGTCTGCCAGGCTCGCCTGGGCGCCCCGATACAGGGCGGCGGCCACCTCCGGGCGGTTGCCAAGGTCGGCGATCATAGCCGCCTGCAATGCGAATAGCCCACGGACGCGAGGGTTCTCGACATATGGCCGAAGCGTGGACAGCGCGGTGTCGGTGCGGCCATCCCCTTGCTCGGCCCAGGCAACGAGCAACGGTTGCAGCAACTGGCTCATGCCCTGGCGCGGCATTGCATGGAACCGGGTTTCAGCGTCCTGCCACCGGCCGGCCTTGATGTCGGCATCCGCCAGCACAAGTTGCGCGATCTGATTGTTCGGCAGTTGGCGCGCCAGCTTCGCGGCCTCCGGCCGGCCCGCATTCACACATGCGAGAAAGGCTTCCAGCGTTAGTTCCGGATTGGCGGGCGCCTGTGCAACCGCCTTCAGCAAATCATTCGCGGCGGTTTGGGGATCGCCTTCCGACATCGCGAACCGGCCGGCGAGGTAGTTGCCGATCACGCCCGAGGCGACCCGGCCTGAGTCACCTCCCCGGGAAGGATCCGCTGCCGCACAAGCTGACAAAAGAGTGAGCGCGATAAGGACAAACCGCCGAGCGGTGCGGGCATGTTGCATGCCGATCTCTCTAGCAGCGGTGATAGGCTATGTCATTCAGCTTGCGATGATTTCACATGAATAATAGAAGAGGTTGGCGGTATCGTGGGCCTCCCGGTGTTGGGCATCCCGCCGTCTGCCGCATGGCCCGGACGAACCGGGCCATGGCGCCGCGACAGGGCTTGCTCCTACATTCCGCCCGGATAACTCGGGCCGCCGCCGCCTTCCGGCGGGACCCAGTTGATGTTCTGGGTCGGGTCCTTGATGTCGCAGGTTTTACAATGGACGCAGTTTTGCGCGTTGATCTGGAGCTTCGGGGCGCCTTCCTCGACGCCGATGTACTCGTAAACGCCGGCGGGGCAATACCTGGCCTCCGGGCCGCGATAATGGTTCCAGTTGACGCGGACGGGCTTCGAGGCGTCCAGCAGCGTTAGATGGGCGGGCTGGTTTTCCTCATGATTGGTGTTGCTGATGAACACCGAGGACAACTTGTCGAAGGTCAGCACCCCATCCGGCTTCGGGTAGGCGATCTTCGGGGCGGCATCCGCTTCCAGCAGCGTTTCGTTGTCGGCATGCGGGTGGTGGAAGGTCCACGGCGCCTTGCCGCGCAGCACGTAGGTATCCAGCGCGCTATAGGCCAGGCCGCCCCACATGCCGAACTTGGCGAAGGCCGGACGGACGTTGCGAACCTTCGAAAGTTCCTCCCACACCCAGCTAGCCTGCATCTTGTCAGCGTAGGCCGTCACCTCGGCCGGATGGTCGCCGGCGAGCGCCTCGGCAATCGCTTCGGCGGCCAACATGCCGGATTTCATCGAGGTATGGGTGCCCTTGATCTTCGGCACGTTCAGGAATCCCGCCGCGTCGCCGATCAGCAGTCCGCCGGGGAAGCTGAGCTTCGGAATCGACTGCAACCCACCCTCGCTCAGGGCGCGCGCGCCGTAGGAGATGCGGCGACCGCCCTCAAAATGCTTGCGGATGTCAGGGTGGGTCTTGAAGCGCTGCATTTCGTCGAACGGCGACAGCCAGGGGTTGCTGTAATCCAGTCCGATAACGAAACCGAAGGAGATCAGGTTCTTGCCGAAGTGGTACAGGAAGGAACCACCGTAAGTCGCTCGGTCCAGCGGCCAGCCAAGGCTGTGCTCGATCAGGCCGGGCTTGTGGTTGGCAGCGGGAACTTCCCACAGTTCCTTGATGCCGATGGCATAGGTCTGCGGGTCCTTGCCGTCGCGCAGGTTGAAGCGTGCCATCAACTGCTTGGACAGCGAACCGCGGCAACCCTCGGCGAACAGGGTGTAGCGGGCGCGCAATTCCATGCCGCGCGCGAAGTTACCGGTGGGTTCGCCGTCCTTGCCAATGCCCATGTCACCGGTGGCGATGCCGACGATGCGGCCGTCTTCCTCCAGCAGTTCGGACGCGGCGAAGCCGGGGTAGATTTCGACGCCCAGTTCCTCGGCCTGCGTGCCCAGCCAGCGGACGACGTTGCCCAGGGACACGATGTAGTTGCCGTGATTATGCATCTGCGGCGGGGTGGGCAATTGGAACGACCGGGTTTCGGTCAGAAACAGGAAGCGGTCCTCGCCGGCCGGTGTGTCCAGCGGGGCGCCCTTCTCTTTCCAGTCGGGGATCAGCTCGTTCAGTGCGCGCGGTTCAAGCACCGCGCCCGACAGGATGTGGCCGCCGATTTCCCCGGCTTTTTCGACCAGGCAGACCGCCAGGTCGGGGTTGAGCTGTTTCAGGCGAACCGCCGCGGACAGGCCGGAGGGGCCGCCGCCGACGATCACGACATCGAATTCCATCGCTTCGCGTGGCGGTAGTTCTTCAGCCATTTTCGACTCCTTGGCGTCTATCTTGTCTTCGAATCAGACTTATGTGCGTCAGATCACCGTATGGGGCAAACCGGCAAGTGCCTCCGCGCATTCAACCGGGCTTTGTGGAGTGTTGGATTTGTCTGTCAACGACGCCTTGTTGCTGATTGGCCACGGGTCTGGGCGGTATCCAGACGCCGCGGACCCGATGCGCCGGCACGCGGAGACGCTGCGAAGCAGGGGCTGGTCCGTGGAAATCGCGGTGCTGAACGGGTCTCCGACGGTCGCCGAGGCCTTGGGGCGCATCGGGGCGGCCACGGTTCGCGTGGTCCCATTTTTCATGGAGGATGGATATTTCAGCAGGGTCGCCGTGCCGAGGGCATTGGAGGCCGTCTTGGCAGGCGCAGGCGCGCGATCCACGCCTTCCCCCGGGGCGGCGATCCAGTTCGCCCCACCCGTCGGGCTGCACGATGGGATCGCGGCGATCATCGAACGGCAGGGGCTGGCAGCGTGCGCCGCGCTAGGCGTTGCACCCGATACCGCCGCCGTGGTGGTGATCGGCCATGGCTCCGCCATCGCGCCCGGCCGAGCGTTGGCGTTGCACCGGCACTGTTCCCGCGTCGCCGCGACGGCAACCTTCACTACAGTTCAGGCCGCCTGCCTGGAAGAGGCGCCGTTTGTCGCCGACGTCCTGGGCCGGTTGTCGTTGCACCCGGTGGTGGTGGTCGGCTTCTTTGCCAACCAGGCTGGCCATGTGCTGGACGACATTCCGGCCCTGCTGGCGGCGGAGCAGTCGGCCCGGGGTTCGGCGGGGTTGCCGGTTCGATTCCATGCCTCCGTCACCGACGATCCCGCGATGGCGGACATCATCCTGGAGCAAGCCGCGGTTGGGTAGCGCATCAGGCGGTGCATCTAGCGCCCAGCCCCAAACGGCGCTACTGCGGCTTGGACGCAAGTTAATAGGGAAACAGCCGTGGCGACGAACAAGCGCAAGGTCATGCTGCCGCATACGATGGGCCAGCAGGGCATCGACATCATGCGGGCGCGTGAAGACATCGAGACCGTGATCTACCCGGGCAACATCACCCAGGCCGATCTGCTGCCGCAACTGGCGAATTGTTCCGCCATCGCCCTGTCCAGCACGCATTACAAGCAGACCGAGATGGACGCCTCCCCCGCGATGCAGGTCGTCGCCCGCATCGGCGTCGGCTACGATGCCGTCGAGGTACCGGCCCTGACCGCTCGGCATGTGCCGCTGATGGTCGCGGGCACCGCGAACTCGGTCAGCGTGGCGGAGCAGGCATTCCACCTTATGATCACGCTGGCCAAGAAGGTCCGGCACATGGACAGCCTGGTGCGCGACGGCAAGTGGCACGACCGGCATCAGTCGCCGCCGATGGAGCTGTCCGGCAAGACGGTGCTGATCATCGGCTTCGGACGCATCGGCACACGGTCGGCCAAGCGGTGCATCGGGTTCGACATGAACGTGCTGGTTTTCGACCCGTACGTCGATGCCGCGAAGATCACCGCCGCCGGCTGCGAGCCTGTCGCCGACCTGGACGCGGCGCTGCCGCGCGCGGACTTCGTGTCGATCCATTGCCCGAAGTCCCCGGCGACCATCAACCTGATCAACGCCGACCGGCTCGCGAAGATGAAAAAGGGTGCGTTCCTGGTGAACACCGCCCGCGGCGGCATCGTCAACGAACCGGCGCTGTATGACGCGTTGGTATCGGGCCACATCGCCGGCGCCGGCCTGGACGTGTTCGACATGGAACCGACCCCGCTGGACAACAAGCTGCTGTCGCTGCCCAACGTGATCGCCTCGCCGCACATGGCGGGCGTGACGGTGGAAGCGATCCAGGCGATGGCGGTGGCGACGTCTCGCAACATCCTCAGCGTGCTGGACGGCGCGCCAAACCGCGACAACACGATCAACCCCGAGGTGTATGGGTAAACCATGCTCGCCTACGTCGGCGGCTACACCACGCCCGACCGGGACGGGCGTGGGAACGGCATCAATGTTTACCGGGTCGATCCCGTCAGCGGCGGCTGGACCCACATCCAGACCGTCGGCGGCCTGGAAAACCCCTCGCTGTTCACGCTGAACCGCGCGGGGACCCGGCTGTACAGCGTCCATGGCGGACGCAATCTTATCAGCGCCTTTGCCATCGACCGGTCCAGCGGGATGCTGACCCTGCTCAATCAGGTCGATTGCCAGGGATCCAATCCGGTGGACTCGGCGTTCGATCCCACCGAGCGGTTTCTGGTGGTGGCGAATTACGGGTCGGGTGCGGTCGCGGTGATGCCGGTTGACGACGTCGGGCGGTTGCTGCCGGTCAGCCAGTTGGTGGCGCTACAGGGCACGCCGGGGCCCGATCCGAAGCAACAGTCGTCATCGCATCCCCATGCGGTGATCTTCGATCCGACGGGCGAGTTTGTGATCGTCCCGGACAAGGGCTTCGACCGGACGTTCTTCTTCCGGTTTCAGGATGGCACGTTGCACCCGACGGAACAGAAATGGATCGATTCCGCGCCCGGCGCTGCCCCTCGGCACACGACGTTTCATCCGACACTGCCGGTGCTGTATGTGAACAATGAGCTGGACTCGACGGTCACGGTGTTCGACTGGACCGCCGGACAGGTGACGGAGCGCCAGGTGATCTCCACCCTGACGGCCGGGCATGCCGGGCATAATACAACGGCCGAGATCGCCGCCTCGCCGAACGGGCGGTTCGTCTATGTGTCGAACCGGGGCCAGGACAGCGTGGTGCAGTTCGTGGTCGCGCCGGATACGGGCGTGTTGACGTATGCCGCCACAGTCCCCACGGGCGGCACGCGGCCTCGGTTCTTCACGCTCGGGCCGGATGCCAGCCATCTTTACGTGGCCAATCAGGATAGCGACGAGATCACGGTGTTCCATGTCGATCAGGCGTCAGGCAGCCTGATTCCCACCGGCGTGCGGATCGCGGTCGGCAGTCCTTCGGCGATCAGCTTTGTGACGCCCACTTGAAATACGGACGTGATCGCGTCGATACTAAACGCAACTGAAAAAAAATTACGAGGACGACGCCATGGCCAAAACGAGCACCGGGCGCGAAGCCCCCGCGAAGGTGAAAGCGGCGCCGAAAGCCGCTGCCAGGAAGGCGAAGGCCGCCACACCGGCGAAGAAGGCCGCGCCGTCAAAGACGGCGCCTGCCGTTAAGAAGAAGGCAGCCCCGGCAATGGCCGCTCCACCGAAGAAGGCGGCGGTAAAGGCAAAGGCTCCAGCGCCGAAGAATGTGGCGCCGAAGAAAGTGGCGCCGAAGACGGCTGCCCCGTCGAAGGCCGCCGCCGCCGCACCGAAAAAGACTGCCCCGAAGCAAGCCGCCGCGCCGAAGGTGGTCGCGAAAACCGTCGCCGTGAAAAAGGCCGCACCGCGCCGAACCGCGACCCGCGTTGCCGTACCCACCCCATCGGCGAGGCGTGGGCGCCCGACAGCCCCGGTACGCAAGGCACCAGTTGGCAAACTCAATGGCAACGGGCCGCAGGTCTTCACCGTCAGCCATTTGAATCAGGCCGACTTCAAGGCCGATGGGCTGCGGCCATATGCCCAATACCGGGATCTCGGGATCGCGGCGGCCACCGGCGGGTTGTGCCAGGCGCATGTGATCCGGCTGGTGCCCCCCTGCACCGATGAGGTCCGCAAGCGCCATGTGCATCAGGCCGAACTGCAACTCGTCTATGTCCTGAAAGGCTGGATGAAGAACGAGTTCGAAGGCCACGGTGAGCAGATGATGTCGGTGGGAAGCTGCTGGCTTCAGCCCACGGGCATCAAGCACACGGTGCTGGATTACTCGCCCGACTGCGAAGTGCTGGAAATCATCGTGCCGGCGGACTTCAAGACCGAGGAGCTAACCTGAGGGATTGGCGTCGCATGCGCGTCACGATTGCCTGAAATGCCCCGCCCCGTACTGCCGGATAGCGGGTTATGTGCGGGTCAGCCGAGACGATATGAGGCGCTTGGCCAGGCCAACCTTCGATCGCAGGAGGAATAGCGCCCCGCGGCGGAAGGTTGGTTAACCCCCCTTCCGCCGCCTAAGGGGCCGATCCTGACAGAACATCCTTGCGGTCGGGTGAATCGGCCCACCAAATCAAGGACGAGTGGACAAAGTCCGGCGGCACTATCTGTCGGACGTTATCCACTAGCACGTTCAGCCCGTCACCTTCCGCAAGAAGGCTTCCGACCGCGCGGCGGCTTCATCAGCCAGGCGGTTGGGGAACAGGGTGAACCCATGGGCGCCGCCAGGGTAGATTTCCAGCTCGGTTTCATTGCCGGCAGCGACCCAGCGGGCGTGCATGAACAGTGTATCGTCCAGCAAGGCGTCCTGCGTGCCGACACTGAACAAAGCCGGACACAGGCCCTTCAGATCGGCATACAGCGGGGAGATATCCGGCACGCGGCGATCGGTGATCGTCGGCAGGAAGGCATTGTAGAATTGCTGCATGTCGATCGTCCGCAGCACCAGACGGCGGTTACCGAACGCCACCTGGCTAGGCGTCATACTCAGGTCGAACGCACCATAGACCAGGTTCGCCCCCCGGAATCCGGTGTAGCCGTGGCGATCGCGCATGCGCAGAACAGTGGCCGCCGCCAGGTGTCCGCCCGCCGATTCCCCGCCAACCGTCAGAAGGTCGGAGCCAAACTCGGCCTTGGCGTTCTTCACCAGCCAGGCGGCGGCGGACTCACAATCATCCGGGCCGGCCGGATAAGGGTATTCCGGCGCAAGACGATATTCGACGCTGACGACCGCCATGCCGGTGTTGTCGGCGATGTGCTCCAGCATCGGGTCCTGCATGTCGGCACCGCCCAGGACCCAGCCGCCGCCATGGATGTGCAGATAAACACCACGCGGCTGATCGGGGGCGATGATCCGCAGGGGGATTTCGTTGCCGTCGCGGCCAGTGATCGTGATGGTCCGGGCGCGGGGGGAGAACACCGGCGCCGGGAACGGCCCCCTGCCCTGGCGGCGGCCCTGCCGAGCATTTTCGGCGCCGACGTTCCACCACTCGGGCAGACCGGTCATCAGGCCGACAAGGGCGTCGTTCAGCTTCGCCGTATCCTCGGCGATCGCGTTCGGGTGGAACATCGCCGGGCGCAATGGGTGGTCCGTCATACACTTCTCCTTGATCTCAACGGAGGCAGGCCGCTTTGCAGACTATACCGGGTCTTGCCGAATCGAAAAGCGTTGGCGCAGCGTCCGCTTCGATCGAAGACCGGCTGAAATATAAGTCGGTTCCCAAACATTATTCGGGGAGGCTTTTCATGATGCGCCCGATCGTGGCGATTGCTTGTCTGATAGCCATATCCAACGCAGCCATCGCGGAACCGGCCGTTTCGGATAGCGTTCGTATCGCTCAGGGACAGAATGCGACGATCGGCCTGATCGCCGCCGGGTCTGGCAGCACCGATACGCGCATCGCCGCCGATATTGCCCAGGCTCTGAATGACGGTGACAAATTGCGCGTCCTGCCAATGCTTGGGCAGGGATCGGTGCAGAACATCGCCGACCTGATCTTCCTGAAAGGGGTCGATGTCGCGATTGTCCATTCGGATGCATTGACGCAAACGATGCAGCGCGGCGCGATCCCCCGCGAAAGTACAGTGCAATACATCACCAAGCTGTTCCCCGAAGAAATCCACGTTCTCGCTCGGAAGGACATCGCTAACCTTGATGATCTGAACGGAAAGCCTGTCGGGGTCGGCGCGATCGGAAGCGGAACGGAACTGACCGCCTCCACGTTGCTGGATATATGTCATGTAAGCCCGGCCATCGTTCATGATTCGCAACAGGTTGCGCTGGATCGGCTCCGCCGCGGTGAACTCGCTGCGATATTCGTGGTTGGCGGCAAACCCGTGCCGCTGTTGCAAGGGATCGAATCAGGCACCGGACTGCATTTTCTTTCGATTCCATTGAATGCGGAGTTGGTCGATGCCTACCTGCCGACAGAGCTGGATCATCAGCGGTATCCGAACCTTGTTCCAGTTGGACCGCCAATCGAAACGGTAGCGGTCGGCTCGGTCCTCGTGACGCTGTCCACGCCGTCCGATACGGCCCGCGGGAAACGGGTCAATCGTTTCGTAGATGCATTGTTCGATCGTTTCGATCGGTTCCGGCAGCCCGGGTTTCATCCGAAGTGGCAGGAAGTAAATCTGTCCGCCCAGTTGCAGGGATGGACCCGCTATCCCGAGGCGCAGGCATTCATCAAGGGACCCGGGGATGCCAACCTACGGATGTCGTTCGATACGTATGTAAATCAGTCTGGCCAGACGACATCTGGCATGAACAATGAACGGCGGGAAGCATTGTTCCGGGATTTCCTGAAATGGCGGGATCAACATTCCGGCCCCTGAACCGCACCACTTCTTCCACGGAGCCCCTCCCGCCGGCGGTCTGGATATCGACTTTCCTTCTGGCCTCTGCCTAGGATACTCGCCAGTAGCATCGACGCTGGGAGGTCAATCAATGAAATTCGGCATCTTCTACGAACTGCAATGTCCGCGCCCCTGGGAAGCGGACACGGAACACATGCTGTACCAGAACGCGCTGTCGCAGGTCGAACTGGCCGATAAGCTGGGATACCACTACGCGTGGGAAGTCGAGCACCACTTCCTGGAGGAATACTCCCACTCCCCGCAGCCCGAGGTGTTCCTGGCCGCCGCCAGCCAGCGGACGAAGCAGATCCGGCTGGGCCACGGCATCATCCAGTTGACAACCAACCATCCCGCCCGCGTGGCGGAGAAAGTCGCGTGCCTGGATCTGGTCAGCAACGGCCGCGTCGAATTCGGCATGGGCGAAGGCGCGTCGATCACGGAACTCGGGCCGTTCGGCCGGGTGATGGAGGACAAGCAGGCGGTCTGGGAAGACGGCGTCCGCTGCGTGATGCCGATGTTCAAGGATGGTGGCTGCGAATACGATGGCCCGTATTTCAAGTTCCCGTTGCGAAACGTGCTGCCGAAGCCGATCCAGAAGCCGCATCCCCCGCTCTGGGTAGCATGCTCGCAACTGGAAACGATCGAGATGGCCGGACGTTGCGGCATCGGCGCGTTGGGGTTCCAGTTCCTGTCAGCGGAAATGGCGCATGCGTGGGTGCATGCCTACTATAATTCGTTCGTGTTGCGGCAGCAGAAGCTGGCCGACTACCAGTCCAACTGCAACATCGCCATGGTCAGTTACTTCATGTGCGCCGAAACCGACGAAGAGGCGCGGAAACGCGCCGATGGCGTAACATTCTTTCAGTTTTCCCTCGCTTATTACAGCAACTCTCGAAACCGGGAACGGGCCGCCCCCGGAACGGTCAGTCTTTGGGAGGAATATCTGAAATGGAAACGGGAGAATCCCGAACTGGCGGACAAAGCCCTGACCGGGGGCCTGATCGGTTCACCGGAAACGATCAGGCGGAAGCTGCGGCGGTTTGAATCGTCGCATGTCGATCAGATCATCCTGCTGAACCAGGCCGGCAAGAACAGCCATCCGCATATCTGCGAAAGCCTGGAACTGTTCGCGAAAGAGGTGATGCCGGAGTTCGCCGCGAAGGAACCCGAACATCAGGAATGGAAGCGGAAGGTGCTGTCGCGGGAGATCGAACTCGAGGATATCGATACGACTCCATACAAAGTCCGTGCTGGCGTCGGCAAGGGTGTCGCGATCGACAAACTGGCAACGGCGGCGGACTAGCCAACACGGGCGGAGGGAAACCGACGATGACAACGCTGGCCAGGCAGATCGCCGAACGCATCCACGCCCTTCGTTACGAGGACATCACGCCGGAAGCCCACGAATGGACCGCCAGCGCGTTCGTGGACACGGTTGCCTGCACGCTGGCTGGGATCCAAGAGGAAGGGCCCCAGATCCTGATGCGGGTGCCCGGGGTCGCCGCCGCACCCGGGCCGGCGCTGATCCATGGCACCAACCGCCGCACCAGCGTGCTCGACGCCGCGCTGGTCAACGGCACGGCATCGCATGCGCTGGACTACGACGATGTCGCGGGATCGATGGGCGGCCATCCCTCGGTCATGCTGATCCCGGCACTGATCCCACTCGCTGAGATGTTGGGCAGTTCCGGCCGCGATCTCGTCATCGCCTATGTCGTTGGCTTCGAGACCGAGTGCCGGATCGGCCGCGGCGTGCATCACCACCATTACGAAAAAGGCTGGCATCCCACCGCGACGCTGGGAATCTTCGGCACGGTCGCCGGCGCCGCCAGGCTGATGCATCTGTCGGTCGAGCAAACCGCCGTCGCATTGGGCATGGCTGCGTCATTCGCCGCCGGGCTGAAGGCCAATTTCGGCACCATGACCAAGCCACTGCATGTTGGACACGGCATCCGTGACGGACTTTTCGCGGCACTGATGGCCAAGGAGGGCTACACCGCCAATCCGGGCGCATTGGAGCACAAGCAAGGCTTCCTCGACGTCTTCAACGGGCCGGGCACCTATGACACCGCCCGCATCCTGAACGACTGGTACACCCCGATCGAGTGCGGTGGCGCGGGCGATCCCGGCCTGAAACCCTACCCATGCTGCGGCAGCACCCACCCGTCCATCGGGCGGGCAATCGAGTTGGCGACACGGCACGACCTGAAGCCGGAGCAGATTGAGCGCATCACGGTCCTGCCGCACGCTCGCCGCTTGCCCCATACCAACAACCCCAACCCGACGACGCCACTCGGGGCGAAGTTCAGCATGCAGTATTGCGTGGCGCGCGCGCTGGTGGACAGGTCGGTGAAGCTGTCGGATTTCGAGGGCGATGCACCCTACGATCCCACGGTTCGCGGCTTGATGAAACGGCTGGAGGCCCGGCCGCATCCCGACATGCCGGAAGACTGGGGGACGGAGGTCATTGTCGAAACGACCGACGGGCAGCGTTTCGCCTCCCGACTGGACGATTACCCGAGCCGTGGTCCGGCGGGTGATCCGATGACGCACGCGGAACTGTGGACGAAATTCGCCGATTGCGCGGGGCGAAGCCTGCCGCGTGCGGGGTTGTCGGGATTATTCGATACGCTGATGGGCATCGCGGCACTACCGGTGGTGCATGACCTGACGGCGATGCTACAGCCCGGGACGGGATCCCGAGCCGCCTGATACCAGCGGCCCAAAGGGCCGACTGGTATGCGCGCGGGGTTGGTGGGGCGGCCGCGCGCCAAATCAATAGGATACCAGCCGCCCGCCGACTGACAAAAGAGTCGAAGCTTCGGACGGCTGGTATGACTCCAAAATACCGGTGCATCGCACGGGGGAAGATGCTTTAGGTTCCGTTGAGGAAGCTGGAGCCATTGTCACGTGTCCGACCAACCGGGATCGATCTTTTCGGCGCTGATGCGCCAAATCCATGGCGCGAATATCTACGCTGGCTACATGCCGACCTTCCCTGAAGACCTCCAGGGTTGGAACAGCACGCATCAGGCATTCGATGAAATTATCCGGGGCGCACGCCCCTCGGTCGCGATCGATGTCGGCGTATGGAAGGGTGCCTCGACCATCTATCTGGCCGACCTGATGAAGCGATACGGTGTCGATGGGGCTGTGATTGCCGTCGATACGTTCCTGGGGAGTGTCGAGCATTGGGATCGGAACTCCGGTTTCGCCGGCCTCATCCCGCACCGGTTCGGCATGCCTTTGTTGTATGAGCAATTTCTCAGCAACGTCGCGCGACGCGGCCTGCAGGACCGGATCGTGCCGCTGCCACAAACGACCACGACCGCGGCAACCCTGCTGTCTCGCATCGGGGTCCGGGCCGGACTGATCCACATCGACGCATCGCATGAATTCGAAGATGTACTGCGCGATGCTCGGCTTTACTGGGACATCCTGCTGCCCGGCGGGTTCCTGGTCGGCGACGACTACGCCCCGGATTGGCCGGGCGTCGTGCAGGCCGCGGACATGTTCGCCGCGGAGAAAGGCGTGCCGCTGATGAAAAGCATGCCGAAATGGATCGTGCATAAGCCTGCCTAGCGGTCCGATCCTCGAACGCCAGGAAGTCCCCGCGAACCGTTCAACCTGTCAAAGCCTAAGCAGCATCCTCATATCGGCTTGAGTTCCGTTTCCTCGATCATTTCGATCGTGTCCTGATCGGCGATCAACTGCTCCTCCCACTTCGCGATCGCGGTGGCTTCCAGGGAATTGCCCGGGATGCAGGGTGTCATGCGGATCGATTTCATTACACGGCGCCCCTGTGTGATTGCGTTAGGGCGGTCATGCTATGTCATTCGGGTGGCTTACGATTGGGTAACATTAGGCCCACTATCCCGCCGCGGCGACAGCCCGCCCGCCGGACAGACGGAAGATGCGGTCCAATTTCTCCACCCCGGTCAGGCGATGTGTGATCAGGATCACCGTGCGGCCCGCTGCCGTATCGTTGAGTGTTTCCAGGAACGACCGTTCGGTTTCCGCATCCAGGCCCGCGCACGGCTCATCCAGGATCAGGACCGGCGCCGGCGACAACAGCGCCCGAGCCAGGGCGAGCCGCCTTCCCTGCCCGCCAGAGAATCGCGTGCCGCCTTCGCCAACCCAGGTATCCAGGCGGTCCGGCAAGGCGCGAACCATGTCGCCGATACGGGCGGCGTCCAACGCGGCCCAAAGGGCGGCCTCATCGGCGTCGGGACGGGCCAGCAGCAAATTGGCACGTATGGTGTCGTCGAACAGATGCGTCGTCTGTCCAAGCCAGCCGATCCGGGCACGAACCAGGGCGGCCGGCAGCGTCGCGATGTCCACACCACCCAGCCTGATCTGGCCGGATCGCGGCGCGACGACTTTCAGCGCCAGCGCCGCCAGGGTCGATTTTCCGGCGCCGGAGGGCCCCAGCAGAGCGACACGGGCGCCCTGCGGGACTTCCAGGGTCAAGCCGTCGAACACCGCCGGACGATCCGTTTGCCAGCGGAATTCCACCCCTTCGAACCGCAACGTCGTCCCGGTGGGCATCGCGACCGGGTCGGCGGGATCGGGCACCGGAACCGGGGCGTCCGCGGCCTCCAGCACACGCTTGGCCGCGGCGGAGGCATGACCGGCCAACGCGCCAGCTCGCGGTAGGCCACCAATCGCTTCGAATGCGGCGATCACCAGGAACGCGGCGGCGATGGCAACCGCCGGGCGGGTGCCGGCATCGATCAGAACCGCCAGCACGGCGATCTGGGCACACAGGAAAGACGCGGCGCCGGCCATCGCCGTACGGCTGGCCATGGTTTGCTGGGCGGAAAGAAGTGCCGCTTCTTTCGCCTGAACGGCGGCGATCATGCGGCCTTCGGCGGCAAAGGCGCGGACTTCGCGTAAACCTGTCAGCGCATCGAGCGCGGCGACGCGCAGGGCGCCCGCTTCCTTGGCAAGCCCGCTGCCGGCCGATCCAGAGGCGCGGGCGGCCAGCCAGGGCAGCACAAAGGCAGCGGCAACAAACAGAGCGCCGACCTCGGTGCCCAGGGCCGGGGACCAGTGGCCGATCAGCAGGACCAGGACAGGCAGCAGCAGGACGGCGCCCGCCAATGGCAGCAGGATGCGAAGATACAGGCCGTCCAGCGCCTCGATGTCCCCAACCAGACGGGACAGCACATCACCAGCCTGGCGGAATCCAAGGCCACCGGCGGAGGTGCCGGCAAGGCGGCCGAAGAACCACACCCGCATGTCGGCCAACGCCCGGAACGTCGCGCCATGTGTAACCAGCCGCTCCAGATACCGCAGCACGACGCGGGAAGCACCAAAACCGCGCAGGATCGCGGGTACGGCCAACGAGCCCGCCAGGATAGCTGCGCCAATGGTCAGGCCGGACACGGTCATCAAGCCGACACCCGCGATCAACGCGGCGAGCGACATCACCAATCCGAAGAACAGCCAGCCGGTCTGGCGGCCCCACAGACCGATGACACGAAACAGTGGTCCGGTCATGCCACACCTCGCGCGGCCACCAGTTTACCGTCTCGTAGATCGAGCCGCCGTCCGCCAAAGCCGTGGGCCGCGGAGGAGTGGCTCGCCAGGATCACCGTCCGGCCCAAAGCGAGGCGGCGCAGACTGTCCAGGACCTCTTGTTCGGTGGCCGGATCAAGATGCGCCGTCGGTTCATCCAGCAGCAGCAACGGCGCGTTCTTCAAATACGCTCGGGCGATCGCGACGCGTTGCGCCTGACCGCCGGACAGGCCGTAGCCACCTTCGCCGATCAGGGTGTCGAGTCCGGCCGGCAAGCCGGCGGTGAACTGGTCCAGACGGGCGGCGGTCGCGGCCGCGGCGACTTCCTCGGGGGAGGCTTCGGGGCGGGCGAACAGGATATTGTCACGGATCGAGCCGGCGAACAGCACCGGGCGCTGGCCTATCCAGCCAGTCAGCCGGGACAAGGCTTGCGGTACAAGATCGGTGATGTCGGCGCCGTTGATCGTGACCCGGCCGCTGTCGGGGCGGACAAAGCCAAGCAGGATCTCGATCACCGATGATTTGCCGGCGCCGGATGGGCCGGCCAGCACCAGGGTTTCGCCGGCGGCGGCCTTGAACGACAGGCCATCCAGGGCGGGGCCTCGGGATGAGTCCCAGGTCAGCCGGACATTGTCGAAGATGACAGTTACGCCCTGCGCGGCGACCGTCCGGATCTCCCGCGCGGGGACAGGTTCCGGCAAGGGCGGCAGGTCGATCAGCGATTCAGCGGCGCCGGTGGCGTGCAACCGGTCTTGATAGGCAGCGGAGAACGTGCGGAGCGGGGCAAAGAATTCCGGTGTCAGCAGCAGCACGGCCAAGGCGGGCCACAGGATGCCGGCGGTGCCGTCGGCGCGCAGGAGGCCGAAATAGTGGATCGCCAGGACAACCATCGCCAGCGCGGCGGCCAGGTCGAGAACAACCGAGGACAGGAACGCAACCCGCAGAACGCGCATGGTGCGGACCCGCAGATCGTCGGCCGCATTAGCAAGCGCGCGCGCTTCGTCCTCGGCGCGCCCGTAAAGCACGATGGTCGCGATGCCGCGAACCCGATCGAGGAACCGGGCCTGCAAACGGGCCATCGCCAGGAACTGGTTACGGGACGCGGCGGCCGCCCCGATACCGGCGATGGCCATGCCGACCGGGACCAGTAGGCCACAGCCCAGCAGCAGCAGCGCCGCCCACGGGTCGGCATAGAGAACGGCCAGCAAGACCACGGAGGGGCCGACCATGGCGAAGGTCGCGGCCGGCACATAGCGGGAGAAAAGCCCGTCCAATGCCTCGATCTTGTCCACCACGATCGTTGCCAGATCGCCCGAATGACGGCCCCTCAGCATCGATGGACCGGCGTGCAGCAGGCGGGACAGGGCATCGCTGCGGAGGCGGCGGCGGGCGGACGCCCCGGCGGCGAACGCGGCCCGTTCGGTCAGGTAGGAGATACCGGTGCGTAGCAGCGCCAGCACACCGAACGCCGTCAAGGCCGGAGCCTGAGGGATCGAGCCGGCGAACGCGGCAGCCAGGACCGAGGCGGCGGCAAAAGCCTGGCCAATGCCCGCGAAGGCCCCCAACACATGCCATATCAGGACGGGACGGGCCGCTCGGCTACCGGCGCGCTGTTCTTTACGCAGCCACGATCTCGCGGCTGCCTTGGTAGGATCTGCCTCTGACATGACGTGTGGATTAGCCGATGCCGGTCCGGTTTGACAGTACGGGAAAGTCCGTGGCGGGGTTAAACCTGCTCAATGCATCACATCGCCGCCGTTCGGGGACAGCGTGGCCCCGACATAGAAACCACCGTCCGGCCCGGCAAGCAGCAGGGCGGTCGCGGCGATCTCCTCCGGACGGCCAAACCGGCCGGCGGGCAGCGAGTCGATGAAGGCCTTGCGATCGGCCGTGTCCATCGTCGCGGTCAGGTCCGTGTCGATCGGGCCGGGGGCGATGGCGTTGACACGGACGCCTTTGGGGGCAGCCTCCCACGACAGGGACCGGGTCAGGCCGATGATGCCGGCCTTGACCGCCGAGTATGGAGCGGAATTGACCGCGCCCTTCAACCCGCGCTGGGAGGCAATGTTGATGATGCACCCTTTGCCGCGCGCGACCATGGCCGGATAGACCGCCTGCGCCATGAAGAACATGCCCTTCAGATGCACCGCGACGATGCGGTCGAAATCCGCCTCGGTATAGTCGGGGAACGGCTTGCGGATGTTCATGCCGGCGTTGTTGAACAAGATGTCGATCGGGCCAAATGTGGCGGCCACCTCGGCGGCGAAATCCTTGGTCGCGGCGATGTCGGCGACGTCGAGCGAACGATGCATCGCGCGGCGACCCAGCGCGCGGATGTCGGCGGCGGTGGCGTCCGCCTGGGCGTCGTCGTTCAGATGGCAGAAGGCGATATCCGCGCCTTCCCGGGCGAACAGCAGGGCGGTCGCCCGGCCGATTCCACGAGATCCGCCGGTGATCAGGGCAATCTGGTTCTGAAGTTTCATCGCGCATACCTCCTCGGGTGACGAAGCATGTTGCTCGTTTCGCGCGATTGAACCAAGGTCCGCGGCATGTTCATTGCCCGCACCCTTCCCGATCTGCGCGACGCTTGCGCGCGCTTACGCCGTTCGTCCGACGCGCTGGCCTTGGTGCCGACGATGGGCGCGCTGCATGAGGGCCACCGGACGTTGGTACGAACCGGCGTCGTGTCAGGCGCGGCGGTAGTGGCCTCGATCTTCGTCAACCCGTTGCAGTTCGCGGCCAATGAAGATCTGTCGCGGTATCCCCGTGATGAAGAGGGCGACCTCGCGGCGCTGGAAGCCGAGGGCTGCGCCCTGGCGTGGTTGCCTGACGTGGCGACGATGTACCCCGCCGGTGAGGCAACAACGGTGGTGGTCGGCGGCCCCTCCGAACGATGGGAGGGTGAGGCTCGTCCGGGGCATTTTCGCGGCGTTGCGACGGTCTGCGCGAAACTGTTCGGGCAGGTGCGGCCGGACCGGGCGTATTTCGGAGAAAAAGACTGGCAGCAGTTGCAGGTGGTAAAGCGGATGGTCGCCGATCTGCTGCTGCCGCTGGAAATCGTCGGCGTGGAGACGGTGCGGGAGCCGGACGGGCTGGCGATGTCGTCCCGAAACCGGTTCCTGTCACCCGAGGAGCGTGCGGTGGCGCCGACGCTCTATGCGACGCTGACAGAGGTTGCCGGGGCATTGGCCGCCGGCGGGCCGGCTGCGGACGTGATCTCCGCGGCCCGGGACTCGTTGGAGCGGAGCGGATTCGAGGTCGATTATCTGGCTCTGGTCGAAGGGGCCGGCTTGGTGCCCATCGATACGCTGCGACCGGATGCCCGGCTGATCGCGGCCGCGCGGCTTGGATCGGTACGGTTGTTGGATAACGTCGGGATCTGACGGCGCTCTCGGGGCGCTCGCCCGTCGTGGCGGGGCCACGACGGGAAAAAGCCTTGAAACTATTCCGCCGCGGTACGCTTGACCCGGTCGGCGAAGTGCTTGCGGAACTTCACCACTTTTGGCGCCACAACCACCTGACAATACCCGCTCCAGGGGTTGCGGGCGAAGTAATCATGATGTTCGGGTTCTGCCTCATAGAACACCGTCAGCGGCTCAACCTGAGTCACCAGCTTCCCTGGCCAGATTTTGGCGTCGGCGATCTCTTGCATGACCGCCTTCGCCGTTTCGGCCTGCGCGTCCGAATGCGTCAGGATGATCGAGCGATACTGCGGCCCAACATCATTGCCCTGGCGGTCCTGGGTGGTGGGATCGTGAATGGTGAAAAACACCCGCAGCAGATCGGCGTAGGCCAGTTCGGCCGGATCGAACTTCACCTGCACGACCTCGGCATGTCCCGTCCTGCCGGTGCAAACCGCCTTATAGCTGGGATTGACCACATGGCCAGCGGCGTAGCCGGACATCACCCAGCTTACGCCCCGAAGTTCCTTGAACACCGCCTCCAGGCACCAGAAGCACCCGCCGCCCAACGTCGCTGTCTCTTGCGTCGCGCCCATGTCGCAGCCTCCCTCTCGATCAGGAGAGCATATACGGCGTTTCACGCGCCGTCACACCTTCGGGGCCATTTTTGGCGGCGCGGTCGTTTTGATGTTGCCCGTTGCCGTGACCCATCCAGAACCAGCCGGGCGCTGGCCGCGTGGCACCGGCGCCCCTAACGCCCGCCCATCGAACCGTTATGGAGCGGTTTCATTTGCCACCCTCGCCGGTCTATGGCGTCGTTGCGATCCACCGCCCCCGGGAGCAACCAAGTTGTACGGGTCGATGGAGCGGGCCCATGAAACGATCGAGGAACATGCCCATCACTCCGACCCGTCGGCGCGGCGGGTGGCGATGCCGGTGTCCGTCCTTGCAGCCGTCCTCGCACTCACCGAAATCGGCGGCAAATCCTCCCAGAATGCCTATCTGACCAACCATATCGCGCTGTCCGATGATTGGGCGTTCTATCAGGCAAGGAACCTCCGTGCCTCGGTGCGGGAAATCGAAATCGCCATGCTCAGCAGCCAGCCGAACGCCCAGGATACGGCCGTTCAGACCCGGATCAAGGAGGCCGAAGCCTATATTACCCGGATGCGCGATGACCCCAAGGGCGTTGGAATGAAACAACTCGCCGAGAAAGCGCACGAGCAGGAGGCTGAACGCGACGAAGCCGCGCATCGGTATCATAACTACGAATATGCGGTTGGAGGCCTGGAGATCGCGATCGTCCTGGCGTCGGTGTCGGTGATAACGCGAATCAAGGCGCTGACGATCGGTGCAGCGGCCGTCGGCGGCGCGGCGGCGGCGATGTCATTGGGTGTCGCAACGCATTTATTCTGATTTTCTTGACATTCGGCCCAAAAAACCGTCCTACGGTCACGTTCCCGTGAAGGTGGCCAAGGATGCGAAAGACGTTCGCCCCGCTTGACGACATGCTGATCGAGCGTCTGTTTCAGCCGGCCTCCGATCTGATGTCCCATCGGTTGGGATTCGGCCGCGCCGCCGCGGCGTGCTTTTGTATCGACGTCGCCTCTCTTTCGTGGATCGTTTCCCGCGCGTGGGGCCTGTCCGATGCCGTTGCGGCATGGGATGCGGCAACGGCATTTCTGGATATGGCTACGCTTTTGCTGGGATTGATCGCCCTGATCAGCCTACGAACGCTGTTCCGGCGGGCGAGTAGCAAGCAGGCCAACCCGCTGCGGCAGGTGATGCGACCGCACCGGGCGATTGTGCTACTGATGTTGGCGGCACGCTTGGCGCAGTTTCGTTCGCCTGCTCCCGCCGACCTGGCCGATCTGGCCATGCTGGTCTGTGCCGCGTTCGCCCTTTACCTGGGGGCTTGTGCGGAGCGGCCGCCGCTGCGACGCGGATGGGCATCGTTGGCCCCAGCTACGTAGTACGTCGCGCGAGGCAGCGGAATGCCTCGGCCAAACTTTCCTCGTTCGGGTCAGTCAGCCAGACAGCGGGTTCATCGACCGCGGCGGCGAGCTGCTGTTTGTAGAGGTCGCGCGGGATTTCCGTCGCCCCGAACTGCAACAGATGATCGGTGACGAACTGGGTATCCAGCAGCTTGAACCCGCCCAGCCGTAGACGGGCCACCAGATGCACCAACGCCACCTTGGACGCATCGCGGGCGAAGCTGAACATGCTCTCGCCAAAGAACGCCCCCCCGAGTGCGACGCCATAGAGGCCGCCGACCAGAGTGCCGTCCTGCCAGGTTTCGACCGAGTGGGCGTATCCCATGCGGAAGAGTTCGGTGAACAATTGCTCGATCTGCGGATTGATCCAGGTATCGGCACGATCGGGGACGGGTGTGGCGCAGCCGGCGATGGTACCGGCGAAGTTGCGGTCGGCGGTAACGGTATAGGGGCCGGACAAAACGGTGCGCAGCAGGCGGCGGGAGAGATGGAAGCCATCCAGCGGCAGCACGCCGCGCTTGATCGGGTCCAGCCAGAACAGCTTTTCGCCCGCCCGCCCTTCCGCCATCGGGAAAAGACCGTGCCGGTAGGCGCGAAGCACAAGGTCCGTCGTGACTTCCATGGAGCGTCTGGACATGATGGTATTGTGCGGTGTGGGACGGCGGATTGGAAGGGCGAAGCAATGCTGACGATCGGTGGGCTTGACCACCTGGTGCTGCGGGTCACGGACCTGAAAGCGATGATGGCATTCTACACCGACGTGCTGGGATGCCCGGTCGAGAAAATCCAGGAGAGTCTTGGGCTTTACCAACTCCGGGCGGGCAGCGCGCTGATCGACCTGGTACCGGTGGATGGGCCGTTGGGACAGAAAGGAGGCGCGGCCCCCGGGATCGAGGGCCGCAACCTGGACCATTTCTGCCTTCGGGTGGAGCCGTTCGATGCGGACTCGATCATCGCGCACCTGAAGGCGCATGGCGCCGATCCGGCCCCGGTGGCGTCGCGCTATGGGGCGGAGGGCCAAGGCCCCTCGATCTACGTGGCGGACCCGGAAGGCAACGTCGTCGAGTTGAAGGGGCCGCCCGGCCCGGCGCCCTGAAAACCCGTCAGGATTTTGGCGGATCTGTCGGGCTGGCGGCTGGTGTCTCCGCCGGCTTCGCCTCCGCCGGAGCGGCGTCGCTCGGTTTGACCTCGGCTGGCCGAACGTCCGTCGCGCCTGGGGCGTCCGGTGATTTGATGCCGGCAGGCGCCGTATCTGTCCTTGCGGCCTCCGCCGCTTCGGTCGCTTTGGTGGCGGTCGTTGAGGGCGGCACGGTATAATCAGGCACAACCCGCGCCTGGTTTCCCGCGATGACCAGCACCTTCTGGCCAAGCGCCAGAGGTATCTTGTCCTTCTGGGTCACGCTGACCAGTTCGCCGTTCCCTTTGCGGACGATGTATTCGAATGCGACGGCGTCAGCGGTGGCATGCTCCACGGTGGAACCCGCGATGCCACCCACCAGCGAGCCGCCCAGAGCGGTGAACGCGCTAATCGGGCCTGCCACGGCCTGAGATCCCGCGATGCCGCCGGCCGCGGCACCTGTCACCGTGCCGACAGTGCCCGCCGCGCTGATACCAACGGTGCGGACACCAACGACAATGCCTTGCTCCACCTTGTTCGCCTGCTGCGCCGCATTGGTCGCATAGGTGTCGGGCGAGTAGCTCGGCCCACACCCGGAAAGCCCTGCCAAAACCAGTGCCGAGATCGAAAAACGCCAGATCAAAGCCAACCCGCCTTTTCTGTTGCCAAGGTGTCCTAGCCGATGGCGCGGGCAAAGTCACAGCCGTTTGAGTCATTGCCACAACGGCGCTAGCATGGCGGGTATGACAAACACGCCCCCGAAGCGCGGCCTCGCGCGCAACACCGCCAATTACGGTGACAAGGATTTCGCGCTGTACCTGCGCCGGTCCTTCGCCAAATCGATGGGTTACTCGCAGACCATGCTGGAAAAGCCGGTCGTGGGAATCGTCGATACCGGATCGGATTACAACAACTGTCACCGCACGGTGCCGGAGTTGATCGAGGCGGTTAAGCGCGGGATTCTGGCCGCGGGCGGGCTTCCGCTGGCGTTCCCGACTGTGTCGTTGTGCGAGCCGTCGCTGTTTCCGACCTCGATGCACTTCCGGAATCTGGCGGCGCTGGACACCGAGGCGATGCTGACCGCGCAGCCAATGGACGCGGTGGTGATGATCGGTGGGTGTGACAAGACGGTGCCCGCGCAACTGATGGGCGCGGCGTCGGCGGACATTCCGGCGGTGCAGTTGGTGACGGGACCGATGCTGGCGACTCCGTTCCAGGGTGAACGTCTGTCCGCCTGCACCGATTGCCGGCGCTACTGGGCGCAGTATCGCGCCGGGACGGTCAGCCAGGAGCGGATTGGGGTTCTTGAAGGCCGGCTGGCGACGACGGCCGGAACCTGCGGCGTGATGGGCACGGCCTCAACGATGGCCTGCATCGGCGAGGCCCTGGGCATGATCCCGCTCGGGCACGGGTCCATCCCGGCGGTTCATGCGGACCGGTTGCGAGCGGCCGAGGAAGCCGGGGCGCGCGCGGTGTGGCTCATCGAGAACCCGATCAAGCCGTCACAGATCATGACGGAACACTCGGTGGAGAACGCGCTGCGGGTGTTGCTGGCGCTGGGCGGGTCCACCAACGCACTGATCCATCTGACGGCGATCGCCGGGCGGGTCGGGGTGAAGATCGACCTGCGGAAGCTGAACGCACTGTCGGATTCGACCCCGGTGCTGGTCGATCTGAAGCCGACCGGCGAGGGATATATGGAAGATTTCCACGCCGCCGGCGGCATGCCGGCGCTGCTGTGGGAACTGCGCGACCTGCTGCATATGGACCCGATCGACGTAACCGGCGTGAAGCTGGGCGAACGGCTGATTGAGCCGGCATTCGTTGACCGGCGGTATATTCGCGAACGGGCGAAACCGGTGTCGCCGGTGGGTGGCATCGTGTCGCTGTTCGGCTCCCTGGCGCCGCGTGGCGCGATCCTGAAGCGTAGCGCCGCGACGGAATCGCTGTTCGAGAAAGAGGCTCGGGCCGTGGTGTTCGACGGACTGGAAGATCTGGCCAACCGGATCGACGATCCGGGCCTGGATGTGACAGCCGAGGATATCCTGTTGCTGAAGAACGCCGGGTCGCTGACCCCGGCGGGCATGCCGGAGGCGGGGTATCTGCCGATTCCTTCCCGCCTCGCCCGAGCTGGGGTGAAGGACATGGTGCGGATGAGCGATTGCCGGATGTCGGGAACGGCGTTCGGGACGATCGTGCTGCATATCACACCGGAAGCGGCAGCCGGCGGCCCGCTGGCGCTGGTGGAAAGCGGGGACCGGATCAGGCTGTCGGTGAAAGACCGGTCGCTGGACTTGCTGGTTCCGGAGGATGAGTTGGCGCGGCGGCGGGCACTATGGGTGGCGCCGCCCAAGCCGAAGCGGGGGTGGGACCGGTTGATCGCGGATCAGGTGCTGCAAGCTGATGAAGGCTGCGATCTGGCGGTTCTGCGCGCCGAAGGGTAACGGCGGCGGTCCGCGCCGGCGTTGTCCGTGACCGGGCAACCCGGCATGGAGCGCGCGTCATTCCCTACCGGTTGAACTGCTCCGCCTCCGGCACCTCGGCGTCTGGCGGCACGTACAGCGCAGCACATTCCGCCGCCATCAATCCGCCCTCCAGCGACAGATCATCGCGGAACGCGTCGCGGATGAAATCGACCGTATCCAGGTGTCGGTCCCCGAAATACATCTCATGCACATCGTCGCGTCCGGCGCCATAAACGATGCGGCCGATCTTCGCCCAGACCGAGGCCAGTGTACACATTCCGCACGGTTGCATCGTTGTGTAGAGCACCGCATCGCGAAGTTCGCCGCATTGCAGGGTCTGCCCAGCCCGGCGCATCGACACGATCTCGGCATGGGCGGTGGCGTCGTGGCGCAGGTCCACTTCGTTGCAGCCCTCACCTATGACTTTTCCGTCGCGGACGATGACGCAGCCGATCGGATTTATCCCCTTGGTTGCCTCGCCTTCCCGAACCAGCGCGATTGCTCGGTGCATCCAGTTTCGGTCTTCGTGAGTCCAGGCCATGCGTCACCTCCGGGACCGATCAGGGGCCGTTTCGGCACGGATCAAGGGCGCCCAACCGTGACGTGAACCGTCGCTCGGGTTAGCGTGACGAAAAGGCAGGAGGAAGGCGACGATGGAAATCAGACCTATGACTGGTCATACCGGTGCAGAAGTGGTTGGGATCGATCTGGCCAGGCCCGTCTCGACCGAGATGGCCGAGGCACTGAACCGGGCGTTCGTGGCGCACGGCGTGTTGGCGATCCGTGACCAGCAATTGACGCCGGTACAGATGCTGGCGGCCGCGCAGGTGTTCGGGCCGGTGTTTCGGCAGCACAACACGCGGTTCGCGCTGCCGGATTGCCCGGATATTCATTACATCTCCAACCAGGACCGGTTTCCGGATGGGACGCGGTATATTCCTGGCGAGGGCTGGCACACCGATCACTCCAACGACGCACGGCCGCCGAAAGCGACGGTGCTGCATGCGGTAACACTGCCGGATCGGGGTGGCGACACACAGTTCACCAATATGGCGGCGGCGTATGAGGCGCTGCCACAGGCCATGCGGGACCGGATAGCTGATTTGATCGCGATCCAGGTTTATCAGAGCAGCCACAGCGCCCGGCAATTGATGGGATTGTCGGAGGCGAACAAGGAGCGCGTGCCGAACGCGGTGCTGCACCCGATCGTGCGGACTCATCCGGAAAGCGGTCGGAAGTCCTTGTATATCAACCCGATCCGGATCGAGGGGATTGTCGGGATGGATCATCGCGAGGCGCTGCCGCTGCTGGACGAGTTGCTGGAACATGCGACGGCGGAGCGTTTTCAGTATCGGCATGAATGGCGGCCAGGAGATCTGGTGATCTGGGACAACCGATTTTTGTTACACAAGGCCAACGGGGATTACGACATGGAGCAGACCCGGTATCTGTACCGGGTGATGCTTCAGGGCGATGTTCCGCGGTAGTCACCGCCTGGCAACGCGGCGATCTGATCCACACTCCAGTTTTGGATCAGACCGCCGCGGCGCCCCGCAGTGACAGGGTTCAGCTCTTGACCAGCGGGCACCCACCCTCATTCAACGGACGAAACGCTTCGTCCATCGGCGTGGTGGTAATGACCTTCGCCACATCCCAGGATTGCTTGCTTTCAGACGGCTTCTTCGCCTCCAGCAAATACACCGGATGCAAAGCGCGTCCGTCCTCGCGGATTTTGCCGGGTCCGAAACAGTCATCATCGGTCGGCATCGCCTTCATCCGAGCCACGACCGCCCGGCCATCCGCCTTGGCCGCGGCGACGCCCATATCGGACACCGCTTTCAGATAGTGCAGCGTGGCCGCGTAATCGCCCGCCTGGGTCATGTTCGGCCAGACGCCGTTGGGGGTCTTCGACTTCACCCGGTCGTTCCACGCCCGCGTGCGATCGTTCAAGTCCCAGTAATAGGATTCGCTCCAACGCAGGCCCTGGGCGACGTCCAGGCCCAGCGCGCGAACGCCGCGCACCTGAATCAGCAGTGCGGCGATCTTCATTGTCTTGTTCAGGCCGAATTCGTGCGCCTGCTTGATGCAGTTCTCGGTATCCGCGCCGGCCATGCACAGACCCAGCACCTTCGCGCCGGACGCTTGCGCCCGGATCAGATGGGTCGAGAAATCGGTTGTTTCCGGGAACGGATACGCCACGCTGCCCATCACCTTGCCACCCATCTTGGTGATGATGCCCGAGGTATCGCGCTGTAACGTCTGGCCGAAAACGTAGTCGGCGGTGATGAAGAACCAACTGTCGCCGCCCTCGCGCACGGTTGCGCCGCCCGTGGAGCGCCCGAGCATATAGGTGTCGTAGGTCCAGTGGACGGTGTTGGGGCTGCACTGGGGGCCGGTCAGGTCGGATGATCCGGTTCCGGAATTAAGATAGACCTTGTTCTTCTCCCGGCAAACCGTGTTCACGGCCAATCCGACGGATGACGTCGGGACATCGACGATCACATCGACACCATCACGATCGATCCATTGCTTGGCGATCGATACGCCGACGTCCGGCTTGTTCTGGTGATCGGCGGCGATGATCTCCACATTCCAGTCCTTGCCCGAAATGCCGAAATCCTCCAGTGCCTGTTTGGCACAAACCACGCCCGTGGGTCCGCCGTCATCGCGATACGGGCCGGACTGGTCGTTCAGCACACCGATCTTAATCGTCGGCTTTTGTGCAAATCCGTAACGGGGCAGCGCGAGCGAGGCAGAAGCGCCAAGCAAGGCACGTCGTTTCATGAACATTGGATGTTTCCTCCGGGAACGAAAACGGCGCCGGCCATCGGTGACCAGCGCCGTTTCCTCCAATCAAAGCATCAGGCTCAGGCCGGTGTGAAGAACGGCAGAGAGGGTCCCCCGTCTTCCGTCTTCACGAACGTCACCTTCACGTCCTGGCCGATCTTCAAGGCCTTGAAGTCGCAATCGACGAAGTTGGTCAGCACGCTGGGGCCTTCCTCCAGCGTGACGTAGCCGATGGCGTACGGGGGATTGGCCCGCTCCATCACGCTGAACGTGTAGATTTTCGCCTTGCCCGACGCTTCCTGCCATTCGCAGTTGCCGAAGCAGAACGGGCAGAGTTCGCGCGGGTAGTGATGCACCTTCTTGCAGCTTGTGCAGCGGCGGACCATCAGCTTGCCGGCATCCGCGCCCTGGAAGAAGGGTTTGGTTTCCGGGTTGGTGTCGGGCGTGCCGACGAACGGGATTTTTCTTGCTACGTAGGCCATGTTGATTACTCCCGTTCCAGGATCACTGTGCTGCCGCAGTGGCGCGTGCCGAGTGCGCCACCGGTGCCGTGCGCGATCGCCAGATCGCAGTTGGGGACTTGAACCGCCGGATGGGCTTCGCCGCGAAGCTGACGCACCGCCTCGATGATCTTGGTGATGCCGCCGCGGTTGGCGGGGTGGTTGGAGCACAATCCGCCGCCATCGGTGTTGAACGGCAGCTTGCCGACGCCGGAGATCAGGTTGCCGTCGGCGACGAACTTGCCGCCCTGACCCTTTTCGCAGAAGCCCAGGTCTTCCAACTGCATCAGCACGGTGATGGTGAAGCTGTCGTAGATGCTGGCGTATTTGATGTCGGACGGCTTGATGCCGGCCATGGCCCACGCCGGCGGGCCGGACCAGCGGGCGGCGGTATAGGTCAGGTCGATCTCGCCACCGGCCTGATGCTTGGGCGATTCACCAACGCCGATCACCTTCACCAACGGCCGCTTCAGGCTCTTGGCGATTTCCGGCTTGGTCAGGATCAACGCGCCGCCGCCATCGCTGATCACGCAGCAATCCAGGCGATGCAGCGGGCTGGAAACCATCGGCGAATTCACGACGTCTTCCACGGTCACCACGTCACGCAGCATGGCGTTCGGGTTGTGCTGCGCATGATGGGACGCGGCGACCTTGATCCAGGCGAGTTGCTCGCTGGTGGTGCCGTATTCGTACATGTGGCGCTGGGCGCACATGCCGTACAGGTTCGCCGTGGCCGGGCCATACGGGAATTCGAACTGCATTTCCGGCGCGGCGGGGTTGCCGGGGCGCGGCGCGGTGCCGGTGGCCTGGCCTTCGCTGCGTGGCCGGCCGGACAGGGTGATCAGCGCCACGTTGCAGCGGCCGGCGGCGATCGCCTCCATCGCGTGACCCACGGCCACCTGATACGAAGAGCCGCCGACATCGGTGCTGTCCACGTGACGGCACTTCAGGTTCATGTAATCGACCATCGACAACGGACCCAGGCCGCCCGGAGCGTCACCCGCGCAGAAATAGCCGTCCACGTCGTCCTTGGTCAGACCCGCGTCTTCCAACGCCCCCTTGGCACATTCCGCATGCAGCAGCGCGATGGACTTGTCGGGCGCCTTGCGGGTGGGGTGTTCCCACGCCCCGGCGATATAGGCCGCACCTTTTAAACTCATGCTTCACTCCCCCATGCGACCGCCATCTACGACGGTCTGGTTTTGACCCCAAGGGCCTCCGCTCAAGGCGGCCCGGTTTCGACCTGCGGGATTATACCGATCAGTAGCCGGACGGCTACCCCAACGGGCACAGTCAAGCGCCGTTATGGAATTCGAACATGTCAATTTATGTCTGTATGCAAGTTGCACTTGTTTGTGAACAGCTCACGGTGCCAGTGTCCACCGCGAAAGGTGGGCCATGGATTCTTTATCCCGCATTGCGGTTGTCGAAGACGATCCGGAGATCAGCCGGATGGTTACGAACTACATGACCGACCATGGATTTGAGGTCACCGCCGCACGCAGCGGCCGGGATCTCGATCGCGTCATGTCCGGCGGAAAAATCGACTGCGTCATCCTCGACGTCGGCCTGCCGGGCGAGGACGGGTTGAGCATCTGTCGCCGCCTTCGTGGAAAATCCACAGTTCCCATCATCATGGTTACCGGACGCGGCACCGAGACCGACCGCATAGTCGGGCTGGAGCTTGGCGCGGACGATTATTTGCCGAAACCGTTCAATCCACGGGAACTCGTTGCCCGCGTGCGGGCGGTCATGCGGCGCAGTGCGGGCGCCGAAGCGCCAGCGGCACCGGCGCCGGGAACCTTGATGTTCGAAGGCTGGCGGCTGGATATGGCCCGCCGGCAGTTGTTCGCACCCGATGGGGCACCGCGCTCATTGACCAGCGGCGAGTTCAATATCCTATCAATTTTCTGTCAGAACGCCCGCAAGGTGCTGTCGCGGGATGACCTGCTGGAGCTGTTGCACGGGCGCGCGGCGGCGGTTTTCGACCGCAGCATCGACGTGCAGATCAGCCGGTTGCGGCGGAAGATCGAGACAAACCTGAAAGACCCGTCATTCATCAAGACGGTTCGTTATGGCGGGTATTTCTTCACGCCGCAGGTTGTGCCGGTCGAAGAGAATTAGCGACTGTGTGATGGCTGGGTCGTCACCCGGCCATCACACAAAGTCGGGCGCCTTAATGCACCCGCTCGTAAATCGCGGCGATCCCCTGGCCGCCGCCGATGC
>DNXO01000051.1:40086-111015 GCA_003506895.1 Acetobacteraceae bacterium | reverse complement strand
TGGCCGCCGCCGATGCACATCGTCACCAGCGCATATCGGCCGTTTATCCGAGCGAGTTCATACAGCGCTTTCACCGTCAGGATCGAACCCGTCGCACCGACGGGGTGACCCAGCGAGATGCCTGATCCGTTCGGATTGACCTTCTCGGGATCGAACCCGAGATCCTTCGCCACCGCGCACGCCTGGGCGGCAAACGCCTCGTTGGACTCGATAACGTCCATCTGATCCAGCGACAACCCGGCCCGCTTCAGGGCCGCACGGGACGCCGGGACCGGACCGATGCCCATGATCCTGGGGTCCACGCCGGCATGGGCATAGGCAACCAGCCGGCCCAGCGGGGCAACCTCGCGCTTGGCGACAGTATCGCCGTCCATCAGCACCACGGCGGACGCACCGTCGTTTATCCCCGAAGCGTTGCCCGCGGTCACCGACCCGTCCTTCTTGAACACCGGCCGTAGTTTCGAGAAATCCTCGGCCTTCGCGTCGCTACGAACATGCTCGTCGGTGTCGAAAATCGTTTCGCCCTTCCGGGTCTTCAACGTCACCGGCAGGATCTGGCTCTTGAACCGCCCTTCCCCGATCGCACGCGCCGCGCGTTGGTGCGACAGCAACGCCAGATCGTCTTGCTGGGCGCGAGTCACCTGATGCGATTCCGCCAAATTCTCCGCCGTGACGCCCATGTGGATATTGTGGAACGGGTCGTGCAGCGCCGCGGTCATCATGTCGATCATCGCGCTATCACCCATCCGCGCGCCCCAACGCATCCCCGATGCCAAATATCCCGCTCGGCTCATGCTTTCCGCCCCGCCGGCCACAGCGATGTCGGCGTCCCCCAGCGTCACCGCCTGGGCGGCCGAAATGATCGCCTGAAGGCCGGAGCCGCACAGCCGGTTCAGCGTCAGCGCCGGCGCATCCTGGCTGATGCCGGCATTCACCGCGGCAACGCGGGCGAGATACATATCCTTCGACTCGGTATGGATCACATTGCCAAACACAACGTGGCCAACCTCGGCACCGTCAACCTGGGCGCGCGACAGGGCCTCACGGGCGACCTGGGCACCCAGTTCGGTGGGGGGAATATCCTTCAGGCTGCCGCCGAAATCGCCGATGGCGGTGCGGACGCCGGAGACGATGTAAACCTCGCGCTGCATGACTATGGCCCTCTGGTTAGGTGGTTTCGCCGTGCATTGCATGACGATAATGGGGATGCAAGCCGCTGCCGATAAACGCCCGATGCTTGCGTTGCCCGGCGCGGCTGGTACGCTATTCCGACTTCGCGGCACGGCTATCAAAAAACCAACACGCAAGGGAGAGCTGCCATGAACGAAATCCCCATCAACGCCCCGAATCTGTGGCGTCTGGAAACACCCGGCCACTCCGGCTGGGACCGCACCGCCAGGGTCGGCGATCCGAAGAAATACTTCATGGTGTCCACCGACAGCCATGCGAACGAGCCGCCGGATCTTTGGGAAAAGCGGATCGAGCCGAAGTATCGTGAACGTGTACCCCGTATCATCACCGACGATCAGGGCGTGCAATGGCGTTATTGCGAGGGCTACCGCCCCGACCGCGTGCGGGTCATGAGTTTCGAGGGCGAGGACTGGGTCCGCTCCCGCGCCGGGGCTGACGTCCAGGACCGTATCCGCGACAACCGGGCCGACGGGGTGGATGTGGAAGTCATCTTCCCGAACAAGGGTCTGGCAATGTGGGCGACGCCCGATCCGGTGTTCGCCAACGCGCAGTGCCGGGTGTGGAACGACTGGGCGTGGGAGCAGTTCGGCGCGCATCCGGACTCGATGCTGCCGGTGGCCTCCATCGCGACGGGCGACCTGGACAGCGCGATGGCGGAAATCGAGCGTGTGGCCAAAATCGGATTCCGCGCGCTGTCGCTGCCATGCAAACCGATCTGGGGCGGGCATGACGTGGATCACGTCAACTACAACCTGCCGCATTTCGATCCGATGTGGCGCCTGATCGAGGAAGCCGGCCTGCCGATGACCTTCCATGTCTCGACCGGCCGCGATCCGCGTGCGGCGCGGGGTAACGGCGGGGCGGTGGTAAACTACGTCACCCACTCGCTGGCGCCGACAATTGAACCGGTGGCCAATTTGTGTGCCTCCGGCGTGCTGGAGCGGTTCAAGGGATTGCGGTTCGCGACTATCGAGGCAGGGATCGGCTGGGTTGCCTGGCTGCTGACCGCGATGGATGAGGCCTATCGCAAGCACCACATGTGGGTGCGGCCGAAGTTGCAGGGCCTGCCGAGCGATTACTTCAAGGCGCACGGTTTAGCGACGTTCCAGGAGGATCCGGTCGGTCTGTATTCGGCGGAACGGTTTGGACTGATGGATAACTTCGCCTGGGCAAACGATTATCCGCATCACGAAGGCACCTGGCCGCACTCCGCCGAGGCGATCGAACGGACGATGCCGGAGTTGAACGATGTTCAGCGCGCGAAGATCCTGGGGCTGAACGCGGCACGGTTCTTCAACCTTACGGTTCCGGCGCACCAGCAGATCGCGGCCTGACGAAATCGGCGGGCCGTGCGGGATATCGCACGGCCCGATCCGTCGAAAGAAAACGCCGCGGGTACTTTGCGATCAACAGCGGAGGAATTCCCGGCAGTCTCGCGGCCGCAAATGGATTCAAAAAGTCTTGGCCGCTATTTTCCGTATGTAAACAGGATCGTTCCCTCAAGGACTTCTGGATCGCCCGGAAGGACCTTGCTCAGCATTGTACCACCTTTCATGCGGAGTTCTTTCGCCGTTCGGGTTACGGCCCGAGCCCCCTGCTCGCTTGCAAACGCATTGAAAGTCGCAATTCGCCCGTCTTCCAGTTGCGCTGTCGTATAGCGCAGCAGGCCCGGGATCGCCCGAATCGCCGAAAAGCCCTCCTCCTCGATGGCAGCGTTGACCTGGTCGAAGGACGCATCGGTTCGATACAATCGCGCCACCGCATACGCGCGCTGAGTTGTGGCGGGGGTACTTCCGGTTATCGCCAGGCCAACCTGCCCCTGCAAAGCCATATCCAGCCGGAATTCCGCGAGTTCCCGTCTGCTTTTCAGCCAGTCCCTCGCAACAGGAGCCGCTTGCTCCGCCGCCTGCTTGCTGTCGAAGACACTAAACGACCCAAGCCGTCCATCTTTCAGATGCAGGCCCGAGTAGCGCTGGAACCCCGGTATCTTCGCAATGGACGGAACAAGTTCCTTTTGAAGCCAGGTCCCGATCGCTTCAACGTCCACGTTCGCGGGACCTGAATAGAATCGGGCTACGCAATACGCCATCGTATCCTCCCTTCGATTTTTTGCTGATTGCAGCCAAATTCGAAACGCCGTGGGCGCACGAGGCAAACGGTCTCCTTTAGTCGAGACCGTTGAATACTGCCCGCCAATTCGCGAGCATCGCCTTCTTTCTACGACGATTATGTGCCGTTGCCATCTGGCAACTCGCTCGCCGTCGTTCACCAATAAGCGAGCGTGATGTGAAGGTGGGAATATCCACCGTCAATCATCCTTCGCTTTTCTCGAAGATTTGTCCGTTATTTAATATTTCCACAAAATAGATTCGATTTCACTGTCCCCATGGTGTAGAATTCGTGGTGCGGCGTTAATGCTGCAGCGCCGTCAAGTCAGGGAGGACGAAATGCGACTTCTTCTTGCGATCGCGTGCGCCGCCGCGGCTACTGGCGGCCTTGCTCAGGCACAGCAAACCCCGGCAGCGTCTTCTGACCAAGATTACATGAAACGCGTCATGAAGGCGGCGCCTCCGCAGATCATCAAAGACGCAACAATCGTTCGGATGAACGGGTCCTCAATGGAGTCCCTTCAAAAAGGAACCAGCGAATGGACCTGCATGGAAGCAGGCGGCGTCCCGATGTGCATGGATCCCAATGCGATGGAGTGGGTCCATGCCTGGCAGACGCACGGCCCGCCAACTGACAAGACCGGTTTCATCTACATGCTCGAGGGCGACGCCGGTGCCAGCAATACCGATCCGTGGGCAAAAGGGAAAACCGCTGACAACCATTGGGTCGTCACCGGGCCCCACGTTATGATCGTTGGAGCGGCAGCCAAGACGATGGGTGGTTATCCACGAACGGCGGAGGCTGATCCCACAAAGCCCTATGTCATGTGGCCGGATAGTCCATATGAGCATTTGATGCTGCCCGTGAAGTAACCGCTGGTCGGAAGCCGCAACCGACAAGGTGTGCGGCTTCCACTGCGCCTGCTTCTGTCAGCATGACCTGTTTGCGCCAATCTCGGACCTCCCGGCAATCAGGGTCGTGGATCAGCTTGCGTATACGGGTAGATGCTACCCCGCCCGCTCCCGCCGGCTTTCCGTCCGCAACTGCCCGCAGGCCGCCAGGATATCCTGGCCCCGCGGCGTGCGGATCGGCGCGGAGAACCCGGCCGCCATCACGATCGCCGCGAACCGGTCCAGCGCCGCCTTCCCGCTGACCTCATACTTGGAGCCCGGCCACGGGTTGAACGGGATCAGGTTCACCTTGGCCGGCAGCCCGGCAATCAACCGTACCAGTTCCCGTGCCTCGGCCTCGGAGTCATTGACCCCCTTCAGCATGATATACTCGAAGGTGATCCGCCGAGCGTTGGAGGCTGGAGGGTAACGGCGGCAGGCGGCAAGCACCTCGGCGATCGGGTATTTCCGGTTCAGCGGCACCAGCTCGTTACGCAGTTCATCCGTAACCGCGTGCAAGGACACGGCCAGGTTCACCCCCAGCTCCGCCCCCGCGCGATCCATCATCGGCACCACGCCGGAGGTGGACAGCGTGATCCGGCGGCGGGACAGCCCGATGCCCTCCCCGTCCATCACGATCTTCATCGCCTTGGCGACGTTGGTGTAATTATACAGCGGTTCGCCCATCCCCATCAGCACGATGGTGGACAGCAGACGCGGCGTCTCGCCCTTTGGGGACGGCCACTCGCCGTACGAGTCCCTGGCCGCCATGAACTGGCCGACGATCTCCGGCGCGCCCAGATTACGCACCAAGGTCTGGGTACCGGTATGGCAGAACCGACAGGACAATGTGCAGCCGACCTGGGAGGAGATGCAGACCGCGCCGCGATCCTCAACCGGATCAGGGATATAGACGGTTTCGGCCTCCTGCCCGTCGCGGAACCGGAACAGGAACTTGCGCGTCTCGTCCACCGACGTCTGCACGACAGCCGCCTCGGGACGCCCGATCACGAACTTCTCGGCCAACCGAACCTGCAACGGTTTGGCGATCGAGGACATACGTGCGAAATCCGTCACGCCCTGATGGTAAATCCAGTGCCACAACTGCTTGACCCGGAAAGCCGGCTCACCAATCGCCGCCATCTCGGCTGCCAGTTCAGTCCGGTCCATGCCGACGAGATCACGCCGCCCGTCCGCCAGCACGACCTCCGGCGGATTGAACAGCGCGGACTTCGCGAGAACCCTCTCGCGATCAGCTTCTGAAAGATCGCTCACTTCGCCGGGCATGCCTTGATGATCGCCTTATAGGCATCGCCGAAGCCCTTCAGGCTGAAGGTATCCGTCACTTCCTTCGGCGCTGGGGATCGCGCGATCACTCTGGCAGCCTTCCCGAAGGCGGCGACCGCGGCTTTGCCGTCACGCCCGAATGCGTTCCGGCCGGATGTGTAGAACTCCAACCCTGTCTGATCGACCTGAACCGTCACCGTGGCATTCGCCGCATAGGTCAACCCAGCCTCGATCGCCACGGCGTCGCGGCCGGACGCACGTTCCGTGACCGTCAGTATCACCGCCCCGCGCCCGGATAATGCCGGCGCCGAACTTTGCGCCCGGGTGAAGGCATAACAAACCGGCTGCCCGCCTTCTTGATGCGTCGCGGCGGTCCAGTCGCCAAAATCGCCGATCTTCTTGGGACCAGACGACGTGGAGTGGGCCGCCGGGGCCGGCTTCTTGGTTTCAGCCGCCGCCGGCAGGGCCAGCAGCAGCGCCAGACTTAGAAAAGACAGGAAGCGTGTGTTCATGCGCGCAGCAATAGGGCCGCTGCCCGCGCCGAACAAGCGCGACAAAGTCATGGCTTCTTCGCGTCCGCGTGAAGCCAGTCCGGAATGGTCTTGCGAAACCGCGGCGCGCCATGCCCCGTCGGGGGAAGCGCCTCGGTTGGGCCACCCGATCCCACCGGCCGATCGGCGAACCGGCCATGCTGTAACAGCCGGTCATACAGAACCAGCGCGCCGGCCACGGCCAGGTTCAGCGAGAATCGCGTCGGGATCCGGATGACATGATCGCAGCGTTCCAGCAGCGCGTCGGACAGACCCGCCCGCTCCGGCCCCAGGACATAGGCCGCGTTCAGCGGATGGCGGAAGGACGGCAGGTCGATCGCGTCGTCCAGCAGTTCAATCCCCACCAGGGCGCAACCGCGTGGCAGCGACACCTCGGCGAGTGTCGGATAGCGCCACATCGGCACATGGGAGGGTGTGTCGGCGGTGTCCGCCGTCCGGGCGGCGCGGGAATCCCACCCTGTCCCGATCGTGAAACAGAATGCCGCCCCAAACGCGTGCCCGGTGCGCAGCAGCGCGCCGATGTTCGCTGATTTGGAGACGCCCTCGGCGCCGATGCCGAAATATCCCCGTGCTCTGGCTTCAACCATGCGGGCGGTTTATTCCCGCACCATGACCGACGCAACCGACCAGCACCTCGCCGGCCAATACGAGGCCTTCCCCTACCCCAAACGCGATCCGCGCGAGGAAGCGAAGCGCCTGATCGTCGGCAGCCCCAGCCATATACGGGAGATCGACCACTGGGTCTTCGGCGCCGCCCGCCCCGCGAGCCAGCCCTTGAACGCCCTGGTCGCGGGTGGCGGCACCGGCGACGCGACGATCATGCTGGCGCAGCAGATGACCACTTTGGGGCGGCCCGGGCGGGTGACCTGGCTGGATCGGTCGGCCGCCGCCCTGGCAATCGCGCGGGGTCGGGCCGAGGCACGCAAACTAACCAATATCGCCTGGGAACAGCGGTCCTTGCTCGATCTGCCCGGGTCCGGGTTGGGGCCGTTCGACTACATCGATTGCTGCGGCGTGCTGCACCATCTTCCCGACCCAGCCGAGGGGTTGCGAGCACTGCTGTCCGTGTTGGCGCCCGGCGGCGGCATGGGGCTGATGGTGTATGCGCCATACGGCCGCACCGGCGTCTATATGATGCAGGATGCGCTGCGCCGCCTCGCTCCGCCCTCCGAACCGCCGCAACAACGGCTCGATATCGCTCGGCGGGTGATGAAGAACCTGCCGGAGACCCAGTGGCTGCGGCATAACCGCGGCTTCGACGACCACATCAACGGCGGCGATGCGGGGCTGTACGACCTGCTGCTGAATCCGCGCGACCGGGCGTTCACCGTCCCCGAATTCAACCAATTGCTCCAGGATGCCGGGTTGCGCGTGACGTGCTGGATCGAACCCGCCCGCTACGATCCCGCCCTGCTGCTCCCGGACCCGAAACTCCGCGCCCGGTTGGAAGCCATGGACCCGACCGAACGCGCGGCCGTCGCCGAGGCGCTGTCCGGGAACATCGCCGTTCACATCGTCTATTGCGTGCGCGCAGGCGACCCGGTCCACCAACCCGATCCCTTCGGCGAAGCCGCGGTGCCGGTGTGCCGGGAAATGGACGGCGCGGCATTGGCCCGCGGCATCCGGCCGGACGGCACGCTGCCGGTCGTGTTCGACGGATTGCGTATCCCGGTCGCCCTACCGCCCCTGGCGACGGCGATCCTGCCGGTGATCGACGGACGCCGAACCGTCGGCGAGATCGGCGCGGTGCTGGCTGAGCGGGGGACAAAGCCCGAGATGTTCGCCAAGGCCTGGCAGCAGACTTATGCGGCACTGGAGCGGATCAATCACGTGCTGCTGGCGCCACCGGGATAAACGATCCAGGGCGAGTGGATCACGCTCTACACCATCGCGCCGACCAGGTGGCCGGACCCAACAGGCCGCGGCACCGGTTGAAAGTCGTCGTTGCCCACGGCCCGCTTCATCGCTTCCGCCGTTTGCCGGTCGGCCGGCAAGAACGCCTCGATGGACAGTTCCGACACAGTAATATCGACCGGTGTCGAGAACGATGTCGTGGTGGCATGGAACGACATGATGCCGGCCATCGTCGCCAGCCGAAGCGGGATCGCGATCGAATCACACTCCGCGGCTTCTTTCGCGGGTTCGTTGACGCGGACGTTCGGATATTCCCGGATTTCCTCCAGCAGGTCCGTCAGGCCCCGATCGCCGTTGTTGTCGATCTGCCTGCGCAACCGAGCGATGATGTGCGCCCGCCATTCGGGCAGGTTGACAATCCGTGATGCCATGCCGGCGGGATGAAGCAACAACCGCAACACATTGACCGGTGGGCGCAACAGCATCGGTTCCGCCCCCGAAAGCAGATACGCCACCGCCCGGTTCGCCGCCACCATGGTCCAGTGCCGATCGACCGCCAGCGCGGGGTTCGGATCATGTGCCGCCAAAATCGCCTCGACATTGCGACGGACCATATCCATAGCCGGTGCGCCCAACGCCCTTTCCTCGAAGATCGACGAGCGTCCGGCTGCATTGAGGAGGTCGTTTCTATCTCGCAAGGGCACATCCAGGCAAGCGGCCAAACGCAGCAGCATTTGCTGGCTCGGGCGCGACCGCCCGGTTTCCAGAAAACTCAAATGCTTGGTCGAAATGCCGGCATCGTTCGCCAGTTCGAGCTGACTCATCCGCCGCCTGACACGCCATTCCCGCAACAGCGGGCCCAAGGTCCGAACCGATAATTCCGTGGTCAACCTCCATTTATCCTTTCTGGCAGGCGTGGACCGGTCCAATGCGCGGCACGCCGGAGGGGCGCACGTTTCGTCCGCGGCCTGGATAGGGGGCTACTGTTTCTAAAATGTTATAAGATCGTTAAATTTCCGTTCCCCGGCGTGAATTCGCTTGGCGTTCACGCATGGCCATCACAGTGGATGACGATTATTCTCCAGCCGATGTCCGATCACCGCACCATCACGGTCTATTCCGATTACAAGAGTCCGTACGCCTTCCTCGCGGAGCGCCGGATCGACCACCTTGCGCGCCAGACCGGTGCCATGCCAGACCGGTGCCATGCCAGACCGGAGCCATGATGGACTGGCTGCCGTATTTGCTGGATGTCCCGCTTTATCTGGGAAGCGCCACGGTGGGGACCGACGCCACCGTGCTGGACTCGAATCGGAACCCGCATCGGTGGCGGCGGAGAGGCGGAGCGGGTGCCGTTGAAGCCGACCACGGCGGCACTCTGGGCCCATGGCAACGGACGCCGGGAGCTCGCTTTACCAGCGGTTCCGGACTTGATGCCGCATCCGCCGGCATCGGACACCCCGGCCTCGTTCGCCGCGGTCTGGAATGGTGAAATCATGCCGGAGACGCCGCTGGCGACGATCCGGGCGACGATCGCGCTTGCGTTGCTGGCCATGGGACGGGCGGACGACCCCTCACGAGCGATGGAAGATGCCGCTGCGATCTGGGCGCAGCGGCGTTAAACGCGTAGAAGGCGCCTTATGCGCTATATATCCACTCGCGGGCAGGCGCCCGCACGCGATTTCGCCGATGTCCTGCTCGCCGGCCTCGCCGAGGACGGCGGGCTGTTCATGCCGGAAACCTGGCCGCATTTCGGCCCGTCCGACTGGCGGGCGATGCGCGGCCTTCCCTATGCCGAACTGGCCGCCAGGGTCATGCAGCCGTTCATGGGCAGCGCGATCCCGTTCGAGGTGCTGCGGACGATCTGCCGCGAGGCGTATGCCGGGTTCGGCCACACCGCCGTCGTGCCGCTGATTCAGCTTGAGACGAACCTGTTCGCCCAGGAACTGTTTCACGGCCCAACCCTGGCGTTCAAGGACATGGCGATGCAGGTGCTGGGGCGCCTGTTCGACTATGTGCTGACCCAGCGCGACCGGCGGGTGACCATCGTCGGCGCAACGTCGGGCGACACCGGATCGGCGGCGATCGAGGCCTGCGCCGGACGCGACCGCGTTGATATCATGATCCTTCATCCGCACGAACGCACCAGCATGGTGCAGCGACGGCAGATGACCACCGTGCTGGCGCCGAATGTCGGCAATGTCGCGGTGCAGGGCACATTCGACGACTGCCAGGATCTGGTGAAGGCGATGTTCGCCGACACGCCATTCCGCGATGAGGTCCGGCTGTCGGCGGTGAATTCCATCAACTGGGCGCGGATCGCGGCCCAGATTCCCTATTATGTCGCCGCGGCGCTGGCGTTGGGCGCGCCGGAGCGGGATATCGCCTTCAGCGTGCCCACCGGCAATTTCGGCAATGTCCTCGCGGCCTGGGCCGCCAGGCGGATGGGTCTGCCCATTGCCCGGCTGATCGTCGGTTCGAACCGCAATGACATCCTGACCCGGTTCCTTGAGTCCAACGATATGTCGATGGTGCCGGTGGAACCGTCTTTGTCCCCCAGCATGGACATCCAGGTCAGCTCTAACTTCGAACGGCTGCTGTTCGAGCTGCTGGATCGCGATCCCGACAGAACCCGCGAGACGATGCTGGACTTCCGCCGCACCGGCCGGATGACGGTCGCGGACCCGGTCTGGCATCGGGTGCGCGGGCTGTTCCATGGTTTCCGCCTGGACGACCCTGGCACCGAGGCGGAAATCCGGCGCCTGCATGCCGCCACCGGGTATCTGGCCGACCCGCACACCGCGATCGGCGTCGCCGCCGCGCGGGCGCTGCCCTGTGCCGGCGGTGTGCCAACGGTAGCGATGGCAACCGCGCATCCAGCCAAGTTTCCGGACGCGATGGAGCGGGCAACCGGGCACCGGCCTGAATTGCCGCCGCGAATGGCCGATCTGTTTGAGCGGGAGGAGCGGTTTACGGTCCTTCCCAACGATCTGGCGACGGTGGAAACCGCCGTGCGGGCGTTGGTCGGACGAAACTAGTGCGCGATCCGCGCAGGTGAAACCACCGCAGCGGTGAATCATGCGATCAAACCAGGGGTCATACCAGCCGCCCGAAGCGTCGGCTCTTTCGTCAGTCGGCGGGCGGCGGGTATCCTGTTGATTTGGCGCGCGGGCGCCGTCGTGCGTCCCATCGCGATCGCCACTGGCGTGTCTCGGCTCGAAGCCGCCTCGCGCCGAGCGGCTTATTGACCTGATCGCGGCCAGTCGAGCACCCCGTGGCCGGTCGCCATGCAGGTCTGACGGACATATCCGCCGGCTTGCGCTTCCCCGGCCACGGAATGGATCAACGCGCGGTCTTGATTTGGGTCAGGGCGCTACCAAGAATTACATGTAGATTTTGCTCCCTGGAAAAGGTCGTAGCCCCATGGACAGCGGGGCTTATGGACGCACCACGATGATGTCATCACGGACGTGCTCGCCCTTCCGACTTGCTTTTTTGGTCCTTGCCCTAGGCGTCGTGTTGCCCATGGCGCACGCGCAAGCTCAGCCTCGTGGCGGCGGCTGGCATGGCGGCGGTGGCTGGCAGGGCGGCGGTGGCTGGCATGGTGGTGGCGGACCGGGCTGGCGTGGTGGCGGCTGGGGCGGCTGGGGCTGGGGCGGTTGGGGATGGGGCGGTCCGGCGTTCGGCTTTGCTGTCCCACCGTTCTATTATTCGCCGCCGCCTTACTACTACCCACCTCCTGTGTATTACTCACCACCAGCATACTACCCATATGCCTCGGGCTCTCCATACGGGTATCCCCCCGGATATTACGGCTTTGGGGGAACAACCGGCCGCCCGCAACCTTACGGCCAGCCGAGCTACAGCGGTTCGGTAACGCTCGATCCCAACAACTGTGGCACTCCCGACGCACCAAAGGCGTGCCGCCGGTAAAACGACAACGGCTTTCGAAGGAGCGCCGAACGGCGATTGGCGCAGCGAGGCGGACGGACCTATCTTAGAGCGCGATCGTCTGAGGTTTATCCAACCTCAGACGTGAATCGCCCTCTCAAACAAAGAGAGCTGGAGCCGGATGGGTTCAACCTGAACCTATCAGGCTCTAGCGCTGCGCCGATGCGCTGCCACTCCACGCCGATGAGGTCCAACATGGCGCCACTCACGTAGCCTCGCGGCGTCGCATCCGGCTACCGGCCCGGAATCGTCTGCGTGCTGAGCCTGGGACCGGTGTCCAGTTCCGATCCATCCAGATTGAACCGATGCACCGCCAACTGTGTTCGGGCTTTCTCGATCGTCTGCTGGACCGCCGCGGCGAGCAGTTCCTGCTTCAACTGGTCGTGGATGTCCGAGAAACTGGGGGGCGCGACGAGGCGGCGTTCCTCAACCTTGATCACGTGCCAGCCGAACTCGTTCTTCACCGGGTCGGGCGCGATCTGACCGGGCTGTAGCGAGAACGCGACGTCGGCGAAGCCGGGCCAAACCTGCTCTCGCCGGAAGAAACCCAGGTCGCCGCCCTTGGCCGCATCAGGGTCCTTGCTCAACACGCGGGCGATGGTCGCGAAGTCGGCGCCCTTCTTCAGGTCCTCCAGAACCTTGCGCGCCTCGGCTTCCGTCGTGACCAGGATGTGGCGGGCGCGCACTTCCTCGGTTGCGGGCCGGTTGGCGTATTGGCGGTTATACTTGGCCTGGATCGCCTGTTCGGTGACCAGCGGCGCGGCGACCTCGCCGAGGTAGGCGCCTTCCAAGATCCGTTCGGTCGAAACCTGGATATCGTGCTGAACCTGCTTTTTCTGCTCGACGCCGGTGCGCCGGGCCATGATGACCAGAGCCTGATGGTCGATCATGCGATCCAGCAACACCGGGTACAGCGTGTCGAACGGCATGCCGCGCAGGTTTTCCGGCAGCGTCTTGGATGCGTCGCCCAGGTCGCTCAGGTAGATCAAATGTCCCTCGACGCTGCCAACCACCGGATCGGGGTTTCCTTCGGTCGGGGCCGCTTGGGCCTGGGTTCCCGCGCTGCCGGGTGCGATCCCCAGACCGGTGTCGAGTTGTTTGGCAGGCGGGGCCTGGGCGCGAACCACGCGTGGCAAGGCCGCCCCGACGGCGACGGCCGCGGCGAGAGCCAGACCAAAACGAAGCCATGAGACTGATGAGCGCATCGAAACTCCCTCGACGCATCCGGTCCGGACGGCTGGAATGGCCGACATGCGCGAAACGAAGCTATGCCCCGTCAAGCCTCGCAAGGCCAGAAAAAGCTGTACGGCAGCGAGTTCGTCCGCCCATTTGGTGGTCACGGCCCGAGGGGCGGGGCCTCGGCGGGAGGTGTCTGGGTCTCCGGGACGCTCGGCAGCATTCGCAGCCGTTGGCACAATCCGAACAGCCGCCGTCCTTGCGTGACGCTCAGCGCGATCATCAACGCCAGACTTGCGCTGCCGGCGACGGAACGGACAGCCATCGCCTGGGTCAGCGGCATCATCGCGCCGACAGCGAGGTACGCGGCGGCTTTAACGAAGAAATATCCTGCCCAGAGCAGGGTGAATAGTCCGAAGAAGCGGGTGATGTCGGGTCGGTCGGGGAACGGATTGCCCTGCCTCTGCTCCGCCAGTTCCTGAAGCATTGGCCTTGGGCCGCGTGCGCCCACGACGAAGGCGCAACCGGTGAAGGCGTTGGTTATGACCGCCTCGTATTTGAGCATGAACGGAGTCACCGCCAGCAGATCGACGCAGCCAAACACCACCGTCAGCGTGGCGGTGAGCAGATACAGCCTGGTGAACGGGAGACCTCGCCGCCAACGCCAAAGGCTGTCCGCGATAATGAACAAAACCGAACCAGCGATCGCGATCCTGATGCCGAACGACAGATTCAGGACCCAGAATATGATCAGCGGACCGAAATCCGCGATGATCCAGCGCAGCGCTCCTCGCATGGCTTCCTCCGGATGCCGCCGGGTTACGCCAGTAGCGACAGCAACCCTTGTAGCAACTGTTTCGGCGTCGGAGGACAGCCGCGAATCACCAGGTCCACCGGCACGACGGTCGAAACCCCACCGACCACGGCGTAGCTACCGGCGAATACGCCGCCGTCCGCGCCACAATCGCCGACCGCAACGACCCATTTCGGATCGGGTGTGGCGTGCCATGTCCGCTCCAGCGCTTCCCGCATGTTCTTGGTCACCGGACCGGTTACCAGCAGGACGTCGGCGTGGCGCGGGGAGGCCACGAAGCGGAGGCCGTAGCGTTCGAGATCGTTGAAAGCGTTGTTCAGAGCGTGGATTTCAAGCTCACACCCGTTGCAGGAACCGGCATCGACCTGACGAATGGACAGGCTATGGCCGAGCCGCTTGCGGGCGGTTTGGTCGAGGGTGGAAGCAAGGGCCTCAAATTCCGGATCCGCCGGTGGGGGCGCTTCGGTAAGGGGCTTGCGGAGTCCTTGGAGGAGGTGATGGAGCATCAGGAGCGCCCCTCGCTACAGCATGCGTTGCAGGATCAACTTCTGCACGTCCGAGGTGCCTTCGTAGATCTGGCAGACACGGACGTCGCGGTAGATCCTCTCCACCGGGTAGTCCGCCAGGAAGCCGTAGCCGCCTAGGGTCTGGATCGAGGCCGTGCAGATCGCCTCGGCGGCTTCGGACGCGAACAGCTTCGCCATGCAGGCGGCTTCCAGCGCCGGCTTGCCCTCGGCCTTCAACCGCGCGGCATACAGGGTCAACTGACGGGCGGCCTCCAGGCGGGTCTTTGCCTCCGCCAGCCGGAACCCGACGGCCTGCAGGTCGATGATCGCGCCGCCGAACGCCTTACGGTCGCGGGCATAGCCAATCGCGTATTCCAGGGCGGCCCGAGCCATGCCGACGCTTTGGGCGGCGATGCCGATGCGGCCGGATTCCAGGGTGGACAGGGCGATCTTGTAGCCCTCGCCTTCCGCGCCGATACGCTGGTCCTCGGGCACTTCCATGTCCTCGAACGACAGCGCGCAGGTGTCGGAGGCTTTCTGACCCAGTTTCTCCTCGACCCGGGCGATGGAGAATCCCGGGTGGGTCTTGTCGATCACGAACGCAGACAGGCCCTTCTTGCCGGCGCCGGGGTCGGTGACAGCGAAGAACACCAGACTGCCGGGATGGGCGGCGTTGCTGATGAACTGCTTGGCCCCATTGACGATGTACCGGTCGCCCTTCTTCACCGCTCGGGTTTTCAGATTGGACGCATCCGACCCCGCCTGCGGTTCGGTCAGGCCGAACGAGCCGACATGCTCCCCGGTCGCCAGCTTGCGGAGCCAGCGGTCCTTCTGGGCATCGCTGCCGTAGTTGTTGACCACGATGCAGGTCGGCGAATTATGGACCGACACCATGGTGGAGACGGAGCCGTCACCGGCGGCGATTTCCTCCAACAGCAGGGCATAGGTGACCGGGTCGATCTCGCTGCCGTCCCACTCGGCGGGCGTGGTCGCGCCGAATACGCCCAGTTCACCGAGTTCGGCGATCACCTCCGGCTCGATCCGCTTGTTCTTCTCCCGCTCCGCCGCCAGCGGCGCCAGCCGGTCCTGGGAGAAACGGCGGATCATGTCGATGATCAGGGTGTCGCCATAGGGCGAAACTGCGGCGGGGGCGATGCTGTCGGGCATGATTGGCGCCTTCGGTTACGGACGGTTCGCAGCCCTCTACACCCGGGAGGCCGGTTTGTCAGCTAACCGGGTATCACCGTTTCGGTCACGGCGGCGACGGATCACTACTCCGGGTAAATCATCTTCCGGGTCACACCGCCATCGACGACGAACTCGGCCCCGGTGATGAAGCAACTGTCCGGTCCGAGCAGGAAGGCGGTCAAGCCCGCGATGTCGCCGGGGCGTCCGACGCGGCCGGCGGGATGGAAGGCATTCTCCTCGGCGGTCGGTTCCGGCCCCTTGGTCAGAATCCAGCCGGGACTGATGCAGTTAACGCGGATATTCGGCCCGAGACTAATCGCCAGCGCATGGGTGAGCGCGACCAACCCGCCCTTGGAGGCGGAGTAGGACTCGGTATTCGCTTCCGACATCCTCGCTCGGGACGATGCGATGGTGACCACCGAACCATTGGCCGCGCGCAACAGCGCCTCGGCCGCACGGACCAGCAGGAAGGTGCTGGTCAGGTTGGTTGTCAGCACCGAAGACCATTCCGCCAGGGACAGATCGGCGATCGGTTTGCGGATCATGAACCCGGCGTTACAGACCAGCGCATCCAATCGCCGTTCGGTGGCGGCGACCGAGGCCACCAGCGCAGACACCGCCGCCTCAGCGCCGACGTCGCAGACGACAAAACGGCCACCGGGCGGAGCAGCCCCAGCTGGTTCCCGATCCGCCACCACGACCCGCCAGCCGTCGCGGGCCAACCGCGCCGCGATTCCGGCACCGATGCCCTTGGCACCGCCGCTGATCAGCGCAACGCGGTTGGGATCGCCACTCAACCCTTGGCGGCGTCCAGGGCCTGCGACAGGTCGGCGAGGATATCGTCGATATGCTCGATTCCCACCGAAAGCCGGACATACCCCGGCGTCACGCCGGTCGCCGCCTGCTCCGATTCCGTCAATTGCGAGTGCGTGGTGCTCGCCGGATGGATCGCCAGGCTGCGCGCATCGCCGATATTGGCGACATGGTAGAACATCTTCAGCGCGTTGATGAACTTGCGGCCAGCCTCCGAACCGCCCGCCAGTTCGAAGCCGCACAGGCCGCCTTGCCCGTGTGGCAGGTATTTCGCCGTCCGATCCGCGCCGACGCCGGTGTGGTGCGCCGGATGGATGACGCGCGACACGTCCTTGTGCCCAGCCAAATAGTTGGCGACCGCCAGTGCGTTGCGGCTGTGCTCCCTCATGCGCAGCGCCAGCGTCTCGACGCCCTGGATGAACTGGAACGCGTTGAACGGCGCCATCGCGGCACCAAGGTCGCGCAGCAGGGTGACGCGCATCTTCAGGATATAGGCGATCGGGCCAAGCGGCTTGACGGCCTGCGACCAGACCGCGCCGTGATAGGACGGGTCGGGCGTGTTCAGCGCAGGCTGGCGGCCGGGATTGGCTTCCCAATCGAAATTGCCGCCGTCGATGACGATGCCGCCGATGGAGGTGCCATGGCCGCCGATGTATTTGGTGGTGGAGTACATCACCACCGCGGCGCCGTGATCGAACGGACGGACCAGCAGCGGCGCCGCCGTGTTGTCCATGATCAGCGGAATGCCGAAGGACCGGCCGATCGTGGCAACCTCGGCGATCGGGAACGGGATCAGCTTCGGGTTGGGAAGCGTTTCCGCATAATAGGCGCGGGTCTTGTCGTCGGTCGCGCGGGCAAACGCCTCGGGATCGGTCGGATCGACAAAGCGGGCCTCGATACCCTGATCCTTCAGCGTGTTCGCGAACAGGTTCCAGGTGCCGCCATACAGGTCGGTCGAGGCGACGATGTTGTCGCCGGCCTTCGCCAGGTTCTGGACCGAGAACGCGGATGCCGCCTGGCCGGACGCCACCGCCAGTGCAGCGACGCCGCCTTCCAATGCCGCGAGCCGCTGCTCCAACGCGTCGCAGGTCGGGTTCATGATACGGCTGTAGATGTTCCCGAGTTCTTTAAGGCCAAACAGATTGGCCGCGTGTTCGGCGCTTTCGAACTGGAACGACGTGGTCTGATAGATCGGCACCGCCACGGCGTTGGTGGCGCTGTCGCGGCGCCACCCGGCATGCAGGGCGAGGGTTTCGGGGTGCTTGCTGGTCATCGGCGTGGGCTTTCCTGGTTCAGGTCGGCGCGCACTATAGACATCGGCCCAAGTCGGTAAATATCTGGCGGAAAAAGGGAATAGGTTACTCCGCCTCTACGGCCGGGGAGCATTTACTGCTGAAAACCCCGGGCGATAGAGTTTGATACAATCAGGCCGCTTCTTGCTGCTTGCGTAAAATCTCCTGCCCGCGCCGCAGCGCGTTGGCGATCGTCTCCGCCGGCATGGCGCCGGAGAACAGGCTGTGCCCGTCCAGGAAGAACGACGGCACACCGGAAACGCCCGCCTCCCTGGCAGCCTGATCCGCTGCACGCATTTCGTTGTCGGCAATATCGGTCGCCAGGAAATCGAGGACGGCCTGACGCGGCAGACCCGCCTCGGCGCCACAGTCGGCCAGCACCGCATGTTCGCCGATATCGCGGCCCTCGATGAAATAGGCCTTGAACACGGCTTCCATGGCCGCATCCTGAACCCCGTTCTGCCCGGCGAACCAGATCACACGATGGGCGTCGATCGTGTTCGGCGTGCGAGTCATCAGGTCGGTGCGGAAGCCAAGCCCGACGGAGGCCGCGGCCTCATTGATTCGCTGGTCGATCGCCGCGGACTTCTCCGCACTGCCAAATTTCCACGCCCGATAAGCCGCTCGGTCGCGCCCTTCCTTCGGCATGTCGGGGTTGAGCTGGAACGGATTCCAATGCACCTGGAAGTGCAGGCCTTCCTCGGCCAGCATCGCCAAAGCGCGTTCCAACTGGCGCTTGCCGACGTAGCACCACGGGCAGATCGCGTCGGAGACGATGTCGATCCGTGTGCCGACCGCGGCGACATCAGGGAGACGGGCTTCCGTCGCCGGAACCTCACACCCATCGGGGCCGCATACCATTCCGGCTGAGTTGTCGTCGTTCATGGCCAATCTCCTTTTCCGTTAAATGGGCCGGCGGCGCGAATTTGTCACGGGTGTGTGCCCTTGGTTTTCCGGTCCAGGGGGCCTAACGTCGCCTGATTGCTGAACCGGTCTGGCCTGAAGGAGCCCACCCCATGGCATTTCCCCCTAAATCGATGGCTGATTTTGGCGAATTCGGCAAAATGTTCGCCGACATGAAGCTTCCGGCCATGCCCGACATGGACGCATTCGTTTCCGCAAGCCGGCGCAACATGGAAACGCTCACCGCCGCCAACCGCGTCGCACTGGAAGGGGCGCAGGCCGTCGCCCGCCGGCACATGGAGATCGTGCAGCAGAACATGGCGGAACTGACCGAGGCGGTGCGTGCGATGTCGTCGGTGGAAGCCCCGCAGGCGAAGGCCGCCAAGCAGGCCGAACTGTTGAAACATGCCTATGAGCGGGCGGTTGCCAACATGAAAGAGATCGGCGACCTGATCCAAAACTCGAACGCCGAGGCGGTGAAGCTGCTGAACAACCGCTTCACCGAGGCAATGGACGAAGTGAAGGCCCTGGCGGACAAGGCCAAGAGTTAGCCTTTCAGCGTCCTGGCGGGCGCGGGCCCGCCATCCACGCCCTGATCACGTCGTGTTCGATGACCGGCCGTTTGCCGGCGCCTTCCTGGTGCGGCAGTGTATCCGCCAGGAGGGACTTCCAATGCTCGACAATCCACCGCTGCTGACAATCCATCGCGGTTTCCGCCGCCCCGACAAGGCGTTGATCGAGGCCTTTCGCGGCGCCCAGACGTCGCATCTGGCCGATGCAATGGATGGCCGCGGCGCACTGGATTATCGGATCAAGCCGCTGGATCCGGCGAACGCGTCCTTTGTCGGCCCGGCGTTGACCGCATTCGCCTACCCCGCCGATATCGTCGCGATGTTCGGAGCCCTGTCCGAGGCGGAGCCGGGCGACGTGATCGTGGTCGCAAACGACGGCTACACCCGCACGGCGGTGCTGGGGGACATCGCGGCCGGCATGATGAAGAACAAGGGCGTCGCGGCGTTCGTCACGGACGGGCTGGCGCGCGACAAGGCGGGCATCGTGGCGACCGGACTGCCGGTATTCTGCCAGGGAATCCAGCCGAACTCGCCGGCGATGAACGGGCCGGGGGTGGTTGGGGCGCCGGTGACCCTGGGCGATGTGCATGTGGAACCGGGGGACGTGATCGTCGGCGATGCCGATGGCGTTGTGGTCGTTCCGGCCGGGAGACTGCGCATCGTGCTGGACCGGCTGGCGCAGGTGCGGGCGGCCGAGGCCAGGACGATCGCGCTGGTCGAACAGGGGGCAACGATGGCGGCCGGAGCCCTACGGATGATCGAGAAAGCGGTGATCATCGAATAGGGGGCCAACGATGGCCGGGGCGGCATCCAAACGACGCCGCAGCCGGAGCAGCGGCCGCTCCATACCCAGATATGACACGACCGCGAGCCCAAGCGAGGCAGGAATGCCGATATAGGTTCGCCAGTCGGACACGCCGCTGAAGTAGAATGCGGTGAACAGTGCCCAGTGGTAGATGTAAAGACCGTAGGAAACTGCCCCGATCGCCCTTAGCGGCCCCCAACCCAGGACCCCGTTCAAGACCCGGGATTTCTTCGCCACTATGGCAAAGACCAACACGCCTGACGCGATCGACGCCGCGGAATAGCCGACCGACAGCATCATCACCGAGGTGGCGGTTTGCGTCAGGCAGATCATCGCCAGAACGCCGACCGCGACCGGCCAACCGGCGCTGAATACCCGAACCAGGCGATGAACCAAACTGGCCGAACCCGCCGACCATGCGAACGCCAACGCCGAACCGATCAGTAATCCATCGCTGCGTAGATCGGTTCGGTTATAAAGGCCGTCGATGTTGTAGGAGATCGAAAATAGATAGGCTCTATATAGCTCCAGACCAAACGCCGTCGCCAGAACGGCAACAGCGCACCAGGAACGACTTCTCGATCGGCAGATCATGGCGACGGCGATAGGCCAGATCAGGTAGAATTGTTCCTCGATCGACAGGCTCCAGGTATGGGCAAAATATACCGGGAATGAATACCTGGCCGCCCGGAGCCAATTCGTTACAAACAGAATGGGCGGCAGGGTTTCCCGCAGAATATCCCCGGGACTGAGCCCCTTCCATAATGCGAATGCGACAAAACCGAGCAGGGCCGCGATGAGGGGCGGTAGAATCCGAAAGGCCCGATGACGGTAGAATTTTCCGAAATCGATCCGATCGGCCCGATCGATGTCGCGAATCAGAAGGGTCGTAATCAGGAATCCGCTCAGGACGAAGAAGATATCGACGCCGATGAAGCCGCCCGTGAATCCTGGCACCAGGGCGTGAAACAGAACGACGGCCATCACCGCGACGCCACGCAAGCCATCGAGGGCCGGATAATAGGTCACGCCCTCGCTGGGCAACGGAGACATCGTCTGGTTCCAAGGTTGCCTCAGCGTAGAACCCGAAGCCGCCCGCCCCCAATTCAACCTTACGCCAGCCGCTAACCTACCGAATCCCACGCCGGTGCGAACGGTGGGTTCACGCAGCGGACATTCTTCGGCATCGCCGCGATCGTTACCTTGTCCGCATCGTCCAGCTTCAGCTTCGTCGCTTCCATGTTCGCCAACTGGCTCTCCCGCCGCGCGGCCTTGGGGATGACCGCGACATCCGGCTGATCCAGCAACCAGGCCAGCGCCACCTGAGCCGCACCGATGCCGTAACGACGGCCGATTGTTGCCAGCACCTCATTATCGGCAAGCCGCCCTTGCGCCAGCGGCACATGCGCGACAACCGGCAGGTCATGGGCGCGCATATAGTTCAGCACCGGGCCTTGGTCGATCATCACATGGTATTCGATCTGGTTGGCGACGATCGGGGCGCGCACCTCCTCAATGGCCACCTTCAAATGCGAAATGGTGCAGTTGGCCACACCGATTTTCCGCACCAAACCCTGTTCCTGCAATCGCATCAGCGTTTCCAGCGCGGCGGGCAGATCCGTGCCCGGGCGCGGCCAATGAAGCATGTACAGGTCCAGGTAATCCGTGCGCAGCAACCGCAGGCTTTCCTCGCAGGCCGCGCGAAATTCGTCCGGGGTCTGGATGCTGTGATGACCCTTGCTGGTGAGGTGAAACGCCGCCCGATCCACGCCCGAGGCAACCCACCCGTCGCCAACCGCGTCCTGGTTGCCGTACATCTGTCCGGTGTCGATATGGCGGTACCCCAGTTCCAACGCGGATTCCACGGCCTCCTGGCACACCGCGCCTGTCATCCGAAACGTGCCCAGCCCCAGGCGCGGCATGCGCAGCCCGTGTGCGGTGATCATGTCCATCCCTATTCCCTCTCGGCCAAGACCTGTTCGGCCAGGCTGTTATCGACGCAGGCCTCAAACGGAATGTCCCGGTGCAGCGCACCGCCGGAACGCATCGCGGCGGCAAGCCGGTCAAACCCCTCCCGCCGCGTCATCGGATCGGGGCCGTAAAGTTCCAGCGCACGATACCGGTCGATGGCGGCGGCGTAAATCTCGGCCGGGACATTTGGGAAGTAGGAGGAAAGGGCACGCTGAATCTCCGCCCCCGGCGTCGCCCTGATCCAGCGCAGCGTACGCGCCATCGCTCGGACCATCCGCAGCAGTTCGTCGCGTTTGCGGTCCAGCACCGATCGGCGCGTGACCAGCGTGGTGTAGGCAGTCAGGCCACGATCGGCCGCCGCATACCAAAGATGCCCGTCTCCGGAAGCCAGCAGATCCTCCGCATAGGGCTGGAACACCTGCACCGCGTCCACGCGCCCATCGCGCAGGGCGGCGACGTTCTCGGCCATCGTCAGGTTGGTCACCCGCTTGATGGATGCCGGATCGATGCCGTCGCGGCGGATGTCGTCTTGCAGGCACAACCACGGCGTCGGAACCTCGGACACCGTGCCAAGCAGCACCGGAGGCAGGTCCGCGGGCCGGAAGTTGGGACGTGGTTCGCGCCCGATGACGAAGAACGGGTCGCGGGCCACCACGTCGCAGAAGCAGACGACGTCGGAGGCGGGATCGGCGTCATGCGTCAGCAGGACCCGCAGCGGACCACCCCACATGACCTCGACATCGCCGGAGCGCAGCGCGGCGGCGGTGCGACTGGGGTCGGAGGACAGGCGAAATTCGACGTCCACGCCCTCGCGCTCGTACGCGCCGGTCGCGTGCGCGGCGTAGAATGGGGTGTAGAATAGCGCCCGAAAATTCTCCGACAGTGTGATCATCGATTGGTCCTTGGCTTGCGGTTACCGTCACGATGCGCCAGGGAAAGACGACGCAACAGAGGGGGGAACGATATGCGCGTGGTGCTGATCGGTGTTTCACACTGGCATACGCCGTTCTTTCTCGATCCATGCCTGGAGATCGGCGATGTCACGATCGTCGGCGTCTGCGATCCGGACCTGTCGCGCACCGAATACGCCGCGGCCAAGGCGGGCTGCCGAGCGTTCGGTGACTACCGTGACATGTGCGCGGCGGTGAAGCCGGATTTCGCGTTCGCGCTCGCCCAGCATTGTGACATGGCCGAACTGGCCCGCTTCCTAATCGACGAGCGCATCCCGTTCGCGATGGAGAAGCCCTGCGCGATCAACGCCGCCGAGGCCGCGGATATCGCCGCGCGCGCGGCGGCGGCCGGCGTGTTCGCGGCGGTGCCTTACGTGATCCGCTACAGCCCAATGGTCGATACCATCCTGTCGATGAATGAGCCGGTGCAATACGCGGTGTTCAAGTTCATCGGCGGCATGGTGGACCGCTATCACCAGCAGAAGGTTGATTGGGTGATAGACCGCGCCCGGTCCGGCGGCGGCCCGCTGCTGAACCTGGGGGTGCATTTCATGGACATGTGCCGCGTGCTGCTGGGCGGCGCGGACCTGACGGTTACTGGCGCGATGATGTCGAACCGGGCGGCGGGGTTGAACATCGAGGACCATGCGGTGGTGCTGATGCAGGGCGGCGGTGCCAGTTGCATCGTCGAGACCGGCTACTTGTACCCCGCGCCGAATTCGGTGTTCGACCTGCATTACTCGATCCGGACCGAGAAGCATTACTTCGCGGCCCGCGATGACAGCACGCTGGAGATCGTGTCCAACGACCGCCAGCGGACCACGAAGGCGATGAAGCTGACCAACGTGCATTTCTACCCCACCTTCGTGCGCGACACGCTTCAGCGCCTGAAAGACGGGCGGAAGCCGATCGCCGACCTGGCCGACAACGCCGCCGCGGTGGCTTTGGTTGAAGCCGCGTATGCTATGTCGCCACTACGGTAAGTTGGCGGCGGCGAACGGTTCGGCTGACGAGGAAGCCGATCAGCGCCAGATTGATCAGGTTGGACGCCACACCCGAGGCGAACGCAGGGCGGTAGGACAGGAACGTGTCGAACAGCCTCCCGGCGAACCAGCTTCCGAACGCCATGCCGGACATCGCCGTCATCAGCACGGTGGGGATGCGCCAGGACGCCTCCTTGGACGGATACAGGTCGCGGATCGTCACCGAGTAGGACGGGATGATGCCGCTGAAGCCCAGCCCGAACGCGCTGGCGATGGCGAACAGCCCCACCTCGTCGCGGGTCAGCAAGAACGCGCCGATCGTCATCGCCTGGAACGCCGACCCGGTCATCACAGTGCGCAGGCCGCCAAACCGATCGGCGAAGGCGCCCCAGAACTGGCGGGAGAGGAACGCACAGGCCAGCATCACCGACAGCATCGCCGCGCCGTGGCTTGGGACGATGCCCACGTCACCGCAGAACGCCACCAGATGCGAGGCCGGGATCGCCATCGGCACGCAGCAGCAGAAGCTGGCGGTGCAGATCAGCACCATCGCCACATTGGGGTTCAGCCCGAGCACCCGATCCCCCGCTCGGGGTCCCGCATGACCCGGGCCGAGTGCCAGCGGTTCGGGCGCGGTTCGCACCAGCGTCAGCAACGGCAGGATCAGCAGCACGGCGGCGCCATAGCCCAGCATGACCGGTTGCCAGCCGAACCGCTTGATCCCGATCTCCAGCAGCGACGGCCAGATCATGCCCGCGATGTACTGGCCGGAGGAAATCAGCGCGATGGCGGTGCCGCGGCGCCGGTCGAACCAGCGGCTGACATAGACCATCAGGGGCGCATAGATCGCGCCGTTGCCCAGAAAGCCAATCAGCAGACCGTGGCCGATATACAGCGCCCAGACGCTGCCCAGGCTGGATAGCGCGAGGCCCGCCGCCATCGACACGGTTCCCATCGCCACGGTTTTGTGAATGCCGATCCGATCCGCCAGCCAGCCCATCGGAACGCCGCCCACGCCGGTGCCGATCCACACCAGGGCATTCGCCAGGGCAAGCACCGACCGGTCGGTGTGCATCGCCGCCTGCATGTCCCGCAGACCAACGACAGCCAACAATGGAGAGCCAAAGGATATCGCAAGAATACCAAGCGTCACGAACGCGGCTTCCCACGATCTGGGGGACTCGATGCTCGCGGCGGCATCTCGTTGCATGGATGTATCCTTCCCCGCCGCTTCCCCTGCTCGTTTGCTTGTGACGGGGAGCGATCTATAACCCATTATCGAATAACGTCCGCCGATAGCAACCGGCATCCTGGAGATGGATATGACTGAACCCACTGGGCCACTGAAGGGCCTCCGCGTTTTCGACCTGACCCGCGTTCTGGCGGGGCCGACCTGCGCGCAGATGCTGGCCGACCTGGGTGCCGACGTGGTGAAGATCGAACGTCCGGGCGCCGGTGACGACACACGCGGGTTCGCGCCCCCGACAATGCCCGGCACCAAGGAAAGCGCCTACTTCGTCGGTGTGAACCGCAACAAGCAGTCGGTCACGCTGGATATCTCCCAGCCCGAGGGCCAGGAGATCGCGCTGAAGCTGATCGCCGAAAGCGACATCTTCGTGGAGAACTTCAAGGTCGGCGCCCTGGCGAAATACGGCCTGGGGTATGAGCAGTTGCACGCCAAATTCCCACGGCTGATCTATTGCTCGATCACCGGGTTCGGCCAGACCGGGCCGTATGCGCCTCGCCCGGGTTACGACAGCCTGATCCAGGCGATGGGCGGCGTCATGAGCCTGACCGGCGAACCCGAAGGCCTGCCGCAGAAGGTCGGCGTGCCCGTGGCGGACCTGTTTGCCGGGCTGTATGGCTGCATCGGCATCCTGGCGGCGCTGCGCCATCGCGACCTGACCGGCCAGGGCCAGCAGATCGATATCGGCATGCTGGACACCCATGTCGCGTGGCTGGCGAACCAGGGCATGAACTACCTCGCCACCGGCGAGAACCCGCCGCGCCTGGGCAACCAGCATCCGAACATCGCGCCGTATCAGGTATTCCCGACCAAGGACGGCCACATCGTGCTGTCGGTCGCCAACGACCCGACGTTCAAGCGCTTCTGCGAGGCGTTCAGCCTGACCCATCTGCTGGAAGACCCACGCTTCAAGACCAATGCCGACCGCGTCGGCAACCGCCAGCTTGTTACCGACACGCTGACCCCGGTGATGATGCAGAACACCACAACCTGGTGGGTCGAGAAGCTGGAGGCGTTGAAGATCGGCTGCGGGCCGATCAACAAGCTGTCCGAGGTTTTCGCGGACCCTCAGGTCGTCGCGCGCGACATGGTTGTGGAGATGGCGCACAGCTCTGGCCAGACCGTGAAGGTGATCGCCAACCCGGTGAAGCTGTCGGAAACCCCTGCCAACTACCGCATCGCGCCGCCTCTGCTGGGCGAGCACACCGAAGCCGTGTTGTCCAAGCGCCTCGGTCTTGACGCCGCGGCGTTGGCGGCATTGCGCGACAAGAACGTCATCTGATGGCCGGCCGCGCCGGGTCGATCCCCTACCTTCTGGCCGGCAAATTTCACCGGCTGGCATTCGAGGAATGGGGCGATGCCGGCGCACCGCCTGTCCTGTGCGTGCACGGGCTGACGCGGAACGGGCGCGATTTCGATGTGCTGGCGGCGGCGCTGGCTGACTCGCACCGCGTGATCTGCGTCGATCTGCCGGGGCGCGGGAACTCGGACTGGCTGGACGATCCGATGCTGTATCAGGCGCAGCATTACGTTGTGGCCCTGACGCATCTGTTGTCTTGGATCGGGCGTGACGTGGCCTGGGTGGGCACCTCGCTGGGCGGTATCTGCGGCATGGTCGTTGCCGCGATGCAAGGCGCTCCGATCAGCCGGCTGGTGCTGAACGACGTGGGTCCGTTCATCCCGGCCGACGCACTGCGGCGTATCCGCGATTACATGGTGGCGTCGGGCGACTCACCGATGATGACGCGGTTTCCCGATATCGAGGCGATCGAGCGGCACTTGCGGTTTATCCACGCCCCGTTCGGGCCGCTGTCGGACGGACAGTGGGCGGATTTGGCAAGGAACTCCGCCCGAGCGCTGCCGGATGGACGGTTTACCATGCACTACGATCCGAAGATCGCGGAGCCGTTGCGCGGGACCGAACCGGTTGACGTGGATATGTGGGCGTTTTGGGAGCGGATCAGGGTGCCTCGGCTGGTGATCCGTGGTGAGACGAGCGACATCCTGCTGCCCGACACGGCTGTTCGGATGGAGGGATCGGGCGCGGTGGTTTTCCAGGTTCCCGTCACCGGTCACGCCCCGGCGCTTGTGGATCCGTTGCAGATCGAGGCGATCCGGGGATTTCTGGCGGGTTAATCCCGGTGCGGGCCTGCTGAGAAATAACGGGATCAGGTCGCGCGCGGCGTTCAACAAAGCCCAGGGCACGTCAATGGCTTAGGCGCACGCGATCCGGAGTGACGCTGTTCCCGTCTTTCACGCCCTGGTTGAGGGTTCGGGGCGGGGTGGGGCGGAGGTCGATGACGCGGTTTGTTGGCCGTCTCATCGTCGTCTCGTTTTCCACAACATGGGATTCTGGGTCGGTTTCTGGCGCGGGTTGGGCTTCGGGTTCCGTGGGCAGCGCGTGCAGCATCGTGTTGGCGGCGATGTGGCGGGTCCATTCGTCGGTGTCGGCGGCGCTTTGAGTCGCTTCCCGTTTGCGGCGCTGTTGCTGTTCGCGCAGCAGGTGGCCGTGGGCGGCAAGCGAGGTGCGGACCATCGCGGCGTACTGGGCGTTCAGCTTGATCACCAGCTTGATGTCGTCGGCGTGGAGGCGGATCAGCCTTAGAACGTCCTCGGCCTGGGCTCTTGCGGCGATGCATTGGGCGGCCAGTTCAGCCTCGTTCGCGTTGACCGGGGCGAGGGCGGCGATCCGGGCGATGGCGGCGTGGTTTCGGACGAGCGTGGCTTCCGGGGTGTCGGTTACCGGTGGAGGAAGCAGGGCGATGAGGGTGTGGATGAGGTGGCGGTAGGCCTGGGCGGGGAGGTCGATGGGCGGGTTTGGCTGGTGGGATTGGGTGTCCATGCTGGGTTTTTAGAGGAAATTAGGAAAATAGTCAATTATTAGGAATTTGGGTAGTGGGTCAGCTTCAAATCAGATATTGATTTGGCAGGAAAATATGTCTATTAACGCACATTAGGGCGTAATGCGGTCACAGCAGCACCACGAATGAACGGCGTTGACCGTTTCACGTCAACGTGATCCATATGCGGTGAAGATGTCAGGCAACCATATTACGTCGAGTGACGAATCGAGGTTGAGAGGCATCCGTGGTGTGGCGGTGGGTTTGGTTCCCGGAAACGGAGGGTGCCGTGATAAGTGTGTTTGACGTTGCGGCATACGTCCTGGAAAAGCTGGGGCCGATGACGGCCATGAAAATGCATAAACTCGCCTATTATGCGCAGGCGTGGTCGGTGGTTTGGGATGACGAGCCGCTGATCGATGGCCGGTTTGAGGCTTGGGCGAATGGCCCGGTTTCCCCAGAATATTTTGCGGCTCATCGCGGGGAATATACGGTCTCCTCTGAGCCACGCGGCAATGTTAAGCTGATCAAGGGCCGCGTCAAAGCCACTGTCGATGCCGTCATTAAAGCCTATGGCGACAAGGAGCCGGGTTGGCTGAGCGACCTGACGCACCGCGAAGATCCTTGGATAAAGGCACGGGAAGGACTTTCCCCCGGCCAGCGCGGGAACCAGGAAATTTCGCTCGCATCAATGAGAGACTATTACAGCAGTCTGTAGTGTTGTGGCTAAAAATAAGAAGAAAAGCGTTCCCTCCAGCGCCCTCAAGGAAAAAGCCAAACCCAAAAAGGTTTGGAAAGAGCCGACTTTAAGCGCGATGCCCGCGCCTGATGGGCGTATGCCGATGGCATGGAGGTTCAGCCATCGTGATATGAGCGGTCCTTTTGGGTGGGCTGAAATAACCCAAGACGATTTAACATTTATAATGGGGAAGTTGGTCGATTTTGAAACCAAGACTTGGGATCAAGCTTCATGCGGCTGGATGCCACCCGATGCAAACTTCAATTCTTGAAAGCCGGCGCGAGATCGCCTCGTCGAACTTGAACTTGATGATTACGACAATCTGATGTCGTTCCATCTTTCCGGACCAAAGCGGATTTGGTGTGTTGCGGATGGAAATCTAATGCGGGTTCTTTGGTGGGACCCTGACCATCAAGTTTACATCACTGAGGTGGATAGGGCAGACCGCCTAAAGCGGAAACGCCGATCCGCCTAAGTTTGCGCGGCTTCCCACTCTTCCAGCACCTTCACCATATCCGCCAGTTCCGAGAGCTTCGTAGACAGGCCAGCGGCCATAGCCGGGGTGTAACGTAGCGTCTGGTGAATGCGGACGAAGTTGTAGTGCATCAAGTGGATGGCAACTGAGTGCGCGTGGTTCTCGGCCTTCTTGCTGAACCCGTTCGTCAGGCGAGTGAAGCGGCGGTTGCCCATGCGGGTCGTGAGGTTGGCACGCTCAACGTATGACGTGTTGATGTGGCGTTCGTCGGGGTTGCCTTCGATGCGGGTCTTCTTAGCGCCCGTGCATACCGCCGGGCTGTAGCGGCCTGCCGGGATAGCTTCGTTGCCGCAGTGCTTCACCAGCATGGCGTAGTCGATTTCCTGTCCGAAGGACTGTTCCACGGCTTCCAGGTAGGGCTTATGGCCGTCGCTGGTCAGTTGCACCCGGTTGGCGAGCCGTAGCGCCAGATCGCCAATGAACTCCATCGCGGCGGCACCGTCGCGGTTCCCAACGTAGAAAGACGTGATCAGCTTCGTATCTGACAATATGGTATCAATGGTGCCAAAACTGGGAATTTGGTATCGTAATGGGTTCGTTCAATGTTCGCCAACTCTCCGACAAAACCCACAAGGCTTTGCGAATACGGGCTGCGCGCAACAACCGCAGTATGGAAGCCGAGGTCAGGGCAATTTTGGATGAGGCCGTAAACCCCAGGCGAGAGATTGGCCTTGGCTCGATGCTCACCGCCATCGGCCGAGACTTTGGAGGCGTTGATCTCGCGGTCACTCGGGATAAGGCACCAGCCGAACCGGCAATTTTTGAGTGATTATTCTTGAGACAAACGTCCTGTCCGAGCCGATGCGGGCGGACGGACGGCGATCCCGCGGTTGCGCGCTTGGCTGGATCGGCAAGATATTACAACGCTTTACCTGACGACAGTAAACCTCGCCGAACTACTGCTCGGCATCGAATTGCTGCCGCTTGGGCTTCGCCGGTCAAAACTAGAGGCGCGGATAGGCGATGTCTTAAACGCGTTTGGCGAACGGCGAATTCTTGCCTTCGACGCCCAGGCCGCCCGGTTCTTTGCGGTTTTGGTCGCGCGCGCCCGCGCCGCTGGATATGCGATTGCCGTCGCGGACGGCCAGATCGCGGCCATTGCCGCAGCCCATGGCTTTGCGGTCGCAACGCGGGATACCACGCCATTCATCGCTGCCGGCGTTCCAGTGATTGACCCGTGGAACGCGGTGTCAGAGGGCTGAAAGGTCGTCCGTCAATCCCAGGACGCGCGTTCGGTCTCGACATGGGCCGCGGCATCCGCATCCCGCCAGAGTGCAGCGCCAAGACCTTGCAGGCCCATGATGGATAAAGCCCCCGGCGGGTCGAGCGCGGTGGCCCGCAGACCAATAACCTCCTGCGCCACCGACCGGCGCTCGCGTTTGGCGCGGGCCTTCCGCTTCTTATACAGGTCGTCGGGCAAATTGATGTTCAGCGTTGCCATCGGGCAGCCTTCACCATTGGCGCCATTCTTGAGTATTTCCCGACCTCGACAACTGGAATGAACGGCGAAAATTCTGATTGAGGGAAAGGCGTGGATGGCGGCCCTGCGGCCGCCATGACGGGGGAGGTGATCGCGGCATCCCGTCGCACACCCCGGCTACAACGGCCAACGCCCTCAGTCCGGATCCCGCCCCTTCACCGCCGCATACCCGCTGCCGAACGCTGCGTCCCGCTGCTGGAATGCGTGCTTCACCCCGTGCTCCCGCATCGTCGCCTTGAACGCCATCGCCTTGGGGGCCAGGTGCCCACGCGCATCGATCTCCGACCCGATGCGTTGCAGCGTGCGCGCGCCCATCAACTCCAACCCCAAATTCACCATCCGCTTGTTGGCCGAGAGCAGATGCGGGTCCACCAGCCCCATGCGATCGGCCAGCCGCATGACCTCGGTTTCCAGTTCCGCCGCCGGATAGGATTTCAGCGCCAGACCGATCTCCACCGCGTCCTTTCCCGTCAGAGAATCTCCAGTCAGCAACAGCCGTTTTGCCCATTGTGGCCCGCAATGATACAGCCACATGCTGCCCGGCGGAGTCCCCAGATCGCGCACCGGCGGGAAACCGATCCTGGCATCGTCTGCGACGATCACCATGTCGCAGAACCACGCCAGTTCCGTTCCGATTCCGATACACGTCCCGTGAACCTGGGCGATCACCGGCTTGTGCATGTCGAAAAGCTCGATCCTCAGCTTTTGCCCCTGCTCCAGCCGCCACACATCGTCATCGATTTCCGTTCGGCCGCGATACTCCGGCCCGCGGCCGGACGAGAACTCGTTCAAATCCGCGCCCGCGCAGAAATGCGGCCCGGCCCCGCGCAGCACCACGCAATGCACCGGATTGTATTCGTCCGCCTCTTTCAATGCCGCATTGAGTTCCCGAAGCAACTTTCCACTCAACGCGTTGCGCCGCTCCGGCCGGTTCAGCGTGACGATCGCCGTGGTGCCCTTCACCTCATAGGTGATCTGTTCGAAGTCCATTGTTCCCTCCGTTTCATCCCAGGGAGATCAGACGCACGGACCGGGCGGCTGGCAAGTGCTGCTGGCAAGTTGGGCCAATCTGATATGAACTGCCCAACCGCATCAGGAAATCGGATACCCAACCCGTGCTCGGCACATTGCGTGACATCAGGCTGTTCGTCTCTGTCTATGAAGAGCGGTCGTTCACCCTCGCCGCCCAGCGGGAGAACGCGACCCAGTCCGGCGTCTCCCAGCACGTGCGAAATCTGGAAACCGCGTTCGGCGTCCCGCTGTTCATCCGCGACAAGGGCCGCATCGCGCCAACGCCGGCGGGCGACGCCTATTACCGGCGCGCCATCGACGTGCTGCGCGCCCACGACGCCGCCAGCCGCACCGTCCAGGCCTATGCCAACGGGCAGGACGGACAGATCGTCGTCGGCCTGATGCCCACCATGACCCGCTGCACCCTGGCCCCTGCCCTCGCGCGGTTCGTCGAGGCACATCCCAACGTCAACGTCCACGTCACCGAGGGCTACAGCGCGGCGCTCACGCAGATGGTCCGAGCGGGAGAGGTCGATTTCGCGATCGTGCCGGCGTTCTCGGACTCCGCCGGCCTGAAAACCCGGCTGCTGCTGCGGACACCGGAACTGTTTGTTACCGCGGCAAGTGCATCGCATGTCCCCAGCCCGGTGCGCCTCGCGGATCAAGGGCCGCTGAAGCTGGTGCTGCCCAGCGTGGTCAACACGCGGCGGGGAAGCCTTGAAACCTACTGCGCCACGGTCGGTGCCGAGATCGCGCGCGTGATCGAGTTGGATACGATGTTCGGCACGCTGGACTTCGTCGCCCGCGGCGACTGGGTCACCATCTTGCCGTCGCTGATGATGGACGGTGGCGCCACGCGGGGCTTCAACGTCAACCCGATCGTTGACCCGCCATTGACCCTGGATCTGGTGCTGATCGAGCCCGCCCGACGCACGCTGGCCCCGGCCGCCGCGATTTTCCTGGAGATGCTGGAGCAAGAGGCGCGGCGCATCTCAGCCGTTTGGGAACAGGCGCATCAGGAAACCTGATGGACAGCGGCTGAACTTATGATTTCAGGGCAATAGGGTTTGCCTCTTATCGTCATCCCAGGTCCGGTCATATCGCCAGGGAGCATCCATGAAACTCGGCTTCTTCACCATGCCCATCCATCCCCTTGGCAAGGACTGGCGTCAGAGCCTGCGTGAAGACCGGGAGGCGTTCATCCTGGCCGATGAGCTGGGCTACGTCGAAGGCCTGTGCGGCGAGCACGTGACCGACGCGGCGGAGAACATCACCTCCTGCGCCATGTTCATCGCGACCCTGGCGAGTGCGACCAAGAACATCCGGCTGGGCACCGGCACGGTGAACATGCCGAACGCGCATCCCGCCGCTGTCGCCGGCCAACTCGCCATGTTGGACCATCTGCTGGACGGGCGCTTCATCTTCGGCATCAGCCCCGGCGGCCTGCTGTCCGACGCCGAGGTGTTCGGCAATCTGGGCCAGGATCGCGCTGCGATGTTCCTGGAGGGCATCAACATGGTCCTTGCGATCTGGGCTGGCGAGCCGCCCTACAACCTTGAAGGCAAATACTGGAAAATTTCCACCGAGAAGACCCTGATGGCGGAGATCGGTCAGGGCTTCATCGGCAAGCCGCTACAGCGCCCGCATCCCCCGATCGTCGTGACCGCAGTGTCGCCGCACTCCGCCGGCGTGGCGCAGGCCGCCGCGCGCGGGTGGGACGCGATCTCGGCCAACTTCCTGCTGCCGAAATGGGTCAAGACGCATTGGCCGAAATACCAGGAAGGCTGCGCGATCGGCGGCCGCGTCGCCGATCCGGCGAACTGGCGTGTCGCCAAAAGCCTGTGCGTCGCCGACGACCTCGCCACCGCCCGGCGGTATGCGACCGAACCGAACAGCCCGTACCGGCAGTATTACAACTCGCTGTATACGAAACTGAAGAAGAACGGCCGCCTGATGCTGTTCAAGACCCACGCCGAACAGCCGGACGATGAGGTCACACTAGACTACGTCTGCGAGAAACTGATCATCTGGGGCACGCCTGACAAGGTCGCCGACGACGTTCTGGCATTCCGCGAGGAAGTCGGTGACTTCGGGACGCTGCTTTACGCGGGAAAGGACTGGGCGGACCCGGAACTGGGTCGCCGATCGATGATCCTGGCCGCGGAGCAGGTTCTGCCTCGCATCAACGCCGCGCTTGGTTCATCCCGAGCGGCGGCGGAGTAACGCTTCAGAAAATCCCGGCGGCCAGTCCGCCGGCCAGCGCAGCGCCAAGGTCGCGGCATCGGTTGAGATCGGCCGGTGACACGATCTTGGGCGCGGCAATCGCTTCGGGTGTTTGCGCTCGCGTGCAAACGATCAGCGGGTCGGCGACCGCGCGCAGCCGCCAGCCGGTGGAAATCCGAGCGATCTGGCGGGCGGCGTTGTGGCCGTCGCTGCCGGCGCAGATCAGGGTCGCGTAGGGGCGCCCGTTGATACGATCCAACGCCTTGTAGTAGGTGCGATCGAAGAAATCCTTCATCAGGCCGGCCATCGCCGCCAGATTTTCAGGCGTCGCGAAAATATAGCCATCGGCGCCCAGCACGTCGCTCGGTTGGGCGTCGGCGGCCCGCAGCAACCGAACCGTGACTCCCGGTTCGTCGCAGGCCGCCGCGCTCTCCGCCATCTGACGCGTCCCACCGGTCAACGAGTGGTAAACGATCAGAAGTGTCTTCATGGCCTTATGCGAAGGCGGTGCGCCGGCGCGTGACGGCGCTGACGGCCCCCATCGTCACGACGTTCAGCACCAACGCGACGATACCGATGTTCAAGTCCAGCAAAGCCGCCGGCAGGGAAGGCAGCAGCATCGCCACCGTGGTGTGCGTCAGGCTGGTCGCCGCAACGGTCGCCACGCCGACGCAGATGCCGGCGAAAGCTCCCTCCCGCGTCACCGGGTTTCGCGGCAGCAGACTGGCGATCAACGTGGGGAAAAGCTGCGTGACGAAAGCATACCCCATCAGCAGCAACGCAACGATCGTGGCGCCCCCGCGCAGGGTGAAGACGACCGATACCAGGGCGATCACCGGCACCAACGACTTCGCCACCAGCGACACGGTGGCGTCACTCGCCTGCGGCCGCACCGCCCGGAAAATATTGTTCGCGAGCAAGGTGGCCGCTGCGATCATGATCATCGAGCCTGGCACGAGTGCGGTCAGCACACCGGCGGCCCCGATGACACCAACGAACCACGGATCGAAGGTCTGAACCGACAGGCGCAGCAGCGACAGGTCGATCTCCGGCCCCTTCAGCCCGGGCACTTTCAGGATCGCCGCGAAGCCGACGAAGAACACGAACAGCAGGATCAACTGGTACACCGGCATCATCACCGCGTTGCGGCGGAACGCGCGCTCTTCCTTGGCGGTGAACAAGGAGCCAAACGAGTGCGGCCACATGTAGAAGCCCAGGGCGGTCAGCAGCACGGTCGAGTCAAACCAGGCAACGCTCTCACCCCTGGCAGGCAAGGTCAGGAACCCCGGTTTGGCGGCGTCGATCGCCGTGAACATCGGGCCATAGCCGCCATAGTAATGGATCGGCAGATAGATACCCAGGAACAGCACGACCGCCAGGATCAACGTGTCCTTCAGCACCGCCGTCCACGCCGAACCATGGACGCCCGACACCATCACATAGACGGTGACAACAGCCGCCCCGATCCAGATCGCCAGCGTCGGTGAAATCGCGCCATACGCCGCGGCATCGACGATGATGCCCAGGCCTTTCAATTGCAGCACCAGGTACGGGATCAGCGCGACGATGCCGACGAGTGCGACCAAAATCCCCAATGCCGGACTGTCGTATTTGTGCGCGAAGAAGTCGGGTTGGGCGATCAGCCGATGCTGTTTCGCATACCGCCAGATCGGCGGCAGCATCCAATAGGAGATGATATAGGCCAGACACCCGTAGGACAGAATGTAAAACACCGGCGCGCCGTGGCCGTAGGCGAAGCCGCTGCCGCCGAGGAAGGTGAAGGTTGTATAGATCTCCCCCGCCATCAGCACGAACACCAGGATGGTGCCGAAGCCTCGGCCGCCGACGCTCCATTGCTCAAGGTTCATGTCCTTGCCGCGGCGGGCCAACAGCCCGAGGCAAAGGACGATGGCGATCGTCGCGACGATGATGATCAGCGCGGCGCTCATGCGCGCGGCTCCGCCATGTCGCGGTTAGCTGGGTCGCAGAGGTAGATGATGCCCATGATCACGGCCGTCAGCACGATCCACATCACGATCCAGGCCAGGATCAGCGGCATTCCCAATACCAGCGGCTGAACCTGATTCAGCAGTGGAACCCCCACCAGGATGCCCAGAAAGGGCAACACTGCCAGCCACTTGACGAACGCCATGATTACTCCTGATCAAAAGCTCTAACGTAACATATCGCAGAGTCAGGAGGTGGCGGCTACTGGCCCCGAACGCGTTTTGGAAACTGCATACAGATCAGGTCGGCGCCACCGGGACCCGCGAGCATGGTCGCCGCCGCATCCTCAGAGGCCAGGAACACCACCGATTGCGGCGGCAGCAATGCGCCGCCCGTCACGGCGGCGGAACCGGCCGACACCAGCCAGAACTGACCGCCGCCCGTGGACGGTTCGGGGCCAGTGACTGACCCGTTGGCCGGCACGGTGTAGCGCCATGTCCCAAGACCATCCGGCGTCTCGGCGATGACCGCGCCACCCGATGAAGAGGTCAGCGCGGCGAGTTCCCGCTCGCTCAGCGGCGGCAGCGGGCCGCAAGTGGCCTCGCGGTGCTGGAATTTCGCCCGCGCCTCGCGCAGTTGGCGGCGATGTTCGGGCATGTAGCGGGCACCGGGATCCCAGGCGTTGCGCAGGGTGAACCACGCCACGCCCTCCTCGGCGGCAACAATCGGGCCATAGGCGGAGTAGGCATCGGTATAATGCACCGCGACACTGGCGATATCGTGGACGCCCAGTCTGCCGGAGCCCCGCACCACCACCTGATACTGATCCGCCTGATGGAAGTGCGGATGCACGACCGCGCCCGCCTCTTTCTCCACCAGAAACGCCATCGGATACAGGCCATGATCGGGCGGCGCGGCCTCGCCTTCCTTCAGTGTGTTGCGGTTCTTGCCGATGAAGGTGGTGTGCCAGCCGTTATGGGTTTTGCGGCGGGCGGTGGCATGGGCGACGGTGCTGTCCGCGGTCAGGATCATGGCACGGGCTCCTTTTCCCGGAACCGTAAGCGTGATCGGTTCACCTGCCAATGTTCGCCTGTTAGACAGGAGGCACAAACACGGGAAGGAGACGGCGAAATGGCGTACAGCCCATTCGATCTGACGGGCAAGGTGGCCCTGGTTACCGGCGGCAACAGCGGCATCGGCCTGGGGATGGCCATGGCAATGGCCCAGGCGGGCGCGGACATCGCCATCTGGGGCACCAACGCGGCGAAGAACGCGGCGGCGGTGGAGACGCTGGCCACGACAGGCCGGAAGATTCAGGCGCTGGAATGCGACGTCGGCGACGAAGCGGCGGTCGAGTCCGCGTTCACCAAGACCCTGGCCACCTTCGGCCGCGTCGATGGCTGTTTCGCCAATGCCGGCGTCTCGGGTCGCGGCGGCAAGTCCTTCCTGGAAATGACCAGCGAGGAATGGCACCGCGTCACGCGCGTCAACCTGGACGGCGCGTTCTACACCTTCCGCACCGCTGCAAGGCACATGGTGGAACGCGGCGGTGGCGGCGTGATGGTCGGCACCGCCTCCCTGGCCGCGATCGAGGCCGCACCGCGCAGCGAGCATTATGCCGCGACCAAGGGCGGGATGATCTCCATGGTGAAGGCCATGGCGGTCGAGTTCGCCCGCTACGGCGTCCGCGCCCACTCGATCCTGCCGGGCTGGATTTCGACCAACATGACCGCCAACGCGGTGAACACCGACGGCTTCAAGACCAAGGTGTTGCCGCGCGTGCCGATGCGCCGCTGGGGCGAGGGTGACGATTTCGGCGGCATCGCCGTCTATTTGATGAGTTCGGCGTCGCAGTACCACACCGGCGATACGTTCGTGATCGACGGCGGCTACTCGCTGTTCTAGCAGTCCCGGGTCCGGCGGCCCTCGAACCGCCGGACTCGCTCGACTCTTGCACCGAGGGGGCGACAATGATAGGTGCCGCGCGACTTTCTCAGGGGCTAGGGCATGGCATCGACGTACGAAACCGTGGCGGGGATCATCTCCGACACCTGCGACATTGAACCGGACAAGATCACACCGGAGAGCCATGCGATCAACGATCTGGGCATCGACAGCCTGGATTTCCTTGACGTCGCCTTTGCCATCGACAAGGCGTTCGGCATCAAAATGCCGCTGGAGCAGTGGACCGCCGATGTAAATGCCGGAAAGGTGACGACGGACGAATATTTCGTCCTGAAGAACCTCTGCAGCAACATCGACAAGCTGGTTGCCGCCAAGGCCTGAACAGATCCTTGTAACATAGTGAAACGGTGACCTGATGCGCCTGGAATACTTCCAGATGATCGATCGGATCACCGATCTGGACATGCTCGGCAAGCGGATCACGACCGCCTGCCAAGTCCCGGACCAGTCCCCGGTGTTCGAGGGCCACTTCCCTGGATACCCGATCATGCCCGGGGTCCTGCTGATCGAGACGATGGCGCAGACCGGCGGGTGGCTGATCCTCGCCTGCCAGCATTGCGAGAAGATGCCGTTCCTGATGCAGGTCGAGAAGGCCAAGATGCGGGCCTTCGTCGCACCTGGACAGCCTCTGACGGTCGAAGCCAGCCTGATCCACGAAGGCTCCGGCTATGCCGTAATCAAGGCCAGCATCAGCTCCGGCGGCAAGAAAGTGACGGAGGCGGAGATCCGCTACGGCGTCGTGCCGTTCCCGAATGAGACCCTGAAAGCGGCGATGCTGGAAACCGCGCGCCGAGTCGGCCTACCCGAGGAATTCCAACATGGCGCATGAGCGCGACGCCCTGATCACGGGCATTGGCATTGTCTCCAGCCTCGGATCGGGGTCGGACGCACACTGGCAGGCGTTGAACACCTTCTCGCCCGTCCTGGACACCACGAGTTTTCCGCCGTTCGCGGTCCATCCGCTGGCGCCCCTGGAACTGGACACCCAGATCCCCAAGCGCGGCGACCAGCGGCAAATGGAGATGTGGCAACGGATGGGGGTGTTCTCCGCCGGTCTGGCGCTTGATTCGGCCGGGGTGAAGGGCAACACCGATCTGCTGTCGAAGATGGGCATGATCGTCGCGGCTGGCGGCGGAGAACGGGATTACGCGGTCGATTCGGCAATCCTGTCGGGTTACCCGAAGGCGGCGAACCCGGATGCCTATCTAAACGAACATCTGCTGGGCGACCTTCGCCCGACCTTGTTCCTGGCGCAGTTGTCCAACCTTCTGGCCGGCAACATCTCCGTCGTGCATGGCGTGATCGGATCGTCCCGCACGTTCATGGGTGAGGAAGCCAGCGGCGCCGACGCGGTGCGGATCGCGTGTGCGCGGATCGCCGCTGGTCAGGTCGATATCATGCTTGTCGGCGGCTCGTACAATGCCCAGCGGCCGGACGTGCTGTTGCACTACGCCATGGGCGGCCTGAACCGCCACGCGCCATTCGATCCGATCTGGGCGCGTCAGGCGTCCGGCGGCGGGATGAGCCTGGGTTCCGTCGGTTGCTTCCTGGTGATCGAAAGCCGAGCGCATGCGGCCGCTCGGGGGGCCGGGGCTTACGGGCACATCGCGGCGATCAAGACGGATCGCTGCCGGCGCGGACCGGGTGAGGCGACGAAAAACGCAACGGCACAGCTCGCCACCATGGCGGGGCATTTCGACCCGGCCGGCGCGGCGGTGATTTCCGGAGCGTCCGGCGCGCCGGCCCCGACGGCCGAGGAGGCCGCGTTCCTGGCGAATATCGGGGTACCGGTGCGCGCGGTGGCGACCGCGTTGGGACATTCGCTGGAGCCGTCGTTCCCGGCAAGCCTCGCCATCGCCGCGCTGGCGGTGAAGAAGGGGGCGCTGTTCCCGCCGCTGGAAGCGGCGGAACAGCCGATGACGGCACCGTTGAAGCAAGCACTGGTCACATCGTGGGGTCACTGGCGCGGCGAGTCGCTCGCTTTGGTCACGGCGGCCTGAAGGGGATGACGATGGACACCGATCATTTGGGCCGCCCGATTGTCGTGGTAACCGGCATGGGCGTGCTGACCTCCCTCGGGCAGGGTCAGGCGGATAACTGGAAAGCGCTGACCAACGGCACTTCGGGCATCCGGCGTATTTCGCGATTCCCGGTCGACGGGCTGCGTACGACGATCGCCGGGACCGTGGATTTCGTCTCTGTTCCGGAACCGTCGGCCCCTGCCCTGTCGCAGCGTCTGGCGGAACTGGTGATCGAGGAAGCGGTGTCCGAGGCTGCGATCGGCAGCGCCGGGAACTTCCCCGGCCCGCTGTTCCTGGCATTGCCGCCGGTGGAGATGGAATGGACGCAGCGTTTCGCGCTGGCCAACGCCTCCGGCGCCAATGACACGGTGACCTATGACGACCTGATCCGAGCGGCTGGCAAGGGTGGGTTTGAGCCGTTTTATCGGCGGTTTCTGTTCGGGTCGGTTGGCGAGGCGTTGGCGGACCGCTTCGGCACCAAGGGCTCCCCGGTCGCGACGTCCACCGCATGCGCATCGGGCGGGACGGCGATCCAGCTTGGGGTTGAGGCGATCCGGCGCGGCGAGACGGATGCCGCGCTGGTGGTCGGCACGGATTGTTCGGTGAATGCGGAGAGTCTGGTACGGTTTTCCCTGCTGTCAGCCCTGTCAACCCGCAACGACCCGCCGTCGTCGGCGTCACGCCCGTTCAGCAAGGACCGCGAGGGGTTCGTGATGGCCGAAGGCGCCGGCGCGCTGGTGCTGGAAAGCCTGGCCTCGGCGCGGGCTCGTGGCGCCACCGTACTGGGCATTATGGAAGGGTGCGGCGAGGTGGCGGACGGATTCCACCGGACGCGGTCGTCGCCGGATGGCAAGCCGATTATCGCGTGCATGCGCGCTGCGCTGGCGGATGCCGGTCTGGAGCCGGATGCGATTGGCTACATCAACGCGCATGGGACTGGCACGCCTGAGAACGACAAGATGGAATGGGTCGGGGTCTCGGCGGTGTTCGGGGAGCGCGCGACGTCCATCCCGATGTCTTCGAACAAGTCGATGATCGGCCATTCACTGACCGCCGCCGGGGCGGTGGAGGCGATATTCACTGTGTTGTCGATCCGGAACGGGGTGCTGCCGCCGACGATCAACTACGACATTCCCGACCCGGCGCTACCGGTGGATTGCGTGCCGAACGTCGCTCGGTCGGCGACGGTGCGCCACGCGATCTCGAATTCGTTCGGGTTCGGCGGGCAAAATGTTTGTCTGGTTTTGGGGGCGGCGGGTTAGGGGCCGCCGGTCGCGATCGGCGCCTTGCCGGACCTTTCAAGAAGCTCAAGGAACGGCTTGATGATGTCGATCGGCATTGGGAAGACGATGGTGGAATTCTGTTCGGCACCGATCTCGGCCAGTGTCTGGAGGTAGCGAAGCTGCATGGCGGCCGGAATGCTGGATAGGATTTCCGCTGCATTGACCAAGGTCTGGGAGGCCTGGAACTCGGCTTCGGCATGGATGATCTTGGCGCGCCGGTCGCGTTCTGCTTCGGCCTGCTTGGCGATGGCTTTCACCATGTTCTCCGTCAGTTCGACGGTTCTGATCTCGACGTTGATGACCTTTATCCCCCAGGTTTCGGTCTGGCTGTCCAAAATGCTTTGAACGTCGACACTCAGTTTCTTTCGCTCCGAAAGCATTTCATCGAGCTCATGTTGCCCCAGCACCGCGCGCAACGTCGTCTGCGCGAGCATGTTGGTGGCGGGAAGGTAATGCTGAACCTGGATGATTGCCCGCTCGGGGTTAACGACATTGAAGTAGACCACGGCGTCCACCTTCATGGAGACGTTATCGCGCGAAATCACGTCCTGCGTTGGAATTTCGATCACCTGAATGCGGAGGTCCACGCGGACCATTTCCTGCACCCAGGGGATCAGCAGCACCAAGCCGGGTCCCTTGACCCGTTGAAACCGGCCGAGGGTAAAAACGACGGCGCGCTCGTATTCCCGTAGAATTTTGACGGTCTTCGTGGCCAGGGCAAATCCGCCGATCAGGATAAGCGGAACGACAATGTAGAATGTCGAGAAGAGCATGGCTTTGCCCTTAACAAATCATTGAATTGAAGGCATCTGACCTGTTGCCTTGGATGCATCCGTTTGCTGGAGGGCGTGGCCGGCGAGGGATGCCCCGGGATCCGCGGGAAATGTCAGTCGCGCCACGCTAACCGCCAACCCGAAGGCCAGCCCGGCCACCAGGACACCGAGGAGCCATCTGGGCACTGCCGTGGGTAATGTGATCGCCGGTTTCCGCGCCTCAGGCACCGGCTGTGTCTGTGACGGCATCAACAGGACAAGCTGTGCGGCGGTGTTATGCGCCTGATTGAGCGCCTGGGGCGATAACGGCATTTGGGAAATGCTGTTCGCGAGGCAATCGATCATGGCCGCCTTCGGCAACCTGGCCCACCGCGCCGCCTCGGCCCACGGATCCTGTCCAAGACGTGCCAGCACAGACAGAATCGTCAGCCTGGAGCCGTTTTGCTCGGTTCCCACCTCGGCGAAGAGAAATTCATTAAAGCCCGAGTTCTTCAGGGCAAACGCGTTAGAATGCGACATGCTAAATTCCAATCAAATCCGTTCGCCGACATATATGGCGTTGACTGTGCAAGTATTTTAGCCCCTGAAAATACTTTCAGCATGGTGATAGCTATTAACAAAAAAATAGGACTAACGCAGGTCTCAGCGCCCGATAACGCCACCGGGCGCGACGGGGAGATGCGTCGCCGGAGCGGCGGGCGGGCCGATCACCAGCCGGATCGCGCGAACAAGATCCGCCTCAAGAAATGGCTTTTGCAGCACCTGCACGCCGCCAAGGACCACCGATGGCGCGCCACTCATGAAGATACATGGAACGGCGCTGTTCTGACGGATCCGGTCCATCGCCGACATGCCGTTTCCCTCGCGCAGATACTGGTCGACGATCATCAGACCCGGCCTGTATCGCGCAGCGCCGGCAACCGCATCTTCCTCGGTCGCGGCGATCGCGCAGACAGTGTAGCCCAATTCGTCAAGCATTTCCGCGAGAAGCATGCCGATCATGGCATCATCCTCAACGACCAGAACACTGAGCGCGGTCATCGTGAAAGCCCCCCCACCCGCACAAAGGGCCGCAATACCGCAAGATGCGGCAGGGCGGTTTCCCGCGAACTGGTCTCCGGTGACATGACGCTCTCCAGTACTACCGCCGCTTCGAATATTCGCTCATTACCGACCTATACAGAATTTAATACGATTCGGTGCAGCCTCGGAAAATACCTAGTCTATCTTTGATCGCTATTTACAAATCGCCATGTTAGCATCATCCAGCCGGCATATTTCTGCTGGTACCGTCTGAAAGCGAACCCCGAATGGCAACCAGGCGTCCGGATCAGGCCAACAGGGTCCCGACGGGGCCGAACCAGAGCCTTTCGGTACGCGGTCCGCCGACAAAAATCTCCGTCGTCGGCATCGGCGCCTCCGCCGGTGGATTGGATGCCTGCAAGAAGCTTTTGGCCGCGCTGCCCGCCGACAACGGCAACGCCTTTATCCTGGTCCAGCATCTCGATCCGACCCATGAGAGCATGATGGTTGATCTGCTGGCCGACCATACAGCGATGGTCGTACGGCAAGCGGCGGACGGGATGCCGATTGAACCCGATAATCTCTACATCATTCCACCTGGCACCTATCTGTCCGTTGCCGCCGGCGCCCTGCATCTGTCGCAACCCCGGGCCCGGCACGGTGCTCGACTGCCGTTCGATTTCCTCCTGCGTTCGCTGGCCAGCGAATACGGGCCGCGGGCGGCCTGCATAATCCTGTCGGGCACCGGCGCCGACGGCAGCATCGGGCTAAAGGCGATAAAGGAGGCGGGGGGCCTGGTTATCGCGCAGGACCCGGACGAGGCCGGATATGACGGCATGCCTCGAAGTGCGATCATGACCGGGAGCGTGGATATGGTGCTGCCGGTGGCCGAAATCCCCGCCACACTTAAGCGAGCGGGCGGCCCGCCACAGGCGAACGCGCCGCGGAACGGGCTGGCGGAGATTATCGACCTTCTACGCTCCAACACCGCCCATGACTTCACGCTGTACAAGCCCGGCACCCTGCGACGGCGCATTGAACGCCGCATGGGATTGGCGGCGACCGGCGTTAACGACATGGAGCACTACCTCCAGATGGTTCGCAGCGACCCCCACGAACTCGACCTTCTGGCGAAGGACCTGCTTATCAACGTCACAAGCTTTTTCCGCGACGCCCATGTCTTTGAGAAGCTGGCGGAAACCATCGTCCCGGACATCGTCCGCGCCCATGCCCCGGACCGGCCGATCCGCGTCTGGATCGCCGGGTGCAGCACCGGCGAGGAGGCCTATTCGCTCGCCATGCTGTTCCGCGAGCAAATCGTGGCTGCGAAGCTTGGCCTCAAGCTTCAGATTTTTGCCTCCGACGTCGATCCGGACGCCATCGCGATCGCGCGGGAAGGCGTATATTCCGAAACCATCGAGGCCGATGTATCGAAGGAGCGGATCGCGCGTTTTTTCTCCAAAGAGGATCACGGCTATCGCATCTCCCCAGAATTGCGGGCCGCGGTCGTCTTCACCGTGCAGGATGTGCTGACCGACCCGCCATTCTCCCGGCTCGATTTTGTCTCATGCCGCAACCTGCTGATCTATCTTCGGCCCGAGGCACAAACGAAGGTGGTGGCGTTATTCCATTTCGCCCTGGAACCGGGTGGCATTCTTTTGCTGGGAACGTCGGAGACGGTCGGCACGCTGGACAGCCAATTCGCGGTTGTGTCGAAGCTGGAGCGGATTTACCGCCATACCGGCAACGGCAGGCCCGGGGAGCTTGCTTTCTCCGGCGCGATTGGGGACGGCGTTCGGATTGCCGCGAAACCGGGGCATCTCCCGCCGGCGTCCCGTCAAGTCGCGTTGGCGGAACTGTGCCGGCGCATGGTCATGGAAACCTACGCACCGGCAGCGGTTCTGATTAATCGAAAGCATGAGTGTCAGTATTCGCTCGGCCCGACCGACCGATACTTGCGCGTTGTATCGGGCCACCCGTCCCACGATTTGCTCGCGATGGTTCGGCAGGGCCTGCGAACCAAGCTGCGATCCGTCATTCAACGATCAACGCAGGAAAACGCGCGTATCGTCGTTCCCGGCGGCCGAATTCACGAAGATGGCACGTATGGCACCTTCAGCATCGCGGTGCAGCCGGCCCGAAGCGACGGCGAGGAGCTGCTGCTAGTCTGTTTCATTGACGACCCGAAACCGCAAAAGCCCGACAGCCTGGCAGGCGCCGACGACGATAACCCGCGCGTCGCTGAGCTTGAGAATGAGCTGGAGGCGACGCGGACCGAATTGCAGGGCGCCATCCACAACCTGGAGATTTCCAGTGAAGAACAGAAGGCGATCAACGAAGAAGCCTTATCGGTGCAGGAAGAGTACCAGTCCACCAACGAGGAACTGCTGACCTCGAAGGAAGAACTGCAATCGCTGAACGAGGAACTGACCGCCCTAAACAGTCAGTTGCAGGAAACACTGGAACGGCAGCGGACCACGTCCAACGATTTGCAGAACGTGCTCTACAGTACCGATGTCGCGACGCTGTTCCTGGACCAGAACCTCAACATCCGCTTCTTCACCCCCGCCACCAAGGCGCTGTTCGCGATCCTTCCGGGCGACGTGGGGCGCCCGCTGTCGGACCTGAACTCACTGGCTGTCGATACCGATCTGCTGATCGACGCGCGCACTGTGCTGCGCACGCTTGAACCCATCTCCCGTGAGATCGAGGCGCGGAATGGCGCGTACTATAATCGCCGCGTTCTGCCCTATCGCACCCAGGACAATGGCGTGGAGGGTGTTGTCATCACCTTCTCCGACATCACGGAGCGGCGTAGGGTCTCCGACGAACTGGGGGTCGCCAAGCGCCACGCGGAACAGGCGAACGCGGCGAAATCCCGCTTCCTGGCGGCCGCCTAGCCACGATCTGCGACAGCCCCTGCAGACGCTTGCCCTGGTGCAGGGATTACTGGCGAAAAATGTCGAAGGCGACAAAGCCCGCATGCTGGTCAGCCGACTGGACCAGACCTTGGGCGCCATGACCGGCATGTTGAACGCCCTGCTCGATATCAACCAGATCGAGAGCGGGACCGTTCATGCCGAGATGACCGACTTTCCGATCGGCGATCTGCTGAATCAGTTGCGCGATGAATTCTCCTACCACGCCCAGGCCAAGGGACTGGTCTTCAAGGTTGTTCCCTGCTCGCTGGTGATCCGCAGCGATCCGCGCCTGTTGGAACAGATGGTCCGCAACCTGCTCGCGAACGCGCTTAAATACACGGTGGGCGGTAAGGTGCTTGTCGGCTGCCGCCGGCACGGGGACAGTCTGACGATCGAGATCTGGGATACCGGCATCGGTATCGCCGAGAATGAGCTTGAGTCAATTTTTGAGGAATACCACCAGATCGACAATGCCGCGCGGGAGCGCAGCCGTGGCCTGGGACTGGGTCTGTCGATCGTGCATCGCCTTGGTACGCTGTTGGACCATCCCGTTAGTGTGCGGTCGCGGCCAGGCAAGGGTTCGGTGTTTTCCGTGGACGTGGCCCGCCCAGCCTCCAGTCTGGCTCCCGCCGGGCAAATCCATCCGCCAGGCCGCGTTGACGAACCTGGTGGCGCCCCTCACCAGACCGGCGCGATCCTGGTGATCGAGGACGATCCGAATGTCCGCGAACTGCTGGACACCTTCCTGACGGACGACGGCCACGCCGTGACCACGGCACCCGACGGAATCGTGGCGCTTGACCTGGTTAAACGAGGGGTGGTGGGACCCGACGTGGTTCTCGCCGATTATAATCTGCCGCATGGTATGGATGGTGTTCGCGCCGTCACCCTCCTCCGGGAGGCTCTGCATCGGGCCGTGCCGGCAATCATCCTGACCGGCGACATATCAACCGGGGCCTTAAACAACATCGCGCTCGCGGACTGCGTCCATCTGGCCAAGCCGATGAAGTTGGCCGACCTCGGTAAGACCATGCAACGGTTGTTGCCACAGTCGCGCGGCACGGTCCCGGTTCGCGCGCCCCGTTCCGCTGAGGATCAGCCACCGGTCATCTTCGTGGTCGACAATGACGATGCCATTCGGGAATCGATCCGCGACGTACTGGAAGATGACGGGCGGAAAGTTGAAGACTTCGCGACGGGCGAGAATTTTCTGGCATCGTATCGACCGGGGCGGGAGGCCTGCCTGATCGTCGATGCCACCTTGCCGGGCATGAGCGGCCTCGCGTTGCTCGCGCGACTTCAGAAAGAGGGGCATCCCCTGCCCGCGATCATGATAACCGGCAGCGGCGACGTGCAGATCGCCGTCCAGGCGATGAAGGCCGGCGCAGTGGATTTCATCGAAAAGCCAATCAGTCGCAACGAACTGCTGATTTGCGTCGATCGTGCGTTGGAACAGTCGCGGGATTCCGGCAGGCTATCGGCCTGGCGCCAGGACGCGGCGAACCACATGGCCGCCTTGACGGCGCGGCAACGCCAGATCATGGAAATGGTTCTGGCCGGTCATCCGAGCAAGAATATCGCCGCCGACCTTGGTATCAGCCAGCGAACGGTAGAGAACCACCGCGCGGCGATCATGCAGAAGACGGGCATGCGATCGCTTCCGGCTTTGGCCCGCCTTGCCCTGGCCGCGGAGTCCGTTCCGGCAGCCGAGTAGTTCCGACACTTCATTGATCCAAACGTCGCCCCGAAGTCGTCAGGCCTGACGACTTCGAACCAAGCGGTGTCCTGGTTCCTGGAGAATACCATGAGTCGAGTCGAACCATTGCAGTAGGACGTCTGGGCGGTCACGGGCCATTATGATGCGGTTGGCGAGCTCAAGCCCACCAAGGCGCAACGGTTGGAATAACGGGCTCAATGGAGCCCATTCACCGTCCTTTATGCCGGTGCTATTGCTCGCACCACGATCGCTCGTCCCGGCCCGGGCGTCTTGGGCCTGCTTTTCACCAACGGGGAAACGCGATGGCGCCCGACGCAGGACCTTGGCGGCAGGCGATGCCGCTGACTACAAGGGCGGTCACCATCGTCATGGTCCACACGCGGGAGTTGCTGGATGCGCATAAGCTGGACATTCGGAATGGCAGTCTGGCTGCTCGCTGGCATCACGACGGGGAACGCTCAGTCCGCTTTGCCGCCAGCCCAGGCGGGTGTTGCGGTCGCCCCGCCCGTGCGCAGCTACGCCGTTTCCATGTTGGGCACCCCGTCCCTGCCGCCCGACTTCAAGTTCTTTCCCTTCGTCAACCCGGACGCACCGAAAGGCGGTGAGGCCGTCCTCAGCAGCATCGGCACCTTCGACAGCTTCAACCCGTTCATTGTCCGGGGATCGCCAGCGGTGGACGTTACGCGGGTCTGGGACTCGCTGATGAAGGTCAACGCCGACGAAGCCGAAACCGAATATGGCCTGCTGGCGCAGGTGATCGAGCTGCCGGCCGACCGCATGGGCGTGGCGTTCGAACTGCGTCCGGAAGCCCGGTTCCACGACGGCACGCCCGTCACCGCCGAGGATGTCGCCTGGACATTCGAGACCCTGCGGGAGAAAGGACGGCCATTCTACCGGCAATACTACGGCGATGTCGCGTCCGTGACGGTCGAGGGACCGCGCCGGGTCGTCTTCCATTTCAAGACGAACACCAACCGCGAATTGCCGCTGATCCTGGGCCAGATGCCGGTGCTGCCGAAGCATTGGTGGGCCGGGCGAGAGTTCGACAAGCCGCTGACCGACCCTCCGTTGGGCTCCGGCCCCTACCGTGTCGGCAAATTCGAATTCGGCCGCACACTGACGATGGAGCGGGTGCCCGATGTCTGGTCGAAAGACCTGCCGGTGATGCGGGGACTGGCCAATTTCGACACACGGCGCACCGAATATTTCCGCGACGGGACGGTGGCGCTGGAGGCCTTCAAGGCCGGGCAGATCGATTTCCGCGAGGAGAATATCGCTAAGGAATGGGCCAATGCCTACGACTTTCCCGCGGTCCAGAAAGGGCTGGTGAAGAAGGAATTGCTGCCTCATCACATGCCGACTGGCATGCAGGGCTATGCCATGAATACCCGCCGAGCGCTGTTCAAGGACGTGCGGGTGCGGCACGCGTTGGCGTTGGCGTTCGATTTCGAGTGGGCGAACGCCAATCTGTTCTATGGCGCCTATACCCGCACCAACAGCTACTTCAGCAACAGCGACCTCGCCTCCAGCGGCATCCCGCAGGGCGACGAGTTAGCACTGTTGGACAAGTATCGCGACCAACTGCCGCCCGAATTGTTTACCACGCCGTTCCAACTGCCGGTGACGGACGGGTCCGGCAACAACCGCCAGGGACTACGCGCCGCGCTTACCCTGCTGGAGCAAGCCGGGTGGAAAGTGCGCGACCACAAGCTGGTCGATGCGAACGGCCAGCCGTTCACCTTCGAAATCCTGCTGGATCAGCCAGCGTTTGAGCGCGTCTCCCTGCCGTATGTGCAATGGCTGTCGCGATTGGGCATCGAGGCAAGGGTCAGGACCGTCGATCCGGCGCAGTTTCAGCGGCTGACCGATACGTACGATTACGACATGATCGTTGACACGATCGGTGAAACCGAAAGCCCCGGCAACGAACAAACCGGCTACTGGACCTGCGGCAGCGTGAAGCCGGAGGGCGGATACAACATGATGGGGGTTTGCAGCCCGGTCATCGACGATCTGGTTCAACAGATCCTGTCCGCGCCGGACCGCGCGCATCTGGTCGTCGCGACCCGGGCGCTGGATCGCGTGCTGCTCGCCGGCTGGTATGTGGTGCCGCACTGGTATCTGCAATCCGTCCGCGTCGCCTACTGGGACCGCTTCGGCCGGCCGGACAAACCCGTACGGACCGGGCTTGCGTTCGACAGTTGGTGGCTGGACCCGGTTCGGGCTGCCGGCAACGACGCTGCCCGGCGGAACGCCCCGTGAGCCTGAACGCTCGGAGCGCGGCCTGCCGGGGCGTGCCGGTCTGATGGCAGCCTACCTTCTCCGCCGCCTGCTGCTGATCATCCCGACGCTGTTCGGGATCATCGCCATCAACTTCGTGGTCGTGCAGATGGCACCCGGCGGCCCGGTGGAGCAGATGATCGCCGAACTGAAAGGCGGCGGCGGCGGCGTAACCGGGCGCATCACCGGGGCCGGCGCGGCCGAGGCGATGCCGGCCGGCGATGGCACCTATCGCGGCGCCCGTGGCCTGGACCCGCACGTCATCGCCGACATCAAGCGGATGTTCGGTTTCGACAAGCCGCCGCTGGAGCGTTTCGGGCTGATGCTGCGCGATTACATGCGCTTCGACCTGGGACGCAGCTTCTTTCGCGACGAGTCCGTGCTGCAACTGATCAAGGAGAAAATGCCGGTCTCGATCTCGCTGGGTCTGTGGTCAACGCTGCTGGTGTATTTCGTTTCGATTCCCCTCGGTATCGCCAAGGCGGTACGTGACGGCAGCCGCTTCGATGTCGTCAGCAGCGCCGCGGTGCTGATCGGCTACGCGGTGCCGGGCTTCCTGTTCGCCATCCTGCTGGTGGTGCTGTTCGCCGGCGGCAGTTTCGTGCAGTGGTTCCCGTTGCGCGGATTGCACGGTTCCGGCATCGAAGACTGGAGCTTTGCAGCCCGCGTCGGGGATTACCTCTGGCACATGGTGTTGCCGACCATCGCCCTTGTCGTCGGCGGCTTCGCGGGCCTGACCGTTCTGACCAAGAATTGCTTCCTGGAGGAAATCCGCAAGCAATACGTGGTGACAGCCAGAGCCAAGGGCGCGAGTGAGCAGCGGATTCTGTATCGGCATGTGTTCCGCAACGCGATGCTGCTGATCGTCGCCGGGTTTCCCTCGGCATTCATCAGTATTCTGTTCTCGTCGGCATTGCTGGTCGAGATCATCTTCTCGCTCGACGGCCTTGGCCTGCTAGGCTTCGAGTCCGCGATCCGGCGCGACTACCCGGTGATGTTCGGCACGCTGTACATGTTCACCCTGCTGGGCCTGTTGATGCAGATCGTGGGCGACCTGCTGTACACCGTGGTCGATCCCCGCATCGATTTCGAGGCGAGGCAGTAATGTATGTCTCGCCGCTGAACCGCCGGCGATGGGCGATCTTCCGCGCGCACAGGCGCGGCTACTGGTCGCTGTGGGTCTTCCTGGCGTTGTTCACCGTGACCCTGTTCGCGGAGTTTCTCGCCAACGATCGCCCATTGCTGATCCGTTTCGACGGGCACTGGTATGCCCCGGTGCTGGAAGACTACAGCGAAGATACCTTCGGCGCTGATTTCATGCCGACCGATGCGGACTATACCGCGCCGGATGTGCAGGCCGCGATCAACGCCCATGGTTGGATGGTTTGGCCGCCCGTACGTTACAGCTACGACTCGTTGGTAAAGCAGTTGCCAACGCCGGCGCCCTCCCCGCCGGATCGTAAGAACCTGCTGGGGACCGACGACCAGGCACGCGACGTCCTCGCCAGGGTGATCTACGGATTTCGCCTTTCGGTGCTGTTCGGTTTTACCCTGACGGCGATCTCGTCGGTGATCGGTATCGCCGCCGGCGCCATCCAGGGCTTTCGCGGCGGCCTGGTGGACCTGCTGTTCCAGCGCTTCATCGAGATCTGGTCCGGAATGCCCCAACTCTACTTGCTGATTATCCTCGGCAGCATCATCACCCCGACCTTCTGGATTCTGTTGATCTTTCTGTTGCTGTTCAGTTGGATGAACCTGACCGGCGTGGTCCGGGCCGAGTTCCTGCGCGGCCGCAACCTGGATTACGTCCGCGCGGCCACCGCCCTGGGCGTGTCCGACGCGGCGGTGATGTGGCGGCATATCCTGCCGAACGCCATGGTCGCCACATTGACCTTCCTGCCGTTCACCCTGTCCGGCTCCGTCACCATCCTCGCGAGCCTGGATTTTCTCGGCTTCGGTCTGCCGCCGGGGTCGCCCTCGCTGGGGGAACTTGTTTCGCAGGGCAAGAACAACCTACAGGCGCCCTGGCTGGGGATTACCGCGTTCGTGGTGCTGGGCGGCTTGCTCACCCTGCTCGTTTTCGTCGGTGAGGCGGTGCGCGACGCGTTCGACCCGCGCAAGACCCCATGGACCGGCGCACCCAAATGAGCCTCGTTTCGGTCAACGACCTGACCGTTGCCTTCGGCGATCGCGTCGTGGTCAACCGTGTCGGCTTTACGCTGGACCGGGGCGAGACGTTGGCGCTGGTCGGCGAAAGCGGCTCCGGCAAATCGATGACCGCGCTGTCACTGCTACAGTTGCTGCCGCCCGGAGCGGCTTGCAGCGGGCAGGTCGTGATCGATGGGCAGAGCGTGATCGGCGCCGAGGACCCGCTGCTGCGGCGCCTGCGCGGCGGTACCGCCGGAATGGTGTTTCAGGAACCGATGACCAGCCTGAATCCGCTGACCCGGATCGGCAAGCAGATCGCCGAGGCGGTTCAGTTGCACCGGCAGGTGACGCCGGAAGCGGCTCGGGCGCGCGTTATCGAATTGCTCGACGAAGTGGGCTTTCCCGACGCGGCGCAGCGCCTCGACGCATTCCCGCATCAGCTCTCCGGCGGGCAGCGACAGCGGGTGATGATCGCGATGGCGCTCGCCAACGATCCCGCGTTGCTGATCGCGGATGAGCCGACGACCGCTCTCGACGTGACCATCCAGGCCCAGATCTTGAAGCTACTGGCGGCGGCAAAATCCGCCCGCGGTTTGGCGCTGCTGCTGATCAGTCACGACCTTACGATCGTGCGGCGCTACGCCGACCGCGTCTGCGTGATGAAGGACGCCGAAGTCGTCGAATCCGGCCCGGTGGCGGAGGTGTTTGACGCCCCGCGCCATCCCTATACGCGGATGCTGCTGGCCGCCGAACCGCGCGGCCGGCCGTTGCCACTGCCCCCGGATGCCGAGACCTTGATGCAAGGGACGGATGTGCGGGTGCATTTCCCGATCCGCCGCGGCGTCCTGCGCCGGACGGTCGGGCACGTCCGAGCGGTCGATGGCGTCGATGTGGTGGTTCGCGAGGGCGAAACCGTCGGGCTGGTCGGCGAAAGCGGGTCGGGCAAGTCCACGATGGGCTACGCCCTGCTACGGCTGGTGCAGTCCCAGGGCCGCATCCGCTTCGCCGGCAACGACCTGGCCGAACTCGACAAACGAAAGTTGCGGCGGTTACGCGCCGATATGCAGATCGTTTTCCAGGATCCGTTCGGCAGCCTGTCGCCGCGCCTGACGATCACCGAGATCGTGGCCGAGGGCCTGACGGTACATGAACCGACCCTCTCCCGCGCACAGCGTGACGCTCGGGTTGCCGCCGTCCTGGAAGAGGTCGGGCTGTCCGCGCATATCGGCGACCGCTATCCGCACGAATTCAGCGGTGGTCAGCGGCAGCGCATCGCCATTGCCCGAGCGATGGTGCTGAAGCCACGGTTTGTGGTGTTGGACGAACCGACCAGCGCGCTGGATATGTCGGTGCAGGCGCAGATCGTCGATCTGCTGCAGAAACTGCAAGCCGACCATAAGCTCGGTTACCTTTTCATCAGTCACGATCTGCGGGTGGTGCGGGCGCTGGCCCACCGCATCGTGGTACTGCGCCAAGGCCGGGTGGTCGAAGAAGGGCCAGCCGACGAGATGTTTGTCCGCCCGCGGCAGGACTACACGCGGGCGCTGATGGCCGCCGCATTCAGGCTCGACGCGGAACCATAGCGGCGAGGCGGCGAGATCGATTCCATGATGCCTCATACCAGCCGCCCGAAGCTTCGACTCTTTTGTCAGTCGGCAGGCGTCTGGGCAACCGCGCCGATTTCTGGAAGAGATAGGATTCCCGGTCCGATCCGTTGGCGACGCCGAAGCCGATGCGCGCCCGGAAAGCGCCACGACCCGATTCAGGAAAGGTAAGCTCCTCGATGTCCAGAGGCGATGACAAAATGGCGGTCGGCCTGTGCGAATCATAGGGTTGGCGGGGTGGAGCGGGGCCGGCAAGACGACCCTGCTGAAAGGGCTTATTCCGACGCTCATCGCACGTGGGTTCAGCGTTTCGACGATCAAACACGCGCACCACAGATTCGATATCGACCATCCCGGCAAGGACTCCTGGCACCATCGCGAGGCAGGGGCCACGGAAGTGCTGGTTTCCTCCGGTGTCCGATGGGCGCTGATGCACGAACTGCGCGAGGAGGCAGAGCCGGATTTGCCGGCGCTTCTGGCGCGATTGAGCCCGGTCGATCTCGTGCTCGTCGAGGGCTTCAAGCGCGAGCCGCACCCGAAAATTGAGGTCTATCGGGCCGATAACGGCAAGCCGTTTCTCCATCCCGGGGATCCGTCGATCATCGCGATCGCATCCGATGGGGAGGTGGAGGGCGCGGCGATACCGGTGATTCGGCTGGATGATTTCGGGGCGATCGCGGATCTGGTGGTGGCGCGGGCGACAGCGGCCGATCATAAACCAGGGTGAATAGTCGCCAGCCGATCCGCCTCCGCCAGGTCTTCAGAGGTGTTGACGTTGAAGAACGGGTCCACCGGGTCTATTCCCCAATCGACAACAGAGCATGGATAACGTCCGGTAAACTGGCCGACCCTTCTGATGCCCTCATCGGCAACCGCCCGGCGTAGAGCCGCCGCCAGCGCCACCGGCCATAACGCGATCACCGGATGGGTCCGGCCCGCCGACGCCGCACAGACGATTGTCGCGCCATCGCGGATACGGGCGGCGTGCAGACGCTCGGCCAGATCGCTTGGCAGAAAAGGCGTGTCGCAGGGAACCGTCATAACCCATGCGATCCCCGGAGCCTCGGTCGCCGCCCATTCCAGTACGGCGAGAACGCCGGCGAGCGGCCCGGGATGATCGGGCAGGCTGTCGGCGACGATGGGTAACCCAAGGAAGGCGAAACGGCCGGGATCGTCGTTGGCGTTCAGGACCACGCGCGTGACCCGCGGCGTCAGCCGATCGATCAGCCGGGTCAAGACGCTTCGGCCGCCAACCCCGCGAAGGGTTTTATCCCCGCCGCCCAGCCGCCGCGCGAGGCCGCCCGCCAGGATCGCCCCAATCGTCGGCTGAACCATCACGGCGTTTGCCTTAGCCTTTGTGCAGCCGCAACGCGCGCTGGGTTAGCGCGGTTTGGGTACACCAGCCGCGGCGCCAGTCGTCATAGCGCAGGGTGCCGGACGGATGGGGATTATCCGACAGGGTCTTGCCGGCCGCCGCGGCGAGATAACCCTCGTCGTCCTGGCCGTGGCCGTCGCCCAGTTTGATCGGACGCCGGATTTCCTCATTCCGGATGCGCCAGCCGCGCCGCCAGTCGTCGTAGCGCAGGGTGCCGGACGGATAGGGATTGTTACCGAGCCCTTGCCCGGCTTCAGCGGCCAGGTAGCCCTCATCCTCCTCTTTATGAGGGTTAAACGTAGTCGCGTCACTCATGCCGGCCCTCCCAATCCTCCGCCCGTGGGGCGATTACCCAATCTTCACCGCAGTCGTGAAATCGACGCAAGCGGGGGACGGCCGGCGAGACCGTGTCGCATGACAAACGTATGGGCGACGCCACGGAAGCTGGCACGCGGCTTGCTGTGATGGGATCACGCTTTCAAACGAGGCCGAGCCAATGGATATCGGTGTTTTCATCCCCATCAACAACAATGGTTGGATTATCTCGGCCGCGTCACCGCAGTACATGCCCAGTTTTGAACTGAACAGGCAGGTGGTGCTGAAAGCGGAGGCATATGGCCTGGAATTCGCGCTGTCGATGATCAAGCTGCATGGATTCGGCGGCAAGACCGAGTTCTGGGACCACGGGCTGGAAAGCTTCACCCTGATGGCTGGCCTCGCCGCGGTCACCACGCGGATCAAGCTGTATGCATCGACGGCGGTGCTGACGATCCCGCCCGCGATCGTTGCCCGGATGGCATCGACGATCTCCGATATTTCAGGCGGCCGATTCGGGGTCAACATCGTCTCTGGCTGGCACAAGATCGAATACAGCCAGATGGGGCTGTGGCCGGGCGACGACTATTTCGCCAACCGCTACGACTACAGCACGGAATACGTCACGGTTATGAAGGCACTGTGGGAAACCGGCCGTTGCGACTTCAAGGGCGAATTCTTCCAGATGGACGATTGCCGGCTCAGCCCGCCACCGGTCAGCCCGATGAAACTCGTGGCCGCGGGCCAGAGTGACCGGGGCATGGAATTCGCGGCCCAATATTGCGACTTTAACTTCGCCCTGGGCGAAGGCGTGAACGAACCCACCAAGGCCGCCAGCGTCCCGGCGCGCATGTTGGCGCATGCCGCCAAGGCCGGACGCGATGTCGGCAGTTACATGCTGTACATGATCATCGCCGACGAGACGGATGCGGCGGCAATGGCGAAATGGGATGCCTACAACGCCGGCGCCGACCAGGACGCATTGGCCCATATGCTCGGGAAGGCCGCGGAGGATACCGCTCCGTCCGATACATCGATGGCTGCCGCGTTCCTGCGGTCGCCCTCGCCAATCAATTTCAGCATGGGCACGCTGGTCGGGTCCTATACCAAGGTCGCGGCGATGTTGGATGAGGTTGCATCGATGCCCGGTGTGAAAGGGATCATGCTGACCTTCGACGATTTCCTGGCGGGGATGGATGCCTATGGCACCCGCATTCAACCGCTGATGAAATGCCGCCAGCATGTGATGACGGAGGCTTAGACGATGTCCGATATCTACGCAAAGCGCGGCTATGGCGCCAACGTCCAGGGCTTTGGCGCGAAGCCGGCGGTGATTGTGGTGGATTTCCAGCGTGGCTTTATCGACCCCGCCTTCCCGATGGGCGGCGCGCCGATGGTCGATGCGGCGGTAAACCATACCGTTCCGTTGATCCAGGCGGCAAAGCGCGCCGGGCTGCCGGTGATTGCCTGCGTGAACGGCTATGACAGTCCGCGCGCCGCACCGCATTGGAAAGTGCCTCCAGTGCTGGATCTGCTGGCGGGGACACAGCAGGTCGAACTCGATCCCCGCATCGCCGCCGCAGCCCCCGACGTGGTGCTGATGAAGTCGGCGCCGTCGATCTTCTTCGGCACCTCGGCGGCGGCGATCCTGACGCGGGAGCGTGTTGATACCGTCATCGTTACGGGTTGCATTACGTCGGGTTGTGTCCGAGCGAGCGTGATCGATGCGTTTTCGTTGGGATTTCGGGTGATGGTCGCCAGGGATTGCGTCGGCGATCATGACCAGGTGGCGCACGACCAGAACCTGAAGGATGTCGAACGCCGCTATGCCGATGTAATCGACAGCGCGGATGCCATCGCCGCGATCGAGGACTGGCGCATCCGCAACGACCGAAACTAGCGCGTGATCCGCGAACAGGGACTCACCGCGCTGGCACCTGAGCCCTGCCCTTTCGGCCGGGTGATGCTTATGATTTCATCGTCTGTGCATTCTTTTAGCCCACCGGGCGGAGCGACCCATGAAAAATGACGAAGACTACGTCCGCCGAACGAACGAGATCGCCCGGGAGTCTCGGGCGGCTGGCAACCATCCGTTTGGGGCGATCCTGGTTGGACCGGACGGAACGATCCTGATGGAACAGGGCAACACCCATGGCGATACCGGCGACCGCACCGGCCATGCGGAGCGCGTGCTGATGACCCGAGCCAGCCTGGCTTATTCCGCTGAATTCCTGGCCGGGTGCGCGATGGTCACCAGCGCGGAGCCCTGCGCGATGTGCGCCGGGTCCGCCTATTGGGCGGGGGTTGGCCGGGTCGTATTCGGCTTGTCGGAACGGGCCATGAAGGACCTGATCGGACCGCACCCCGATAACCTGACCATGGATTTGCCGTGCCGCATCGTGCTGGGCGCCGGACAACGCAAGATAGAGGTCGTTGGTCCGTTACTGGAAGACGAGTGCCTGGCCGTGCATGAAGGCTTTTGGTGAACCGGCCCTTGTTTGGCGCACCTTTTGCATATCAAAATATCACGGGTTCGTGAGAGAGGGGAAACGCGGCTGCTGGCCGGCCGGGTGAGCATTCAGCTTTGTCACAGTCCGATTCCAGGTCCACGGAGTTCAGCATGCTAAGACGTCAATTCACCCGACTGATCGGCGCCAGTGCGGCGGCAACCACGCTGCCGAACCTGATAGGGTCGGCGAAGGCGGCCGACCCACTGAAGGTCGGCTTTATCTACCTCGGCCCCGTCGGGGATTTCGGCTGGACCTACCAGCACGACATTGCCCGCAAAGCCGCCGTCGAACATTTCGGCGACAAGATCAAAACCACCTATGTCGAGAACGTGGCCGAGGGTCCGGACTCCGAGAAGGTGCTGAACGACCTAGCCAATCAGGGCAACAAGCTGATCTTCGCCACCTCGTTCGGCTACATGAACTATGTGCTGAATTCGGCCAAGAAGCACCCGAACGTGTTTTATGAGCATGCCACGGGCTACAAGCGCGCGGCGAACGTGTCCGACTACAACATCCGCTTCTATCAGGCGCGCTACGTGCAGGGCGTGATCGCCGGCAAGATGAGCAAGGCCGGTCTGGCCGGCTATGTCGGTTCGGTTCCCGTCCCCGAGGTCGTGCAGGGCATCAACGCCTTCATGCTTGGCATGCAGTCGGTCAATCCGAAGGCCCGGATGAAGATCGTGCTGATCAACTCCTGGTACGATCCGCCGAAGGAAGGCGATGCGGCCAAGGCGCTGATCGACCAGGGCTGCGATATCATCACCCAGCACACCGACTCCCCCGCACCATTGCAGGCCGCCGCCAGCCGCGGGGTCAAGGCGTTCGGCCAGTCCACCGACATGTCGAAGTTCGCGGCGGACACGCAGCTCAGCGCCAGCACCGACATGTGGGGTCCGTACTACATCAAGCGCATCGGCGACGTGATGGCGGGCACCTGGAAGAGCACCGACACCTGGGGCGGGTTCGACAGCGGGATGCTGGCCATGTCGCCGTTCACCAACATGCCGGCGGACGTCGCGGCGCTGGCGGCGGCGACCGAGGCCGACATCAAGTCCGGCAAGAACATGGTGTTCGTCGGCCCGATCAAGGACCAGAGCGGCGCGGTCAAGGTTCCGGCCGGCACCACGATGGACGACGGCGCGCTGTCCGGCATGCAGTGGCTGGTCCAGGGCGTGGACGGCAAGCTGACCTAGAACGTGATCGTCGGAGGTGGCATCACCAGAGACGTGACTCATGCTCTGACAATCAGGCGAATGATTGGGGCGCGGGCAGTGTCCGCGTCCCAGTCGTTACGACCGTAATCCATAGCCGCGAGCGTTGCCATGAACGATGCTGTCCCGTCCGGTCCATTGCTGACGATGACCGGAATGACCAAGCAGTATCCTGGCTGCCTCGCGAATGACCATGTGTCGCTCACGGTCGAGCGCAACCAGATCCATGCGTTGCTAGGCGAAAACGGCGCCGGCAAAAGCACGCTGGTCAAAATCATCTACGGCGTGGTGAAGCCGGATGAGGGCGAGATCGTCTGGGACGGCCAGAAGGTCACCATCCAGAACCCAGGCCATGCCCAGCGGCTGGGTATCGGCATGGTGTTTCAGCACTTCTCGCTGTTCGAAGCACTCACGGTTCAGGAGAACATCGCGCTCGGCCTGGGTTCGGCGAAGGAGCGCGTTGGGCTGCGCGAACGGATCGTTCGAATTTCCAACGAATATGGGCTGCCGCTGGATCCCGACCGCGTCGTGCACGATCTTTCGGTGGGCGAACGGCAGCGGATCGAGATCGTGCGTTGCCTGCTGCAAAACCCCAAGCTACTGATCATGGATGAACCAACCTCGGTGCTCACGCCGTCCGAGGTGCGGAAGCTGTTCGTGACACTCCGACGTCTGGCGGCCGAGGGCTGCTCGATCCTGTATATCAGCCACAAGCTGGAGGAAGTGCGCGCACTTTGCTCCGCCGCCACGATCATGCGCCTTGGCAAGAACGTCGCTCGGGTGATCCCGGCGGAGAAGACCGTCAAGGAACTGGCGGAGATCATGATCAACATGGATCTGCATGCGCCGACTCCCCGGCCGCTCGCGCCGAGTTCGGCACCGCCCCGGCTGGTGCTGGACAAGCTGACGATCCGCTCACCCAACCACTTCGGGACCGACCTGAAGGATATCTCGTTGTCGTTGAAGGGCGGCGAGATCCTGGGGATCGCGGGCATCGCCGGCAACGGGCAGAGCGAGCTGATGGACGCGTTATCCGGGGAAATCCTGGCGGGCAAGCCGGAGAGCGTCATGATCGACGGGATCGCCGCCGGGCACATGGGACCGCATGAGCGGCGGCGCATCCACGGTTGCTTCGTGCCGGAAGAACGCAACGGCCACGGCGCGGTGACGACCATGACGCTGGCGGAAAACGCCTTCCTGTCCGGCTTCACGCGGCGTGCCCTGGTTCGTTTCGGCGTCATCGACACGAAAAAGACCTCGGCCTTCGCGGAGAATATCATCAAGGTTTTCGACGTTCGCACCACCGGACCGAAGGCGCAGGCGCGGTCGTTGTCGGGCGGGAACTTGCAGAAGTTCCTCGTCGGGCGGGAGGTTTTGCAGGAACCCGCGGTGCTGGTGATCAACCAGCCGACCTGGGGTGTCGATGCCGGGGCGGCGCTGGCGATCCATGAAGCCATCATGGCGCTGGCCGAGGGCGGGGCCGCCGTGATGATCATCTCGCAGGACCTGGACGAGATTTTTGTTCTGGCGGACCGGATATCGGTGATCGCCGGCGGACGCGTGTCCGAACCGGTGCTGACCCGGGACGCCACGGTGGAGTCGATCGGGCGGTTGATGGGCGGCGGTTCGGCCCCGGCGGCAACCGGGGAGATGGAAATTGCTTAGTGTTTGGCGGACTGGAGGTTCGGCGAACCGCCTCATCGGCGTAGTGCGCTTCAACGTCATGGTGGGCGAAGGCCCACCATCCACGCCGTTCTCGGAGCGCGCCCCGCAGGGCGTGGGTGGCCGGCCTACGCCCGCCATGACGGAGGCTGATGCCCATGCTTAAGATCGAATCCCGCGGCTACGAATCGAGGTTCTGGCGCTATGCCTCGCCGGTGCTGGCCCTGCTGCTGACCGGGGCGACGTCCGGCCTGATCTTCATGGCCATGGGCCGACCGGCCGGGCTGACCGTCTATACATTCCTGATTGCACCACTGCTGCAACAGGATGGGTTCGAGGCGCTGGCGGTCAAGGCGGCCCCGCTGATCATGATGGGCGTCGGACTGTCGTTGGCATATCGCGCCAATGTCTGGAACATCGGCACCGATGGGCAGTTCACGCTGGGGGCCATTTGCGGCGGCGGGCTCGCTCTGGCATTTCCCGACGCCCCCTCTTACGTGATTTTTCCGGCCATGGTGGTGGCGGGCATCCTGGGAGGCATGTTGAACGGCGGGTTGGTGGCCTGGTTGCGTATCCGGTTCAACGCCAACGAGATCCTGACCAGCCTGATGTTCGCGTATATCACCCAGTATCTACTGGTGTATCTCGTCACCGGCCCGTGGCGGGACCCGCAGGGGTTCGGCTTCCCACAGACGGCGCTGTTCTCCGACGATGCGCTGGCGCCGAGGCTGATCGAGGATACCAACGTCCATATCGGCATCCTGCTGGCGCCGCTGATCGCGATCGGCCTGTGGTTCATGCTGGAAAAATCGTTGCTGGGCTTTCAGTTCCGCGTCCTTGGGCAGGCGACGCGCGCCGCCAGATTCGCCGGGTTCCGCGAAAACCGGCTGGTCTGGATCGCGATGCTGATCAGCGGCGGTCTGGCCGGTCTGGCCGGGCTGCTTGAAGTGACCGGCACGCTGGGTCAGTTAACGACGACTTTGTCGCCGGGCTATGGGTTCACCGCGATCATCGTTGCGTTCCTGGGCCGGCTGAATCCGTTGGGCGTTATCCCCGCGGGGCTGCTGCTGGCGCTGACTTACCTGGGCGGCGATGCGGCGCAGATCAACCTGGGGCTGCCGAACGCCGTCACCGGGATTTTCCAGGGCATCCTGCTGTTCTACCTGCTGGGCTGCGACATCCTGTTGCTGAACCGGTTCCGGTGGGTGCCCTCTCACGCAAAGGCCGCCCGATGACCGCTCTGCTGGTTGCGTTCCTCGTCAGCACCATCGCCGCCGCCACGCCGCTGCTGCTGGCGGCGACAGGGGAACTGGTGGTGGAGAAGGTCGGCGTCCTGAACCTCGGCGTCGAGGGCATGATGCTGGCGGGGGCCATCGCCGGGTTCGCGACGGCGAATGAAACGGGGATCACCTCGCTGGGCGTACTGGCGGCGATGATCGCCGGGCTCGCGCTGTCTCTGCTGTTCGCGGTGATTTCGCTGACCTTGCAGGCGAACCAAACCGCAACGGGGCTGGCGCTGACGATCTTTGGGCGCGGCTTCAGCGCGCTGGTGGGCGCGGGATATGTCGGGATCCCGGCGCCGACACTGCCGAAAATCCATCTGCCGGTGCTGTCGGATATCCCGGTGCTGGGACCGGTCATTTTCGGGCACGACATCCTGGTTTACCTGTCTCTGGCGATCCTGGCGGTGGTGGCGTGGTGCATCCGTTCCACCCATCTGGGTTTGATCCTGCGCGCGGTGGGTGACTCGCACGACGCGGCGCACGCACTGGGATACGCCGTGGTGCCAATCCGGTATGCAGCGGTTGCGTTCGGCGGCGCATTGGCCGGGCTGGCGGGCGCCTATATGTCGCTGGCCTACACGCCGCTGTGGGCGCAGGACATGACGGCGGGCCGGGGCTGGGTCGCGGTCGCCCTGGTGACGTTCTCCGCCTGGCGGCCATTCTGGCTACTGATCGGGGCGTGGTTCTTCGGCGCGCTGATGTATCTGTCCCTGTATGTGCAGGCGCTTGGGGTCGCAGTGCCTTCCGCGCTGCTGTCGGCGGTGCCTTATATCGGCACGGTGGTGGTGCTGGTGCTGATTTCCCGCGACGCGCGGCGGATCAGGCTGCACCGGCCGGCGATGCTGGGGCGGCCGTTCCAGGCGCGGGTATAAGTTCGCGAACGGCGGCCAAAACCCGCTGGTGAGTCTCCATCCCCAGCGCGTCGATGGTCGCCTCCCGCCGTAACGAAACCCCGTCCACGGCGGGACCATCGCGCACCATCGCTTCGACCACGGCGCGGTCCAGTGCAGGCTCCAGACCAGCGACCATCGCCGTGCGCCATTCCGGCCGCTGGAGTGCCAACGCAGCCAGCACCGCATAAGCGCCCCAGTGCGATACCCCGGCGGTAATCAGAAAGTCGGCCGGCACCACGCAGCCGATCGCCTCCCCCGAAGGGACGTGCCCAGCGATCAAGGACCGAGGCACGCGGCCCATACCGACCTCATTGCCGCCGTCACCAATAGCGATTGTGCGCCAGGGACCGGCGGTGAACAACCGGTCCAGAGGCGCGGCATACGCTGAAATATCCGAACCGCGCATGTTGTAGGATCGACCATCGGCGGCCGGGCCGCATCGCTCGATCGAGATCACCCAATCGATGCCGTCCTGGCGCCAGAGGTCGATGATCCCGCCGACGGACCGGCCCGGTTCGGCGGTATCGATCAGCACGTCCGGCACGCCCGCCGCAACCATGGCCGCCCGGCAAGCGGAGGCACAAATTGTGTCGGTGGCCAGGCGGCACTGCAATCCCGATCGGCGAAAGCCCAATGCCAGAAGGGCCGCGCCGGCCGGTCCGTCGGTCTCGGCCGCCGGCGGATCGGCACCGGGGACGAAGAAGCCGGTGATCAGGCCGATTTTCGGCCGGGACGATGCGGCAAGCGCTGCCGTTGCCCGCCACAGGCCGCCGGCCGTTGCCTGGAAGACAGCGTCCATCCCTCGGCCGACGTTCTGGTGGATCGCCGTTTCGATACGGTCGGTCAGCGCCTCTGGCGACGTGGAGCCATGATTTGTAGTCACGCCAGCAGCTACAGAACCGACAGCGAGGTATTCCGCAGGTCAGTGATCAGCATGCTGCCCGGCGCGTGGGTGATGCAGAACTCCGGCTTCACCTGTGCGATCACCGCTTGCGGCGTCACGCCACAGGCCCAGAACACCGGAATCTCATCAGCCGCGATCGGCACGGCATCGCCGTAGTCCGGCTTTCCGATGTCCGCGATGCCGATCGACGCCGGCAGCCCAAGATGCACCGGCGCGCCATGCACGGACGGAAACCGCGACGTTATCTGCACCGCCCGGATCGCGTCCGCTGGCTTCAGTGGCCGCATCGACACCACCAGAGGGCCGTTGAACACCCCGGCCGACACGCACGGAATGTTGGTCCGGTACATCGGGACATTGGACCCGCAAGAAATGTGGCGAACCTCGATGCCGTCTTCGACCAGTGCTTCCTCGAAGGAAAACGAGCAGCCGATCGCGAAGCTGACCAAATCGTCGCGCCACACGTCGCGGACATCGGTCGGTTCGGCGACCAATTCCCCGTTCCGCCAGACCCGGTAGCGCGGGATGTCGGTGCGGATATCCAGCTCGGCCCCCAAGGTGGGGAAATGCGGATCGCCCGGTTCGGACACCGCCAGGATCGGGCACGGTTTCGGGTTGGCAACGGCGAAGCGCAGGAAATCGCCAGCCAGCGCCTTCGGAAGGATCACCAGATTGGCCTGCACATTGCCGGGCGCCAGACCCGAGGTCGGGCCGGTAAACGCTCCGGTACGGATGCGCAGTCTCTCACGCTCCCCGGCGTTGCCTCGCATATCGGAAATGGCGTTCATCTCGCGGCCCTCGTCACTGGTCGCGATCAGGCTAGAACCCGTGGTATAAGCGCGCAACAGGAGGAATCACAAATGAGCGCACCACCGTTCCAACTCGGCAAGATCGGCCATGTCGCCCTGAATGTCGCGGATATCGCGCGTTCAGTTCAGTTCTACAAGGACGTGCTCGGGTTCGAGATTTCCGACGAATACCAGGACGACATGATGCCCGGCGGCGCTGCGTTCCTGCGCTGCAACCGCGACCATCACGGCATCGCGCTATTCAAAGCCTCGGAGAAGAACCCATCTGGCGCCGGACTGCATCATATTGCGTTCGAGGTCCCGACGCTGGATGACGTGGTGAAGGCCCGCGCGCATCTGCGCCAGCACAATGTGGAAATCGACTTCGACGGCCGCCGACGCGCGGGCGTGCAGATCGCGGTGGAGTTCCGCGACCCGGATAACCACCGGCTGGAGATCTACTGGGGCATCGACCAGATCGGCCGTGGCGAGGCCGCTCGTCCGGCCCATGAATGGAAAGGCGCGCTGAGTCTGGAAGCAGCGATCGCCGATCCGGTTGTCGGACAGGACACGTCACTGAAGGATCCGAGCTTACTGAACGCTTAAATGTTCGTGCTTTGCTCCTATCCGGTTCAACGTGATATCGTTCGCCTATGGGATATTGGGGCAAGATCATTGGCGGCACCGCCGGCTTCTTCGTCGGCGGCCCCTATGGCGCGGTCATTGGAGCGGCGCTGGGGCATGCCGCCGATTCCGGGTCGATGGAGAACGTCCGGCTGCCGTTCATGCAGAACGCCGTGCCGAACCCCGCCCGCGTGGCTGGCATGTTCGGCCGGCGCGAAGAGGTGTTCGCCATCACCGTCACGGTGCTGGCCGCGAAACTGGCCAAATGCGACGGCGCCGTGACTCGGTTGGAGATTGACGCGTTCAAGCGCAATTTCCGCATCCCCCCCGCCTCGGCCCCCGGCATCGGACGGCTGTTCGATCAGGCGCGCGACAGTTCGGATTCGTTCGAGCCATACGCGGCGCAACTGGCCGAGGCGTTCGCCGATAATCGCGGTGTGCTGGAGCAGGTGTTGAACTCCTTGTTCAACATCGCCCGAGCGGACGGGCCGCTGAACGCGCGCGAGCATGAGTACCTGCGGCGGGTGCATCGGCGGCTGGGGCTGGATCAGGTCTCGTGGGATCGCGCGTTCGGCGAAACCCCGCGCCGGCCGATGGAAGTCGATGCCGATGATCCGTATCTTGAACTTGGCCTCACCCGCTCGGCCAGCGGCGAGGAACTGCGCACGACCTGGAAGCGGCTGATGCGGGAGAATCACCCCGACAGTCTGGCCTCCCGCGGCGTGCCGGCGGACTTCATCGCCCGAGCCGGCGACAAGGTTGCGCGCATCAATGCCGCCTGGGACCGCATCAAGCGGGAGCGTGGGCTGTGAGCCGACCCTGGCTGCGGATCGTGCCGCCGCCGGCCTCGGACCGCCCTGCCCTGCCGATCCTGGATCTACCGAGCCCGAACCACGACGAACGTGGGGTGCCGGTGGACATGCTGATCCTGCACTATACCGGCATGCAATCCGCCCGAGCCGCGCTCGAGCGGCTGCGCGACCCCGAGGCGGCGGTGTCGTCGCACTACGTGGTGGACGAGGATGGCACGGTGTTTCGCCTGGTGCCGGAGGACCGGCGGGCATGGCACGCCGGCATTTCCCACTGGCGCGGCCACTCGGCCCTCAACGCCCGGTCCATCGGGATCGAGATCGTCAATCCGGGGCATGAATGGGGCTATCGGGACTTCCCCGCGCTTCAGATGGCGGCTGTCTGCGACCTGTGTCTGGCGGTTCTCTCGCGACATCCCATCCCGGCGCGCAACGTGGTCGGGCACAGTGACGTGGCCCCGGATCGTAAAGAAGACCCCGGCGAACGGTTCGACTGGGAAGCCCTGGCCGCCAACGGAGTCGGCCTGTGGCCGGAGGATTCGCCCGACATCGGCACCGGGGGCGCGATCCGGGATGCGGTGACTCTGCGCCCCGTGCGGGCAGCCTTGGCGCAGATCGGCTATCACGTCGCCCCCGAAGGCGCGCTGGATCCGGCGCTGTCTTCCGTGCTGCGCGCCTTCCAACGGCACTGGCGACCCGAGGCGGTGACCGGTCAGGCGGACGATGGGACGCTGGTTCGTCTGCTGGGTGTGCGGAAGCTGGTTGACGTGCGGCTGGCGTAGGGGTATTTCGCCGCCTCCCGGTGTGGCGGCGTAGCTCAGCGGTAGAGCAGGGGAATCATAATCCCTTGGTCGGTGGTTCAAATCCGCCCGCCGCTACCACTTTTCCCAGCATGGCCCGCCTCCCTTTCGTTCCGTCGCGGAATGTGTTTCGGTGGCCTCAACAAGCCATGCCGGGGAACGTCACCAGAATGAAAACCTATGACTACATCGTTGTCGGCGCCGGATCGGCCGGCGCGGTCGTTGCCAACCGGCTTTCGGCCGACCCGCGCAACCAAGTCCTGCTGCTGGAAGCCGGCCCCGCCAGCCATCCGTGGTCGCGAGTCCCCATCGGGTTCGCCAAGCTGATCAACAACCCCGCCGCCAACTGGCTGTACAGCGCCGAACCCGAACCGGCCACCAACGGGCGCTCCATCCCCGTTCCACGCGGCAAGATGCTCGGCGGGTCCAGCTCCATCAATGGCTTGGCGTTCGTGCGCGGGCAGGCGCAGGACTTCGACACCTGGGCGCAAATGGGCAACCAGGGATGGAGCTACGAAGACGTCCTGCCGTTCTTCAAGCGCATGGAACGCTACGAAGGCGGCGGCGACGACACGTTCCGCGGCCGCGAAGGCCCGCTGCGCGTCACCAACCCTGAACCCACCGAACTGTGCGCCGCGCTGATACGGGCGGCGGAGCAGGTCGGCATCCGTCACAACCCCGACTACAACGGCGCCCAACAGGACGGGATCGCCATGAGCCAGGCGACCATCGCCCAAGGCCGGCGGATGAGCACCGCCGCCTGCTACCTGACGCCGATCCGCAAGCGCCCCAACCTGCATATTCAACCCAACGCGCTGACCCTGGGCGTGACGCTGGACGGCACGCGCTGCACCGGCGTTCGTTACTCCGTCGGCGGTTCGGTTTATGAATCCGCTGCGGGGAAAGAGGTGGTGATCAGCGCCGGGTCGGTCAACTCGCCGCAATTGCTGGAGTTGTCGGGCATCGGCCAGCCCGACCGGCTGGCGGCGCTGGGGATACCGGTGCGGCACGCGCTGCCCGGCGTGGGTGAGAACCTGCGCGACCACTATGCGCCGCGCACCCGTTGGCTGGTGGGCGCGAAGGGCGTGACCTACAACGACAAGGGGCGCGGGCTGGGGCTGGTTGGGCAGGCGCTGCGATACGGGCTGACCGGCAAGGGCATGCTGGGCATGGTGGCCGCGCCGCTGCGGGCGTTCGTCCGGTCGCGTGACGGGCTGGAGGCGCCGGATCTGCTGCTGGGCTGGGTGCCGATGCTGACCGAACCCGGGGCGAAGGGGCCGATTCTGTCCCGCGAGTCCGGCATGACCTGCTATGCTCACCCGATGCGGCCGGAGAGCAAGGGCCACATCCATATCGTGTCGTCCGACCCCGCCCGAGCGCCGGCGATCTACTTCAACTTCCTGTCCTCGCCCGTCGATGCGGAGCTGACGGCGACGGCGATCCGCATCGCTCGGCGGGTGATGAGTGCGCCGGCGATGGCGCCGTTCAGGCTGACGGAGATCGCGCCCGGTGCGGCGCTGACCACGGATGATGAGATCCTGGACTGGGTGCGGCGGGCGGGGGAAACGACGTATCACCCGGTTGGGACGTGCAAGATGGGGTCGGATGCGATGGCGGTGGTGGACTCCAGGCTGCGGGTGCGCGGGATACAGGGGCTGCGGGTGGCGGATGCCTCCATCATGCCGACGCTGACGTCGGGGAATACGAATGCGCCCTGTATCATGATTGGGGAGAAGGCGGCGGATATGGTTTTGGGGGATGCTGGGGGGTGATTGTGGGGCGGGGACGCGCGCAAGGCGATCGGGTGAACATTTAGGCCGCGGGATGACGCGCGTCCGTCGATTACCCGGTTGGTCCGCACCGACGGGTTCAGATGCGGACGTCTAACGGATGCCTCAGTAGGCACGGAATGGGACTTTGGTATGTTTTTGGGATATTTCGTGTGCCGCGACCGGGCCCTCGGCGATGGCCGGGTTGTTGCGAATTAGCATCATTTGGAACGCGGCGACGAACGCCGGCGTGAAATACGGTGCGGTCTTGGCGGCTGTCGTCCCACGCCAGAGGGCCATCGGGGGGTTCGAATGGTACGGCTGCAAACGGGCGGGCATGCCACGATTTGTAGATATAAATAGGAATAAAGTCAACAGCACTCCGGCCGACCCCGAGGTGCGGCTTGGTTCTGGCTGGGCTGGCGCCGCGGTATGCGCTGGCCGCCAGGAGATACGGGGCCTCAAGCTGGCCCCCCCCAAGTAGCGGAAGGGATGACTCGCTGGGCTCCTGCTCCTCTTCTGTGGACGTCAGTAGCTCTGCATGATTAAGCCAGGATTCCTAGGTCGAAGCCCTCTCCCCCGCCCGCCCCCGCTTCGAGAACGTCGACTCCAAAATCAGCGCCGCGACCCCGCACACAATCGCAGCGTCGGCCACATTGAACACATACCAGGAGTAATCGCCCCACCGGGTCTCGATATGGGCGTGGATGAAATCCACCACTCCCCCAAACCGCACCCGGTCGAGGACATTGCCAACCGCCCCGCCCGCGATCGACCCAATCGCCACCGCCATGATCCGGCTCTCCGCCCGCCGCAGCCAGAATCCCAGCGCTACGACCACCGCAAGCGCCACCACGGCCAGAACGACGTGCCCCCAGGACCCAAGCCCGTTCAGCAAACCGAACGTCACGCCGCGGTTCCACACCATGGTCAGGTTCAGCACCGGCAGCAGCACGATCTGCCGCAGGTCCGGCAGGTCCAGCACGTTCAGCACCCACCACTTGCTGGCCTGATCCGCGATCAGCACCAGCAACGCGGCGAGGATGCCCAGCGGCATGAAACGCGAGCGGCTCATACCGCTGGTTTGCACACCAGGCCCGACTCCACTGCGTCCTGACAGCGGAGACACAGTCCGGGGTGGGTGGCGTTCGACCCCACCTCCGTCAGCACTCTCCAGCAACGGACGCATTTGTCGCCTAAGGCGGGCGTGACCTTCGACAGGGGTTCGTCCGTGCCCGGCACGATCCGTACGGAGGAGACGATCGCGATCTCGGACCATGCAGCTTCATCCAGTAATGTTTGGTGGTCCGCGTTCAACGGCAGTTCGACAGCGGCTTGCAACGAGGACCCGATGATGTTGGCCTTGCGCGCCTCTTCGATCGGCACCGTGATTCTGCGCCGGATCGTTCGGATCGTCTCCCACTTCGCGGCCAGGGCGTCGTCGTGCCACGCGGCGGGCGGAGTCTGGAATTGCTCCAGATGCACGCTGGTGTCGTCGCCGAAGCGGGCGCCCCAGGCTTCCTCGGCCGTGAAGCACAGCACCGGGGCCAGCCACGTGCACAGATACCGGTGCAGGTGGTCCAGCACGGTTCTGGCCGAGCGGCGGCGCATGCTGTCGGGGCGGTCGCAGTAGATCGCGTCCTTGCGGATGTCGAAGTAGAAGGCCGACAGGTCGACGGCACAGAAATTGTGCAGGTCCGGGTAAACGCCGGTCCAGTCATAGGACAGGACAGCCGCGCGGAACCTGGCGTCGATTTCGGTCAGGCGGTGCAGGATCCACCGCTCCAGCTCCGGCATCTCGGCGTCCGGCACGCGTTCGGATTCGGTGAAGCCATCCAGGCTGCCCAGCACCCAGCGCAGGGTGTTGCGCAGGCGGCGATACAGCTCCGCCTGCTGCTTCAAGATTTCCGGGCCGATGCGCAGGTCTTCGGTGGTGTCGGACGACATGACCCACAGGCGCAGGATGTCGGCGCCGTACTTGTCGCAGACCTCATCCGGGGCGGTGGTGTTGCCCAGCGACTTCGACATCTTCCGGCCCTTTTCGTCGTTGACGAAACCATGGGTCAGAACGGCCTTGAACGGGGCAACGCCGCGGGTGCCGACAGCCTCCAGCAAACTGGAATGGAACCAGCCGCGATGCTGGTCCGATCCTTCCAGGTACAGGTCGGCCGGCCAGGGCAGGCCGCGCTTTTCCAGCACGAAGGCGTGGGTCGAGCCGGATTCGAACCACACATCGACGATGTCCATCACCTGCTCGAAGTCGTCCGGGTTGTAGTCCGGCCCCAGGAAGCGCGACGCGGGGGAGGAATACCAGGCGTCCGCGCCCTCGGTTTCGAAGACATCGGTGATGCGGGCGACCACGGCTGGATCGCGCAGCGGCTGGCCGGAGTGCTTTTCGACGAACACCGCGATCGGCACGCCCCA
>DNXO01000051.1:38666-39811 GCA_003506895.1 Acetobacteraceae bacterium | reverse complement strand
GCTGGCGGCTGATGCACCAGTCGGGGCGGGCGGCGATCATCGATCCGATGCGGTTGCGGCCCTGGTCCGGCACGAACAGCGTGGCGGCGATGGCGGCGAGCGCCTTGTCGCGGATGTGGTGCTCGTCGTCCATCGCGATGAACCATTGCGGGGTCGCGCGGAAGATCAGCGGCGCCTTGGAGCGCCAGGAATGCGGGTAGGAGTGGACGATCTTGCCGTGGGCGAGCAGCGTCCCTGCCTCGGTCAGCGCGGCGCAGACCGGGTCGGCGGCTTTGTACACATGGTGGCCGGCGAACAGCGGCACCCAGGCGTTGAAGGTGCCGTCGTCGCCCACCGTCTCGGGGATATCCAGCCCGTTCGTTCGGCCGAGGATGAAGTCGTCCTCGCCATGACCGGGGGCGATATGGACGAAGCCGGTGCCGGCCTCGGTGGTGACGAAGTCGCCCAGCAGCAATGGGGTATCCTGCTCGTAGCCATGGCCGCGCAGGGGATGCGCCATGGCCGTGCCGGCCAGATCAGCGCCCTTCACGACGGCCAGGACGGTGTGGGCGGTGATGCCGGTGTCCTTCAGAACCGAGGGCAGCAGGGCTTCGGCGATGACAATCTTCTCGCCAACCCGAGCGAGGGAGCCTTCGGCGACTTCATCGACCTGGATGACGGCGTATTCGAACTCGGCCCCGGCGGCGACGGCGCGGTTGCCCGGCATGGTCCATGGGGTCGTGGTCCAGATCACCACCGAGACGCCTTCCAGCGCCGGGACGGATGGTTTGGTGACCGGAAAGCGGACCCAGATCGTGGTGGAGGTATGGTCGTAGTACTCGATCTCCGCCTCGGCCAAGGCGGTCTTTTCCACCGGCGACCACATCACCGGCCGCAGACCGCGATACAGCGCGCCATTCAGCAGGAACTTGCAGATCTCGCCGACGATGGCGGACTCGGACGGCAGGTCCATGGTGGCGTAGCGTTCCCGCCACGCGCCTTCGACGCCCAAACGGCGGAATTCCTTGGCCTGAACCCCCATCCAATGGTTGGCGTAAGCTCGGCATTCCGCCCGGAAGTCCAGGATGGGGACGGCGTCCTTGTCCTGCTTCTTGGCGCGGTATTGTTCCTCGATCTTCCACTCGATCGGCAGACCGTGGCAGTCC
>DNXO01000051.1:21319-38411 GCA_003506895.1 Acetobacteraceae bacterium | reverse complement strand
AGACCGTGGCAGTCCCAGCCGGGGATGTAGTTGGCGTCGTAGCCGGCCATCTGCCGGGTGCGGTTGACGACGTCCTTCAGAATTTTGTTCAGCGCCGTGCCGATGTGCAGGTGCCCGTTCGCATACGGAGGGCCGTCATGCAGGATGAACAGCGGCCGCCCGGCGGAGGACTCGCGGATTTTGCTCCACAGGTCCATCGCCTCCCATTTCGCGAGGATCAGGGGCTCTTTCTTCGGCAGATCCCCCCGCATGGGGAAACTGGTCTGCGGCAGAAAGACCGTGTCTCGGTAGTCGCGCGGGGCGTCGGTGACGGCGTCGTTCATAGCGGTTCCGTGAGGCAAAGGGCCGGATCTTGTATCGAAGCGGCCAGCCTATACACGGATGCGGCCAGCCAAGCCATGCCGAACGCGGGAAGGTGAGATTCCGGCGCCCGTGTCACCGGGTCTTCGACATCTCGAACCCCGCGTCGCGCTCCACATACTTCACGATCTCGGTCAGATCCTGTTTGGCGGCGCCCTGGTGCATCGCGTGCTTGAACACCAGCCGCGCCGCCTGACAGACCCACATCGGAACACCGAGGTCCTCGCCTTGTGCGATAGCGAGGTCGATGTCCTTCATCAGGATGTGCATCTCGGCCCCGAAATCGAAGCTGCGGGTCAGCACCGCGGTTGGGAACTTCGCCTCCGTCGCGCTGTTCCGGCCGCTGCCGGCGTTGATCGCCGCCAGCATCACCTCGGGGTCCAGACCGCCTTTGGCGCCCATGACAAACGCCTCGGCCGTTGCCGCCAGGGACACTGCGGACAGGATGTTGTTGGTCAGCTTCAGCACCTGCGCCGCGCCCGGCTTATCCCCGGCGACCGTCAGCGTGCGGCCCCATAGGGAGATCATCGGCCGAATCCGCTCCACCGTCGCCGGATCGCCGGACACCATCACCGACAGCGTCCCAGCCCGAGCGCCTGGCGGCCCGCCGGAGATTGGGCAGTCCACCACGGTGACACCCCGCTCCGCCATCGCCTGCTCGATCTCCTTCACGAAGGGCACGCCGACCGTGCAGGTGTTCACCAGCAGTTTCATCGCCCTGCCCTGCGCCAAGCCATCCGGCCCGAAGACGACCGACCGGAACGCGGCCAGAGTGGGTAGGGAGACGAAGACGATCTCGCACTGGTCGGCGAGGTCCTTGGGGGAGGTGGCACGCCGAACCTGACGGTCCAGCAACGGCTGCATCGCCGCTTCGTTGATGTCGTAAACCGTCAGGCTGTGTCCGCCATCCAGCAGCTTGCCGGCCATGGGTAAGCCCATGTTGCCGACGCCCAGGAATCCTGCCTCCATCGCGCCTCGCTCCTTTCTTATTTGGTTTCAGTTCGCCAGCGGAACCGTCCAGGCGTCGTAGCCGTACACCCAGTCGGCATCATGCGGCTGCTTCAACCAGGTGTTTTGCGCCGAGGTCTGCTGGATACGGGAGGTGCGCGGCTTGCGCGTCGCCTCGTACCGAAGCAGGGCATCGTGCAGTCCATCACGGTCCACACCGGCAAGGCAACGCGACAGGATCGCCCCGTCCTCGATCGACGTGGAGGCCCCTTGCGCCATGTACGGAGTCATCGGATGGCAGGAGTCACCCAGCAGCGCGACATTCCCCTCGACCCAGTGCGACAGCGGATCGCGTTCAACCAGCGCCCATTTGTGGACATCCGGGCAGGCCGCCAGGATCGCGCGCACCTGGGGATGGAAGGTGTCGTAGGCCGCCCGCAGCGTGGCGAGGTCTCCTTTCGCGGACCAGGATTCGACGTCGAATTCCGGCTCTGGCGTGCTGGTGACGAAATACAGTTCGTCGCGGCGCGGATTGACGAAGTAGCTGACGATGTGGCGATCCGGACCCCACCATTTGACGCAGCCATAGGGGGTCAGGCCGCCCAACAACGAAACCGGGAAGACCGTGCGATAGGCAACCCTGCCGGTGAAACGCGGGGCCTCCTCTCCGTGCATGAACGTGCGTACGATCGAATGCACGCCATCGGCGCCGATCACCGCATCGGCCCGCGCGGTGTCGCCGTTGGTGAAGGTCATCTTCACCGAACCGTCGGCGGTGTTTTCGATTCCAGCCAGCTTGTGGTTCAGACGGATCACGTCGGACGGCACCGCCTCCGCCAGCATCGCGTGCAGATCGCCCCGGTGCATCAGGAAATACGGCACGCCGTGGCGATCCAGCACCGACTGTCCATAGGGCTGGGAGTTGGTCAGGTTGCCAGTGTCATAGTCGCGGGAGTCATTCGTCTCCGGCTGAAACGCGCTTGCCAGCAGTTTGTCCTTCAGGCCCAGCGCATACAGTACACGAATGGAGTTCGGCGCCTGCTGGATGCCCGCACCCAGGCGGGTGAAGCCTCGCGCCTGCTCGTAGATGCCAACATCGACACCGACGCGGCGCAGGCACGCCGCCGCGGTCAGGCCGCCGATACCGGCGCCAATGATGGCGATCCTGGGGGGGCGTGCTGCCATTCGTATCCTCCTTGCGGAGGTGATCGTGTCGGGTTTCCCGGCAGGCGGCAAGCGAGACGGCGGCGCGTGCGTGTCTGCGCGGGTTACTCGGCGACCACGGTGCCTTTCGCGGTTCCCGGATTGAACTCCCCGACAAATGGGTAACGCCCCGGGCTGAGCGGGCGGAGTTTGATCGTGGCGTAATGACCGGCGGCGATGATTTTTTCGACCTTCAGCGCCGAGGACTCGAATTCCTCCGCGGTCGAATCATGGTTCGTCACGACGAGAATCGTGGGTTTCCCGGCCTGAACGTGGATTTCCGCCGGGTCGAACCGGTGATCCTTCAATTCGATATTGATCTTATTGGGTTCCTCCGCGGCGGCGGATGCACCCGCAAGGCATGCGCCGATCATAAGAAGGACGAGAAGTCCCGGGTTGGAACGGCGTGCTGGGTAAACGGTCATCGGTTTTCCAATCTGATTGGTTTGAGCGCGCCCTTGATATATCGCGAGTGATTATCATTCGCTACTGCTATTGCGAATCATTCTCATGTAGGCCATACACACTCCAGACAGCAACCGGGGGTCAGGACGAGTGTTAACGAACCGGAATGAGAAGAGTAGCACCCGGGGGGCCGGCTCAGCTCCATGGCGGCAACTCGCCGTGATCGCCATGGCGTGGGTGTCGTCAGTCGGCCCGATCCAAACCGCCCTCGCGGCGCCCCCCATGTTGGCGGCGCCCAGCGACGAGGATTTTCAATCCGACGCCAATGGGACACCCGGGTCGTTCCTCAGCAGGCTCAACAAAACCAACCTGCTGTTAGGCGACATGGGCGGCCTGCGCACAGAGCTCAGCAAGTACGGTATGTCGCTGGCGGTCGCCGAAACCAGCGAGGTGTTGGGAAATCACACCGGAGGCTCAAAGACCGGTGCGGCCTATGACGGCCTGACGCAGATGCTGCTGCAACTGGATACCGCGCGCGCGTTCGGGCTGCACGGCGGTCTGATGAACGTCAGCGCGTTGTGGATACACGGCACCAACCTCAGCACGACCAACCTGCAAACCATCCAGACCGCCAGCGGGATCGAGGCCGACCGTTCCCTGCGGCTATGGGAGGCTTGGTATCAGCAGAAATTCCTGGACGAAGACCGGATGGACGTCCGGATCGGCCAGCAAAGCCTGGACCAGGAGTTCATGACCAGCCAGAACGCCAGCTATTTCGTCAACACGATGTTCGGCTGGCCGGTGGTACCGTCCTACGACCTGCCCGGCGGTGGTCCCGCTTACCCGCTGTCCGGCTTGGGCGGCCGCATCAGATGGCGTCCAATCGATCCGGTCACGGTCTTGCTGGGCGTTTTCAGCGGCAGCCCGGTGTCCAGCAACACCGGCGATCCGCAAGTGGTCAACCCGTCGGGCGTCAGCTTCCCGGTCAACCGCGGTGTGATGGTGATCGGAGAGATTCAGTACAGCTTCCCCGCCCTCGGCTCCATGATCTCCGCCGACGAACCCGAACCCCTCGCTCGGACCTACAAGCTGGGGTTCTGGTATAACTCGGAGAATTTCGCCGACCAGCTCTACGATAATACGGGCCTGCCGTTGGCCGCCCCGTCCAGTAACGGCGTCCCGCTGAACCATCACGGCAACTTCAGCATTTATGCCGTCGCCGACCAACTGGTGTGGGTGGACCCGCATGAGGGCGACCGGACGGTCAATCTATTCGGTCGCGTGACGGCCGCCCCTCAGGCGAACCGCAACCTGATCACCCTGGGGATCAATGCCGGCGTAACGGTTCACGAACCTTTCTTGCACCGCGATAACGATACGTTCGGAATCGCCGTTGGCTTCGCGAAGGTCAGCGGCAGCGATGCATCGCTGGACAAGGCCACGGCGTATTACACCGGCGCCTATGTCCCGGTGCGCGGCAGCGAAACATTCATCGAGGCCACCTACCAATACCAGGCAACCCCCTGGTGGCAGATCCAGCCGGACATCCAGTACGTGTTCACGCCCGGCGGCGGGCTGGCCAACCCGAACGACCCCACGAAGCGAATCGGCAACGAGCTGATCGTGGGCGTCCGCACCAACATCCTGTTCTGAGGCACCGCCAATGAAACTCCCACGCCCGCCTTACCGACACACAAACGAGTCAGTCTCGTCGCCACGTTCGATGCCAATGATAAACGCCAGGGTCCGCTCGCCTATCGCCGCCGCCCTGGCCTCGCTTCTGATGACCGTGGCGCTTCCCGCAATGGCCGACGAGCCGCGTGGATTCCTGGAGACCGTCAAGAAGCATGTGACACTTACCTCAACCGTGCCGGAGAACGGCGATCAGAACCCTTATGCGATCGTCGTGGCGCCCGTCTCCGCCGGGAAGATCCAGAAAGACGATGTCCTGATCGACAACTTCAACGACATCTCTAATTTGCAAGGTCTTGGCACCACCATCGTCGATTACAACCCGACGACCAAACAGACGACCCTCTTCGCCGCCCTGCCGCGCCACCTTCCACAATGCCCGGGGGGCGTCGGACTGACCACGGCGATGACGATGCTGAAAAGCGGCTGGGTCATCGTCGGCAGCGCACCTAGCAACGATGGCACGACCCGGACCAGGGGCGACGGTTGCCTGCTGGTGCTGGACCCGAACGGCCAGCTTGTGGACACCTGGACTGGCGCCGACATCAACGATCCCTGGGGCAACATGGCGGTCATCGACAACGGCTCCAGTGCCACGTTGTTCGTCAGCATGGTGGGATTCGGCGTGCCCGCCCCCTCGGTACGCGATCCGGACACGGGATTCCCCGTCATGCTGCATAAAGCGACGGTGCTGCGGATCGAACTGACCATCCCGCCCGGCAAACCGCCAGCCATCAAGAGCAGGACGGTGGTCGGCGACGGGTTCGCCCATCGCGCCGACAAAAGCAGCTACCTGATCGGCCCCACCGGCCTGGCGATCACACCGGACGGCACGCTGTATGTCTCCGATGCCCTTGAAAACCGGATTGTCGCGATTTCAGATGCCGCCACGCGCACAACAAGCGCCGGGACGGGGCAGGAAATCACCAAGGGCGGCCTCCTCAACCGGCCGCTCTCGCTGATCATCGCGCCCAACGGACACCTGCTGGCGTGCAATGGCTTGAATGGCCAAGTGGTGGAAATCGATCCAGTCGCGCGCAAACAGATTTACGCGCAATGGATCAACACCAACCAGGCGCAGTCGCCACCCGGCAACGGCGATCTGTTCGGCATGGCCATTCGGCCGGATGGGAAAGCGTTCTATTATGTCGCCGACGACATGAATACCGTTATGGAGTCACGATGACCTCCCGCCGGGGCTTTTTCGGTGTCGCCGGCGGGCTGTTTGCCGCCGCCGGCACCAGCGCCGCCGCTCGCGGCGCGCCAACCCTCGCCGTTGCTGGAACCGAGGCGTTCTGGGGCGCTCATCAGGCTGGCATCGTCACGCCGCAGCAGTCGCATTGTTATTTCGCCGCTTTCGACCTGACCACCGAGAAGCGCGACGACGTGATCGATCTGCTGCGGGCCTGGACCGATGCGGCCGCCCGCCTGAGCGAAGGTCGGACCGCCTTGCCGCTGGGTACCGATCTTGACGTTCCCGCACCGGATTCCGCCGACGCCATCGGGCTGCCGCCCGCGCGGCTGACAGTGACGTTTGGTTTCGGGTCAGGATTGTTCATCAAGGACGGCAAAGATCGGTACGGCCTGGGCGCATCCCGCCCGCCTGAACTGGTCGATCTGCCACGGTTCAACGGCGATCAACTCATTCCGGAGAAAACCGGTGGAGACATCTGCGTTCAGGCGTGTGCGGACGACCCGCAGGTCGCCTTCCACGCCGTCCGCGAACTGGCTCGGTTGTCCTATGATTCAGCCGAATTGCGCTGGGCGCAAACGGGATTCACGTCAAAGCCAGCCGACGGCTCGACGCCACGAAACCTGATGGGTTTCAAGGACGGCACCCAGCAGCCGGCGGACATCGACAAGGCGGTCTGGGCCGGCGCCGATGGGCCGGCCTGGATGCGCGGCGGCAGCTACATGGTCGTCCGCCGCATTCGCATGGCGCTGGAGCATTGGGACCGCACCAAGGTGTCATTCCAGGAGGAAACCATGGGGCGTCACAAATACTCCGGCGCGCCGCTGGGGCTGAAGGATGAATTCGAACCGCTGAGCCTGGACCGGAACGACAAGGACGAGAATCCGATCATTCCAGAAAATGCCCATGTGCGGCTGAGCAACGCGGCGGAGAACGGAGCGGCGGAAATATTGCGCCGTGGCTACTCCTATAACGACGGAGTCAACTTCATCGCGGAACGCTGGCCGCCCTGGCGCCAGGGCATGGAATACGACGCCGGCCTGCTGTTCATCGGCTACCAGGCCGACCCGCGGACGGCCTTCGTCAAGTTGTTCGAGAAGATGGCGAAGTTCGACATGCTAAATCAGTTTACCACGCACAACGGCGGCGGCCTGTTCGCCTGTCCGGGCGGGGTTCAACAGGGAGAATATATCGGTCAACGGCTGTTTGAAAAAGTGTGACCCACACCGGCTGATGGTCCGATCCCGCCCGAAGCATCCTTGCGGCCGGGTAAACCGGCCCACAAAAGGCAAGAATTCGTAGTCAAAATCCGGCGGGCCCGTCCGCCGGATTCCTTCTACTGTCGCGTGACACCTCCAAGGAGCCGGGCCTTAACGATTCGTAAACTATTTCGTGGCTTCATCGCGATGTGGCTGCATTCAGTGAGGTTTCAGGCATGTCCGACTCGCAGATATTTTCGTCCAGCGCCTATTGGGACACGCGCTATCGCGCGGGCGGCGCGTCCGGGGCCGGATCGCTCGGGCGGCTTGCACGCTTCAAGGCGGGGGTGATCAACCGCTTCATCCAGGACAACCACATCGGCAGCGTCATCGACCTGGGATGCGGCGATGGTAGCCAACTGGCGTTGCTTGACCTGCCCCGGGATTACGTCGGCGTGGATGTCGCACCCGCGGCGCTGGCCCGGTGTGCGGCGCGCTTCCCGAACCGGCTGTTCGTGCCTTACGAGATCGTCGGCAGTCTGCCGCGCGCCGAACTGACGTTATCGCTGGATGTGATCTATCATTTGGTGGAAGACACGGTGTTCGCGGAGACGATGCGATGGCTGTTCGGGCTGGCGACACGTTTCGTGGTGATCTACGCCAGCAATGTGGACGCGGACTCGCCCGCGCCGCATGTCCGCCACCGGACGTTCACCCGGCATGTCGCGGAAACCCAGCCGGAGTGGCGGTTGCTGGCGCATGTGATCAATCCGTGTCCGTATGATCCGAACCGTCCGGACGATACATCGTTTGCCGACTTTTTCATCTATGGCCGGTCGAATGCGGCATGCACGCTGCATATGCCAGGGTCGGATTGACGGCGTGTTGGATTGACGAACGGGGCGGCTAACCGCCCGGCGGGATTTTTCCTGACCGGGTGGACTCCCGGACGGGTTCGGCGAAACTGTGCGGCCAACCGCACGGAGGACCATAATGACCCGACAGGATCTGCGCCAACAGGGCGAAGCGATGTTGCGAACGCTGTTCGGGTCCGCGGCACAGCCCGCCGGTCTGGCCCACCTGCTGACCGAGGCAGCCTATGGCGGCATCTGGTCCCGCCCGGGCCTTTCGGTTCCGGACCGGCTGATTTGTTCGATGGCGGCCCTGGGCGTTGGGCCTCGGCTGAAGGCGCTGCGCCGGCATCTGGTGGCCGGGCTGGAGCATGGGATTTCGGCCGAGGCGATCCGCGAGGTTCTGATCCAGGCGTCCTTGTATTCCGGGTTCTCGGCGGCCGAGGAAACGCTGGAACTCGCCGGTCAGGTCTTCGCCGAACGCGGAATCCAGTTTCCCGCCGATCCGCCGGAGACTGCGTCGCTTGAGGAGCTGGACACGCGAGGCGCGGTCCTCATGGCGTCGTTACACGGCAGCCGAGCCACGCAGGGGTATGCTTCACCGGATAATCCGGTAACCGGGCAGTTGTACCCGGCGGCGATCCGCTATGGTTACGGGGAGATTTGGTCCCGCCCGGGACTGGAACACCGCCAACGCGCGCTGGTCGCGGTCGCCGCGTTCACCGCGCTGCGCCTGCCGGAGCAGGTGGCGAAGTTCGGGCAATCAGCACTGAATATCGGACTGACGAAGACCGAGGTGCTGGAAGCGATTATCCAGACCGCTCCTTTGACAGGGTTTCCGCCGGCGTTGAATGCGCTGGGTGCGATCAGCGCGGCATTCTCCGCATGAGCACGATCGTTTACGGCACAAAACGGCTAGGTCTGATGGTGCCATCGGGCAACAGCGTCGCGGAGACGGAGTTGGGAGCGATGCTCCCGGCCGAGGTCACGATGCTGACCACCCGGCTGGCGCTGCGCGGCAGCTCCGAACCCGAACTGCTGGCGATGCTGACGGATCTGGACGGCGCCGCCACCCTGCTTGGGCATGCGGAGCCTGATGTCATCGCCTTCCATTGCACTGCGGTTTCCACCTTCGCACCGCATCTGGCGGGCGAAATCCGCGGCCGGATCACCGCCGCGACCGGCCGCCCGGCCATCGCGACGGCGGATGCGATCCTGACCGCGTTCCAGGTGCTGAAGACGCGGCGCGTGCTTCTCGTGACCCCCTATATCCAGCCCGTGCATCAGCGGGAGATCGATTACCTGGCCGCGAACGGGCTGGAGGTCGCTGGGGGTAGTTACCTGGGTATCGATATGAATACCGAAATGGCGCGCCTCGATCCGTCAGCGATCGCGGACCAGGTCCGTGAAGCCGCGAAGGGTATCGCGGCGGATGCCTGCTTCATCAGTTGCACCGCCATCCGTTCGGCTGGGTTGATCGCGGATATGGAGGCCGAACTGGGCATGCCGGTGATTACCAGCAATCAGGTTCTGGTCTGGTATGCGCTTCGGACGCTGAGCGTAACGCAAACCGTGCCGGGGTTCGGTCGGCTTTTCGATCATTCCGGCATCTGAAAACCATGTCGATCGCCATTGCCAACCGGCTGCTTCAACGCACATAAAGACCATCATGATTGGACGTCCTCCACGGCCCCCCGGGCGCCCCCGGGCTTATGCACCCGACCCGGCCGCGCCCGCGGGCCGGCCGTGTGACATGCCGGGTTGTCACGCGGCCGGCGAATACCGTGCGCCCAAATCCCGGACGACCCTGAACGACTATCACTGGTTCTGTCTGGAGCACGTCCGCGCCTACAACGCCGGCTGGGACTTCTACAAAGGCATGTCCCCCGCCGAGGTGGAGGCGCAACTGCGGGCCGACACGTCCTGGCAGCGCCCGACGTGGCCGATCGGCAGCCTGGGCCACACCGCCTGGGACGAAGATGTGCTGAACGATCCCCTGAACATCCTCGCCGCCGCGCGGATGAAGAACACCAAGCGGCCGGATCCGCAAAAGCCGCCCACGGAACTTCGGGAGCCGCTGGCCACGTTAGGTCTGTCTTGGCCCACGACCCTGGACGCAGTGAAATCCCGCTACAAGGAACTGGCAAAACGCCACCACCCCGACGCCAACGGCGGCAGCCGCGATGCTGAGGAACGGCTGAAGACCATCAATCTCGCCTACGCGGCGGTACGTTCTCGCGTGGGGTCCGAGGCCAGGGTGGCGGCTGCCGAATAGAAAACCGCCTTCCATCGCCCGCCGCCCTTGCGCCGCGCGCCGCCAACGCTAGACTTTCCAGGAATTGCAACAGGAAACGCTGGACTATGAACACGGCTGTCAACATCGCCTCGCCCCGCCCGACTTCCGAGATCAATCTTCCAGACACCAAGGTCTCGGCCCGGGAGGTGTTTGACATCGATATCGACATGGAGGTGCCGGCGTTCTCGGTTCGCACCGAACACGTGCCGGACATTGACACGTCGTACAAATTCGACCGGGAAACCACGCTCGCGATCCTCGCCGGGTTCACCTACAACCGCCGCGTGATGATCCAGGGCTATCACGGCACCGGTAAGTCCACGCATATCGAGCAGGTGGCCGCCCGCCTGAACTGGCCCTGCATCCGCGTCAACCTGGACAGCCACATCAGCCGTATCGACCTGGTCGGCAAGGACGCGATCGTCCTGAAGGACGGCAAGCAGATCACCGAATTCCGCGAGGGCATCCTGCCATGGGCGCTGCAACACGCCTGCGCGCTGGTATTCGACGAGTATGACGCTGGCCGCCCCGACGTGATGTTCGTGATCCAGCGCGTACTGGAAGTCGAGGGCAAGCTGACCCTGCTGGACCAGAACCGCGTGATCCGGCCGCATCCGTCGTTCCGCCTGTTCGCCACGGCCAACACCGTGGGCCTGGGCGACACGACCGGTCTGTATCACGGCACGCAGCAGATCAACCAAGGCCAGATGGACCGCTGGAACATCGTCGCCACCCTGAACTATCTGCCGCACGCGACGGAAACGGCGATCGTGCTGGCGAAGATGGGCGTCGACGCAACTAAGGATCCCGCGGCGAAGAAGCGCGTGGAAAGCATGGTCGCGCTGGCCGACCTGACACGCGCCGGGTTCATCAACGGCGATATCTCCACCGTTATGTCGCCGCGGACCGTCATCACCTGGGCCGAGAATGCCCGCATCTTTGGCGATGTCGGCTTCGCCTTCCGGGTGACGTTCATGAACAAGTGCGATGAGGCCGAGCGTTCGACGGTGGGTGAGTACTACCAGCGCTGCTTCAATGAGGACATCCCCACCGGCGGCTTCACGACGCGGAAGTTCGGCTGAGGGATAGCTTAGCTACGGACGGGCTCAACCGTCATGGCGGGCGCAGGCCCGCCATCCATGCCTCGCGGGGTTGGGCCTCGCGGGGCTGGACGTGGCGAAGGGGTGGATGGCGGGCCTGCGCCCGCCATGACGGAATGGGGCGGGTATGAGCGGGACCACCAAAGACAACGCACGCGCCGAGGAGTTCAAACGCGCGACGGCAGGCGTCCTTCGGGCGATCGCCGAGCAGCCGGATGTCCAGGTGGCATTCCAGCCCGGGCCTTCCGGCGTATCCGGCAAGCGCGCCAGGTTACCGCTGCCGACACGCGCGTTGCCAGCGGCGGAAATGGCCAAATTGCGTGGCCAGTCCGACGCGATCGCGCTGCGTCTGCGGTATCACGACGACGGCGTTCACGCTCAGCGCATGCCGACGCGCCGTGAGGCGAAAGACGCCTATGACGCCCTGGAACAGGTGCGGGTCGAGATCGTCGGCTCCCGCTTCATGGACGGCGTCCGCGGTAACCTGCACGCGAAACTGGCCGAGGAATGCGAGTCCGAGGGCTATGACCGGATGACCCGCAAGGACCAGTTGCCGATCGACAAGGCACTGGCCCTGCTGACGCGCGAGCGTCTCTCCGGCGAACCGGTGCCCGCATCCGCGCAGCGCGTTTTGAACCTATGGCGTGACACGCTGGGGGAGTCCGCCGACCAGGCGCTGGCGGAAATGATGACCGCCCAGGAAGACCAGTCGGCGTTCGCGCGCGCCTCCCGCAAGCTGCTCGCCGCCCTGGATCTGGCGGAGGCCGAGGTTGACGCCGAACCGGATGACAATTCCGAGGACGGCGAAGACGGCGGCGAACAATCCGGTTCGCAGGACAACTCCCAGGACGGCGAGGGCCAGTCGGAATCCGAACAGGATTCGATGCTTGGTGCCCAGCCGGAGGAGATGGAAGGCGAAGCCGCCGACGACGATGGTTCCGAGTCCGAGGAAGAAGCCGCGGTGGCCGAGGGCGACGACCGGCCCGGCGGCCCGCAGCCGCGACGCGAACGGCCGAATCCGGACAGCGATGCGGTCTATCGTGCCTACACCCGCCAGTTCGACGAAGAGGTCGATGCCGAAGACCTGTGCGATGCGGATGAGTTGTCACGGCTGAGGCAACAACTCGATCAGCAGTTGCAGCATCTGTCGGGCGTCATCTCCAAGCTGGCCAATCGTTTGCAGCGGCGCCTGCTGGCCCAGCAAACCCGGTCGTGGGAGTTCGATCTGGACGAAGGCATGCTGGACGCCGGGCGTCTGGCGCGCGTGGTTACCAACCCGCTGCTGGCGCTGTCGTTCAAGCGCGAACTGGATACCGAATTCCGCGACACGGTCGTGACGCTGCTGATCGACAACTCCGGTTCGATGCGCGGGCGCCCGATCACCGTGGCGGCGATGTGCGGCGATATCCTCGCCCGCACCCTGGAACGCTGCGCCGTTAAGGTCGAGGTGCTCGGTTTCACCACCCGCGCCTGGAAGGGTGGACAAAGCCGCGAGAAATGGGTGCAGGACAGCAAGCCCCGGAATCCGGGGCGGCTAAACGATCTGCGGCACATCATTTACAAGGCTGCCGACACACCCTGGCGGCGGGCCCGCAAAAACCTCGGCCTGATGCTGCGCGAGGGGCTGCTGAAAGAGAACATCGACGGGGAGGCGCTGCTGTGGGCGTACCGCCGCCTGCTGGTTCGTCCGGAACACCGGCGAATTCTGATGGTGATCTCCGACGGTGCGCCGGTGGATGATTCAACCCTGTCGGTCAATCCGGGCAACTATCTGGAAAAGCACCTGCGCGAGGTAATCCGCGACATCGAGCATCGGGATCAGGTCGAACTGATCGCCATCGGCATCGGGCATGACGTCACGCGGTACTACCGCCGTGCCGTGACGATCGTGGATGCCGAGGAACTTGGCGGGACGATGATGAAGAAGCTGACGGAACTGTTCGACGAGGACATGGAAGCCGCTTGGGCGCGGGCGGCAAGCGAAAGGGCGGCGATCGTCGTTTAGGTCTGGCGGGTCTTGACTTTTGGGCGTGACTGGGCGATATGCACGTTCATGTATCCGATATCGCCCAAACCCACGGGCTTTGCTGAAGCGCCCGTCGCGTGGTTGCCTTTCGTTCGTGAAGGTTTGCCGCTGTCGGTCGTCGATCAGGCCATCGCGGATGGCCGGGTAACGGCGGTCGAACTGGATCGCCTCACTTTGTCACGGAAGACTTTGGCCCACCGCCGTATCCTTGGTTCCCTGACCCCGGATCAATCGGACAGGCTCAGCCGGCTGCTGCGAACGATCGAAGAAGCTGAAACCACCTTCGGCGATCGTGCCAAGGCTCATGCGTGGTTGCGCCGGCCCAGCGCCTTGCTGGACGGAGAATCGCCCCTCGACCGTCTCGACACCGATATAGGCACTCGCCAGGTCGAAGCCATGCTCGGCCGTATCGCCCACGGGCTTGCCGCCTGATGATTGCCTGGCGGCTTTGCCGCCGCCCATTCGCGGACCTTAGCGGAGACGGTGCCCGACTTTACGGCGGCCGGTGGAACAGCCCTGGACGGCCCATGGTGTATCTCGCCGAACATCCGGCGTTGGCGGCGTTGGAGGTAAGGGTCCACCTCGACCTGCCGCTTGAGCTGATCCCGGACGATTACGTGCTGATGCGAATCACCGTACCCGAGGCGCCGTTCGATTCATTCGACGCCCCACCCAACACCGCGAAGTATGGCGACGCCTGGCTCAGCGAGGCCAGGGGACCGGCGTTGCGCGTTCCGTCGGTCCTGGTGCCTCATGCCTGGAATATCCTGCTGAACCCGCGCCACCCGGATGCCGCGCAGTCATTCGTCAGCGAGGTTGAACTGTTCAGGTTCGACCCTCGTCTGTGGCAGCCCTTGGCGGGAGAGGAAGCTAAGGCATAGCGCTGACTCCCCTCGTTCAGCGCAAGAGCAGGCGCCTCGCCTCGGCTGCGTCCGCCGCGATCTGTGCCTTCAAGGCGTCGAGGCCGGAGAACTTGATTTCGGCCCGGATATAGGCGTGCAGGGCGACCGTGATGTCCGTCCCGTAGATGTCACCGGAGAAGTCGAAGATGTTGACCTCCAACCGGCTTTCCGGCCCCGCGTTCACCGTCGGACGGCGGCCGATATTGGCGACACCGTCATGCACCGATCCATCAGCCAGGCGGACCGTGACGGCGTAAACACCGCGCGCCGGCTCCAGATGACGGCCCAGCGGCACGTTGGCCGTTGGAAAGCCAATGGTGCGGCCGCGCTTGTCCCCGTGACTGACAATGCCGCGGATTGCCCAAGGCCGCCCCAGCTCGGCCGTAGCCCGTTCCGGATACCCATCCTGAAGCGCGCGGCGGATACGGGTGGACGACAGCGGCCCCTGCGCGTCCGTCACCGGCGGCACCAGCGTCAGCCCCATACCCAGCGCTTCGGCCCGTGCGGCCAGAAACCCGGTGCTGCCGCCTCGCCTGTGGCCGAACGCGAAGTCCTGGCCGGACACCAGATGGCGTGCGCCCAATCCCTCGTGCAGCACCAGATCCACGAAGTCGTCCGCGCTCATCAGGCTGAATTCGTGGTTGAAGGGCAGTTCGTACAGGATATCGACACCCAACGCCGCCAGGGCGTCGGCGCGTTCGGCGGACAAGGTCAGGCGAAATGGCGGATCGTCGGGTCGGAAGACCTCACGCGGGTGCGGCTCAAACGTCAGCACCGCCAGCGGCGCATCGGGACGCGCGGCATGCGCCGCGCGGATCACGCTCGCATGCCCGAGGTGTACGCCGTCGAAATTACCGAGCGCGACCGTTGCGCCGCGCGCGTCGGGCGGGATGTCCCGCCAATCCGTGAAGATCCGCATCAGTCGCGCGTCGGTACCATAACAACCGCTTCGCCGTCGATCACCACGTCCTCCTTCACCAAGTATCCGGTTCGCAAGGTGACGCCTTTTCGCCGCGGGTTCAAATCAGTGATTTCCACAATGGCTTTGAACGTATGTCCGATCCGAACAGGTGCCTTGAAGGTTATCGGTTGACGCATCCGCTGGTCATTCCGCACGATCCCGGTTTTAGTTGTTTTCTTGGGGCCGCACGGATCGCGGAGCAACCGGTTACTGACTCGGGTGGGCCTATCGCACAATTTTTCGACCTGGAAACGAGAGGGCATGATGCCGGCGACAGATGTTGGATGTTCCGAAGACCTGCTGGCGGAGCTATCGGCCTGGGTGAGGATGGAAACCCCAACGCCAGATGGGGCGGCCGTCAACCGGCTGATGGACGTGGCGGAAGGGGAACTATACCGGGCCGGCGCGGAGATCACTCGTATTCCCGGCCGTGACGGGTATGGCGACAATCTGATTGCCCGCACCTCGGGCGAGGGCCGGCCGGTCCTGGTCGCCGGACATCTGGACACCGTCTGGTCGCACGGCACGCTGGATACGATGCCCTATGTCGTGAATGGCACAAAGGCACACGGCCCCGGCATTTACGACATGAAGGCAGGCAGTTTCCTGGCATTCCATGCGCTCCGTTCCATTCTTCAACAGGGTATCAGGACGCTTCGGCCCATCGTGCTGCTGCTGACGTCGGACGAGGAAATCGGCAGTCCGACCAGCCGGTGGTTGATCGAACAGGAAGCGGCCAAGGCGGCAACCGTCCTGATCCCGGAACCGGCCGGTGCTGGCGGCGCCTGCGTCACCGCCAGGAAGGGCGTCGGCCGCTTCACCATGCGGGTGGAAGGACGCGGCTCGCACGCCGGCGGCGCGTTCGAGGACGGCGCCTCGGCGATCGTTGAACTGTCGCATCAGATCATCGGGTTGCACCAGATGGTCGATATCGAGCGCGGCATCACACTGAACGCGGCACCGGTATGGGGCGGCTCCCGGCCGAATGTGATCTCTCCAGATGCTGGGTGCGAGATCGATCTGCGCGTCAACTCCGCGGCCGACGGGATTTTAATGGAGGAGCGGTTGCTGGCCCTGAGCGCAAAGACCCCGGGATGCCGCGTGGTGGTCGAGGGCGGGATGAACCGCCCGCCTTACACCGAAAGCCCGGGAATATCGTCGCTCTACGCGCATGCCCAGGGCATCGCGCGGCAGGTCGGGTTGGCGCTGCCGAAGCAGCACCGCGGTGGTGGATCGGACGGCAATTTCTCGGCGGCGCTCGGCATCCCCACGCTGGACGGCCTGGGCTGTCCCGGTTCCGGCGCCCATGCGAGCCACGAACATATCCTGTGGGAACATCTGGCCCAGCGAGCCGCGCTAATGGCTGGACTGCTGGAGACGCTGGACTGATTTCAGCCAACCTCGAAAACGGTGACCTCGACCCGATCGGGATATCGAGCGCCGGATGCGAGAAACAGCGGCCGCGTTAGCCATTGATAAGCTGGTGACGCGGTTTCAAAGCGGGGCGTGGTCCGGAAGTAAACCTCAGCCGGGTCCACCGGTTCGCCACGGGTGATGCGCGCCATGACCTCGGGCGGCCCGAAGCGAACCCCGGTGTTGACGATGTAGATCATCGCCCCGTCGTCAAGCCGCGCGACGTAGCGGGCGTCGAGCGTGGTGTATCCATCGGCACGGATGACCTGATAGTCGGCGCCGGCTGGCAGGATGGTGCCCTTGATGCGCGGCCCGCCGACCGTTCCGCCCAGGATCGGCACGACGCGACGAAGGCCTTCATGGGTTTCTCCGATCGTGATCGGGTCGCCAACCTGAATCGTGACGTCGGCGGTATGGGTTAGACGAGGTGACACTTGGAAGCCCCTGGCGGAATGACGACCAAGTTAGAACGGTTCCCCGGAGTGGCAAGAGTCATACCAGCCGCCCGAAGCCTCGACTCTTTTGTCAGTCGGCGGGCGGCTGG
>DNXO01000051.1:493-21017 GCA_003506895.1 Acetobacteraceae bacterium | reverse complement strand
AGTCGGCCCATGGGGCCGCTGGTATCAGTCTATATGGCGCAAATGACGGCCCTGCCGAGCGAGGGAAACGATCCAACCGAGGGCCTGATCCTCGGTCAGCCGCCCGATCAGGATCAGCCCCGCACCGGCACGCCGTCGGGTTCGTCTGGCGCGCTGGTTTCGCAGGAACTCGCAATCGATCCGCGGCAGGATGCGCCATTCTATCTTCATCCCGATCGGGTAGTCGGTTTCCCCATTGACGCGGAGCACGCGGCGATATGCACTGCGCGCGCTTTGCTGGAGGGAAACGAGATGACGACGACACGCAGAACCCTGACCCGTATGGGGCTCGCCGCCCCGGCGCTGGCCATGATGCCACGCGGCCTGCGCGCCGCCGACGCCCCGATCAAGATCGGTGCGCCCTATCCGCTGACCGGTGTCGCCGCCTCCGCCGGCACCGCGGTGAAGCAAGCGATCGAGGTGGCGGTCGATATCATCAACAACGCCCATCCCGAATTGCCCAACCTGCCGCTGGCGGCGACCCAGGGCCTCCCCGGCCTGGGCGGACGCAAGGTCGAGGTGATTTTCGCCGACCACCAGGGCAACCCCGCCATCGCGCAAAGCGAGGCGCTGCGCCTGATCACCCAGGACAAGGTCACGGCCATGGTTGGCTGCTACCAGTCCAGTTGCGGGCTGACCGCCAGCGCGGTGTGCGAGCGCTACGGCATCCCGTTCATGGCCAGCGAGGCCTCGGCGCCCAGCCTGACCGAACGCGGGTTCAAATGGTTCTTCCGTCCCACCCCGATCGGCACCGATTTCGGCGCGGCCTATGCCTCGTTCCTGGCGGAGCGCAAGGCGGCCGGCTTCAAGATCGACAAGGTCGCGGTGATCAACGAGAACACCGAGTACGGCACCTCCACCGGCAATGCGATCATCGGCGCGCTGAAGGCCAAGGGCCTGAACGCCGATCTGCGCATCGCCTACAATGCCAACTCCAGCGACGTCAGCGCGCAGGTGCTGCAGTTGAAGGACGCCAATCCGGATTGTGCGATCTTCGTCAGCTACACGTCGGATTCAATCCTGTTCACCAAGACGATGCACACGCTGAACTGGAAGCCGCCAATCCTGATCGGTGACGACTCAGGCTTCTCCGACACCGCCTTTATCGATGCGGTCGGCGACATGGCGCAGGGCGTGTTCAACCGCAGCTCCTACGACGTGGGCAAGCCGGGCAGTGCATCCTATGTCGTGAATGAACTGTTCATGAAACATACCGGACATGCGATGGACGACACCTCGGCCCGCGGCATGCAGGGGTTCCTGGCGCTGATGGAGGCGATCAACCGAGCGGGTTCGGCGGAGCCGGCGAAGATCCAGGCGGCACTGGTAAGCCAGGATCTGAAGCCGGAGCAGTTGATGATCGGCTACAACGGCATCAAATACGACGCCAAGGGCCAAAATCTGCTGGCGGCAACGCTGCTGGTGCAACTTACCGGCAAGAAATACGTCGCGGTCTGGCCGGCCGCGTCGGCGGTGCAGCCCCCTGCCCTGCCCTACAAAGGCTGGGGCTGATCCATGAACACGGACCTGTTCGAGATCATCCGCACGACGCGTTCGATGCGGCGGTTGAAGCCGGACCCCGTGCCGGCACCGCTGATCCGTCAGGTCCTGGAGGCCGGGACGTCGGCCGCGAATGGCGGCAACATGCAGACCTGGCGGTTCCTGGTGATCCGGGATCCGGCGATCAAGGCGAACGTCGCCCAATGGTACCGCCGGGGCTGGCATGAGGTCGTCGGCCCGCGCTACCGGGCGGGCGCGCCGGCGCCGGGATCGTCGCGCGACCGGTTCGATCGCATGCTGGCCGCCGCCGAACATCTGGCGGACCACCTGCATGAGGCACCGGTCTGGATCGTGCCCTGCCTGCAAGGCGGGACGCATACGCGGACATCCGGGTCCTCGATCTATCCCGCCGTCCAGAACATGCTGCTGGCCGCCCGGGCGCTCGGGTTGGGTGCCACGCTGACGACGCTGTATTTGCTGTTCGAGAAAGAAGCGGAAGCGGCATTGGGTCTTCCTGATGACACCCATTCCTACGCTATTCTTCCGATCGGCTATCCGGTCGGAAAGTTCGGCCCGGTTGCCCGGACGGCGCTGGAGGACGTGGTGTTCACGGACCGTTGGGGGGAGAAATGGTCCGACATCTGATTCACGGTGGCTTCACGTAACGGTGTGCAACATGCGCCTCATCGGGATCGGGGGGCGCTATGGGACACCGCGGAGGGTTCAACGCCGGCATACCGCCCGCAGGGGTTCCAGGCGCGGCACCTGGCCAGGCAGCGCAACCCATCGATCCGCGGCACTTCCGTGGCTTCTCCTATCTGCTAGGCCAACCGGACGAAGCGTCCCGCACCACCATCGGTGCGGACCCGGCCACGGCTCGGGAGGTTCTCCAGGCGCTGTATAGCCTGCTGCCGATCGCGGCCAACGCCGATAACCCGCGTATTCCTTCCGGCTATACCTACCTGCTCCAGTTCGTCGCGCATGACCTGGTGGACACCACCGTGCCGTTCTGGGCGGCGGCCGAGGCCGGCGTCCCCAGCCGCAACATGCGCGACGAGGCGCTAGGGCTGGACACACTGTATGGCGGCGGCCCGACGGTCTGCCCGATGGCGTTCGAACCCGCCGGGATGATGGCGGATTACCGTACGCAGCTTCGCCTGGGCACGATCGGTGACGCCGCGCATCTTGGGATGACGACCGGCGGCTGCCCGATGCGCGACATCGCCCGGCTGAAGCTGGATAAAGCGCCCCCGCCGAGCAACTTTGAGGATGCGTCGCAGGTTTTTGTCGCGGACGTGCGGAATGACGACAACACGCTGCTGTCGCAGATCGTTGTGCTGTTTTCCATCGTGCATAACGCCATCGCTGCGAAGCTGCCGCATCGCGGTTACGGGTCGCAGGCCTGCTTCGCGCATGCCCGTACGGCGGTGCTGGCAATGTATTACGCGATCATCCGCAAGGACCTGATGCAGCGCCTGCTGCATGAGACCGTGTATGACGTGGTGAGTGCCCGGACAGCGGACGATCCGGCATGGCTTTGGCATGGTGAGCAGGTGCCGCTGGAGTTCACTCACGGCGCCTTCCGGGTGGGCCATGCGATGGTGCGGCCGTTTTACCAATTCAATGCCGGCAACATCTTCCCCGTCGCGGAAGTACTCGGTGGGCCGGTGCTTGGTGACCCGGTGCGCGATCCATTGCCGGCGATCTGGATCGTCGAGTGGGCAAGGTTCTTCGAACTCGGCGGGGTTCCGAACTACAGCCTGAAACTCGCTATGCACCAGCAACTGCCGCTGGATTTCGTGGGCATTTTCAATCCGATCGCCGCCAATTCGCCCGAGCACCTCACGATGCGGGACTGGCTGAGCGCGGCGAATGCCCGCATGTGGCGGCTGGACCGCCTGATCGAGGCGGCAAAGTCTCACTACCCGGCGCTGGCGTTCATGGAAGGCGACGCAATCGGGACATGGCTGCAGGACGTCGTGCAACAGTCCCTTGGCACGGCGGCAGCCAAAGCGACCGTCATGCAGGCCACCCCGTTGCTGAAAACCGATCTTCCGCTGCCGCTGTATATTCTGCTGGAAGCCCAACTCGATCCACTGATCGCCGGCGCCCATATGGGGCCGCTGGGCTCGATCATCGTTGGTGAAACAATCTTTCGCCGACTGACGACCGAAGAAGAAGAACTGGGTCGGTCGGTTCCCGCCGCCGCACAGGCCCTGGGCGAAGACTGGGACAGAATAAAATCTGTCGGATCCATGCCCGATCTCGTCAGGCTGGCACAGGACTGGGGCAACCTCAAAGACTGCCCGCAGGTACCCTTCATCGCCGAACCAACTACTTGACAGGAGACGCATAATGCCAGGGATACCGACATCGCGTTACGACGTTGCAAATCTGGATCAATGGGGCCGGCTGATCAAAAGCTGGGCCACACATCTGGATTATGTGAGCCAGGCGGACGACCCGCAACCGCCGCGGGACTACTGGGTGAACAAGACATGGCCGTCCGAGGCCGGCAAAACGCCAGCGCCGGCTACTGTTCCCGACACCGATGCCGAAGGCAACCCGAAACCCTGGTGCCTGCCCCCCGGCGGGCCGGTGCTGGTGCCAAGCGCTGACGGCAACGCGGTCGCGCTGCCTTTCGCAGTGGCGATGACGGCCGAGGAGTTCACCACCCGTGTCGCCGCGGCGGGCGTCGCCATCACCTCGATGCCCTCGCAGTACACCAACGTCATCATCGTTCAGGGCAATGTCGGCACGATGGTGATGCGCCTGCCGCCCAAGGATACGCTGCAAGGATCGGAAGACGATTTGCTGAACGGCACGACGTACCCGTTCCGCTCATTCTACAGCAATCTGTATGGTGGTCCGCCGAACCCGCCGACCGATCCGGCCGGTATCATGGAACTGCATGCGAACCGGATCGGGGAATACACACTGAATAATTGCGCCTGAAAAGCTAAGCCGGTGTGAGTTGAACCGGGGCCCGAGGACGATTGTTACGTCGCGATCGGCGCTCCGGTATGGACCAGGCCTTCGACCGGGATACCCAAGGCCGCTATGCCGTCGCGAAGCCGCTGCCAGGTTTCCAACCGGCTGATCGGATACACCTGCATGAACCATCGGCCGATCATTTGTTCGGTCGGTGGTTCGTCGTTGATCCAGTTCGCCCTGACGCCGGAATAAAAGCGTTCGACCTCCACTCGCGCTTCGTCGATTCGGCCGAGGTTGGAGAACGCAGCGGCCCGCCATGCCGACAAAGTAAGCAAGGCGTTCTGGGCCCGATCGGTTGCGGCGATGGTGCCTTCGTCGTCTCCGCGGAAATAGCGGATACTCGCCTCATACGTCCAATGCGCGGGTGTCGGCGACAGCGTCATTTCGATCGCAAGGTCGGAAAGCTCCTTGGCCCTGACCTCATCGCCGCAGAATGCATGGAACATCGCCGCCGAAATCAGCGTCCAGGCGTCATTGCCATTCAGTTCGCAAGCCAGGTCCATATGAATTTTGGCGACCGTGTAGCGCCTGCTCATGGCGAAAGCCCAGCCAAGACAAAGTTCCGCCCGAGAGTCCCGCGGATCCAACGCCACCGCCTTTTGTGCCAGCGACAAGGTCCGGGCAACCTTAATCGGATCTCGGAACATTCCCGGCTGGACAAAATGGACCGCGTTGTTCATCTGCGCGAGGCTGCTGTACAGCGGTGAAAATGCCGGCGCCTGTTCAATCCCCTGGGCGAACATTTCGACCGCGCGATTCCATTCGGTGGCCGCGAAATGCCGGATCACCCATTGTCCGCGCAGCCAGATATCATAGGATTCCAGCGACACATCGGGCATATGCGACAGGCGCACGAGGCGTTCGGTCGAAAGCTGCACGTTCAATGTTGCCGCGATCCGGCGGACAATCCGCTGCTGCACCTCAAACCAGCGATCCAGGCTGAGTTCGAAACGCTCGCCCCAGATCGCCAATTCCGAAGGCCGTTCCTGTAGCACCATGACCACGTTGATCGTTGACCCCGCCTGATAGGCTGTGGTCACGACGGCATACCGGGCGGACACCTGGACACCGCCCTGATCCCCGGCGGGGCTGACGTCGGTACCGGAAACGTACCATTCCCGGAAACGCGACAGGCAGCCTATCAATTCGATGCGGAAGCCCTCGACGAGATGCACCCGATCGGGGTCGATTCCGCTCATACCGAATCCGCTCACCAACAGGGCCGGCTTGGACGCCCTGGGAGTGGGTGGCAACGCGCCGGCCGACCGCCTGGGCGAAACCAGCGCCTGCCGCATCTCGTTCGCATAGGACATCCCAGGGTTGGGTTCGTCCAGGACGTCGAATTTGCCTTGCTTGATTTCGACGATCAGGTCCTGCGTCGCGGCCGACGGCTCCATGTCGTAGTCGTCGCCGAGCAGCTTGTAGAGTTCGTCGTAAGCCCGCAGGGCCGCACCGGTTTCGCCGGCCTCGGCCGCGCAGCGCATCACCACCCGGCATGCTTCCTCATGCGTCGGGTCCAGCCGCAACGTCGCCTCTCCCAGCAACCTGCGCCGCCTGCGGTCCAACGAGAGGTCGCGGTAACCTTCCTCCAACCCCCGGATCAACCGGTCATGCAGGGCCTGTCGCCGAACCATCAGCCAGGTGTGGAAGGCCTGGTCGAGGTCATCGAAGCCCGCCAAGAGCGTCTCCGCCAGACGCTCTTGGCGCAACAGTGGTTCCGGCGCCTCCCGCGCCGCAACGGCGGCAAGGATGTCATCGAGGTCCACGCTGAACGACGCCGAACGCAACCCGACGGTCATGCGGCTGACCGCCAGCGCGGAGCATCCGGCGTGCTGCAAAGCCTCGCGAAACTCGTGAATCGCCTGACGCAACGTGGCGCGCGCGTTCTGTTCGCTGAATTCACTCCAGAACAAGCCGGCCAGTTTCTCTCGGGGCTCCTCCGCCGCCGGGCTCAGAGCGAGGTAGGCGAAAATGGCGCGTGCCTTTCGGTTACGCAGCTCTATTTCTTGTCCGTCATAGTTGAAGAAAGCGCCCCCAAGCACAGAAATTCGCAGCTTCGGCCGCGACACGTCGGGCGGCCTTATCGGTTGCGGCTGCCGGTCGGCATTCATTTCGTTTCCAACGGCATTTCCAGGCCCATCACAGCGCAACCGGACACGACAGATCGGCGCCAGACCGCTCAGCCATCGCACACAAGCGCGGCCCGGGTGGCGCCGCAAGGCCCATTTCCAGACCCGGCGCAAACGCACGCGTGACGGGAATTCCCAGCGCGGGCCTCGTCAGATTCACGGCATAAACCTCCACCCCGACATGTTTCAGCCGATTGCGAACAGCTTTCAGAATCGCGATGTTATCGTGGGCTATTACGTTACACGATGTTGCTGCCGGCACCATAGGCTGCATCGCCAGGGTTGTCGCCGTATCAATCGTTGTGTACCGACGGATGTGTTGACGGTCCGCTTCATTCAACGCAGCGGCACCGCGCACACGCTGTTTGGCGGCTGACAGTTGATAAGCCAGTTCCATTTGCGCCAGCTCCATAAGCGCTGCATCCGCCGCGGCGGCCAACGTGGGGCGGCACGCGATGCCGCGACAAAGGCCGAAGCCCGTGTCCGTGCATGATACCGCCGCCACTACGGGAACCTGGACGTCGGTGGTGATATCCAGCAGCCAGGTGCTGCGTCGCCGCGCCTCCCGCCGCAACTGCCCTAGCAGGCTGGCACCGGGACCGGGGGGCACAATGCGGCCGCGCATACCCCCGCGCAGCCACAGTACGGTGGCATCGCGCTCGATCAGTTCCAGCAGACCGTGCAGTGTCGCATCAAGCGGGTCGGCGCCGGCGCCACAACCGGTGCTGAGCGGCCAGGGCGGGTCGATATCCCGGTGTTCCGCCGGGCGGCGGAAACACAGGTCGGCTGGCAGATACACCAGCGCCCCATCCGCGAGGTTGGCCGCGGGCGCCCAATCTGTGTGAGATGCCGCCGGGTCCCGCCGCAACGGGCGCAAACGCCGCCACAGCGCCTGAAGCGGTGCCGGCACCTGTTCGTCCGTCAGCTTCTGGAAGCAGTCGTCAGGTGTAGCGAAGCTGGCAATATACTCAGCGGCTTCGCCGACACAGGATTCGAACGCCCGCCGAAAGTCCATGCCTGTGCCGGATACGCCGCCGGTAGGCGCATCCCCGACTCCCAGGCAACCGGCATCGACCTCCGCTCCCAGTGCCACCAGTCCCGGGGCATCCTCGGACCGGAGCGAGAACAAGCGATTGAACCCCGCGGCCGCTCGCAACAACGACGCTCGGTGCGAGGCAGATTCCCGCGCTCCATCCAGATAACCGAGCCGAACCAGCAGATCGGCGGCCGGGCCGGTAGGCTGGTGCTGACCCGCCACGGTGGCCGCGGCGGCACTCAACACTTCCGTAAACGGCTGCGTCGTCATATCGGCCCGGAACTCGATTGTTGGCGTTTAGCAAATCACGCTGGCATCACGGAATTAAAGCGTCAATCGCCACCATGATATTTCCGGAACCCGATTATCGCGGGCCGCCCTCGGCCTGTAATGGATTCGTCGTCGCCATGCGTTCGAAGCTGATTGGTTCGGGCCGGCCGTGTTCCTGGGAGTGGCTGATTGTCTCGCGCTGGGGCGGTAGCGGGGAGCATTTATCGATCGGCTGGACATCGACACCTGCCCCGACCGCGGAGGCCCCGCTTAGTCTTACCCCGCGCCAGACTGCATTCGCGATATGTGCGCCCGGGTCTGGCACCGGCACACCGGCGACATTCCATTTTGCCGCCTGCCTGCCTCAGCGCCTGACGGTCGCCGGCGATTTCGTTCCGGCACACGGCTGTGTGCGGCTGTACGGCAGCGGGACGGCGTTACGCGTGCGCTCGAAGGGTATATGCCTGGACCCGGGCCTGCGCCCGGCCTGGGATGTGGAGGCGGCGCGCGGGCTTTGGGTGGGCGAGTTTATCGAGGGGCAACCGGTTCGGAGCACCCAGGCCACCGCCTCCATGAGTTCTATTGAAATGTGGAACGGGCCGATCAGGCAATCGTGAGGCAGGCGAACTAAACTTTTCGCCGCCCTGCGAGAGGGCCTCCACGCGTTCGGGCGCGTGGAGAAATTTTTGGTCGGAGTGAGAGGATTCGAACCTCCGGCCCCTGCGTCCCGAACACAGTGCTCTACCAGGCTGAGCTACACTCCGGCCGAGGCCGGGCGTATAGCCGCCCCCAAGACCCTAGGCAAGGCACATAACGCACCGAGGATGCAAAAGAGCGATGTTCCTTTCGGGCATCGGCTATCATCCGGGGTTCCCGGCCTTGGCTTGCCGGTTGTGCCAGGCCTCCATCAACTGCAACACCGTCGCCGCCGTCTCCTCGATCGACCGCCGGGTCACGTCGATCGTCGGCCAGCCATGGCTGTTGCAGAACCGCCTGGCCCACAGCAGCTCCGCCTTGACCGCATCTTCATCGACGTATTCCGAGCTGTCGGCCCGGATCGGCCCGGTCTGGGTGCCGCCGCCGATCAACCGAAGGCGGTGGCGGCGAATGTCGATCAGCGCTTCCGGCGCCAGGGTCAGGCCGATGACCGGGCACTTCATGTCCTCCAACCCGGGCGGGATCGGCAGATTGGGCACCAGCGGCACGTTCGCCGCCTTGATCCCGCGATTCGCCAGATAGAAGCAGGTCGGGGTTTTCGAACTGCGCGACACCCCCACCAAGACCACATCGGCACCAGCCAGACCCGGCTGCGCCTGCCCGTCATCGTGCGCCAGCACGTAGTGCATCGCATCGATCCGGGAGAAGTAGTCCGCGTTCAGCACATACTGCCGGCCCGGCTTGGCCTCGGCCTTTTGCCCGATCACATCCTGCAAGGCGCCGATCACCGGATCCAGGACATTGACGACCTTGACGTTCAGACGCTGGCAGGTCGTGTCCAGTTCCAACCGTAACGCGCGGTCGATCAGTGTGGACAGAACCGGGCCGGGTTCGGCTTCAATGCCCTCCAGCACGCGGTGAAGCTGGAAGCGAGTGCGGATCAGGCTCCATCGGTGATGGATGATTTCCGCCGCCTCAAACTGAACGGTCGTCGCTCGGGCGATCGAGTTCAGCGTCTCGCCCGTGGCGTCCGAAACCAGGTGCAGATTGATTTTGTGCGTGTCCATGGCCGGAACCATAACCGGCTTGTGGTTCAGCCGCGAGCGCTATCCAGAACCGCTAAAAGCTCGTCCCGCGAGAACGGCTTTGACAGGAACAGCCGGACGGCCCCAGAGTCTCTGGCTTGGCGGGGATCGCCGCTGATCCAACGGTATATGGCGGATTAGCCCCGCGCGATGCCAGAAAAGAGTGTGTATTCCCGGGCCTTTCTCCGCCACGAACCTGTGGCGGAGATGCCGTTGAGATAATTGTCAGTTCTTAGCGTCGGAATACGGATAGATCAGATTGCCGTTTTTCAACGCTGGCGGATACAGAACAACCTCGACCTTCGGGTCCTTGAACTGTTCCACATCATTGCCCTTCACGTTCTGGAACTGGACTTCCAGCACCCTCGCCTCGGTCCACTCGCCGTTCGGGCCGAAGGTGATGTCGCCCGCGACGGTCTTGAAGGTGTGTGAGCGCATGTAATCGGCGACCTTCTGCTGGTCCAGACTACCGACGGCGGTAACTGCTTGCTGCAGAACCTGCATATCCGCGTAGGCGAACGGCGGCAGGTAAAAGCCCAGGAGATCGACCCCGGCCGCGGGTGATTTCGCCTGGTAGCGCTTCAGGAAGTCCATCGCCTCCGGCGTCGCATAGGGACCGACCGGCTGCCAGAAGTCGAAATCGACGATGCCGTTCAGCAACGGGCCAAGCTGCGTTTTGATCGCGGTCGCCTGCAGGCCGACCATGCCGCCGCCGAATAGCTTCGCCTTCAGTCCAACCTCGCTCGCCGCTCGGATAATGCCAACCGAATCGGGCGGGTAGGACGCAACGAACACCAGATCCGGGTTGGCCGCCTGAATACCGCGCACGATCGGGGTGTAATCGTTCGTGGTCGGCGGGTACGTCCGGTCATAGACGATTTTCAGGCCGGCTTCCTTTGCCAGTTCATGCGCGCCTTCCAGCGCGTTGCGTGGAAATTCCGCATCGGCACCGACAAACGCGATCGTCTGCGGTTTCGGGTTCTGTGCCATCGCGACCTCGAAGAAACCCTTTGAGAAGCTTTGCTTCGGATGCGGGCCGCCGGTCGGGCCGATCGAGAAGTAATTCGGGTAGTTGAACTCGCTGTTCGCGGCCAGCCCCAGCAGACCGAGGAACAGGCGGTTGTGTTGCATCACGACCGGCAGCGCGGGTGCCACCATGTTGGTCGCGTAACCGCTGATGACAAAGTCAACCTTATCAACGTCCAGCAACTTGGTGTAGATGCCAGGAACCGTGGAAGGATTGGACTGGTCATCATAGTAGACCAGCTTCACCGGACGCCCCAGCAGGCCGCCCTTGGCGTTGATTTCCTCTTCCCAGATTTGCATGGCCAGAAGTGCTGCCTTGCCGTTCGGCGCCAAACCGCCGGTCAATGCCATCCCGAAGCCGATGGTGATCGGTTCGGCGGCCTTGGCGGCGGGTGCCGCCGAAAATGCGATCGTGGCGGCGAGCAAGGCTCCACCGAGGCGCTTCAGCATGACGTGGGTTTCCTCCAGGTTTATTTATTGCCGCATCCTATGGCACCCCGGGCGGCTGGCAAAGCCCCCAGAATGCGCTCTATGATGGCTCCAGAATAGCAACCGGGAGACCCGTCATGCAGGACCTAGACGAATTCACCGTAACCGATGAGACACTGCGCCAGATGGCGGGAACCCAGAACCCGCGCATGAAAGAGATCTGCGACGCCGCCGTCAGGCACATGCATGCCTTTGCCCGGGAAGTGAATTTGACCCCGGAAGAATGGCTGCAGGGCATTCAGTTCATGACCGCGGTCGGCCAGGCCTGCACCCCAATACGGCAAGAGTTCATCCTGCTGTCAGACGTGCTGGGTCTCAGCGCCGTGGTCAACGCGCTGCATGACAAGAAAGCCAAGGAACTCGGCACCCAAAGCAGCCTGTTGGGTCCGTTCTTCCGCGAGGGCGTCGAGCTGACCCCGATGGGCACGCAGATCGTGGAAAAGCCAACGGTTGAAGAGATCGTTATTTACGGCACGGTCACCAACAACGACGGCACCCCGCTCGGCAATGCGCTGGTCCAGGTCTGGCAGACCAGCGAGCGGGGCTCGTACGACCTGCAGGAACGCAACGGCGAGTCCATGGACATGCGCGGCACGTTCCGCACCGGGCCGGACGGCGTGTACTATTTCCGCACCGTGCGGCCGTTGGGCTACTCGATCCCCATGGACGGCCCGGTCGGCGCGATGGTTCACGCGCAGAAACGTCATGGGATGCGCCCTTCGCATATCCATTGTCTTATCGGCGCCGAGGGTTACCGCGAACTGGTGACGGCCCTGTACTTCGGCGATGACCCGTTTATCGATTCAGATACGGTGTTCGGCGTGTCGCAGTCGTTGGTTGTCGAGGCCAAGGAAGATCCGGCCTCACCGATTCCGGGCATGCGGGCGGTGCACTACGATTTCCGGCTGGCCAAGGCGGCCCCCGGCGAAAGCGGGCGGGTCGGCGCCGATCCGACGAAGCTAATGAAGGCGGCCGAATAATGGCGCGCCGGATTGTCGATATATCCTCGCCGCTGAAGGCGGGGATCGCCAGCGATCCGCCGCACATGCTGCCGAAGATCGACTACAAGAACCACCACGACACCGCCCCGCAGATGGCGGAATACATGGGGGTGCGGGTCGATCAGCTTCCGAACGGCGAGTATGCGGCAGTCGAGGTCGCGACCATCAGCACGCATAACGGCACGCATATGGACGCGCCATACCACTTCTTCTCCAGCATGAACCACGCGCTGAAACCGGGCGGGGAGCCGTCGTGGCGGATCGACGACGTGCCGTTGGACTGGTGCTTCCAGCCCGGCGTGAAGCTGGATTTCCGCCATCTGCCGGACGGGTATGTGGCGACCGCCGGCGATGTGGAGGCGGAACTGAAGCGCATCGGGCACGCATTGCGGCCGCTGGATATCGTGGTGGTCAACACCGCCGCCGGCGCCCGATACGGTGAGGCCGATTTCGTCGATACCGGATGCGGCATCGGGAAAGCCGCGACGATGTGGCTGACCGAACGCGGCGTACGGGTGGTCGGCACCGATGCCTGGAGTTGGGACGCCCCGTTCTCTTTCACGCGGGAGAAGGTGAAGGCGACCGGCGATGTCAGCCTGATCTGGGAGGGTCATCGCGCGGGCCGGGAGATCGGGTATTTCCAGATGGAGAAGCTGGGCAACCTCGCGGCCTTGCCTGCCGATGGGTTCGATATCATCTGCTTCCCGGTGAAGGTGCATCGTGCGTCGGCGGGGTGGACCCGAGCGGTGGCGATTTTCAACGATTGAGGTTGGTTTCGATGTCCGATTTTCGTGTGCCTGACATGCATTGCGATGGATGTGTCCGGTCGTTGACCGGCGCGGCGCACGCGTTGGATGCCAAGGCCGTGGTAAGCGCCGACCTGACGACGAAGCTGGTGCATGTGGAGACATCGGCGACGGATGCGGCCGTCGCCGAGGCTTTCCGGGATGCCGGATTCGACGTGGAAGCGGCCTGATTTTTTGCCGGTGGTTCGGGATCAGCCCCAGACCGCCGGGAGTTTGACCGCCAGGAAGCGCGCCAGGGCCGCGTTCACCGCGACCGGGTTTTCCTGCGCCATCCAGTGGCCGGACTCGACGATGTGTTCGGTCAGGTCGGCGCAGAAGGCCCGCATCGGCTCCGCCAGCCGGGAGTCGATGGTTTCGCAGGTGTAGTCGAAGGCCCCGTGCAGAAACAGCACCGGCATTGCGATCCGGCCGCCGTTCGGGGCTTTGGCCGCATAGGCGGCGTTGGCGGCGTGGTTCATGTACCAGGAATCCGGGCCGAAGAAACCGGTGCGCGTTAGCGCGGCGACGTAGCTGTCCATGTCGGCTTCGGTCAGTACATCCGCATCCCTTGGGACAGCGGGCGCTTGGCCGGCGCCGCCGAACCAACCGCCATCGCGGCGAACCAGGGCGGTGCGGGACGGCTGGCCCCTGCCCGCCGCGCTGCCCTTGCGAAACAGGGCTTTGACCGTGTCGGGGATACTGGCCTCGAACGCGGTGCGGGCTTTGTCGAAGTTTTCTTCGTAGAACAGTTGGTATTCCCACTGTCCGGCCGGGAATTCCGCTTCCGGATAGACGCGGCGGTCGATCAGCGGTTGGGTGTGGTCTGGCGTGAAACCGTTGGGCAGATACGGGACGCATAGATTGGCGACGGCGTGGCAACGATCCGGATGGTGGGTCGCGATGCTCCAGACTGCCGGGCTGCCCCAGTCGTGGCCGACCCAGATGGCTTTGTCGTGACCCAGTGAGTCCAGTAGTTCGATCATGTCTTGGGCGGTGTGTTCCAGGGCGTAATCCTGGTGCTGCTGGTAAATTGAGGAACGGCCGTAGCCGCGCATGTCTGGCGCGATGCAGCGGAACCCCATCGCGGCGAAGACTGGAAGCTGGTGGCGCCAACTGATCGACAGTTCTGGCCAGCCGTGAACGAAGATGATTGGCGTGCCGGCCGCGGGGCCGCTGGCCAGATAGAAACTGGTATGGCGTGGGGATTTGGTGACGTGTTCGGTGATTGGATACATTGGTTGGTGGCCTCCCTGTTCGCGCTATGCCGCGCGTTCGGGGGGTAGCTTACTACAGGGTTTCCGAGATGCCGATCATGGGTGAGGGTTCATCGTTCGGTGGCCGATTGCGGCCGGGGCGGTCCTTTGCGGCTGATGTTGGCCGGGAGCGGAATGGCTGATTGGGGCTGATAATCCGAATCACAGCCATTCGCGCTGGAGCCCCGTTAATTGCCGATACCCAATAACTGAGGCCGATGCCCTCTTTCCATTTAGGGCGCGACCCATTTGCTCCGGAGAGCCTGGCGATTACCTACGCCGCAGGCGCTTGCAGACCCAATATCGACCGGATCATTCTGACGATCTGGACGATTTGGGCGAGATCTTCGAGGATCGCCTCCCGCCGGACCAGCCGATGAAGCGCGGTCTTTCCGATCGTGGTTAGTTCGTGATGAATCTTGTCGCCAGCGCGCCTTCGATGGGTGATCATTCCGGGATACGCATGATCAAACAAATTGAGAAGGCGAGGAGATAAAGCATCCTCAATCTCCCAGTCCAAGGTCCGATAGGGGAGATTGGCGAGATCGTATTCACGCTGGCGGCCAAGCGGGTCGAACGCCGCGAATTTTGGGGTCACAGGCCTAACGGCGATGATGTCATGCAGCTCGACCGCGCCGCGGTCCAATCGTATGAAGTCATTTATGATACGACGTCCGGCCCCGTCGTTGTCGACGAGACCTATGACCCGGTATGCCGGCCTTCCCTTCTTGTCCAGAATGACAGGCACCATCGAGCGCAGAGTAATAAGTTCGCGAACGACGCCGAACGTGCCTCCACGATCGTTTCGGCCAGCAGCCACCACACAGATATCATCGCCTAGGAGCACGCGCCCTGCATTGATGGACAACTCATCGGCTCGCTTGAAAAGAGCCTCGTCAGACGTGCCTTCGACCAGAACGATGTTAGGTCGCAGCGCCCAAGGCTTTGATGCCGCATATATGGCGAGCATATCCATAATAAGGTTATCCGCGCCTCGGGCCGGCTGACGGCGGGCGTAGGAAAGGGCCGTTGTGTCCGAACGACACATGAGCTCGGAATGCCGTACCCGGCCGCATGTTACGTACGGCGAACTCTTCCGGCCGGAAGGGCGCAGTGATGTTTCTGAACTCACTGACCCTCGCCATTGGTCGAAAACCCTGCTCCGAACCCACGAAAGCCTGAACAGTGCGGAGCGCCTCACTTTCGCCTTCTCGCAGCCAGTTGAGCGGCTCCGGTACTTGAACGAAATGCTCGCCATCGCGCCAGAGGCGGCGAAGGTCGCGGAATCGCTGATCGCCTTCGGCGCCTCGCCCCACTTGATAGAGTAGAAGCGCGTACTCAAGCTTGAGTTGCGGTGAAAGGCGAAGGTCGGTAGCTTGGAGATTCTCGATGAGTGTCAGACGGGTCGAGAATTCGAAGGGCCGCGCTGCGCTCAAGATGCCATACTGGAACCGGAGAACCTGCATATCGCCCTTTCCCACCGGATCGGACAATACAGCTAGTGCTTCCTCGGCTAAATCTGGCGGCAGATCCGTTAGGGTTTCGTTGAGGCCGGTGGCGCCTCCGCGCGCAAGTATACGCCAAGCTGCGAGGAGAATGTCCACCGGAGTCGCGAGTTCGACGCGATCGGTGCCTGGCGGAGTATTCGCAAGCAGGAGCGTGAGCGCATCCTCGCCGAGACGACCGAGTTTATCGGTACGAAGGTTAGCGTCCGACGTCCGCAGCGCATCGTACACGGCCAGTAGTGCCTCGAGTGCCGCGTCGGCGGTGCGCCCGGACTCTGACTTCGCAATGCTTAAAAGGTTTCTAATATGAGTTTCCACCACCCACGGATTGGTTGGGTTGTCGCTATACGCCCTTCGCGTCGCCTCATTGGCTAGTTGTCGCAGCTCAGCAGCCCGCTCCCGAGTTGCTTCGGTGGTCGCGATTACATCGGCAAGATTGAGATATGCGTTTGCGAGCGAATTGTTCAGGTTAATGTCCGGCTCGTCGCCAGCAACCCGTTCTATCGATGCTATCGCGTATTTAATGTCTGCTATCGCCCTCTCAAGGAGCTCCACTCGGTCCCGGACCGTCACCTGATAAAGCGGGTTTTCGAACGTCGCGATGCGCCGTCTTGATATCGCGGTGTGGTGGCGAAAGATCCGGCTCGTGTCACGAAGCAGTTTGGGCATGTCGTCCAAGGCAGCAAGTACCTCACGCCAAATGGTGGCAAATGCGTGGGCACCGTGATCCGGGTCAATCTTGAAAATGCTTTTTGCATATTGTTCAGCAAGCGGCCGGTGGCGCAATTCTGCCATGGCGGGTTTGACGGCGATCCGCTTCAGCACAAGGAAGCGCAGGTGCTCCGGATCGCGAGCTTCCCCTAGGTCAAGCTCGCTTCGTAGCGCAAAATTTTGGAAGACCGCATTCAGAAGCAATCGTCCGAGAATGTCGTGGGCCAAGCCCCAGTAATAATCTCCGTCAGCCTTGACGCGCATCAAGCCAAGGGCCGAGAAATCATGTCGCTGGTCCTCCAGACGAACAGAGAGCGGCCACTCGTCGTCGGACGGTGGAAGTAATCTCTCATCCATCGGCAACCGTTCGGAACTCAGTGCAGCAATCTCAAGGAGTGCACACTGCATGGCCTTTGTTCGGGCATGTGCGATAAACGTGTTGTATACCCAGTCCTGGATCGAACCGGTGATATCACGGCTCATTCGCACCCAGAACGACAGCGCGATCCAGAATGCAGCTACGCTATACATCCTCTGCACGCGGTGTTCGTGATAGAACTGCGACCAGGTCTCGAGCGGACGTGCCTTCTGATATACTCGGAGAAAGCGATTCATATGCCGGCCGAGTCCGTCAACCTCTTTGTCGTCCAAAAAATGGGTTGGCGCGGCGATTTCGCGAGCGAGATCGCTATAAAACTCGATCGGCTTGATTGAGCCTATGACCGCCAGCACCAGCACTGGCCGCCCCGACCTCGTTAGCTCGTTCACGAAATGACGAAGATCACCTTCCCGATGATCGAAGTGAACGCGATCAAAAACGATAACCCAAGGAGATTCGTACAGTCGACGAGTATCTAGTTTCGTCGACCGGCTCTCCTCGGCTGCAAGAAACGCTTGGTGAGCGCGCGTCAGGTAACCAGCTATAGGCAGTGCGTCGACGATGAAAGGGACCGGTTTAGCAACGAGTGTCGGGTATCCCGCGCGCGCCGCCTCGAATGCTACGGAGCGCGCGAGCGTGGTGCCTCCAGCGCCAGATTGCGAGGCTATGTAAGCGATTTTGTTCTCGGGGGAGCCAACTGTATCAAGCTTTCGAAGCATTTGCTTGAATGCACGCGACGCATCGTCGTTTCGTAACCACGGGACGCCGGCCGCATAGGGTCGCCAGGAGTCCTGCCGTCCCTCGAAAAATCCGACGAACTCCTCCTCATCTAACTCTTCAGGGGCGACGATGGCTAAGTCACGCTCTTGGATTAGTTCATATGCGTTCAGGATCGGGCGCTCAACGTCATCTGCCTCAGTCAGGTCGACTAGAGTTGTCGAACCGTCGGCACGACGTAGCCGCACGATTGCCGAATCAGCCGGGTAGATATGAGCGTAGCGTGCAACAAGGGCGCGAATGAACTCGACGGGTGCTAGGCGTACGAGCTGAACGGGTCGCCCTGCGCTCTTGCCTTCAGTCCACGCTAGAGCGGTTGCCAGCCCAGCTGCGGTTACCGAAACGAATGTGACGAAGGGCTGAAATGCAGCGTCGAACAGGCTCGCGAATTCAGCGGGCAGTGCAGAGTCCTCATCCGAGACGATGAGGAGATGGCGCACGCCCGAACGGCGCAGAGCTCCAAGCATTGCCATCCGGCGTAGTGTCCTATCGAATTCGGACTCGGACGGCCTTTGAGCATCAAGTAGATAAACGGGAAGCGACCTGGGCGGTAGCGGCGCAAGCAGCGACGGGTCAGTCTGGATCAGCTGCAGATAGCCACGTCGTCGCACGAGATCCGCATTGGCGTTACTCGAGAGGGTGTCGAGGAGTTCCTTCGTGCTCTCGCCGAGCATGACGTCACGCCACGGCAGACCAATGAAATTCGTAAGCTCGCCCGAATCGAGTTCAGTAGGCAGGCGGTGAAGCCAGAGGGTAACCTCCCGTCCGCTCAACGCAGAAAGCAGGCCGCCTGGCAATTCATCAGTAGAAAGTAGCTGTTGCATCACATTCACCGGGCGTTTGTCTACCTCTGCCTCTAGCTGTCGACAGGGCCCTAAAGCCGAACATTCAACACCCGTAGGACAACGTTACGTCTACCTATTGTTAGCCCGCAAGGAAAGCCCGTAATGGTGGTGGCTCATTCTTAGCGGTCGATGCCCGTCACGGACGATTGGTTCACCGAATGCCCGCTTACCGAGATCGTCATTTCATTGAAGAACGACCGCTATGGGCGCAAACCAGCCGTTGAGGGTGCAAATTTACTGCGTAGGGTAACCACCCCAAGCGGGCAGTTCGGACCCTCGACCTTGGCATGATCGGTTTCATGGAAGCGATGTGGCAGCCCGTATTGGCCACCCGCCTTCGTGCCGAACTCAGGGCTCAACTCGCCCGAACACCCCCGCGTAAACCTCGGGCCTGAAACCCGCGACCAGCGTGCCGCCGACATCCAGCACCGGCCGTTTGATCATCGACGGCTGCGCCACCATCAGCGCGATCGCCTTGGCCTGGTTCAGATCGGCCTTGTCCGACTCCGGCAGCTTGCGGAACGTGGTGCCGGACCGGTTCAACAGCGCCTCCCACCCCAGCGCCTGGCACCAGCTTTCCAGGACCTCCGGCCCGATGCCGCTGGCCTTGTAATCGTGGAAGCCATACGCGATGCCGTGGCTGTCCAGCCAAGCACGCGCCTTCTTCATCGTATCGCAGGCTTTGATGCCGTGGATCGTGACCCGCTTATCCATTCCGCTGTTCCCCTGCACACGCCGTTCCGCTCATTATCGCCAGCGTTGCCCGCATCGCCAACAACCCGCAACCGCTCCATCCGCCGGGCAACAAATGGAGAAAACGTCACGTTCGCCGTCCGGGTGTGTTGCGCCCCCCCATACCCCATGCTAGACGCGCCCCGCCGGTTCGGCCGGCCGGTCCTGACACACGCCCGTTCTCCCTCGATGTTCCCTGGGGGGATCGGCCCAACATATGGAAACGCACGTGGCTTCTGAGGCTACGACCATCTCTTCCGGCGGCGGCCTTGCCGATCGCTATGCCGCCGCGCTCTATGCGCATGCCGACGATAACCACGTGCTCGACACTGTCGTGCAGCAGATGGAAAATCTCGGCCGCATGATCGATGGCAGCAGCGACTTTCGCCGCCTGCTGGAATCGCCCCTGATCGACGTCAAAACCGCCACCACCGCTGCCCAGGCCGTCCTGGTCAACGAAGGTTTTGGCAAGGAAGTCCGCGACTTCGTGGGCGTCATCTCGGTCAATCGCCGCCTGCGCGTGCTGCGCGACGTGGTCAGCGCCTTCGCCACCCTGGTGGCTGAGCGGCGCGGTATCGTCACCGCCCATGTCGCCTCGGCGCATCCCCTCAACGACGTGCAACGCCAGCAGCTTCGCGCCCGCCTGATCGAGGCCGGCTATGGCAATGTCAATATAGATGAGCGGGTCGATGCCGACCTGCTTGGCGGCCTGGTCGTCCGGATCGGTGCCCGCCTCTACGACACCAGTTTGAAATCCCGGCTGCAACGTTTGCAGTACGCCATGAAGGGAGCCGCGTAAGATGGAGATCCGCCCCGCCGAGATCTCGGAGATCTTGAAGAAGCAGATCGCCGCGTTCGATACAGAAGCCAATGTCGCCGAGACCGGTCAGGTCCTGTCCGTCGGTGACGGTATCGCCCGCGTGTTCGGTCTGCAGAACGTGATGTCCGGCGAAATGGTCGAGTTCCCTGGTGCCGGCCTTCGCGGCATGGCGCTGAACCTGGAAACCGACAACGTCGGCGTCGTGATCTTCGGCGATGACAAGCAAATCCGTGAAGGCGACACCGTCTCGCGTACCGGCTCCATCGTCGAAGTCCCCGTCGGCCCCGGCCTGCTCGGGCGCGTGGTTGACGGCCTCGGCAATCCGATCGACGGCAAGGGTCCGGTGATGTACGCCGAACGCCGCCGCGTGGAAGTGAAGGCGCCGGGCATCATTCCCCGCAAGTCGGTGCATGAGCCGATGCAGACCGGCCTGAAGGCGATCGACGCCCTGATCCCGGTCGGCCGTGGCCAGCGCGAACTGATCATCGGCG
>DNXO01000051.1:0-224 GCA_003506895.1 Acetobacteraceae bacterium | reverse complement strand
CCGCCAGACCGGCAAGACCGCGGTGATCATCGACACGATCATCAACCAGAAGGGCGGCAACGCTTCGGGCGATCCGAAGAAGGCGTTGATCTGCATCTACGTCGCCATCGGCCAGAAGCGCTCCACCGTCGCGCAGCTTGTGCGCACGCTGGAAGAGCAAGGCGCGATGCAATACTCCATCGTCGTGGCCGCCACCGCGTCCGACCCGGCGCCGATGCAGTTCC
>DNXO01000032.1 GCA_003506895.1 Acetobacteraceae bacterium | reverse complement strand
GCAGTTTTCGCGGTAACTTTTCGGTCACCCTGACGCGGCGGCCACACCTGTTACGCGAGCGTTTCGAATTTGAACGAGCCTGTTCCCATATGTGACAGCGCCTGCCAACGAAGCGTGAACAGAGAACGCGCAGCGTCAATGAAAGGTTGCGAAAAGCCCTTGTCTGGTGGGCTTAATCCGCGATTCACTGTCTTAAATTCACGATCTCTTTATTGTCTTATTTAAGCTGATCTTCAAACGAGCCCCTTAAGTTGCGGCTATCAGGCGGGACAAAAGTTTCGTCGAATAAGTCGATAAAACGACTACAGGGGAAGTGTCATGATGAAAGCCGTTGCAACGGCGGTGGAAACCGCTGAGCGCGCTACCGGAAAGGCTCCGGTGCAGCCGCTCTATCTCGAAGCGTTGACCCTGGTGGAGCGGCTGCATCGCCGCCTGCTCGATGTCATCAAGGACGAATTTGATCGCCGCGGCCGCGCGGACATCAATTCAGTGCAGGCGCTCCTGCTCTATAATATCGGCGACAAGGAATTGACCGCAGGCGAGCTGCGCACGCGCGGCTATTATCTCGGCTCCAACGTCTCCTATAATCTGAAGAAGCTGGTTGAACTCGGCTTCCTCGACCATCAGCGCTCCCGCGTCGATCGCCGTTCGGTTCGCATTCGCCTGACCGCGCAGGGCCAGGATATTCGCCGCATCGTGGACGCGCTCTACCAGAAGCACGTCAAGACCGTGGAACAGGTCGGCGGCATCTCGAACGAGGAGTTCGCGACCCTCAACAAGTCGCTGCACCGGCTCGAGCGGTTCTGGACCGACCAGATCCTTTATCGGCTCTGAGATTTCTTTCGGCCAAGCCGGCGACTTGAAAAGACCGGCGGCCGTTCCGCAAAAGCAGAATACTTCCCCCCAGCGCATCGGTCCGGCTCTTCCGGGCCGGTGCGTTTTGTTTTTCATGGGACTGCGGTTCGAGAATGCAGAGAAAGTCGCGAAACCGTGACGACGGCCGTCCGGCGGCTCATACGTTGACGTCGATCAATCCCGTCCGGAGCCGGCCCGTCTATCGTGGCCGTCCATAGGGTGGATGAAAGGGCGGGTGTCCGTTTTGCCCGATGATCTCTCAACACGCGGTCGCCATAATTCGCCTGCTGCTCTCCTGACGCAGTTGCGGCATAAGCAGTTTTCGTTGCGGAGCCTGGTGGTACCGGCCATCGGGTTGGCGGCGTCCGTATGCGTCAGCCTGGCCGTCGGCTATTGGAACATTCAGGCCGATGACCGGGAATTCAACGCAGTGGCCAATAACCATCGCCAGATCCTGAGCGATGGGCTGCGCAAGTACGAAGACAAGATTGTCGCGTTGCGCGCGTTATTCGATGCCGCGGGTCACGAGATCGGTCGGAAGGAGTTCGAAGTATTCGCCGACGAACTCGTTGCGGACGGTGGCGCCATCGAAGCCCTCTCGTGGATTCCGCGTGTCGGGCGCGATGACCGTGCCGCGTTTGAACTTGGCGCGGTCAAGGGCGGACTCGCCGGCTATCACATTACCAGCTTTGCTCTGGATGGTAAGCCGGCCCCTTCCGAAGAGCGGGAAGAGTATTTCCCGATATTGTATTCGGTGGTGCCATCCGGGGCGATCCCGATTTACGGTATGGACCTCGGATCCGAACCGATGCGCCACAAAACGCTCGATCGGGCTCGCGATACCGGCAGTTTTTTCGCCACTCCGATCCTTGAACTCAAGACCGGTGCTGCCGGCCGACATGGATTTTTCATCGTGTTGCCGGTCTTCAGGCAAGGCCTGCCGCAGGAAAAGGTGGAAGACCGGCAGCGCAATCTCATGGGATTCGTCCAGGGCGTTTTTCAACTCGCCCCTCTGGTCGAGTCCATTCTGCATAGCGCGGCAGCGCCGGAACGGATGGACCTCTATGTCTTCCCCGGCGGAGCAAACGGCGATGCGCTCCCTCTACATATCCACTCATCACGCCTCCGCACGACGCCGGCCGAGCCACGATCTCTCGGCGCGCTCGAGGCTGGAACGCATTGGTCGGGCGAGTTGGCGATCGCCGGCGTGCGTTTGGCCATGGTGGCCGTCCCGTTTTCGAGCCGGGGGGCCTTCATGCGCAACTTTGGCGCTTTGGCAATATTGGCAATGGGCTTGGTGCTGACCGGACTAAATCAATTTTACATAACAAGGCAAAGGCGCGCCGAGAGTGCGCTCGTCGAATCAGAAGGACGTCTCAATGCAATCTTTGGCGCGGCCGCGGACGGCATCGCGATAGCGGAAGCTGACACCAAGAGGGTCCGAATGGTCAACGCATCGATTTGCCGAATGCTTGGTTATTCCCGAGAGGAGATGCTTGAACTCAGCGTAACCGATCTTCATTCCAAAGAAGATCTTCCCCATGTTGTCGAAGAGTTCGAACGCAACGCGGCGGAAGAAACAAACCTTATGATCGAGCTGCCGGTCAGAAGAAAGGACGGCAGCATATTTTTCGCTCAAGCGAGCACCTCGCCGGTGATGTTAGGCGGGAAACCCTGTCTGATGGCAATTTTCAGGGACGTCACCGACGCCAGGGCCGCCAGAGAAAATCTCAATCAGGCTCATCAACAACTG
>DNXO01000102.1 GCA_003506895.1 Acetobacteraceae bacterium | reverse complement strand
CGATGAACGAGGACCGCAAGCGCAACTGGAAGGATCATGGGCCGGAAAACATCGCCCTTCTACGTCGGCTGGCCCTCAACCTGGCTAAGGTGGAAGGCTCCAAAGGCTCAATGAAAGGAAAGTTCAAGCGAGCCGGGTGGAACGACGAGTTCCTGACCCGCCTCCTCGGTCAATTTGCCAATGGTCATATGCGATAGCCCTGGGTCCACCTCAGTTCGCCGTCGGCCGCTTGCGGTATTCAACCGATCCTGCACCAGCTTCGCGCGATGGTAGCGGCATTGTCGACAAACAGGTGGATCAGCCGCCTTCCTGGTTCCATCGCGGCGATCGCCCTCAGCGGCAAAATTCATCCGGCTCCGAGGTTGAGCACGCTCCAGCTCTGTACCGGCGACACTGGACTCAGTTTGCCGCTATGCTCTTCCACCCGGTATTGCACCTTCGCGCTACGGCAGACAAAAACGACTTTCTCCTCGATCACATCTTCTTCGTCCCAGTTGAACTCAGTAATCAGCAAATCCGTGAAATCAATCCGCAGATAGGTCGAAAGCTGGTTTTCGCCGCTGCCGCGACGTTTAATCAGCACCGCGGAGTCGATCGTGGTGGAATTTATGCAGTTCTGGAACAAACGAAGGGACGAAACATCCAGATATTTGTTCAATGTCACCGCTTCCAGATTGGACGAATAGGCCTTCACCCCCCCTCCCAAACTGCGGTTCATGAACCGAGCGAAATCGGAGGAACTCTTAGTGGCTGCAAGGTTCAGCCCCTCTTGGTTTTGTTTGACTGCCTCGGTGAGCAGCCGCATTTTTTCTTCCTGCTGACGCCGCTGCGCCTCTGGGTCACTGGAACTGTCTCCCAGCAGGCCCATCTCCATTTTGAAGTCCTTTACGGCGAAGAAATTGCTCTGCCATTTGTTGGCTGCAGACGCCGCGACAAATCCTTGGGCCAAGTCATCATTGGCGCCGATGGCCGCCAAACACTCCCCCGGGATGGCGGAACCGCTTATTTTCATCATCATCAGAACATCGCGTACATCGTTCGCCATGTCAGCCGCCTCCTGCTGTTGTCATCCCGTCACGGATTCTTTTTCAAAGCGGTCGCAAAGTTCCAGCTCACCGATCCCGGGGCTTTCAGTTTGCCATCATGTCCCTGCTGGCAGTACTGCACGGTAAGGCCACGAAAAATGAATCTTATCGTCTCTTTGATGACTTCGGCGTCGTCCCAGCCAACATGGGTGACCAGGACATCGGTGAAGTCGAACCGCAAAAACGACTGCAAGCCGTATTGATCTGTCCCGTCCAATCTACCGACGGTTTTTCGTTTGACCATCGCCGCGGATTTGAACGTGGCCGAACGTGCGCAACTTTGAAACAGCACCGGTGAGGCTTTATCGAACCGGCGCGCCATCGAGAATTCATCCATTCGCAACGGAAACGGAACTATCTTCTTGATCTCCGCCGGTGACCCGCTCTTCCATTTGCCCCATTTCACCGATGGTCCGGAAGAGGCCCTGATACGCCGCTCGTCAACGTCCCGGTTGCCGCTTGTATTGGTGACATCAGCGGCAGCATCCTGGTCATCGATGTTCATCCCGAACCCAAAATCATCAATGACGAAGCAGTTGCCCAGTGCAAATCCCGCCAGCAACGGGTCTTTGGTGCTGTCAACCACGACTTGAGATTCCGCCTCGAGTTTGCGACCCGCCGAATCCACCAGTTGCATCAGAATTTCGTTGGCCCGTTCATCCGCCATGGATTGCCTCTCACCCTTTTATGGTCTGTGCGGGTACCGCTTGCCCTATCACTCGGCGGGTACGCGTGAAACCAGCCGCAAGGCAATGGTCAAGCCTTCCAACTGGTAGTGCGGTTGCAGAAAGAATTTCGCGTCGTACTGACCCGGCTTGTCCTGCTTTTCCTCCAGCGTAACGCTGGCATCCTCAAGCGGATGCGTGGCCTTCCAATCCTCATTGGAGGTCGCGGGCGATCCATCGACATAGCGCAACAACCACCGAGTGAGAAAGTCTTCCAGTTGGGAACGGGACATCGTGCCGCCGACCTTGTCCCTGACGATACATTTCAGATAATGCGCGAAGCGGCAGCAGGCGAACAGATAAGGCAATCGCGATGCCAGCACCGCGTTTGCGGTCGCCGCTTCATCCTCGTATTCAGCCGGCTTTTGCAGTGAGTGCGCGCTGAGGAAGGCGGCGACCGAAGTATTCTTGCGAAAAACCAGCGGGATCAGGCCGAGCCGGGACAATTCGGCTTCACGCCGTTCGTTCAGTGCGATTTCGGTGCAACTGCGCGTGTCGACCGCGCCGTCGGCGGTCTCAAAATACAAGATCGGCAGGTCATCGACGATCCCGCCGGTTTCGATGCCGTGAATACGGGTGCACCAACCGTAGAGCGAAAACGCGCGGGCAATGTTCGCACCCATGGCAAAGGCCGGATTGGCCCAGGCATAGGCGGTGGTATCCGGACCTTCGCAGACCTCCTCGAAGGCAAAATCGTCGATCGGATCGGTCGCCGCGCCATAGGGCAGGCGCGAGAGCATGCGCGGCATGCACAGGCCGACATAGCGCGCATCCTCGGTGTCCCGCAGGGCACGCCAGGCGACATATTCGGGGGTCTGGAAGATACGGGTCAGGTCGCGCGGATTGGCGAGTTCGGCCCAGCTTTCCATTTGCGTCAACGAAGGCGCGGCGCCCGCGATGAATGGCACATGGGCGGCGGCGGCCACGCCGGCCATGTCCGTCAGCACCTGGATGTTCCGGGGATGATGGTCGAAATAGTAGTCGCCGATCAGCACCCCAAACGGCTCGCCACCGAGTTGACCGTATTCGTCCTCATAGATTTTCTTGAAAATCGGGCTGTGATCCCATGCGGCACCGCGGAATTTACGCAGCGTCCGACCCAGTTCCTGGAGCGAAATGTTGAACAGGCGGATCTTCAGTGAAGGGTCAGTCTGCACGCCACGTACCAGGAAATGCAGCCCGCGCCAACTGGCTTCCAACGCCTGGAATTCAGGGTGATGCAGCACATGATTAAGCTGTTCGCTCATGCGCATGTCGATCTCGGCGTTCACTGCCTCGATACAGCGCCGAACCGAACCCAGGCCCAGGGCCGGCTGTGCCAGCACCTCCACCGCCAGCAGGCGCAGCGCCGTCTGCAAGCCATCCGGCCATTCCGCCTGCAAGGCCGCCAGCGCCGCCGCCGTGTCCTCGCTTCCTGGCGCCAGGTCCGCCGGTACCGATACCCGGACTTTGGGGCGCCGCATCAGCGTATCTAACACGTCTGGATCGGTCACCATGGCAAACTCAACGCTCCGGCCTGGTTAGTTGATTTGTATCTCACCAGCCTGCAACACCATTGTTCCGCCACCGTTCAGATTCATTTCCGCCGTTGCGGTGCCCTTGATCATCGTGCCGTTGATCGTCACTCCGGTTGTGTCGATTTTGATACTGTTGCTGCCCACCGTCAGTTCGATTGAGGTCGTCGCCGTCAGTTTGATCGACGTCTGCGCGGTGACCTCCATCGCCTGCCCGGTCGTGATCTTGCTGCCACCCGCGGTGACGGCCAGCGAGTGATTCCCCTGGGAGACCGTGGTGGACTGATTGCCCTGGGAAATAGTGGTGGTCTCGTTACCCTTGGAGACGGTGATCGAACGGTTGCCCTGCTGCACCGTGATGCTTTGATCCTGAGTGACCGTTCCCGTCTCGTTATTCAGAACCTGCCAGTTATAGTCTTTCTGCGCCTGCAGAAATATTTCCTCGGAGCCCTTTTTGTCCTCGAACCGCAATTCGTTGAATCCGCCGCCGCCCTTGCTGGAATTGGTCTTGACGGTGCTGCGGGTTGCATTGTCGGGTTGCGCGTAAGGGATGGTCTGGGTGGCGTTATAGACGACACCCGTGACCAGCGGCCGGTCAGGATTGCCCTCCAGGAAGGCCACCACGACCTCCATCCCAATCCGGGGAATGAACATCGTTCCCCACCCGGCGCCAGCCCAGGTCTGCGCCACGCGGATCCAGCACGAACTGTTTTCGTCCTTGGTGCCGATCCGGTCCCAGTAGAACTGCACCTTGATGCGGCCATATTGATCGGTGGTGATCTCCTCGCCTGACGTGCCCACCACCAGTGCTGTCTGGGGCCCGCGAATAAGCGGTTTAGGGGTAGAAGCTCGCAGCCGGAACGGTGTCGCTCCCTTGATCGCGGAAAAAGTCACGCGATAACTGTCGACTTGCGCGCCACGCGTGTCGGAATTGCCCTCCGCCATCGTCATCGTGGCCTCGGTACCGGTGACGAGGTACTCCTGGTTCAAGGCCGGGTCATCGTCATGCGATGAGAGGGTGTATTTCACCCCGGCCCGAAGTCCGCGGGCGTTCGAACGGCCCTGGAAAATCTGCACTTGCGCCCTGTCCGACTGCATCAGCACGTCAGCCTGTTTCTGACCGTCGGTCACCTCGGCATAAAGGCCTGGATAATCGTACACTTCCAGGTTGCCGGGATTATAGCTGCCCGGGCTCAGTGATTTCGACGTGGTATCCTGCGCTGGCGCTGTGAAATTGTAATCGCGCAGGGTTCGTCCCCCCGGACCGAACGTCAGCTTCGACGTCCACTCCCACACATGATCGTCGACCTGACGCTGCTCCGTCTGCAATGACCGGAACGGCAGCGCAGAGGCCAGCGCGGCGTGCGAGTTGGGATCGTCGGCGAACACCAGGGTATGCTTCCCATCCGCGTGCTCGAAGTAGTAGTAAATCCCGAACTGCTCCATCAGCCGCATGACGAAGTTATAGGCTGTCTCGCGGTACTGCACGCAATAGTCCAGGACGAGGCTGCCGGCGGAATTCTGCCGCTTGTCGGAAATGTCGGAAAATCCGTTGCCTCGAAATATCTGTCCAATGATGTCAAAGGCGCACAGGTTCTGAAAAATCTTGCAATCCTGGGTGCTGTCCAGCAGCCATAACCAGGGGCGCAGTTCGGCCTGATAGCGATAGACGCCGCCATGCAGGCCTGAATAGGAAATTCGCGTCAGTTTGCCGTTGTAATAGGTTTTGGTGCCATCCCCAGCGGCCATCGTCACTGTGACCGAGCTGCCGAGCACCGACTCGAGGTTGCCCTTCGCCTGGCCGCTCGAGAGGTCGAGATTGATCAGGAACGGCTGCCCCAGATCCTCGGTCACCTTCATCCCATCGACGCCCAGCGTGAAACCCGGGTCAGGTTCGAAACTGACCGTGAGGTAGTTGGTGGCATCTTGTGTGTCTGAACCGGACATCTAGCCCTCCCGGAGGGTGATATCAGCGGCCGCCGGCATGCGAAAGGCTGGGATCTGCATGGTCACAGCGAAGCCGGGCAGCGGAACGCTCGCAGGGCGCCCAGCGTGAATGGATTGCGCACGCTGCTCGCGTTCAGGTCGAAGGTCGCACTGCCGGCCGGGCTGGTGAATACCAGGCGGAACTTGTCCGGCTGACCGCTGGGGATGACTTTCACCGTGTCAAGCAGGCGCAGCAAGGACCAGGGCCCGTCCTTTTCGATCACCGACGCGTTGCCGCCACTGGCCGGGGTCATGGTTACCCGCACCAAAGTGCTGCCGGTGGCACCAGGCCAGCGGAACGCGCTCGATTCGGTTGGGCCATGGTTATAAGTCAGGGTCTTACCCGCGATATCGATACTGATCTGGCCAACGCCCGCATCCAGCGATACCGGAACCAACTGGAACTTGACCAAAAGATTCTGCCCATCGGAGAACAGCGCATCACGAATCTGCGCCGCGCGTTCCAACTGCACGAGCGTGTCCGGCTGCAGCGACAACTGCGACTGGTTGGCTGCCTGCCATTTCCACGGCTTGGTGCTAACGTCGACAAAGGATTTCAGGTTGTCGTTGAAGAATTTATCAATCAATCCACCGGGTCCCAGCAGATGGGCGAAATCATCCGCTGGCACGTCACTGCTGCTGCCGGCATCGAACGGATAGCGGTTAAAGAACGCCTCCGAACAAAGCGGCAGCACATTGCTGCGCCAGGACGTGTCCAGCGCCTTGCTGGCGCCGCCCGTGGCGATCGCCGCGCTGCTGGCCGATACCGTTTGCAGCATGGAGGCGACCGGGGGCGGCAGGTCCTTGGCAAGATCCTTCAACTGGCTGGCCGCCGCTGCTGATCCACCACCGCTGCTACCCCCGGCCAAACCCAGCAGCGCCTGACCCTGATTGGGCGCATTCGCCACCTGGATCATGCTCTGGTAGATCGTGCCCATCTTCTCGATCGCAATCTCGATCGGCGCCTTCTCATCCTTGGTGGGGGTGACGAACAAATGGATCTGGCGGAAGTGCAGATCCACCCGGCTCGCCGGGTCGACCGGGGCTGAACTCGTGGTCCCGCCGAATGCCTCTCCCAGAACTTCGGCTACGGCATTCTGGCTGTAGGTCAGCCCGGTCGCCGCGATGATTTTGCCGAAACCTGCCGCCTTCTGACCTGCCTTGGAAGCCCTTTCCTGCATCTCCTTGGTCGCGGCGTCAGCAGAACCCGCGCGGCTGAGCTGGGTTTGCTGATCCACCGACTGCAACAGGGTGCGCAGCGGCGAACTCGGCCCGCTGATCAGGCCAAGTTGCTCCACCGCCTCATTGACATTGGTAAAGCTGCGTACGGCGATGTCGGCCAGCGTCCGGTCCCAGCGCCGCACATATTCGTCGAGGTAAAGCCCCACCACGTCCCGCCGGAGCTTGTTGACGTCAGCGATGGTGGTTGTGATGTCGCGTTTGGGACGGCCGAGGATCCATGTGTCCTCATTGATATCCTGGGTGACGGTCGGCAGCAGCGGCAGGAAGGTGTTGTGGTAGCCGGCCCAGGTGAAAATACCCGGCATCCCGGTGGAAAGCGGCTGTCCTGATCGCAGCGCGAACACCCGTCCGGCGCCAGGTCCCGCATTGTCCTGCACAGTCCACTCCGGCAACGCCTGAACCCGCGGGCTGCGCAGAATGCGATTGTAGCTGTATTCCGCCAACGGCTCCCGCGTCAGGATTTCACGGATCTGGGCAATCAGTGGACCATTGACCGCGACCGCGGTCAGCGGGCGTTGCAACATGGCATCAGCATGCGCGAGCAATGCATCGCGCGCTGGCGCCTGATCGTCGGACAGGCTGTGGGTGAAGTCGGAATACAGCCACGCCATCATCTGGTTACGGTCCACCGGCCCCTGGCGGCCCAGAATCAGATAAACCTTGAGCGCCTCATACAAGAAATCCGGCCGGTTGCGATTGGCCAGCATCTGGCCTTCAAGACGCGCGAGCAGCCGCGGCAGCAGCATGGCGTTCAGTGCGCGATAATAGGCGTCGATGCCGGCCGAGCTGATTTTTTGACCCTGATACAGGCCAAAGGTCAGCGCGACCGGTGTTTCCGCCTCCCGCTGGTCATAGCCGCCGCGCATGCCGCGCAGCGTGTCCAGCGGCGGCAAAATCGCCAGCAGATCGGCATCGTTCGGTCCGCGCTTGGTCAGTTCGGCGTATTGTTCGTTGTAGCGGTTGGCGGCGTCGTTCGCCTCATCAATCATTTCGCGATTGCCGATATAACTCCCGGTCCAACCCGCGGTGAGCAGCAATAACACCAGCGCAGCGGCCGAATACGCGCCGCGATAGATCCAGCGCGTGCGCTGCTCCACCTTCTTATCGAAACTGACCAGCGATGCCTCGCCAAAGACAACATCGCGCATCATGCGGGTCAGGAAGTAGCTTCGACCGGCGCCGGAGAATGCCGACACCGCCTGCCGCGGCAAGCCGAATTGGCCGGCCATGAGACCAAGCAGGCGATCGATCGGTGTGCCGTCCTGCGTGCCGGACGTGAAGTACAGGCCACGCAGCAGAGGACGTTCCTCCAGCCGGCTGGGACGGAAAATTTCGGCGAGGAAGTCCGACGCAACGTCCCGCATCGAGGCCAGTTGCTGCGGAAAACCGTAAATCAACCGGCGGCGCACCAGATCGGTTTCCTGATTGACGCGCTCCAGCATGCGATCGTTCAGCCGTGCCAGCAGCAGGTCGAACTCCTCGCTGAAATGACCGATCGCGCCGGCTTCATCCTTGCCGTCATCAATCGGGAAGGTCATGCCCCAGACCTGCTCACGCTCCTCACGGCCGAGATTGTCGAAGAACTCGACGAAACCGGCGATCAGATCGGTCTTGGTGAACAGCACATAGACCGGAACCCGCACGCCCAGTTCGTCCTGGAGTTCGCGCATGCGCTTGCGCATGGCACCGGCATGCGCCAACCGGTCGGCTTCAGGCAGCGCCGCCAGGTCGGACAACCCAATCGCCAGCAAGACACCGTTCAGGGGCTGACGCCGGCGATGCTTCTTCAGCAGGCGCAGGAAACCGAGCCAGCCGGCGGAGTCGACCGCGGCCTGGCTGTCCTGGGTCGTGTAACGGCCAGCCGTATCGATCAGCACGGCCTGGTCGGTGAACCACCATTCGCAGTCACGCGTTCCACCAACGCCGCGCAGGGCTGCCGGTCCCCTGGCGTCCGCCAGCGGAAAATTCAGGCCGGAATTGACCAGGGCTGTCGTCTTGCCGGCGCCGGGTGGGCCGATGAACATATACCAGGGCAGCTCATAAAGCCGTTTGCCGCGTCGTTTCCCCGGCAGCTTCTTCAGCTTCTGCAGTGCCTCCTTCAGGCGCCCGGCCAGCACGGCGACTTCTTCCGCCGAAGCGGCATCGGCGGCGTCCTTTTCAGGGTTCGCCACCTCGGCCACGAGGGCCTTTTCCTTACGGCGCTTGCCCCAAACCGTCAGCAGATTGACGATCAGCCAAAGCACCAGCAACACGCCGATCGCAATCAGCCGTGCAATCTCGCTGTCGAACGGATGGACACTGCCGAACGCCATCAGCGGGCCGAAGAACCAGATCAGAATGATCAGAACGCCGACACCGAAGAAGGTGCTGAACCAATGCGAGCGCAGAATCGCCCAAAGACCAGGGAACATCAGGGCGTCTCCGACGTACGGGTCAGCACGATTTCAGTGCGCCGGTTTTTCTGCCGCCCATCGGCGGTGGCGTTGGACGCCAACGGATCGGCATCGGCCCGCCCGATGGCTTTGACCCGTTTGGGATTACTAAGTTTGGTTTCGACCATTTGTGCTACCGCCTGGGCGCGGGCCAGCGACAATTCAAAATTCGATGGGAAGCGCGCGGTGTGGATCGGCTGATTGTCGGTATATCCAACGACGCTGATCCCACCCTTCTCATCCTCCAGAGCGACGCCGATCCGCGCAAGCAACGGATCATAGCTACTGTTCAGCGTGGCGGTGCCAGAGCCGAACATTGTGTTGCCCGTCAGACGGACGGTGACGGATTGCGCATCCTCCAACACGACCACCAGCCCCGATTTGATCTCCGGCGCCAGGAATTCGTGCAGCTTAGCGGACAGATTGCTGGGCGCGGCGGCAACCGGCGGCGGTGGCGGCGGTGCCGTCATTTCCACACGGGGAATCGCCGGTATGCCATGGGGCGGCAACCCATACATCTGGGCGAACGCAATGTCTGAACGGCCGGCGAGCATGAAATTGAAGCCGAGATAGATCAGCCCCGCCAGCAATGCGGTCCCGGCGCCAATCGCCCAAAACGGGATCCGCTGCCGCAACGCGCGATGACCCAGGTCGGTGCCTCGCCAATGCGGCGACAACTCACGCTCAAAATCGCCGCGCCGAGAGCGGATCAGCCGGTAAACGCTGTCGCGGAGCTCCGCCAAGGCCGCGGTGCCACGCGGCATCACCCGATACCGACCTTCGAAGCCAAGCGAGGTGCAGAGATACATCAGTTCGACGACTTCGCCGTTGTGGCCGAGATCCTTCTGCATCTGTTCCAGGATTTCAAAGAACCGGTCGCCGCCGGTGACTTCGTTCTGAAAGATGCTGGTCAGACTCTGTTGGGACCACGAACTGGCCGCGCCCCAGGGCGTACTGAGAACGAGATCATCGATCGTGGCGCAAAGCGCGTAACGGGCCGCCCGCAATGCTCGGGTGTCGAGACCCGTGGTCAGCGCGTTGCGCTCAAAGCCACGCATCTCGGTCACCATGCCGCGACGCAACTGCTCGGGGTCCGGATTAGCGGCGCCGCGAACCGATACGATGCGAATGGCCGCCGCCAGCAGCGGCGCCGCGATGGCGACAAGCTTGTTGCTGCCCACCTCGGGCACCGCGATGGCGTTGCCGCCGGCCCCCTGTGAAGCCGTCACCGGCGCGGCGACCGGACGCCCACCGCCCGGACGTCCACCGCCCGGACGCGGACGGATCATGGTGCGGTCGCTGTCGGTCGGTTCGGCGAATGGATCGTCGCTCATGGCCTCACCCTCGGATGGCCCAGCATTCAATTTCAAGACCCGGCAGGTCGCCGGTCACATGGATCGCGACGCCGCCGGACCGGGCCAGTGCCGCCCAATAGGCGCTGCTGCGATCGAGTTCAAAGTAACTCGTTCCGGAATAATACGGAAGTTGACGCGGCGCCACCGGCAAAGCGCGCACGGCGATACCGGGCAGCGCCACAGTGATCAGTTCGCGGATCTGCTCGACTGGCCCGATCTTGACCAGATTGGGGAAATTGCGTCGCAGCGTTTCCACCGGCACCTGCGCCTTCACCGCCAGCACCCAGGTCGCTTCGGTAACCAGCGTGCGGTCCAGGATAGGGCCGACGCGGATGCCGAATTTGCGTTCCTGCAACGGGATCGGCACCGCCGTCTGTTCCAGCACCGCCGACAGGGCCTGACGCAGCGCCGACATCACCGGGCGGAACGTCGCTTGCAGATCATCGTGCTTATAGGGCGAGAATACGGCCGGCCGTTTGCGCGTCTCGGTAAATGTCGCGAGTTCGCCGGCCAGGCTGACCGTCACCCGGTAGAAGCTTTCCGGATGCAATTGCGGTGCGATCGACGCCAGATGAGTCATCAGCGGTTCATAGTTGTTGCATAGCTGCAGCAACATGTAATCGGCGATCTCGGCGGTACCCCGCGTCGTGGTTTCCGACACCCGTCCGGCCAAGGCCTCGGCGCGGTGATGCAGAAGCCCCTGCAATTGGTTGATAAACCCGCCGATCACGCTGGTGGCGCTGCAGGTTAGCAAAGGCGGGATATAACCCTCGTCGAGTACCGTGCTTTTGTCAGCCCGCACTTCGACCACCCGAGCCAAGCCGACGCCGGTAAAGCCGGTGCGGGCCTCGCCCTCCAGCGCATAGCGCAGACGCAGCTTCCCGATCGGCACGGCGGTCCGGCCTTGCGATCCGGCAACGACATCGGTGGCTTCGAACTCATCGGTGGCGAAGCGCGCCACGGTCTCGATCAATTCGGGCGGGGCCACCTCCACCCCACCGGGCTGACGGGTCGGCAATTGCAGGTATACGACAACGTTCCGGGCCGTTTCGGGCAGATCGATCGGTCTGGGAGGGGCCGCATCGTCGGGCACACTAAACGGGGTGCCATCAGGCAGGATGCCGGCGGCCGAACGAATGCCGAACTTGCCCAGGGTAAGCAAATCGGTATCCAGCGACAGCTCGGTCAGGCCCCAGGCAAACGGCCGCAGCCCCATCGTGCTGGCCCGCACCAGCCGGTCTACGTATCGATCCTGCTGCTGCAAATGCTGCGGCTGCAGGAACAGGCCCTCGGACCAAATAACCTTGTTTTCCCAGTTCATCGCGACAATCCGATCATGCCTGGCAACTATTTCGGCCCGGTTGCATCGGTCTTCAGCACCAATCCGTCATGCCCGGCGGTCACGGTCACCTTGATCGTCTTATGTGGGACGACATCGAATGATACCCGCCAGACGGCGGTTTGGAACCCGCGATAGGCGCCGAACACCCCGATCGAGGCGACATTGTCCTTCGGCATGATTGTTTCCGATTTGCTGGCACCCGGAGCGAGCAGAAAATCATCGCGATGCACGAGATCCGTTTTCAGGGTGGCGTCGTCGTCGTTGTAAAGCGGAAAGAACTCCGCGGCGTTGAAGCCCGCCGCCCCGGCCAGCTGATAAACGCGTATCGCAAGCGGCGCGCCCTTGTTGTCGACGGTGAGGTTGTTGTCCGGGGTCGCTTCGATGGTGAGATTCACCACCGTGGGCGGTGACGCCGATGGCGCCCCCCCGCAGCCTGTCAAGCAGGACATCGCCGCCAAACCCACGAAAATCCATCGAAGCCGCATGCTAAATCCCCCAGCCGCCTAGTCTACTTGCTTCGCCCCCGCAAGCAAGCGATAGCGTAATGAAGGTTTGTCGGTTTGCCGCGATGCGGCCGTCGATCAGGCGATTTTTTTGCTAATCGTCAAATTTTTCCCACCTGCGCGGTGTAGGCGCGGGCGAATTCACGGCCGAACAAAGCATGAAAATCGTCCTCCGCTTCGCGCGCGATATCCTTGTAGGCCGCGCAGAACATCTCCCAGAACCGGGCCTTGCGGGCGGACGGCAGGATGCTGTCCAGCATGCCCTTCTGCAGGCGGCTTTCCAACAGTGCCGGGTCGAAACGCTTGAGCAGCGCCATCAAGCCGGTCTGCATGCCGGCCATGACCGCCAGTTCATGCGAGCGGATATCGTCGAACGCCTCCTCGACCGCCGCGAGCGGCGCCTTGTAGCCTGGGCGGTTCGGCCGCAGCAGCGCCTGCAATGCCTCCTCCGGCGAAACCGAAAATTTGAGCGCGTTATTGTCGCGTGAGCGGATCATGGTCTGTTCGACGCGCATCTCGTGCTTGATCTCCGCACGTGACATCAGCACGTCGCGGGTACCGCTGACAAAGGCGCGGAACAATGCGCCCATCGCCTTCATGGCAGCCTCCTGCTCGGCTGGCGGAAGGTCCGACCTCTCGATCCCCGCACCCTGAAAAAAGGCGGCAAACAGCGCGGAGTTGGACGCTGGCGCGGCGGCCAGCGCTGGTACGGGCGTTGCGGGAACGGGTGCCTGCTGAGCAGCCAGCGACGGGGCGGAGGGCTGAAAGCCCGGAGCAGGCGCTGAGGTGACCGGAGTGAATCCGGCGGGCGGCGTCGCCGCGAAGGGGTCGGGTGATGCGGGCGCGAGGCCGGCGGGGGCGGCCGGCGCGAACGGGTCGGACGATTCCCGGGCGAATTCGGCGGGTGGGGCAAGCGCAAATCCTCCAATCGGCGGAATCGCATCATCGCCGAGAAGACTGTCAAACGGATCGACGACCGGCCCGGCAGCGGCCGGTTGCGCCGGGTTGCCGAATGCTGGCGGCTGCGCATGCGCCTGCGGCATCAGATCCCCGAGTAGCGCATCGAAATCGATATCGTCGAACTGTGCGGGTGCGATCGGTTTGGGCGCCGAGAACGCGTGCGACCCCGCCACGGCATCGTCGCGCTGCGTCGGCCCCTTCCAGGCATCCGCCGCCGCGTGTCCCTGAAACATGTCTTGGGCCGGATCCCGCGGACGGCCACGGTCGGCCGCATCAAACGGATCAGCCACCCGCGCCGCCGCGGCCTGATGCGGAACCGGGTGGTGAAAGTCCCTGCCGCCACGCGGCGAATCTGACAACGGATCGGACAGGGGGTCCGCGAGCGGATCGGCATTCAGCGGATTATTGAAATCATCCATGCGGGAGGCGCCAAACGGATCGGCTCCGCCGGAAACGGCGCGGTCGTCGACCTCGGCGATCGCAAGCTTGTATGCACCCATTACGATACTATCGCCATCTGTAAGCACGGTGCGGCTGTCCCGCGCGGTCGGGGTGCGGGAGCCGTTCAGCAGCATCCCGTTGGTGCTGAGATCGGTCAGCCAATATTGCCCCTGCTCGAATCCAATCATGCAATGTGTCCGCGACAAATGTTGCTCAGGGTCCGGCAACACCCAGTCATTGCCGCTGCCGCGGCCGATCGATAATGTTCCCCGGGACAGCGTCCGCTCTTGCCGATCGCCGCCCGAAAGCGATGTGAGAGTGAGTTTCAGCGGCATGGCGTCAGGCCTTGTCTATACACGTGGAAAGCGGCATGCGTGCCGATCCAAGAACGATCAGCTGTTGAGGAATTGACCATGGCCGATATCACACTGGCGGAATTCAACGGACGCGTATGGCTGGTTGGTGGTGAGCCGTTTCTCGACGATCTGCTGGCCAACACGCTTGCGCCCGACGTTAGCATTGAACTGGTACCCTGCGAACACAAAAGCGAGGTGAACCGGCTGTGGATCCAGCATTGTGGAGAGCAGGACGGCTTCGGCGATCCCTGGATCATCCATCCCGCCATCGTTGAACGCATCCGGCGCAGCAACTCGGACTATTCGGTGTTCTTCGCCGAATGGTCGGCCGCGATCGATAAGGACGGCCACACCGTCATCGCCTCGGTGGCGTCCTGGTGGAGCGACAACAAAACCATGCTGATCGATCTTGTCGAATTTCTCGATCCCGAGGGCCCCAAGTCGATCGTCGACCTGTCCCGCCTCCGGGCGCAGTTGGTCGAAGAGGGCTTGATCAAGGCCGGTGTGCCAGCCGATCGCATCGGGCGCGCGATCCGGCCAACTGGCGCGGTGGCCGGTGACGCCCGGGAAAGTCAGCGGATCGACATCGTCGTCCGCGCGACGGAGCCAAGCTGACACGCGCTACTTCAGCGACGCCAGCAGCGCGTCAAGATCAACGTCGGTCGCGTCGGGTTCTGGCGGCGGCGGCTCGACGTTGAGGCTGGCCAGTAGGGCATCCAAATCATCGGCCGCCGGTGCTTCGGGTTCGGCCGCTTCAGGTTCGGCCGCTTCAGGTTCGGCCGCTTCAGGTTCTGGCGCTTCGGGTTCCGCTGCTTCAGGCTCAGCCGCTTCGGGTTCCGCAGCGCTCAGATCCTTGAGCAGCGCGTCCAGATCCACCGCCTCGGCTTCGGCGGCCTCGACAGGCGCGGGCTTCACCGCGGGTACAGCACCTGTGCTCGACGACGTGACCACCGCCGGGGCCCAGAACCCGGCCAGCGTGGCGCCAGCCACGGACTGGAAACTGCCAAGCCGCAACTCCGGCCTGCCGCGCAGACTGAGCAACGGCATAACGCCGTAGTTGGTTACACCCACGGCCTGACGCTCGCTGTACATCCGTTCGGTGCAGGGCAACGCGGTTTGGTCGCCATCGGCATCAAAGTAGACGAAATACGGCATGTCGCGGACACCCATGACCGTGCCCAGCTTCATCTTCAGCCCCTGTTGGCCGAAGCTCTCGGCCAGCAGAAGCGCCGGGATCAGTCCCGGGTGGCCCCACAGCATACCGGACAATCCGCCCTGACGGGTGAATTCCTCAAAGCCGAACGCGTCGATCGGATCGGTTTTCTTGCCGTACGGTGTGCGCAGCAGGAAGCGCGGCGTGGCCAGGCCCAGATAGACCGAGGCGGACAGTTGTCGCAGTGCCTGCCAGGATTCTTTGATCAGCGGATGCTGCTCATGCACCGGCAGCTTCAGCGGGTCAGGCCCAATGCTGGCGATGAACGGCGCCCCCGCCGCAGCCGCAACCTGGGCGATCCGCCCCAGCAGTTCGGCGTGCGGCGGCATCAGTTCGAAATTGTACAGTCCGATCGCCACCGAAATGGCGCCCTGCCCCGCATCGAGCGCCGGCTGCTCGATCAGCAGGCCATACAGTCCGCTGTTGCTCAGATCGTCCGACCCGGCGATGTCTGCCGCCAGTTCCTCGGCCGACACGTCATACAGCAGGATCTCCATCTTGGCGCCGGTTTCAATCCGGCGGATCAGGAACTCCACGCCTCGCCACAATGCCTCGGCACTCTGAAAATCCGGATGGTGCAAAATCCGCCGCATCGCGGTGGACAACGCCTCATCCACCCGAGCGGTCAACTGATCGGCGCGGGCATCACGCGCCGGCTCGACCAATGGACCAACGATCCGGCGCATCAGGTCCTCAACCGACGCCTCCGCCGCCTCGGCAGCGGTGGGGCGCCCGGTCAGCCGGGCGAAATCGGACAGCTTGCGGTCCGTGGCGACGGAGCTGCCAGCGGCCTTGCGCGGCAACGGCGGCAAGGCATCCTCCCCACTCCAGGACAGCACTGTCTTGGCCGCCCGATCGAAGGTCGCCTTGTTCGCCAGATTACGCCGCAAACTACGTAACTCACTGAACAACTCGACGTTCTCGACGATCTGGTCGGGATGGAAATCATCCATCGATCCCACCGGGACCGATACGATCGCCTCCTCTCCGTCCAGCGACAAGGTCAGATCGAGCTTCATCCTGGCCAGAATATCGTCGAGATTGTCGACATCCACCTTGATCGGCTTGCGCTTCGCCAACGCGGCCCCGGTCTCCGATTTTCCGGCATTGGCGCGGCCGGAGAAATCGCCCAGCAGGGCCAGCCGGAATTTGGCGTTCGGCGCGGCCGCCCGCTTCTTGCTGGAAAGCGAGCCAAAATTGACGCTGTATTCCATCCCGAAGGCCTCCGCGATCTATTCGATAATGTAATTGAAATTGCTGTCGGCGGCACCGACATGCACACGCGAAATACTGCCGCCATCCATCAATTTGTTCAGAAAGGCCGAGGAAATCGCCGGCAACATCGTGTTGGTCATGATCGCATCGATCATGCGCCCGCCGCTTTCGGGCTCGTTGCATCGTTCCGCAATCAGTTCGACCACGCTGTCGTCATACGTGAACGGCACCTTGTGATGCTCGGCGATACGCCGAGCCACGCGGCCAAGCTGCAGGCGGATGATGGAGTGCATCACCTCAGAACTGAGCGGGTAGTACGGAATCACGATCAGCCGCCCCAGCAGGGCCGGCGGAAACACCTTCAGCAGCGGTTCGCGCAGTGCCTTGGCCACCTCGTCCGGCTCCGGCATCAACTCGGGATCGCCGCACAACGACATTACCAGATCGGTGCCGACATTGGACGTCAGCAGGATCAGCGTGTTCTTGAAGTCGATCATACGGCCTTCGCCGTCCTCCATCACGCCCTTGTCGAATACTTGGAAGAAAATCTCGTGCACATCGGAATGCGCCTTCTCGATCTCATCCAGCAGCACGACCGAATAGGGTTTACGCCTGACCGCCTCGGTCAGAATGCCGCCCTCGCCATAGCCGACATAGCCGGGGGGCGCGCCTTTCAATGTCGAAACGGTATGGGCTTCCTGGAATTCGCTCATGTTGATGGTGATAAGATTCTGCTCCCCGCCATACAGCGATTCCGCCAGCGCCAAGGCGCTCTCGGTCTTGCCGACGCCGGACGGGCCGCACAGCATGAACACCCCGATCGGCTTCGACGGATTGTCCAGCCCGGCGCGGGAGGTCTGAACCCGGCGCGCGATCATTTCCAGGCCGTGGTCCTGGCCGATGACCCGCTGTTTCAGCGTCTTGTCGAGGTTCAGCACCGCCTGCACCTCGTTCTTGACCATGCGGCCGACGGGAATGCCGGTCCAGTCGCCGACGACGGCGGCAACTGCCTGGGCATCGACGCTGGGCAGAATCAGTGGGCTCTCACCCTGATGGGCCGCCAGTTTCGTCTGCAGCGCCTGTAGCTCCGCCAGGATCGCGGCCCGTTCGGGGGAATGGGCATCGGCGGTGTCGATCGGTGCGGCCCCTTCGCGCAGTTGCGCGCGCAAGGCCAGAAGCCGATCGACCATCGTCTTTTCCTCGCCCCAGCGCGCCTCCAGCCCAACCAACTGTTCGCGGTTGCTCGCCAGATCATCGTCCACGCTGCTCAGACGCGATTTGATGTCGATTCCGATCGCGGCCTCCCGAGCAATGATCTCCCGCTCGGTTTCCAGCGCCTGGATACGCCGGCGGCAATCATCAACCTCGGGTGGCACCGCGTGCTGGCTGACCGCAACTCGGGCGGCCGCGGTGTCCAGCAGGCTGACGGATTTGTCCGGCAATTGGCGAGCGGGAATGTAACGATGCGACAGGCGAACGGCGGCATCGATCGCCTCGTCCAGTATCTGCACGCGATGATGCTTTTCTAGCGGCGAGGCGATGCCCCGCATCATCAGGATGGCTTTTTCCTCGGATGGCTCATCGACCTGAACCACCTGGAACCGACGGGTCAGCGCCGGGTCCTTCTCGAAGTATTTCTTATATTCCGCCCAGGTCGTGGCGGCGATCGTGCGCAAGGTGCCGCGCGCCAGGGCAGGCTTCAGCAGATTGGCGGCGTCACCAGTACCGGCCGCGCCACCGGCGCCGATCAAGGTGTGCGCTTCGTCGATGAACAGGATAATCGGCTTGGGGGAGGACTGAACTTCCTCGATCACCTGTTTCAGTCGGTTTTCGAATTCGCCCTTCATGCTGGCACCAGCCTGGAGAAGGCCAATATCGAGCGTGCGAAGGCTGACATCGCGTAGTTGCGGCGGCACGTCACCGGCGACAATACGCAGCGCGAAGCCTTCCACCACCGCGGTCTTGCCGACGCCGGCCTCGCCGGTCAGGATCGGATTGTTCTGCCGCCGCCGCATCAGAACATCCACCACCTGACGGATCTCTTGATCGCGGCCCACAATGTTGTCGATCTCGCCGTTGCGGGCCCGTTCGGTCAGATCGACCGAGTATTTCGCCAGCGCCTCTTGTTTGCCCATCGCCGCTGGCGCCATGGCGCCGCTGGCTTCCCCAGGCACCGCCGAACCATCCGCCGCGCGCAGCGCCTCCTCCGGCGAACTGGATAGTAATTTGGCAAACTGGTCGCCCAGCGCCTCGGCCTTCACACGCTCGAATTGCCGGCTGATACCATAAAGCGCATTGCGCAGCGTCGTTGTGCGCAGGGCACCGTAGAGCAGATGGCCGGTGCGCACCTGGCCCTCGCCGAACATCAACGTCGCATAAAGCCAGCCCCGCTCGATCGATTCTTCAATCGACGGCGAAAAATCAGAGATCGCCGTGGCCCCGCGCGGCAGCCGGTCGAGCGCCGTTGTGATATCGGTCGCCAGCTTGGACGAATCCAGCTCAAAATGCCGGATAATCCGGTGCAAATCGGTATCTTGTGTCTGCAGGATTTGCTGCACCCAGTGCACCAGTTCCACATATGGGTTTCCGCGCAATTTGCAGAACACCGTTGCGCCCTCGATCGCCTTGTAGGCGATGGGGTTAAGCTTGCCGAACAGGGCAGAGCGACTGATTTCGGTCATACGGGATCACCTGCGGTCGTCAGTGTTGGGGAAACTTCATCAAGCCGGCGCGCCACGCTGTCGGCGCTGGCATCAAGAAACAGTTCGGTCGCGTCCGCACTGCTGCGGCGTGGCTGCAACCAGGTTGTCCAACCCAGGCGGCCCTGCCTGCCCAGCACCACCGGGGGCACATCCTCGGCGCGCAGCACCAGATTGACGTCCCACAACATGGTGTCACCGGCATAGTTGCGCACGATCGGGATCAACCGGCGGAAGCTCTGACCGCCGGGCAGCAGGCGCAAATAATCAGCCAGCCCCAAGGGCCCGAACACAATGCGAAATTTGTTCTGCCGGCTCCATACGCTGGACCCAAGCAGGATGGATTGGCCCAGCACGCCAGAGCGCCGGTCCGCGCCAAGCGCCGAACGATCGGATTGCGGCATGGTTAGCCAGGCACCGATGAAACATTCGATACGCACCGGCATGGTGAAAAAAGCCGATAGGATCGCCCCCAATCCAGAGGCGTGGCGGGTCTGGTTCGCGAACAGCCCGGCGAAATGCATCTTCGTCAGGTCCGGCATCGCATCCCGCTCCCGCAGGGTCTCCTGACCGAGGCCGATCAGAGCCCCGACATAGGTCTGAAACCGATCCTCGGATGGCCGGTCGAACGCGATCGTCGGCCGCACATCCGCCCACGCGCGCCAAAACAGCGACAGCGCACGATGGTGGAAGATATCGGCGAAGCGCTGCAGGCTGGGATCGCGATGATTTCGCCTCCGGTCGCGCGCATAGTCAGTGAGATGAAGCGGCAGCGGCCCATCAGGGCCGAACAACCCGAAGAAGTGCACCAGCAGCCGGGCGGGATGGCCCTCGGCCGCGGCTTCGAATCCCGCCAACGCCGCCGGCGCGAAAATCGCCGAGGGTTCCTGCGCCAGGCGTAGCGAATCCTGGTTCGGCCGGGCACTGCGACCCAGCCGCGGCCGTTCCGGGGTCAGAGCCTCCAGCTTTCGCATGGTCTGATAGAATCCATGCGCCGATGGTTCGGCGGCAAGGCTTTCCAGCAGGGCCAGAATAGCCGCGGACGGTGCAGCCGCGGCTGGCCCGTCTACAGTATCGGACGGTTGCCAACCTGCATCGGCCATCGCATCACCTCCCCTCGTTCGGGGCTGCTTAGTACCGTCTCGGTGAACGCATTGATCGAGACATATTTGGCGAAGAAGCGGTCCAGGACAGCGGCCAGCAAGATGCCGCCGGCACCGCCAAAGCTGCCTTCATCCATGGTCAACGTGATCTCCAGCCCGCGCCCGACCGAGATCGGGCCACTTCCGGGGATGCGTCGCACGATCGGGTGGGTCTTCACGGACAGCAGCGACTCCAACTGCCGGGCGGCCAGCGACGTGCTCGACGGCACATACAGGCGCAACAACTCCCGCAACGCCGCCGCGCCCTGGATTGGGCCGCTGTCCATCAGGCTAAGATAGTTCAGCCCAAGGTGCGAAATGAAGCGCCAGGCGTAATCGCCATCAGTCCGGCACGGCCGCGGCGCGGTCGGCCCCACCACACACCGTACCGACGTCACTGGGGCACTGACCGCCATCGTGAAATCGGTATGCTGCTTGCCAACCGGCATCGACAGCGTCAGATCACGGTTCGTACATAACAGATCCAACCCAAGCTGGCGTATAGTCTCGGCGGCCGGCGCCGTATCGGGATCGACCAGCGAAACAAACGTCTCATGACCGAGATAGCTTGAGCGTGGTCCCCGCTGGCGGCTGCGGGACGATAGCTGCCGGGGTTGGCGCCGCAGCATGAAGTAACTGCGATGGCCCGGGTTTCGGCTCAGGTCGTTGGCCGCGTAGAACGGCATAAAATTCCGCCCCGAACTGCCATCGGCGGAAAATCCCTCGACCCCGCCAACACTGAATACTTCATAGTCCAATGGACGCATGCGATTCGGCACGATCTGGTGCTCGGTGTCTCGCTCGGACAGATTGATACGATCCGATCGGTACGGAAACAGATTGATCGCCGGCGTGCAGAACAGGGATAGATATTCGGGCGAAAAACCGCTGGAAAGCGACGGCTCGCTGCGATTGAGCAGGATGACGATGTCCATCTCATTGGTAGCGCAGCGGATAGATGAACGGTCGAGGCCGTCCAGTTCCACGAACAGGAAGCGCTCCGGCATGGCGTAATATTCTTGCAGCAGCCGGTAACCCTCGAACGATTGCGGGGCGGGCGGCAGCAACGCCTCGGTTTCGTCGAAACCGATGCCGTGCAGCGCGGTGGGCGGCAGTTTTTCTTGCCACGGCACCGGGCGCACGCTTGGCCGCACATAGATGCTCGCCACGTTGGCGACCAGTTGTTCGTACAACCGAACCCGGCTGCCCTCGGGGCCGCCGAGGAACATGGTCAATTTTTCCAGCGCGATCTTGTTGAACGAAAGGTCGCCCGCGGCTTTCAGGCGCAACCGGATCGCCGCCTTGACGCCGCGCTGGTCAGGCAGGCCCAAGGCGGCCACGGCGGCCGCGGAACTGATGTATTCCGCCTCGGAAATCTCGATTGGCAGCAGTTGCACGGCGTGCGCGGTGCGGAATTCGCAATTGGTCTGGTCGTGCGTGCCAAGCAGGCTGCGAAGGGCGGTTCCCGCCGGCAGCATCACGCCCTGCGGCAGGCTGCGAATCGCCGCGGGATCGGTCGCCAACCGCACGATCGCCATCGATGGGGTCGGCGCGAGATAATGCGGATAAACCATCTGCAGCAGCGACTGCGTGAAGGTCGGAAATTCGGCTTCCATCTTCAACTGGATGCGCGCCGTTAAAAACGCGAAACCCTCAAGCAGCCGCTCGACATAAGGGTCGGCGACCTCGGTGTTGCCTAGATCCAAACGGCTGGCGATCTTGGGATACTCGGCGGCGAATTCCGTGCCCATTTCGCGTACGAAGGCGAGTTCCGTCTCGTACAGTCGCAGCAAACGCGGGTCCATCAGCCCCGCGCCCTTGTGTCGGTAACCACCGCGAGCCGTGTCGCGATATCGACCGATGTCTCCAGGAACAATTGCTGCGGAACCGGCTGCGCCCACAGCTCGCCCCGAATCTCAAACACCAGGCGAGAGATACCGTCGGACCCGCCGTCGCGCGCCTTCACCCGCACAGAACCTGGACGAATACGCGGCTCGAACTGGCGGATGGCGTTGGCGATCGTCTGTTCCAGCGACACCACGCGTTCCGCCGTGGCGACTACGCCAGTAAAACCGGGTACGCCATAATTTAAGGTCGAGCCGGCGACCAGCGGAACGCCGTCCAGATCGTCGGTCGCATCAAGGTTGGTCGTATTCAGCAGCCAGGCGAGATCGCGCAACACGGCGCTCCGAAGTTGCTGCATGCTCAGCACTTGACGGTCCGACGCCTCTCGGCGCTGATCCGGCGCGTCATCCGTCAGCCGGTCAAGCAACGAAGGCTGCAATCGATCGTGCCGGTTGGGCTCTGCCATTTTCAGCCCGCAGCGGTATCGGCGGTCGGTGACGTGTCGATCACCAGCTTTCGCAGGTCCATCAGCGCGACCTCGTCGGCGTCCGTCGCCAACATGCGCTGCCCCAGGCCAAGCGGCCAGTCATTGCTGTCACGCCATTCGGTGCGGCGCGCCAAGGTCAAATCCTCATCGCCGGACTGCGAGCCTGGATAGCGCGTGGGAATGAAACCCATGCTTTCGCCACCGCTGCTCCAGATGAATTGGGCCGGCATCCAGACCTGGTCACGTAGATCGGCGGGCGGTTCAAGCGACACCCGGGCGATGCGGCCGAACGGCACCCAATAATATTTACCCTCGACGACCGCTTCCAGCACGGGTCCAAGCCTGGGATCGGCATCAGCGATCCAATTGAATGGCTTGCCGTCGATCTGTCCGGAAATTGCGGGGGCTTGCTCGAACGCGGCATCACGCAAGCTGGCCGCCTCTGCCTCGGCGCCGGTCGCCAATACGCGGTTGGCTTCCACCAGTAACGACATCCACTGTTCCGGCTCACCCAGGAAGGTCGGGGTGCGCAGGCCTTTGAACACACGCTCGCGCAGCATTTCGCAGCGGATAACCGCGCGGTAGGTCTGCGCCATGGGCACCGCCTCGGGATCGAATTCCGCGGCCACAGCCAGTTGAGTGAGTGCGCGATCCCATTCGCCAACGACACAAAACAACTGGAACAGGAAAATGCGCAGGCGCGGCTCCCGCGGGACCTTGCGCACGTCCTTTTTCAGCTGCTCAAGCGCCGCGCGTGGGCCATCGGCCCGGAGCAATGCCCGGGCCGCGTCCACATTGTCGTTAGAAGTGATCACTTCGCTCCCTGGATCAGGCTGGTACCCGTATCCTGCGTGTTGTGCACGCGGTTCCAACCGCCGGCGACCGGGGTCTTGAGTTTGCCGCTGGCTTCCTGCTGCGCGTAACGAATCTGGAGACCACCATATTCGAAGGTGACCGTCTCCTTCGGCGATTCGTCGTCATGGCTCCAGGAAATGGTCTTAACCGCGACCAGCTTGAAGTCGAAGCGAAGATACACCTGCCCCGACGTATTCCCAGCACCCGCCGCGCCCGCGCCGGAGCTTTTGCGCATCGCCAGGGTCACCAACTGAAACGCGGTTCCCGAACACGCCATTTCAAAGAACGTGGGCGAGCATTTATCGACCTTGCGGGTGATCGAGAACGGATTGAACGAGACCTTGCCGGCGCCCGCGCCACTGCTGTGGCTGCCAATATTCAACGTCTGCTCGATATCGAAGCTATAATCTTCGATTTCGAAAATGGCCGGCCCACCGTTCGGCACCGTGCCCGACGAGGCGCTCGTCGGAATGGCGAACGGCTGGGTCATTAGCGTTTCTGTATTGTTGGCGAAGTTGACCTGCGACTCAGCCGTCAGCCAACCACCACCATATTGTTGAAAGCAGATATATGCGTCAATTGCCATGAGCGTATTCCTTTCGATCTTTCAGACGTATTTCGATAACAACCCCAACAAAGACAGTGTTGGGGCGACATCACCAGAATAAGAACGGCGGCATGACACAAATCATGTCGCCGTCGCATCCGGGCTATTTGGGCATGCGAGAGACAAGCCGCAGCGATACAGTCAGACCCTCAAGCTGGTAGTGTGGCTTGAGGAAAATCTTCGAGCTGTAGTAACCGGGGTTGGATTCGTCCTCCTCGACGATCACCTCGCCCTCGGACAGCGGATGACTGGCCTTGTATTCAGCGGAGGAAGTGTTGGGCGAGCCGTCAATGTAGCGCATCAGCCAATTCGTCAGCCATGCCTGCAACTGATCCTTGGTCATGGAACTGCCGACCTTGTCGCGCACCATGCATTTCAGGTAGTGCGCGAAGCGGCAACTGGCGAAGAGATACGGCAGCCGCGCCGCCAGGTTGGCGTTTGCCGTCGCCGCGGCATCGTCATATTCCTGCGGTTTTTGCAGCGATTGGGCGCCGATGAACGCCGCGAAGTCCGAGTTCTTCTTGTGGATCAGCGGCATGAAGCCGCTCTTCGCGAGTTCCGCTTCGCGCCGGTCGGAAATTGCGATTTCTGTCGGGCACTGCATCGCCACGCCACCGTCATCGGTCGGGAAAGTGTGGGTGGGCAGGCCCTCGACCGCACCACCACTTTCGATACCGCGGATGTTAGTGGTCCAGCCATACAGCTTGAACGCCCGCGTGATGTTGGTGGCCATCGCGTAAGCCGCGTTCGTCCAGGTATAGCCCGTACCGTCCGCGCTGGAGGTGTCTTCTTCAAACGCGAACTCATCGACCGGTTCGGTCTTGGCGCCATACGGAAGTCGCGCCAGGAAGCGCGGCATCGCGAGGCCAAGGTAGCGCGAATCGTCGCTTTCGCGCAGCGAACGCCATGCGGCGTACTCAGGCGTTTGAAAAATCTTTGTCAGGTCACGCGGGTTGGAGAGCTCGCTCCAGCTATCCATCTGCATGACGGTCGGGTTGGCGGCCGCGATGAAAGGCGCATGTGCCCCCGCCGCCACCTGGGCGATGTCGCTCAACAGCTGCACATCCTGCGGACTGTGATCGAAGTAATAATCACCCACCAGCAAGCCAAACGGCTCGCCGCCGAACTGGCCGAATTCCTCCTCATAGACCTTCTTGAAGATCGGGCTCTGATCCCAGGCGGTGCCGCGGAACTTCTTCAGCGTCCGCCCCATCTCTTTCTTGGAGATGTTGAACACCTTGATCTTAAGCGTCTCATCAGTCTCGGTGTTGTTCACCAGATGGTGCAGGCCGCGCCAGGCGGCTTCCAAGCCTTGAAAGTCTTCATGATGCAGGATCAGGTTGACCTGTTCCGTCAGCTTGCGGTCGATCGCGCTGATCATCTGCTCGATGGAACGCAGCGCATCGTCAGACACCAGCGCCGTGTCGGCCAGCGCCTGCTGGGCCAGGGTCTGTACCGCCGATTCGACGGCCTCGCGCGCGCGGTCGCTTTTCGGCTTGAATTCCCGATCAAGCAGAGCGGCGAATTCGTTGAATTCCTGTGTCGTGGTGGCACCGGCAGCGGCGCTGTGCTGAGCCTCGGACATCGCTTAACCCTCCTCGCCGGTGGATGAGCCGCCGGCTTTCGGCGCCGCGGCCAGGGTCTGCAACAAAGCCGGATCCTGCAGCACCTTGTTGATCAAATTCTCCGCCCCGGTCTTGCCGTCCATATAGGTCAGCAGGTTGGAAAGCTGCGTGCGTGCTTCCAGCAGCTTGTTCAGCCCCTCCACCTTGCGGGCAATCGCGGCAGGCGAAAAATCATCCATGCTTTCAAAGGTGATATCGACCGCCAGATTGCCTTCGCCAGTCAGCGTATTCGGCACCGTGAAAGCAGCACGCGGCTTCATCGATTTCAGCCGGTCATCGAAATTGTCGACGTCGATTTCCATCATCTTTCGATCGGCCACCGCGGGCAGCGGGTCGGTCGGTTTACCGGAAAGATCCGACATAACCCCAACAACGAAGGGAAGCTGCACTGACTTTTGCGCGCCATACGTCTCAACGTCGTATTCGATCTGCACCCGCGGCGCACGGTTGCGGGCGATGAATTTTTGACTACTGGCTTTGGCCATGGTTTTACTCGCTGTGAGAAACGGGTGAAAAACGATTACGCGGTGATCAAGCCGGGTGAACACCGGATATTCAGCAGGGCGGGCAGAATTCTATCATTATTCATCGCGCTGACCGACAACGTTCTGCGCTTGTGATAATCCATCCGGCGCCATGTCCTGTAGGATTTCCATAAAGCCTTTGTCGGCTAGCCTGCGCGCCCGAGCAACCAAAAGAGGCAACGGGCTGGACGGCTCATGGGTCTCATAGTAGCGGCAAACCAGATCCAGCAATTTCATCGCGTCCTCACGCGAGTTGATCGCCGTCAGTGATGCGATCGACACCCCGCCAGAGCGCGCGGAACCCGCCCTTGGCGGTACCGAAGCCCCACCATCCTCGGCTCCCACCGCGTCAGAGGGCGAATCGTCCGCCGCATCGCTGCCAATTTCATCGTCTGCCGTCGGCATATAATTGCGCAGGTAGGAACTGATCTCACGCAGCAGCTTGGTCAGGTTAGACAGATCAGGTCCGTTGCCGTAACCGGCGTTGGCATCGAATGCAGCCTCGGTTCCCGTCAGTTCAGCGATCCCTGCATCGAACATCTCCAGACGCGCCTGCACGACCTGCGCGCCGGTGTCGTTGAAGGCGGCGCAAATCACCGCTTCGGTCTTCTTCTCAGCCGCGTCCTCGGTGTCGATGACGCCGTTGAAAATGCCGATCGTGCGCCACGACACCGGACCATCGCGGCGCGAGGCGGCCAACGGCATGGTGCGCAGCAACCGAAGCACGCGCACTGGATCGGCGAGCGGCAGCAAGGCGTTCGCACGAAATGTGGGATCGTTGTCGTCTTCGGGATCAAGCTGGGGATGAACGTGCGCCCAGCGGTCTTGCAGCAATTGCCGGATCGCCCCGATCACCGAGAAAAATTCCGACACACCCTTTAAATGCAGCCGGGCGGTGGCCAGCAGAACGAGCACCCGCAGATCATACGTCCGATCCAGCAGCCGCTCGGACTGGGCAGCCACATCCTTCCAGTCCGGGTCTTCCGCCGGAATGATCGTGCCGCCGTATTGCTGCTCCGGCTTCCCTTGCGCCGCGCGTTCGAGCTCGCCGAATGCCGCATCGAATTCAAGATTCGGTCCGGCAGGCGCATCAGCGTCTAGGTCGGGCAGGCCACTCGCAAGGTCGATAGGCGGCATTTCAGACAAACCACCCAACCGGATCGGGGCTCATCGCTCCCCAAAAATCGCTCATACACGCGGCTCTCATGCAGGCGAGTTCCGAAGCGGAAGCCCGTAATATGATAGCACGTTCCACCCCCGCCCCTATTTCCAAGCAATCGCTTGGTCATGAAACGATAATTGTCGAGCTTTGTCCAGCATTACAAAGCTGGCTCAGTGGAGACCGTTGCTCGTCCGCGGGCATTAATAGTACGCTCGCTTTATGCGGCCGCAACCAGCAGGATGCCAAATGGTAATTCCCGCTGGCAGAGAATTATTTAGACAGACTCGAACGCTATTCGAACGCACTGTCCAGGCACCCCCGCCCCACCACAAATGGCCCCACCGCTTATTTCTCACATATCGTACTGCCGTTGCAACTTCGCTTGCCGGCGGCCGGGGATACGGACTAACACCTCTAAGGCGCATGGTTGTGCGGTTTGTATATATTTTTGGAACAAAACTCATCCGTATCGGAGTCACCCGTGAGCGAGATACTCGAACATCATGAGCACGCCGAACATGCCGCCGCGCACGGCAACAAAGGCGCCGCCCTGCTGATCGCCATTTTGGCGGCCCTGCTGGCGATCACCGAACAACAGGCGCGTCATTCGGAAATCCGCGTCAGCATCAACGGCGTTTTCGCCGCGGATGCCTGGAGCCAGTATCAGGCCAAATCGACACGGCAGACGATCGCTGGGGATCTTTCGGAAGCCCTCGCCGTGATCGATCCTGCCGGCGATCCGGCGATATCGGAAAAACGTCTGATACTGGCCCAAAAGTTGCGGGACGACAGCAAACGGTTCGCCACGGATCCCAAGGATGGCAAGGACGCCATCATGGAACGCGCCAAGGAATTCGAAGAGGTTCGCAATCGTTCGCTGGAGCAGTCGCACAGCTTCGACAACGCCTCCGCCGCCTTGCAGCTTGGCATCGTTCTGGCCACGGCGTCGGTGATCGCCAATTCGAAATTACTCATACGTTTCGCCATGCTCATGGGCTGCGTGGGCGTGGCACTCGGCGTGATCGGACTGACGGTGCCTGAACTGGGCGCATTCTGAACCACCCATTTCAGCAGCCCCTATCAGGCACTCGCAGCCGCCATCAATACCGATGCGTCGCAGCCAGGGCCGCAGGGGGTCGCCGACGCCCTAAGATTGAGGGCCGCGTTTAACTGCGCGCTGAAAGCCGCCATGGGCAGGCCCACGTTCAGCACCGGCACGTCAGCGATCAAGGGAATCTGCCATGTCATCGGCGGCAGATTCAGCGACAGCGCGGCCTGGACAACGGCGGGCGGCGCCATCAGGGTCGGGCAGTATTCGATGCGCGGCAAGGCCGCGATCAAAGCGGCAGGCGGCATTCCGGCGGCTTGTTCCACAAGGCTGGCCGTAACGGCAAGCCGTTCCGCGACCATCATCCGCACCGCCGGCAAGCCGACAGTCAGCGGATCGATCCCCAGCGCCAGCTTCAATTGAGCCACGGCGGCCAGTGCCGCCGTCAGGCTTGTTGTCAGCGACAGGGCAGCGGTCAGTGTGGCCGTCATCGCCGGCATCGGGATGCGCAGCATGGTCCGCAGGATTGGCGCGAGCTGGGCTGTCAAGCTCGCCGACAGATCGAGCTGGAGCTGGTTGGCGATCGCGATCACCGGCAGCAATGCCCGCAGCTCAGATAAAAAATTACGCCAGAGCGATAGCGGCGGCCCCATCGGCGGCGGCGTGGGAACCAGCAAACCGAGCCGAACCGCCTCCGTGACCTGGGCCGAGATGGTGACCGCCGCCGAAAGCTGAACCCACGACGCCGGATTGATCGGCGCTGCCGTTTGCAGCAAAAGCGCCAGTCGCGCGTTCAAGGTGGCAACCAATCGCGCGAACGCGGTCGCCTGGGCGGCCACCATCAGGTTCATCCCCAGCGACAGCGCCAGCACCTGAAGCTGCGCGAACGCCTGAAGAGTGGCGACCGCACTGGCCGTGAGTTGAATCCTCGGCAACGGCTCACCTAGCCAAGCCGGGTCAGGTGTCCAAGGCGGTGCCGGCAAGCCAAACTGGGCCAGCCAAGCGGCCAAGGGCCGCAGCTCATCCATAAGGCTCAGCGGGGCGCCGGCCGCGATCCCGGCGTTAAGGCTGGCGCTCGCACTCAGGCTCGCGCTCAAGTCGGCGCCGACGGCAGGCGCATGCAGCGAGGGCAGCAACAGTTCCAGCTCGCTCATCGTGTGTTTGCAAAAGCAGACCATGCCGGCTCCCGTTGTTGCCGCACCTTATCGAAAGCCAGAACGGCGCCGATATCAATGGCCGTGCGAGCCGATTCCCCATCAGCCTATTTCTTGCTAATATCTGCCTAAAGGAGATTAGACATGGGAACACCCGCCGCGCGCGTCGGTGATATGGTTCTGCAGACCGCGCCGCATTGCCATGCGCCAATCCATCCGGCCGCCCTGGTGCCGACTCCCGTGCCACATCCGGCCCTGCCCCTGCCCATCCTGCCGCCCGGCGGGGTCACCGTGCTGATCGGCGGCAAGCCCGCCGCCCGGGTCAGCGACATGACCAAGATTTGCACACTGCCAGGGTGCGTACCGGCGGGGCCTGGTATCATCGCCAAAGGCTCTGCCACGGTGATGATTTGCGGCCTGCCCGCGGCCCGGGTGGGCGATCAAACCTTACACGCCTCTTGCGTGGCGCCCATTCCATCCCCGACCGGTCAGATCGAACCGCCCGGGTGTCCCACCGTGTTGATCGGCGGTTGACCGGCGCGTCGTGAAATTCAGCCATTTTGAGGCGTTCGCGCCGCGCTGTCCGGTCTGTCTGCGCGCCGGCCGCCAGCCACATGGCTTGGTGATCGCCCACGTCGCCGAACGGACCGACACCGATGTGATCGTGGCGACGCTGCATTGCCCGGACTGCCAGCATGAGTACCCGGTGCTCGACGGCATTCCCGTCATCGTGCCGGAACTCGCAACGCTGCTGGCAGAACGAGGAATCGAGCTGATGTTGCGTGAAGACCTCGACCCGCAGCTGGAGGGTCTGTTAGGCGACGCCATCGGGCCGGACAGTTGGTTCGATGCGATGCGCCAAGTCCAATCGACCTACGGCTGGGACGGTTACGCCGATCTCGACCCCGAAGAGACCGGCCGCGCCGAAGACCCAATCCCAGGTTCCGCACGGCGCTGTCTGGCCCGCCTGCTGGCATTGGCCGGCCCGTTCGAGCCAACGCCACGCCGCATGCTGGATGTCGGATGCGCCGCCGGGCGCACCAGCTTCGCGTTGGCCCAGGCGTTTCCCCAGGCGCTGGTGCTGGGGGCGGACATCCATCTCGGCCTGCTGCGCCTGGCGCGCAACGCGGGCCTTGGGCGCGTGTCATACCCGCGGCGGCGCATCGGCCTCGTCTACGACCGCCGGCGCTTCGACGTGGCGATCGATGGCGCGGATCGAACTGATTTCTGGGCCTGCGACGCCACCTGCCTGCCCCTCCCTACCGGCCGGGCCGACCTGTGCCTCGCGCTCAACCTGCTCGATTGTGTCAGCAACCCCCGCCAACTGCTGGAGAGTCTGGTCCAGGCCACAAGCGAGAACGGCCGGATCCTACTGGCCACCCCGTACGACTGGTCGACGCGAGCGACACCGGTCACCGCCTGGCTGGGCGGCCACTCGCAACGCGCCAGCCATGGTGGTTCGGGCGAAGCATTTCTTCAGGCGCTGCTGGCCGGGCCACAAGGCCACGCCATTCCCGGCCTGAAAATTCTGGCGCAGCAGTCCAACTTCGCCTGGCACACCAGGCTGCACGCGCGAAGCGCCGTGCACTACCAGACTCATCTGGTCGCCCTGCACCGTCAGATCGTTAGCGCCTGACGGACTGGCTATTCACTATACCGCCACGATTACAATCATCGCCGCACTGCTGGGGAAACGCGCGGCGGTCCACCCGACATGGTGAACCGCCGCACAAGTCCGCGTTTAGCGCACCGCCGCCGAAAGTGTCGCGAGGGTCTTGGTCAGTGTCGCCTTGATGGCAAGCGGGACGAACGGATTGGAATCGAGGTCGTCGAACAACTTCGACTCCGAGGCCACATAACCCTGGTATTCCGCGATCTTGTCACGTGCCGCCTGCACCTTGGTCGCGCGTACCGTCGGATCAGCGGCATTGCTGGCGTCATCCAGCAGATCGGCCAGCGACTCATCAAGGACGTCCAGCTTTTTGCTCACCCGATCGTTGTAGCTGGCCTGAATCTGATTCAGGATCGGCGTGCCCTGATATTTTTCGGTCAACGTATCGCGCAGCTTGTTGATGTCGCCCTGCATCTGCTTGCGCACGGCCAGCCACGCCAGGCGCGACTTCGCATAGGCCACGGCGCCGGTGTTGGCGCTGATCGTCTCTTTCGCGACCACCGGCGCGTCGAGCGCGATTTCCAGTTCCTCGATCGCGTGCAGCGCACCCGTGAAATCGTTCGCCGCGATCTTTTTCTGACCGTCCGTGGCCAGGGCCACAAGGGTGCCCCTGCGTGACGGATCCTGGCCCAACACCTGGGCGATCCGTTGCGCCGCCGTCGTTAACCGGGGCGTCAGAGTGGACGCCGCCGGCGTTGCTTCGGCGTTGGCTTCGGCTTTGGCCTCGGCGACTGGGGCATTCGGCGGGGCCGGCTGGCCGGCGCCGCCCCCGGCGCTGTCGAGCGCTTCCCGCAGTTGCCCAATGAAACCGGTGGCATAGGTCAGGTTATTAGTCTTGATCTGAACATTAGCGTCAGTCGCGAGCTTTACAGCACGCGCCTTCAGGTCAGGATCGCTGGGGGGAATCTGCGGAATCCGCTGCATGAGCCCCGCCAGTTCCTTCTTCAAGGCATCGGCGTCCAACTGGGGCTTCGCCTCGGGCTGCTTCGGTGGCGCGGGAGGCGCGGGAGGCGCCGGCGCCTCCGTGGCCGGTTGCATGGCCTCCACGGGTTGCTCACTCGACGGTTCGGCCGGTGCCTCGGGCTCTTCGCCCAGCACCTCGTCCAGAGCTTCGCCTAGCTGCTCGATGAAATCGGCGGCAGAGTTAAGATCGTTGGCCTTGATTTGGGTGCTGGCGTCGGTCGCGAGTGTGGCCAGCCGCGCCTTCAGGGACGCATCGGTATCCGGGACCTGACCCATCCGCTTGACCAGTCCCGCCAACTGCTGAGACAGCGACTCGGCGGTATCATCTGGCTCCAGCTCCAGCCCGTCATCGACGTTGAGTTCGACCTTCTGGTAAGGAACTTCCTTCACCACCGGCAACAGCTTCATGCGCATGCTGCCGGCGGCAGCCTTATTAATAAAGAAGCGGACCATCCCGGGGTCGTACGCCGGGTCCACCATGGCACGTCCAAACCGCAGGCTGGCATTGTCGAGCTTCAGTTTCTCCTTCCCCGCCGCTGCCTTCAGCATTGCCATGACCTTCTTCGGCTTCGCCTTCCTGTGCAGAAGGATCACGCCTTCGCCCTCGGCGGTCAGCCCAATCGCGGCCCCAACCGGTTTATGCCTGGCAAGAAGCGGCTTCATTTTGCCCGCCGCCATGATGCTTTCAGCGGCTGATGCAGGTGCTTTGGCCACGTTCGTCTTCCCCTTGGGTTATCAAGTCTCTCGGTGTTAGCAGGTATTTAGCAACCAACCGATACGGCGTGGCAACACAGAATCGATTTTAGGATAATCGCAAGCATCGTCATTCCGAAAAGGGTCTATCCTATTGTTTGCACGTTGGTTCCGCCCTTCGAAAAGGGGCCCCTTTATCGGCTTTCGCGCCCGCGATCATGACGGCCTGTTCATGGCACCACGGGGCAGTGGAACGCCTCTGTCAAAGCCGCGCCGAACGGGTCGCCACCGCCGATCGGATGGATATCGAAAGCCGCTCGCCGGTCCCCCTGCTGAAATGTGGCAATAATATGATTACCCTTGGCGTCCGGTTGCAGGCGCGCGCGCGCCATCAGCCGGAACAAGGCCCAGGGTCCGCTTTCGGCCAGCGACCCGCCACCCGCGATCGGCGGATCGAACAGAAGCCGAGCATTCCTCATGTGGTTGGCGCCGGGCCAGGTGATTTGCGAAGCCTGCGACAGTCCGTGAGCGAACCGAACCTCCGTGCCGTCCAAATCCAGCGTCACCGTCGCCGAGACCGGGTCCAGCGACACAGGCGTGATGTCGAACCGGATGACCGGAGTGGTGGCACCGCCGGGAAAGAACAGATCGCGCAAACTGGCGGCGCGCTGAAACTGGGCGATGTCGTCGGCCGACAACGGCGGCGTAGCGCCATCGGGTGACTTCGGCTTCCAGACCTTGCCGGTGGTATCGGCATATGGCGCCAGTTGCGTGTTGAAGAAGCCATCCAGCACGCCGCCGGACGCCATCAGCCGGCTGAAATCGTCAAGCGACAGATCCGCCGTGGCCGTGCGGTCGAACGGAAAATGCCCCTTGACCGATTGCGCGCAGAACGACGCCGGTCCACCCGCCGCGCTCCAGGCGGTGCTGATCTGCTGACGCGCATTGCCGCTGCGTAGCGCAGTCCCGCTGGCCGCCATCGCCGTCATCCAACGGGCAAGCGGTTGCGGCAGCCTTGCAGCCTGGGCACGCAACAGCACGGCGGGATCATTGCCGGACGGCAGTGGCGGCGCGGTACTGCCGATCGGGGCGGCAGCGAGTTTCGCCAATTGTTGCTGCAAATCATACAGCGATTGCAGTACGGGATCGAGCTGACTGACCCCGCCATCACCGAGCAGGTCGCGTAGCGGCCTGAAATGTTCGGCGACGCTCTCCCCGGCTTGCGTGTTAGCCGTGCTCGCTGCCGCGGCGGCTGGACCAAGCAGCCCCTGCAACCGCGACGCTCCGGTGGGAGTCGGCGCTTCCGGCGCGGTTAGAGTCACCTCATGCACCACACTGGATAGCAGGGCCCGTAACGGCGATTGCCGGGAGGACATAATATAAAGGTCCTGTGCCGCCTGGGTCAGGCTGCGCAGCGGCACCACTTCCAGATCCCCCAGCATGCGGTCCCAGACGTCGATATCCTCGGCGGCGTACATCGCCACGACGGCGTTTTGCACATCGCGCATCGCACCGCCGTTCGGATCCAGCTCGGTCTTCTGGCCAAGCACCCAGCTTTCCGCCGCCACCGATTGCGCGGCGGTGGCGATCGACGGCAGCAGCACACTGACAAAGCCGTCGTGAGTAAACAGGCCGGCGATGCCATCGGTCAGCTTGTGGCCGGAGGCGCGCACGAACAGCCGCGCGCCGGCCGGGCCAAGCGCATCGACAGGCCGCCATGGCGCCAGCCGCTGCGCCGCGGCCGAACCGCGAATGCGCGCATAGACCCGCTGGGCGAGCGTGACCTGACTGAAGCTGGCCCGTGCCTGGCCGATCAGCCCACCATCCAACTGCACCGTCGGCAAGGCGTCGGACAGCAGCGCGTCGAGATGGACGGCAAGATCTTGGCGCAGTGGCGTGGCGTCGGCGTCAGGGTATGTTGCCTGCCAATCCAGGCCCATCCATTCGCTCACCGACTCACGGTCGAGCGAACCCATATTGCCAAGCATCAAATAAATCCGCGTGGCCTCATACAGGAAGTCAGGACGAGCCAGATTGCCGCGCATCTGCGTTTCCAGCCGCCAGATCAGGCGCGGCAACAGGGCGCGTTCCAGGGCATGGCGATAGACCGTCCGAGCGGCTTCCGCCAGCTTCCCCGCTTGCGACAGCCCGATGCCGGCACCAATTGCGTCGGCATCATCGCCGGTTTTATGCGTTAGCGCGGCCGCCTGATCCAGCAGCGGGACCAACTGGCGCAGATCGTCATCGGACACCGGATCGAGCGGCAGCTTGCTGGCGGTCTGCTCATACCCGGACAAGGCCTGGTTGACCCCATCGATGGTGGCGGTTTCCGCGCCATGCACGCGCCACAGCACGATGCCGGCCGCCAGGGCGGCGATCCCAGCAACCGAATAGATCGCCGTGCGCAGCAGAAACAGCCGCTTGCGCGCGATCGGGTTGTCCGACGCCAGCATCGCTTCGCCGAACACCACGCGCGTCAGCAAGTCGCCGAGGAAATAGCTGCGCCCCTGCTCCGGCCGCAACGTGGCGGCGCGGCGCTGGTCAAGGCCGAAGCTGCGGCTCAATACCCCGGTTAGCCGGTCGATCGGCGTTCCCTCCTGGGTGCCGGAGGCGAAGTAAGCGCCGCGCAGCAGCGGCACCGGGCTGGCGCCAAAGGCTTCGTCCAGAAACCGAGCCAGCGGTTCCGCGAGACTCGCCACCTGGGCCGGAAATCCCGCGATCAGCGTCCGCCGTTCGGCACTCGGTTCCCTCGCCAGACGCGCGACCAGCCGTTGGTTCAGGCGTTCGGCCAGCTGTATGAAACGGGTCGCCATGGTCGCCGGATCCGGCGCGGCTGTCCCGGCCTCATGCGGCAACGTGACACCCCAAACCTGACGGCGGCTGTCGCGGTCCAGATCGTCGAAATACTCGCTGAACCCGACGATCAGGTCGGCTTTGGTGAATAGCGCGTAGACAGGAAGCCGAATGCCAAGCCGCGCCTCCAGTTCCCGCACACGTTCACTGATCGCCCTGGCGTGCCGCGATGTGTCCTGGACCGAATTGGCCGCAATGTCGGACAGCGCGATGGCCACGATCACGCCGTTCAGCGGCTGACGCGGCCGGGTGCGCTTGAGCAGATCGAGAAACGCGTCCCAGCCGGCCCTATCGACCGAGGCGTCGGAATCCTGCGTGGTATAACGGCCGGCGGTATCGATCAGCACCGCCTCATCGGTAAACCACCAGTCGCAAAGGCGGGTGCCACCGACGCCCGCCACCGCGCCCTGCCCCATTTCGGCGGCTAGCGGAAAACGCAATCCGGCGTTCAACAGGGCGGTCGTCTTGCCGGCGCCGGGCGGACCGATGATCACGTACCAAGGCTGCTCATATAAATAGCCCTGGTCTTTCTGCTTTTTCTTCAGCAGTGCCAACGCCTTGGCCAGACCACCTTCGATCGCCGTCGCTTCCTCGGCCGTCGCGCTGGCCGCAACTCCCGAACTAAGCGCGCGATCGCGGCTGCCGCGAGACAGATCGATCAGCAAGTTGATACACGCCCACAACACCAGCATCAGCCCCACGACGGCGAGGCGGGGCAGCGTGTCCTCCATCACCGGCAGCAACGGTCCGAATAGCCAGACCAATCCGGACAATGCCAGCGTGCCGGTCAGGCTGATAAGCCAACGCGCGAGGGAAAGCCGCGTCATCGACCGCTCTCCAGCCGATGCAGCACGATCTCAACGCGGCGGTTCTGTTCCTGCCCGTCAGCACTGGCGTTGGAAGCGATCGGGTCGGCATCCGATCGGCCTTCAGCGATTACATGGCGTTCGCGGCCGAGAGCCCGCTGGATGACGGCTTGCACAGCCTTGGCGCGGGCGGATGAAAGCTGGAAATTGGACGGGAACTGAATAGTATGAACCGGCGTGTTGTCGGTGAATCCCAGCACGGTAATCGGGCCGGACAGGGCGCGCATCGCGGCGGCGGCATGCTCCAGCAATGGAATGGCCGACGCTGACAGCTTCGCGCTGCCGGCGGGGAACAGTAGTCCGGCCGGCACCCGGATCACCGGCGTGGTGTCGGCACCGAGCACCGCGAGCTGCCCGCGGTCGATTTCGGCTGCCAAAGCCGCCTGGATCTGATCAACCGAAGTGGGCTCGTGCGGTACCGGCGCCGGGGCAACCGGCAGCGCGGCGCGGACGATATCAGGCATGTGCGACGGGGCGCTGGCCAGCGCGCGGGCGGCCAGCGTGTCCGAAGCGGCGTTTAGATCGCGCAGGCTGACCATGAACATCCCGCCAATCGCCGCAAGCGCCGCCGACACCGCCACCCAGATCGGCAGCGCACCGCGTTTCGGGCGAAACCGGGCATCGACGCCTTGCCATTGCGGCGACAACTCAGCCGGCACGGCTTGTATCTGGGCCGCGATTTCCCCCGCCACGTCACCGCGCAGGCGTTCCAGCGCCATTGCCCCGCTTGCCCCCCCGCTTGCCCCCCCACTTGCCCCCCCACTGGGCGCCCCACCTGGCCCATCGCGGAATGGCCCCATGAAGCCCAGCGACAGGCAGAAATACATCAGTTCAATGACCGCCAAATTCTGTCCCGGCTGCTGCCGCAGCTTACCCAGGACCGAGATGAAACGCTCCCCGCCGGCGGTGCCGGGGTGAAAACTCGCCAACAGGGTCGACCGCGCCCAGGCGCTGTTGCTGCCCCACGGCGTATTCAGAACGACGTCATCCAGACTGGCGCACAGCGCATAATGCGCCGGGCGCAGTTGCTCCATCGGCACCCCTCCGTCACGCGCCGCCTGCTCGAACTTGCGCAGTTCCGCCAGCACGCGGGCTCCTAGATCACCGGCATCCGGAGGATTGGCGGTGTTGCGCAGCCGGGCCAGCAGTTGCAGCAGGGGCGCCGCCGCCGCGAGCAGCTTGTTGTCGCCCATCGACACCATATCGGCCCCGATGCCGCTCAAAACCGGAGCCGCCTGAACCGGGTGTGCCGGTGGCGCCACCGCCACCGGCCCAGCAGCCGCTTGGAACGCTGCGGCCACGCCGCGCCTGCCACCAGGGGTCGGACGAATAACCGTCCGATCCTGGTCTACCGGCTCGTCGAACGGGTTGTCGCTCAAAACTCCACCTCTGACGGAGACTGCCTGCCACCGGGCCTCGATCATTGTGCCGGGCTTTCATCGCACACCGTATCATTCTAGACTCGAAAGCGCGAGCTTGGCAGTCGCATTCGTCAGACTTAGGAGATTCGCCATGGGACTGGTCCCGTCCGCCACGATCCTCAGCACCGATGAAATGGGCCGGGTCGCCGCGCCGATTTTCACGTCGGTGGGCCGGCAGGGTGTGAACGCGCCGGGGGATGTTTTCGTGATCCAGGGGTTGCTCAACGACCGGCTGCCGCAACCGCACGCGCCGATCCCGGTCACCGGCGAAGCCGATATCGGCACGACCCTGGCCATCGAGACGTTTCAGGCCGTGATGATGAACATGATGCCGCCTTCGGGCCGTGTCGATCCTGGCAGTGCGACCTATTACGCCCTGGCGGCGCATCCGCTGGTCAATGGGCCCGCGCCAAAGGTCGGTCATTTCGGCGAGGCACCTGCTGATGTGATCGAAGCGGCCGTGGCTTCGCGCAAACGATGGAGCGTGCCGGCCTCGGTCACCATGGCGCAATGGGCGGTGGAAAGCGCCTGGGGTGCATCCATGCCGCCGGGCAGCAACAACCCTTTCGGCATCAAGGCTTTGCCCTCCGAACCGGCGGTCGAAAGCCCGACGCGCGAGGTGATCGAGGGAAAAAGCATTGTCATTGAAGCGAAGTTTCGCAAATTCGACAGCCTGACCGAGGCTTTCGACCTGCATGGCAAACTGCTGGCGACGGCACAGCCCTACAAGCCAGCCATGCAGGTGGCCGGCAATCCCGATGCGTTCGCCGACGCGCTGGCCGGGGTCTACGCCACCGACCCCGAATACGGCATGACGCTGAAATGGGTCATCCACAACTACGGCTGGGCACAATACGATAAATAAACGCTCCCAGGCGCACCAAAATCGGCTTGATGCTGGTCCGATCGTAACGAGACTGCTATCAATTGCAGATCTCCAGGATGGGAATGTAATATGCGGTTGACGAAATCAATTCTGGCGGGCGCGGTGCTTGCCTGGGCTGTCGCGACACCCGTTCTGGCGCAGTCGAACCCGTCAGCGGATGACATCATCAAGTCGCTAAAACCGACCGGCGTGATCGGCAGCGGCACGCGCGGCATCCGGCCGACGAGCGCGGCGACCGCGCCAGCGTCCGCGACCCCAAGGCCCGCGGGGGCAACCGAACACGCTGGCACCGCCGAACACGCTGCCTCCCCCGCCGTGCCTGTCGTGACCAAGGCGCCATCGGCCAATCTGGAAGTGAAATTCGCGACGAACTCGGCCGATCTGACGCCTGCCGCGCGGGCGGCGCTGGACCAGTTGGGCAAGGCTCTCAGCAGCTCCGATCTGGCCCAATATCACTTCCGTATCGAAGGCCATACCGACACCGTCGGCAGCCCCGAGGTCAATCGTTCACTGTCGGCCCGCCGGGCGGATGCCGTGGTGGACTATCTGGCCAGCGTCTACCATATCGATCGCTCGCGTTTGCAGGCGATCGGCATGGGCGAGGACGATCTGGCAGTGCCCACCGGACAGCAGGTACCCGAACCGCGTAACCGGCGGGTGCAGGTGATCAATCTGGACGCCTGATCGATGTCGCATCGCACCCGTTCATCCGATTCGGCCCGCCCGGCTGATCGGGTGAAGCTTTAGCGCGGGGGGCGGTCGACATGGCTCCGCATGACGACGACACCGTCAGACTCCGAGCCGGCCCTGTCGCCACCACCTCGCCGCGGCGGAGCTCTCGCCGGTTGTTCGTCGGTTGCGCCATCTGTGCAGGCGCCGCGGCAGCAGGTGGATTCGGGTGGGCGTTGTTCAAACCATCGGCGGCGCCAAAGTTGGCGCGCGTCCCCACCCCTTCCACCGCCGCTGTTTCACTGATCGCCGTCACCACCGCCAGCGAAGCGTCGATCGTGGCCAATCACGCCACGACCCTGGATGTGTTTCGATTCGATCGTAACCCGCGCATCCTGGTACTCGATTTCGCCAGCCTGGCCCGCCAGGGGGCTATGCTCAATCGCGTCGCGGCGATGATCGAAAAGAATGGTCAGCCGCATGATCGGGCGCTTGACGACGCAGCCCTCGATATCGCGATCCGCGCCAATGGCGATACGCCGGAGACGTTTTATTACGGCCACGACTACGGATCGGTGTCGCTGACCCGCTTCTTCGCCGCTGTGTCACGCCAGAACATCAGACTGACCGATGGTGAAGCGTGGCTGCGCGATCTGCTTCAGCAGCAGACCGCGTTGGTATCGGGCGGCACGATCGGATTGATCAGCGTGCCGGCGTTAGGCGAGGGCGGCGTGACCTTGGACATGCGCGCCACCATCCTGCATCACGAATTGTCGCACGGTGAGTTCTTCACGAACGCCGCCTACGCCGCCTGGACCCGGGAATTTTGGACGAACGTCCTCGATGAGCCAAGCCGCGCCGCGTTTCGCAGTTTCCTGGTCTCGCAGGATTACGATCCCTCGATCGAGGAACTGGTGGCCAACGAAACCCAGGCCTATTTGATGTTCACGCCAAGCCCGCATTTCTTCCGCCCCGATCTGGTTGGCATGACGGAACAGGCAGTCGGCTATTGGCGTCAACGCTTCCGTGACGGCATGCCGCCGGGGTGGCTCCGCGATCAGGCCCTGCATGAGGCGAAGCCACTCTGACACCGCCCCCCGGCGCCAGACTCAACGCGGCGTCGTCTTCAGAAGTATAATGTTGGCGGCCAGACGCGTGTTGTTGCGCGCCGCTTCCTGCAACGCATGGTCCAACGCAATCAGGTAAGCGGCTCCGGTATCGTTGTCGGGACGCGGCCCCTGGAATAACGGGGCGGAGGACGCGATCGCCACGATCATGTCAGTGCCGAACGGAACGTCTACCTGCCACCGCTCCTTCGGCGAATCGCCGAGCGCGATATGGGCGTCGGCGGCTTCCTGACGATTGGACGCGATGGAGGTTGGGTGAAGGTGGGCGACGCCACCGTCACTGCTGAAATAATCGACGGTCAGCCAGGCTGGGAAATCCGGCATGGCGATTTGCGGAACTATCAGGTCATCCTTGCGCAGCACGCTGGCGTTGTCGCGCAGAGCCAAACCCATGGGTTGAGTCGCGGCGGCGCGAAGCAGGTCAACGATCCCGCAATACGGACCGTCGAACGTATTGAGCCGCAGGGTATAGGCGTCCGGCGACGCGGCCGCGGGCAGCGATGTCCGGATTACGTTCAGCGCGGTGGCCTCGATAGCGCGAGAGAGCACTCCAGAAACCACCACCTTACCCGCCTCCTCGGTGCTGCGAGTGAAACCGCAGGCGACGTTGCGCAGGCTGGCGGAGACAGCGTCGCGGATCAGGGCGGGCGAGGCCGCGATACTGGCGGTTTGCACGACCGGCGGCGTGGTTTGGGCGGGTGCGATCGGTCCAGTGGCGGTCTGACCTTGGACACCCGGCGGTGCCACGGCAGGGGTGGTTGCCGCCACGGGCGCGACGGGTGCCACGACAGCCTGCGGGGCTTGGACGGCCTGCGGGGCTGGGACGGCCTGCGGGGCTGGGACGGTCGGCTTGCCGCCGCTCAGCGCGAAATAGGCACCAGCCCCAGCGATGGCGAGTGCCACCACAGCCACGCCGGCGAATAGCGGCAGCTTGCTTTTGGCAGGGGGCGCCGCTGATTGCACGGCCGGAGCGGCGCTGGCGCCCAACGCGGCGGCCGGGCGCGGAGCCGGCGGGGCCGAGCGTTGTGAAATCATCGTTGCATCATCGCCGGCAAGCGGATCGGCAACGCCGCCGCCACCCGCCATCGCCGCCGTGATCGCTGCGGCGAAGCTCGCCGCCGAGCCGAACCGCGCTTCAGGACGCTTGGCCATGGCGCGCGCAACCACCGCATCCAACGCCGGAGGCGCCGTGACCGACAGGTCGGAGGGGCGCGGCGGTTCGGTGTTCAGCGCCTTATGCATGATCGCGGACATGCCGCCCTCGAACGGCCGCTCGCCGGTCAGCAACTGATACAGCATCACGCCGGCGGAATAGATGTCCGTGCGGGCATCCACCGTCTGGCCCATGAACTGTTCAGGCGACATATAGGACGGCGTGCCCATGACCGTGCCGGCCTGGGTCATGTTGCTGCTCTCGATCCGGGCAATGCCGAAATCGGCGATCTTCACGGTGCCGTCCGTCGAGAGGATGATGTTGCCCGGTTTGATATCGCGATGCACCACGCCGCGCTCGTGACTGAATTGCAGCCCGGCCAGCACGCCCTGCATGATCCGCACCGCTTCCGCCGGCGGCAGGCGATCGCCTTTGTCGAGAACCTTCTTCAGTTCGGTTCCCGGCGCATACTCCATGACGATATAGGCGACCTTGCCGTCCTCACCGTAGTCATAGACGGCGACGATGTTCGGATGGGTCAGGCGGCCCGCCGCCTGTGCCTCGCGGCGGAACCGCGCCAGTTCCTCCTGCGCTTCGGCATCCGACGGGTCGGGCAATGGAATCGTCTTGATGGCGACGCGCCTGTCGATCAGGGCGTCATAGCCATCATAGACGGTACCCATGGCCCCCTTGCCCAGGATCCCGCGTATCTCGTATTTGCCAAGCCGTTCGTTATCCATAACCCACCGCGAACCGATGGTTGGTTATAACCCGGCAACGGACTCGCGCGAAGCCCGATCTGCCGTTTTGCTCCGGCCCACGCCGCCGTCACCGATCAGCGCGAACGGCGCCCAGTAGAACGGATGCGCCAAAACGGCGCTGGAACCGGTCGCACTGCCAAGCAGGCTCAGTTGAGCATGCCGCAGGGCCTCGGCGATCCCGGCGCCCCCGCGCACCTCTTGCATGGTCTGCGCCACCAGATACGCGGCGGTCTGATCGTTAACCGACCAATGCGTGACCATCAGCGAACGGGCACCGGCATAGAAGAAGGCGCGCGCCAGGCCCGACAGGCTTTCGCCCGCGACCTTCGCCGGCCCCGACCCGCTGCTCGCCGCGCCGCCGCCACCGGAGTTGCAGGCCGACAGGATCACCACATCGGCGTCGAGACTAAGGCCCAGCACGTTGGAAACCGTGAGCAAGGCCCCCGAAGCGTCCGTCGCCCCTGGAGGATCGGAAGTCACAATCGCGGCCTCGGACTGGCAGCGGAGTTCGGCCGGCAACAAGGCATGGGTGGCAAAGTGCAAAATGCGATAGTTTTTCAGTTGCGCCGCCATGACGGCCTTCGCGGTAAACGCGCTGCCCAGCAACTCATCTTCCTTGCGGCCGCCCAGTAACTGGCGGGCCGCATCCAGTTCTCGGATCGCGAAGGGCAGCGGCGGCAAGCCGGCGAAAAGCTGCGCGCTGTCAGAGCAAGATGCCCCCGGGAAACTGCCCTGCGCCTGCGCCAAGGTCACAGGATGGAAGTCGCCGAAGCCGAACCAGGGCTCGCTTGCGTGAGAGGTGCCAGCCACCTTGCGCAACGAGACAAAGTTCGCCGCGGCCGGCACGTGGGCGATTGTCATGCGCTTCAGCAGCCACGGCGCCTCGGCCAGCTTATCGGGACTTGCTGGACCGGTCAGCAACACACCGAACGGGACCGACAGCAGCGGCCCGGTCGGGGCGACTACTAACGACTTGGCGCCGTCCAACTCCGCCGCCACGGGGCCGAGTACGTCCTGATACAATGTGTAGGCGGCAGCGATATCGAAGGGCGGTATCACATCGGTTGTCGGTTCGACACCGGCCCGTACCCGCTGCACGAGCTTTGCGATACCCTCCTGCCCGGTGGTGATTCGCGCGGCGCTGACCACGCCATCGCGCAACACGAATGTCCAGCCGCCAGTGTCATCCAGATCGACGGCAACGAACGCCTCCCCGGGGTGCAGCAAGGCAAGCACGGCCGAAGCCGGCACCACTTCCTGCACCAGTTGCTCGTAATTCGGCGAAGCCGCCTGCAACGCGCTGTCGGCATCGGCCAGGGCTGCCCGTGCCGCGGCGATTTTAGTGTCGAGGTCGGCCGTGTCCGAGACAGGACCTCCCGCGGCGACCCCCTGAATACGGGCATCGCGGGCCCGTTCCAGATCGGTCAGGTTAGTGCCCGCGTCCTGACGGCGGCGGATCGCCTCGGCCACTTTCGGATTGCGCGCCCCCTCGGCCAGGCGCGCGGTCGCCTGAGCAATTTGATTGCCCGTGATGCCACCCTGGGCAAGCTGAGCGGCTTCGAACATCGTGGCTAGCAATGCCTGGCGATGAGTTGGATCGGCGTCCGCAGCGACGCCAAAAATATTCAGGCAGGGGGCGACTATCTTCGGCAGCACGCCAAGCGCTTCCAGGCGAAGAATCGCGATGGCGTCCTGACAGGCGATCAGCGCCGCGGGCAGGCCGGCTTTGCTGCCTATGGCGGCCGCCTCCAGCATACGGGTTTCCGCCAGCGGCCGGCTTTGCGGCAAAGCCGAACCGAACAAGGTAGCCGCGCTGGCAAACGTCGTGGCCGCTTGAGCCTCGTCGCCGCGGGCCAGGTCAGCGGCCCCCGCAGTACGGGTCAGTCTGGCGATCTCCACGGGTTCACGCAGATTATTGCCCCGGGCCAGCCCGCGCGCCGATTGCAGAACTGCCTCGGCTTCGGCGCCGCGCCCCAGAATGCGCAGCGCCACGGCGCGATACCGCCGCACTTCGATCGTCCCGGCCAAGGCAGCGTTGATGACAGGGTCAGAAATGACCGCCCCTTCGGCAAGACCGCCGCCGAAATTGCCTCTGGCCACCTGCGGAACCGGTTTGGCATCGAGCATCGCGGCGGGCAGCCGAGCCGCGTAGGCAGTTTCAGCTTTGCCAAGCCGCACAAGCGCCGCGTCGGTCTTATTCTCATTCAGCAAATTCAAAGCCTGATAATGGGCCAATCGGGCGCTCGCCAGGGGGTCATCCGACTTCACAGCCAGGGGCTCGGCACGCGCGAACAGACTATCGGCTTCGGCATAGCGGCCTTGATTGGATATCTGAAGCGCCAGCCGCTCCAGCGTGGTCGCGGTGTTGGGATTATTAGCACCGAGCGCCTTTTCCTGCAGCGCCAGCGCGGCACGAAACGCCCGTTCGGCTGCCGCGAAGCGCTCCGCCTGATTGGCTCGGCTGCCAACCATCATCAGCGCGTAATATTTGCCAATGTCACCCGAACTATAGGCCTCGGCGGCCAGCCGGATGGCCATCAGCGCGTCGGCAGCGGAGCTGGCAACCGAGGCGCCAGCTTGCAACCGGCCGGATTGCAACCCCACCGCGCGCTCGATTGGCGCCAACGCCGGCAGCACACCGTCCGCATACCAGACATCATGCCCCGAGGCTCCGCCACCGGCCGCGGCGATGAGCGCCACGTGGGGCCAGCCCCCCTGGCGCCGTGTGCAGGACAGCAGCGCCGCCGGAACACCATCCAGGATGGTCGTCAGCTTCGGCGCCTCACAAGCGAAGCGTTGCTCCAACGCCTCGCGCCAGGGGCTGGAGGTGGCCAGGGCAACCAGATCGGCCGAGGGAACCGGTCCCGCCGAACGCACGACGCCGCTGGGCTGCTGCCAAGTGCCGCAGAAGACGTTGGCGATCTCGGCGCTGCCCTGAGAGGCCTTTTGCAGCGTGCAATCTTCGCCCGCGGCGTTCTTGCCCACGGAAAGACCCGCTGATTGTCCCGCGCTGTCGCCATTCACGTAAGCGCTGGGCGGCGGAACGGCACAGCCCGCCATCAACAGAATGGCGATCAACAGGCCCGAAACGGCGGCGCGCGACATATTAGTAATCCGTATTGGAGACATCGGGCAAAGCCAGGTCCTCGTCGCCGCTGCCTTCACCGACGCTCAGATTGAAATCGCGTAACGGATCAATGGACGGCAATATCCCGATTGGCAGCAGCACGCAGTTCACCGACGTGATCGGGCAACCATTGACGCGGTAATTCGCCGAGGGCGACGATCGGATGGTGGAATTGTAGGCCGCAACCGATCCACCAGCATTAGCGACAGTGCCGAACAGAGCGGACTGACCATCGGAGCCAACCACCCGCAGAGCGTTCACGTTAATCGTGCCGGAGGCCGAACCGCCGGTCCGCGTATACAGGATGAGGCTGGTTTGCGGCCCGCTTAGATTATTCAGCGTGATCGAGCCGCCATTGCCGGCGAAATCCAGCCGCAAGGTCGCGGTCTGGGCATCGGACGATGGCTGTACCTGCAAAATTCCAGTTTGCCTGATCGCCGGCGCTCCACCGTTGGGGCTCGATACGACTGCAAAATAGCTGCCGGGATCGACAGGCGTCGTGCTGACCGCCTGTGTCGCCAACGGCGCGCCGGTTGTGGTGATCGTGCCCGTGAGCGTGAGCAGATCGGTGGCCGTCACCGCGATGTAGGCGGCGTTAATCGGGCCCGTTACCGCCAATGAGGCGGCGTTGCTCAAGGCCAGTGTGCCGCTGGGGCCGGTAACGGTGAATTGGCCAAGCGTCGTAATATCCGTGCCGGTGCCGAAGTTCGCCTGCCCCGCCACATCCCCGGTCAAGGTCCCGACAGTGAACGCGCCGGCGCTCGCTGGCCGTACGATGCCGCCGCCGATTTGCAGGTTCAAGGTGCCGGTGTTGATGGCGCCGGGCAACGTAATGGAAGCAGGCGTGGTGATGCTGATATTGGGCGCGACCAGCGCTCCGGCCACGGCGAGATCGCCTATGTCCGCCAAGACAAAGTTGCCGTTGCTGACGGTGAACCCGCCCAGGCTGGCGATCTGGTTGCTGCCGCCACCGAAGGTTGCTCCACCAGAAACGCCGCCTATGGCGCTCAGTGTGTTCAGCACAAGCGATCCGCCGGATTGGCTGACGCCACCGGATGCCGTGGCAAGGTCGAGCGTGCCGGCGCTGACATCGCCGGCCAGATTGATTCCGGCAGTGGCTGACAGACTGGCGTTACTGGCTTGGACGGGTCCTGTCACCTGCAACACCCCGGTATCCGCCACAACCAGATTACCGGCGACCGAAACCGGCCCCAGGGAGGCAATCGTGTTGGCGGCGCTGCCCAGCGTTATGTCGGCGCCAGCGCTTCCGGTCACCGTGTTCGCGCTGATCGCACCGCCGGTCTGCACGATGGATTGCAGGGGGCTGATCAGTGTCAGCACACCCGGCGTGGTCACCGCGGCATCCAGCACCACATCGCCGTTCGCGGCACTTAATGTGACGCCGGATGATCCCGTGACTGGCCCAGCGACCGTCAATGTGCTCCCGGCCCCTTCGGTCAGCAGACTGACATACGTGCCATGGACCGGGCCGCCGACCTGAAGCGGCGCCGCGTTCAGCAGGCTGACGGCTCCCGCGGAGGCGATCGAGCCCACCGTGCCGATCTGGTTGCCGGGAAGCGGTGGCCCGCTGCCCATGCCGGGCGCCAGCCCGACACTCTGCCCACTCGCGAACAGCGTGTCGGCCGTGATCACTCCGGCGGTCTGGTTGATGGCTCCGCCAGACGCCAAGGTGATGGCCTGTCCAGGCGCACTCAGGTTACCGGCAATCGTCAGGCCCCCTGAGGCCGTAAGCACGGCACCCTGCGCGACGGAGACGGGGCCGCTCAGCGTCAGATTGCCCGCGTCGTAAATCTGCAACCCGCCGCCCGAGACGGTGAGGCCGCCTACTGCCGCGATGGCATTACCGGTGTTGGTCAGCACGGCGTTGCCGGTAATGCCGGTGGTGCTGATCAGAAGCGGCGTCTCGATAACCGCCGCGCTGGCCTGGACCCCGCCGCCAGCGGTGTTCAACGACACGGTGGTGGTTCCACTGATGGTGCCAGTGGCTGTGATCCCGCCGATACCATTGTCGGTAACACTGATCGACGCGGCCGAGAGCACGCCGGCGATGTTGGGATTGACGCTGTCGAGAATTGTCAGTGTACCGCCTGATGCATTGACATTGCCGACACCGGTGATCGCGTTGGCGGTGCCCAGCAACGACACGCTGGCCCCCGTGGGCACAGAGGCCGTCAACAGGGGCGTGCTGATCACGCCGCCGGGCGTCTCGACGATGTCAGCCCCGTTCGTCGTCAGGTTGATCGCCGAACTGCCGGTCATGACCCCAGCCACCGTCAGCGCTGAAGGTGCCGGGCTGAATTCATGGAGGGCGATCGATCCGGCGGTGAGCGGACCGGTAACCGTGAGGGGCGCCCCGTCGCTCAGCGCGAAAGTCCCAGTGTGATCGCTAAAGGCGGCGATCGTGCCGATCGTATTGTTCGGCTGGATCAACGACACCGTCCCCGTCACACCGCCGGTGCTTTGCAACTGGGTCGCGTTGATCACGCCGCCTGTCTGCGCGATGCCCGCCGCCGCGCTCAGATCCAGCGTGCCGGCGTTCACCAACCCGGTCAGGGTCAGCGACGGCGCGGTGGCGTTGCTGTCGCTCAACGCCGCGAACCCCGCGGTCAGTGTTCCGGCCTGCGTCAGCGCCGCGCTGTCCCGCAACGTGAAGCTGCCGCCGCCCACACTGAAATTCGCCAGCGTGCCGATCGCGTTGCCCGCCTGGCCCAGCACCACGGTGCCAGCGACACCATTGCTGCTCTGCAATTGCGCGGCCGTGATCGCACCACCCGTTTGGGCAATCCCAGCCGCGGCACTTACGTCCAGCGTCGCGACATTGACGATGCCGCCGAAGCTCAGCGACGGCGCGGTGGTGTTGGTGTCGTTCAGCACCGCCAGACCCGCGGTCAGTGTCCCCGTCTGGCTGAGCGCCGAGGCATCCACCAGGGTGAACGTGGCACTACCGTCATTGAACGTGCCGAGCGTGCCGATGTGGTTGCCGGCCTGACCCAGCGACACAGCACCTGTGACGCCGCCGCTGCTTTGCAGCAGATTCACCGCGATCGTGCCGCCCGTCTGCTCAACCCCGGCCGCCGAGGTCAGGTCCAACGTGCCGCCCGTCACGATCCCGCTCAGCGTGATCGCCGGCGATCCCGTACTCGTATCGGCCAGCACCATCCGGCCGGCACTCAGCGTGCCGGTCTGCGTCAGCGCCACGCTGTCGGCCAGCGTGAAACTACCCGAACCGTCGTTGAAACTGCCCAGCACACCGATCGTGTTGCCAGATTGCGCCAAGGACACCGTGCCGGTCACACCGGCGCTGCTCTGCAACGTGCCGGCATTGATGACGCCACCCGTCTGGTCGATCCCCGCCGAGGCGTTCAGGTCCAGAACCCCGGCGATCACAGTGCCGCTCAAGGTCAGCGACGGCGCGGACAGCCCGCTGTCCGTCAGTTTGACGGACCCGGCGGTCAACGTCCCGACCTGGGTCAGCGCATGCGAATCAACCAGCGTGAAGGCGCCAGTGCCGTCATTGAAATTGGCCAGGGTCGTGATCGCGTTGCCGCTCTGACCCAGCACCACGTCGCCGGCCACGCCGCTGCTGCTTTGCAACTGAGCCGCGCTGATCAGACCGCCCGTCTGGGTCACCCCGTTCGCCGCATTCAGATCCAGCGTGCCAACGTTGACGACGCCGCCAAAAGCGATCGAGGGCAGCGTCGCAGCCGTGTCGTTCAACACCATCAGACCGGCGGTCAGTGTGCCGGTCTGTGACAGCGCCACTGCGTCATTCAGGGTGAAGGTGCCCGCACCGTCATTGAACGTGCCAAGCACGCCGATCGTATTGTTCGGCTGGATC
>DNXO01000111.1:5206-5547 GCA_003506895.1 Acetobacteraceae bacterium | reverse complement strand
TTCGTCTGGTCGCTGCTGGACAATTTCGAATGGGAGTGGGGATACGCTAATCGGTTCGGCCTGACCTATGTCGATTATCCGTCGCTCCGGCGTATCCCGAAATCATCGTTCCACTGGTACGCGGACCTGATCAGGACGGCACGACGGCGATGAATGCGGCCTCCCCTGAACGGACCATTCCGAAGGTGTTGCTTGCGGACATCGGCGGGACCAATGCGCGCTTCGCGCTCCTGGCCCGCGGAACGGTGAGCCCAATTGTTCATATGGCTGTCCGCGATTACGGCAGCTTTGGAGAGGCGCTTGCCGCCTATTTTGCCGGGATACCGGAGGCGGGCACGATT
>DNXO01000111.1:3397-4843 GCA_003506895.1 Acetobacteraceae bacterium | reverse complement strand
CTGCGCGCGACTTACGGATTTTCCACTGTGCGGCTGATCAACGATTTTGAAGCGGTTGCGTGGTCCCTCCCCCGCCTTTCTCCCGGGAAACTCCGGCAGATAGGCGGCCGACAACCGGTCGTCGGCGCGCCTCGCGCGGCGCTTGGCCCTGGCACAGGCCTTGGAATGGCGGCCAGCATACCGCACGGAGCCGGTCATCTCGTGCTTTCGAGCGAAGGCGGTCATTCAACAATGGCCGGCAGTTCGTTGCGGGAGGACGCCGTGATCGCTTATTTGCGGCAACGCCTTGGACACGTCTCGGCCGAACGCGTTCTTTCGGGCCCTGGGCTGGAAAATCTTCACGAGGCTCTCGCAGCTCTGGACGGCGTGAAGCTGCCACGTCGCAGCGCTGCCGAAATTACCCGGGCCGGGGTCGAGGGCACTTGTGCGACGAGCCGCGCCGCCGTCGACATGTTCTGCGAGATGCTTGGGACGGTCGCCGGAAATCTCGCGCTCACGCTTGGCGCGAGGGGTGGAATATTCATTGGTGGAGGCATTCTGCGTCACATGCCCGAATATCTTGTCAGCTCGCCATTTCGCACGCGTTTCGAGGAAAAAGGCCGGCAAAGGAAATACCTCGAACCAATTCCGGCCTATCTCATTCTCGACGAGGACGCCGCCTTCGTCGGCCTGCGGTCCTTGGCGGAGGTCGAAAACATTGGCTGAAATCCCGCGGGCTCACATCGTCACCCTCACCATCAATCCCGCCGTCGACGTATCGACGTCGGTAAAAAAAATGGTGCCGTTCACCAAGATGCGGTGCGCGCCTGCCGGCCGTGACCCGGGTGGAGGCGGCATCAACGTCGCCCGGGTTCTGACGCGGCTCGGCATCCAGACAACCGCCATTTACCCGGCCGGCGGCGCCACCGGCCAGTTGCTGACGACCCTGCTGGAGCGCGAGGGCGTGCGTAGCGTTGTGGTCCCGATCTCAAACGACACACGCGAGGATATTACGATTTTCGACGAGACGACCCGAGAGCAATTTCGCCTTGTCTTTCCCGGTGCCCCACTCAGCGATACGGAATGGCAACAATGCCTGGACGCGATTGCGCGCGTCACCCCTCCGCCCGCGTTTGTTGTTGCAAGTGGCAGCGTGCCTCCCGGCGTCCCGCTTGATTTTTTCGGTAGAATTTCTCAGGCTTCGAAAGCACCCGGCAAGATCGTCGTTGATACGTCCGGCCCTTTCCTGAAGGCGGCGCTGGAAGCAGGCGTCTATCTCATCAAGCCCAATCTTCGCGAGTTTCAGGAGCTGGCCGGAATGACCGCCACCGACGAAGCCTCGCTCGTCGAAGCCGGACGCCGGATCTTCGACCGCTATCGCATCGAGATTATTGCTCTCTCCATGGGGCCAGACGGCGCCCTTCTCCTGACACGCGATATCGCCCTGCGTGCGAGCGGCCTCCCCAT
>DNXO01000111.1:2741-3060 GCA_003506895.1 Acetobacteraceae bacterium | reverse complement strand
GGACAGCGACAGTCTCGATATCGCCCTGCGTTATGGAGTCGCCGGCGGTTCTGCCGCTCTGCTCAATCCGGGGACAGAACTTTGTCGCCCCGAGGACGTCCATCGCCTTGCTTCCGGGGTAATGATAACGCCGATTGCCCGAAATCCCCGCTAGCGAAAGTCTAACCCGTGGCTTTTTTCGCCGCCTTGTCGCGAACAACGGCGCCGAGCAGCATCTCAATGCGACCGTTGCCCCACAGCGGGAGCAGGAGGCGCGCATAGCCGCCCGGATGCTCAACACCTCCTCTTCCGGCTGCTGCTTGACGATAATAGGTGGGAA
>DNXO01000111.1:1641-2442 GCA_003506895.1 Acetobacteraceae bacterium | reverse complement strand
ACGGTCGCCCTGCATTGCGAGCTGAGCTCATCGAACGGTGCGTGAATCTCGATTTCGTCAACGAACCTGTTGCCGGTCGTTTCGCCGTACCACTCGATCAGGTCCGCTCCCGTGAGATCGAAACGGAACCGAAGCGGGTTCTCGAAGACGCCAATCAGCATTGAATCGCGCCCAAGGCGCGACTCCAGCGAAAACTTGACGTCGTCCCAAAACGGAATGTCGTTTGCGCCGCGTTTCAAGCCAACCCAGTACGCCTGAACTCGACCGAGATCCGGTTCGATTTCGCCGGGGAGAGGATAATTCCGAACGCCTTCCGCCATCGATCAACCCTTTTCGAACACGCTGCATCAACGTAGTAAATATCTTAGAGACCTCGAATTGCTGATCACTTGATCTCGCTCAACCTGGGATTCCGTTTCACGGGATTGAAGCCGGTCGCTTGACTGGAAAGCGCTTCAGAATGGCCACGACTTCCTGATCACTGACCTGCCGAAAGTCACGATAGAAATAGCCGATGGCCCCGAATATTTCCGGCGTCTCCAGGCATATCAAGGCATCGACCTCCGGGCGCAAATTCGCGACCGTGTCGCCTGGCGCGACGGGAACGGCGAGCACCAGTTCCTTCGGCTTGCGGTTGCGGATCGCCTGTAGTGCGGCCCGCACCGTCGCACCGGTCGCGATACCGTCATCGATGACGATCACCACCTGGTCCGCGATTTCCGCCCGGGCACGCTCGCCGATGTAGAGTTGCCGCCGGCGTTCGATCTCCGCAAGCTCGCTTTCGCACTCCGCCTTGAACTC
>DNXO01000111.1:0-1280 GCA_003506895.1 Acetobacteraceae bacterium | reverse complement strand
TCCGGTTGGGCCGGCACACCGATCTTGCGCACCAGGATCAGGTCGAGGGGCGCGTTGAGCGCCGCCGCGACCTCCGCTGCAACGGGAACGCCGCCGCGCGGCAACGCGAGAACGACGGCATTGCGGCCTTTGTATTCCGCGAGTGCCGTGGCCAACCTGCGGCCGGCGGCTGATCGATCCTGGAACATCATCGTTGCCCTGCATCCCGACTGGCCCCGGCAGGGCGCTCTGCCAGATGGCGTTCGAACCACGCTGCTGCGAGTTCGATGACAGCCTCAAGCGCGCCGGGCTCCGGAAAGAGATGGGTTGCGCCCGGCACGATTTCGATGCTCTTCTCACCTCCGAGCCGCTCCAGAGCCCATCGGTTGAGTTCGATCACACCGGAGTCCGCCCCTCCCACAATCAAAAGTGTTGGCGCCTTGACCTGGGGCAGCAGGCCACCGGCAAGATCCGGGCGACCACCGCGCGAAACCACCGCGCCGATGCGCTCACCGAGCAAACTCGCCGCGACAAGCGCGGCCGCCGCGCCCGTGCTCGCTCCGAACAGCCCGAGCGGCAGTCCACCTACGTCTGGCTGCCGAATGATGCAGTTCACTGCATGAATCAAGCGACGGCCGAGGAGCTCTATGTCGAAGACGTTCCTCCGGTCGTTCTCTTCTTCGGGCAACAGAAGGTCGAACAACAGGGTGGCGATCCCTCGCCTATGAAGGGCGTCCGCGACCTGGACGTTGCGTGGGCTGAAGCGGCTCGAACCGCTACCATGCGCAAAGACAACGAGGGCTCTCGCCCCGGCCGGATGACGCAAGGTACCGGCCAAGCCCAGCGGCGGGATCTGCACCTCCCGCGAGAAAGCGATCGGCTTGGCCTTGCTCCTTGCATCCTCGTTGAAGGTGGAGGTTGGCTGCATGACCCCTTCACTCCATTTAAGGTCGAAAAATTACCGCATGGACGAGCTACTGGTCTTGATCAGCATCAAAGGACGTCCCCCGCGCCGGCCTAGTATTTCGTGATCTTGGAGCCCCCCAAATGCCGTCGCCGCCTGGCGAATCCCTCGGCCATGCGCCCACTCTCGACGATAAGGTCCGGTTTCTCAGCCGGCCCGAAACCTATCCAGGCGATGTCGGGCAAGTCGTTGCGCGCGAGACCCACATGTCATGGGTCTTTATGGCGGGCGAACGGGTTTACAAGCTCAAGAAGCCTGTTCGTTTCCCCTATCTCGATTTTTCGACTCTGGATCGGCGCGCGGCGGCCTGCCGCGCGGAAGACCTGCTGAACCGGCG
>DNXO01000147.1 GCA_003506895.1 Acetobacteraceae bacterium | reverse complement strand
CTCTATTTGCGCGCCAGCCAGCGCGGAAAACGCTGGCAGCCGAAGTTTCAATGGCCGGCCAGTGCCATTTCCGTCGGCATCATGGGCCTTGGCACGCTCGGATCGGACGCTGCCGAAGTATTAAAGCGGATCGGCTTTCGGGTGGCGGGCTGGAGCAACAATCCCAAGACGATCGACGGCGTCGAATGCTTTCACGGCAGGGGGGAACTCGATGCGTTCCTGAAGCGGACCGACATCCTGGTTTGCCTGCTGCCGCTGACGCCGGACACGCGGCACATTCTCAATCGCGATCTGTTCGGCAGACTGAACCGGACCAGCCCGATGGGGGCGCCGGTCGTGATCAATGCCGGACGGGGCGGGCTGCAGAACGAGGCAGACATCCTGGCGTGCCTTGACGACGGAACGCTCGGCGCCGCGTCACTCGATGTCTACGCCACGGAGCCGCTTCCACCCGATAGCCCGTTCTGGACGCATCCGAGGGTCGTCGTGACACCGCACAACGCCGCCGACACCGACCCCGACGAAATATCGCGATACGTCGCGCGCCAGATCGCACGCTTTGAAGCCGGCGGCGCGCTGGAAAATGTCGTCGATCCCGCGCGGGGCTATTAGCGGCTATCCGCCGCGCGATAACCCATCCTTGCGGCGGCATCGCGATGGTCGCGCCGGCTTTCGCTGGGGTTTCATTGTGCTGGTCGAAATGGGTCAGCCGGCCGTGTGTCATCGGTCGGGAACCGGCCTCTGTGGTACCGGAAAATGCCGGAAACTCCCATTCATGTTGTCCTGAAAGGAACAATCGCCGCTTCGTCGGGAACCTCGTCGCGGGGGTCCGGTTAAGTGCTAGGCTTGATTTGAGCAGCGGCAAGGGGTGACTAAGACCCTTTTCCGTCGCGTTTGGCATAGGATGTCCATGTACCGGAGCGTATTGATGGCCAGCCTCGTCGACCAAATGGGGTCCGCAACCCCATTGCCGGGCGCGCTGGACGAGCGCATTCCGGATCGCGCGCTCAACGGACAGGGGAGGGATTCCGACGCGATCCTTCAGTCGTTGCCCGTAGCGGTCTATACGACGGATGCCGCCGGGAGGATCACCTTCTACAACGAGAACGCGGCCCAGCTTTGGGGGCTGCGGCCGGAACTCGGCAAGAGCGAGTTCTGCGGCTCGTGGAAAATGCATTGGCCCGACGGAACGCCTTTGCCGCATGACCAAAGCCCGATGGCTTTGGCGCTGAAAGAAAAACGTCCGATCCGAGGCATGGAGGTCATCGCCGAGCGCCCCGACGGGACCCGCGTATTGTTCATTACCTATCCGTCGCCGCTTTTCGACGCCTCCGGTAACCTGATCGGCGCGGTCAACACGCTGGTCGATATCACCAAACGCCACGAAGCCGAACAGCGTGTTCGCGAAAGCGAAGCCCGGTATCGTGAGATCGCCGCCATCATCGAGTCTTCCGAGGACGCCGTTCTGACAAAGGACCTCAACGGCGTCATCACGAGCTGGAATCACGGTGCGACGCGGCTGTTCGGCTACACGGCCGACGAGACGATCGGCAAGCCGGTCACCATCCTTATTCCCGCAGAGCGGCAAAACGAGGAGCCAACCATCCTGGCCCGCATTCGCCGCGGCGAGCGCATCGACCATTACGAAACCGTTCGACAGCGCAAGGATGGAAGCCCCGTCGATATTTCACTGACGGTGTCGCCGGTCAAGAATCCGCAAGGCAAGATCGTCGGCGCTTCAAAGATCGCCCGCGACATCACCGACCGCAGGCAGGCAGAGCAACAACAGCGCCTGCTGCTCCGGGAAATGGACCACCGCGTCAAGAATCTTTTTGCGCTGGCCAGCGGGGTCGTGGCCTTCTCTGCCCGTTCGGCGGCCACGCCGGAAGAACTCTCGTCGGCGGTGAGGCATCGGTTGGCCGCGCTGGCACGCGCCCACGCATTGACGCTGCCGGTGACGTCGGAGGGTGGCAGGCGGACCGACCAGTCGACGACGCTGCGCGTTTTGATCCAGACGATCCTTTTGCCTTACGAAGGCCGAACCGACGCCGGCGGGCCGCGAGTCGCGGTCAGCGGCCCCGATCTCCGGCTGGCGGGCAGCATGGTGACGACCTTCGCGCTGCTGCTGCACGAATTCGCGACCAATGCAGCCAAGTATGGCGCGCTCTCCACGCCCGCAGGCCACGTCAGGATCGATTGCGCCGAGGCCGACGGTCAGTTTACCTTGACATGGCAGGAGCGCGGTGGACCGCGGATCGACAACCCAACCGATAGCGAGGGATTTGGCACGATGCTCGCTCGCGCCACGGTCAAGGATCAATTGCGGGGCAACATTTCGCGCGAGTGGGATCCAGAGGGTCTGACCATCCGCCTCTCTGTGCCGAGGGATCGGGTCGCCTCGGAGTGACTGCTGCGTCGCCCGCGCGCTACGAGCCCATCGTCATTCAACAAACATCGGACCCGCTACTGGCTGGCGGTGCCCTTCTCCCTCGGGAATATGCTCTCATATATCGCCCTCGCCTCTCGAACTAGACGCATCCGCTCGAGTGCGGACTTCGGGATAAACTGTACGACATCACCCATGACGTGCGCTCCAAGGCTGGAAAACATTCCGCCATTAGCTGGTTTGGATCTTCAGAGTTGGAAGACCCGTGCTCATCACGAGTAAGTAGTTCTGGATCGGTGGACTCCCGTGAAAACCCCACCTCCGGGAGACAGAAGGAACAGGAAAAACTACGGCGTCCTCGGGGCTCCACGCTCCCCGGCAGGGAGCGAAGACGCCCACGACGGCGCCCGGATATAGCGACCTCCTCGATTCTTCAAAACGGGCTTTCGCCTAACCCCGGCACATCGGCCGGCCGCGGACCGGGGGCGGGCCAGTGAAAGCGGCGGTCTTTTTCCGCGATCGCGAGGTCGTTGATGCTGGCCTCGCGCCGGCGCATCAGGCCATGTTCGTCGAACTCCCACTGCTCGTTGCCGTAGGAGCGGTGCCACTGTCCGGCGGCGTCATGCCATTCATATTGAAAGCGCACGGCAATACGATTCTGATCGAACGCCCAGAGATCCTTGACCAGGCGATAGTCGAGCTCCCTCGCCCATTTGCGGGTGAGAAAGGCTACGATCGCGGCGCGGCCTTCGAAAAATTCGGAGCGGTTACGCCAGCGGCTGTCCTCGGTATAGGCCAGCGCGACGCGCTCGGGATCGCGCGAATTCCAGGCGTCCTCGGCCATACGGGCCTTCCGGGCGGCGGTTTCGCGGGTGAACGGCGGAAGCGGTGGGCGCGACATGGTGAGCTCCGGCATGGTGAGGCCGCAAGTCTATCGCCGCGCGCCGCGGAGTCGATGGCCGTCCTCCTATCGCCCGATAGCTAAATGATATCAGCCTTCATCAACAGCCGCAGCGATTTCGGGATCGGCTGCGCCCGCCCCTCGCTGATGAAGGCGACGCGCACCTGCGCCTTGACCAGCACCTCCTCGCCGCGCCGCACTTCCTGTGCCAGCGTGATCGAGGCGCCC
>DNXO01000108.1:6462-31657 GCA_003506895.1 Acetobacteraceae bacterium | reverse complement strand
GGCTTCCGTCAAACGATTCGTTTATTTCGCCGCGTATCCTAAGTCGCACCCGGCGGTCGGCATGACCCGCACCACGTCGATCATCGGCGGCGGACCCGCCGGCCTGATGGCGGCCGAAGTCCTGGCTCGGGCGGGCGTCACCGTGACCGTTTATGACCAAATGCCATCGGTCGGACGCAAGCTGCTCATGGCGGGACGGGGCGGTTTGAACCTGACCCATGCCGAACCGCTGCCAGTCTTTCTCTCTCACTATGGGTCGGCTCGCGCATGGCTTGAACCGATCATCGCGGCGTTTCCGCCCGAGGCGTTGATCGCATGGTGCAACGGGCTTGGCCAGCCAACCTTCACCGGCAGCAGCTCGCGGGTGTTTCCCACGGCGATGAAGGCGTCGCCCTTGCTGCGCGCCTGGTTGCGGCGGCTGGACTCGCTGGGTGTCAGCTTCAGGACGCGCCACCGCTGGGGCGGCTGGAACGCCGAGGGTCGGCTGCATTTCGAAACGCCGAACGGTTGGGCAACCGATCTTCCGGACGCGACGATCCTGGCGCTGGGCGGCGCGTCGTGGCCTCGGCTGGGGTCCGACGCGGGTTGGACGGACTATTTGCCGGGTGCGGTCGCGCCGTTCCAGCCGGCCAATTGCGGGTTTGTGGTCGATTGGTCGCCGGTGATGCGGTCCCGGTTCGCCGGCCACCCGTTGAAACGGCTGGCGATCCGATTCGGCACCGAGACGGTGCGGGGCGAGGCGGTCATCACCGAAACCGGGATCGAGGGCGGGGCGATCTACGCGTTGTCAGGCCGCCTGCGCGATGCCATCCAGGCACAAGGCGAGGCGACGATCCATGTCGATCTGCGGCCGGATTTAACGCTGGCGGTGCTGGCCGACCGGTTGGGCGGACCGAGACGCAGCCAGTCGCTGGCAAACACGTTGCGCAAGCAGGCGGGCCTGACGCCCGAGGCCATCGGGTTGGTGCAAGAGGCGTTGCACGCCGGCGCCATCCCCGATCTGCCATCGCTGATCAAGGCGTTGCCGATCCGCCTGACCGCCGCCGCCGCCATTGCGCGGGCGATCTCCTCGGCCGGCGGCGTGCGCATGGACGCGCTGAACGGGGCGCTGATGCTGCGTGATCGGCCGGGTGTGTTTGTTGCCGGGGAGATGCTGGACTGGGAGGCGCCGACCGGCGGCTACCTGCTGCAAGCCTGCTTCAGCACCGGCGTCGCGGCCGCCAACAGCGCCCTGGCATGGCTGGCGTGACCGCGAACGGCTTGCGCTACGCGAATTGATCGTTCAAATCACCGGCTTCGACCGAATTAAGACAGTGCATATCCTTGGGAGCAAACATGTCCGCCAGCAGGCCACGCACCCTATTCGACAAGATCTGGGACAACCACGTCGTCGAAAGACTCCCTGACGGAACCTGCATCCTTTATATCGACCGCCACCTTGTTCACGAGGTGACCAGCCCGCAGGCGTTCGAGGGGCTGCGCATGGCCGGCCGCAAGCTGCGCCGTCCGGACTGCACGATCGCGGTTGCCGATCACAACATCCCCACCGTCGGCTCGCGCATTCCGGCCGACATCAAGGAAGAAGACAGCCGCATCCAGGTTGAGACGCTGGAGAAGAACGTCAAGGAATTCGGCGTTCCCTATATCCCCATCCTCGATAAGCGTCAGGGCATCGTTCATATCATCGGGCCGGAGCTGGGCTTGTCGCTGCCCGGCACGACCATCGTGTGCGGTGACAGCCACACCTCGACCCACGGCGCGCTGGGTGCGCTGGCGTTCGGCATCGGCACGTCGGAGGTGGAGCATGTGATGGCCACCCAGACTCTGCTGCAGAACCCGGCGAAGAACATGCAGATCGATGTGTCCGGCACGCTGGGCTTCGGCTGTTCGGCGAAGGACATCGTGCTGGCGATCATCGGCAAGATCACCACCGCCGGCGGCAACGGCCACGTCATCGAGTATACCGGCGACACCATTCGCGCCCTGGATATCGCCGGGCGCTGCACGGTCAGCAACATGTCGATCGAAGCCGGTGCCAAGGCGGGCCTGATCGCGCCGGACCAGACGACGTTCGACTATCTGCGCGGCCGCGAGTTCGCGCCGAAAGGCGAGGCGTTTGAGCAGGCGATTGCCTATTGGAAGACGCTGCCCAGCGATGCGGGCGCGCATTACGATACGATCGTGCGGCTGACGACGGCGGAGATCGCGCCGATGGTGACCTGGGGTACGACTCCGGGGCAGGTGGTGCCAGTCACGGGCGTGGTGCCGAACCCGGCTGATGAGGCCGATGAGGGCAAGCGCGCGCAGTTGCAGCGGATGGTGGACTACATGGCGCTGACCCCCGGTCAGGCGATGCAGGACCTGGGTATCGACGTGGTGTTCATCGGCTCCTGCACCAACGGGCGGATCGAGGACATCCGCGCCGCCGCCGCCGTGGCGAAGGGCCGCCGTGTGGCCGCTGGCGTGCAGGCGATGGTGGTGCCCGGCTCCGGCCTGGTGAAGCTACAGGCGGAGCAGGAAGGCCTGGACCGGATTCTGCTGGAAGCCGGCTTTGAGTGGCGCGATCCGTGCTGTTCGATGTGCCTGGGCATGAACCCGGACAAGCTGACGCCGGGGCAGCGTTGCGCCAGCACGTCCAACCGGAATTTCGAGGGTAGGCAGGGTCCGGGCGGCCGGACGCACCTGCTGTCCCCAGCGATGGCCGCCGCCGCCGCGGTGACCGGTCGGCTGACCGACGTGCGGCAATTGGTGTGACCGAGCTTGCCGTCGTGAGAACGTCCATTAGCGCAAGGAAGACGGCGGTCGCGGCGACGCTCCCCCCCGTCATGGCGGGCGAAGGCCCGCCATCCACGCCTTTTCGCGTTGGCCGAACCGACACCCCTGACGTAATCGCCGTAAGGCGTGGATGGCGGGCCTTCGCCCGCCATGACGGGAAAGGGGTTGCCCATGACGGGGTAAGGGCTGCTCGTGCCTGGATATGGACTGCCCGCGGCGGGGTAGGGATTGCCCGCCCCTCGGTATGGGCTGCTCGCGATGGATTGGGGGCTGCCCGCGACGGGCAACGGATCATCCGCAACGGGGTTGGCCCCTGGTTAGCGCCACGATCCGTCGATCAGGTCCGGGTAGAGGTCCTCCCAACCCGGGTTCATCCCCTCAAGCAGCCGGACCTTCCACGCACGCGGCCAATACTTGATGTTCGTTTCGCGCTGAATGGCCCGATCGATCTGATCGTGGACCTCGAAATATACCAGCCGCGTCAATCCGTATCGTCGGACAAAGCTCGACCCCACACCCGACTTATGCTCGAAAACACGCCGAACAACGTCTGCCGTCACGCCGGTGTAGAGCGTGCCGTTCGGCCGGTTCGACATGATATAGACGTATCCGCCTTTCATGCCGCACATCGTGCCGGCAAAGCCTTAACAAACCGTCACCAGATCGCTTAAGGGCAGGGAACACACGCATGGAACCCTTCACCACACTCACCGGTATCGCGGCGCCGATGCCGATGCAGAACATCGACACCGACAAGATCATCCCCGCGCGCTTTCTGAAAACCATCAAGCGCTCGGGTCTCGGCATCCACCTCTTCGACCCGATGCGGTTCAACAAGGACGGGTCGGAGAACCCCGATTTCGTGCTGAACCAGGAACCATATCGCAAGGCCGAAATCATCATCGCGCACGAGAACTTCGGCTGCGGTTCATCACGTGAGCATGCGCCCTGGGCGCTGCTGGATTTCGGCATCCGCTGCCTCATCGCGCCGGACTTCGCCGACATCTTCTACAACAACAGCTTCAAGAACGGCATCCTGCCGATCCGTCTCCCGCGCGAGGTCTGCGATCAACTGATCGACGACTCGAAACTAGGCGGCAACGCCCGGGTGACCATCGACCTCGCCCGTCAGGTCGTGATCCGCCCGAACGGCGAGGAAATCGCGTTCGACATCGATCCGTTCCGGAAACACTCGCTGCTGAATGGCCTGGACGATATCGGGCAGACCCTGCAGCACGACAAATCGATTGATGGGTTTGAGGCGCGGCAGCGCCAGAACCAGTCCTGGATGCCCTCCACCACCGCTTAAAGGATTCGCGCCGATGGCCGCCAACAAGAAACTGCTGATACTGCCCGGTGACGGCATCGGCCCCGAGGTGATGCGAGAAGTCCGCCGCGTCATCGACTGGATGGATCGCCGCCGGCTGGTGACGTTCGACATCTCCGACGATCATGTCGGCGGGTCCGCCATCGACACGTATGGCACGCCGATCACCGACGAGACGATGCAGAAGGCCAAGGACGCCGACGCGATTCTGTTCGGCTCCGTCGGCGGGCCGAAATGGGACAAGCTGGGCTTCAACATGCGGCCCGAGATCGCGATCCTGCGGCTGCGCAAGGAACTCGACCTGTTCGCCAACCTCCGCCCGGCGACGGTGCTGGACCCGCTGGTCGATGCCTCCACGCTGAAGGCGGACGTGGTGCGTGGGCTGGACCTGATGATCGTGCGCGAAAGCACCGGCGGCATCTACTTCGGGGAGCCGCGCGGCGTGGAGACGCTGCCGGACGGCCAGCAGCGCGGCTTCGATACTGAAACCTACACCACCAACGAGATCGAGCGTGTGGCCCGCGTGGCGTTCGAACTGGCGCGCAAGCGGCAGAACCGCGTCACCAGCGTCGAGAAGGCCAACGTCATGCAGTCCGGCCTGTTCTGGCGCAACGTCGTCACGGCACTGCAGGCGCGGGAGTTCCCCGATGTGGAGCTGACGCATATGTATGCCGACAACTGCGCCATGCAGTTGGTGCGGAATCCGCGCCAGTTCGACGTGATCGTCACCTCCAACATCTTCGGCGACCTGCTGTCCGATCTGGCGTCGATGCTGACCGGCAGCCTGGGCATGCTGCCCTCCGCCACGCTGGGGGCCGTACAGCCCTCTGGCAAGCGTCACGCGCTGTATGAGCCGATCCATGGCAGCGCCCCGGATATCGCCGGCAAGGGCATCGCCAATCCGCTGGCCCAGACGCTGAGCTTCGCGATGCTGCTGCGCTACTCGTTCGGCATGGATGAGGACGCGGACCTGATCGAGAAGGCCTGCGTGAACGTGCTGAAAAACGGCCTGCGGACAACCGATATCATGGCCCCGGGCAGCGCTCGGGTTGGCACCGGCGTGATGGGTGAATCGATTTTAAGAGAATTGGATAAACTTGCTGCTTAGGGGTTGATACCCCGGCGGGGTTCGGCTACATCCCGCCGCCTGCCGGGCCCGTAGCTCAATTGGATAGAGCACCAGACTACGAATCTGGGGGTTGGAGGTTCGAGTCCTTCCGGGCCCGCCATTTATGGCCGCCATCGTCGTCGCATTTCGGGTTTCCCCGCTTTTCTCCTGCGGAACCCGTTACGGTCGTCCCGTTCAGCGGTGACGACCACAACTCTCCCCCAACGACACAGCCACACCCACCGTGTGGGCACCGCCCGAGCAGGGTGCCATCATACCGTTCATGACACTTGAACAACTCCGCGTCTTCGTGGCCGTCGCCGAACGCCAGCATGTCACGCGGGCCGCCGAGGCCCTCAACCTGGCGCAATCCGCCGTCAGCACCGCCATTGCATCGCTGGAGGCTCGACATGGCACAAGGCTGTTCAACCGCGTCGGGCGCGGCATCGAACTGACCGAGGCTGGGGCGCTGTTCCTGCCGGAAGCACGGGCCGTGCTGGCGCGCGCGGCCGCGGCGGAACTGGTTCTGTCGGAACTGGGCGGCCTGAAACGCGGCACGCTGCTGATCCAGGCCAGTCAGACGATCGCCAGCTACTGGCTGCCAAGGCACATGGTGGCGTTCCGCCGAACCTATCCGAACATCGACCTTCGTCTGGCGGTCGGCAACACGGCACAGGTTGCCGCCGCCGTCCACGAAGGAATCGCCGAACTGGGCTTCGTCGAGGGCCTGATCGACGATCCGGTGCTGGCGAGTGTCCAGGTCGCCCGTGATCAACTGGTCATTGTCGTTGGCCCCGGACATCCCTGGGCATCGTCGGACCATGTGACACCCGAGCAGCTTGCCGATAGCGAGTGGGTGTTGCGCGAACCCGGCTCCGGCACCCGTTCGATCTTCGAGGCGGCGCTGGCTGGTTTCGGCGTTACTTTCAGCAGCCTCAAAGTGTCGCTTGAGCTGCCATCCAACGAGTCGGTCCGAGCCGCGGTGGAAGCTGGAATGGGCGCGACCGCGATTTCGGCCTCGGTCGCCGCGCCCAGTCTTGAGGCGGGGCTACTCCACAGGGTCCCCATTGATCTGCCGGACCGGGCGTTCTGGGCCGTTCGGCACATAGAGCGGTACCATGGCCGCGCGGCCGATGCGTTGCTCGCGATGATCGCCGGGTCCGTGGCGCCCTCGCAGTAGGTCCGGCGTCATGCGATACCCAGCAGCCGGATCAGGGCAACGCTCATGGCCCCAAGCACCAGCAGGGACAGCGTCACCGCGGCCGTGACGCGTCCGCCGGCGCGGGCCACCACGCGCAGATCGGTGCCCAGGCCCAGCGCGGCCATCGAAATCACCGTCAGCAGGTTGGCCGCGACCGCGATCGGACCCAGCGAGGCGTGGGGCACCAGATCCGCCGAACGCAGGGCGGCGAGCAGCAGGAAGCCAACGATGAACCACGGCACCAGCTTATGCAGCGGCGGCAGGCCGGATGCCGGACGGTCGCCCGCTGTGACGTGCGGCAGCGCCTCGTCGGTTTCGTCACGCAGGCGTCTGGTCAGCAGCGACAGGAACAGCACGACCGGACCCAGCATCAGCACCCGGACCAGTTTGACCAGTGTGCCGATATGCACCGCGACCGCGCCGACCGGTGCCGTGGCCGCCAGGACTTGGGGCACGGCATAGACGGTCAATCCAGCAAGTACCCCGTATTGCTGCCCGCTCAGGTGCAGCAGCGCTGGCAGCAGCGGCAGCCCCAGAACGACAAGCACGCCCAGGACAGCCGTAAAGGCGATGGACGCGGAGACGTCCTCGCTATCCGCGCCGATGATCGGCGCGACCGCGGCAATGGCCGAGTTGCCGCAGATCGCGTTGCCGCAGGCGACCAGGGTCGCCATCCGGTGCGGCAGGCCAAGCAGCCGGCCGATACCGTAACCGGCCGAGATCGCCAGCACCACGGCGGCGGCGATGCCGCCAATCAGCGCCGGCCCGGCCGCCATTATGGTTTGCGCGCTGATCGAGGCGCCGAGGAGAAACACCGCGACCTCCAGCAGCGTCTTGGCGCTGAAGGTGATGCCGGCGAACCAGCGCGACCCCGGTGACCATGCGGTGCGCACGGCAGTGCCGACGAGGATCGCCAGGACCAGCGCCTCCAGCCATCTGCCGCCGAGAGCGGCTGCCTCCAGGCGTTCCAACAGGATCGCCGCGCCGCTGACGCCGCCGCACAGCAAGAGTCCGGGAAGGATGCGCTTGATGTGGCCGAACGCCCGTTGCGAGAGCCGCGGCCGGTCAACCGGGCATTGGGCGGATGGCGCGGGCTGGATCGGTGTCGTCAACAAGCCAGACATTGGTGCCTCGTATCTTTGGATGGCCGAGGACATGCGGCCGCGGCCGTTGGCGATCCAACGGCGTGATGTGATCAAACCAATCTAAAATTGCGATTGTATTGTCATATAACATCGGAAAATAAGATATATAACGGCGACCAGAAGCGTCGGAAAGCACGCGAAATGACCGCGATCACCTTCGCAGCGGTCGATCCGCGCGCTATTCCTCCGTTTCAGGATTCCGGATGTCGTTGGCCCCCTGGACCATAACGACGCGTAGCGAGTTGGAGAGCGAAATGGCGCCGATCAGGCTTGGTATTCTCGGCGCCGGCATCATGGGCGAGCGTCTTCTGCGCGCAGCCGTGGAGCATGCCGGCGACAGCGTGACGGTGACCGGTCTCTGGGATCCATCCGAGGCCGCGATGGCCCGCATCGGTGCCGCGCTGCCCAACGTCCCGCGCATCGCCAGCGCCGACCAGGTGATCGAGGCTTGCGACTGTCTCTACATCGCGTCTCCCCCGGCCTCTCATCTCGACCATGCCCAGCGCGCGTTGGCGGCAGGCCGAGCGGTGTTCTGTGAGAAGCCGCTGGCGGTCGATGTGCAGCGGGCACGGGCCTTCGTCGCCGCGGCCCGGGGTGCTCGGGCGGCGGTGAACTTTCCCATGGCCTCGGCATTCGCGGTGGACCAGCTTCGGGCGTGGATCGCTCAGGGCGCGGTGGGAACCCCGCGCACGCTGGATATCGAGGTCGCCTTCGCCACCTGGCCGCGCGGCTGGCAGCGCGACGCCGCCGGCTGGCTGGACCGTCCCGAACAAGGCGGTTTCACGCGGGAGGTCGTCTCGCACTTCCTGTTCCTGACCGGCCGGCTGGCGGGGCCGTTCACCCTGCACGAGCGGTTCGCGTCATTCCCCGAAGCAGGGCGCGGCGAGCGGGCGATTCGCGCGCGTCTGACTGCCGGCGGACTGCCGGTGACGTTGACCGGTTCGGTCGGAACCACACCCAAGGACGATCACAACACCTGGACGTTGCAGGGCAGTGCCGGGGCAATCCGCCTGCGCGACTGGTCCACGGCCGAACGCTTGATGCCGGATGGCTCGTGGCAGCAGGAGGTGCAAACCATGTCGCACGAAGCCATGCGGCCGTTGGTGCTGCGCCGCCAGCTTGAGGGGGTGGCCGCGATGACCCGCGGCGAGGCCCATTCGCTCGCCACCCTGGGCGAGGCGTTGGCGGTTCAGGAGACTGTTGAGGCTATCCTGGGCCAGTCCCCCGTTTCGCTTTGATCCCGGGTGTGGGGGTGGTGCCCCTCGTTGAACGCCGGTGCCGCCTTTAACCGGGACGTTCCCCTTGGGAGGGCGTGGAGGGCCGCGGAGCAGTGCATGCGGTAACCCTCCGGGGCCCTTCCCGCCCTCCGCGCGCTCCCGGACAAAATGAACAACGAACGACCAACCGAGCTGGTCGTGCCATTCCCCGACGATCGCGCGGCGTCCCCGGAACCCCACGGGCATAGCTGCCCAACCATCCTGCCTCTGGTGCGGCGTCCGCTTTCCGTGGTGGACTCCCACCAAGAGGAGACGTCATGAAAAACCATCCGGAGGCGCGCGCCATCGCGGCCGCTCGTGCCCCTGAGATACCGCGTGTGGACGGGCGACCGAAATCGTCGCTGCTGATCGCCGACTGCCCGGATTTCTGGCGCCTTTGGGCCGTCGGGCTGGTGGTGTTCACCGTCCGGTGGCTGGAAACCGTCGCGATCGGCGTGTTCGTCTATCAACAGACCCGTTCCGCGTTCCTGGTCGCGATGATGACGATGCTGCGCCTGCTGCCGATGGGCCTGTTCGGCGTGTTCCTGGGGGCGTGGGCAGAGCGGATCGAGCGGCGGACGACGCTGATGCTGGTGGTGCTGTTGATGATGGCGACCTCCGGCATCCTGGGTGTTTTGGCATACACGGGCGACCTTGCGGTTTGGCACCTCGCGGTTGCGAGTTTCGTGAACGGGTTGGGCTGGGCCACCGACAACCCGGTGCGCCGGGTGATGATCGGGGAGGTCGTGGGCAACCACCGGATCGGCACCGCTATGTCGATCGATGTCGGTGCCAACAATGCCAGCCGGATGGTCGGCCCGGCGGTGGGAGGCCTGATCCTCGCCGGGATCGGCCTGCACGGCGTCTTCGTGGTCAGCGTGGTGCTGTACGGGTTCGCATGTTACGCTGGCTTCCGTATCCGCTACCGAAACAGCGCCTCGGCTGGACCCGCGCCGGTGCTGGAACGCATCGCCGAGGGGCTGCGGCTGGTAAGGCACGACCGGCGGCTGGTCGGAACGCTGGTGGTCACGGTCATCTACAACATCTTCGGCTGGCCCTTCACCAGCATGGTCCCGGTGATCGGGCGCGCGCGGCTCCATCTGGGGCCCGAGGGCGTCGGCATCCTGGCGAGCATGGATGGCGTCGGCGCGTTCTGCGGCGCCATTCTGCTGGCGCTGTTCCTCAAGCCCGCCTGGTACGGCCGGGCGTACATTGGCGGCGTCATTTCTTATATGGTGATGTTGATCGTGTTCGCACTGGCGCCCATCCCGGCAGTGGCAGGCGGAGCGTTGCTGTTGACCGGGCTCGGTGGCGCCGGGTTCAGCACGATGCAGGCGACCCTTGTCTATCTGGCGGCACCAGCGGAGATGCGGTCGCGCATTCTGGGGGTGCTGTCGGTTTGCATCGGGATCGGGCCGATCGGGTTCGTCGTGCTTGGGTTAGTGGCGGACGCGATCGGGGCGCCGCTGGCGACAGCAGGGGCCGGTATGTGCGGCCTGGCGGCGATGGCGGTCACATGGCCGCTGTGGCGGCGTATCTGAAATTCGCCGTCAGGGCACCGGCCGCACCATATCCGCTAAAAAAGCGGCCTTCCCGGTCGATTGCCAATGTGGTGCCGGGCATCGCGCGGTGCTAGCCTGTACCCCTCGGAGAGGGAGTGGACACCATGACGGCGGAGGCCGGCGCCAGCGCATCAAACGGCCGACAGCAGTCCGGCGTCCGATACGGGATTGTGCTGATCGCGGGCCTGTGCGTGATGGTCGTAACGATTGCCGGTGCGGCGTCGATGATTTTCCGGGCCCGTCAGTCCGAGATCGAAACCTGGCAGATCAATGTCTCCAATCTGTCCACCACGCTGGCGGAACATACAGAGCAAAGCTTCACGGCCGCCGATTTGGTTTTGCAAAGTATTCAGGCGAGAGTCGACGATCTGGGGCTGAAAGACGACACGGACCTGCGCCGTCAGATGGGGACGCGGCCGGTCCATGAAACCCTCCGCGACAAGATCGCCGGGGTGCCGCAGATCGATGTCGCGACGATCGTCGCCGCCAACGGTGATATTGTGAACTTTAGCCGAAGCTGGCCGCCGCCGCCCATCAATCTCGCCGACAGGGATTATTTCCAGGCACTCAGCAAAACAAACTTTCCTGGCGTGTTCCTAAGCGCTCCGGCCCACAATCGCGGCACCGGCAGCTTGGCCTTTTATCTCGCCCGACAGATCCACGATCGCGACGGCCAGCCGGCGGGCATGGTCATCGTCGGCCTTTCCACCAAATTCTACCAGGATTTCTTCAAGGCGGTCAGTCCGTCTCAAGCCGCCACCCTGTCGATGATACGGAACGACGGCATCCTGCTGGCGCGAGAGCCGCTTGGGACCGCAACGATCGGGGAGTCGTTCCAGAGCCGCACGGGGTTCCGCGAAGTTCTGGCGCACGCGGCCGCGGGCGCGGTCCTTGTGGATGGCCGTCCGCTGCCGGGCGGCCGAACCGGGCCACTGCGGATCATAGCGCCACGCCGGCTGAGCGAATACCCAGTCATCAGCAACATCACGCTTGACGAGTCCGCAATTCTACAAAACTGGCGCGCCAATTCGCGCATGGTCCTGCTGTTGAGCGGCAGTCTGTCGGCGATCGTTCTTTTTGCGACATTCCTGGTTGCTTCATTGTTGCGCGGACAAGACCAGACCCTGACGCAGTTGACCAATGCCCATCGGACCGCGGAGGCCGAGGCCGCGACAAAATCGCGACTGCTTGAAGAACTGCGTGCCAGCAAAGCGCGGCTGACGGAAAAGTCCCGGGCCCTGGAAGTCACCCTGGAGAATATGGAGCAAGGGTTGCTGATGGTCGGCCCCGACGGGGTCATTCCGGTTTGCAACCGCCGAGCCGTCGAGATGTTGGATCTGCCGGTCGAAGTGCTTTCCGGCACCTATAAATTCGATGACCTGTTGGCCTATCAATGGCGGAGCAACGAGTTCGCCCGGACTGAGGCATCGTTGCAGGATTTCATGCGTCGGGGCGGGCTTACGGATGTTCCTCATGCATATGAACGCGAGCGGCCCAACGGCAGGACGATCGAGGTTCGCAGTATTCCGCTGAAGGGTGGGGGGGTGGTCCGTACCTACAGCGACGTGACCGAACGCAACCGCACCGCTGCACTGTTGCTGACCGCCAAGGAACAGGCAGAGGCGGCCAGCCGGGCGAAGTCGGATTTCCTGGCCAACATGAGCCACGAGATTCGCACCCCGATGAACGGCATCCTGGGCATGAACGGGCTGTTGCTGGACTCCGGATTGAACGAACACCAGCTCAAATACGCCACCATGGCTTACGAGAGCGGCGAGGCCATGTTGCGGGTGATTAACGACATTCTGGACATTTCCAAGCTTGAGGCCGGCAAGGTGGAGCTTGAGGTACTGGATTTCGATCTGGCGGAGCTGGTCGGGGGCGTTACCGGGTTGCTCGCCGGCCGAGCGAAGGAGAACGCCGTATCGATGACGGTTGCCATCGACCCGGCGCTGCCGCGCTGTTTGCGGGGCGATCCGACCCGTCTGCGGCAGATACTGCTGAACCTGATCAGCAACGGTATCAAGTTCACCAGGGATGGAAGCGTTGCGGTCGGCGTGACGCCCGTTGCCGAGGCGATCCGGTTCGAGGTCGTCGATACAGGCGTCGGTATCGCGCCCGAGGCACAGGGGCGTCTGTTCGAGAAGTTTACCCAGGCCGACAGCTCGATCACCCGGCGGCACGGCGGAACCGGGCTGGGGTTGGCGATCTGTCGGGAACTCGTCGGGTTGATGGGTGGCAGGATCGGGGTTTCAAGCCGATTGGGCACTGGAAGCGTCTTTTGGTTCGAGATTCCAACCGAAGCCGTGACGACGGCCGGCGCGCCAGAGGCGGCCGGACAGCCGGTGGCCCCAACCCCGCCACCACCGCACCGCCAACTGAATGTGCTGGTGGCCGAGGACAATCCGATCAATCAGCAGGTCGTCCGGGCCATGCTGACCCGGGCAGGATATACGATGCGCATCGTAGGCAATGGCGAGGAAGCGGTTCAAGCCGTGAGCCAAGGTGATTTCGACGTCGTGCTGATGGATATTCAGATGCCCCGCCTCGACGGCCTGGAGGCCACGCGGCAAATTCGGGCGCTGGATCCGCCAAAGGGGCGGATTCCCATCATCGCCCTGACAGCCGACGCGATGACCGGTGCGCGCGAACATTATGCGAAGGCAGGCATGGACGGGTATCTGGCCAAGCCGATGCGGTTCCGTGATCTGGTGGATACGGTTGAATCCCTGGCGCTTGAACCATTTCCGGCGGCGTCGTAACAAGCGGGTTCGCTTAAGCCGTCCGCCGCGTTCTGGCAGCGGAACGCTTTCTTCGCGGAGGAAATGAATGTCCACCACCATCGGCGTCAACGCCGACCGCCAAACCGCTGCCGCCATTCTGGCGCGCCTCGACCGGCTGCCAGCCACGAGGCACATCTGGACAATGGTCACGCTGCTGTCGCTTGGCGGAATGTTTGAGTTCTATGACCTGTTCATGACGGGCTACGTCGTGCCGGGACTGGTAAAGGCAGGGTTGTTGACGGGCGTTGCGATTGGAATGTTTTCCGGCCCGGCGCTGTTCGTTGCTTCGACGTTCTTTGGTTTGTTCATCGGCACGTTCGTGTTTGGATTTGTCGCCGATCGGTATGGACGCCGGGCGATCTTCACCTTCTCGATGCTGTTTTACTGCGCGGCAACATTGGTGATGTCGTTCCAGGAAACCGGTTTTGGCGTCTGCCTGTGGCGGATGATCGCCGGCATCGGTATCGGTGTTGAACTGGTGACCATCGACACCTACGTCGCTGAACTGGTGCCGGTGCATATGCGCGGCCGGGCGTTCGCGTTCAATCAGTGCGTGCAGTTCTGCGTGGTGCCCATCGTCGCCGGTATCTCCTACTGGCTGGTGCCGCAAACGCCCCTCGGCTGGGATGGTTGGCGCTGGGTCGTGGCGATTGGCGCGATCGGCGCGCTGTTCGTCTGGTTCCTGCGCCGTGCGATTCCGGAAAGCCCGCGCTGGCTGCTGACCCATGGTCGGCTGGCGGATGCGGACCGTATCACCGCGCAGATCGAGGCGGCGGTGCGTCGCGATCTTGGCGGCGCGGCCTTGCCGGAACCCGCCGCGCATGAGGTCGATGACCTGTCGGCTCGTGGCTCGTTCAGCGAGATTTGGCAGCCGCCGTACCGCACGCGCACGATCATGCTGATGGTGTTCCAGTTCTTTCAGACGTTCGGCTTCTATGGTTTCGCCGCCTGGGTGCCGACGCTGATCGCCAAGCAGGTCGGTATCAATCTGGGTGCCAGCCTGCAATATGCGTTTATCATCGCGATCGCCAATCCGTTCGGGCCGCTGCTGGCGATGACGTTCGCTGACAGGTTTGAGCGGAAATGGCAGCTGGTCGGCGCGGCGATTTGTATCGCCGTATTCGGCGGGTTGTTCTCGCAGCAGTCGACGATGCCGCTGCTGATCCTGTTCGGCGTGCTGATCACGCTGTCGAACAATGTTCTGTCTTACTCCTTTCATAGCTATCAGTCGGAACTGTTCCCAACGCGCGTGCGGGCCAGGGCGGTTGGTTTCACCTATGCGTTCAGCCGTATCAGCACGGTGTTCGCGAGTTTCATCATCGGCTTCTTCTTCGCCAATTTTAACGGCACGACTGGCGTATTCGGGTTGATCGGGTTCGCCATGCTGATGGTTGTGTTGTCGATCGGGATATTCGGCCCGCGGACCAGCAATCTGGTGCTGGAGAAGATTTCGCACTGAATGATACCATCCCCGGCCGTGGTGGCCCGCTTTATCCACCAAGGCCGGGGAAGACCCCGGGGCGCCTGAGCGCCGACCGACAGAGCCGGTGCCAAAGCACACAGCTTACGACAGCGAATTAATGGGGGAAAATCTAGTTCCCGCATCACCCGGCGGCCTGATGGTTATGACGGGCGAACGGCCGGCGGTTGATACGAGGCCTCAAAATCCCCGGCTTCACGTTGAAAACGCTTCCTGAACAGCAGGCGCTGGCGGCGTACCCCGGCGTTCTGGATTCGCCGGTTCCAACCGGGACGATCAGCGGGCCAGCGGGCGCCGTTCCGGGCGGGACGTTTCCGGTTGGCGTGACGACGGCGATCTCGTAGCTGGCGTATGCCAGGCCGGTGAAGCTGACATTGCCGCGGTCGTCGGTCAGCGCCGTCTTTCCGGTCGGGGCGCCCGTTCCGTCCAGCAGTTTCACCGTCGCGCCGGACAGGTTTGGCTCGCCGCTGTTCTGGGTCGCGTTTCGTCACCGCGCCATTCGCCGGGCGGGTCGCCGGGGTGGCGGTGCATGCCTTCCAGTTCGTGCCGCCGGGTGCGCCGATGCCGGAAATCCTGTCCGATCATGATCTGGAACTGGAAATGATCATTTCGTCGCGCTGGCAGACCTGGCTAAAGCCAGGCGCGGCGTTCGGCGTGGCGATCGACGAGACGAGAAAGACCTATCCTGCCGAACGTGCGGTCAACAGCCTTGGCGAAACCTTCCCACCAGTCGCTGTAGTAACAATGGGCGGCTACGCAGTTGTTCAGGCCAACGCCGGTCAGTGGACGTTGAACGGCCGCGCTGATCGTCGCCTCCCACGCGTGTAACCGGCCCTCCGAGTTCTCGTGCATCAGCCCACCCTCAGCCGAACCGCCGAAGTCATTCACGCCGGCCACGGCGACGGTGATCAGCAACGCCTTGGATTTGATCTTCCGCATCCCGAAGATCGCGAACACAGCGACCATCCCCGCAGCCCGCCGCTCGGCATCGCCAGCGCCAGCGAGGCGATGGCGAACACCATGATGCCGATCTTGACGAACGTGTCGGTCCAGTCGGTGACCGCAACGCCCCGCCCGGTCGCCGGGAACATGCCGCTGGCGATCCGTACGAAGAAGATTGAGAACAGCTTCAGTTCGTGGGTCCACGCGGTCTCGTAGATGTCCTGCTCATTCGGGCCAGGCTGACGGTTCGGTTGGGACTGCCCGACTGGTGGCGCCTTGCGCTGCCCCATCGCGTGCGTCTTCGTCATGTGTCAACATGAAAGTGTATGCAGCGAGGGAATAAGCGTTTGCCTCTCACCCTTTATGACGACCATCCGTCCCGAATGAAGGTCAAGATTTCGGTGACCTATGCGGGGTTGCTGATAGCCAATGCCGCGGCGTGGCTTTCGGCATGGATTGCTTTCGCGGATCGGCCCGCCCTTTTGGGAACGGCCTTTCTCGCGTACCTGTTCGGCCTCCGGCACGCGTTCGACGCCGACCATATCGCCGCGATCGATAACGTGGTCCGCAAACTCATGCAGCAGGGCAAGGCACCCTTTTCCGTCGGGTTCTTCTTCTCCCTCGGTCATTCCACCATCGTTGTGTTCGCCTCAATCGCGATTGCCGTCACGGCAACCGTCATGCAGGACAAGCTTGGAACCTTTCATGATCTTGGCGGGATCATCGGAACCTCGGTTTCCGCGTTCTTTCTCTTGCTGATCGGCCTCGCCAACCTGTTTATACTGAAAGGCATTTGGTCGGCCTTCACCACGGTTCGGCGCGGAGGCCGGATCGTCGACGAATACCTTGATGATCTTCTCGCCGGGCGTGGTTTCCTGACCCGCATTTTTCGGCCGTTGTTCGGGATGGTATCCCGTTCCTGGCATATGTATCCAATTGGCTTTCTCTTTGGCCTTGGCTTCGACACAGCCACGGAAATCGGTGTGCTCGGAATCTCCGCCACGCAAGCCGCGCAAGGAATGTCGATTTGGGCGATCCTTGTTTTCCCGGCGCTGTTTACCGCTGGCATGTCGCTCATGGACACGACCGACAGTGTGGTCATGACGCGGGCCTATGGATGGGCCTTCGTCAATCCGATCCGCAAACTTTGGTATAACCTGACCATCACGGCGGCCTCGATTGTCGTTGCCATCTTCATTGGCGGTGTCGAGGCCCTTGGCCTGATTGGCGGCAAACTCGGTCTTGAAGGCCGGTTTTGGGACGTAGTCGGTCGTCTGAATGATAGTCTGACCAGCTTCGGTTTTGTCGTCGTTTGTATATTCGTCGGAAGCTGGCTGATTTCCGGTCTCATCTATCGGGCCAAAGGCTATGACCGTCTGCCCGTGGGGCAGCCGTGACCGCTGAACCGGCCCGTCTCATGCGCCGCACCACCATCATCGTTCGGCCCGCTGTCTGATCGTCACCCGGAACCACACCCAACCCGGCGGCAAGGGTCCTTGCGGGCCGCCGGCATGTGGTGCACGCTGAAGGTGTTGACAGCGGGGGACGACGTCAATGGCCCAACATACCATTCGTTTTGATGATGGAGCGGCTTACGAGCGCGGGATGGGCATATGGAGCCAACTCGCGGGTCAGGTCTTCCTCGACTGGCTGGCATCCCCTCCGGGCCTTCGGTGGATCGACGTCGGCTGCGGCAATGGCGCCTTCACCGAGTTGCTCGTCCAGCGCCACGCACCGGCCGAAGTTCAGGGGATCGATCCGTCCGAAGCCCAACTCAAGTTCGCCCGCACGCGGCCGGCGGTGCAGGGCGCGACATTTCTCCAGGGTGACGCCATGGCGCTCCCGTTCGGCAACGGACGGTTCGATGCCGCTGTCATGGCGTTGGTGATCTTCTTCGTCCCCGATCCGGCCAAGGGCGTCGCCGAGATGGCGCGCGTGGTTGGTCCAGGCGGCACCGTCGCGGCATACGCCTGGGACCTGTTGGGCGGGGGCTTGCCGTTCGCCCCGATCCATGCCGAGTTCCGCGCTTTGGGCTTCACGCCGCCGCTCCCTCCAAGCGCCGACGTCTCCCGCATCGCGGCGCTGCGGGAGGTGTGGACCGGCGCGGGCCTTGAGGGGATCGAAACCCGCGAAATCACGGTGCGGCGGAGCTTCTCCGACTTTGACGAGTACTGGAGCACCAGTGTGGCCGTGGGCAGTATGCAGCCGATGCTGGCCGAGATGGCGGTTGGCGACGTGGAACAGCTCAAGGATCGGGTGCGTGCACGTCTTTCAGTGGACGCCACTGGGCGTGTCACTCACCACGCACGGGCCAACGCGATCAAGGGCCGCGTGCCAAAGGCGCCGTGACCGTGCTGCTGGCTGGGCCCGTTGGCGCGACCAGCCCGGCACCCGGTTAACGGCGGCTGGCCATCGCGCCGGTGTTGCGCCGTTCTTCCTCCGCCCGCACCGTGTCCAGCAGGTAGTGGGGACCGAGCGCGTCGAGGTTGACGGCGCCGATCTGGCCGAGAACAAGGTCGATCTCCCGTTGCAGGATGGAAACGGCCTTCTTCACCCCCTGTAGCCCGCCAGCCGTCGCCCCGTACAACGTCGCTCGGCCGGTCAGCACGAAATCCGCGCCCAGGCACAGCGCGGCAACAATGTCGGAGCCGCGGCGGACACCGCTGTCCAGCAACAACGCCACGTCTGGGCCGACAGCGGAGCGGATCATCGGCAGCACATCGAGCGGGGAGGGCATCATGTCCAACTGCCGGGCGCCGTGGTTGGAGACGATCAGTCCGTCGATCCCCATGCCGGTGGCGATGCGCGCGTCCTCCGGGTGCATGATGCCCTTGACCATCAGCTTGCCGGGCCACGCGTTGCGGATCGCCTCCAGATCACGCCAGGTCTGGCTGGCGTCCGGGGTTTGCTTGGCGAACAGATCGGCGACCTGGTCGGGCGTGGAGCCCTTGGTTGCGTAGCGCTCCCAGTTGCCCAGCATCGGCAAACCGCCCTGGCGGTAGTAGTTGATGACCCAGGCGGGATGCAGCATCGCTTCAAGGATCGTCGGCAGGGTCATTTTCAACGGGCGGACGAAGCCGTTGCGGCGGTTGCGTTCGCGGTTCGACGACACCGGCACGTCGCAGGTCACGGCCAGCGCGGTGACGCCGCAGTCGATCGCCCGCTTCACTAGGTCAAGCTGGAAGCTGCGGTCCCTGGCGCCGTAAATCTGATACCACATGTTCTTCGGCGCCAGCTTCGCACCTGCCTCCATCGACGCATTGGCGGCGCCAGACATCAGATAGGGGATGTCGGCATCGTTGGCGGCCTGGGCGAGGTAGAGTTCGGCGTCCTTGCGAAAGGCGCCCGCCATGCCGGTGGGGGCGATGCCGAACGGGCTGGCATAGGTGCGGCCGAAGATGTTCGCCCGCTGCTCCCGCTTGGCGGTGTCGATGTAGTAGCGCGGCACCAGGCGCAGGTCGCGGAACGCGTTGGCGTTGGTCCGCAGCCCGACTTCGTCCTCCACGCCGCCTTCGATGAAGTCGAACATGATCTTCGGCAGGCGGCGCTTGGCCATGCGCTTCAGGTCGTCGATGTTGATCGCGCTTTCGATGCTCATGCGTTTCGTCCCATCCTTGTGCGCCGTGCGGACGCCTTTACCGCTTTTACAGTCTGTAAATTCTTTCTGTAAATCCGTTGACCGTTTTCGTGGTGCCGCACTGGTTTGTAGAGTGACTTCGCAATTGCAGCATCATAGATCGTCTTCGCGCTTGATGCGGCAAATGCGAAGGAACGACTGTCAATGAGCACGATGAATTACTCTCCCGATGGCCTGGCTGGCGGCGCCGCGCCGGTTTCCTCCCGCCGTTCGGACTATCAGGACCATACCGCGCGGATGGCACAACTGATCGAGAGCAAACAGGGCACCTGGAACAGCATCAACCCTGAGTCCGTCGCCCGCATGCGCCTGCAGAACCGCTTCAAGACCGGTCTGGACGTTGCCCGCTACACCGCCGCCATCATGCGCGCCGACATGGCCCGTTATGACGAAGACGCTTCAAAATACACTCAGTCGCTTGGCGCGTGGCACGGCTTCGTGGCGCAGCAACAGATGATTGCGGTGAAGAAGCATTTCGGCACGACGGAACGTCGCTACATCTATCTGTCCGGCTGGATGGTCGCCGCGCTGCGCTCCGAGTTCGGGCCGCTGCCGGATCAGTCGATGCACGAGAAGACCTCGGTGCCGGCGTTGATCGAGGAAATCTACACGTTCCTGCGTCAGGCCGATGCCCGCGAGCTGGGTGGACTGTTCCGCGAGATCGACGCCGCCCGCAAGGCCGGTGACGCCGCGAAGGAAGTGCAACTGCTGGAGCGGGTGGAGAACCACCAGACCCACGTCGTGCCGATCATCGCCGATATCGACGCGGGTTTCGGCAATGCCGAGGCGACGTATCTCCTGGCGAAGAAGATGATCGAGGCCGGCGCCTGCGCCCTGCAACTGGAAAACCAGGTCTCCGACGAGAAGCAGTGCGGGCATCAGGACGGCAAGGTCACAGTGCCGCACGAGGACTTCCTGGCGAAGGTGCGGGCTGTCCGCTACGCGTTCCTGGAACTGGGCGTGGAAGACGGCATCATCGTCACCCGCACGGACTCGCTGGGCGCGGGCCTGACCAAGCAGATCGCCGTCAGCCACACGCCGGGCGATTTGGGCGATCAGTATAACTCGTTCCTGGATTGCGAGGAGATCACGCCGGAGAACGCCCGCAACGGCGACGTGATCCTGAACCGTAACGGCAAGCTGCTGCGGCCGAAGCGCCTTCCCAGCAATCTGTTCCAGTTCCGCGCTGGGACAGGCGAGGATCGCTGCGTGCTGGATGGGATTACGTCGTTGCAGAACGGCGCCGATCTGCTGTGGATCGAAACCGAGAAGCCCCATGTTTCGCAGATCGCCGGCATGATGGACCGCATCCGTGAGGTCATTCCGAACGCAAAGCTGGCCTACAACAACTCGCCGTCGTTCAACTGGACGCTGAACTTCCGTCAGCAGGTTTACGATGCGTGGAAGGCCGATGGGTCCAATGCGGTGGCCGAATACGATCGTGCGAAGCTGATGAGCGTCGATTACGATAACACGCCCCTGGCGGCCGAGGCCGATGAGCGTATCCGCACCTTCCAGGCGGATGCGGCAAAGCGGGCCGGCATCTTCCACCACCTGATCACGCTGCCGACGTATCACACCGAGGCTCTGGCGGCGGACAACCTGTCCCGCGAATACTTCGGCGACCAGGGCATGCTGGGCTACGTGCTGAACGTGCAGCGTCAGGAAATCCGTCAGGGCGTGGCGTGCGTGCGCCACCAGAACATGGCGGGTTCGGATATCGGCGATGACCACAAGGAATACTTCGCCGGCGCGGCGGCCCTGAAGGCAGGCGGCGCGCACAACACGATGAACCAGTTCGGCTAAGCGGCTGGGGTAAGTCAGCGAAACGGCCCGGGGTGTTGCCCCGGGCCGTTTCGGTGTTGGAAGACCTTTCTTCATTTTTTTGGACAGATGCGAATTTGTCCCCCGCGCTTTCGCATTGCATTACATCGATGCCTGAGCGATGGTGCGAGAAGCAAAATCTGCTGCGGAATGCAGCGGTATGCAGCAACGCTTGGGGCGGCGAGCATGGAGGAAGAGGATCGATACACGGCTCGGATCACTGTCAATATGACAGTGTCCCAGCGCGCCGAGCTACAGCGAATTGCAAGAAAACAAGGTGTTACCTACTCGTGGCTGCTGCGTCGCTCTCTTGAGCGGACTATTGAAGAGGCAAATGGCGGGCCAATGTTGCCCCTCGGCTTGTTGGGCCCGGGAGCAGGCTATCATGGATAGCATAGAGCTGTTTGGTGGCGGAGGCGGCCTAGGACTCGGGTTGGCTCGTGCCGGATTCCATTCCGTCGCCTTCCTGGAGTGGGACGACGACGCCGTTGAGACGGTACGCTACAATCGGCTCCGCGGCGTCGAGCACATTAAAGACTGGTGCGTTCTGCATGAGGATGTGCGCAACGCGGTGTGGCTACCCTATCGAGGCACCCTTACACTGGTCAGTGGCGGCCCGCCGTGCCAACCATTCGGGATCGGTGGCAAGAAAGCTGGCCATGCTGATCCACGGGATATGTGGCCAGAAGCCATCCGTGCAGTCCGGGAGGCGCTTCCATCAGCGTTCCTTTTCGAAAATGTCCGCAATCTTGCCGGGCCAAAATTCAAGACATATCTGGATTGGATCGAAACAAGCCTTTGCCATGTGACACACGAACGGCGTCCGGGCGAAAGCCATATCGAACACGTCGAGCGTGTTAAGAATATTGATGACCCGGCAGACTATCGAACGTCGGTCGCCGTCGTGAATGCGGCCGACTTTGGGGCTCCGCAGCAGCGGACTCGCGTTCTGGTGGCCGGAATCCGGTCAGATCTCGATAGCGAACCGGGATTTCCGATGCCGACCCATAGTCGTGACCGGCTTCTCTGGGATCAATGGGTCACCGGGGACTATTGGAGGCGTCATGGTTTGAAGCAACCTTCCGATGATGAGATGGATCGAATCCATCGGGGCGCGGTCAAGCGCTTAAGGGCACAATTGCTTCCGCCAACGGGGTTACCGTGGATTACGCTACGTGACGCAACAGCGGACCTTGGTCAGCCGGATGGCAAAAATCATCACATCCTGCAGGAAGGAGCAACCATTTACCCCGGTCATACTGGATCGCCGCTCGACTGGCCGGCGAAGGCGCTTAAGGCAGGTGATCACGGGGTACCGGGTGGCGAAAACATGATCAGGTTCAGCGATGGAACCGTGCGCTACCTGACCTTGCGTGAGGCTGCGCGCCTAGTGGGGCTTCCCGACTCGTATGCTTTCCCGCGATCATGGACTGAGAGCATGCGCGCGTTAGGAAACGCCGTTCCCGCGCAGCTCGCGGAGGCAGCAGGACGATGGCTTCTCGAACGCCTGGATCACCAAAGACCGGAGGGACAGGAGCAACCGATGCTGCTCGCCCCACGGAAGCGGCGAGCAGCATAGTCACCCTAGACGCTTCTCCAGAAGCAGACGACGATGACGACGCTTTAAGGGCCGCGAAGTTCCTTTCCACAGAGGGGCACGCTCAGCTCTCGCCCGAGACAGTTTCAGGTTACGGCGAATTTGAGATCGATATTGCGGCGATATTGCGTGAGCAACTTCCTCCATTCATGTTGGAGCTCATGCCGTCGCCGTTGACGGCTGAGAACGTCCTCGCGTTACCGGAACGTGCTCGGGGCGCATACATGCTCCTGCTTGACCAAACCCCAGTCTATGTTGGGAAGACGGATTCTAATCACGGATTTCGTGATAGACTAAGCAGACATTTCTACACCGTTCAGCAACGACGGGGCCTGAACCCAGCGGCTATTTCGTTCCGAGCGGTTCGCATTTTAGTATTCAGTAATTTCGACGTTGAAGCAATTCTAATTTCCCGGCTTCGCGGTGCGGATAGGACCGGGCTCGCTTGGAACACAACTGGTCTGGGTTCTAATGACCCCGGTCACCGGCGAGAGACTCAAGCGCCCGGTCCATTCGATCTACTCTATCCAATCCGGATAGACATTCCGGTCGATATCGCAACGGCGGGCAGTCAACGCGTGCTCGACGTGCTTGTATCGATGAAGATGGGCCTGCCGTACACGTTCAGGTACGAAACAGATCCTGACCCGAGGCGACCTAACAAGAACGTGCGATTTAACGTGGGGCATCAAGATCAACGCGACAGCATTATTGAATTGCCCCCGGGACCTCATACCGTTCATGACCTTTTACGCTTCGTAGTCGTCGCATTACCGCCCGGATGGCGTGCTCAGCTTTTTCCGGGTCGTGTCATTTTATACAAGGAGGATACCAAATACGCTGGTGCATCAGTAGTCGCGGGATGACAGACACGTTATCACCTAAGCAGCGCTCCGCGCGCATGGCACTGGTAAGGAGCCGAAACACCAAACCGGAATTGCTTGTACGACGATACCTCCACGCATCCGGATTGCGTTACCGTTTGAACCAACGAATTGCAGGAACGCGGCCAGACGTCGTATTTAAATCGCGTCGTATCGCGGTATTCGTTCACGGTTGTATGTGGCACCAACACGCTGATCCTAATTGTAAACTGGCCCGTATGCCAAAGAGCCGTTTGGACTTTTGGGAGCCGAAATTGCGGGGGAATCGTGATCGCGATGAGCGTCAGGGATCAAAGTTAAGATCACTTGGATGGACCGTACTCATAGTGTGGGAGTGTGAAATCGGGAGACGCTCGACCTTAGAACATTTGGCCGAAACCATCCGACGAAGTAGGCGGAACTAAGCCGAATCTTTCGACAAGCCGTGGGTCGCTGTGGGCATCACCGGGAAGAACGGCTTCGTTAGCCGCCTCGCGGTCAAATCCAATCCACGTCAGGTTTTCCTGGCAGACCCGGTATCCCAATGGTGGAATCTGGTCTTAATCCGTCCCAAAAGCCTGTATTACCTGACAAATTCGTCAGCGCAGCTTGCTAGCGAGAAGGCTCGTTAAACGGCCGGGCGTTCGAAAGTCGGGATGCCTAAATGGGTTGGTGCATTGCTGTCCGTCAAGCCCGCCGCTGTTAGGGGACATAGACGTCAATCAGTCCCATGCCTATCCTCCCGCCCAACCGCGAGAGGAAACCAAACCATGTCAGACTCCCCCGTCGTTCGCCTGGAAAAGGACGGCGACGTCGCCCTGATTATCGTCAACTACCCGCCCGTCAACGCGCTCGGGCCAGGCGTGTCAGAGGGCATCATCGACTCCCTGAACAAAGCCAATGCCGACCCCGCGATCAAGGCCATGGTCCTGATCGGCGACGGCCGCAGCTTCATCGCCGGCGCGGACATCCGCGGCTTCGGCACCGGCCGCAAGCGCGCCCCGATTGGCGAACGCACCTACGACGTCCTGGACGCCAGCCCCAAACCGGTGGTCGCCGCGATCCACGGCTTCGCCCTCGGCGGCGGCCTGGAGAACGCCATGGCGTGCCACTACCGCATCGCCGTCCCCTCCGCGAAAGTCGGCCTGCCGGAAGTGCTGATCGGCATCCTGCCCGGCGGCGGCGGCACCCAGCGCCTGCCGCGCCTGGTCGGCGCACAGACCGCGCTCGACATGATCACCTCCGGCCGCCACGTCCCCGCCGCCGAAGCCGCCAAACTCGGCATTATCGACGAAGTCCTGCCGGAAGGCGCCAACCTGCGCGATGCCGCCGTGGCCTACGCCCGCAAAATCGCGGCGATCCGCCCGCTGCCGCGCGTGCGCGACAAGACCGTCACCGCCGAACCCGGCATCTTCGACGCGATGCGCAAGTCCATCGCCCGCAAAGCCCGCAACCAGAAAGCCCCGTATCACTGCATCGCCGCCGTCGAGGCCGCCTGCACGCTGGACTTCGACGCCGGCATCCGCAAGGAAGCCGAACTGTTCGCCGAACTGGAAACCGCCGACGAAGCCAAGGCCCTGCGCTACGCCTTCTTCGCCGAACGCGAGGTCGCCAAGCTGCCAGACCTGCCCACCAATGTCGCCCCCTATGACTTCAAGGAACCGGCGGTGATCGGCGCCGGCACCATGGGCGGCG
>DNXO01000108.1:0-6208 GCA_003506895.1 Acetobacteraceae bacterium | reverse complement strand
CACCATGGGCGGCGGCATCGCCATGTCGTTCGCCGATTTCGGCTACGACGTGAAGATCATGGACGCCTCGCAAGAAGGCCTGGATCGCGGGATGGAGCGGATTCGCAACAACTACGCCACCTCCGTCAAACGCGGCAGCCTGGCACAGGACGAAATGGATCGCCGCCTCGCGCGCATCCACCCCGTCGGCGGCTACGAAGACATCGCCCAATGCGACGTCGTCGTCGAAGCCATCTTCGAGCGAATGGACGTGAAGAAGCCGGTCTTCGCCAAGTTGGATGAAGTCATGAAGCCGGGGGCGTTCCTGTTCTCCAACACCTCCGCGCTGGATATGGACGAACTGGCCTCGGTGACGAAGCGGCCGGAATACGTCGCCGGCACGCATTTCTTTTCGCCCGCCAACGTGATGAAACTGCTGGAGGTCGTGCGTCCGACCAAGGCCTCGCCCGAAACCCTGATGACGGCGATGGCGATGGGCCGCAAGATCGGCAAGATCTCGGCAATGGCGGGCAACACCGATGGTTTCGTTGCCAACCGTTCGCGCGCCCCGTTCAACAGCGAGATGGTGATCCTGCTGGAAGAAGGCTGCCTGCCGGAGCAGGTGGACAAAGTCATGATCGACTTCGGCTACCCGATGGGTCCGTTCGCGGTTGGCGATCTGGCGGGGCTGGACATCGGCGCCGAGGGCCGCAAGCGCCGCGCGCTGGCCAACCCCAACTACCGCAAGCTGCCGATCGCCGACAAACTGGTGGAGATGGGCCGCTTCGGCCAGAAGACCGGCGCCGGCTGGTATCGTTATGAAAAAGGCGACCGGACCCCTCATCCCGACCCCGAGGTCGCGGCGATCATCAAGTCGGTGGCCGCCGAAATGGGCGTCCCGCAAAAAGAGTTCACACCGACCGAAATCCTCCAGCGCCTCCTGTTCAGCTCGGTCAACGAGGCCTGCAAGATACTGGAGGAAGGGAAGGCCTACCGAGCGTCTGATGTGGACGTGATGTGGCTGCACGGGTTCGGTTTCCCGCGGTATCGCGGCGGTCTGATGTACTGGGCCGACGGGATCGGCGTGCGCGAGGTCTATAACCAGATCGCCTCGTGGCATCAGCAGTATGGGGACCGTTGGGCGCCGTCGAAGCTGCTGCGCGATTTGGCGGAGAGCGGGACGCCGTTCCGGGAGGCTAAGCCGGCACCGTTTGTTTAGCGGGCGTTCGGGCCGCAAACGTCGAAACAGTGTGACGTTTCGACGTTTGCGGCCTATGATTGAGCCATGAATGTAGTCCTCCCGATCCCGGACGACCTTGCCGCGAGCCTCGCCGCTACGGGTGCCGATCTGTCGCGGCGGGCGCTTGAGGCCTTCGCGATAGAAGAATTCCGAGCCGGGCATCTGACGAAGCCGGATCTTGGCCGGATGCTCGGACTTGACACCCGCGATGCGCTGGATGGCTTCCTCAAGGCACATGGGGAATTCGAAGCCACCACAATCGCTGACGTGGAGCGGGAGCTGGGGATTCTGCAAAAGCTCGGCATTTGACGCGGCATGGCTATCGTCATCGCCGACGCCGGGCCGATCAACTATCTGATACTTATCGCGGAAATCGCGTTACTTCCCAAACTGTTTGAATCGGTCCTGGTACCTGACGTCGTCGCCGGCGAACTTCGTCATCCGCATGCACCGTCCGCCGTGCGTGAGTGGATGAATCGGCCCCCGCCCTGGCTGACAATTGCCTCCACACCGGTCGTCCCGGACACATTCCATCCGGCACTCGACCGCGGGGAACGAGGCGCCATCTTACTGGCGGAACTCCTGGCAGCCGATCTCCTGTTGATGGACGACCGGGCGGCTGTCGCGGCAGCCTCCGCCCGCGGACTGCAAACAGTCGGGACGCTCGGGCTTCTCGTCATGGCGGCGAGACTTGGCTTCGTCGATCTCCCGACCGCTGTAGCACGGTTAAAAGCCACGAATTTCCGCGTGCGACCGGCGTTGCTCGTTGAATTGATCGAACGGTATCATGCGGCTTCCGGTTCTGCGCCAGAAGCGGACAAATAGCCCGGGCAGCTTGGTTGCCGTCATCCGGGTATTCAGGCAGAAATTCCGGACAAAGATGCCCCCGGGGGACCCAACCGGGACAGGAGAGCGCCAATGACCGCCGAACCACACCTCGACTCCCTAACCGACGAAGACTTCCGCCTTCACGTCCGCGCCTGGATCGAATCCAACTACCCCGCCGACATCCGCAACCCGCCGCAGCGCCTGCACTTCAAGGACAACAAGCCCTGGTATATGAAGCTGGCCGAGAAGGGCTGGCTCTGCCCCAACTGGCCGGCGGAATTCGGCGGCATGGGGATATCCGCCAGCAAGCAACTGATCTTCCTTGAAGAAAAGGAACGCCACGGCTGCGCTCGGCTCAACGACATGGGCATGACGATGATCGGCCCGCTGTTGATCAAGTTCGGTCGCCCGGACCAGCAGCAGCATTTCCTGCCGAAGATCCTGTCCGGCGAGCACATCTGGTGCCAGGGCTACAGCGAACCCAACGCCGGGTCCGACCTCGCCTCCCTGCGCACCGAAGCGGTGCTGGACGGCGATCAGTGGGTGGTGAACGGCCAGAAGATCTGGACCTCGCTGGCCATGGACGCGAACTGGATCTTCCTGCTGGTCCGCACCGACAAACAGGCCAAGAAGCAGGACGGCATCAGCTTCCTCCTGGTGCCGATGGACACGCCCGGCATCACCGTCCGCCCGATCACCAACATCGATATGGCCGACGAGTTCTGCGAGACCTTCTTCGACAACGTCCGCGTTCCCAAGGACAACCTGGTCGGCCAGATCAACAAGGGCTGGACGATGGCCAAGGCCCTGCTGGGATTCGAGCGGATCGGCTCCGGCTCCCCCCGCCAATCCGCCTATGCCCTGAAGCGGCTGAAGCTGCTCGCTGAACGGATGGGCGCCTGGGACGACGACCAGTTCCAGGACCGCTACACCCGCCTGCGGCTCGATCTCGAAGACCACAAGGATCTCTACGAAACATTCGTGGAAAAAGTCCGTCGCGGTGAAAGCCTGGGGCAGGACGTGTCGATGCTGAAGATCAACCAGACCGAACTGTATCAGCGCATTACCGAGACGATGCTGGACGTCGCGGGGGAATACGGTGCGGGCCTGGGGCCGATGGAAGGCAACCGCGACCTGAATCCGGCCGGGCTGTTCCTGCAATCGCGGCCGTCCAGCATCTACGCTGGGTCGAACGAGATCCAGCGAAACATCCTGGCGAAAAATGTTCTGGAGCTGCCGGGTTAGTCTGTCTTTAGCCGGTTGGTCCTGCCCGGGTTCCGTCTCGAACCCGGGCAGGACCACAGTGTGAAAGGTCCTCGGCTTCCGGAAGATCGACGCCAGCCTCTCCAAAGAGCCCGGTCGCACCGGACATATCGTTGTGCTACCGACATAAGGTAAAGACGGGCTTGACGCCCTGGGTCCGCGCGGGCCACGCTGGATCCCAAGCAGCACTAGCCTGCATTGGGACGGCGCGCTCCTGCCCCTGGGGGATTTTCGGATGAAACGCGGACTTCTTGCCTTGGCCGCCTGCGCCATTCTTTCTACCGTGTCCGCTCGGGCTGAACCGTTCAAATGCCCGCACGTCGGCGGCGATTTCGTCTTCGGGCAGGAAGCGAACATCAACACGCTCGATCAGATGACATCCTCAACGATCTCCACCCGCAACATCGCGATGAACATCTACGAATCGTTGATGACACGGGACGAAAACAACCATCCGATCCTGGAACTGGCCGAGGCGATGGACGAAGCGCCCGACCATCTGACCTATACCTTCACGCTGCGGCAGGGCATCCGCTTCCATAACGGCAAACCGATGACCTCGGCCGATGTCGCCGCGTCATTCGACCGCTATGCCAAGGTCGGCAACCAGCGCAGCACGCTGGACAATGTCGATCACTGGAACACGCCGGACCCGGCGACATTCGTGATCCACATGAAGAAGATCCAGCCGACCTTCATCGAGGCGCTGTCGTCCTTCAGCGTACCGATCGTCATCATCCCATCGGAAAACCGAGACGTTCCCGCCCAGCAACTGACCCAGCCGATCGGCACCGGCCCCTATCAACTCGTCGAATCCGTGCCCGGCAGCATGGTCAAGCTGAAGCGCTACGACGGCTACAAACCCAACACCACCTTCCAGGAACGCACCGGTTTCGGCGGCTACAAGCAGGCCTGCTTCGACACGGTGACCTTCCGGATCGTGACCGAACCCGGCGCGCGTGTCGCCGGCCTGCGAACCGGGGAGTTGCAGGGCGTGGAGGACGTTCCCGCAACCGCCGTCCCCGACCTGAAGAACGACAAGAACATCTCCATCCTGCCATTGAAGAACTGGTGGATTCAGATCGCCAATCCGAACACCTCCAACCCGCCGACCGACAATCTGCTGGTTCGCAAGGCGATCCAGGCGGCCTTGGATATGGACGAGGTCATGGATGCCGCATCCGACGGCAATTACCAGTTGAACGTCGGTTTCCAGTATCCCAACCAGCCCGACTACACGGACGCGGGCAAGGAGACCTACAACCAGCACAACCCTGATCTGGCGAAGAAATACCTCGCCGAGGCCGGTTACCAGGGGGAGCCGGTGGTGCTGCTGACCAACAAGGACTACCCGCCGATGTACAACTCGGCGCTGGTGATGCAGCAGCAGCTACAGGCGGTTGGGATCAACGCGCAGATGAAGGTTGTGGACTGGCCGACCTCCGTCCAGATGTCGCTGAACAGCACCGAGGGGTGGAATTTCCATTTCACCGGCTGGGGCACGCAGCCGGCGCTGGGTGCGTTGGCGACCATGCAGTTTCTGGTGCAACCGAATGCGACGTATAAGCCAAAGGATGGCAAGGACGATCCCGACGTGCTGGCCGCCTGGAACGACATGAATACGCTGCCCACGGTTGAGGGACGGCAGAACGCCTTCGCCACCATGCAGCGGCTGATTCTGGAGCGTGTCTATGCCGTTCCGTTCGGGTCGTTTACCAAGGTGCAGGCGGTGCGATCCAACGTGAACGGGTTCGTGCCGTTCCGCATACCGCGCATGGCCAACGTCTGGTTCGACCATTGATCATCGCCTGATGGGCGGCGTCCTGGTTCGCAGGCTGCTGGGTGCGTTGCCGATCCTGGCGATCGTCAGCCTGATCACATTCGGCATGATCCACCTGATCCCGGGCGACCCCGCGATCGCCATCGCCGGCATCTCTGCCACGCCCGAGCAGATCGCCAACATCCGGCGTGATCTCGGGCTCGATCAGCCGCTGCTGACGCAACTCGCCGACTGGTACTTCAATCTGCTGCGCGGCGATCTCGGCCGGTCCCTGCTGCTGGGGCAGCCCGTCGTGCAGGCGACGATGCAGCGCCTGCCTGTGACGCTGGCGCTGTCTGCCTATGCACTTGTATTGACGCTGCTGCTGGGTTTGGGCAGCGGTATCATCGCCGCCCTGCGGCAGAACACCTGGATCGACCAACTCGCGATGGTCCTGGCGATGCTGGGGATTTCCCTGCCCAGTTTCTATCTGGGCCTGCTGATGATCATCCTTTTCGCAGTCGATCTGCGTTGGCTTCCCACCGGCGGCTATGTCGCGTTCACAGCCGACCCGGCTGGCTGGCTGGCGACGTCCACCATGCCGGCGATTTCCCTCGCCCTGCTGCTGGCCGGCCTGCTCGCCCGGATCACCCGCTCCACGATGCTGGAGGTGCTACGGCAGGACTACATCCGCACCGCTCGGGCAAAAGGCCTGACCGAGCGCCGGGTGGTGCTGAAACATGCGCTGGCGAACGCATTGATCCCCATCACCACGGTTGTCGGGATCATCGTCAGTCTGCTGATCTCCGGTTCCGTGGTCATCGAGACGCTGTTTTCCATTCCCGGCATCGGCCAGTTGCTGACCCAGGCGGTCCTGAACCGCGATTACCCGATGGTGCAGGGGGGGCTGCTGATCACGACGGCGCTGCTGGTGCTGGTGAACATCGCGGTCGATGTTTGTTACGCCCTGCTGGACCCAAGGGTGCGCTATGACCAACCCTGACGCCACCCCCAACGCCCCCGCCCCCCCCCCCCACCCCCCCCCCCCCCCCCCCCACCCCACCCGCGCCACACCCCCCCCACACCCCCCCCCCACACCCTCCACCCCGCCCCACCCGCCACCCCCCCCCACACCCCCC
>DNXO01000139.1 GCA_003506895.1 Acetobacteraceae bacterium | reverse complement strand
AGAAATTAATGGGTCCTGACCCTAGTGGTCCGATCCCGACAGAAGCATCCTTGCGGTCGGTTGAGTCGGCCGACCAAATCAAAGACTGGTGGTAAAATCTGGCTGGGATATCCGTCCGATTTTATCCACTAGACGGAGACCGGCCGCGTTCCCGGAGACTGATCGCGGCGAACTGAAGTCTGGTCCAGGTGGCCGGAAAACGGCCCGCACCGTTGGCCTACAGCCCGATGTTGATATCGACCCGTTCCATCTCCAGTCCCGGCACGCCGTCCGGGTAGAGGAGGCCCTCCCCCAGGACGCCGATGCGCCACCGGTCCACGCCCTCCTTAGTCAGAGTGCGCAGAACCACGGCAACACGTTGCTGCCGCAAGTCCGGGAGGTTCCCAGGGTAAGGTCGCCTGGAGTATCCGGGGATCGACAGCGGCATGAGCGGATGTGCCTTTGCAAACGCAGCGGCGGCGTGAACTGTTACCTGCGCCCGTGGATCAAGATCCGCGGAGTAAGGCTGGAAGAAGACGCTGAATGTTTGACCGTGCTCGCTGACGCATCCGCTCAAGACTGTAAACAACAGAAGAATGGTTGCGTATTTACGCATAGCCGCCTCAATGTTTGATGACCCAATAGAATTGGGCGGAAAGGATAAGGATTGTCTATGCCATATGACAAACAATCCACCGGATAGTCTTAATCCTGCTGACTATCGCGCCGCGATCTATTGGTCGGTCACGGTGATCCGGGCCCAACTCGGGTCCGAATTAAACTGTTTGATGTTTGCGGCAAGCCGCGAGGTTTCCGTCCCGAGGTCCTTTTGGAAGACAATGCCATCCTGGTTCACAATAAAAGTCATGATCCCAGACGAGGCGTAATTGGCGGGCCACGCGATCAACGCGAAGCCGCCCGTCATCCGATCCTTCTGCACATAATTCTTCGCACCCTCCGGCGCCTCGGCGCCCTGCGAAAACAGGATGCGAAAGAAGTAGCCTTGATAAGGCACTTGCTTTTGCTGCTTTGTCGCGCCGGGATAGCCCTCCTCCTTTGCCTGCGCCACCAGTGGCTCGAGGGGGCTGTCCTCCTGGCCGTCAACGGCGGGCCAGTAGAGGCCGTCATGCTTGCCTTTCGTGCTTACGATCCGCCGCGCATATTCACCGGTGCCGGTTTGCTGCTTCTGGCGATCGAAATAGTCCTTTTGCGCGTCGACATAGGCGAGCGATACGCGGATGGCAGCAATCTCATTGCGGCCAATGCGGCGATCGACGATTTCCTGAGCCCCCTCATGCGAATCGAACGACCATCCAGCTTCGTGATGGACGATCGGGATCGGCAACGGCCAATCATCGGTTCCGACTTCAAGCACCATTCGCTCCATTCCCTGGGCCACGAGCGCATGATGAGCGTCGTAGGCGTCTACGAAGCGGCGCAATGCCGCCTCGTCGGCATAGCGGTCTCCCGAATTGATCAGGGCCTCGCTACCGGGGCCGAGTATCGCGCGCAACGCCGCCATGTCATGCGACCGTGATGCCGCCACCAACGCCGCCGCAGCGTCATCCGGTGAGGGATAGGACTTTTGCGCTAGCTCCGCAGCGCACACACCCATCACCACTAGCAGCACAACCATCGCGCCAAGAGACGCTCGCGCGGCCATCCGTTGAATAAGCCCGGTCATCGTTCGATCCTCATCGGCCCCTACGAGGCCCGCCCCCGCTTCTAGCCCCGCCCCCAGCTGCACGACCGGCGTTGGACCTGCCTTGTCGATTCACCTGGCTGGCGGCACGGCTCTGATTACCGCGCGCGCCGTTTTGGGCGGCTTGCCTGCCATTATCCATACCCGTGAACGCCGATGGTTGCCGCGGCGTGGCCGAACGTTGTTGTTGGGGCTGACGTGCACCCGCCCCCAGCGACGCGGGCGCATTTCCGCCGCGACGATTGGTGCTAGCCTGACCAACACTAGCACCGCCAGGACGGTTAGCGGTCGTGCCCTGCGCCGCACCGGGCCTGGCCGGCCGGTTCACAGCAGTCGCTGGCACATTCACGTTTGAGCGACCGACGGCATTGGCAGGCAAGCCGCCCGCTCGCGCAGGCGCCCCCACCGGTCCGCCCGGCGGGCGCGCCAAGCCCGCGGGGCGACCGCCGGGCCGATTCGGCTGCCAGACGTTGGAATTGATCTTTGCGCGATTACCGTTGATGTTGTTATAGCGATTGACGTTCACATTGACGTTGCCCCCGCCCCAACTGGGCGTTGCCCAGCCCCAAAGGGAGCCCACGACCGCTGCACCGGCAGCGAATGCCATCCCGCCTACAAGCGCCGAACCGAACACATAGCCAGGCGGCGGCGGCAAATAGACAGGCGGGTAGGTTGGATATGGCCAGTTACCATAGACGGCCGTCGGATTGTAGCTCGGGACATAAACCACGGTTGGCTGCGCGGGCTCGATAATGATGGTTTCTTTTTCAACGCGAACGGTCTGCTGCTCGGTGGTTTTCAAATTGCCGGCCGCTTGCGCCTGGACTCGCAACCGCTGCACCGAATTCATCACCGCCGCCTGCTGATCCGCAAACGCGTAGCCAAGCTGCTGCGTCCAGTCGAGGTTGCTGTTCAACAGCGCCAGAACCGATGGGAATGGCACCAGCGACTTCACGCTCGGGTCCCATGTTTGTGGCTCGATCGCCTTCGAGAGCTCTTCGCCGCTTAGCGATTTGTGGGCCGGGTCTTCAATCCACCGCCCAGCGCTGACCACCTGCAAGGGGAAGGTCGAGGCCATAAGAACCGACGCCAGCAGGGCATCGGGATAAAGGGCGATGGGTGCCAGAAGCGCGTCGATCTGCTCGGAATTGTAAGCCTGTGCCCCAGGGGCCTCCGTCCCGGAGGCTTGTGCGCTGGCGTGACGGATGTAAAGGCCTGCCGGTGCCGTGCCGTTCGCAATCACGGCGCAAAGGGCGATTCGCAGCAACTGCTTCATCATTTGGTTTGGGCCCCGGGGGGATTGCTTGGTTGGTGATAGTCCCCATGTCCATCCGGAACGCGGAGGCGGAACCCCGTGTAGCCCGACGTGACAGTCCCACCCATTTCCGGGTCTGGCCGTAGCATGATCATCGCTCACTTTCTTTGCGGTGTCCCAGCCGATGTACCGGGAAGCCATATTACTAGCTATGCAGAAATGGCTGTCGCAACGGAGGTTAACACGCTGTCCCACCTAATTCCGATTTCGGGGGCAATCAGGCAGACGGTTGTGGCGACATTCGCTGCGGGCGCTGGTCGTCAAGGGG
>DNXO01000107.1:1046-2824 GCA_003506895.1 Acetobacteraceae bacterium | reverse complement strand
ACCGGGTGCGCATCGTTGAAGTCGGTCCGCGTGACGGCCTTCAGAACGAGAAGACGCCGGTGAGCGTTGCGGCGCGCATTGCGTTCATCGAGGCGCTGGTCGCTGCCGGGCTGCATACGGTGGAGGTCGGGGCATTTGTGTCCCCGAAGGCTATCCCGCAAATGGTCGGCTCGGATCAGGTGCTGCGGGGCGTCGGCCGTCACCCCGACAGCGAATTCCATGTTCTGGTGCCAAACGAAAAGGGCTATGACGCCGCCCGCGCGGCCGGGGCAAGGGTGATCGCGGTATTTGCCTCGGCTTCCGAGGGCTTTTCGCGCGCCAACATCAATTGCTCCGTCGCCGAATCCATCGAGCGGTTCAAGCCGGTGGTGGCCCGAGCGAGGGCCGACGGCATCAAGGTGCGCGGCTACATCTCCTGCGTGCTCGGCTGCCCCTATGACGGCGAGGTGAAGCCGCAGGCCGTGGTCGATGTCGCGCGGGTGTTGTGGGACCTTGGCTGCTATGAGGTCTCGCTCGGTGATACCATCGGCGTTGGCACGCCGTGGAAGGCGCGGCATCTGCTGCGCGCCGTGGCCGGCAGCGTGCCGATGGCCCATCTCGCGATGCATTTCCACGATACCTATGGCCAGGCGCTCGCCAATCTCTATGCGGGGATGGAGGAGGGGGCCCGCGTGATCGATTCAGCGGCTGGTGGCCTCGGCGGCTGCCCCTACGCGCCGGGCGCGACTGGCAACGTCGCGACCGAGGACGTGGTCTACATGCTGGAAGGCATGGGCATCGCAACCGGCGTCGACATGCCAAAGCTGGTGGCGGCCACCAACGAGATCAGCAGGCTGATCGGCCGGTCGCCCGTGAGCCGGGTTGCGGCAGCGCTCAATGCCAAGATGCGAGTGGCAAATCGCGCGTAGCGAACAGAAGTTCCCTACATGCCACTTCCGTTACCGTCCGCCATCCGGTCCCATCACCAGGTCCGGCAGATAGGTCGAGATCCCCGGCACGAAACACAACACAAGCACCGCCAGCATCATCAAAAGCACGAATGGCAGCGTGCCCCAGATGACGTCGCGCAGGGGAATATCGGGGGCAACATTGCGAATGACGAAAATGTTCAGGCCCACCGGCGGATGAATGAGTCCCATCTCCATCACGATGGTCATGACGATGCCGAACCAGATGATGTCGAAGTTTGCCGCGCGCAGCGGCGGCAGGATGATCGGCGCAGTCATCAGGATGATCGAAACCGGCGGCAGGAAGAAGCCGAGGATCACCACCATCACGAGAATGGCCGCCAGCAATTCCCATCGCGGCAGGTGCATGGCGACAATCGATTCCGCGGCCGATTGGGAAATGTGCAGATAGCTCATGACGTAGGAATACAAGAGCGACATGCCGATGATCATCATCAGCATGGTGGATTCGCGGATCGTCGATTTCAGGATCGGCGCGAGATCGGAAGGCCGCCAGACGCTGTAGATCAGGGCGATCAGCACCAGCGCGAGCAGGCCGCCGAGTCCCGCAGTTTCCGACGGGGTTGCATAACCGCCGTAGAGCGCGATCATCACGCCAGTCAGCAGCAGCACGAACGGCAGCACCCTCGGCAGCACGTTGAAGCGCTCGCCCATCGTGAATTCGTCGCGGGTCAGGATTGCCGAGGTCGTGCCGGTCTGCGCGTAAAGCGCGCTCGCGGCGGCATACTCCTTGCGAAAGCGGAATACCGCATAGGTGCCGAACAGCGTGACCAGCAGCAGGCCGGGACCGATACCGGCCAGGAACAGCCG
>DNXO01000107.1:0-712 GCA_003506895.1 Acetobacteraceae bacterium | reverse complement strand
AAGGCGGCAGCAGAATCCCGAGCGTCCCGCCGGCGGCGATGATGCCCGCAGCAAAGCCGCCGGAATAGCCGCGCTTTCGCATCTCGGGGATGCCCGCCGAGCCGATCGCCGAGCAGGTGGCCGGCGAGGATCCGGCCATTGCCGCGAACAAGGCGCAGGCAAACACGTTGGCGACGCCGAGTCCGCCGGGCACGCGATGCAGCCAGGCGTGCAGTGCCGAATACAGGTCCTGGCCCGCGCGGGACTTGCCGATTGCGGCGCCCTTCAGGATGAAAAGCGGGATGGACAGAAGCGTGATCGAGGCCATTTCCTCATAAACGTTCTGGGTCACGGTATCGAGCGAGGCCGCGGGCATGTAGATGCCCATGAATACGACTGCGACCGCGCCGAGCGCGAATGCGATCGGCATGCCTGAAAACATCGCAAACAGCGTCGCGACCCCGTAACTGATGCCAATACCGAATACGGTCATCGCCGCGCCGCCCCGGAGATCGGAGTGATGATCTGTAACAGGATCTGCACGCACAACAGCGTCATGCCCGACGCCATCAAGGCGTAAGGGATCGCCAGTGGCGGCGACCACATCGAATTCGAGACGTGGCCGTCAACCCATGCCTCATGCGTCAGTGTCCAGGATTTCCAGGCGAAGAACGCACAGAACAACAGGCTGGCCAAATAGACCAGCCCCAGTCTGCTCCGGGTGGCCAGCGGC
>DNXO01000096.1:27613-34066 GCA_003506895.1 Acetobacteraceae bacterium | reverse complement strand
ATGACTCCTCACACAAGATTCATGATAGGCTCTTTGATTCCCACAGAAAGGTCCCGGACCTGCCACCCGGACTGTCTTCTTCGTGAAACTTCGTGCGCACTTCGTGTGACTTCGTGTCCACTTGATTACTTCGATCGCGCCCATGCCCTATCGGATAGCTATGGGACTGTCCCCGCGGCGTTTTCCGCGTGCGCGGTCAGCCGGCCCGGTTCCAGCCCCACCAAGCACAGAGCGCGTCACCCATGATCAGTGCCTTGTCCTGCTGATTGAGCCACGGAAGTTCGTCGGTGAACATCGTTACGCATTGGCGCCAGGAGCAGGGCATCTTGGTGATGTCCGTACCCCAGAACATGCGGCCGGGGCCGAAGGCGTCGTAAATCTGCCGCAGATACGTGTGCATTTTCGGGAAAGGGTACGCCTCACCTGAATAGCCGGGTGCGCCGGTCGCCTTGACCGCCACATTCGGCAGTTTCGCCAGCTTCAGAAGTTCCGGGATATGGGTCATGGCTTCCGCGTCTTTCAGCGTGGTCAGGCCGCCGCGTCCGCCCAGGTGATCGATTGTCAACCGCAGCCCGGGATGGCGCTGGGCGAGCCGGCCGAGCACCGCGAGTGAGTCGGTTGCCAGCGTGGCGATGGGGATGCCGGCTTTCTCGGCGGCGGCAAAAAGCCAGTCGTACTCACCATCCGCCAGTTTTTGCCGAGCGGGCTCGTGCAGGAAGGTGTAGCGGAGTCCGAGCATGCCGGGTTGGGCGCGCCAGTTCGCGATTTGGTCGCGCGACTCTGGCTGATCGAGCGGCAAGGACCCCATGATCGCGAACCGGTTCGGGTAGTCCCTGACCGCCTGGAAGGCCATTTCGGTTGAGTTGGGGTCCCAGCCCGGCGGATGAATGACGGCGGCATCGACACCGCCTTCGTCCATCAGGGCGATGGCCTCGGCTGGGGTGAAGTGGGTGACCTGAATGTGCGACAGGTTGCTGGGCAGACCTGTTCCCCAGGTGTGAATTTGGGCGTCGACGATCTGCATTGGACTTTTTCCCCCGGCTCTTTTTCGTGTCGGGGAAGAGTATCCTAAACGCGTTGGGTGGAACACCGTTGGGTTGCCCGTTGCCGGGTTCGGTAGCAGTCTCCCTAGGTCGGGGAGACTGTTCATGGAACTCAAAGGCGCGGTGGCACTGGTAACCGGGGGCAACGGCGGGCTGGGGCAGCGCATCTGCCACGCGCTAGCCAAAGAGGGCGTCAATATCGCCGTGATGTATGCACAGAGCCGCGACCAGGCGGAGGGCGTCGCCAGTGAACTGAAATCGAACTACCAGATCAACGCCGCAGCGTTCGCCTGCGACATCACGGATGGCGCGGCCGTGGAGCAACTGGTCGGCGATGTAACGAAGCGCTTCGGCCGTATCGATATCCTGATCAACGATGCCGCCTACAACAAGGCGATCCCGTTTGCCGATCTTGATAATCTCACGATCGACGAGTGGGACAAGATCATCGCCGTCAATCTGACCGGGCCGATGCGCCTGACGAAGGCCGTGGCGCCGGTCATGAAGGCGCAGGGGCGGGGGCGGATCGTGAATATCGCGTCCGTGGCGGGTCTGCATCCGGTGGGCTCCTCCATCGCTTACGCGGTGTCGAAGGCGGGACTTATTCACCTGACACGGTGCATGGCGGTGGCGCTGGCGCCCGAAACCCTGGTGAACTGCGTGGCGCCCGGGTTGATCGAGGGCACGCGCGCGACAGCCAATCTGCGGCCGGAGATGATCGAGCGGTCCGCGTCCGGGTCGTTGCTGAAGAAGCCCGCCGACAAGGAGGACTGCGCCGACATGGTGGTAACGATGTGCCGGACGGAGACGATGACCGGCCAGACGATCGTTATCGATTCGGGACGTGTCTTCCACTGAGAAATGATTTCAACGAGATAGGATAAACCATGAAACCAGAATCCGTCGGCCTGTCAGCACCCCGTCTCGCACGCCTGGATGAGGTGATGCAGCGTCGCTACGTGGACACCGGCAAACTGCCGGGGCTGATGACCATGGTCTATCGCCGCGGTCAGCTCGCCCACACCGGCATGTCGGGCCATATGGACCTGGAGCGTGGCAAGACGATGCGTGAGGACGCGATCTTCCGCATCTACTCCATGAGCAAGCCGATCACCGCGGTGGCGCTGATGATGCTGGCCGAGGAAGGGCTGATCGGCCTGGACGACGATGTGGCAACCCATATCCCCTCCTTCAGGAACCTGGGTGTCTATGCCACCGGCCTGCCGAGCCTGATTCCCACCGCGGCGCCGAGTTTCATAACGACACCGGTTGAGCGGCCGATGAAGGTGTTGGATCTGGTCACTCACACGTCGGGTCTGACCTACGGGTTCATGAACCGCACCAGCGTCGATCTTGCCTACCGCAAGGGGCGTGTGGCGGAGTTCAATACCGAGGGCGGGTTGGACGCGATGATCGACCAATTGTCGGGCTTGCCGCTGGAGTTCTCGCCCGGAACGAAATGGAACTACTCCGTTTCAATCGATGTTATGGGCTACCTTGTGCAGAAGCTCAGCGGCATGACGTTCGGCGAATTCCTGCGCACCCGGCTGTTTGAGCCGTTGGGCATGACCGACACGTCGTTCTGGTGCCCGCCGGAGAAATTGGAGCGGCTCTCTTCCTGTTACATGCCGGACGGCGCCGGGGGCATCAAGGTTCAGGACGATGCGGGCAAGAGCTTCTTTGCGGCGCCCCCAGGGTTGGAATCCGGCGGCGGCGGATTGGTTTCAACGGCGCACGACTATATGCGGTTCTGCCGGATGATGCTGGCGGGGGGAACGCTGGACGGCGTGCAGATCCTCAGCCCCAAGACCGTCGCACTGTTCAGCCTGAACCATCTGCCGGACAACAAGGAATTGGGACAGATGGCGCCGCCGGGCATGTTCAGCGAGGCGGGCTATTCGGGCATCGGCTTTTCCATTGGCTGCGGCGTGAACATCGACGTCGCCAGGACGCGCCTGCCGGGCACGTTGGGTGAGTATTTCTGGGGCGGCGCGGCCTCCACCGCGTTCTGGATCGATCCGGCGGAGGATCTTGCCGTGGTGTTCATGACCCAGGTCATCGGCAGCGAGGCCAGGCTGACGCTGCGCCGCGATCTGCGGACGCTGGTCTATTCGGCGATGACCGAGTCGTTCGCTTAAACCGGGAGGCGCAACAGGCTGTCGGCGTTGCCGTGCGCGATCTTCGCCCGATCCGCCGGCGACACCGGCAGCGTATCCAGGAAGGCTCGTGCGCGGGCGTTCGATGCGAACGGGTAATCGACGGAGAACATGAGGCGGTCCACGCCGAACGTCATCAGCGCCGCCATGAACGGGACCATGGTGAAAAACCCGCTTGTGGTCAGCCACACCTGATCGGTGATCGTTTGGCGAACCGAGCGGCTGAGTAACGACTTGGCTTGGGCGGAAGTGGTTTCGTCAATGCGGTCGAGCATGAACGGCAGCGCCTCGCCCAGGTGGCCGATGACGATCTTCAGGCCGGGATGGCGGTCCAGCGCGCCGCTGAGTGCCAGACGCAGCGTGTGGATCGCGGTGTCGGCGTGCCAGCCCCAGGCGGACAGTGCCAGGGTGAAGCTGAAATTGCCGGGTAGTCCGTCGAAGTAGTCTTGCCGCACCGCCTGCGTGGGGATGCCGGGATGCAAGTAGATCGGCACGTCGAGTTGTTCCGCTCGGGCGAGGACCGGCTCAAACATCTTGTCGTCGAGGAAGCGGCCGTCGGTGGCGCCGTTCACCAGAACGCCGTGGAAGCCGAGGTCCTTGACCGCGCGTTCCAGTTCGTCGGCGGCGGCCTGTGGGGCGAGCATCGGCAGGTGGGCGAAGCCGCGATACCGGGTGGGGTGGCGGGCGCAGGCCTCTGCCAGCGCGTCGTTGTAGGCTCGGGCGAGGTCGATTCCGGCCTGTCCGGGCACGAGGTCTGCGCCCGGCCCGGCGACGGAGAGAACCTGGACGGTGATCCCGCTGGCGTCCATGTCCGCCAGACGGTTGGGGCCGAGGTCGGCGAGTTCGGTGCGTTTGATGGTCTGCGCCCAGCGGAAGTCGGGATCGGTAGGGAAGCCGCGGCGGGCGATCGCGTCGCGCGGGATACCGGCGACGATGCCGGGGACGGTGAAGTGTTCTTCCAGGGCGACGATTCGCATGGGTGCCTCCGTTGGGGTTTGAACGGAGCGTGGCATGTTGGGGCGGGAAGGCCAATCAGCAGCGGCATATCCAAGAGGCGTCCGTACCACGGGATGCGACGCTTTTCCGCATCCAATCACCATTCCGATCAAAGAATATTTCAGAGGTCAGGAAAGAGTAAAGCCTCGTAGTCCCGCGCACCATGGAGAATTTGCACGATCGATACGCGATCCTGATCGACACGGTAGAAGATCAAATAATTCCCGTGTGGGCGGCGGCGAATACCAAGGCGCTCATAGCGCGGGACAAGAGGAAAGGCTTGTGGCATTTCACCAAGCGTGAGGCAGGCAGTCCTCAATTCCGCAACGAAAGAACCGGCCCTGGAGGGATTGTCGCGCGCGATATAGTCGCCGATCCGTTCAAGACCGAGCCTTGCCGCGTCCGAAAGAACAACCTTCACGACCGGCCGCGTTCGGCCGCCATTTGAGCGTATTTCCTATCCAGCGAGTCGAAGGCATCTTCAGCCGGAGATACGCGGCCGGCTTCGATATCGGATAGACCATGTGCGATCACGGCATCCAATGCCGCCAGCCGTCGCTCCCGCTCCTCCATCAGTCGAAGCGCGTCACGAAGCACCTCGCTGGCATTGTTGTAGCGGCCGCTGGCCAGTTGGGCCTGAACAAAGGCCTCAAAATGCGAACCGAGTGTGTAGCTGCTTGGCATGGAGGTCATCCAAAATATCACTTAATGATAGTGACGGAAGCGCCGCGTATCAATGCGGCGCTGGCGACCCGAGGTAAAAGTGACAGTTAAGCGGTGAAGGTGAGCTATTGCGCGGGTCGATTCGCCTTCAAGAATGTCCGCGCATGCCGCACGGCCAGCGGAATCAGATCCTTCGGCTCTTTCCACGGATACAGGCTCACCTGCGCGTTCGGCGCCAACCGCGCGGACTCCATCGCCACGGTATAGGGATGGGCGGCGACATCATCCGGCAGCACCAGGATTGGCGTCTGACACCCCCGCACGAAATCCCGCGTCACCGTGAACACGAAATCGGGATTGGACTGGTACATCCGGCTCAGGAACGCCTCGATCATCGGCATCGTCACATCCGGCCGCCGAGCGCACAGCGCCGGTCCCCACCCAGCCATGTTGTTGTCGTAGAACAGATCGCGCATCTCCGGCCGGGACCCGCTCGGTTGCGCCAGCACCGCCGCGACGATCCGGTCGGGCGCGCGCCGCAACAGGTTCCAGATGAACGGCCCGCCGATGCAGAATCCCATCACCATGAACCGGTCGATGCCCAGGTGGTCCATCAGCCCCAACTGGTCATCGGCATACGAATCCCACGGCCGGTCGATCTCAACGGGGCCGGAGGACTGGCCGCCATTGGCATTGCGAAGATCCATCGTGATGCAGCGATATTCGTCGCTGAAATCCGCGAACGCATTGAACGGGGAACCGCTGGTGAAGAACGCGGCAGTCGCGTTCAACCCGCCGCCGGGGATAAGCAACAATGGAATGCCGGAGCCGGCTTCCTGGTAGTGTATCCGGACGTCGCCTTTTTCATAGAACGGCACGGCATTTCCCCCACTCAAGCACCTATGCGGCGCGCGCCGCCACCTTCTCCTCGATGCGGTCCCAGATCGTCTTCTCGATATGCACGCCGTCAAACCGAGCGATCTCTTGCAGTCCGGTCGGGGAGGTCACGTTGATCTCCGTCAGGTAGTCGCCGATCACGTCAATCCCCACGAAGATCATACCCTGATCGCGCAACGTCGGCCCGATCGCCGCGCAAATCTCCAGATCGCGTTTGGTCAGCGGGGATTTTTCCGGCCGCCCGCCGACATGCATATTGGATCGCGCTTCGCCGGCCGCGGGCACACGGTTGATCGCGCCGGCCGGCTCACCATCGACCAGGATGATCCGCTTGTCGCCTTGGCGCACCGCGGCTTCATACCGCTGGATCATCAACGGCTCGCGCGACCGGGCGAAGTGCATTTCCAGCAGCGAGGCGAGGTTCTCATCGTCCGGCTTGATCCGGAACACGCCCGCGCCGCCGTTGCCGAACAGCGGTTTGACGATGATGTCCCTGTATTCCGCGCGGAAGGATCGGATCGCGTTCACGTCCCACGTAATCAGGGTGGGCGGCATCAGGTCCGGGAAATGCGTCACCAGGATCTTCTCGGGCGCGTTTCGCACCGCCGCCGGGTCGTTCACGATCAGTGTGCCGGGCTGGATGTGCTCCAGCATGTGGGTCGCGGTGATGTAAGCCATGTCGAACGGCGGGTCCTGGC
>DNXO01000096.1:24796-27354 GCA_003506895.1 Acetobacteraceae bacterium | reverse complement strand
CCTGGCGCATCAGCACCACGTCCATGGTGCCCAGGTCCACGGTTTCCATCGGCCCGAATTCGAAGTGCCCGCCGTGACGACGGGCGACCTTCACCGAATGCCCGCGGGCGAACAGCCGTTCCTCGCGTTTACCGGCACCAGGACGAGAGCGGCCTTCTTTCAGCGCCATGTGCCGCACTTCGTAGTGCCACAGCGTATGGCCGCGCGCCTGGGCTTCCAGCATCAGCGCGAAAGTGGAATCGCCGTCGATGTTGATAGTCTCCATCGGGTCCATCTGGACCGCGACCTTCAGCGTTCGGGCCATCGTCAATCCTCTGTCCGGTTGCCGTTCCTTAAGGCGTGAACCGGACAGAGGGAAGGGGCGGCGCTCCGGCGGCGGCCGTGAGCCCCGGAACGACGCCACAGGCCATCTCATGCAACTGCTTGCCGACCTGGTTCCAGTCGAACCGGGTGCGGTTACGCTCGAAGCCGGCCAAGCCCATCTGCTGGCCGAGCGACGGGTTCAGGAAGAGATGGCGCATCGCCGCCGCCAGCGCTGCCGTGTCGTTGGGTGGTATCAGAATGCCGGTCTCGCCATCGGTCACCGTTTCCAGGAAGCCGCGGATTTGTGTGGCAATCACCGGCAAGCGGAACAGCGAAGCCTCGATCACAGCGATCCCCAGCGGTTCGATGATGCTGGGCAGGCAGAAGACCGAGGCCGCCTCGAAATACGGCGCCACAAGGTCGCGGGGCACCTGGCCGACCACGGCGATCTGGGGATGCGAGACGTCCGGTGAGCAGCCCACGATCGTCAGGCGGGCATCCGGAAATTTGCGCGCGACCTCGATGAAGGCCTCAACCAACGCGGGGCCGCCCTTACGCTTCCACTCCACGCCGACGAACAGGATGTGGTTGGTGGCGTAGCGCCCCACGGTCGTTTTGGAAGGGACGATATCGACGTTCGCGCCGATATGAACGGTCCGCACCCGCGACTGATCGCATCCGTAATGCTCAACCAGGGTCCGCTCCACGAAGCTGCCGGTCGTCGCGATGCCGTCAGCCTGACGGAAGAGTGCGGATTCGCATCGTAGATAGGTTTTGGACCGGAACAGCCGGCGGTCGGGCTCCGGCTCGATCAGATTGTCCATGAAGGTGTAGTCGGTGTAGATCAGATGAGGGCGCCCGGGGATACGCCCGCTGAAAATCCCCTGTGTCTGGATAGAGAAATCGAATTCGCGCGCCCGTGGTGCGAAGATGCGGGTGATGGCGGCGGAAAGCAGGCGGAATATAAATGGCGTCTTAAAGAAAAACGCATGCAGTTGCGCGCGGTCCGTCAAGACCGACGGCCCATAGGTCATCATCTCAATCAGCAAATTTAGGGCGGCCACACCGTAGCGTTGCTTCACATACTCCTTAACGTCGAATACTTCGATATCATGATCGGGGAAATGGACGGATAGTTGCTCATGTAACTTATCGTTAAAATAAGAAAACGATCCAAGTTTTGTGAAGAGGATCCGCCGGCGTGGTGCTTGCTGGTCGCGCCCCTGCGAGGCTCCGGCGGTGTGTAGCGAAGCGGGGGGCACCGGCAACGCCGTGGCTGGAGAAGCGGTCAATTCCGTTCCTTGCAACTGGTTCAAATGCATCAGACGGGAAACACCGTTGAACGTGGATGATGGACTATGCGAGGGGGCCGCCGAGTCTCCGGGTAACTCTTCGTTGATGCTTGCCTGACGACCGCAACCTGGTCATTCCGGGCGTCTCGAACGGATGCTCTTGCCCAAACGGCGCGGCATCGCCATTTAGCCGCGTTATGCAGAACCTCACCAACGCCTCTGCCGACCCGATCGGGTGGCACGGCACCACCATTCTGTGCGTAAGGCGGGATGGCAAAGTCACGATGGCCGGCGACGGTCAGGTTTCCATGGGTCAGACGATCGTCAAGGGAAACGCGCGGAAAGTGCGGCGGATTGGCGCTGGCGGCACTGTGATCGCCGGTTTCGCTGGGGCCACGGCCGACGCTTTCACGCTGCTGGAGCGGCTGGAAAGCAAACTGGAACGCTACCCGAACCAGCTTGAACGCGCGTGCGTCGAACTGGCAAAGGACTGGCGCACCGATCGCTACCTGCGCCGGCTGGAAGCGCTGATGGCCGTCGCCGACAAGGACCGCAGCTTCACCCTGACCGGCAACGGCGACGTGCTGGAACCGGAGGACGGCGTTATCGGCATCGGCTCCGGCGGCAACTACGCCCTGGCCGCCGCCCGCGCCCTTATGTCCGTCCCCGACCTCACCGCCGAGGACATCGCTCGGCGTGCCATGAGGATCGCGGCCGACATCTGTGTCTATACCAACGGCAACACCATCATCGAGTCGATCTAATGGATGTCCCCACATACTCGCCGAGAGAGATCGTCTCGGAACTCGACCGCTTCATCGTGGGGCAGGGCGACGCCAAGCGCGCGGTGGCCATCGCGCTGCGCAACCGGTGGCGCCGCCAGCAACTGCCCGAAGGCATGCGCGAGGAGGTCGTGCCCAAGAACATCCTGATGATCGGCCCGACCGGTTGCGGCAAGACCGA
>DNXO01000096.1:23887-24455 GCA_003506895.1 Acetobacteraceae bacterium | reverse complement strand
TCGGCTATGTCGGCCGCGACGTGGAAAGCATCGTCCGCGATCTGGTGGACGCCAGCTTGAACATGCTGCGCGAAAGCAGCCGCAAGAACGTCCAGGCCAAGGCCGAAGCCGCCGCCGAGGAACGCCTGATCACCGCGCTGGTTGGTGACGAGGCCGCCGCCGACACCCGCTCCAAGTTCCGGCGCATGCTGCGTAACGGCGAGTTTGAGCAGAAAGAGATCGAGGTTGCCGTTTCCGACCCCGGCAGTTCTCCGATCGGCCAGCTCGACATGCCCGGCATGCCGCCCGGTCAGGTGATCAACCTGAGCGAGATGATGAAAGGCATCATGGGCAACCGCCCGCCGGTCAAGCGCCGCATGACCGTGGAAGCCGCGCGCCGCATCCTGGAGGCCGAGGAAGCCGACAATCTGCTGGACAACGACCAACTGACCAAGGAAGCCGTTTCTCACGCCGAGAACAACGGCATCGTGTTCCTGGATGAGATCGACAAGATCTGCGCCCGCACCAGCGAAGGCGGGTTCCGCGGCGGCGATGTCAGCCGCGAAGGGGTGCAGCGCGACCTGCTGCC
>DNXO01000096.1:15648-23575 GCA_003506895.1 Acetobacteraceae bacterium | reverse complement strand
GACCACATCCTGTTCATCGCGTCCGGCGCTTTCCATCTGGCCAAGCCGTCCGACCTGCTGCCGGAACTGCAAGGCCGCCTGCCGATCCGCGTGGAACTGTCGCCGCTGACCCGCGAGGACCTGCGCCGCATCCTGACGGAACCTGAACACTCGCTGCTGAAGCAATATGCGGCGCTGCTGGGCACCGAGAGCGTGACGCTGGACTTCCGCGACGACGCGGTGGATGCGCTGGCCGAACTCGCCGCCGACATCAACGACCGCATCGAGAACATCGGTGCCAGGCGTCTGCACACGGTGCTGGAGCGGCTGCTGGAGGACATCAGCTTTACCGCCACCGACCGCGGCGGGGAGACGTTCGTCGTCGATGCCGCCTATGTGGCCGACAAAGTCGCCCCGCTGGCGCAAAAGGGGGATCTGAGCCGGTTCATCCTGTAGTATGTGGGTCTAATACCAGCCGCCCGAAGATTCGCCTCTTTTGTCAGTCGGAGGGCGGCTGGTATCCCATTGATTTGGCGCGCGGCCGCCCCACCAACCCCGCGCGCATACCAGTCGGCCCATGGGGCCGCTGGTATAACGCATGTTATAACGACGTCGGTGGGTTGGACCTGCTCCATCCCTCGCCCGGCCATGCTGGAAAGCGCAGGGCCGTTCACCAACGGTCAGGCAAGGTTAATGACAATGCACGCTTTGAAACTGACCCAGATCGGCAATTCCGTGGGCGTGATCCTGCCGCGGGAAATGCTCGCGAAGCTCGGCGTCACGAAGGGCGATACCATTTATGCCGTGGATCAGCCCGACGGCGTGCGGCTGACGGTTGCCGATCCCGGCATCGCCGAGCAGATGGAGGTGGCCGGCCGGGTCATGAAGGACCGCCGGGCGGTTCTGCGTGAGCTGGCGAAGTGAATATCTGACTCTCGCGGTAACCGATTCCCGCGATCCACGACGGGGAACACGAGCGCTCCACCGGCCTCCGTGACGCCGGTCTGCTGGAACGCGCGCTCGCTGGGCCGCTAAACCGGGAAGGATACGGCGAACCGGACACCGCCGAACTGGCGGCGGTTCATGCGCTTGGCATCGCCCGAAACCATCCCTTTATCGACGGAAACAAACGCACGGCCTTCGGCGCGTTGGAAGTGTTTCTGCGATTGAACGGCTGCGACTTGACGCCCTGCGCGACCGCCCGCACATCCCACCTATGATCGACCCATTCGTCCGACCCGAAGAAGTAACCGCCGCCGCGGCGATCGAAGCGATCGCCGAAGACCTGTCCCTGTTCGACGATTGGATGGACCGCTACGAGTTCATCATCGGCATGGGGCGTAAGCTCCCGCCGTTTCCCGGCGAATGGGCGAACGATTCCCACCGCGTCCCCGGTTGCCAAAGCCGCGTCTGGATGGAGGCTGTTGTTCGCGACGGCAACCTGTTCTTCGCCGGCGCCTCCGACGCAGCCATCGTCTCTGGTTTGGTGGCGCTGCTGCTGCGGGTCTATTCCGGCCGTTCGCCCGCCGAAATCCTGGCCACGGACCCGGTGTTCCTCAAGAATCTGGGGCTGTTGGAGGCGCTATCGACCAATCGCGGCAACGGCATCGCCGCGATGGCCCGTAAGGTCCGCGAAGTCGCCGCCATGCAGCCGGGCTGATCAGGGTGGGAACGCGGCCGCCCCTGGCATGACCGCCGCCACACGGGTCGCCGCTTTCCTGGGGGCGTATTTCGCGGCCAATGCGATCAACGCCTTCATGCCGCTCTGGTTCGCGGATCGCGGCCTGTCCGCCGCCGCCATCGGCCAGATCCTGGGTTTGGCGGCGCTGTTGCGCGTTTTGGCCGGCCCGGGCTGGGGCAACGTCGCCGACCGGCTGGGCAAGCGCCGCCCGGTGCTGTTTCTTGCTGCCTTCACGGCGGCGGGCCTCGGTGCCTCTTACGTTGCCGCCAGCGGCTTCCTGCCGTTGCTGCTGGTCGCGGCGGGGCAGGGGATCGCCGCCAGCGCGATCAACCCACTGGCTGACTCCCTGGCACTGGCCTTGGCGCGTGAGGGCCGGATCGATTACGGCCCGGTTCGGGCGGTCGGGTCCGCGACCTTCATGGTGGCGACGGCGGGGGCAGGGTGGTTGCTGACCCGCGCCGGCTCCTGGCTGGTGCCCTGGCTGCTGGCGGCGGGATATGGGGCGGCCGCGATCCTGACCGCCTTCCTGCCGGAGGCAGCCACACCCCCGGCCGCCCCGCGTGCCTTCGCCGGGCTGATGCTGTTTCGCAACCCCGCTTTCCGCCTCGCGGTCGGCTGCACCGCGCTGATCCAGGGTGCCCACGCTGCCTATTACGGCTTCGCGGCCCTGTTCTGGCGCGCCCAGGGTTACAGCGACACGGTCATCGGGCTGCTGATCGCCGAGGGCATCGTCGCCGAAATCCTGCTGTTCGCTAAAGGCCGCCGGCTGGTCGAGCGGCTGGGTCCCGCCGGCCTGACCGCCTGCGCGGCGAGTGCGTCGGTGCTGCGCTGGACGATCACGGCGTTCGGGCCGCCGTTGCCGATCCTGGCGGCCGTGCAAATCGTCCACGCCGCCACGTTCGCCATGCAGCATTTGTCGGCGATGATGGTGCTCACCCGCTTTGTCCCGGCGGAGCGCGCCGCCACGGCGCAGGCGCTTCATTCGGCACTGGGCTACGGCGCGCCGACCGGGCTGATGATGCTGCTGTCGGGCTGGCTGTATGCCCGTTACGGCGGGCTGGCGTTCCTGGCGATGGCGATGACCGGTGGCGCCGCCTTGCTGCTTGTGCGGCCGCTCGCGCGGGCCTTGCGGCAATAGCGGCAAGCCGCGGTCATCGGCCCGGGGGAGAGAAGGAGTTCATCACGGATTTCCAGGATTTCGGCACGGATTGGCACGGAAATGCGTCGTGCCAATTCAGCTGCGTTCCTGGCCGCGTTACCAGCAGGTCATGGGCGCTTCGCGCGGCTGGCTTTCCGCGCGCGGCATCAAGGATCCGATCTTGCCGCCACCAAATCGGCGAGGGGTCCTGTATTCGGTCGAAACGACATTCCGTGGCCATCCATGTCTGAATCCCGAAAATCCGTGATGAACCCTTACTCTCCCACCCCGGACAATCTGGAGGGGCTAAGGATACGCGGCGAAATAAACGAATCGTTTGACGGAAGCCGTCGGCCTCTCCTCGTCATGGCGGGCCTGCGCCCGCCATCCACGACTTGCAGTGCTGGTCCGGGAAAAGGCGTGGATGGCGGGCCTGCGCCCGCCATGACGGTCTCCACCGGCCGTGCGTCCATCGAAGCGGTTATTTCGCAGCGGCCCCTAAGCCTTCCCGCCGGACTGAACCCGAGACGGGTGCGTCATCGCGTCGACCCGCAGCAGCTCGCTTAGCCGCGCCTCGGTCAAAAGCCCTTCGTCCAACACCACATCCGCCACCGACCGCCCCTCGGCCAACGCTCGGTGCGCGACCCTGGAGGACACCTCGTAACCCAGCGTCGGCACCAGTGCGGTGACCAGGCCGATGCTGTTGCGCACCAGCATCTCGCAGCGTTCGCGGTCCACTTCGATGCCCTCGACGCAGCGCTTCGTCAGCGTGTTGATCGCGGCACTCAGCATCCGCAGCGAGGACAGCACACAGTACCCGATCGTCGGCTCGAAGGCGTTGAGTTGAAGCTGCCCGCCCTCGGCGCACATCGTCACGGTCAGGTCATGCCCGATCACCAGGTAGGCGACCTGGTTGACGACCTCGGGGATGACCGGATTGACCTTCCCCGGCATGATCGAAGACCCCGCCTGGACGGCGGGCAGCCGAAGCTCTCCGAACCCGGTGCGCGGCCCGCTGGACAACAGCCGCAGATCGTTGCTGATCTTCGACAACTTCACGGCGACGCGCTTCAACAGGCCGGAGAACAGCACGAAGGCGCCCATGTCGGACGTCGCCTCGATCAGGTTCGAGGCCAGAACCAGGGGCTGTCTTGCAGCCCGAGCCAGTTCCTCCACCGCCAGGGTTGCGTAACGCGGGTCGGTGTTGATGCCGGTGCCGATCGCCGTGGCGCCCAGGCTGACCTCGCGAAACAGGCCGGCGATCTCGCGCAGCCTGGCCACATCTTCCTTCAGCGTGGCGTGGAACCCATCGAATTCCTGACCCACGGTCATCGGCACCGCGTCCTGAAGCTGCGTCCGGCCCATCTTCAGGACATCGGCGAATTCAACGGCTTTCACCTTGAAGGCGAACGCCAGATCGTCCAGTGCCTGAATCAGCGGTTCGGTGCCGAAGATCACCGCCAGCCGTAGCGCGGTGGGATATGCATCGTTGGTGGACTGCGACATGTTGACGTCGTCGTTCGGGTGCAGCTTCGTGTAGGTTCCACGCGCCTCGCCCATCGTTTCCAGCGCGACGTTGGCGATGACCTCGTTGGCATTCATGTTGGTGGAGGTGCCGGCGCCGCCCTGGATGACATCGACGACGAACTGGTCGTGAAACCGCCCTTCCTCCGCGATCATCAGGCACGCGCGCTCGATGGCCGCGGCCTTTACCGGCGTCAGGGTCCCCAGCCGCCGGCTGGCTCGGGCGGCGGCCAGCTTCACCAGAGCCAGGGCGCGCACCAGTTCGGGGAAGTGACAAACTGGAACGCCGGTGATCGGGAAGTTCCGCACCGCCCGCATGGTGTGTACACCCCAGTAGGCACTGTTCGGCACCGCGGCATCGCCCAGCATATCGTGCTCCATGCGGGTTTCGCTGGCTCCGATATCGATTGTCCGGGTCGCGGGAACCGTCATTTCGCCTGGGGCTTCGTTGGGCATGGATCGCTTCCTTTTTCTTGCCGTCACAGCGATGGCGCCATCGGCATTTAACCGATCGACCAGGCGGTCTCCCCGCCGCCGCGGAACACGACGACCCGGTCGCCGCCGACCGCGATCTCCTCCGGCATGCGGGTGTTTCCGCGCCGCAGCGTGAGCGTTCCTTCATTGATCGGCAGACCATAAAAGTTCGGCCCATTGCGGGACGCAAACAATTCCAGCTTGTCGAGAGCGCCTTCCTCATCGAACACCTGGGTATAGCATTGCAGCGCCGTCGGGCCGACGAAGCAGCCGGCGCAGCCGCAGGCGGTTTCCTTGGCGCCAGCCGGATGCGGGGCGGTGTCGGTGCCCAAGAAGAAGCAGGCCTCACCCCCGGTCGCGGCCTTGCGCAACGCCAAGCGGTGACGTTCCCGCTTGGCGATCGGCAGGCAATACAAATGCGGGCGTATCCCGCCCTGGAACAGCGACGTGCGGTTGATCAGCAGATGGTGAGGCGTGATGGTCGCGGCCATGCGCGATGCGTGCGCCCGCACGAAATCGGCCGCCTCGATGGTGGTCACGTGTTCCAGCACGACCTTCAGGCCGGGATGCGCTTTCAGCAGGGGCGGCAGGATCCGCTCCACGAAGACGGCCTCGCGATCGAAGATATCCACTTCGGGATCGGTGGTTTCGCCGTGGATCAGCAGCGGCATGCCGATCCGCTCCATGCGCTCCAGCACCGCGCGGATGCGGGCGAGGTCAGTCACGCCGTGATGGGCGTTGGTCGTCGCCCCCGCCGGATACAGTTTGGCGGCGACCCAGATGCCGCCGGCATGGCCGCGCTCCACCTCGTCGGGGTCGGTGGAGTCGGTCAGGTAGCAGGTCATCAGCGGCTGGAAGGTCGAACCTTCTGGCCGAGCCGCCAGGATTCGGTCGCGGTAGGCGGCGGCGGCGGAAGCCGTGGTCACCGGCGGCGTCAGGTTCGGCATGATGATGCCGCGCGCGAACTGGGCGGCGGTCCAGGGCAGCACGGCCCGCAGCATGGCACCGTCGCGCAGGTGAACGTGCCAGTCGTCGGGTTGGCGGATGGTGATGTGTTCGGTGTTCGGCATGGTGAGGTGGCTCCTTCGATCAGACTGCGCCGTAAGACGTCTTTGCCCAACATGAAATCCTCGATCGGCTTCGCTTCCGATGCTGTTCCTGATGTGTTCTTATTTTCGGCAAAATTCGGGCCTTGCCACCATCCGTGGGAGCCGCTAGGAAGCGCGCCTTCGCGGTGTCGGGGTCGAGTATCCCTTCAACGCGGCGGATGGGCGCGTAGCTCAGCGGTAGAGCATCGCCTTCACACGGCGGGGGTCACAGGTTCAATCCCTGTCGCGCCCACCATCCGCATCAACGGGTTAGCAGACTTTCCCTAAGCTGACCTGATACCCGGCCCACGCAACTGACGTCGAATCGGGAACTGCCAGTCGGCCCCAGGGGCCAGGCGTTCACCCGATCGTGCCTTCAGTCAGGCGATTGCCCTGTCCCCGGGATGTCCGTTACTTCGCCGCACATTTCGTAACGGCATACAGCGCCGCGAACCCCGCCTGGTCCAGCAGCCGGAAGCGGTCGGTCGGCAAGCGGGGCAGGGCATCCGCCTCGGTCAACAGCACATAGTCGAAGCCGCATAGATCGGCGGCCAGCGCCTCGCCGCGCTCATGCGGCATCGCGGCACGTCGAGCGAGCGTGTTGAAAGGCTCCAGCGTCACGATGGGCTGCTGGGAGGGGAAATCGAACTCTCCTTGCCAGAACGCGCGATGTTCGATCAGGACCAGTGCGCCGAGATGGGTGTCGGTCCGGACGCCGTTGGACAGACGGCGCCAGCCGGGATTGTCGCGCCAGTAAGGCAGCACCTCTTGAAGGCCGGCCATTGTGACATAGACGGTTTGGCCGGGCTGGACCGGTGCCAGCACCGTCCGTAGATCGGCGAGATCGGTCGCGTGTGTTGCCCAGACGGTGGTCAGCAATGCCATCCGGGCGGTAAAGGCCGCCCCCAGGGCGATGGCGATCGCGAAACGAGACCAGTTGGGCAATCCCCCGGGCAGGAAGCCGGCGAACAGCATGAATGCCATCATCACGGCGAAGCGCATGTCCAGACCCGATGTTCCCTTCCAGGAATAGGGCGCGGCGACGTAGGTGACGGTCAGCAGGGCCATGGCGATCCCGGCCGGGCCGGGGATCGTTCCGCGACGCAACAGCAGGCATAGCACCGGCAGCCAGATCGCCATCGCGGCGGTCGTCAAATCCAGCGGGAGACTGTAGTTTACAAAGACCGCCAGAAAGTGGCCGACCTTGTCCGCGGTACCGAACAATGCGTCGCCGTGAAGCTGTTCCAGGGCCGAAAGCGCATACAGCATGACCGGAACAAACAGCACCAACGCCAGGATCGCGCCTCGTTCGGCGGCGGCCCGCAAAATGTTCTCGACGCGGCTGGCGGGCAGCGCCCGATACAGCCGGAACAGCTCGGTGCTGCCGATCAGCGCGGCGAAGAAGATCAGGCCCATGATGTGGCAGGTGAACAGGACGGGCGCGCCGATAAGGGCCGCGACGATCGCCCAAGCCGGCCTGGTTTCTCGCCAGCGCAGCCAGGACGCGGCAAGCAACAAGGCCAGTCCGATGGAAATCTCGAAATTCAGGAAACCGTAAAGCTGGCAATTGTTGTAGGCGATCAGGCCGACGCCGAACGACCACCATCGCCCGCCCAGGGCACTGTGGTAGGCAACGGTTCCAAGCACCGGCAGCAGGACGGAGGCGGCGATCAGCAGCCGGCCCGCCACGTGGACCGGTAGCAGATGGATCAACGGCGGCCCGACGATATCGAGCGCCAGGTTGGGGATGACAGACCAGTGCGGCGCGTAGAAACGGGCCAGAACCCCGTCCTGGGGCAGCGACGCCAGGACGAAGATCCGACCGAGGTGGTTGGGGTAATCCAGCAGCGGCGGGACATCGACCACGAACAGCGGCGCGACCAGGATCGCGCACAGGACCGCCAGCGCCGACCACCAGACGACCGGTGACCGCGCCGCCCCGTGGATGACTTGGAACCGCATCGGTGGGGCGACTAATACCAGCGGCCCAAAGGGCCGACTGGTATGCGCGCGGGGTTGGTGGGGCGGCCGCGCGCCCAATCA
>DNXO01000096.1:11723-15445 GCA_003506895.1 Acetobacteraceae bacterium | reverse complement strand
CCGACTGGCATGCGCGCGGGGTTGGTGGGGCGGCCGCGCGCCCAATCAACAGGATACCAGCCGCCCGCCAACTGGCAAAAGAGTCGAAGCTCCGGGCGGCTGGTATAAGACTGTCGGATCAACCGATGATCTCGCAGCCCAACCGAGCGAGGGCTGCGTCGACCCAGGCACGGTCGGAGGTGCCGGCCTTGATCGCGGCCATCTGCTGTTCCTCGGCGTCGTTCTTGGCCTTGGCCGCCCGGTATATCGTTTCGGCTTCCAGTCGCGGGACGCAAAGCATGCCGTCATCGTCGCCGATGACCAGGTCGCCGGGGGCGATCACCATGCCGTCGATGGCGACCGGGACGTTGATCTCACCCGGGCCGTCCTTGTAGGGACCGCGATGCGTCACGCCCGCCGCGAACACCGGGAAGCGGCCCTCTCGGATGGCCGCGACGTCACGCACCGCACCGTTGATGACTACGCCGCCCAGGCCGCGCTGGATGGCGTGGGCGATCATCAGTTCGCCGATCAGGGCGTTGGTCAGGTCGCCGCCGCCGTCGCAAACCACGATGTCGCCGGGCTGCGCGAGATCCAGCGCCTTGTGCAGCAGCAGGTTGTCGCCGGGACGGGCCTTCACCGTGAAAGCGGGGCCAGCCATGACGCCGCCGGCGTGCATCGGCCGCAGGCGGGCGCCCCCGGCGCTCATCCGCGACATGCTGTCGGAGATGTTTGCCACCGGGATCGGACGGAACCGGTCCACCAGGTTGGGATCGACACGGTTGGTGAGGGGGTTGATGCGAAAGCCGATGGTCATGGGTCCTCCTTGCATTTTGTAACGGCGTACAGGGCGGCATAGCCCGATTGGGTTAGCAGCCGAAAGCGGCTGGGTGGCAGCTTGGGCACCGCGTCCGCCCCGGTCAGCAGCACATAATCGAAACCGCACACATTCGCGACCGCCGCTTCGTCACGGTCCGGCAGGCCGCCGACCCGTTCGGCCAGCGTGCGGTACGGTTCGCGGGTTTCCATCGGCTGCTGCGAGACATTGTCGAATTGGAACGGCCAATACGCTCGGTGTTCGATCAATGCGAGTGCGCCGAGATGCTCGTCCGTGCGCACGCCGTTGGACAGCAGCCGCCAGTTCGGATTCGCGGCCCAGTAGGCTGGCGCCTCATGCGGTCCGGCTTCCGCGACATAAACCGCCTGTCCGGGCTGAACTGGGAGCAGGACGGTTCTCAGATCGGAAAGGTCGGTTCGGTGCGCCGCCCAGGCCGCGGTCAGCAGGGCCATCCGAGCGGTGAACAGCAGCGTCAGCACGGCGATGGCGGTGACGCGAAAGGCGGGCGGCCAGCGCACCGGTACAAAGCCGGCGAACAGCATGAAGGCCAGCATGATGGCGAAGCGGGTGTCGAGCGACTGGGTCCCCTTCCAGGCAAACGGCGCGGCGAGGAAGGCGATCAGCAACAAAACCATCGGCACGGCAGCCGCGCCGGGCACCCTGCCCAAGCGCAGCAGCAGGCACAGCGCCGGCAGGATGATCGCCACGAGAGCTGTCGCCATGTCCAGCCGGCGGTCGTAGTTGGCGAACGCGGTCAAGAGCTGAACCAGTTTCGCGCTGATCGGCAGGAACTCCGCGTCACCGCCGAGTTGGCGCAAGGTGGAGGCGACATACAGGATAGCGGGAGCGGCGAATACGAGAGCCAGGAATACGCCCCGGCGGAACAAGGCGGCTGCCGAGGATTCGGGCCTGGTGGGCGGAGCCGCCATCAGCTTCCCCGTCATGGCGGGCGAAGGCGGGCGTTTCGCCAAGACCAGAACCGCTGGCCCGATGTGGAACAGTTCCGCCCCGACAATCAGCAGGCCGAAAAACACCAGTCCCATCAGGTGGCAGGCGAACAGCAGCGAGGCGCCGGCCATCGCGAGCACTAGGGTTCGGGTCGGGTGGTCCTCACGCCAGCGCAGCCAGGCGGCGGCCAACAGCAGCGCCAGGCCAAGGCTGATCTCGAAGTTCAGGAACCCATAGAGGAGGCAAGAGTTGAAGGCGACCAGTCCGGCACCCAGTCCCCACCAACGGCCGCCCAGGGCTGTGTTGTAGGCGATGGCGCCGATGGTTGGCACCAGGAGGGCAGCGGCGATCATCAGCCGGCCGACGAGGTGGACCGGCAGGATTTGGATCAACGGCGGGGCGATCAGGTCAAGGGCCAGGTTGGGGATGACCGACCAGTGGGGCGCATAGAACTGCGCCAACACCGGGTCACCCGGCAGGGATGCCAGAACGTACGCGCGCGCCAGATGATTAGGGTAGTCAAGCAGCGGCGGCACATCCACGATCAGCAACGGCGCCACCAGGATCGCACATAAGGCGATCGTCGCTGCCCACCAAGCGGGCGAGGGTGCCGAAGCGGCACGAGTTGACGTCATGCGATAGCCCGATTCGCCCCTGGGGACCCGACAGGGCGGTTGCAATACCGGCTTTCGCGGGAAACGCCTATGGCGGAATCCAACGGTCCCGATGGTCCGGGAGGAAACCACGGTCACTTTCGCCCGCCACCACGATCAGGCCGGACGCCATCGCCTCGTCTGTAACCGTTTTGTAGTGGATTTTCGGCGATCACGCTGGGCAACCCGTTGTCGAGTGAGCTTCAGCCCTTGCGCGTGCATTACGAAACCGCCGCCGCGTTGCCGCCTTCCGGTTCGGTTGCGCTCCACGCGCGGCGCCGGGGCGATGCGGTGGTGTGGGCTCCGGCACTTGCCTCGCTAGTGGCTTTGGCTGCCGTGCTGCTTTGGTTTCCGTTGCTGCGGGCCACCCAACCGGCAGCGATCGCCTACAACGAGGGGTGGAACACGTATTGGCAGCAGGCCGTCGCCTCGGGGCACTTGCTGTATGGGTCGCCGCCCGGTTGGACGATCGAGAACTATCCGCCGTTGTCATTCCACCTGATTGGCTTTCTGGGTGGTTTGTTCGGCGATACGAACATGGCGGGCCGAGGGGTCTCGCTGGTGTCCCTGGCGCTGGTCTGTGTGCTTGCCGGTGGAATCACCGAGCGGTTTTCCGGTTCACGCTTGGCGGGGTGGTATGCCGCGCTCTGTCCGCTGGTCTGGGTTGGTGTGTTCTCCGCGAACCGGATCGCGATGAATGATCCACAGTTCCTGGGCATGGTTTTCGAACTGTCGGGTTTCTACGTCTATCTGCGCCGCCCGACAGCCATTCCCGCACTTGCCGGCTCCGCCCTCTTGTTCGCGCTGGCGGTGTTCACCAAGCACAATCTGATCGCCGGGCCGATCGCGGTCGCGGCCCACATGCTGCTGACGCGGGACTGGCGCGGGTTCGCTGTGTGGGCCGGTGCCGGCATCGTGGTGGCCGCGGCCGGCCTTGCCGCCACGATGGCTTTTGATGGCCGGTTCTTCCTGGAGCATTTGCTGTCGGCAAGGGCCGCTGATTATGCAACCGGACTGGATATCAACCGGGGTTATGCGCGGTTGTTCGCCCCGGCGATCGTCATGGGTGGTTTGTGGTCGGCGCGGCATCTCGCGTCCGGACCTTGCCGGCTGCTGGCGTTGGCATGGATCGCGGCGACCGCGCTTGGGGTCATCCTGGTGTTCGGGCACGGGGTCGACAAAAACATCCTGTTTGAGGCAATGGTGTTCAACGGGATCGTGGTGGCGGTTGCCGTGCATAGGATACGCGGCGAAATAAACGAATCGTTTGACGGAAGCCGTCGGCCTCTCATCGTCGTGGCGGG
>DNXO01000096.1:0-11391 GCA_003506895.1 Acetobacteraceae bacterium | reverse complement strand
CCGCCATGACGGTTTCCAAGGCCCGTGCGTCCATCGAAGCGGTTATTTCGCAGCGGGCCCATAGCATGATCAACGGGACGGGCCGCCCGACAATTCCGGCGACGATGCTGGTGATGATCGCGGCCTGGCCTGTGGTGATGGTGCCCGCCACGTTGTTCCGGGGTCCCCAGGACCGCGCATTACTGCCACGGATCGAGGCGGATTTCGCGTCGGGTACGGCGCTGATCCGGTCCCGTCCCGGATCGGCCTGGTGCGAGAACCTCTTGCTCTGCAATGCCGCCGGTAAAGCCATGGTCTTCGATGCGTATTTCACCCTGGACCAGATCGAGGCGGGGCATCTCGCGGAATGCGCCGTGCTGCGCCAGCTTGCCGCACAGGTGCCGTCCTCGGTGGAAATCGGAAAGGCGTCCGACAACGACCCGCTGCTGCCCGGCGCTCGGTTGCGCTTCACCGCCGGGTTCATGCGAACGCTGTTAGCGTACTACACCCCGATTCTGGAGACGGCGGAATTTTTCGTCCTCGCACCGAGCGACGGGCCTTGGTTGGAGGATGGGACATGCCACTAGAGATCGTGCGAATGGCTGGGTCGTCGCGCCACCCGGCGACCACCGCACCGCCATCACCGCGGTCCGCGTGATGGCTGTTACATGCCCATAACTCCTTGGGGACCAGAACGCGTAGCGCTTAGTCTTTGCCACTGGCGAAGCTGGGCGGGCCGTGATAAGTTACATGTAACTAAATCGGAGACTTGTCATGGCCTCGGCATCAAGCGCCAAGCCCTCGCGTTTCAAGGTGCGGGAACATCGCGAGCGTCTGCGCGAGCAGGGGCTACGCCCGATCCAGATTTGGGTGCCGGACGTGCGCTCCCCCGCCTTCAAGTCTGAAGCGCATCGCCAGTCGGCCGCCATCGCCGCCAGCGCCCATGCGCGGGAGGATCAGGCGTTCATCGACGCCGTGACGGACTGGGGCGATGAATGAGGCGAGGCGACATTTGGACCGTCGCCGGCGGCAAGGACTACGCCGGCAAGCCGCGCCCCGTCGTCATCGTTCAGGACGATAGCTTCGACGCGACCGACTCGATCACCGTCTGCGCCTTCACCACCGATCAGACGGAAGCGCCGCTGTTCCGCCTGCCAGTGCAGCCGAACGAGCGCAATGGCCTGCGGGCCGCGTGCCGTTTGATGGTGGACAAGATTTCTACCGTCCCAAAGACGAAAGTCGGCGCGCGCGTTGGCAGGTTGGACGACGAGGATATTCTGCGGCTCAACCAAGCTGTTCTCGTGTTCCTCGGGCTGGCCGTCTCGCCAAGGACCAAGCAGGAGTCGTGACGAGCAAGGGCCCAAAGCGTAGCCAAATGGCGGCGGTTCATATGGCTATGATGACGTTCGCCCGCCGCCTCGCTCATGTGGACAACCTTCCCCAACAGGACAGTGCCTCGAACGCCTTCAACAAGCTGGCGCGGACCTTCGCCGTTCAAGTGGAAGCATTGAAGCGATACCGAACGGGCGGCGAGCAAAAGGTCACGGTCCAGCACGTCACGGTCAACGAGGGCGGACAGGCGATTGTCGGAGCCGTTTCTCAGGCTGCGGGAGGGGTGGGGCATGCCGGAAAAGGTTAAGGACAACCCCATGCATCGCCTGCCGGATTGGCGGATTACGCTGCCGTTGGCGCAGGCTTGTCTCCGATGCGGTGCCCGGACCCGGAGCGGCGCGGCGTGCAAGGCGTCTGCGATGTTGGACGGCAGATGCCGGATGCATGGGGGTAAAAGCACCGGACCGAAAACGGCGGAGGGATTGGAACGGATACGGCGGGCACGAACGCGGCACGGCTGCTATTCGGAGGAATACCGTCGGATGATGAAGGCGGTTCGCGCCCTGTCGGCGGATGCGAGCCGGTTAATTGATGAGACGTAGTGGCGCAGTAATAGTCGCCCGCACAAGCGCGAGCCGCCGCAACGCGATCAGCGTTGCAAATCGAGATTGATTACGGCCTAATCGGGCAATGATCGGAGTTCGGCTCATGGGAAAAATTAGGTTTGCGCTTGCAATAGCGACTTCTGTTCTCACCTCAGGCACTCTCGTACAAGAGGCCCGCGCGGCGCAAACGCGGTCAGTGCAATTTTTCGGCCTTTGGCAAGGGGGAGAATTCACCAACGATCAAACACATCAATTCTCCCACTGCGGAGCATGGGCGTCATACAAAAGTGGCATCACTATGCATGTGAGTGTCAACCGGGGATATGGTTGGACGCTTGGTTTCGCCAACCCAGCTTGGAATTTGAACCCCGGTGCTAATTTCCCGCTTGTTATTACCTTCGATGGCGCGGCGCCCTGGACAGGGACAGCAACGGCCGCTCTGAGCAACTTTGCGACGATTCCGATGCAGCCCGACTCAACGCTGGTGGGCTTATTCCGAAGCGCTCGATTGATGGGTATCAAGGTCGGTAACCAGACATTTGGCTTTGCACTTGACGGGACCTCGCGCCTCATGGTGGGCCTTTCCCGGTGCGTCGCTGCCGCCTTGGCGGTCGAACGGGGCGAGCCGCCGCCTGTATTTGCCGATGCTCCGCCTCCGGTAACTCCGGTAAGGTCCGCCACGCCTGCACAGGAATATCGCACAGCCGAACTCGAACTGGAGATGGCGGCGACGCGCATAGCTACGAATTTGCTGCTCCAAGCAAAATTGCCAAACGCCAGATTGCTTTCTGGAACTGAGACGCCTGCTGGTTTGAAAGGGCGCGGCGCCGTTTGGACTTCTGATAACGGCCTTGGGGCTGTGGAATTGCTGCCTGCTTCAACGGGGAAGGACCCGCAGCAAGTGGCCTCTAATATGCTCTCGGGTGATGCCAGTCAGTGCAAGGGAGACTTTGCGTCTAGTCGATCAAGCGACTTGGTTGATGGCAAAATTGTCACTAAGGCTAACAGCCTCTGCACTGATTCCAGCGGGGCACGAACTATTCGGTACTTCATTCTTCAAGCTGACCCCAGCGGATATGTGGTCTATGCGCTAACCGGGCCGAACGCCGGCAACAGTGGGGCAAGCAGCGGTAGCGCTTCAACGACCCCGCCCATGCGCGACGCTGATTTTCAGACTGCTGCGGTCAAGGCAGCGTTTATTCCCAAGTAGGTTTGGACACGATCAGCACTGACGAGAGGGATCGGCTAACTACGTAACCCTAATCCTCGCCGCTTTATTTCTGTACAAACTCAATATGAGCGTATAGAGTTTGTTCATTCGATCGGAGCGGGTAAATGCGGCAGGTAGTCACGTACATTCGTGTATCCACCGGGAAGCAGGGCAAGTCCGGTTTGGGCATCGAAGCCCAACGGGAAGCTATCACACGGTTCGCCGCTGCCGAGGGCTTCGAGGTGACCGGGGAATATGTCGAAGTTGAAACCGGCAAGGGCGCCGACGCCCTCGAGCGCCGCCCGAAACTTGCGGCCGCTCTGGCGGTTGCGCGGAAAGCTAAGGTTCCGGTGGTGGTGGCTAAACTCTGCCGCCTGTCCCGTGACGTGGCCTTTATCTCCGGCCTCATGGCACAGCGGGTCGCGTTCATCGTAACCGAGTTGGGCGCGGATGCGGAACCGTTCATGCTGCATGTATACGCCGCCCTGGCGGAGAAAGAGCGGAGCCTGATCGCGGATCGGACCCGCGCGGCTCTTGGCGCGAAGAGGGCTCAGGGCGCGGTGTTGGGCAACCGAACCAATCTGGACGTTGCGCAAACGATGGGCGCGGCAGCGAACCGGGACGCGGCGGACATCTTCGCGGCGAACGTCCTCCCCATCGTGAAGCAGATCCAGGCGGCGGGCGCGTCGACCCACCGCGCGATTGCCGAGGCTCTCAATGCCCGTGGCATCCGCACCGCTCGAGGCGGGGCTTGGTATGGCAGCACGGTGCGTAACCTATTGGGACGAGCGTGACGGGTTGACTTGGGAAAGTTGATCCTTGCTAATTCATTCTCATCCCAAACGGAATTCCCGACACTAGGGAAAGGCGCCATGGCCAGATTGGACAATAACTCATTGAGACGGTGGTGGTCGCGGCTAGTCGCAATCCTGACACTCGACGGGTTTCTAAGAAGTAAGTCCCCGATCGTAACCGCCGCCTGGGAATTTGATACCTTCTCTGCAATCGAGAAATTTCGAATTCTAATTGCCCGTAATCCTGGGGCAATCCTTGATGCCCGATCCCTGCCGTTGTCGAAGGACCAAATGAAACGAGCATTGCAGGCTGCTTGGCTCGCCGAAAAAACCACCGCTAGGCGTGACTGGCTCGAAACAGGACACTTCCTCCTAAGTAATTTTCAGTACGGAGTCGGTGCCCCTCTGGGGCCGGCCTTCCCCGGTGATTCGGCGACAGCAATAAAATCGGCAGAAAAGTACCTACATTTCCTGGATGTTAGCAATAAGGATGGACAGGAACTAATGTTGGAATTCGCAAAATTCAAAGAGCGGAATGGAACAAACATCGACCATTAGTCCGGCAACGGTGACGGCATTCCCGACGATATCGGCGCGAAACTCGGCGGCCGCATTAACACGACGCCCCAGCCTTTGCAGATGTCGTACAAGCCGCTCGGCCGTGATCCGCGCCATGATGTCGTCGGCCTTGTGAACCCGCTTCTTACGCTCCCGTTGGAGAACGAAGGACAGACCTTGCGTGATTTCGTCCGTCGTTACCGGGCGAACCGGGAAGGGTGCGGTTGGTAATTGCGCCTAGGTTGTCGGCTACCGTCCCAAACCATTCGGCAATATCCATTCCACCTTGTTGGCCAATTTGTAGGCCAATGCGTCGGGAACGAATTATTTTTCAATAAAATCAATATCTTAACACGCAGGGCTGGCGGAGAGGCAGGGATTCGAACCCTGGGTACCCGCAAGGGCACAACGGTTTTCGAGACCGCCCCGATCGACCGCTCTGGCACCTCTCCAGTGGCACAAGCGCAAGCGCATTGAGCGTCGGGGTGTCACCTACCGGGATTGCCTTTGCGACGCAAGCCTGTTTGCAACGTGATAATGAGCGACCCAGCCGAACCGCCCTATGCGGCACCGGCGCGCCCTTGCCGAACCCCGCGTGCGATGGATTAATGACCGACATCGCACCGCCTTGGGGGGAAACATGATCAAATTCAATTGGGAACACATCCATCTTCGCTCGCCCGACCCGGAGGCGACCGCCGCCTGGTATCACGACAAACTGGGCGCCGAGGTGGTCAAAACCCCACAACCCGATGGGTCGGTGCGGATCGACCTGAACCTGGCGGGACAGAAGGTCTTTATCGCCAAGGCGATGCCTGGAAAGGCCGCCGATGCGCCGGCCTCACCCTATCTGGGGCTCGATCACTTCGGCCTGACGGTGCCCGACATCAAGGCGGCGGTGGCGGCGCTAAAGGCCAAGGGTGTGACCTTCACCATGGACGTGACCCTGAACCGGCCGGGCGTGCAGATCGCCTTCCTGACCGCGCCGGAGAACGTCTCGATCGAGCTGATTCAGCGGGGTTAGCCCGCTTCCATCAGGCTTCGGATCGACATCAGGTCACGCACGAGGGCATCGTATTCACGGGCCTTCGCCGCTGCATCGGGAAGCCGCAACAAGTAAGACGGGTGGACCGTGACGAACACGGTCTGCCCGTCTTGCGTCTGGATCGGCCGGCCCCGTTCCCGGCTGATCGTGACCGGCCGCCCCATTACCGCTCGGGCCGCGGATGCGCCCATTAACACCGTCAATCGCGGACGAATGTGGGTTCGCTCCACATCCAACCAGAACCCGCAGGCCTGGATTTCCGGTACCTCTGGAGTCTGGTGGATGCGGCGCCGGCCGCGCGGGATGAATTTGAAGTGTTTGACGGCGTTGGTGACATAGACCGTCCGGCGGTCGATGCCGGCATCCTCCATCGCCCGATCCATTATCTGGCCGGCGGGGCCGACGAAGGGGCGGCCGATCGTGTCCTCTTGATCGCCGGGCTGTTCGCCGACGAACATGACGGATGCGCCCGTTGGGCCTTCGCCGAAAACGGTTTGGGTCGCCGGCTGATACAGCGGGCAGCGGTGGCATGATCCGGCCTCCCTGCCGGCCCGCATCAAGGCTGGGTCAGGCTTTGTGTTCAGGACGACGGAACCGATCGGGGGGCGGTCAGGCGGGCGAGGGGCCTCGTCAACTGTTTCTGCTTCCGGGACCGATACATCGGCCGAGGCTTGTTCCAGGACCAGTTCGCTGTGCGCCTCCCACCAGGCTTGCAGCGCCTCGTCGTCCGCCGCGTGCCGCAGCCCGGCGCTGAACAGCAGCGAAGACCCGTCCCAATGCGCCGAACCATCCGGTGTGACGATCGAAAGAGGCAGATGCGGGTAGCGGCGGGCAAGTAACTGGGCATTCGCCGGCAGGACGAAGTGCGCCGGTTCGAACCAGCCCAGATAGCGTATGCCGCCGTCGTCCGCGACCGGCAGATATCGCATGTTGGTGCGCATGCGGTGGGCGTCGGCACGGACCGACAGGGCCATCCGCCGCACCAGGGACAGGTCCGGGTCGGTTTCGTCCTCCAGCACCTTCTCGCCGGCGTTGATGCGCCAGACCAGGCTGTAGAGCAGCCCGAATCGCTCCGGCTCACGGGCCTGGATCGCAACCGAGGCAACGGATACCAATGCGCGAGGGACGTGGAACGTGCCGGCGGCGCCGGGCAGCGGTTGCGCGTCGTCGCCAACGGCCCATGTCAACGCCCCGGGTTCAACGCCGGCCTGAACCAGCGCGCGCGTCGCCCGACGCCAGCCGTCCCAGTCGGTTTCGGTTCGCAGCACGATCCGTCGCATGACGCATAGCAAACCCGATGCCGGGGCGCTTTCCAAGTCTGCTTATCCCGCTATGGTGGCCGGCTTATGTTTCGATCGTTCTGGTATTCGGCCTGGGGCCTGCTGGTCACGGCCAACCTGTTTTGGGCAGGTAACATTGTGCTGGCGCGCGGCCTCGCGGGCCATGTGCCGCCGGTCGCGCTGGCCTATTGGCGGTGGACCGGGGCGTTCCTGATTGCCGTGGGCTTCGCATGGCCGCGGCTGAAGACTGACCTTCCAGTGCTGTGGCGGCATTGGAAGGTGATGCTGGTGCTCTCGGCGACCGGCATCGCGTCGTATAACACGATGTCGTATATCGGACTGAACAGCACCACGGCGCTGAACGTGCTGTTGCTGCAATCCGCCACGCCGCTGATTATTATCGTGTGGGCCTACCTCCTGTTCCGCGAGACGCCCACGTCCCGCCAAGCGCTGGGTGTGTTTGTGTCGCTGCTTGGGGTCGGTGTCATCGCCGCTCATGGCTCGCTGGAGGTCCTGGCCCACCTGCGCCTGAACCGTGGTGACCTGTGGGTGCTGTTCGCTTTGACGGTCTACGGTTTCTATTGCGTGGCCCTGCGTCGGCGTCCCGCCGTGCATCCGCTCAGTTTCCTGGTCGCGGCGATGGGGATCGGGTCGCTGATGATGTTGCCGTTCATGCTGTGGGAGTTTGCCGCCGGCGCTCGGATCGAGGGCGGCATGCCGTCGTATCTGGGCATCGCCTACACGGCGGTTTTGCCGTCGTTCGTGGCTTATCTGTTTTTCAATCGCGGGGTCGAACTGATCGGCTCCGGTCCGGCGGGACAATCGCTACACCTGATGCCACTGTTCGGCAGCGTTTTGGCGGTTATTTTCCTGAATGAGCGGTTTCAACTTTATCACGCCGCCGGCTTTGCCTTCATCGCCGCGGGAATTCTGTTGGCGTCGATCGGGTCTGTTCGGCGTAACAATCTGTTATCAAAACAAAAAGTAACGTGATCGTGCGTTGATCGCCTGAGTGCTGGCGGCGACCTCTGACCCCTGGTCTGGGGGTTGGAATGCAACGATCGGCGTTGGTTCTTGGGGTGCTGGCGGCCGTGCTGGCCGGTTCGGTTGCGCAGGCAGACGAAGTGCCGCTGCCAAGCGCGGTGCAGTCGGTGCCGCCCGAGGATGCCGAGGCGATTCTAGGGCAGCGCGTCACCGATCCTGACGGCGCGGAGATCGGCCGGCTTGTCGATGTACTGGTCGATGCCAACGGACAGCCCCAGGCGGCGGTCATCGATTTCGGCGGATTCATGGGGGTCGGCAACCGCAAGATCGCGGTGCATTGGGGCGCGTTGCGTTTCACCCCAAGAGACCCCAAGCGCAAGATCGCCCTCGACATGACGCCTGACCAGATCAAGGCGGCGCCGGAGTTTCGCAATCCGAACAAGGCAGCGGCGGTTGTGACGCCGGCTGATCCGAACGCCTCATCACCCTGATGCAGCGTATTCGTTTCCCGCGGGTTGGCGCGAACCGGGCGCTGGATCTGGTGAATTTTTTCGTCGCGGATGTGCAGACCGGGTTCGGACCGTTCGTCGCCGTTTATCTGACGACCCATAAATGGACGCAGGTGGAGATCGGCTTTGCCCTCACCTTGGGTACGATGACGTCCCTGGTCGGCCAGTTGCCGGCGGGCGCTCTGGTCGATTCGATGCGGAACAAGCGGGCGGCGGCCGCGGGGGCGCTGATAGGCATTATTGCCGCCGCGCTGCTACTCGCCTTGCAACCGACCCAACTGCCCGTGCTGCTCGCGCAGATGCTGCACGGATTTTCCAGTTGTGTGATCACGCCCGCGATCGCCGCGATTAGTCTGCGGATGGCGGGGTATGCCGCCTTGGGCGAGCGGTTGGGGCGCAACGCTCGCTTTTCCTCGATCGGAAATGGGTTGGCCGCCGCGGTGATGGGTGCGACGGGCGCCTATTTCTCGTCCCAGTTCGTGTTTTTCCTGACGGCGGCGCTGTGCGTGCCGGCGCTTCTCGCGCTTTGGTCGATCGGGCCAGGGCCCCATGCGCGGGAACAGACCACCTGCGACGTGATGGACCTGTCCGGCCTGAAGCGGCTGCTCGTTGACCGTCGGCTACTGATCTTCGCGATCTGCGTGATGCTGTTCCATCTGTCGAATGCCGCGATGCTGCCCTTGGCCGGGGCGGCGGTGACGATGCGCGCGGGACATCTGGCCAACATCATCATCGCCGCCTGTATCGTGGTGCCGCAGGCCGTCGTCGCGCTGTTTTCGCCCTGGGTGGGACGCGCGGCGGAAAGGATCGGGCGCAAGAAGTTACTGCTGTTGGGGTGGGGGGCTCTGCCGCTGCGTGGATTGCTGCTGGCGGTGCTGCCCGGGTCTTGGCTTCTGATCGCGGGTCAGGCGGTCAGTGGCATCAGTGCGGCCGTTTTCGGCGTGCTGTTGCCACTGTTGGCCGCCGACCTGACGGTCGGGACCTCGCATTTCAACCTGTGCATGGGGATACTGGGTCTGGCGATGTATCTCGGCGCCGCGGTCAGCACCACGATGTCGGGCGGCGTCGCTGACGCAGCCGGAATGGATGCGGCGTTTTTCATGCTGGCTGGCGTCGGCCTGGTGGGGTTTTTGGTGGTTTGGCTGGCCATGCCGGAGACACGGCCAACCGCGATCGAGATCAGTCCTGCAACTCCGGGATAACCCATAGCGGCTTGTCGCCCCGGATCACGCGCTGGCAATTGTCGAAGGCGTTGCGAAACCTTGTGTATTGGTTGTCCCAGGTCGGACCCGCGAAGTGGGCGGTCAGCACCACGTTCCGCAACGCGAACAGCGGGTTGTTGGGCGGGGGCGGCTCCTGGTCGAACACATCCAGGCCAGCGCCCGCGATGGTGCCGGTCTGCAGCGCTTCGATCATCGCGGGTTCGTCCACCACCGGCCCGCGGCAGGTGTTGATCAGATAGGCGGTGGGTTTCATCATCTTGAACTGCGCCGTACTCATCATGTGCCGGGTTTCCTTGCTCAGCGGCACATGCAGCGAAACGATATCGGAGGTGCGCAGGACCTCCTCGAACAACGAGAACCGGACGTTCAGGTCGTCCGCCTGTTCCTCGGTCAACCGGGTCGTGTCGTAATATTGGACGTGCATGCCGAAGGCTTGTGCGAGACGGGCGGTCTTCTTGCCGATGGTGCCCAGGCCGACGATACCCAGTGTGCGGCCCTTCAGCTCGTAGAGTTTGACATCATTGACATTGTTCCCGCGCCAGCGGCCGGCGGCGACGTTGGTGTGCTGCCAGACGATCCGGCGGCAGACCGATAGCATCAGCAGGATGGCATGCTCCGCCACCGCGGTGGAGTTGGCGCCGCCGTTGTTGCAGATCGGCACGCCGGCCCGGCGAGCGGCTTCGATATCGCAGCGGTCGTAGCCGGCGGACAGAAGCTGCACCAGTTTCAGGTTCGGCGCGGATTGGTAAAACGCATCGTCCATCGTGCCATCGCCAAAGCCGACCAGGCAGACGGCATCGGCCAGCGCGGCCTTGAACTCGGGCGTGCCGTGGCGGGCGACGACCGCGTCCAGGCTGGGCGGCAGCAATTCCCTGGCGATGCCGATCTCGTTCAACGGATTGTCGGCGATGATGATCTTGGCCATTGGTTTCCCCGCGTTGCGTTCTGAACGAACTGTAGTCCGGTTTCGGCCCCGTGCCAAAATCCCGACCTGATAGGCGTCGCCTAAAATAGCGGCAGTTTCGGTCTGTGCGGGATCGGGCCTTCAGTGGCGATTTTGTAGGCAAATGGATGATTTATGCCAAATACCGGCGAAGTTTCTCCATTGTTTGATTGGATAGTGGCCACTGCCGCGAGTTGGCACACGGGTTGCTTGGTCTTCCTGCGCCTCCGTCATACGGGGAAACCGAAACAACAACAGGCACAGGAAAAGACACTGATGTCACTGGACGAACCCACTCTATCCCGCCGCGGGCTTGGTCGCCTCGGCGTTGCCGCCGCGACCCTCGCCGCGGTTGGCGCGGTCAAGGCCGCGACCTCACCGGCGGAGGCACAGGCGACCGGCGGCACCATCAAGGTCGGTATCCTGCACTCCTTGTCCGGCACCATGGCGATCAGCGAAACCACGCTGAAGGACGTCATGCTGATGTTGATCGAGCAGCAGAACAAGAAAGGCGGCCTGCTCGGCAAGAAACTGGAAGGCGTCGTGGTCGATCCGGCTTCGAACTGGCCATTGTTCGCCGAAAAAGCGCGCCAGTTGATCTCGGTGGACAAGTGCGCCGCGACGTTCGGTTGCTGGACCTCGGTCTCACGCAAGTCCGTGCTGCCGGTGTTCGAGGAACTGAACAGCATCCTGTTCTATCCGGTTCAGTACGAAGGCCAGGAATGCAGCCGTAACGTGTTCTACACGGGTGCCGCGCCGAACCAGCAGGCGATCCCGGCGGTGGATTACCTGATGTCGGAAGGCAAGGTGAAGCGCTGGGTTCTGGCCGGCACGGACTATGTGTATCCGCGCACGACGAACCAGATCCTGGAAGCGTACCTGAAGTCCAAGGGCGTCGCCGCCGAGGACATCATGATCAACTACACGCC
>DNXO01000123.1:613-9169 GCA_003506895.1 Acetobacteraceae bacterium | reverse complement strand
ACGCTTCGCTACACGGGGAACACCGGGCGCTTACGCCTCGCCGAACGAGCGGCAGCTTTCAGGCGCGTCTGACACCCCACTGAAAGACGACAATTGGGCGCTAAGCGGACGTTCGCGAGACCTGTGCCCAATGGCCGCTTTCCACCCAACCCAGCCGTTCGCCGCTCTGCCCATGAACGACCGCTCTGGAGAAACGATGCCTCTCGCCTAAACGATCGGGAAGGGCGCAGAGCGGACGACAGCATGGCCAGAACGCCAAGTCCGAAATCCATCCTCGGACAACATGCCATGATTGCCCCAAAAACCATCCCAACCCCGCCACCCCGCAAGCATATTGACTAAATTCCTACAATCTGGTAACCAATCGGAATGGAAACCCAGCTGCATCCGTCCAGCCCGCCCATCGACCTTCCTGCCCAGGCCTATCGCCACCTCGTCCACACCCTGATAACCCTCCTGCCGCCGCCCCCCGACAGCACCCCCGAATCCCTCCAAACCCGCAACCACGCCGCCATCGCTCGGGTTGCCGCCCTCGCGCCGGTCAACGCCGCCGAAGCCGAACTCGCCGCCCAGTGCATCGCCGCCCGAGCGCAGGCCGAGGATGTGATGCGCCTGATCCGCGTCCATGCCGGCGACATCAGGCTCGTGCTCCGGCTGAATGCCCAATACGCCGCGATGGTCCGCGCCTCGCTCGCCGCCCTCAGCCATCTGCGTCGCGAACAGCAACAGCGCCAAAAGCGAGAGGTCACGCACAATACCGCCGACGCCGACGAAAGCCTCCGCCAGACCGCCGCCAACACGATGCTGGAAGCGCTGACCGCCGCCCCAAAGGCACAAGCGCCCGCCCAATCCGCCTCAAATTCCGATCAAAAATCCCATTTACCGAGAAACGAGACGCCAGAGAGACGCCGCTATCCCGAACCGGCCACCGTAGCGAGCGTGAACGCTCTCATTGACGCCGCGCTCCGCGCCGCCAACGTCTCGCCTGCGATGGTGACCCGAAAACCCGCCGCCGCGCTGCCCGACCTGCACACCCTGGTCATGGCGGCCAAAACCCAGCCGCTGGCACGCCTCGCGCGCTGACCTACTCCGCCGGCTGAACCACGGGTTCGTCCGCCCGGGCGGACACGCGGGCAGAGCCGGCGCAGAACAGGCTCAGCAACAGGATCACGGCAACCAGGACCAAAACCAGTTCCGGATGGCCCCGGTCGATCAGCATCCCGAACGGCACCGGCGTGACCGCGCTGCCCAACGGCAACCCCGCGCTGACGAAGCCGAACACCTTGCCGATCTGGCCGGGCGGTGCCGCGTCCTTCACCATCACATCGCGTGGGGTGCGGCTGGCACCGAGGGCTAGGCCGGACAGGAATGTCATGCCGATGATCGCCAGCGCCGGCAGATTCAGCCAGTCGATCCCGACCATCAGCAGCGCCGACAGGATCGTCAGCCCGGTCACAAACGGCAGGATATGGCGCTTGAACGTGTCGGCGAACCAGCCGCCGACCAGCACGCCGGTAGTGGATCCCAGCATGTAAGCGGTCAGCGCGGTGGCGGCGAGCTTCAACTCGATGCCTTTGAACGTGTGCAGCACGGTGACCAGCCAGGACTGCACGCCGCCGCCGGCCATGGCACCCAGCATGAAGAACATGAAGAACAGGATCATGGTGCGGGACGTCAGCAACTGCCGCCCGGTCAGCTTGACCGCCCCATGATCCTGGGTGCGGGTTTGATCGACCAGGATGCGGCTTTGCAGCACGATCGACAGCACGACCGGCAGACCCAGCAGGCCGACGGTCATCAATGTGCCTCGCCAGCCGACGGCAGCCATCAGGAAAGCGGTGACCGGCGGCCCGGCGGAGAACCCCAAGTTGCCGCTGAACGTATGCAGCGCGAAGGAGCGGCCCATGCGGTCCTTGTCCACCGATCCCGACAGGATGGCATAGTCGGCTGGGTGGATGACGGAGTTGCCGATACCGGAGATCGTCGCCAGCACCAGGATCTGCCAGAACGCGGTGGCGAGGCCCATCGCAGCGAGGGACAGCGACATCAGCAACGTGCCGCCGATCAGGAACGGGCGGGCGCCGTGCTTGTCCACCAGGAAGCCGACCGGGGTTTGCAGCAGGGCGGTGGTGCCCGACATCAGCATGATGGTCATGCCGAGTTCGGCGAAGCTGACGTGGAACGTGCTCTGCCAGGCCAGGAACATGGGCGGGAGGCACAGGACGTAGAAATGCGAGAGGAAGTGCCCGTTGCCGATCAGGATGTTGACGCGTGTGGTCCGGCTGAGCGCCATGAGGGTCGGGCCTTCGATGGATTTCCGGTAACCTTGGCTGGGGTGTTGCAGGGGGTCAAGAAACGCGAACCAGAATTCCGGACCCGAGATCGCCCTGTCACGGATATCGCATGCGAGCGTGGAGCACTGCCGCCACTTCTACCATTTCGGTATCGGCACGATAGACGATAATATAGTTCGGGTGGACGACAGCTTCGCGCGTGCCTTGCACCCGTCCGCCACGGTAAATGAGAGGATCGCGGGAGATTTTGTCTGCCGTGTCGCTGATGGCAGCCCGAAGTTTCAAGGCGGCGGCGATGTTCCGTTCAGCAATATAAGCGACAATGGTTGTGAGATCCTCCAGCGCTTCATCGGTCCAGACGAGGCGGTGCATGACGCTTGCTCTCGATCAAGGCGTCGATCCGGGCCATGGCGACTTCATGGCTGATTCTTGACTTATCGCCGGCCAGTGCCGCTTCTACCTTACCTCGATACCAGCAATCGTAAGCCTCTTGCTCATCTGCGGAGTGAAATCCGGCGGTCGCTTTAGTCGCATCGACAACGTTGTGCTCGGCTTCCCCCGCGACAGGAATCCGACGCTCAAGACGTTTCAGCCGCTCGTAGTCTTCCAGGTCGTGCGATGACAGAAACGCGCCGACCACTTTGCCCTGACTGGTAACCCGAACAGGTTCCTGATCCGCTACGTCCCGATATCGTCCGAAGTCCCTCTGGAACGTCGCCGCGTCAACGGTCGGCATCATCGGCTCCCATGCATCAAGTTCATTAATATAGGCATCTAACGACCGATCAGGAAGCAGCTTCGACAACGCCAAAATCGGCACATCCTGCTGTCCGGGCTTCCGATCGCGGGCCGGTACCCCTATGTGCGTCCCGGCCAAAAGGACACGCGATGACCCTTACACGAAGCAAAGTCCCCGAAGTCACCCTTACATTCTGGGTTCTGAAGATCGCCGCGACCACCCTGGGCGAGACCGGAGGCGACGCCGTTTCCATGACCCTGAACCTGGGTTACCTCGTCGGCACGGCCATCTTCGCCGTGGCCTTCCTTATTCTAGCCGCCGCGCAGATCGGGGCGAAAACCTTCCATGCGCCGCTCTACTGGGCCGTTATCATCGCCACCACGACTGTCGGCACCACGATGGCCGATTTCGCTGACCGTTCTCTGGGGATCGGCTACACGGGCGGCGCGTCCATCCTGTTCGCTCTCGTTCTGCTCTCGCTTGTCATCTGGTGGCGCAGCGAGGGCACCGTCTCGGTCAACACCATCACCAGTCCGCGGGCCGAGGCGTTCTACTGGGTCACCATCCTATTTTCCAACACGCTCGGTACCGCGCTGGGGGACTGGGCGGCCGACGACGGCGGGCTGGGGTTCGAGGGCGGGGCGCTGGTCTTCGGCGCGGCCATCGCGGTGATCGCCGCCGTCTATTACGCGACCAGCGTGTCCCGCACGCTGCTGTTCTGGGCGGCCTTCATCCTGACCCGTCCGCTGGGGGCCACGCTGGGCGACCTGCTGACCAAACCCGTCACCGATGGCGGGCTGCACCTGGGCCGCTTCGCCTCCACGGGCGTTATCGCCGTCTTCATCATCGCCTGCATCGCGATCCTGCCGCAACGCGCCGGAAGCCATCCCGGCCAGCAGCCGTCATCCTAGAGGCGAACCGCGAATCGTGGACGCTGTGCCCAAATCCTCGTCAGATTTGCCCCGCTTTTAAGCGGGTTCACTGCATCAGGTGGCAGACGGCGCGCCCATGGGCCGGTATGGTTCTTGCGTAGACCGATGTTCATTGCCTAACGGAGTCACACATGAAGAGAAGAACCCTGCTGCACGCCGGAGCCGCTGCCCTGGCAACGGGCCTCGCGAAGCCTGGAATCGTCCGAGCGGCGGGGACCCGTGTGCTGAAATTCATTCCGCAGGCCGATCTGGCGGTGCTGGACCCGGTATGGACCACAGCCTACATCACCCGCACGCACGGTATGATGGTGTTCGACACGCTCTTCGGTTCGAACGCCAAATTTGAGCCGACGCCGCAAATGGTAGAAGGCACGCAGACCAGCGCGGACGGCAAGGAGTGGAAACTCACGCTGCGTGACGGCCTGAAATTCCACGACGGCACGCCTGTGCTGGCACGCGATTGCGTCGCCTCGATCCAGCGCTGGGGCAAGCGCGACGCCTTCGGGCAGGCCCTGATGGCGGCGACCGATGAACTGTCCGCCCCCGACGACAAGACGATCCGGTTCCAACTGAAGCAGCCGTTCCCGTTGCTGCCGACGGCCCTGGGAAAGGTCGCCGTCACCATCTGCCCGATGATGCCGGAACGCCTCGCCAAAACCGATCCGTTCACCCAGGTTACCGAAATGGTCGGCAGCGGACCATATCGCTTCAAGGCGGATGAGCGGGTGCCCGGCGCCAAGGTGGCTTACGAGCGTTTCGAAGGCTACGTGCCACGCACTGGGGGCACGCCGGACTGGACCTCCGGCCCCAAGGTGGTGAATTTCGATCGCGTCGAATGGAACGTCATTCCCGACGCCGCCACCGCGATGGGCGCGCTGCAAAATGGTGAGGCGGATTGGTGGGAGCAACCGACCTTCGATCTGGTGCCGCTGCTGCGCAAAACCAGCAGCCTGACGCTGGACGTTCTGGACCCCACCGGCTTGCCGGCGATGATGCGGTTCAACCAGCTTTTCCCGCCGTTCGACAATCCCGCGATCCGGCGGGCGCTGATGGGCGCCGTCGATCAGTCCGATTACATGATCGCGGTTGCCGGCACCGATCCTTCGGGATGGAAGGACAAGGTCGGCTTTTTCCCGCCGGGTTCGCCGCTGGCCAGCGATGTCGGCATGAAGGTGCTGGAGGGACCACGCGATCTGGACAAGGTGAAGAAGGAGCTGATCGCGGCGGGCTACAAGAACGAGAAGATCGTGGTGATGGTCGCCTCCGACTTCCCGGCGTTGAATGCCGTGGGCCAGGTCGGCGCGGACATGCTGCAGAAGTGCGGCATGAACGTCGATGTCCAGATCACCGACTGGGGTTCGGTCGTGCAGCGCCGGTCCAGCCGGAAACCGCCTGCCGAGGGCGGGTGGAACGTCTTCTTCACCAGCTTCGGTGGCATCGACCAGTACACCCCGGCCGGGCATCTGGGTTTGCGTGGCAATGGCGACAACGCATGGTTCGGCTGGCCGACGGAGCCGAAGCTGGAGGAGCTTCGCAACGCTTGGTTCGCCGCGCCGGACGTCGCCACGCAGAAGAAGATCGGCGAGCAAATCCAGGCGGAGGCATTTGAAAATCCGCCTTACCTGCCGTTGGGCGAATACTTCCAGCCCACGGCGTACTCGAAGGCAATCACGGGGGTGCTGAAGGGGATGCCGTTATTCTGGAACGTGACGAAGGCTGGGTAGGGGGCAAGTCACGGCCCGTGTCTGGGGAGGGAAAGGGTTCATCACGGATTTTTGGGGTTCAGGCAGGGATTTGCGCGGAATTTTGTTTCGGTATCGTTCAAAAACCTTGATCGGTGCGAAGCGCCCAATCATGCTGGCCTCAATACATGAGGCGACGGGATCGGCAGGAAGACTTTTCCGTGCCAATCCCTGGCTAAATCCCAAAAATCCGTGATGAACCCTTTCCCTCCGCCGGCACCGGCCAAAGGCAGTCGGCAGCGTTCAATCGCACCAAGCCAAAAACTAGCTGGTATCGCCCCACTGTTCCGGCAGCAGACCGTTTTTCAAGGTGCCGTCCGGCCGCAGCATATCGGGTGAAACGGAATCCGGCGTCGCACCCTCGATCTGAAGTTGCTGTATCAAGGCGGGGGTCATCGTAACGGGTTCATTGCTGCGCGGAGTTGCCGAACATCCCGCGATCGCGATTGCCACGACGGCCAGCGCTGCCCCCCGTGACACGGCTTTAGGTTTGGTTCTGGCGCAAGTCATGATCCAGCCTCCCGCGTTCGCCGGTTCCTTATCGCACGGGGCCGGGTGCCGTAAGCGGCGGGAATTTTAATCTTTTTGTTAAAGCGTCGTCCGAGCGGCGGCGCGACTGGCAGCGAGGGCGCTAGCCAGTTCGATCGCCGCCAGCAGGCTGGTCGCGTCGGCCACGCCCTTGCCGGCGATATCGAACGCCGTCCCATGATCGGGCGATGTCCGTACGATTGGCAGCCCCAGCGTTACGTTCACGCCGTGGTCCATGTCCAGCGTCTTCAGCGGAATTAGCGCCTGATCGTGATACATGCAGATCGCCACGTCATATCGGGCGCGAGCCGCGGCGGTGAACATCGTGTCGGGCGGCCAGGGGCCGGAGACGTCGATCCCCTCGGCACGCAATGTATCGATCGCGGGCTGCACGATGGTGGTTTCCTCGGTCCCCAACGCGCCTTGTTCCCCCGCGTGCGGGTTCAATCCGGCGATCGCCAGCCGTGGTGCGGCAATGCCGAAGTCCCGGCGCAAGGCCGCTGCCGTGGTGCGCGCGGCGGCGACAATCATGTCCGTCGTCAGCATCGCGATCGAATCCCGCAGCGACGCATGCACCGTAACCGGCACCACGCGTAGCATCGGGCTTGCGAGCATCATGATCTGCTGCCCCGTGGCCCCCGTCAGCGCCGCGAGGAACTCGGTATGGCCCGGATAGGCAAAGCCGGCCTGATACAGCGCCGCTTTGTTGATCGGATTGGTGACTACGCCGCCAACGTCACCGGCCAACGCCAGCTTCGTCGCCTGCTCGATCGAGGCAACGACGGCCTTGGCATTCAACCCGTCGGGCTTTCCCGGCAGCGCATCGACGGCAAGCGTCACGGGCAGAACAGGAAGCGCGGAGTGGAACACCAAGCCGGATTCGGCGGCGTTACCAACCACCCGCACCGGCACCGCCAGCCCCATAGCCGCGGCCAAACGCTGAAGCCGAGCGGGATCGTCCAATGCAACGAACGTCACGCCGGTTTGGCGCAGCGCCAGCCAGGCCCGTAGCGAGAGCTCACCGCCAATCCCGGCGGGATCCCCCATCGTCAGCGCGAGCGGTTGCATCGTTCAGATATGCAGCGCCCGGCCGTCGGCTGCCAGGGCTGCTTCCTTCACCGCCTCGCTGAGGGTGGGATGCGCGTGACAGATCCGGCCGACGTCCTCGGCCGAGGCGCCAAACTCGATCGCCGTGGTCAGTTCGGCGATCAGCGTTCCGGCATCCGGGCCGATGACATGCGCGCCCAGCAGTCGATCGGTGGCCTTGTCCGCCAGAATCTTCACAAACCCGTCCGTGTCGCCCATCGCTCGGGCGCGCCCGTTCGCGGTGAACGGGAATTTGCCAACCGTATAGGCGAGGCCGGCAGCCTTCAGTTCATCCTCGGTCTGACCGACGGAAGCGACTTCCGGCCACGTGTAAACCACGCCGGGGATCGCGCCGTAATTCACGTGACCCGCCTGGCCGGCCAGGATTTCGGCCACCGCCACGCCTTCATCCTCGCCCTTGTGGGCCAGCATCGGCCCGGCGATCACGTCCCCAACGGCGTAGATGCCGGGCACGTTGGTGGCGTAGTGGTGATCGACCTTGACCCGCTTGCGCTCATCCAGCTCGACGCCGGCTTCTTCCAGCCCCAGACCCGCGGTGTAGGGACGGCGGCCGATCGCGACCAGCACGATGTCGGCTTGGATGGTCTCGGCGTCACCGCCCTTGACGGGTTCAACGGTCAGGTTGACGCCGTCGGCGCCCGGTGTCGCGCCGGTCACCTTGGTGGCGAGGCGGAACTTGATGCCCTGCTTTTGTAAGATGCGTTGGAACGCGGTCGCGATCTCGGTATCCATGCCGGGAACGATCCGGTCGAGGAACTCCACCACCGTGACCTCGGCGCCCAGACGCTTCCAGACGCTGCCCAATTCCAAGCCGATCACGCCGCCGCCGACGACCACGAGATGTCCCGGAACCTTGTCCAGTTCCAGCGCGCCGGTCGAGGTGACGATCTGCTTCTCATCAACCGTCACGCCCGGCAGGGGCACGCTTTCGCTGCCGGTGGCGATGACGATGTTCTTGGCGGTGTAGGTTGTGCCATCGACATCGACCGAACCCGGCGCGGTGATGCGGCCGGCGCCCTTCAGCCAGGTGACCTTGTTCTTGCGGAACAGGAACTCGACGCCCTTGGTGTTGGCGGCCACGACCTCATTCTTGCGGGCCTGCATGCGGTTCAGGTCCAGCTTCACGCCGTCCACGAGAATGCCGTGGTCTTTCAGCGCGTGCGTCGTCTTTTCAAACTCCTCAGACGATTGCAGCAGCGCCTTGGAGGGGATGC
>DNXO01000123.1:0-353 GCA_003506895.1 Acetobacteraceae bacterium | reverse complement strand
AGGGGATGCAGCCGACATTCAGGCATGTTCCGCCCAACGTCGCCCGCTTTTCCACGCACGCCGTCTTCAGGCCTAGCTGTGCCGCTCGGATGGCGCAAACATAGCCGCCGGGGCCGGAGCCGATGACGATAAGGTCAAAGGAATCACTCATGATCGACAGTTCCTAAAGCGTAGCCCGGTCATCATGGCGGGCCCGCGCCCACCATGATGGTGAAGGGTCAAGTCGCTACCTAAACGAAATCAAAGATCCAGCAGCAGGCGGCGCGGATCCTCCACACCTTCCTTCACGCGGACCAGGAACGACACAGCCTCTTTCCCGTCCACGATCCGGTGGTCGTAGGACAGCGCCAGAT
>DNXO01000089.1:3390-3925 GCA_003506895.1 Acetobacteraceae bacterium | reverse complement strand
CTTTTTCAGCGCGAGCGGCTGGGTTCGACGGGTGTCGTCTCAGGCATAGCCATCCCGCATGGGAAGTTGCAAAACCTGCGCCATAGCGTGGGCGTTTTCGCGCGGCTGGAGGAACCAGTCGAGTTCGAATCCATCGACGAAGAGCCGGTCGATATCGTCATGCTGCTGCTGGCGCCTGAAAGCGCCGGGGCCGATCACCTAAAGGCGCTTGCGCGGGTTTCGCGCCTGCTTCGCGAACCGAAGGCCGTCGAGAAGCTTCGCAACTGCCGGGACCGCGCCGCGATCTATGCGATACTCACAGAAAAGGCCGCGTCGCACGCGGCCTAGCCCGAAACAGAAAGCCCGCCAGAAGGCGGGCTCTTTTTTTCGGTCAGTGAAGCGTCACTAGCTCCAAATCGCTCTCTTCCACATTCTCAAGCGCGGCCGACCGGCTGTCGGTCAGCACCATGGGTGTGCCATCCGCGGAAACGACGGCATAAAGATCGATGCCCTCCGGCAGGCCGCCAAGCTGCGGAAAAAGCTCCGCCACGTCCTT
>DNXO01000089.1:2824-2998 GCA_003506895.1 Acetobacteraceae bacterium | reverse complement strand
TTCCACCGCTCGCGGGCGTTGGGAGGACGTGTCCGATGTGGACGTACTATTCAGCATATATGGAACCGCTAGGGTCTTTCAAGAAAGACCTGCGTACATCCAACGCGCATCTTGTTTAGGGGGTGGTGGAGCCAGGCGGGATCGAACCGCCGACCTCTTGAATGCCATTCAAGC
>DNXO01000089.1:0-2553 GCA_003506895.1 Acetobacteraceae bacterium | reverse complement strand
TCTCCCAGCTGAGCTATGGCCCCCATGGCGGGAACCCTGTTGAGTCCCTGCCGTTTGTGGAAACCGTACTTAATCCGAAGGCGCTTCAGCCGCAACAAAAATGAGCGCACTTTCGAGCAAAACTTCGGATCGCGGTTTGCTGCCCCGCCCCGCGGCCGGCGGACGCTTCCGGGCGGCGTCCGCGAGTGAAGCAGTGATGCTGGCAGAGTTCGCAAAAGTGGCTTCCCGATTTTGCGATAAAACTCTGCCAAAACAAAGGCCTCTAAGCGGGCTGGCATTCGCCGGCCCGCCAAGGTATGCCCGCTTAGACTTCCTCGTCCTTGCCGCCGCTGACAAAGCCCGACACGTCGGCCTCGCCCTCGTCCTCTGCTTCGAGGAAGGCCTCGTCGTCGCCGGCGGTGTCCAGCGCCTCGTCGTCGTCGCCGGCGTCGGCGATATCGTCGCCTTCGATATCCGGTAGATCCTCGCCCTCACTTGCCGCAACCTCGTCGAGCGGTACGAATTCAATCCGGCCCTTGTCGAGCACCGCGTCGTCATCGGCGTCGAGGTTATTGCCGCCGGTTGCACGCGCGGAGGTGGCCGCAATTTGATATGTTGATTGGCACAGGGGGCAAGTAATGGGGTCGCGGTTGAGGTCGTAGAATTTGCTGCCGCAGGATTGGCAAACCCGCTTGGTTCCACGCTCAGCTTTAATCGACATTTGTTTGGGGCTTCCTTGGCTGTTGGGCACGGGCGCGGCTTACGCGCCTCTCGAATTGGAATGGGATAGGCAGCATCGTCTCTTCATGTCAAAGGCAAAGAGCATGGATATTGGTAAAATCTCCCGCGCGGGGCAGCGCTGGATTGACAGCGCGGCTTGGTAAGGCTCTATGGCGCCCTAGCATTTGTTTCCCGTTCCTCCCTTAATTCAAGTCACCGGCAGGCCGATGTCTCAGCTTCCATCCGATCCGAAGCCGCTCACTTCACGCAAGGCGGGCGCATTGCAAGGCACGGTCCAGGTGCCGGGCGACAAGTCCATCTCGCACCGGGCCTTGATCCTCGGCGCGCTCGCGGAAGGCCGGACGGAAATCTCGGGACTCCTTGAATCCGAAGACATTTTGTGCACGGCGAGGGCTCTGCAGGCGCTGGGCGCGGGAGTTGAAGAGCGGGACGGCAACTGGATCGTGACCGGGGCCGGGCTTGGCGGGCTGATCGAGCCGGCCGCGCCACTCGACTTCGGCAATTCCGGCACGGGCGCGCGTTTGATGATGGGCATCGTGGCCGGCCATCCGCTGCGCGCCGTGTTCACCGGCGACGGGTCTCTGAAGAAGCGCCCCATGGGCCGCGTGCTCGATCCCCTGAAACAGATGGGCCTCCAGATCGCGGAGGAAGGCCAGTCCAAGCTGCCGCTGACGCTGATCGGCACCTCGGGCTTGGTCCCGATGGAATACCGGCTGCCGGTGCCGTCCGCGCAAGTCAAGTCGGCGGTGCTGCTCGCTGGGCTTCTCGCGCAGGGGCGCACATCGGTGGTGGAGAGCGAAAAGACGCGCGACCATACCGAGAAGATGCTGGCGTATTTCGGCGCCGCTGTATCCTCGGAGGCCGTGGATGGCGGCACGCGCATCTCGGTCGAGGGCCGTGGGACACTGCATGGCAGGCCCGTGACCGTGCCGGGCGATCCAAGCTCGGCGGCGTTCCTGGCCGCTGCCGCGATCCTTTGCCCCGGCTCGGACATTCTCATTCGCAACGTGCTCGTCAACCCGACGCGCACGGGCTTCTACGAGACGCTTAAGGAGATGGGCGCGAACATCTCCTTCGAAAACGAGCGCGAGTTGAACGGCGAGCTTGTCGCCGATCTTCGCGCGAAGGCCGGGAAGCTCAAAGGCGTGCACGTTCCGGCGGCCCGCGCGCCGTCCATGATCGACGAATACCCCATTCTGGCCGCGCTGGCCGCCTTCGCGGAGGGCGCCACCGTCATGGATGGCTTGGGCGAACTGCGCGTCAAGGAAAGCGACCGGCTCGCGGCCATGGTGGCGGGCCTCAAGGCTTGCGGAGCCGTGGCCGAAGCGAGCGGCGACACGCTTACAGTTACGGGGGCTGCGTTGGTACGCGGCGGCGCGGGTGTCGCCACGCATATGGATCACAGGATAGCAATGTCGTTTCTGGTTCTGGGGCTTGCTGCTGAAGAGCCCGTAACCGTGGATGACGCTTCCATGATCGCGACGAGCTTCCCCGAGTTCAGGGGGCTCATGGGAACGCTGGGCGCTACTTTCGATGATGGGGCAAGGGACTGATGATTATTGCGATCGACGGGACGGCGGCGGCCGGCAAAAGCACGCTGGCGAGGCGGATCGCGGCGCATTACGGGCTGCCGCACTTGGACACCGGCTCGATTTACCGGGGCGTCGCGCGCGACGTTGTCAAGGCCGGGCACGCTCTGACCGATGTCGAGGCCGCTGCTGAAGCCGCGCGGAAACTGGATGCGTCCACGCTCGCTGACCCGGAGCTGAGGCACAAGGGCGCCGGCGAGGCGGCCTCGGTGGTCGCCGCCTACCCGGAGGTCAGGGCGGCGCT
>DNXO01000159.1:16889-25914 GCA_003506895.1 Acetobacteraceae bacterium | reverse complement strand
GGGGCCGCGGCCCCCCCCCCGCCCCCCCGCGCCCCGGCGGCGCGCCCCCCCCCCCGCCACGACGATGAGAGGCCGGTGGCTTCCGTCAAACGATTCGTTTATTTCGCCGCGTATCCTAAGTTACTGCCTCCGAACCAGCACCCTTTTCCCCGCGGCAATCGCGGTCTGTCCTTGCGAGCCCAGGCGTCCGAACGGCACAATAGGGGAATGTCGATTCCTGTTCTCGTTCGCCGCCTGCCGCATGCCGAAGGCCTGCCGCTTCCCTCATACGCCACCGCCGGCGCCGCCGGCATGGATTTGCTCGCGGCGATCCAGGCGCCGGTTTCGATCAAACCCGGGGAGCGGACGCTGATCCCGACCGGCCTGACCATCGCCCTGCCACCGGGATACGAGCTGCAAATACGCCCCCGGTCCGGGCTGGCGCTGAAGCATGGCATCACCCTGCCAAACACGCCGGGCACGATCGACGAGGATTACCGCGGCGAAATCGGTGTCATCGTCCTCAACACCGGCGACGAGACCTTCGTTGTCGAGCGCGGCACCCGCATCGCGCAGGCGGTTTTGGCGCCGGTCATCCGGGCCGAATGGCGGGAAGTGGACAGCCTTGATGTCACCGAACGCAACGCCGGTGGATTCGGCAGTACCGGGACGGCCTAGCGCCGTCGGCTCCTAAAGTTTTGAAGTTTGTGACTGGTGTGAATTGGCATCAGTTCCTGTAAGGTAAGTGTATCGCGCCCGGAAGGACGACTCCTCGCCCTGGAGCAAGCCACTCAATGTCCATGCAGATCGCCGAGGTTGAACGCCCCGACTCCATCGTGCCCGATGAGAGTCCGCCGACTTTCGATGGCACGTACCTGGAGCCGGAACGGGCAACGCGCGCTGTACGCGGAATCGCCAATGCGGTATTTATATCGGTACCGTTCTGGGGGTTGGTGGGGTTCGCGATCTACATGCTCCGGTAACGGGCCAGCCGTTTGGGTCGGACGGCGGGGTTGCAATCGGAATCTGATTGACCGGCGCATCCCCAGCGGTGTTCTGAGGCCAGATGGGCCAGGTTCTATCCTTTTTAGCTGGACTGATAATGGTGGCGGCGGCAGGGGTCGCCTCTGCACAACCGGCTACGATGCCACGCAACGTCACCGATCATTATTTCAAAACGTCGGACGGCGTTCGTCTGCATTACCTCGAAGCGGGAGCGGAGAGCGCCCATACGCTGGTGTTTGTTCCCGGGTGGACCATGCCGGCCTGGATCTGGATGCCGCAAATCCAGGCTCTGGGTCTCCATTATCATATCATCGCCTTCGATCCGCGCGGGCAGGGCGACTCCGCGATACCGGCGACCGGTTATGAGCCGCTCAGGCGTGGACGTGATGTCGCCGAACTGATCGCCACTCTGAAAGTGCCGCATGTCGTGGTCGTTGCCTGGTCGCTGGGGGTCCTGGACACGCTGGCCTCGATCAATGTCGCTGGTGATGGGCATCTGGCGGGGCTGGTACTGGTGGATAATTCAGTGGGTGAGGAGCCGGCCCCAACCTACACGCCGCCGGGTCCCGCGCGCCCTGGACCCCCGCCAAGCCGTTTCGCCCGCATCAAGGCGTTCGTCCGGGCGATGTTCCATCGGCCGCAGCCGCCGGCGTATCTGGACCGCCTGACCGAGTCGGCACTGCACACGCCAGAGCAGGCGAGCCGGTTGCTTCTGGCGTATCCGGTGCCGCGTTCGTATTGGCGGGAGGCGATTTATGCCACCCGGGTGCCAGTACTCTATGCCGTGCGTCCCCGCTGGGTTGCGCAGGGGGAGAACCTCGTGCGAAACCGGCCGAACACCGAGATGGAAGTGTTTAGCGATGCCGGCCACGCGCTGTTTGTCGACGAACCGGCGCGTTTCAACAGCGTGACCGAGCGGTTTCTGCGGCGCCGCGTCTGGCCATGAATCTGATTCCGCTGTTTCTCGTGTCCCTCGCCGCGGTGGGATACGAGACCGCGCTCACCCGCTATTTCGCTGTCGCGAAATGGTCGGAGTATGGCTACTGGGTGATCTCCATCGTGATGGTGGGGTTCGCGCTGAGTGGCGTCGTGCTGGCGCTTTGGCGGGACGCGTTCGTCAGGCGCATGCCGGTGTTGATGGCCGCGTTGCCGGCGGCGTTGGTGGTGACGGCGGCCGTGGGTTACCGGTTCACCACCACCAATCCGTTCAATCCGTTGCAATTGCAGAACCCGGCGACCTGGGAACCGCAAATCTGGAACATCGCCGGATACTACGCGGCGTTGCTGCCGTTCTTCTTCCTGGCGGGACTCTTCATCAGCCTGAGTTTCGTGCGCTACGCCGACCGGATCGGCCGGGTTTACGCGTTTGATCTCACCGGCGCCGGGGCGGGTGCCGCCAGCGTGCTTGGCGCGATGTACGTGGTTCACGCATTCAGCCTGGTGCCGTTGCTGCTGGTGCCGCTAGCACTGGCAGCGGTGTTTATTCGCGGCCCTTATCGTCTGCGAGCGGCCCTGGCGGCGATTTTCGCGCTGGTGGCGGCGGAGGCGGTCCTGCTGCTCGACGACCAGGCAGCCTATAACGATTTCAAGGCGATCTACGCGCCGCTTCATACCCCGGACGCCAAGATCCTCGCGTCGGTCAACTCCCCGCGCGGCGACTACGCGCTGCTGGACGACTTCACCGAACGTGTCGACACCGACATTTCCAACAACGCCGGGATGCTGGGGGTGGAGGGGCCGCCGCGCAGCTTTGGCCTGTACAAGGACGGCAACCGGATTGCCGCTTTGCCAAAGCAGAGCCCGATTGCCTCACCATACGCGCAAGCGGCGCTCGATGCGCTGCCCTACAAGTTGATCCCGCATGCGCGTACCCTGTTGGCGGGTGCATCCGGCGGGTTCCGCACGGCGGAAGTGGTGTCGCTGGGCGCATCAGGCGTCCGCGTCCTGGAGCCGGAGCCGGAACTGTTTCGAATCATGCGCGACGGGCTGGGGCCGATCCAGAAGCTGCCGCCGTCTGCCAACGTGGAACTTCGTGATAGCGGTCCGCTGGCCGGCGCCGCCGACGGCGGTCTATATGACGTCGTGGATCTGTCCGCCGACTTCCTCGACGCGGCGGAAACCAATGCCACGGCGTTCAGCCGGGAGGCGATTGTCTCCTACCTTCATGTCCTTGCCCCGAACGGCATGATTTCCATCCCGGTCTCGATCCGCGATTTTCCAGTTTACGCGCTGCGGATGCTGTCCACGGTGCGCGCGGCCCTGCTGACGGCGGGCGTGGCCGACCCGGCTTCGCATGTCATTGTCTATCGGTCCGCCTGGAGCGTCCGCATTCTGGTGTCCCAGGATGCCTGGAGCGAGGCGGAGATCAGCGCGGCCCGGACGTTCTGCGACGAGCGTTCTTTCGACCTGTCCTGGTATCCGGGGATGGATGTCGCGAAGTCCCGCACCGACCTGTACAACGATCTTCCGGCGGTTTCCTTCGACAAGGGGGAGGTTGAATCCGACGGCCCGGACGATGCGATTGCCGATGAAGCCCGGGCAGTCCTGTCCGGTGAGCCCACCGCGTCCGCGGATCAGTTCAATCTTTCGCCCATCACCCTGGACAAGCCCTTCTTTTATGCTGTCCTGCGGCTCGACCAGATCGGCACGATCCTGAAGCGGCTGGAGATCCTGCCGCAGGCCGAGGTCGGGGCGCTGGTGAATCTGGCGGTGCTGGCGCAGGCGGTGGTGATCGCGGTGCTGGTGTTGTTGGTACCGCTGGCCGCGCCCGCCCGGATACGCGCGCCCGGCGCGGGCGTGCTGCGCTCTGTCATATATTTTCCGGCGCTGGCGTTGGGCTTTCTGTTTCTCGAAATTTACCTGATCGAAAAAGCCAGTTTTTGGCTGGGTGACCGCACGAGCGGGTTCGCTGTGGTGCTGACCGGGATGCTGGTGTTCTCCGGCCTTGGCAGCCTGTTGTCGGAGCGTTATGCCGCCAGGCCTCGCCACGGCATGACGCTGGTCGCGGGCGTTGTGGCGATCTGGTGCCTGGGCGCCCTGATGCTACAGGAACCGTTGATTTTGGCGACTTTGAACTGGCCGCTTGTCCTCAGGGGCGGGTTGCTGCTGGTTTTGATCGCGCCGCTGTCGGTTGCGCTGGGCCTGCCGTTTCCGTTGGGACTAAACCGAGCGGGAACGGGCGGGTTTCTGCCTTGGGCGTGGGGCCTGAACGGGGCATTTTCGGTCGTGGCGACGCCGCTGGCCAACCTTATCGCGCGTGAGGCCGGGTTTAGCCGGGTTCTAATGTGCGCGGCGATCCTCTATGGCATCGCGCTAGTTACATTTCCGGCTATGAGGAAACACTCGGTTTGGCACGAACTCTCAGCACCATCACCCGCCGCGGACTGATTTCCGCCGCCGGTGCCTCCATCATCCTGCCGTCCGTGGCACGCGCCGCGCCGGTGTGGACGAAGACCGCTTTTGAGCAGGCGATGAAAGACTCCGGCCGTCCGGTGAGCCTGACCGATGCCCAGTTCGACGCGATCCAGAAGCGCAAACCCGCCGCGATGAAGCGGATCGAGTCCTACCTGAAGGATCACCTCGGCAGCGCCGATCCGGCGGTGATGGCGGCGTTCGAGGCTGTGCCGCGCGAATATTACCACTACGATTATCCCGATCACCGGGCGATGCCGGGCGACGCGTACGAAGAAAATCCCAAGCCCTGGGCGCTGGGTTACGGGTCGGCGCTGTCCGACTATCTGGGCCAGGCCTACATGACCCAGATCTGCAAGCCGAAGCCCGGCGAGGTGACGCTGGAGGTCGGCACCGGCAGCGGGTTTCAGAGCAGCCTGCTGTCCCGGATCGTCGATAAGTCCTACTCGATTGAAATCATCGAGCCGCTGGGCAAGGCGGTCGGCAAGATCTTCGCGCCGCTTGGGTACAACAACGTGCATACGAAAGTTGGCGACGGCTACTACGGCTGGCCGGAGGTTGAGGGCGGTTTCGACATCATTATCGTCACTTGCGCTGCCACGTTCGCGCCGCCTGACCTGTTCAAGCAGTTGAAGCCCGGCGGGCGGATGATCATTCCCATTGGCCAGCCGTTCAAGCGCGGGCAGGTGCTGTATGTTTATACCAAGGATGCCGAGGGGAAGATTCACTCCAAGCGGGATATCGGGGTGTTCTTCATCCCCATGACCGGGGCGATTGCGAAGAGCCAGCCGGTGAAGCCGGCGACGGAGTAGCGTCCCGTGGTGGCAGGTCGCGGCCTGCCACCGACGCCTTTTCGCTGTTGTGTGGCGTGAAGGACCGTTTCTCTCCGCCGCGCCCGTCCGGAGCGATCAGGGCAGATCGATCCACGACAAATGGCCGCCCTTACCGGCGCCGGTGTCCAGAAAGATCGCGGTGCCGCCCTGGGCGCCGTGGCGCACATAGGGCCGGCCGTCGTTGCTGCGGCGGTCGTGGCCGCAATAGACGGTTACTCCGTCGGGAATGCGGTCCACCCAGCGCAGGCTTCGTTCCGGATACCCGTCGGGTTGCATCCGTCCTGTCGGCTCCCCGTACAAAGCCCGGGCCAAGGGGCCTTGCGGCCGCTCCAGGCCGTGGTCGGGGGAGGGCTGTTCCAGCATCGCGGTGTGAAATCCGCCATGGACGAACAGCGCCGACCGATGACGCAGCCAAACAGGCGCCGCGGCAACGTGACGCAGGGTCCGCGTCTTCAGCTCGTCATCCATCTGGTCGATCGTGGCCTGCACCACGGGTTCGATCCGCACCTGATCGCCCGACAGCGCCCTGGCCAGCTTCAGGTCATGGTTTCCCATGATGAACAGGCCACGGCCGCTTTCCACCAGAGCGAACATGGTCCGCAGCGTGCTGGCGCTGTCCGGGCCGTGATCGATCAGGTCGCCGAGCTGGATGATAAACCGATCGGTGGCCACCGCGTAGGCGAATGCGGCCGAATCGCCGTGGACGTCGCCAACGACTCTGATTTTCACGCCTGCGGGGATCGCGGGGACACTCATCGATTTAGTATGTAGATAGGTTGGTGCTTCGAACCAACCAGGTAACCGCGCGCGACCCGATTTCAGGTCACCGAACGGATTTTTGCATAGGCCTCCAGCGCGCGGGCGCGACCTTGGGCAAGGTCCACGATCGGATGCGGATAGGTTTTGCCCAAGGACACGCCAGCCGAGGTTAACGCATGGGCCGGCGCGACCCACGGCGCGTGGATGTATTTGGCATCCAGTTTTGCCAGTTCGGGAACGAAGTGACGGACATAGTCCCCATCCGCGTCGAACTTGCCGCCTTGCAGCACGGGATTGAAAATCCGGAAATACGGCGCGGCGTCGGCACCGCAGCCGGCCACCCACTGCCAGTTGCCGGCGTTGCTGGCCAGGTCGGCGTCCACCAGCGTGTCCCAGAACCACGCCTCGCCGTCCTGCCACGGGATCATCAGATGCTTGATCAGGAAGCTGGCGACGATCATCCGGACGCGGTTGTGCATCCAGCCGGTCCGCCAGAGCTGCCGCATCCCGGCATCGACGATCGGCACTCCGGTCTGGCCTCTTTGCCAGGCGGTCAACGCCGGTTTGTCGTCGCGCCAGGGCATCTTGGCGAATTCGGGCTTCAACGGGGCCTCGGGCAGGCCGGGATTGTGCCACAGCAGGTGGGCGCAGAACTCCCGCCACAGCAGCTCGCGGATGAAGATCTCCCGGCCCTTGCCGTTGGGCCGCTGGTGGGCGAGGTGCCAGAGTTGGGCGGCGGAGATTTCGCCGAAACGCAGATGCGGCGACAACATGGAGGTGCCGTCACCGGCCGGCTGGTCGCGCCCGGCGGCATAGCCCGTCAGACCGTGGGTCAGGAACGCGTCGGCCCGCTCCATCGCCCCGGCTTCGCCCGGGGTCCAGGTGTCGCGCAGGCCGCCGGCCCAGTCGGGTTTGCCGGGCAGCAGTCCCCAGTCGTCCAGCCGTTCCGTTGCAGCCACGTCCGCCGCTCGGATTTCCATTGGCGCGGGACTAGGCGGTTTCGGGCCACCGAGCGCGAGGCAGGCGTTGGCGAAGGGGGTATAGACCGAATAGGACCCGCCGGTTTTGGTGCGGATCGAGTCGGGGTGAAACAGCGTGCGGGTCCGCATGCGGTGGAACCGGGCGTCGGTTGCCTCCGCCACGGTCTGATCGAGACGGCGCGCCCAAGGGTCGGCGGAACCGCCGGTGAAGATGTCGGTTGCCCGGGTCGATCTGACCAGCTCGGCCAGAACCGTCGCGCTGTCGCCGCGTCGCAGGATCAAGGTGCAGCCGCGATCGGCCAGCGCGGCCTGAAGTGCCGCCAAACTGTGGTGCAGCCACCAGCGGGCGGCGCCGCCCATGGCCCAGCGGCCGGGGGATGTGTCGTCCAGGATAAAGACGGGAAGGACCGGCTGGCCGGTTTCGGTCGCGGCGAGTAGGGCGGCGTGGTCGGTCAGGCGCAGGTCGTTGCGGAACCACAGGATCACGGGCTGGCTGATTGTCATGCCGGATACTTAAGGCAGGTTTCCGATGCGTCCATGGCCGTCTTGCCTCGACGGCGTGCCTCTGGCTTAACCCCGCCATCAGGAGACCCATCCAATGCCAGTCAATCCCGCCGACAGTCCTATCCTCGGAACCCTTTATGGCACCGACGCCATGCGTGCGGTGTTCGACGAGCAGACCTATTTCCAGCGGATGCTGGACGTGGAGGCCGCTTTGGCCCGTGTGCAGGGGCGCATGGGGATCATCCCGGCGGATGCGGCGGAGACGATCATCGCGGCGGCGAAGATCGAGAATCTACGAACCGAGGACCTGGCCGCCTCGGCTCGGAATGTCGGCTATCCGGTGGTGGGCCTGGTCGGCGGCCTGTCCAAGGCGTCTGGCGCCGCCGGCGGTTGGACCCACTGGGGTGCGACCACACAGGACATCATGGACAGCGCGACGGTGTTGCAGGTTCGCGATGGGCTGGACCTGATCGAGGCCGAACTGCGAGCGATCCTGGTGGCTCTGGCCGGACAGGCCGACAAGCATCGCGACACCGTGATGGCCGGCCGTACCCATTTGCAGCAGGCGCTGCCGGTGACGTTCGGGCTGAAATGCGCCATTTGGGCGATGCCGTTCCTGTCGCACCTGGAACGCCTGAAGCAGATCCGTGCCCGCGTTTTGGTCGTGGAGTTCTCCGGTGCGGCCGGCACCCTGGCGTCGCTTGGCGATCAGGGCATTGCGATCATGGAAGCCCTGGCGGCGGAACTGGGACTGGGCGCGCCGCTGGCGCCCTGGCACGTTTGCCGCGATGCGCTGGCCGAGGCGGTCAGCTTCCTCGGGCTGGTGTGCGGCACGCTGGCGAAGATCGCCACCGACATCATCCTGCTCGCGCAGACCGAGGTTGGGGAGGTTGCCGAACCTTATGTCGCGGGGCGCGGCGCTTCTTCCACGATGCCGCAGAAGCGCAACCCGATCGCCTCGGAGTATATCCTGGCGGCATCGCGCATGGTTCATGGGCTGGTGCCGGTGATGCAGGGCGCGATGGCGCAGGACCACGAGCGGGCGACGGGGCCGTGGCAGGCCGAGGCCCTGGTGTTGCCGCAGGCGTTCGTGCTGACGCATGGGGCGCTGCTGCATACAAGGGCGATCGCCGAGGGAATGGTGGTCGATGCCGAACGGATGCGGGCGAATCTGGATATCACCCACGGGCTGATCGTGTCGGAAGCCGTGATGATGGGGTTGGCGCCGGTCCTCGGCCGGGGTGAGGCGCATCATGTGGTCAAGCACGCCTGCGACGTGGCGCTGACCGAGAAGGTTTCCCTGGCGGATGCGCTGCAGCGTGATCCGGCGGTATCGTCCAGACTGGATCGTGCCGCGATCGAGCGGCTGATCGATCCCGCCAATTATCTGGGCAGCACGCAGGGGTTCATCGATCGCGTGGTCGCGGCGGTAAAGGTCTGAGGGCGGTACGCCGGTCACCGTATCGTCCTGCCGCGCGGGGCCAGGACGATCACGGCCGGCGATGCTTCGTTAGGGGCCGATGCGAAATAGCCGCTTCGATGGACGCACGGCCG
>DNXO01000159.1:0-16489 GCA_003506895.1 Acetobacteraceae bacterium | reverse complement strand
GTTTATTTCGCCGCGTATCCTTAGCTGAAGTTCGACCGGTTCAACGAGGTAACATCCTGGAAGGTGATCTTCGTTCCATCAGCCAGACCGATCGTGACCGACCCGTTCTTGACCGTCTGGGTCTCCAGCGCCTCTTCGATCGCCTTCCGGCCGTACCCATGCAATTCGATGTCGATCGAGGCTGGATCGAATATCCCTTGAATCAATTCGGTGCCGCCCGCCTGATGATTGATGAAGGCGAAGGTATTCTTTCCGGATCCGGCGATGACGGTGTCATGGCCTGACCCGCCGGTGAACGTGTCGTTGCCGCTGCCGCCGATCAGCACATCCTTGCCCGAACCCGCGACGAGCCTGTCGTTGCCGGAGGAGAAGGCCGCCGACAGGGTTTCGTTGCCGCTTCCGGCGATCAGCGACTGGTTGTGCGTGCCGAAGGCGTAGAGCTGGTCGTTGTTGCCGCCGCCGATCAGTGTTGCCGCCCCATCGCCGGCGAACAGCAGGTTATTGCCGTCGGTCCCGCCGACGATGACCTGCTTGCCGGCCGGGCCAGCGGCGCCGAAATAGGTGTCGCTGCCGCTGCCTCCCAGGATCGTGGCTCCTCCCGATCCGCCCACGAACAGCAAATGGCCGGTCCCGCCCCGAACGTAGTCGCTGTTGGCGCCGGTCGCATCGATGGTGGTGTTGCCGCTGCCTCCGGAAATAGTGTCGTCACCAGTCGAAACGACCAGGTCGTTGCCGCCGCCCAGCATGATGGCGTTGTGCCCGCCGCCAGCACCGATCGTGGCGTTAACCGCGCCAAGCGCGGCGATGATGTCGTTGCCGCCGCCTGTATCCAGGGTCCAATCGTTGGACTTGGTTCCGGTGACCAACAGGCGGTTGTTGCCGCCGCCCGTGACCACCGTACCTGAACCGCCCAATGCGAAAAACGTCAGGGACGTGGTTGCGCCGGACAGAACCGTTTCGGTTTTGGCCCCCGGATCGAATACCAGGGCCGTTCCGGGTTTTGTAACGATGTCGGTGGTGTAGCCCGGCGGCAGAACCTCTAACTCGGACGTCGTCTGGACAAACGCCCCGCTGACTCCGGGCGGCAAAGCGGGGGGCTGACCTTTCGTGTCGTATTCCAGAACGGTCGTTCCGGCGGCAATCCCGGCTTTGAGCCGAGCGGCGATCTGCTGTGCGAGGACAAAGTTAGAGCTGTTGTCAAAGGTTAGGCTGATTGGCTTGCTGCCGGCGCCCTGAATAGTAACTGACGAAACCATGATGTCTGTCTTCCCTGAGACGCTCGCGAGATGCGCGCTGCACAGGTCGTGTCATGCGAATGTATGACATTCTAGTCCGGCAATATTTCGTCTTCCGCCGGAGTGCGTCTAACTTTTGACAAACGGACAATTAGGGAGAAAGGGCGGAGCCTCTTTTCGTGATCGTGTCGATTTACGATACGGTCCGTTATCAGATTTGCGCCCGCCTGGTCTGTTTTTTGACGCTTGGCACGCCGCTGTGAGCCGATTGCCTACGCAGTATTACAGCGACCGCTGTTATGTTTCTCTAGAAACATTAAGTCACTATCGGATATCACGAAAAAGAGAGCGAATTGTAACGTCCTCACGAAATTGTGATAAATGTAACTGACTTTGTGGCCCTTTCTCGATAGTTTGGGCTCTGCGATTTCAGATCGCAGCCAACAAGGTCCGTGCCTTGGCGCCTACAATCTCCGCGGTATCACCCGGTTTGTAGATCGCCGAGCCGACACCAAAGCCCGCGGCACCGGCGTTGCGCCATATTGCCATGTTGGACGCATCGACTCCGCCCACCGGCAAAACCCTCGTGTCTGGTGGAAGCACCGCGCGTATCGCGCGCAGCATGGCGGGACTGGCGCCCTCGGCCGGGAACAGCTTCAGCGCATCGGCGCCGGCTTCCAGCATCGAGAATGCCTCTGCCGGGGTGAAGAAGCCGGGCACCGCGATCAGGCCGTGCTGCTTGGCGGCGCGTACGATCCTGCCATCGGCGTGTGGCGTGACAATCAGCCTGCCACCGATCGCGGCGATCTCGGCGACTTGAGCCTCGGTCATCACCGTGCCGGCGCCAATCAGCAGCCGGTCGCCGAACGTCCGGGCGAGCGCGGCGATGCTGGCCATGGGATTGGGTGAGTTCAGCGGGACCTCGACGATCGCGAAGCCGGCGGTTTCCAGTGCGGCGGTGATCGCGACGGCTTCGTCCGGGCGGATGCCGCGCAGGATCGCGACCAGCGGGCAGCGTGTGAGGTACGATGTCAGGTCCATTGGGCGTGCTCCGCGATCAAGGCCAAACCGCGCGCGGCCGCTTCGCCGTCGTGGCGTTCGGCATAGCCGCCGCAGGCGGCGATGGCCTTGGCATACGAGGCGGTCAGATCGGGCGCGCCGATCACCTGCACCACCGCGCCCTCGGCCTGTGCCAGGGCTGCCCGGACTTCATGCCCGATCAGTATGCCCGACAAATAAGCCGGGCCTTCCTGCTCCTTCAGCCGCTCGGCCAGCGCCAGGGCACGCACGCCGAAGAGATGATGCAGCAGCCCTCCCGGGTCCGCCGACCGAGCGACACCGGCTTCGAAGGCGGCGCCATCGGAAGGGCCGTCACGCATCATCCGGCCCAGGATGGTGTGGCCGCGCAGGGCGGCGAAGGCCTCCCCGGTCATGTGGGTGGTGAAACTGGCTATGCGCCCGCCCGCGACTCGCACCCATTTGGAGTGGGTGCCCGGCAAGCAGGCAATGCCGCCGTCACGTAGCAGGGTGGGGATGCCCAGCACCTGGGTTTCCTCGCCTCGCATGACTTCGGCGACGCCGGAATGGTCCAGTCCGGACAGGCCGGGAACCAACTTCACCTTGGCCCAGTCGAAGCCGATATCGACCAGGCTACCAGCGATTTCGGCGGCGCCGGCCGGGCAGGGCAGATAAGGGGCCTCTTTCCAGCCCTGGCGGCTTCCGATCATGCCGGACAGCAAGACGCGGTCCTCGCCAGCGGCCAGCCAGGGGCCGATCTCTTCTCGCAGCGTTTCGCCAAACCTGCCGTCGGGCACATTCAGGATGCCCTTGGCGGCGGCACGCCGGTCGCGGATGGCCCCGTCGCGCCCAATGCGGAAGGCGCGAAAACTGGTTGTGCCCCAATCGATCCCGATCATCGGTGTCCTCCCAACCTTTCGTCATGGCCCGGCCTGCCCGGACGACCCATCCCCGCCTTGGCGGGTGGCGCCGACGGCCGGCCGATGACGCCGGTGAATGGGCGGTATAACACCAGTTGACCCGTCGCCGCACATTGCCCCACACCGAAGTCACCTTTCCTGATGGAGTCCATCCACGATGGCGGAAGCCCTGACAGCGGAGCCGATCAAGGCGCCACATGGATTTTTTACCCGGCGTGGGGGTGTTTCCTCGGGGGCGTTCGCCAGCCTGAACTGTAGTGTCTCCAGTCCGGATGACCCGGAAGCGGTGCGTGAAAACCGGGCTCGTGTCGCTCGTTCGCTCGGCGTGGAACCCTCGGCGTTGGTGGGGCTGACCCAGGTCCATGGCACACGGGTGGTGACGGTGACGGAGCCTTGGGCGCCCGGCCAGGGCGAGAAAGCCGATGCCATGGTCACCGCTCGGCGTGGGCTGGCACTGGGTATCGTCACCGCCGATTGCGCGCCGGTTCTGTTCGCGGCTTCCGGCGGCACCGTCGCCGGAGCCGCGCACGCGGGGTGGCGCGGCGCGGTGGCCGGTGTGCTGGAAGCAACCCTGGCGGCGATGGCCGCGCTGGGCGCCGCTCCCGGGGATATCTCCGCGGCCGTCGGCCCGTGCATCGCACAGGCGTCATACGAAGTCGGCCCCGATCTGCGCGACGAGGTGCTGGCGCGATCCGCCGCCGACGCGGGCTTCTTTGCCCCCGGCCAGCGGGAAGATCGCTGGCAGTTCGACCTTTCCGGCTATTGCGCCGCCCGCTTGCGCGCGGCCGGCGTTGGCCACGTCATCGTGACCGGCGTCGATACCCTGGCCGAGGAGGACCGGTTTTTCAGTCATCGCAGGCGCACGCTGGCGAAGGCGGGTCCGATCGGGCATCAGATCTCGGTCATCAGGCTGGCGTGACCGGCGCTACGGAATGATCGCGCCCACCCCCCCCTTTCGGTGCCGCGCTGCATCTGCTTCAACCCGCCGGATGATCGCCCGTTTCGGCCGTTGGGCCACGATACCCTTTCTTTGCCTCACCCTTTCCGCCTGCGGCGACCTGCCGGAGCCATTTATGGGCAATCCCGGCGCGACCGCCCGCAGGCTCGCTCAACCTCTGTCGCCGCGGCTGGCCGTGCCTCCGGGTTCGGATACGTTGTTGCCCGATGCCGCCAACCAGGAACTGGCCAAGCAGATCGCCCTGGCTCTGCAGGCGACCGAGGTGCCGGCGATGGTCCGAAGCCCGGAAAAGGACGACTGGCGCCTGATCACGCGGGCGGAGCACAAAGGTGACTTCGTGACGCCACTGTTCAGCATTCAAAACCCCGAGGGCAAGGAAGAGGGAGTCGCGCAAGGCGAGCAGATTCCCTTGAACACCTGGGCACATGCCGATCAGGCACTGCTGAAGCAGGTCGCGGCCGAGGCCGGTCCACGGATCGGTGCCGTGCTGACCAGCATCCGCGTGGCCCATGACAAGGCCGATCCGGGCAGCCTGTATAATCGGGCGGCGAAGGTTGAGGTGCCCGAGGTTACAGGCGCCCCCGGCGACGGCAATGTGACGCTGACACAGCAGTTGCGCGCCAGGCTGGCGGTGTTGGGGCCGGTGGTGCTGACGACGCCGACCGGTGCGGATTTTGTGGTGCAGGGCGAAGTGAAGGTCGTGCCGATCCCTAAGCATCAGGAGCGGGTTGAGATCCAGTGGATCGTCAAGACGCCATCCGGCGATGAGCGGGGACGGGTCGTTCAGTTGAACGAAATTCCCGCTGGGACACTCAGCAAATACTGGGGCGACGTGGCGGTGGTGGTTGCCACCGAGGCGTCGAACGGGGTGAACGACGTGATCCTGCGGCAGGCCGGGCATGACCCGAATGCGGAAAGGCAGTCGGCGAAGTAGGCGGCTGTTCTCGCGGGCGTTTCAGTCGAACTCGGTCGAAAGCGCCGGGTCCCGCCAATGCGCGAACATGCGCTGGATGTGGTGCGGGTGCGTTCGGCGAACCGACAGGTCGGACGGAATGTCCGCTTCCGCGAACCAGCCAATCTCGCTGGTTTCCAGGCTGGTCGCCGGTTCCCCGCCTTCCAGCGCGCAGATGAAAAACATCCGCGCGACGGAAAAGGCCATCGGCGGATGGGCATGTCGCGCCCGATCCCAAACGGCGGCGAGTTTGACCGGACGGACGCGGTAGCCAGATTCCTCGAACACCTCCCGAACCACGGATTCGGCAGGGGTTTGGTTCACGTCGGCCCACCCGCCGGGCAGCGTCCAGCGGTGGCCGTCCACGACCTCGCGGACCATCAGGATGCGGCCAGCGGTATCGAAGACGGCGCCGCGAACGCCCAGTTTCGGGGTCGCGTAGCCGGTTTCGCCCTCGAACAAGGTTTCGATGCGGCTCAGGTCCGCGCTGGTGTGGTCTGCCATGATCCTCGCGGCAAGCCGGCCCAGGGCTTTGAAGCGATCGAGGTCATACGGGTCTTTGCTGAAGGCAAGACCAGTCTGCGCGATGGCCTGGATTTCGCGCGCCCAGATCAGCCAATCGGGGTCGGGCCCGGTGCTGGATGTCATGATCGCTAGGTCCCGCAAGCCGAACGGATCAACCCGCCGACTCCGTCACCATCGCGACTTCGGCGCCATCCGTGGCGATTTCGGTATCGGTCAGCACCCGCCAGACGCCGTTGACCAGAATTTCGCTGGGCTTGAAGCGGGCCTTGTAGGCCATCTTGCGGCTCTCCGGCACCCAATAGCCGAGATAGACGTAAGGCAATCCCAGCGATCGGGCGCGCTCGATCAGCCAAAGCACGGCATAGGTGCCCAGGGATCGCTTCTCCACCCCGGGGGCGAAAAAGCTGTAAACCGCGGACAGGCCATCACCTAACTGGTCGGTCAGGCAGGCGCACATCAACCGGTCCTGCTCATCGCGGAACTCGATCATGAAGGTCTCGATCGGCGTGTCTTCGACCATGGCGCGATAGTCGTAGAAGCTCATGCTGGCCATATCGCCGTCGCCGTGGCGCACCTGCTGGTAGCGCTGGAACAACTGGAATTGTTCGGCGCTCGCCCGAGCGGGGACGCGGTAGCCTTCCAGTCCGGCGTTGGCCTTGGCGATCTTGCGCAGCGTGCGGTCGGGCTGGAACCGGTCCACGGGAATCCGGATCGGCACGCAGGCCTGGCAGGATGGGCACACCGGCGCATAGGCGATGTTATGGCTGCGACGGAAACCGGCCCTGGACAGCCTGTCGTGCAGCGCATCCGCCTCCGGCCCGGCGATTTCGGTCACCACCTTTCGCTCTGTCCGGCCCGCCAGATAAGGGCAGGGCAGGGGCGCGGTGGTGTAAAAGAACTGCGGCCGGCGCGGCGGCTTGTACATTGTCATGGCGGAAGGGTCACGGGACGGAGGTTCCGCCTTGCATGTTCCAGCCTCCGCCGGCCGCGGTCAACGCCTCGACCCGCACGACGACCAAGCCGCTGAGCAGGTCGTGAAGGGCGCGATGACGGATGGTGAAGAATGCGACCACCAACAGCAGTCCGGAGGTGGCCATCGTCACGTAGAACACCAGAACGAACACCAGGGCCTGCAACACCGTCGGCGGGCCGAGGTCATCGTTCCGGCGCACCGCCAGCCCCATCATCCGCTGTCCGGGAGTCGCGCTGGCGGCGCCCAGAAGCGAGAGGAACTGATAGAGGAACGGCACCCAGGGCAGGATGCTGACGGCGCCGAAACCCAGGCCGAAGGTCAACAGACCGAACATCACCAGGATCCACCACAGGACCCAGATCAGCACGGCGATGAGAACAACATCGATCAGCCAGCCAAAGCAGCGGCGGGACAAGACACCGCCGGTCAGGAAGTCGTCGTCTAAGTAGGGGGTGCCGTAGCTCATGGTGTCAGCCGAACCGTCCCGGTGATTTGGGCCGCCGTCGGCCCCAGCGTGATCGTAGCACCGTCGCGCCAGCGGATGGCAAAATCTCTTGCATGGCTGCTGAACGGATTACCCGATTGTCCGGGGGTCATGATGAACAGGCTGCGGTCCAGATCGCCGAGATCGTAGACACCGCGATACGAAGCCCCATGCACCGATTGAAACGTCGTGCTGGTGCCGCCGCGATCAAGGGTATCGTCGTCGCCCGGGCTTGGAATGCTGATCGTGGTGAACGGCCCCAGGATGGGAATCATCCGCAGGATCGGGTGGGCGAACACGGTCTGATGTGCCGCACCCCAACGCCAAGTTAAGGGATCGTCGCCGAACCGGGTGCTCAGGCTTCGCATGGCGTCCGCAAGGGAATCGCGCAGCAATGGCTTGCAGTCGCCATCGCACCAATGCGCCCCCGCCGGGGTAAGAGCCGACGCCACGAAATCAGACATCGGTGCGCCGAGACCCTTCGTCAGTCCCGCGTGATGAAGGACGGCGTCGTGGAATGCGTCCATCCAGGCGTTGAAGATCAGCGGCGCCGGCGAGGCCATCGTCGCCGTGCCATCCCAGTCGCGGAGCACGCTGATCGCCTTTTCCGATGCTCCGGGCACCGCCAACAGGATCGGCAGCACCTGGCGCGCGAAGCTGTCCACCAGGTCGGTTTGCATGGCGGCGAAGTCGGCAAGGGTATGACGATCGGAGGTCGCGAGAATCGCCCGGATGCGATTCGCCCGCCAGGGGCCGAAGGTGTCGCGCCCCATGAAGACGGGGAAATCGGGTGCCCATACCGGCTCGTTCGCGTTGACCAGCCGGCCGCTGGCGGGGGACACGCTGTGGGGCAACCGCGCGCCATCGGCCCAGCCGATCCAGTCATGCGATCCATCGCCGGGGACTGGCATGGACCCGTCTCCGGCTTTGCGGATCGGCACCTGGCCGGTGACGAACAGGCCGATCGTTTTTGGGTCGGCGACCAGCAGGGTCTGAATCGGCGAACTGATCTTCTCGGCCGCCGCACCCGCCTCCTGAACCGTCCGCGCATGGTTCAACGCCCGCAGGCCGGCCGCCGCCGTATCGTTGGGCTGAAGGTTGGCCATCGCGACCGCCATGATCGGGCCGTCGGGGTGGTCCAGGTCGCTGATCACCGGCCCGTGGCGGGTTTCCCGGACGGTCAGCACAACGTCGTCCTGGCCGCGGACCTTGATGCGTTCCTCGCGAACCGCGAACGGCTTCGGACCATCCGGCGTCTGATACTGGCCCGGTCCGGCCGGTGTCTCCACGAAGAGGTCCTGCACGTCCGCCCCGGTGGTGGTGAAGGTCCAGGCGATCTTTTCGTTGCGGCCCAGCACCAGGAACGGCACGCCCGGCGCGGTCGCACCCGCCAGCACATGCCCTGGCGTGTCGATGCGCGCGAGATACCAGATGCCTGGAAAGCCGAACGACAAATGCGGATCGCCGGCCAGCATCGGTGCCCCGGTGGCGGTATGGCTACCGTCAACGGCCCAGGCGTTCGATGCGCTTCGCGGCATCGTGAACGGCTCCGGAAAGGCAGGCAGCACGCCAGCCAGGCGCTCCGCCGCCGAGGCGAATCGCGTCGGCAGCGGGGCCATCGCCTCCGGGGCGGCCACGCCGGATTCGGCCGGCCAAAGCTGCTGGATCAGCGACGCCGGCACATGGCCGGCCAACGCCTGACGGGCGAGTTCCTGACGCCAGTTCATCGACAACCAAAGCCCCATCGTTTTCGCCCAGAGCAGGCTGTCGGTTGGCTCCCAGCGGTCCGGCGCGCCGAGCAGCAGGAATTCCGGGGCGGCGAACCGGCCTTTGAGATCGATCCAGGCGTTCACGCCGCGGGCGTAGGCCTCCAGCAGATCGCGGGTTTCGGCGGGAAGCGTCGCGAAGTCTTCCACGGCGTGCCGGCGCAGGCCCAGCGTGCGGATCATCCGATCCATCGGCAGCGTCGCCGGCCCAACGATCTCTGACAGCCGGCCCGATGCCGATCGGCGCATCAGCTCCAACTGAAACATGCGGTCGCGGGCATGAACGAAGCCCAGCGCCGCCGCCGCATCGGTGTCGGATTCGGCGTGGATACGGGGCACCCAATCGGCGTCGTAGGTAATGTCGATGGGACCGGAGAGGCCGGGCAGCGTGGCGGTTTGTTGGCCTCCGGGAAGCGTCAGCCAGATCAGTCCGGTCGCCGTCGCGATCAGCAGCAGCACGAGCACGCCGATCGCCGCGAACGTGCGGGCCAGTTTGCGAAGGAAGGGGATCATGCGATGCAAGGTGAGCGCCGGGAGGCAGGCTGGAAAGGGCCGAAATGGCGAAATCCCGCCGGGTTCGCGGAAACCCGGGGATAGGTCGAAGATATTGACGAATGATGAAAGTTTACACCTTGCGGGGCACGCTGTACGCAATAAGATTGTTGGCCTCGTCGCGGCCAGGAAACGTCTGTTCAAAAAAGTCATGAAGCCGCCCCATTCAGATACGCCCGTCGGGCTGGACGCCATCGACCGCCGAATTCTTGCCGCGCTGCAGGACGACGGCCGGATGACCAATGTCGATTTGTCGAAGCGGGCCGGTATCTCGGCGCCACCTTGCCTGCGCCGCGTCCGTGCATTGGAAGAGGCTGGGGTGATCCGTGGCTACCACGCCGATACCGACCCTCAGATGCTGGGGTGGGAGATCACGTTCTTCGCCATCGTCGGACTGGACAGCCAGAAAGAGGCGGTGCTTTCGGCGTTCGAGCAGACGGTCGGCAGCTGGGCCGAAGTTCGGGAGTGCCACATGATTCGCGGTGGCGGCGATTTTCTGCTGAAGCTGGTGGCGCGTGACACGGCGCACGAGAACCAGTTGACCCAGAAGCTGACCGGTTTGCCGACTGTCAGCCGGGTGCAGACGTTGCAGACGATCCGCACCAGCCGGAATCTGGCTGGGGTGCCGTTCTAGCGCACCGCACTATCCCTTCGGCCAAACTGGCGCGGCGACCGCCATCTCCGGCGGGTCGGTGGTCACTATGCGGCCGTTCTGCCATTGTACGATCATCAGCTTCGCATCGACCCGGCGGGGCGGTTTTCGCACGCTCCATGGCCTGGGCCAGAAGCATGATGTGGCCATAGGCCATGATCGGCTCCTGCAGCATCCAGGGTTCCTTCGTGCGGGCGATGTAGCGGGCTTCGATATCCTCTTGGCCCATGCCGAACTCCGACAGCTTATCCAGGATCGTCGGCAGCGCCTTTTCCGCCTGATCGACCGCGGGGGCGCGACGCGTGGTTATCTCGCGGTCGCTGGCCCGGGATGGTTCGTCACCCCGCCTTCGCCATCACTTCGCTCGCGAACCAATCCATCCGTTCCAGTGTCTGCCGCAACGTCGGTGCTCGGAAATCAAAGCTCAGATGCGACACGCCGAGTTTGCGGTACGTTTCCACGTCCGCGATCAATTGTTCCGCCGATCCGGAGAACGGCATGCGGTCGGCGCCCTCGATCGGGTTTGTCGTCTCGTGCAGCCGAGCGACGAAGGCGATGGTGATGTCGGCGTAGTCGCGGCCTTCCGCCTCGGTCATTCGCTTCAGGTCGTCCAGCATCGCGCTGAACTCGGGCGGGCGCAGTTCGGCGGTGGCGACGGTGCCAAGCGGGTGCCAGCCGTCGGCGTGTCTGGCGGTGCGGCGCAGCGCGGCCTTGGTGTGGCCGCCGACCCAGATCGGCGGGTGGGGTCGCTGGACCGGGCGCGGTTCGCAGCGCAGGGGGGCGAAGCTGTAGAATTCGCCCTGGTGCTCCACCGGGCCGGGACCCCAGAGCTTTTTGAAGATCGTCAGGTATTCGTCGCTGACCGCGCCGCGGCGGTCGAAGTCGGCGGCGCCCAGGGCCTGGAACTCCTCGCGAAGCCAGCCGACGCCGATGCCCAGGGTGACGCGGCCTTGCGACAGCACGTCGATCGTGGCGACCATCTTCGCGGTCAGTACCGGGTTCCGGTGCGGCAGGATCAATACGCTGGTGACGAAGCGCAGCGTGGTCGTGGCCCCGGCGGCAAAGGCCATCAGGCTTAGCGGTTCGATCGCGTCGCCGGTGCTTGGGTGATTGCCGCTGGCGTCGTACGGGTATTTCGATTCCACGGCTGTTGGAAACACGATGTGGTCGGCGATGGTGGCGGAAACGAAGCCCAGCTTCTCGCCGTGCCGAACAATTCCCACGATGCCGTTATGGTCCGCCAGATTGCCCCGCACCGGCAGGCTGAACCCGTATTTCATCGTTTCACTCCCTTGGTCTGCGTCGCACTATTGGCTGGATTGCTTGATCTGCCAACCATGATGCTTGCTTTCATGTTGCACCGCACAATATGACGTTGGTCAGATGGTTCGCATGATCGTGAATAAGGGCTTTGGCGCCATGAGACGACCAGATCAGCAAGATCCGACGCGTAACAGCGCCCACCAAGGGACGCCCTGGGCCGCATGGCTGCCGGTACTCGTTGCCATGGCGATCATGGTGACCGGATGTCTCAGCACGTTCCTGGTTTTGCAGCTTGACGAATTCCGCCCGAAGGTTGGCGACATCGTCGCGTTCAAGCCGGGCTCGCAGGATACCGACCTGTGGCAGATGACCATTCCGGCGACGCTGGTTTCGGCGACGGGAACGCCTGTTTCGGAGTGCTCGCTGGATCCGAATGTCATCGCCGAAAAGGGTGGCAGCCTGGTGGTCGAGGGGCTTCAGGATAGGCCCTCCCTCCAATACCGCCTTCATTGGGCCGGAACCGGCACCGCCCGGTCGGGTGGCAACTGCGGTTCATCGGCTAATCTGCTGGTGTCGCGGACCGACCTTCAGCGGCTGGCGAACGCCGCCGGGGGATTTGGGGTTGGCGACAAGGGGATCGTTCACTGAACGCATGCGCCTGGAAGGCTGGCCTCAATCCCTATAGGTTTGATGGATGTCAGCGAGACCAGCGCCTATCTTTGAAGCCCTGATCGTCCCTCACAGAAGCCTGACCCGCGGGGGCGGGGCAATCGTGGTCGGCATACTCGCGGCGATAAGCGCTGGGGTCGTGCTGCGCCTTTGGCTTTGGGGCGCGTGGCCAGCCGCGATATTCAGCCTGCTTGATGTGCCTCTGCTGCTGGTGCTTCTGATGATCAACTGGCGTCGCGCGCGGGCCAGTGAATTGATCATGATGACCGATCATCAACTTATTGTGATCAGCACCGATCCGGCCGGCCGGCGGCAGCAAATGTGTCTGCCGACGGCTTGGCTTCGAGTCGACTTGCAGGCAGCCGAAGCGGTACCCCATATCGTGCTGACCAGTCAGGGAAAGACGTGGGAGGTCGGTGCGTTCTTGCACGACCTGGACAAGCGCTCGCTGTTTGACGCCCTGCGTGATGCGCTGGAGCGGGCGCGAAACCCGCGTTTCGACAACCCTCAATTGCGGGAGGGCTAGCGCCGCGCACCATAGAACCGCGATAGCGGACTTGTCGGCTAAAGTAGCCGATTGGGCCGGCGAGACGTGGTCGCGATGCGACTCACGCTACTCTGCGATCGGATATTACGCGCCCGATACGTCGGCAGGACCCATCGACTTGATGAGGTCGAACACACGTTTGCGAATCGAGGAGTCGGTAATTCGATAATAGGCCCGCACCAGTTCCAGCGTTTCGCGCCGGCTAAGGGTATCGTCTCCGAACGGATCTTGGGACTCGGTCTGGCCCGCGGCGCGCCGGCTCGGCACGCCGCCGAAGTTCGCGGCCAGACTGTCGGGCATGTCGTCGAAAAAGAAGCTGATCGGGACATCAAGCACGCGCGACAGATCGAACAGGCGGGAGGCGCCAACCCGGTTAACACCGCGCTCATATTTCTGCACCTGCTGGAAGGTCAGGCCGAGGGCCTCGCCGAGGCGTTCCTGGCTCATTCCCAGCAAAGTGCGGCGTAGACGAATTCGTGACCCGACATGCACGTCGATAGGGCTTGGGCGACTTTCGCGATCACTGCCCAACACTTGTTCGGCCCCTGCCATGCCTGCTGTCCTCATTGTGGTGAGCGGACCCTATACATTTCCCTCGCTTGTCGCGCCATCGGCGCATTTGGGCAAGGAATCATATCGAACGATAGAGCGAATTTCGCCGAAATGCAACTCAAAATTGTCAACAAGCTGGAAACTTTACGTCACGGAGTAGTATATGGTTCAACTTATATAAATAATAACACGTCACCACCAGCGGCGGCGAGATCTTCCAATCAACCCGATGATTGCGAGGCCAAGCGCGACACTTCCAGGTAGCAGAAGGCCAAATCGCGCGTACAGTGTCACGGGCAGCGCCGCGGGCAAAGCCACTGGCAAAATACCGGTAGTTTGCGACCCTATGCGACCCAGTTCGTGTCCCTTCGCATCGAAGCCCGCAGATATGCCGGTATTGGCGGCCCGCATCAATGGCAGGCCCTCCTCGACCGCCCGCATCCGAGCCGCGATGAGGTGCTGGCGCGGCCCGGTGGAGTTACCGAACCAGGCGTCATTGGTAACATTGACCATCCATTCGGGCCGGTCATTGGGATCGATGACCTGGCTCGGGAAGATTGCCTCGTAGCAGATCAGGGCGCCGGCCGGCGGCAATCCCGGGATATGCAGTGTGCGGGGGCCGGGGCCCCGGGCAAAGCCGCCGCCGGGCACCACCTGGATACCCAGCGGCAGCCAGGCGGGCTGGTATTCGCCGAATGGGACGAGGTGCCATTTATCGTATATGCCCTCGATGACGCCGTCGGCTCCAAGGGCAAACAGGCTGTTCAGTGGGTATCCGGCCGCATCAAATCGCACCGATCCCGCCAGGACAGGCGCGCCGTCCGCTGCCTCGGCGATCAGGCGACGGGCTTCGGGGTCGGTCTGCAATTGTGCCGGGCTGGCGGTTTCTGGCCACACGACAACCGAGGGATGGCCACCGGCCTGCGCGACCGCTTGTTGGGTCAGGGCGAGATAGCGGCGGAAGATCGAGACCATCAGGGAGCGGTCCCATTTCTGGCCTTGCGCCACGTTGCCCTGAATCAGCAACACCGTGATGTCGGGGGGCGGCGGCACGGGCTGGTCGATCCGGATCAGGCCGTAACCGAACCAAAGCACCAGCAGCACCGCGCCGCCGGCACGCCACGCCCAGCCCAGCAACGGCAGCGATGCCAGCAGGATGGTGATGGCCGTCAGTCCATGCGTTCCGATCAGCGAGGCAGGCTGGATCATGATGTCGCCGAGGCGGCCGGGAAACGCCCAGACACTGCCCAGTGGGTTCCAGGGAAAACCGGTGGCAACGAACTGGCGCGCCAGATCGGCCAGGACCCACGTGCCGGCCAGGGCAAATGCCGCTCGCCAGCCGGGACCGGCCCGCCAGACCAGTGCGGCGGGAACCGCGATGAACACGGCCAGCACCGCCGACAGCGCGGGCACCGCGAATGGAACGAGCCACCAAAACCGGGCGGCTTCGATAAGGATCGCCTCGGTAATCCAATAAAGGCCGATCAGGTGCAGCCCGAATCCGAACCACCAGCCGCGCCGAGCTGCCACGAGCGGCCGGTGGGCGCCTTGGATCAGGCACAGCAGCACGGGGATTCCGACCAGCAGCGACGGCAGCACGTACACCGGTGGCAGTGACAGGGCCGAAACCAAGCCAGCGGCGAAGGCCGTGACGTCCGCGCGCCAGCCTTTCAATGCTGAAAGCCGGGCGGTCAGCGAGGCGGTCATTCGTGACGAGCTCAGTCCTGCCCCTCGCGACTTTGGCGTTCGTAGTGCTTGTAATATTTGTCGGTCACAAGGTCGGTCTGGACGACCACCGCGACGTCCGTGGTGTTGAACTGCGGGTCGATAACCGCGCCGTCGCCAACGAATCCCCCCAATCGTAAATAGCCCTTGATCAGCGGCGGTAGTTTGTTCAGGGCGGATCGAGCGTCAATCTCGTCGCGGTCCATCCTGCGCATCTCGATATAGCGATGGGGCAGGGCGCGCGGACGGATCGCGGCGGGCGCGAGATGGTTGTAATATAGATAGGTCAGTTCGGAGGCGAGTGCGTCGGGATCGGTACCCGGCAGGCTGGCGCAGCCGAACATCAGCCCGATTTCATGCAGGAACACATAGGCCGCGATGCCGCGCCACAGGAGCTGCATCACGGCGCGGTTGCGGTAGTCCGCGTGCACGCACGAGCGGCCAAGCTCCAGTACCTCACCCTCGTAGGCGAGCACGCGGGTGAGGTCGTATTCATCGGCGGAGTAGAAGCGGCCGATGCGCGCGGCGGCCGGCGCGCGGATCAGCCGGTAGCAGCCGACGACAGCCACGCCTCCCTCGCCGCGCTCGTGGTCCAGCACCAGCAGATGGTCGGCGACCGTGTCGAACGCGTCGCGGTCGCGCCGGCTGGCCGCGGTCGCGGCGTCTGGCACCGCGCCCATCTCCTCGTAGAAGACATGCCAGCGCAGCGCCTGAACGGCGTCGATCTCGGCCGCCGTGGTAGCCAGCCGCACGCCGAGCGAGCCCGCCAGAAGCTCGCCGAAGCCGGGGCTCGCGATGCCGGGGCTCGCGATGCCAGTGGCGTTGCCCGCCGCGTGCGTCATCGCGGCGTCCCGCGCGTGGCGGCGCGTGGCGCCGCGCGCCGCGCCTCGGCGCCAGGCCGGCGCTCGCCGGCGGCGCGCCGGCGGCGGCCGAACAGTTCCAGGCGGTGCGAAACGAGTTCGAAGCCGAGCTCGCGCGCAATCGCTTCCAGTGCCGCCACGTGCGCGTCGTCGGTGAACTCCACCACGCGGCCGGTGTCGATATCGATCAGGTGATCGTGCCTTCCGTGCTCGGTTGGCTCGTAGCGCGCGCGCCCGCCGCCGAAGTCGCGGCGCTCGAGGATGCCCTTTTCCTCAAGCAGCCGCACCGTGCGGTAGACGGTCGCGATCGAGATGCGCGCGTCGAGCGTCGTCGCGCGGCGGTAGAGTTCCTCGACGTCGGGATGATCGGTCGCCTCCGACAGGACCCGCGCGATCGTGCGGCGCTGGCCGGTCATCTTGAGGCCCTTCTCGACGCACAGGCGCTCGATGCGGCTTTCCATGGGGGCGTCCACGGCGGCCAGACTACAGGGGCGGCCCCCGGTTGGGCAAATGCGGCGCGAGCGCCGCGTGCCTCATCCCTGCCTATGTTTCAGCCACACCCTATCACCGGGCATCCGCGCGGTCGCCAGCGCGGCTGCCTCCGGCCGGGAGCCGCGCTCAGCCGCGGCGGCGGCCGGTTGGCACCTGGCGCGGCTTGGTGCCGAGCCCGATGCGCTTGGCGAGCGTCGAGCGGTGCTTGGCGTAGTTCGGCGCCACCATCGGGTATGACGCATCCAGGCCCCAACGCTCGCGATACTGCTCCGGCGACAGGTTGTACGAGGTCTTGAGGTGACGCTTGAGCATCTTCAGCTTCTTCCCGTCCTCAAGGCAGACGATGT
>DNXO01000020.1:288351-288558 GCA_003506895.1 Acetobacteraceae bacterium | reverse complement strand
GTCACCGACATCGCGTGGCGCCGCATCAACCACCCGTCCGAGGCCCTGACCATCGGTCAGCAGGTCAAGGTGCAGGTCATTCGCTTCAACTCCGACACCCAGCGCATCAGCCTGGGCATGAAGCAGTTGGAAGCCGATCCGTGGGAAGGCGTTGCCGCCAAGTACCCGCCGGGCGCGAAATACTCCGGCCGCGTCACCAACATCACC
>DNXO01000020.1:203905-288023 GCA_003506895.1 Acetobacteraceae bacterium | reverse complement strand
CACGTGTCGGAAATGTCCTGGACCAAGAAGAACGTCCATCCTGGCAAGATCGTTTCCACCAGCCAGGAAGTCGACGTCATGGTTCTGGACGTGGACAGCTCCAAGCGCCGGATTTCGCTGGGCCTCAAGCAGGTGCAGCGCAACCCGTGGGAAGAGTTCGTCGAGCAGCATCCGATCGGCAGCGAAGTGGAAGGCGAAATCCGCAACATCACGGAATTCGGCCTGTTCATCGGTCTGTCCGCGGACATCGACGGCATGATCCACATGTCCGACCTGTCCTGGGACGACGCTGGCGAGACCGCGATGGCCGGCTACGAGAAGGGCCAGATGGTCAAGGCGAAGGTTCTCGACGTCGATGTCGAGAAAGAGCGCATCAGCCTGGGCATCAAGCAACTGCGTGACGATCCGGCCGCGACCATCCTGGACACCGTCCACAAGGGTGATGTCGTGACCTGCGTTGTCAGTGCGGTTCAGGCCAACGGCATCGAAGTGAAGGTCAACGACGTGCTGACCGGCTTCATCCGCCGCGCCGAACTGGCCCGTGACAAGGGCGATCAGCGTCCCGACCGCTTCGCCGTTGGCGAAAAGGTCGATGCGAAGATCACCGCGGTCGATCGTCAGTCGCGCAAGCTGACGCTGACCATCAAGGGCAAGGAAGTCGAGGAAGAGAAGCAGGCGATGGCTGAGTTCGGATCGTCCGACTCCGGCGCTTCGCTGGGCGATATCCTGGGTGCCGCGATCCGTCGCCGCAACCAGCTCGCTCAAGACAGCTAAGGCTGACAGCGGCTCATGTCGCTGGAAACCGATCTGCTACTGGACAGGCGGCGCCTCAAGCGCCGCCTCGTCTTTTGGCGGGTGTTTTCCGTCCTGGCTGTCGTCGTCGCGGCGCTGGTCGGACTGAAGGGTGCGGGAATCGCCCCGTCGGGCGCCCACATCGCTCGGGTTTCGGTCAACGGACTGATCACCGAAGACCGCAAGGTAACCGAAGCAATCGAGAAGCTGGCCGACGACCGCCAGGTCAAGGCCGTGATCCTGTCGATCAACAGCCCTGGCGGCAGTGTCGCCGGCGGTGAAACGATCCATGATGCGATCGCCCGCGTGGCCGCGAAAAAGCCCGTCGTTGTCACCATGGGCGCCTTGGCCGCCTCTGCCGGCTACATGATCGCGATGCCGGCGAACCGGATTTTCGCGCGTGACGCGACCCTGACCGGCTCGATCGGCGTGCTGCTGGAAACCGGCGAGGTATCCGGGCTTCTGGGGAAACTGGGCATTGGCGCCAATGTCATCCGTTCGGGCCCTTTGAAGGACGAGCCCAGCCTGGTGCGGCCGCTTTCGCCGGAAGGGAGAGTGGTACTGCAAGGCCTGGTCGACGACATGTACGACCAGTTCGTCGGGATGGTGGCGGCGGGCCGGCATATGGACGAGTCCAAGGTCCGCTCCCTGGCCGATGGCCGCCCCTATACCGGGCGTCAAGCGCTTGACCTAGGACTGGTCGATGCGATCGGCGGGGAGCGCGAGGCAAAGGCGTGGCTGGTTTCCGCCAAGGGCGTTCCCGCGGGCCTTCCGGTCGAGGACCTGACCGAGAGCGGGTTCGCCAGCCGGGCATTGTCCGGTGAACTTGGAACGATGATCCAAGGACTTTGGAAAATGCTGATTTCACAAAGCGTTAGTCTTGACGGGGCCTGGGCTGTCTGGCAACGTTCCGGTAGCTGATTGCTGGGGGAAGCCTTGACCAAATCCGAACTGATCGCGGAGTTGGCGACAGCCAATCCGCACCTGCGTGGGCAGGACGTGGAAACCATTGTCGCCACGATCTTCGAGGAGATCACGTTCGCGCTCGCCCGCGGCGAACGGGTTGAGTTGCGTGGCTTCGGTGCGTTTACTGTCAAGCATCGCGACGCACGAACCGGCCGCAACCCGCGCACCGGGGCTTCCGTCGCGGTGGATGAGAAATCCGTCCCCTTTTTCAAGGCCGGGAAAGAACTGCGCGTTCGGGTGAATGCGGGAAAGACCCCCCGAACCTCGGAGCGCAAAACGGCCTGAAAGGCTTGCCGCATTCATGCTGTTCCTGATCGTCACCCTCGTCGTGTGCCTGCCGCTGGTGGTATTCGCGTTGTCGAACACCGAGCTCGTACGGTTGGGACTGTGGCCCCTGGATTATAGCCTCGAGGTACACCTCTCCGTCGCCATCCTGGGCGCCATGGCAATCGCGTTTTTCCTGGGCGCGCTGGTGGTCTGGATCTCCGCGCTCTCGCAACGCCGCCGGGCACGCCGGGCAGAGAATTTGGTGCGACTGTTAGAGGCTCAGGTTGAAGACCTGAAGACTCGCATCGCGGCCCCGCTGTCGCTTCCTCCAGTAACCTGATGTCAGAAACCAATCGCCTGATTGTCGCACTGGACACGGTGGATGCGACACGCGCCCGCGCATGGGCTGACGCGGTTGCCCCGCACAGCGGCCTGTTGAAGGTGGGTTTGGAGTTCTTTCTCGCCAACGGCGTCCCTGGCTATCGCGCCATCACCGGCGCCCCGATCTTCCTCGACCTGAAGCTGCACGATATCCCGAACACCGTTGCCGGCGGGGTCCGCGCTGTCTTGCCACTGCGTCCGCGGATGCTGACGATCCATGCCTCCGGGGGGGCGGCGATGGTCCGCGCGGCGCATCAGGCCGCATCGGCCGCTGGGGACGATCGCCCGATGATCCTGGCGGTGACGGTGCTGACCAGCCTGGATCAGAACGATCTGCACGCCGCCGGCGTGAATGCCACGCCCGCCGAACAGGTGCTGCGGCTTGGCCGGCTCGCGATCGAATCGGGTGCGGACGGACTCGTCTGCAGCCCGATGGAGGTCGCGATGTTGCGCCAGGCGCTGGGTCCCGCGGTGACGCTCGTTGTCCCCGGAATCCGTCCCGAAGGGGCCGACACCGGCGATCAGGCGCGCACCATGAATCCGGCACAGGCAGTCGCGGCGGGGGCGGATTGGATCGTCGTCGGGCGGCCAGTCACTGGCGCCCCGGATCCGGGCGCGGCCGCGGCGGCCATCGCAGCCAGCATCCGATGACCCGCGTCAAGATTTGCGGCATCAACGACCCGGTCGGGTTCGATACGGCGGTCGAAGCTGGGGCCGACTGGGTGGGGTTCGTGTTCTTTCCCCCCTCGCCCCGGTACGTCCCCCCCCCAGCCGCCGCCGCATTATCCGGACGGATCAAGAGTGGGCCGCCCCGCGTCGGGCTGTTTGTCGAGCCTACGCTTGTCGCCATCGCCGAGGTTCTGGCGCAGGTGAAGCTGGACGTGCTGCAGATCTACGGTGCTAGGGACCAACTCGCGGCAATCAAGAGTACCTTCGGGCTGCCGCTGTGGCGCGCCGTCGGCGTCAGCACCGCGGCCGATCTGCCGGCCGATGCCCTCGGAGCCGACCGGCTGTTGATCGAGGCGAAACCCCCGGCGGGTTCCAATCGTCCCGGTGGCAACGCGACACGTTTCGACTGGCCGATGATGCAGGGATGGAAGCCGCCCGCACCCTGGATGCTGGCGGGGGGATTGACCCCGGATAACGTCGCCACCGCCATCAGGGAGACCGGAGCCCGGGCCGTCGATGTCTCATCCGGTGTCGAAAGCCGCAAAGGCGTCAAGGATCCGGCTCTGATCAGGGCCTTCATCACCGCCGCCAAAGCTGCCCAGTAGCCGATCGCGGAGAAGCGTGAGTCGAATACTTCAAACCAAGGCCGACGTGTCGCGCTTCCATGATGCGCGATACTGGCGCCGGTGGCCGATCGGAGCCGGTCGTTACGAGCCGGCTTCAGCACGATCGGCTTATGGCGAAACCCCGGAGCAGTGAACCACGCCATCAAGCGAAGCGCTTCGGATCCTCCACGAGCCAAGGCGAATGAATGCCGCTCTAATCACCACCCTGTCGGGATGTGCTGGCCGACGAGGTCTTGCCCCTGTCGGCCACATTCACCTTTGGTGCCGAAACCACGACCCGAGATCCCGAAGCGGACTGCGTCACACCATGTGTCGTCACACTGGTCGCCAGATTGACAGTCGACGCCGATGTCGGACTGCTGACCACCACGGCGTGCGCCGCCCCATGCGACGACCATGAGGCACCCGATGAAACCACGGCCGAATTCCCGGCCCGCTTGTTGCTGCTGATCAAGTCGTTGGTGGACGTGACCGAACCGGGCGACACGCTTTCGATCCCGGCTTCCCCGACATTGGCCGCTGGCGCGGTTGGTTCGGGTGATGGCACGATGTTGGCCGGAACGACCGGAACGCTCAGCGCCGTGGCGGCCGGTGACGTGCCGCCAGCCGAACCCGTCGTGCTGGCTGGGTTGAACAGGATGTCGGCTGCCGAGGCTGGTGCCGTCGCGGCGGTCACGCCGTCGGTATCGTCCGCCGGTGTGACCGCCGGTGGGCTATCATGCCGGGCCCAGGGCGATGCCAACACCGTGTCGCCGCGAACGACTCCGGCGGAGGCTTTGGCACGTCCGGCGCCGATGGCGCGGGTATGGGTGTAGCGTACTCCGACCGCCGTGAAACTTCCGTCCGATGTGCGTTCCAGCGAAACGATGGCGATCCCGTTCGTATTGGCGGCCGCGCTGACCCCGGGTGCCGCATGCACCTTCAGGCCGTTCAGCCAGACCGAACCGTTCGTCACCCGAACGAAAGCCTCCACCACCAGGTGTTTGACGCCTGGACCGAAATAATCCCCGGGATTTGAGGCCAGCCTGTCGGGAGCCGCGGCGGTGACCTGTGCCTGGCCAGATACGTAGCGGCCCGACACGGTTATGGATTGACCGTCCGCCAGCGCGGACAGGGCCGCTCCGGTGAGTGTCAGGCTTCCGACCCGCATAGCGCCATTGTCGCGGACAACCTGTCCATGCACGGTAAAGGTTCCCGAAGCCGCGGCATCCAGGCGGGACGCAACCAGCGTCCCGCTCGATTCGCGCAGGCCGCTCACGGAAACCCAGTCGCCCAACCGAACGGTGTTGGCGCCCCGGGTTTCCGCCGACACGGCAACCGGTTGTCCGGCAATGGTCAACATCCCCGCCTCAAGCTCGATGGCCTCGATCCGTCCCACCACCTCCCGCCGTACGGATATGCTGGTGGCAACCGGTGCGGTTTCGGGGCCGTGTGCCTGGATCACCACGACCTGGCCAACGCGCAGTGCCGCCGTGGATGCCGCGACGCCATCGATGTCCACCAGCCCGGAATTGTCGTATTGCACTTCCAGGCCGTTGACGCAGATGGAGGCGAAGCCGGTGATCACGCCGACGATCCCGGTGCCGCCAATGCCACGATCCACGACGACGGGCCCGCCGTCGGGACCGATGCGGCATACCGTGCCATTCGCGAGGTTGTTGTCCCTGACTGCCTCCGTCGGGGTCGCCGTCGTGCTAACCTTATGCGTTCCGGAAACGGAACAGGCCGCGATCAAACTGACCGTTACAACAACGGCCAGACGCCTCACGAAGCGTCTCCGCCGACCTCGGATTCACGCTCACCGAAAACGTAGATACCGAAATTGACCCGATAACGATCTGGTTCCGCTTCCGCTGGCTCCGCCCCCGCAAGGTCCATGGCCCTGCGGTTGACGTCTAGGAGAACACGCCGCGCCGCGGCGCGCGCGTAAGCATCCAGTTCCCGCGCCTGCTCCGGGGTCAGCCGGTCGTAATGCACGCTGCGATCAAGAAATGGCGCCGTGCCGGGCGCACTGATGTTGGCTACGGCGGCCGCGACGTGATCGTGCAGGTTGCGGGCGAAGTAGAACAACTGCTCCTCACCTCCCGGGCGGGGAATAAACGCGTCGGCATCTAATTGAACCCGATCGTCGGAGTCTATGTGAACGACACCGTGCGCCAGCAAATTGTCCAGAACGGCCCGGGGCCGGACATCGGTCGTGATAGCACCGACCAGGCCATCGAACGCGGGCGCATCGCCGCGTGCCGGTTGTCTCACCCGGTCAAGCGGACGCGGGCGTCCGCTGGCGTCCGTGAACGCGGCGGAGCCAACCCAGCGCGCCACGATCTGGCTGACGAGGGTTACGACCTCGGGTATCGCGGGCACGTCGGCCGGAGTCTCTCGCAGGCGTTTGATTTCCTTGCGATGCACACCGGTCAGCAGGCTAATCCGGCTATCGGTCCGGGCCTTCGGATCCGTCAGGATATCGTTGATCGCGACGTCAACGAACAAGCTGCGGAGGGTATCGGCAAGGATTGGGAACGTCAGGCCGCTGTCCATCATCAGACGAACCAATGGCCGCATGAGCCGGCGCGCTGCTTTCAGCAGCATTGCCGGCGGGACAGGTGGGGGCAGCGGCGGTTGATACATCGAGATCCGGAATAATCTTTATTACAAAACGCATACCACGAACCGATGTGCCGAAAAACACCCACAAGATGGCAAAAATCGATTGACGTGGGAAATTTTCCCACATACGATCCAGTTATCGAAAGCGGCGCTTTTAACCTTGTTTTAATGATTAGGGGACTAGTCTGCGCCGCCGGTTCCCTGTCACAGTCGTGCAACGAGGCCTCTGATGTCGTACGTCGCCGCCTCCTCCCCCCGAACCCATCGTCCGCTGGCCAGCCACGGCACGAAGCCCCTGTTCGGCCAGCCCACCGATCTGTTGGAAAGGTCGGAGGGCGACGAAGGCAACCCGGGCGAGGAAATCGATCTGCGCCAATTGCGCCATCACACTAAGAACACGCTCCAGCGCATCCTGGGTCTGATCGCCGAGGCGCCCGGCCTGCACGACACGCCGGCTGGCGAGAAGATCGTGCGGGAACTGGAATACCGGATATGCCTTTCGGCCACTATCTCCAATGCGCTGTTCGGGCTGACTGAAGCGCCCGGGTCGATGCCCGAGCGCCTGCGCCAGCTTGCGGGGGCGGTCGTCGATTTGATGCGGGACGCCGATCAGGTGATCCGCGTTGGCGTTTCCGTACGCGGCCATTGCCCTGCCTCGCTACGTGAGGCAGTTCTTCGCAGCGCGCACGAACTGCTGGGTAACGCGGTCAAGCACGGCATGAAGGCGCGTCCCAGCGGCAGAATCGCGATTCGGCTGGTCACGGCAGGGGATTGTACCACTCTGACCGTGGTGGATAACGGCTGGGGTTTCAGCGGCACCCCGCGCTTCGGCGAAGGGCTGGCACTTGCCCACGGTTTTGCCGGCCGCCACGGTGGAACGCTTGATCTGGACGGCGCCGATGGTACAGTCGCTACACTGGAACTGCCGCATTAATTCGGCAGAGTGGCGCGTTCACGCGCGCCCGCGCCCGGCGGCTCGAACGTCCTGCGATCAGATGCGTTTGTTTTATTTTTTTGACAGTTTGCTATTTACGGCATTTTCACATCTCATTACCGGGATTTCCCTCGTCCATTTCCAAAAGATCAGCTAACAACCAGTCATGGAGAAATGCACCCCCATACCGTCCCGACCGGTCAGTCGAACTGGTCGATACAGTACGTCGGCCCTAACGGATTTCAATCTGCTTCTCGTTAGCCGTAGTGCCGCCTGGCTCGCTGCCGTCACGGGGGCTACAAGAACACTCGGGTATGGCGACGTGTCAGCCTGCGATGCGCGCGACGCGCTCGCACGCCTGGCGGGAACAACCGCGCACTACTCCCATCTCCTGGTCGATCAGGACGATGCCGACGGACTTCTTGATGAACTGGCGGATATCGCGATCGAAGTTGTGTCTCCTGACACCGACATGCTGGTACTAGGTGCATCTGACACCCGACACCGACATATCCGCGTAATACCGACCGCGACCCCACGGTCTGTCCTAGAGGCCTTGATGGCAAATTCTCCCCCGCGCGACCGGCCTGTCATGGATTTGGCGGAACTGCGCGCGGCGCTGAAAGGCGCGATGATCGAAACCCGCTACCAGCCGATCGTCCGGATCGCTGACCGCCGGCCGGTGGGCGTGGAGGCGTTGGTCCGGCTCAATCATCCGGAAAAAGGCACGTTATCGCCCGATCGGTTCGTCCCTCAGATCGAAGACGCTGGTCTCGCGGCAGAACTGACCACGCTGGTTTCCGCCCGCGCCTTTTCCGACCTTGCGGGGCCGTTCATGGCCGGACGCGGGTTGCGCGTATCGGTGAATTTCCCGCTCGATGTCTTGTTGTTGCCGGCGGCGCTCGACCGGTTGGACGAACAGCGCACGGCCGCCGGCATTCCGGCTGACCGGATCATCGTGGAACTGACGGAAAGCCGGCCAGTCGATGACATCCAGATCCTGCGCAAGTCGCTGGAACGCCTGCGGGCGCTGGGTTATGGCGCCGCGATTGACGATGTGGGTCCCGCCGTGCCGCGCCTTGCGCCGCTTCTGGACCTGCCATTCACCAGCCTGAAGCTGGACAAGGAGTTGGTTCAGCAAGTCATCGAATCGGCCGAGATCGAAACCTTCCTCGCGACCACCATCGCGCAGGCCAAGGCGCACGGGCTGACGGTGGTCGCCGAAGGGGTTGAAACCGACGCGATCTGGGACCGGATGAAGCAGTTGGGTGCCGATGAGGTTCAGGGCTTCCTCGCCGCCCGCCCCCTGCCCGTCGCCGCCATTCCGGTATGGTGGGACTCCTGGGTCGGCAAGGACGCACCGCGCGCCTAGGCCGACATTGCCTCCGGCCTGGAAACGGGAGACGATTACCCAATAGGGTGTTGGGGAGGCCAGAATGGCGCGCAATGTGGCGGTCGGAATCGGGATCATGGAATACCCGTTCCAGTCCCATGAAGGGTTCTGGCGCTGGGTCGATCTTTGCGAACAGGGCGGTCTGGACTCCATCTGGCAGACCGACCGAATCGTCAGCAAGACGCCGATCCTGGAGTGCATGACCGCATTGGCCGCGATCGCCGGCCGAACCAGACGAATCAAGTTCGGTGTCAATGTGGTGTCGGTCGCGCTGCGCGAACCCGTGCTGCTGGCGAAACAGTGCGCTACCATCGATGTGCTGTCCGGCGGCCGCCTGTTGCCGGGGTTCGGAATCGGCAGCCCGCGCGGGGCGGAGTGGACCGCGATGAACATCGACACCACAACCCGCGGTCGTAAGACCGATGAAGCCCTGGAAATCATCAGCCGCCTGTGGGCCGGCGAGGCGCTGGATTACGACGGACGGCATTTCAAGCTGAACAAGGCATCGATCTCACCGGTTCCGGTTCAGCCGGATTTACCGATGTGGATCGGCGGATCGTCGGAGGCCGCCATGAAGCGCACCGCCAAACTTGGCACGGGTTGGCAGGCGGGGGCGGAGACACCGGAAACGGTCGGAACAGTGATTGCCGGGATCAAGGCGGCACTGCTTGAAACCGGCCGGACGATCGAAGATGATCATTACGGAGCCGCGTTTGCATTCCGCTTCGGCGGTCTGGACGGTCCCGGCGTGGCCAAGGTGTCGGAGCAATACCGGGCCCGCACCGGACGCGACCCGAAGGATACCTTCGCGATGGGCGATGCGGAGGTGATCGTTCAGCGCCTGACGGACTATGTCCAGGCCGGGGCGTCGAAATTCATCCTGCGGCCGATCGCCGATGGCGATGCGGACATGCTGTTGCAAACGAAACGGCTGGTGGAGGAGGTGCTGCCGCAGGTTGCAGCACGCTGGCCCAAGGTGCGGAAGGCCGCCGCATAGCGCCGGCAGCCTTCCATTCAACCGACCTTTCTGAACTTCCTAAGCGACCGTAAATTCTCCGGCATCGGATCGTTCGGAAACAGTTGCGGCCATTGCGTCCACGACACCTCGCCCACATAGATGTCACCACGGCTGTCCACACATAACCCATGCGGCGCCATGAACTGATCGATCCCCAGGCCCGCACACAGCCCGCCAAGCCGAGCAAGGCGCTTGCCGGTGTGATCGACGATCGTAACGCGGGGGCCGAGGTTCGGGGCGTCCCGGTTCACCCGCTGCACCGGCCCCAATTCGCCGATATAGCAGACCGGACATTTCCCACTCGGCATGAAGATCCCGCATGGCCGGTGCAGGTTGTTCCACTGGGTTTCGTATCTCCCGTTACCATCGAACACCTGGACACGATGGTTCTCCCGGTCGGCGACATAGACCCAGCCATCCGCGTCACAGGTGATGTTGTGGGCTATGTTGAACTCGCCAGGATCGCTGCCGGACCCGCCCCAGGACAGCAGCAAGCGCCCGTCCGGCGCATATTTGTGGATGCGCGCGTTGCCGTAGCCGTCGGAGACATAGATATCGCCGTTGGGCGCCATCGCGGTGTGGGTGCAGCGGTGGAACGGCTCTCCGCTCATATACGGCGCCGGCTTGCCGGAGGCACCGAGCGTGAGAAGGACCTTGCCGTCGAGGGTGCATTGGCGAACGGTGTGGTCGCCGTCGTCGGTCAGCCATAAGGTTTCGTCTGGTGCCACGAACACGCCATGAGCGCGGGGAAACATCCCCTCCCCCCACGTTCGGAGAAAATTGCCGTCGCGGTCGAACACGATCATCGGATGTTCGCCGCGGTTGAAGACATAGACGTTGTCCTTGCTGTCAACGCCGATACCGCCGATCTCCTTGAACGACCATCCGGGTGGAAGCTTCGCCCAGTCCTCGACCGGTTCGTAGATGTAATCGCCGCTGCCCAAGGTGACCATGGACGTTTCCCCTTGTCGTTCGTCGCCGAAACTCTGTCATGAGAGGCTAGGGCAACGCCAGCCCTCCGCCATCGATCGGCAAGGCATGGCCGGTGATGCCACGCGCCTCCGGTCGCAGCAGCCATACCACGGCATCCGCCACCTCCGCCGGCGAGGCGATCCGGCCGGTCGGCACGCCGGCAGCAGCCTGCTGTGGGGTGATACCCAACTCGGCATAGCGCTGTTCGGCCATCTCGGTATCGACCCAACCCGGACACAGCGCGTTCACGGTGATGCCTCTTGGCGCCAGCGCCAGGGCAAGGGCGCGGGTAAAGCCAACGACGCCGTGTTTGGCGGCGCAATAGGCTGTCTGGTCGGGCACGCCACGCAGCCCAAGCACCGAGGCTATGTTGACGATCCGCCCACTGCCATCCGGCAACAATGGCGCGACGGCCTTGCAGCAGTAATAGGTGCCATGCAGGTTGGACCCGATGATCGCGTGCCAAAGCGCGTCGTCGCCATCAAGCGCGTTGGCACCGGCGATTCCCGCGCAGTTCACTAGCGCGTCCACCCGGTCCAGACCCGAGAATGCCTGCTTCACGGCCACTGGATCCGCGACATCGCAGGCAACGAAGCGATGCGGCGACGGCTTGGGATGACGCGCGAGAACCACCACCTCCCACCCCTCGTACGCCATCCGGTCCGCCACCGCTCGGCCGATTCCTTTCGTTCCCCCGGTAACGACCGCCCGCCTCATTGCGCCGTCCCGCCGCCGTCCACCGGCAGGATCACGCCAGTAACGAACGAGGCTGCATCGGACGCCAGGAACGCCACCGCCGAGGCAATCTCCGACGGGTCGGCGAAACGGCCCAGCGGCACGCCAGCTTTGTAGGCATCGGTCGACGACACCGGGAAGCGGTCAGGGTATTTCGCCGACAGATCGCCGATCACGGTATCCAGCATCGCCGTCTGGGTCGAACCTGGTGCGATGCAGTTCACCCGAATCCCGAACCGGGCCCAGTCCAATGCCGCGGACCGGGACAACTGCGCGATCGCCGCCTTCGATGCGCCGTATGCCGCACTGACCTGTTTGCCGATCAGCGCCTGATCGGAGGCGATGTTGACGATCGCCCCACGCCGTCGTTCGGCCATGCCCGGCAGCACCGCCCGCATCAGCGCATAGGCGGCGAGAAAATTGACCCTGAAGACCCGCTCGGTTTCGGCCAGGGAGGTTTCGGTGATGCTCCCAAGGACGGTGACGCCGGCGTTGTTCACCAGGATGTCGATGGGTCCTTTCACCGCGATCAGCGCCGCCAGTCTGGCTTCCAACGTCGCGGTGTCGGATAGGTCGAAGTCAGGCAGGTCCAACCCGATAACCTCCACCCCGTCACGGGTCAGCGTGTCGTGGATGGCGCCGCCGATCCCACCGCGGTGTCCTGTGACGATTGCGCGCCGTCCGAACAGGCCGTAACTCAGTTCCGATCCCATCTTGCCTCCATGCGGATCGGTGCCATTGTTGGCTCAACACCCTGGGAAGGAACCCATTCGATGCGCCGGTTAGCCGCGATCCTGTTTCTGCTGCTGATTTCTGGCACCGCGCGAGCGAATGACAAGGTCACCTTCGGATTGGACTGGAAGGCCGAGGCCGAATACGGCGGCTATTATCAGGCCGTTGCCACGGGGATCTACACGAAGCACGGTCTCGATGTGTCGATCCAGCAGGGTGGCCCACAGGTCAACCATACGCAGTTGCTGCTGGCTGGGCGTTTGGATTTCAACATATCCTCAAACTCGTTCACGGCATTGAACTTCGTGAAGGAGAACATCCCATTCCGAGCGGTGGCGGGGATGTTTCAGAAGGATCCGTCGGTGCTGATCGCGCATCCCGGCATGGGCAACGACAGTTTCCCGGCGCTGAAGGGTAAGCCGATCATGATCAGCGGCGATACCCGCGTGGGCTGGTGGACCTTCCTGAAGGCCCGCTTTGGCTACACCGACGCACAGATCCGGCCGTACACGTTCAATCTGGCGCCGTTCCTTGCGGACAAGAATGCCATCCAGCAGGGATATCTGGGGTCGGAGCCGTTTTCCGTCGAGCAGGAGGCGCACTTCAAGCCAGTGGTTCTGCTGGTAGCGGATGCCGGCTTCAAGGGTTACGCCAGCATGATCGCGACATCCGATAAAAAGATCCAGCAACAGCCCGATCTGGTTAAGCGGTTCATCGATGCCTCGATCGAGGGTTGGTACTCGTATCTTTACGGCGACCCGGCCCCGGGAAATGCGCTGATCAAGCAGGCAAACCCCGAGATGACCGACGCGCTGATCGCCTACGGAATCAGTTCGATGAAGGCTTACGGGATTCTCGATTCGGGCGACGCGCTGACCAAGGGCATCGGTGCAATGAACGCCGACCGTTGGGCGGAATTCTACAAGGCGGTTGCCGATGCCGGAGTCTATCCCAAGGACCTGGACGTCACGAAGGCTTACACGTTGCAGTTCGTGAACCAGAAGGTCGGGATGGATCTGAAGCATTGAGGACGGCTGTCTGCGTCGTACCATGCTGACGATCAGCCGTGTCGGCCGTCTCTTTCCCGGCGGTGTCGAGGCCCTGCGCGACGCCTCGTTGCGCCTCTCCGAAGGTGATTTCGTCGCCCTGCTCGGCCCATCCGGTTGCGGCAAGTCCACCTTGCTGCGGCTGATTGCCGGATTGGACCAACCGGATGATGGCGCGCTGACCTGGGATGGCGGACCACCCGCACCCGGTGACATCGGCTACGTGTTCCAGGATGCCACCCTGCTGCCGTGGGCAACGGCCGAGGACAATGTGTTCCTGCCACTGCGTTTGCGTGGCCTGACGCGCGATGCGGCGATGCCGCAAGTCCACGCCGTGCTGCGAAGAGTCGGTCTGGGCGGCTTCGAGAAGTCCCGCCCCCGCCAGCTCTCCGGCGGGATGCGCATGCGCGTCTCCATCGCCCGCGCCCTGGTGACGAAACCGCGTCTGCTGCTGATGGATGAACCGTTTGCCGCATTGGACGAGTTCACCCGCCACAAGCTGCAAGCCGACCTGCTCGATGTCTGGCGGGGCGCCGGCTGCACCGTCGTGTTCGTCACCCACTCGATCTACGAAGCCGCGTTCCTGGCTCGGCGGATCGTGCTGATGACTCCGCGTCCCGGGCGGATCGACCGGGAGATCGCGTCAACCCTCGCGCACGGACCCGGTACGCGGCTGGACCCGGCCTACGCCGCGCTCGTCGCCAAAACGGCCCGTGGCATGGCGGACGCATTGCAATGAAGTGGGCCCCCGCCCTGTTTGGCTTGCTGGCCCTGGCACTGTGGGAAGGCGCCGTGCGGATCGGCGAAGTGCCGGTCTATATCCTGCCCGGCCCCATCGCTGTGGTCAGCGCGTTCGTCGCCGATCCCGTCGGGCTGCTGCAATCCCTGGGCTCGACCCTGTTCGTCACCTTCGCCGCGTTGATTGTCGCGGCAGTGCTGGGGGTGGCGATGGCTGTCGCGATGTCGGCCAGCCGGTTGGCGCAGGCAGCGATCCAACCCTGGGCGGTGGCGCTGCAGGTCACGCCGCTCCCAGCCATCGCCCCGCTGATCATCATCTGGGTGGGTGACCCGTTCGTTGCCCTGGTGGTCTGCGCCACCATCGTCGCGTTCTTCCCGCTGTTCGCCAACACGGCGACTGGGCTGGCCTCGCCACCGCCAGAGCTGAACGACCTGTTCCGGCTGTATGGCGCCAGCCGCTGGCGCACGATGGCGCTGCTGCGGTTGCCCGCCGCCCTACCCTACTTCCTGTCGGGACTGCGCATCTCCGGCGGTCTGGCGCTGGTCGGCGCGGTGGTCGCGGAGCTGGTGGCCGGGTCCGGCGGTTTCGCCTCCGGTCTGGCATATCGCATCCTGGAGGCCAGCTTCCGGTTGGAGATGCCGCGCATGTTCGCGGCCTTGGTGCTGCTGGCCCTGGCGGGGATTTTGTTGAATTTCGGACTGGGCGCCGTGGGTCAGGCGATCCTGCGGCGACGGGGACTGGCATGAACCAGCTGCTGGTCTTCGGCCTGGGCTACAGTGGCGCCGCCATAGCGACTGCCGCTCGGGCCGCCGGATTTCAGGTCACCGGAACCAGCCGCGAGGGATTGGAAGGGACGATCCGCTTCGATTCCGCGGCATCAGCAGTCCAATCCGCGACCCACATCCTGACCACGGCCGCCCCCGAAGAAGCGGGCGATCCGGTCCTGGCCCGATACGCGGCGGCGATCACCAAGGCGCCGAGCCTGCGATGGATCGGCTATCTGTCCAGCACCGTGGTGTATGGCGACCGGGGCGGCGAATGGGTTGACGAAGACACGCCGGCCGCCCCCTCCCAAGCACGCGGCCAGCGTCGGGTGGATGCCGAAATTGCCTGGGCACGCTATACCAATAAAGCCGCTGTGGACATCTTCCGCCTCGCCGGCATCTACGGCCCTGGGCGGTCGGCATTCGACGATCTGCGGGCCGGCCGAGCGAGACGGATGGACAAGCCGGGGCATCAGTTCGGACGGATCCATCGGGACGATATCGCCCGGGCCGTGGTGGCGGCAATGAGGCAAGATCGCCCACCGGGACGCCGGGTACTGAACCTCGCGGACGACGAACCGTCCGAGAGCGCCGCCGTGGTCACCGAGGCCGCCGCCCTGCTCGGTATCGCTCCGCCGCCAATGGTGGCTTTCGCCGACGCCCTTCCGGCAATGAGCCCAATGGCCCGCGGCTTTTGGGCCGAGAACCGCAAGGTCGCCAGCGCGAAGACCAAGGCGACACTGGGGATCTCGTGGCGATACCCGACCTACCGCGAAGGCCTACGCGCCATCCTGGCCGAGGAGCGCGGCAACCGTCCGCCGTAGCAACGCCAGATCGGACGGCCGCGACAACCGATGGTCGCCGTCTTTCACCAGCGTCACCTGAACATCCGGGGTGTCCACCTGTTCGGCGATCCGCAGCGCAAGCTCCCACGGAACATCCGGATCGGCCTGGCCGTGCAGCAAACGCACCGGGCAATGGATCGGCATCCGGCCCGTCAGCACCAGATGGTTGGCACCATCCTGAATCAGCTTCAACGTGATCGGCGTCGGATCGCCATACTGACTGGGAACATACAGCACGCCATCCCGTTCCAGCGTCGTCCGCTCCGACGGCGCCATCGACTCCCACATCAATCGCTGGGTGAAGTCCGGCGCGGCGGCGATCCCAACCAGGGCCGCGACTCGGTCCGGGCGGGCCAAAGCCGTCAGCAGAGCGATCCAGCCGCCCATCGAGGACCCGACCAGGATCAACGGCCCGGACGTCAGCGCATCGATCGCCGCCAGCGCATCCGCCGCCCAGGCACCGATGGTGCCGTCCATGAATTCGCCGCTGCTGCTGCCGTGGCCGGAGTAGTCGAACCGCAGCATCCCAATGCCGAGCTCGGCGCAGCAGGCCACGAGCGCCGTCGCCTTGTCCCCGGTCATGTCGCTGCGGAAGCCGGGCAGGAAGACGACCGTGGACCCTCGCCCCTCCAGCCTGGCCCAGGCGAGTTCCGTGCCGTTGCCGAGATCCAGGCGGCCAGTGGTTTCAGTCATTCCTATCAAATCCCATAGCGTGGTCAGTCCAATGCTGCCCGTGCTGCCATCACGCGGCAAGCGTGTTACGAAGCGCCAATGCCTTCCTCACCCGATTCGCCGGTCGTGCTGCAGGTCCTCCCCTCCCTGATCACCGGCGGGGTGGAGCGCGGGACCGTGGAGATTACCCAGGCCATCGTCGAAGGCGAGGCGACGGCGCTGGTCACCAGTGCCGGCGGGCCGTTGGTGCGCCAGATCGAACGGGCCGGGGGCGAGCACATCACCCTGCCGCTGACGACAAAATCGCCGCTGGGCATCTGGCGTAACGCCGCCGCGCTGGAGGCGTTGATCCGCGACCGGAAAGTCTCGATCGTACACGCCCGATCGCGCGCACCAGCGTGGTCAGCGTGGTTGGCCTGCCAGCGAACCGGGGTGCCGTTCGTCACTACCTATCACGGCACCTACACCGAAGGTTTGCCGTTCAAGCGGCTGTACAACAGCGTCATGGCGCGCGGCCGCATCGTCATCGCCGCCAGCCACTTCATCGCCGACCTGGTGGCCGAACGCCACAAGATCGCTCCCGCGCGCATTCGGGTGATCCCACGCGGCGTCGATCCAGCGGTATTCGACCCCACCACCGTCCCCGGCAGCCGGATTGCCAGACTGGCGGCGGAGTGGCGCCTGCCGGACGGAGTCCGCACGGTGGTACTGCCGGGGCGCCTGACCTCCTGGAAAGGCCATTCCGTACTGCTGGACGCCGTCGCTCGGCTTGGGCGGCCGGACGTGATGTGCGTCTTCGTCGGGTCTCATCAGGGGCGCCGAGGCTATGCGCGTTCGCTTGAGGAACAGGCCACGCGGCTGGGGATCGCCGAGCAGCTGCGGTTGGTGGGACAATGCGATGATATGCCGGCGGCAATGTGCCTGTCCGATGTCGTCGTGCATGCCTCAATCGAACCCGAGGCATTCGGCCGTGTCGTGATCGAGGCACAGGCGATGGGCCGCCCGGTCATCGCCTCCGATCTTGGCGGCCCCGTGGAGACGGTGCGGCATGGAGAAACCGGCTGGCGGGTGCGGCCGAACGATCCCGATGCATTGGCGGCGGCGATCGCGGTGGCCCTGGACCTGAGCCCCGAGGAGCGCCTGGCCCTGGGGCAGCGCGCCCGCGCCTCGGTCCCGACGGTGCGAGCGATGCAGGATGCCACGCTGGACGTTTACGAGGCGGTGCTGACGGGCAAGGCCTAAAGGGCCAATTCCCACGTCTCGCTGACCATATCCTTGCCGAACGCATGGACCGGTTCGCCGGAAACCATCGTGAACCCAGCGGCCTGGTAGATACGCCTCGCGGGTATCAGGACGTCGTTGGTCCATAGCGTCAAGGTTCGGTAGCCCTTTTCGCGGGCAAAACCGATGCAGGCATCCACCAGTTGCCGGCCCAGACCTAAGCCGCGCGCCTCCGGCTCCACATACAGCAGCCGCAGCTTGGCGACCGTGTCGGACACGCAAACCACGAAAGCCGACCCGATCACCGCGCCGTCTCGTTCGGCGATCCAGCTTCCTTCCCGCTGGGGATCGAACGTCGTCGCAAGAGCGGCCAGGATTTCCGCGACCAGGATTTCGAACGTCTGGTCCCAGCCGTATTCCTTGGCATACAGGATGCCGTGCCGGTGCGTGATCCAGCCAACATCGCCCAGTCCAAACCCTCGGATTGTGACCGGACCAGGGGCGGGTAGTGGCTCCCCCATCAGGGTTTCGATCGCCTGCATCGCCCTCAGCAGCCGCGTTATGTCCGCGGACGGCAAGTGACCAATCATCGCCATCACCTGTTCCCTGGACGCCCGGTCTAGCGGCCGGAAAGCCACCCGTCCCGCTTCGGTTAATCGCAGCCGCGATTGACGGGCGTCCTCCGGCGAGGCCCAGCGGGAAATCAGATCCCGTTCCTCGAACTTCTTCAGCAGGCGGCTTAAATATCCGGGATCGATTCCCAGATCGCGGCACAGATCCGTCGCGGTCAGCCCCCGTCGCGTGGCCAGTTCGTAAAGTACGCGGGCTTCAGTGAGGGAGTAGCCGCTTTTAAGCAGCCCTTCGTCCAGGAGCCCGATCTGCCGTGTGTAGTACCGGCTGAATCGGCGCACGGCGGCGATCGGCGCGGCCATGTCTGGGGGGATTGTCTGCGACATCGAAGCCTCCTGGCGAGCCAGGGTCGGCCTTTATGTTGACGGAGTCAACTAATAAGGCAGGCGCGAAGGGCTTCGGCGGTGCGGTCCACGTCATCCATGCCGTTGTAGCCATGGAAGCTTATCCGCACCCTGCCCTGCCCGTTCCAGGCGTAGACACCCCGCGCATGTAATGCGTCCACCACCGCCTGGGCACGGGGCGAGGCGATACAGACACTGGCCCCATGCCGGTCGGGATCGCGCGGCGTCATGACCTCGACCTCGGCGGCGGCGAGTTCATCGAGCAAGGCGACCGTCAGTGTTTGAACATGGCGTTGCACGTCCCGCATATCGAACCGCGACAGATACGATAGCGCGCTGTTCAGCACATAGATCGGGCAATGCGCGGGGTTGCCGCGGGTGAAACGCATGGCGTCGGGCCTCAGGGCCGGCAAAGGATCGTATCCGCGCGAGCCGGGTGCCAGTGAAAACCAGCCGGCGGACGCGGGCACCCAGTCGGGTTGCCGCTGACAGTTCCAATAGGCGACCGCGACACCCGTGACACCCAGCATCCATTTATAGCAGGCAGAGAAAGCGAAGTCGGCGACCGATGCCTCGATCGGCAGGTAGCCGGACGCCTGGGTGAAATCGACCACCAGCAATGCCCCAACGCTATCGGCCAGACGGCGCAAAGCGTGCAGGTCAACCCGCTCGCCCGTCAGGTAGGAGACGTAGCTGGCGGCAACGATCCGCGTGCTTCCATCGACGCAGGCCGCCAGACGGTTGGGCTCCATCCCTTGCGCCTGGCGTAACGCGATGACCGGTGCTCGGCGCATGGCGATCGGGGTAACGACCGAAGGGTACTCGTTGGCGTCGATCGCAATGGAATCCCCGTCGCGCCAGTCCAGGCTTTCCGCGACGATGGAGACGCCCTCGGCGACGTTGCCGACGAACCCAATATCGCCGGCGTTTACGTTCCACAACCGGGCCATGCCGGCGCGTGCGGCCTCGATCTCGGCATCCTGCGCGTCACGGCCCGCCATCCCGGTGCTTTTGTCGGCGACATAGCGCAGCAGCGCTTCGTCATGGGCGCGTAGGGCCGCGGTTTCGCCGCCGGCGCAGACATGGGCGATACCGGGCGGAAGGCGGAAGTCGGCGGGGTCGAAGAGTGGCTGCATGGGGCCTCCCTGATGACGGCGTGGCTGGTGGCAGCGACAGTATGGCGTGACTGAGGCAGTTGCACGCCTTGACAGATCTTGGAGTCTGACCAAAATATTGGTCATGGAAAGAACCATTACCCTCGCTGAGGCCAAGGCCCACCTCTCGGCTCTGATCACCGAGGCCGAAGCTGGCGCCGAAATCACCGTTACCCGTCACGGCCGCCCGGTCGCACGCATCATCGGAGCGCCCCGGGATGTCGCTCGGACGCCGGGCGATTGGGGCTGGCAAGGGTCTTACGACAGATCCATCTTCGCGCCGATGACAGACGAAGAGGCACGCGATGAAGGTTGGCCCGTGTGAGCCTTCTCGCCGATGCCTGTGCGTTGATCGTATTTCACGGTTACGACGGCCAGACCATGAGCAATGCGGGCAAGGCCGCGATGAGCGCTGGCGACGTATTCGTCTGCCCGATCACCGTTTGGGAAATCACCCGAAAAATCGCACTCGGCAAGTTGGCCCGCCCCGCTCCGCCTGGGTTCAACGGCAGCCTCTCCGAGTGGCTCCGGCACGTTGGGTATCGCATCCTGCCGATGACATGGGACTCGTGCGAACACGCCAACAATCTGCCAGCGCATCATAAGGACCCGTTGGATCGCATGCTGATCGCACTGGCGCTAGACCGGAGCATGACGATCATCACCGATGACAGCGTGTTCGAACACTATGGCGTCGCGACGATTTGGTAACGCCCCCTAGTCGTCGTGCGAAACCACAGACCCCGCCGTCGTTCCGCCGTCGATCACGATGGTCTGACCAGTCGTGAAGCTCCCCGCCGCCGACGCCAGAAACACCGCCGCGCCCGCGATCTCATCCGGTTCGCCGATCCGCTGTAGCGGCGTGTCCTTGGTGCGCTTGTGGTACAGCGTCGGATTCTCCCACAGCGCGCGGGCGAAGTCCGTCCGAACCAGACCCGGCGCGATGGCATTCGCCCGGATATTCTTCGGCCCCCACTCCACGGCGATATTCCGAGCGAGTTGCATGTCGGCGGCCTTGGAGATCGCGTATGCCCCCAACTGAGCAGACCCGCGCAGGCCGCCGATCGAGGAGATGATAATCACCGACCCGCCGCCGCGCTGCGCCATATGCGGCAACGCCATGTTCGCCAGCCAGACGTTACTGCGCACATTCGATCCCATCACCCGGTCGAACGCCTCATCCGGCATCGCGGCTGCCGGGCCGAGATACGGGTTCACCGCGGCATTCTCCACCAGGATGTCGATCCCCCCGCAACGCGCGACAGTCTGATCCACCAGGTTCTGCAGTTCTTCTTTACGAGCAATATGGCAGGGGATCACCACCGCTTTCCCGCCCGCCGCGTTAATGGTCGCGGCCACGGCCTCGCACGCATCGGCCTTGCGGCTGGAGATCACCACCGTGGCGCCATGTTCGGCCATGCGTGTGGCAATAGCCAGACCAATGCCCTTGGTGGATCCGGTCACGATCGCGACTTTCCCCGAAAGATCGAACAACGATGCCATCTTGGTTTCCCCTAAACTTGCCCATCGGCTACCGGTGAGTATGCTGCCCGTCCAGGGAACGTCAATCAGGCAGACATAATGCAAAATAAGCGAACGGGCGTTTATAGCCGGGAACAACTCACACGGTTGCTGCATCCGCAAAGCATCGCGGTGGTTGGCGCGTCCACCCGGGCGGGATCGTTCGGCAAGCAGGTGCTGGCCAACATGGCGCACTATACCGGCCGCGCCTACCCGGTGAACGCCCGTTATCAGACGATCAATGATCAGGTCTGCTACCCCACCGTCGCCGACCTTCCGGAGGTGCCCGACTGCGCGGTGATCACGGCCCCGCGCGAGGCTGTCGAGGAGATCGTGCTCGATTGCGCCAAGGCCGGTGTCGGCGGGGCGATCATCTTCGCCTCCGGCTACAGCGAAACCGCCAAGGAGGACCGCATCGCCCAGCAAGAGCGTTTGGCCGCCATCGCGCGTGAGACGGGGCTGCGCATCGTCGGGCCAAACTGCATCGGCGTGGTGAACGCGCTGCTGGATAGCCGGGTCACCTTCATGGACATCACGCCCATCCCGCAGCCCACAAAAAACGCCGTCGGGATCATCAGCCAGTCCGGCGCGCTGGGCATGGCGCTGGCACAGGGCGTGGTGCGCGGCCACTCGGTCAGTCATGTCCTGACGTCGGGCAATTCTTGCGATGTCGATATGGCGGATTATGTGAACTATCTTGCGGCCGATCCGTCCTGCGGCTCGATCGCTTGCGTGTTTGAGGGCATGGCGACGCCGGAACGTCTGCTGTTGGCGGCGGAGAACGCATGGGCGGCGGACAAGCCGCTCATCATCTTCAAGATGGCAACCGGCGAGCAAGGTGCGGCGGCGGCCATGTCGCACACCGGGTCGCTGGCCGGTTCGCACGCATCGTACCGCGCGATGTTCCAGCATGCCGGCGCGATCGTGGTCGATGATTTCGAGGCGCTGATGGAAACCGCCTCGTTCTTCGCCAAGGCGCCGCCACCGAAAGCCCGTGGCGCGGCAGTTGTGGCGGCGTCGGGCGGGGCCGCGATCATGGCGACCGACCGGGCGGAGCAGTTCGGCGTGCCGATGCCCCAGCCGATGCCGGATGTGAAGGCGATCCTGGAGACTCGTATCCCGGAATTCGGCTCCTCTCGGAATCCGTGCGACGTGACTGCTCAGGTGCTCGGCGATCCGGAGTCGCTACAGATTTGCGCGGGCGCGTTACTTGGTGATCCACAATACGGTGTGCTGGTTTCTCCGCTGACCTATGGTTACGCGCCGTCCGCGAAACGGCCCCAGGTTTACGATGCGCTGGCGAAGCGACACGGCAAGATGGCCTGCGTCGTCTGGCAGACAGAATGGCAGGACGGCCCGGGCGTTATCGAAGCGAACGAATGCGACCGCGTGGCTTTGTTCCGGTCGATGCCCGCCTGCTTCTCCGCCCTGGCGGCCTGGCAGTGGCGGGCGGACAAGCGGGCCGCGGGCACGCAAACCGTGGCCGCCTCGTCACCGGACGTGATCGCGACAACGAAAGCGCTGATCGCGGCGGCCGGCACCCGGACATTGACCGAGCGGCAGGCAAAGGATGTGCTGGCGCACTACAACATACCGGTGGTCGGCGAACGTCTCGCGCGGTCGGAGGACGATGCCGTCAACGCCGCCGCCGCGCTTGGCTATCCCGTGGTGTTGAAAGTCGAATCCCCCGACCTGCCGCACAAGACCGAGGCCGGGGTCATCCGGCTAAACCTGCGCAACGCGGATGAAGTGCGCGCGGGCTATCTCGCGGTCATGGCAAATGCGGACAAGGTAGAGCCGGCGCCGCGGATCAACGGTGTGCTGGTACAGCCAATGGTTCCTCAGGGGATCGAAATGGTGGTCGGTGCGCGCAACGATCCGTTGTTCGGCCCACTGATCGTCGTCGGCCTGGGCGGTGTCTTGGTGGAGGTTCTGAAGGACACTGCCCTGTCCCCGGCGCCGGTGACGCCGCTCCAGGCCGAGGGCCTGTTGCGACAGTTGAAAGGTGTAAAGCTGCTGGAAGGGTTCCGTGGGATGCCGGCGGTTGATATCGGACGCCTCGCACAGGTCATCAGCGACGTGTCCCGCTTCGCCGCGGACCATCGCGCGGCCGTGGCGGAGCTTGATGTGAACCCACTGATTTGCGCGGGGGATCGGATTACCGCGGTGGATGCGCTGATCGTGACTGTCTGATCTGCTCGGACGGGCGGCAGGTGATGGCCGGGTCCAGGTCGGCCATCACTAACGAGGCGGTCTTTAATACTTCCGCAACAACGCAACGATCCGGCCCTGCACCTTCACCCGATCCGCCGGAAAAATGCGTGTCTCGTGCCGTACGTTGCAAGGCTCCAGCGCGATCGAGTTGCCACGCCGGCGCAGGCGCTTCAGCGTGACCTCGGTATCGTCCACCAGCGCAACAACGATCTGGCCATTCTCCGCCGTGTCGCCCTTTTGGATGATCACGGTATCGTCTTCCAGAATACCGGCCTCGATCATGGAGTCACCCGCGACCTGCAAGCCGTAATGCTCGCCCGCCCCCAGCATCGCCATCGGAACTTCAATGAAACTGCTGGTATCGCGCAGGGCCTCGATCGGCAAACCGGCCGCGATGCGTCCATACAGCGGCAACTGGATCGCCCCGGCGTCGCTCCCGGCCCGCACGCCCGCCAGCCGCTGCGTGAAATCCCCACGAATGACATTGGGCGAAAAGACCTGCGGTGCCTCGACTTCTTCTGGTTCGGCGACAGCCTGCGGAGGTGTCAGCATATTGTCCGGTAGCCGCAGGACTTCCAATGCCCGGGCGCGATGATGACGGCGGCCAAGGTAACCACGTTCTTCCAATGCCGAAATCAACCGGTGAATACCAGATTTCGACTTTAAGTTCAGCGCGTCCTTCATCTCCTCGAAGCTCGGTGAAAACCCCGTCTGCTTCAGATGCTTATCAATATACACCAGAAGTTCGTATTGTTTCCGAGTCAACATAGCAGGACACCCTTCCATGACTGCCGGAACAAAGCGGCAACCGTCACGGATGTTCTATGTTGGTTCCGCGACCTTCGTCAAGCGGAACTGTGGACAATCTTGAATACTGTAGCGTGCAGACCGCTTTTCTGGAATTGCAGCCGTCACAAACCAAGCGAATCGAGTCTGATAATGCCCACTTCCGCTCCCTCGGGCAGGGCCGCGGCATGGGGTGCGCGCAGAATCAGCGCATCCGCGGTCGCCAACCGCCGCAGCATCGCGGAGTCCTGCACGGGAAACGGAAATACGACGATCCGGCCTGCCGGATCCACGCTGATTGTCGCGCGCAGGTAATCCGCACGCTGGTCGTTTGCCTTCACCGCGGCCCCGAGCAGTGCGGTGGAAACCGGTGGGGGCGCGGCCGGCAACCCGGACAGGCGGGACAGCGCCGGCAACAGAAACAAGATCGCACCGACCATCGCGGAAACAGGATTACCCGGTAAACCCAGCACCGGTGTAGCCCCAAGGCGCCCAAACAGCAGGGGCTTGCCCGGCCGCATCGCGATCCGCCAAAAGTCCAATGTCATACCGCGTGCCTTCAGCGCCTCGATGACCAGATCGTGATCGCCTACTGACGCACCGCCCGTCGTCACCAGCATGTCCATCCCGGCGACAGCATCCGCCACCGCGCCGATGGCGGCGTGCTCATCACGTGCAACCGGCAGCACCATCGGCTCGCCGCCAGCCGCACGCACCAGGGCAGCCAGCGCGTGGGAGTTGGAACTGACGATGCCGCCCGGCGGGATCGGCTCACCCGGCATGGCGATTTCGTCGCCGGTCGCCAGGATAGCGACACGAGGGCGGCGATGCACTGACAACCAGGGATGGTTGGCGGCCGCGGCCACGCCGACATCGCGCGCCGTGATGCGCCGTCCTTGCGGAACCACCACGTCGCCCGACGAGAAGTCCTGCCCCGCGCGCCGAATATGGCGGCCCAGGACGACCGCCTCATTCACCTCGACAACGTCGCCGTCGCGGGTCGCGTCTTCCTGCAACAGGATCGCGTCGGCGCCGTCTGGCACGACACTGCCGGTGAACAGCCGCACCGCCTCACCCGCGCCGACACCATGCCCGAACGGGTGCCCGGCCGGCGCGGCACCGATCACCTTCAACCGAGCGCCAAGCCCGCCGTCCGCCGCGCGAAGCGCGTAGCCGTCCATCGCCGACACGTCGGACGGGGGTTGGGTCAGCCGAGCGATGACGTCCTGGGCGGTGACGCGGTTCCAGGCATCGCTCAGTGCGACGACCTCGGCCGGCGTTGGGCGCAGGGTTTCCAATATGCGCCCACGGGCTTCATCGACACTGATCATTCCGGCGCTCCGCTCACTTTGGTCAGCCCAATGTGTGCGAAGCGGACGCCCGCCTCAAGTCAGGGTCTCAAGTCAGGTGCGTTTAACCCCGGTGAACAGGATCAATCCCTTCATCATCCCCGACAGATCCGCGCGGTATGCGACCGGCTGGTAGTACAGACCCAGCGGCATACAGGGCGCATCCTCGAACGCCTGACGTTGCATGTCGGCGGCGAGCGCTTTCTGTGTGGGCATATCGACAGCGTGCAACCACTGATCTCGGATCGCCTCCAACTTCGGCGCTGTCGGCCAGCCGAACCACGCATTCATGCCGTTGCCGCGCAGTGCCAGATTGCCCGCGGGGTTGTCCCAGTCCAGGCCGCCCCACATCGAGCCGAAGATGCTCCACCCGCCCTCGGAGACCGGCTGCTTGCGCGTGCTGCGCTGAACCACGGTGCCCCAATCGGTGGAGACATAATCGACGTTCAATCCGATCTTGGTCAGCAGATCGGCGCCGACCTGACAGATCGCGGTAATCCGCGGCACATCGGCCGCGCCGAGGAACACGACCTTCTCGCCATTGTAGCCAGCCGCCATGATCTCCTTCTTCAGCGCCGCCAGATCTGGGTTAGGGCTGAAGTTTTCCAGCCCGGCCGTGGAGGCATACGCGGAGCTTGGAGCGAAAAAGCCGACCTTGTCGTTGATCACGCTGGCATCGGCCTCCCCGGCGACGGCGGTCATGAACTCCCGTTGGCTGACCGCCCGCAACGCCGCTCGGCGGATCGCCGGGTTATCGAACGGCGGATACAGGTGGTTGAACCGCAGCACGCCGATCAGGCCGGTGGTTTCCATCACCTCGACCCGCAGATTGCGATCGGCCCTCAGGGACGGGACCAAATCCATCACCGGCTGTTCCACCCAATCGACTTCGCCAGACTTCAGCGCGGCGGCCTGGGTGGACGGATCGGGCGTGGTCAGCCACTCCACCCGTTCAAAGTTCGCGATGCGCGGCCCGGCGCAGAAGCTGGCGACGCCCTCACGCGGGAGGTATTTGTCGAACTTCGCATAGGCATTGTGCGCGCCGGAGACACGCTCATCGGCCAAATAGCGGAACGGGCCACTGCCGACCATTTCATTCAGTAACGTCGTCGCGGGGGTCTTCGCCAACCGTTCGGGCATGATCGCCGCCATCAGATTGGTAGGTTTCGCCAAGGCTTGCGGCAGCAGCGGGAACGGGCGATTGAGGCGGAACACGATCTGCGTGTCATTCGGCGCGGACAAGTCGTCCGTCGCGGCCAGCAGGGCCTGACCAAACGCATCCTTGTAAGCCCAGCGGCGGAGGCTGGCGACGACATCGCGGGCCAGCACGGGTGTGCCGTCGTGGAACATCAACCCGTCGCGCAGCGTCAGCGTCCACACCTTCTGGTCGGCATCGACGGTATGTCCGGCCAGCATCTGGTGTTGCGCGACCCCAGCCGCATCCAGCGCGAACAAGGTGTCGAACACCATCATCACATGGTTGCGGGTAACGAACGCGCTGACCAGCGGGTCGAGCAAGGCGAGGTCGGCGTAAGGCACGAATTTCAGCGTCGTCGCCGAGGCTGCCCGCACAATCGACGGGCGGGCGATGCTGCCCAGAAAGGCAGCAGAGGCGGCACGTGCAACAAACTGGCGTCTTTTCATGCTGATCTTCACTCCGGTCATCACGCGCAAGGATTAGCGTAACCGCACTGAGCAAAAATCGAGCCACTCGCCACGTTTGGACCAAGACCCCGTGTTACGGTCCTATTCCGTCGGCGCGACTATGTCGTCGCGCGTTCGACGATTTTGTATGGAACTTGCACACGCTCCGGGTCTTGCGCCCCATCGCCAGAAAGGCGCCGCAACAAAAACGCCGCCGCGGACCGTCCTGTCCCCGCCCCTTCAAGACTGACCGTGGTGAACGGCGGCTCGCTCATCTCGCTGATTTCCATATTGCCGAAACCGCACACGGCGAGTTGATCCGGTACCGGAATGCCCTGCAACCGCGCCTCCGTCAGGACGCCAAACGCCAGCAGGTCAGAGCTGCAAAAAACCGCGCAACGCCGATCCAGCAGCGCCAGCAAGTCCAGCGAACCGGCCCGCCCGGCGGCGATGGTGCTGGGTGCGGGGACCGCCTGCTCCAGCACCAGGGTTCCACCAAGCTGCTGCACCATATCGCTGAACCCCCGGGCGCGTGACAGCGCCCTGGAATCCCGCGCGGACAGCACCGCGAACCGGTCATGGCCCTTGTCGTGGAAAAACCGGGCGACATCGGCGCCGACCTGCATGTGATCGAAACCGATCGCCATATCGATCGGCCGGCTGGAGGCATCCCATATCTCGACGACGGGAATTCGAGCCTCGATCACAAGTTGAAGCGCGGCGGGTGAGTAGCCGGAACCGGTGATCAGCAGCGCATCCGGCCGGCGGCCCAGAATGGCCCTGAACAGCGATTCCTCGTCGGTTTCGTCATAGCCGCTGATCGACAGCATGACCTGATAGCCAGCCTGCCGCATCGCCGCTGAAAACGCCTGCACCAGCCCGGCGAACATCGGATGCGCGATGGTCGGCACCACCGCCGCGACCATGCGCGACCTGCGCGACGACAGGCCACCGGCGATCAGGTTCGGCACGTAACCCAGTCGGTCGATCGCCTCCCGCACCCTGGCGGTGGTCTCGGCCGTGACGCGGTCGGGGGTATTGATGACGCGTGAAACGGTCATCGGCGCGACACCGGCGGCGGTGGCGACATCGGTGATCTTCACTGTCCCGGATCGGGGGGCAGGGCCGCGGTCCGCGTCAGTCACAATCGTTTCCTCGGTTGCTTCGGTAATCTAGCGCGCGCCGACCCGGCGGACCAGCGTGGATGACAAATCGTCAATGTCGCGCCACGCCTAATGTCTGGAACACGGGCAAGGTCTGGAACACGGGCATGGTTTGGCACATGATCGCACCCATCAATCAACGGGAGGCAACCAACATGCTGAAATCCGGCGTATCCATGTTTTTCACCGACTACTCAATGGCGCCAGGTGCCTTGGGGCAGGCCCTGGAGCAGCGGGGATTCGAATCCCTCTGGGCGCCGGAGCATTCGCACATCCCGTTGAGCCGCAAATCTCCGTTCCCTGGCGGCGGCGACCTGCCGAAGCGGTACTACGACGCCATGGACCCGTTCGTGACCCTGACCGCCGCCGCCGCGGCGACCCAGTCACTGATGGTCGGCACCGGCGTGTGCCTGGTGGCCCAGCGTGACCCGATTCAGACCGCCAAGCTGGTGGCCTCGATCGATCAGGTTTCCGGCGGCCGCTTCCTGTTCGGCATCGGCAACGGTTGGAACCAGGACGAACTGGAAGACCACGGGGTGAAGTTCGCCGACCGCCACAAGGTCGCGCGGGAGCGGATCGAGGCGATGAAGGAAATCTGGACCAAGTCCAAGCCGGAGTATCACGGCGAGTTCGTCAATTTCGACCCGATGATGACCTGGCCCAAGCCGGTGCAGAAGCCGCATCCCCCCATCATTGTCGGCGGCGCTTTCCCATACTCCGCCCGTCGCGCGATCCGTTACGGCGACGGCTGGATCCCGCAGGCGGTGCGCGGCAGCTACAACGAGATCGGCGACCTGATCCCGGAATTTCGCAAAATGGCGACCGCGGCGGGCCGCAACCCCGATGAGATCGCGATCACGGTGTGGTTCCCCCGGCGCGACGTGGAACTGATGAAGCGCTACGCCGACCTGGGCGTGAAGCGGGTGGTGTTCAATCTGGAATCGGAAGGCGACACCAAGGTCGTTCCGGTGCTGGATGAAATCGCCGAGTTCATGCACAAGGCGAATGCATAAGCGCCATCGGATCGGCCAGCAAAGAGGTCGGCGGTTCGCTGACCTCGTGGCGGGCTACCGGTCGTGGTCTCGCGGTCACAGCCGGATTACTGTGCTCGCCTGTGGCCCGTGCTCGCCTTCCTCCTCTTGCACGACGTAGCGGACCCTGTCGCCCACGCGGAGTTTGTCAAAGCCACCGCCAGGAACGGCGTTCCGGTGCACGTAGACCTCATCGCCACTGTCGGTGACCAGGAAGCCGTAGTCCTTTTCCGCTATAAGGCGCACGATGCGTCCCGTACTGGGTGCCTCATGGGTTTTGACGTCGGCCCGCATCACGCGAGCGTAGTCCTGAAGCTGGCGCCGGGCGGAATCGAAGGCATTGTGGATCGCGACGTGTAGGTCCTCATTGGCCTGATGTTCCGGAGGCTCGCGCCGCACGACGATTTCTCGTCCGGGCACGATGAGGTCGATGCGGATGTGATAGAGATTTCCCTGGCGCTGATGACGGTTGTGGACTTCCACGACCACGCTACAGGCCGTGATTCGGTCGAAGAAACGCTCAAGGTCCGCCACCCGCTTGCGAATTTCATCCTCGATAACCGGCGATGAATCCAGATTGCGGAAAGAAATACGAAGCGGCTCTTGCATGGAAGCCTCCTGAGAATGGTCCTTACAGTTTAAATCCAGCGCGATGGCGGACGCGATGACCTCGATCAACCGTTGGGATCTGATCGATAATCCGCTTGAGTCAAAAGGACCCGGCAATGTCTCCAGATGCGGTATCGCCGCCGCCTTAACCTTCTATTAACCTGGACCTGCGACAGTGAGTTTCCTTCGACGTTGCAAGCGACGAGAAATTCGTGTCCCAGGTCACTCTACGCCGATCGCGTTACGCGCATCTGATCGACCTTCCTGACGGCAGCGCGCTGGCGATCCATGCCGTTAGCCAGGCACGCCTGAAAATAAGCTGTGAGGTTGCGGAACTCCTGCGGTTCTTTGACGAACCCACGCCGTTCAAAACCGCCCTGTCGCAGTTGGCGGCGATCCTCGGTGCCGACCAGGAGCCGATACGGACCTGCCTCGGAGAACTGACGGATCGCGGCCTGCTGACGGAACAGGACCCGGAAACAGAGGCCGCCGAAACCGCGCTGGGGCTCGCTGAAACCCAAGGCCGCGATCCAGTCGAAATCCTGGACAAGTACCGCCGGACAAGGATGGAGGGTGCCCATCCCTACTGGTCGGTGGCCGCCCCACGCACCGTGGCTGACAGCCGGGCTTTCCGGCATCGCATCGATATCCTCCTGCTGGGGGACTGCGATCTGCAGATGGAAACCGACTTCCTGCGCCGGGAAGCGGAACGCCGCGGGATCGATTTACGGGCGGCTGCCTCGTTTCCAGCCGATACCGCATTGGCGGGAGAGCGAAAGCAGGACGCCATCCTGATCGGGGCGCTCCAGTCCCGTCATGCGATCGTCGCGGGCGATCCCGAACACCACGGCGGCGATCCCGCCCGGGTCTATGTGGACGACATGGAGACGATGCTGAACAAGCTTCGGGCGCTGAGCTCGGCCCCTATCCTGATCGATGGGCTTCCGGAGCCGACGGTACAGCCGCTGGGCTTCGCCGATCGGGGGTCCCATAGCCATCGCAACCGGATTCGCCGCACCAACCTCGCACTGTCTGAACTCGCTGAACGATACACCGACGTTTTCCTGGTGGACACAGCCGCCGCCCTGGGCGAGGCGGGCAGCGTGGCACTGCTGGACGACGGATTGGTGTCGTTTACCCATTTCGGCTCGCCCGGCTGGATGTTGCAGCGGCCGTCAGACGAACGCGCCGCCGTCCATCACCAATTTCCGGACATGCAGCCCCTTGCCGATCATCTCGGCGGCGATCCCTATCGGCGCGAGGCCGTGATGGCTCGCGCGCATATGGACGTGCTGGTGACCGTGCTTGGTGTGGACCGGAAGAAGTGCGTCATCGTCGATCTCGACGGCGTGCTCTGGCCGGGCGTCCTGGCGGAAACCGGCAGTCCGTTCGCGTGGGGGCCGGATGTCAGCAGCGCCAATTCTTTCGTCGGCCTGTATTTCGGCATCCACGAGGCGCTGCTGATGCTACGCCGGCGCGGTATCTTGTTAGCCTGCGTCAGTAAGAATGATGAAGAAACGGTGCGGCGGCTCTGGCAATACGGCCAGCACTATCCACGGCATCGGCTACTGACCCCGGATCATTTCGTTTGCACCCGCATCAACTGGGGCGACAAGGCTGCCAACATCCAGTCCATCGCCGACGAACTCGGCTTCTCCTTGGATGCTTTCCTGTTCGTGGACGACAGCGAACGGGAACGAGAGCGGGTCCGCCACGCGCTTCCGGATATCGCCGTGCTGGGAGAGGACTTGTTCGCCCTGCGCCGCGCGCTGCTGACGGACCCCAGGCTGCAACCCGTTCGCCTGACCGAAGAGGCCGGTCAACGAAGCGCCTTGGTGAAGGCGCAACTCGACCGGTCGCGGCTACGGAATGCGGTCGCGGACGATGCGGGCTTCGTCGCGTCGCTGAATGTCGTCGCAACCGTGGAACGGCTGACGGCCGGCAACGCCACCGAACCGGTGCTGAGTCGTGTCGCGGAACTGGTCGCCAGGACCACCCAATTCAACGCAACCGGCAGGACCTTCACGCTGGATGAGCTGCGACGGATAACTGACGCCCCTACCGGGCGGGTTTTCGTTCTGCGGATGCGCGACCGCCTCGCTGATCACGGCCTGGTCGGCGTTGCCGTCGTGCGGGCGGGCGAAATCCTGAACTTCGTCCTTAGTTGCCGTGTTATCGGCCTGGGCGGAGAGCGGGCGCTGCTGGACGCCGTTCTCGCCGATCATGGCTGGGACGAACCAGTCCTGACCGGGCGGATCGTTCAGACGGACCGGAACATGCCGGTCCGGCATCTATACGCGGCGCACGGCTTTCAGGTCGTCGACGAGGGCTATTGGCGAACGAAAGCGCCGGCGGATATGGCCCATGCTTGAAACAGTCCGCTTTTCCTCACAAGTCGGCGATCCGGCGCCGCCTTGCTACGGGATGGCTTCCGACGGATCATTCTACACCTTTGAAGCGCAATATGGGCGCCCGGCGATATTGATCCTGGTTGGTGCCGAGGCAACCGGGGAACTGCCAGCCATCCTGGCGGCGATGGAACCCTGCCGAACCTCGCTCGCGTCGCGCGGCGCGGACATGTTCGTCATCGTTGACGACAATCCCTTGCACCTGCTTGACGGGGACGCGCTGTCCGTTCGGGCAATCGACTGCGGCGGATTCCTCACCCGTTGCGGTGTCGGGCCTCGGGAGACGCTGGCGCTGGTCGTCGACCGCAACCTCCGCATCGCCATGCGTGCTGATCCCGTTCGGGATCCCGCGATCGCCACGGCCTGCCTTGCCTGCCTTGACGCGTTGCCGTCGGAGCAGCCCCGCCCCGTCATGATGCCAGCGCCGGCGATCGTTTTGCCGAATCTCCTGTCCCGGGCCATGTGCGAGCAACTCATCGCCCTATTCGAGTCCAGCCACACCATCGACGGCACCGTCGCTCGGGTCGATGCGGCGGGACGGGCGGCCAATGTGATCGACCATGCGAAAAAGCACCGGCGCGATATGATCGTCGAGCCGGATAGCCAGCTTCATCGAACCTTGCGGGATCTGCTGCTTGACCGCTGTGCGCCGGAGATCGTCAAGGCGTTTCAGGCCCGCGTCGCGTTCACCGACCGGATTCTGGTTTCCCGGTATGATGGCCCCGGCGGTCTGTTCCGTCGCCACCGCGACAACACAGCAGGCAACGTCGCGTTTCGGGAGTTCGCACTGTCGGTCAACCTGAACGCCGGCGAATATCACGGCGGCCACCTGCTGTTTCCTGAATATAACGATCATCGCCACGCCACCTCGACCGGCGGCGGACTGATCTTCTCGGCCGCTGTCCTGCACGAGGTCGCCCCGGTCACCACCGGCAGCCGCTATGTCCTGCTGACCTTTTTCCACGGCCAGCAGGCCGAGGAGTGCCGTCTCGCGCAAGCCTTCGGATGACGCCTACCGCAGCATGCCCAAGAACGTCTGTAGTGCCGGAATCACGACCTCCGGGGCGTCTTCCTGGATGTAATGGCCAGCCCCCGGCACCTTGATGACAGGCGCATTCGGCCACAATCCGGCGAAGTCGGCCAACGCGAGTGGCGGCGGAATGGCCCGATCCAGCATGCCCTCGATCATCAGCGCCGGCTTGTCGCGCAGGGCCGGAACGCCGGACACACCCTCGCGGACGAAATCGCGGATCCGTCCCAAGGCCAGATCGAGCGGGAATTCAATCGCTCCCTTGCAGTCCGCCGGTGTCGGGAAGGGCGCGGCATAGGCACGAATGAACATGGGATCGACGCGGTCCAACCGCTCCAGCCCCACGATCTGCATCACCGACAGGATGGTGGAGCCAAGCTGGGACAGCACCGCCTCGGTTCGTCCGGTCGGCAGTCCTTCGCGTATCCAGCGGAACCACGGAGTCTCGATCGGATTCGGCAGATCGCGGCGCCCGGCGGTACCATAACCAACGACTGTGTTCATCAGCACCAGGCTGTGAATGCGCTCCGGGTGCCGCACGGCATAGCCCACGCCGATCGGCCCGCCCCAGTCCTGCATCACCAGCGTGATGTCCCGCAGGTCCAACTCCTCGATCAGCGCCGTCAGGTTCGCGACATGGGTGCGCAGCGTGTATTCCCGGCCGGCCGGGGTCTCGCTTTTGCCGAACCCCATGTGATCGGGAACGACAACCCGGTGCGTCGCCGCCAGAGGGGGAATGAACCGCCGCCAGATATAGCCCCAGGTGGGTTGTCCGTGCAGCAACAGGACGGGACGACCGGCGCCCTCGTCGACGTAGTGCTGGCGGAATCCACCCCCCTCGGTGAAATGCGGGGCGAACGGCCAGGTGCCACCGAATGTTTCATCCGCGTCTATCATCTTGCTCCCTCCCACGAACCCAATCATGCCCGTGCGTGCCGTGCGGCGGAAGCCGTCTTAAACCCGCCCTGTCATGCCGCCGAAAACCACGGCGAGGCGGTCGCCCAACCGCCGGGGCGTGGCCACGGCGGGCCATCGCGCCAGATCGCGGCGGGCGAGGACCGCGGGCAAGACGGCCGCGATCGCTGACCGTGGGATGGCTCCGCGCCGTACGCCCGCAAGGAACGCCTTCGCCTCGCCCACCATGTCCGACAACGCGGCCCGGGCGGCCAGCGACCCGGGATCGTCGATGAACGCCTCGGCTGACAGATCGTGGCGGCCAAGCACGTCGCGCGGCAGCAGGCAGGTTCCCTGCCCTGCCAGCACCCCCGTTGCCCGCAGCACGCCGGCTGCCCCATAGGCAGCGCCGAAAGGCCGAGCCGCGCCGGGCTCCGGCGCGCCCAGCGCCGAGGCCGCCGCCACCGCCAATCCGCCCGCCCCCGCCAACAGCCAGGCGCGCCAGTCAGCGAGTGTCTCGAAATCTCCATAAACCTCGGTTTCCCGCGCCTCGATCACCGGCAGCAGGAGCGACGGTCTCAAAACCCCAGCGGCGATGAAGGCTGTCAACGGCGAGGCCACCTCGTGCCGTTTGTTCTCGCCCTCCACAACCTCGCGCCACCATTGCAGGCGAATCAGCGCCAGCGACGGCTCGCTGGCGACTTCACGCGCCCGAGCAAGTTCGTGGTTGAAGGCGTATAACGCCAGAAGGGCGTTGCGCCGTTCCGGTGGGGCAAACAGGGCCGTCAGGAACCGGTCGGGGTCGTGGCGGCGAACCAAGGCGGTGATCGCGTCGTTCATGTCCCGGTGGTGGCGCGGTTCAAGGGGCAATGCAATACCGTCCAAGGGTTGACGCCTCGCCGGGCTGGCCATAGCTAACACTGCGTTTCCGGCCGCACTCGCGCCGAACCACCTCACCGCAACTGGGAGACATACGATGGCTTTCGAACTGCCGACCCTGCCCTATTCCAAGACCGCCCTGGGCGCCAAAGGCATGTGCGAGGAAACCCTCGACCTGCATCACGGCAAGCATCATCAGGCTTATGTCACCGCGCTGAACGGGTTCGTGGAGAAAGACCCCGCCCTGCAAGGCAAGTCGCTGGACGAGATCGTGAAGTCCACCGCCGCCGCTGGCGGCCCGGTTTTCAACAACGCCGGCCAGCATTGGAACCACATCGTGTTCTGGGAATGCATGAGCCCGAACGGCGGCAAGATCCCGCCCAAGCTGGAAGCCAAGATCAACGCCGATCTGGGTGGCGTGCAGAAGTTCAAGGACGACTTCAAGGCCGCCGGCGTCAGCCAGTTCGGCTCCGGCTGGGCGTGGCTCGTTCTCGGCACCGACGGCAAGCTGAAGGTGACCAAGACCCCGAACGGCTCCAACCCGCTCGCCACCGGCGAGGGCAAGGTGCTGCTGGGCTGCGACGTGTGGGAGCACGCCTACTACCTCGACTTCCGCAATGTCCGCCCGAACTACCTGCAGAACTGGCTGGATAACCTGGCGAACTACGAATACGCCGAAGCCCAGCTCTAACCGCCGCTGAGCATGTCGTGGCCGGGGGCGCACCTCGGCCACGACATGACATACCCGCACAAGCCCCACGGCCGGTTCGCCGGGCCATGACGAGTGTCTATAAAATCGGTTGCCTTCCCCGCCGAATCAGCCGACGCTGGTACAGCAATGACCTGTCGCCAGAGCAGGCTTGGGAGGGGGAAATATCCATGTCAGCCACGACCGTATCGAGTGGTCTAACAGACGCCGAACACAGCAAGCAACTTCGCAAGGCCGTCATCGCCGCGACCGTTGGTACCACGATCGAATGGTACGATTTCTTCATCTATGGCACTGCGGCTGGTTTGGTGTTTCCTAAGCTGTTCTTTCCCAACTCCGATCCCTTGGTCGGTACCTTGGCGGCATTCAGCACCTATTTCATCGGCTTTGTCGGCCGCCCGATCGGCGCGGCCATCTTTGGCCATTACGGCGACCGCATTGGCCGTAAGGCGACGCTGATCACCACCTTGCTGCTGATGGGCGTCGCGACGTTCCTGGTGGCACTGGTGCCCGGTTACGAATCGATCGGGATTTGGGGTGCCGTCATCCTGACCATCCTGCGCATGTTGCAAGGCATCGGCGTCGGCGGCGAATGGGGTGGATCGGTTCTCATCGCGATGGAGTGGGCCCGCGGCCACGGCAATCGCGGTCTGGTCGCCTCCTGGCCGCAATTCGGCGTGCCGTGCGGCGTATTCCTGTCGAACGCCGTCATGCTGGCATTCAGCGCGTGGTCGGGGGCCGACTTCATCAACTGGGGCTGGCGCGTGCCGTTCTTCCTCAGCATCGTCCTGGTGGGAATCGGCCTGTGGATCCGGATCGGCATCCTTGAAACACCCGTCTTCAAGCAACTCGTCCAGAACAATAAGATTGAAAAAGCGCCGATCCTGGAGGTGATCAAGAAGCAGCCCAAGCAGATCATCCTCTCCGCGCTGATCCGCATGGCCGAACAGGCGCCATTCTACATCTTCACCGCCTTCATCTTCGCCTACGGCACCGGCACGCTCCATATGTCGCGCGAACTGGTGTTGTCGGCCGTGCTGGCGGCCTCGCTGTTGTCGTTCATCAGCATCCCGTTATCCGGACATATCTCGGACAAGATCGGCCGGCGGAAGATGTATCTGATCGGTGCCGCGGTCACCGGGGTGTTCGGCTTCATCTACTTCGCGCTGTTGGGCAGCGGCTCGCCCACACTGGTGGTGGTGGCGATCGTGCTGTCGTTGATCCCGCATGACATGATGTACGGCCCGCAGGCAGCACTGATCGCCGAGGCCTTCACGCCCCGGCTGCGCTATAGCGGCGCATCGCTTGGCTACCAACTCGCCTCGATCATCGCCGGCGGTCCCGCCCCGCTGATCGCGACGGCGCTGTTCGCCAGCTATCACACCGGCTACGCGGTCGCGATCTACATCGCCGCCTGCGCGGTGGTCAGCCTGATTTCGGCGTCAATGATGCCTGACTACACCGGCCAGGATATCTCCGTGGAATACGACGACTAGTATCGCGCCCTTGAGCGAAAGGCGTATGTCGGCCACATATTCGGCTGACATACGCCTTCAAGGACGTCCCGATGGCCAGCATGAGTGATTTGCGCGCCCAGCGCGCCAACCTGGAAAACCTGATCGAGGCCCGCCAGCGCGAGGTTGGCGCCGACCACCCCAGCCTTGCCGACGATCTGCGCGATCTCGGCCGGCTGTCGCACGAACTGGGCGACATGATGGACGCCCAGGCGCAGCTCAGCCGGGCACTGGCGCTGCATACCGAGGCTTTTGGCGCAAATCATCCGGAAACGGCGACCGACATCAACCATCTGGGTCTGATCCTGCACGACATCGGGGATCTGGAAGGCGCCCACGGCGCGTTCGAGCGTGCGTTGGCGATCGATGAGGCGGCATTGGGCCACGAGCACATCAATGTCGCGCGCGATGCCAACAACCTCGCCGGCGTCCTGAAGGACCTCGGCGACGGATTCTCCGCTCGGGAGGCGCTGGACTGGTCGCTGTCGATTTACATGAAGGCGCTCGGTCCCGATCATCCAACGACCAAGAGCGTGGCCCGCAATCGCGCCGGGCTGCGGTAGCCGGGCGCGCGATACCAGCGACAACTGGCATTGGGAGACGCAGCGGCTATTTTTTTGATGCAGCGAACGGACCCCCATGGTCAGGATGGGTACCGCGCATTCAGGCATGATAGCGGTCTGATCCGAAGTTTTTGTTGTGCACTGCAAAAACAGGCACTATATACAATTGATATTTATCTTATGCCGTCCTCGGCATCATGATTTCGGATTGCCTTCCTGGCCTCGCCTAAAACGAAACAGGAGACAACGATGTCTGACACCAATCACGATAAACTGGCCATCCCGGCAACCGCCCCAAGCGATCAGGCACCTGACCAGGATCACGAGCATCTCGACGATCAGGAGAAAATCCTGGCTGGACGGTATGACGTGAACTATCCGGCCCTGCTGACCAAGGATGTCGCGGGCGGCTAGAGTATTTCCAGTGAGGGCGGCATTGCTCCAGGCGACGCAGGCGAAACCAGACGGGTGTTTTGAAATTCCCCACATCAGAACGCATATTTCGCCGAACGAGACGTTTTTACAACGTCATGATCATCCGGCTGCTGTTGACCAGGACACGCCCGGCCTTGGAACAGGGGTAAGCAGCCGGCCTACCGCCCCTTCCATTCCGGTTTGCGCTTCTCCACGAACGCCTTGATCCCCTCCACCCGGTCCTCGCTGCTGTAGGGGCTGATGCCTTCATTCAGCCGCAGCGCGGCGGGTAGTGGCAGCCCGTTCGACCGTACCGCGGTTTCCTTCATCCGGCGCAGCGACACGGGCGCATTTTCGCAGATCGCCTCGGCCATCCGCAGCGCCTCGTTCAGTGCCTCGCCGCGCGGCACCACGCGGTTCACCAGCCCCCATCGGCGCGCGTCCTCCGCCCCGATATACTCGCCCAGATACAGCATTTCATAGGCGATACCCGACGGCACCATCCGCGGCAGCATGACGTTGGCGAAATGCGCGCCCTTGCCGCGCTTGGCTTCCGGCAGGCCCATCGTGGTGTGCTCCGCCGCGACGCGCATGTCGCAGGCCAGGGCCAGTTCCATCCCGCCCGCCACCGCCGGTCCATTCAGCGCCGCGATCGTCGGCTTGATCGTTTCATAAACCACCTCGAACACATACCGCTGCACCCGCGACAGCAGCGGCTGGAACGGCTTGCCCTCGGCATCCTCCTGCGCCCGCGCCTTCAGGTCCGCGCCGGCACAGAACGCGCGGTCGCCGACCGCGGTCAGCACCACCACCCGCACATCCGGGTCGGCACCGGCCTCCACAAACGCCTCGATCAGCGCGTCGGACAGCTCCGGCGACAGCGAGTTCATGCGTTCCGGCCGGTTGATCGTCAGCACCAGGATATGCCCGCGCATTTCGCGGAGCAGGATCGCTTCCGACATCGTTTTCTCCCTCACTCGATCCGGGCAGGATAACCGACCTTCCCGTGCATGGACATGGCGCCGGCCGGCGGACAGTATGCGCGCCGCGAAAAAGACAGGAGTGCCCACCGAGATGCCGATCACCACCCAGGAGGCGTTGCACGCCTTGTTCCACCCGCGTGCGGTGGCTGTAATCGGTGCCTCCGACGACACGACCAAGCATGGTTACATCGTGCTGACGAACATCCGGAATACCGGCTTCAAGGGCGGCATCTACGGCATCAGCCGCCGTCTGAAAGAGATCGACGGCATTCCGTGCTACCCGGACCTGGCCTCGGTTCCCGAACAGGTGGATACGGCGTTCCTGGCGATCCCGGCCGAGGCAACATTACAGGCCGTGCGCGATGCCGCCGCCGCCGGCCTGAAGGCCGTGATCGTCGGATCCGCTGGTTATGCCGAAAGCCTGGACGCCGGCGGCGAGGAACGGCAGCGGGAACTGCAACGCATCGCCGATGAGGCCGGCATCCGCATCGTCGGGCCAAACTGCAACGGCATGTACAACGCCCATCATCCGGTGTCGGTCGGCTTCAACACGTCCCACGCCAAGCGCCAGAAGCCGGGCGGGATCTCGATCTTCTCCCACAGCGGCGCGCTGTTCGACGCGATGGCCGGCCGGCTGGCGATGCTGGGCGCGGGGCTGTCGCTGTTCGCCTCGGCGGGGAACGAGGCCGACATGTCGGTGCTGGACTACATGGAATACGGCATCGGCCACACCCCGACACGGGTCATCGCCCTGTTGATCGACAGCCTGGATGACGGCCCCAGGTTCCGCGAACTGGCGCTGAAGGCCTATGCCGCCGGCAAGCATGTGGTGGCGCTGAAGATCGGCGGCTCCGAGGCCGGTGCCGCCGCCGCCGTCGCGCATTCCTCGCGTCTGGCCGGCGATGATGCCGCCTACCACGCCCTGTTCGCCGCCAGCGGCGTCGCGACGGTGAAGACGCTGGAAGGCCTGATGACCGCCGCCACGTTGCTGGACAAATACGGCCGCTGCCCCGGCAAGCTCGGCTCGCTGTCCACCTCCGGCGCCGGCGCCTCGCTGATCGCCGATCGTTGCGAGGCCCTGGGTGTCCCGCTCGCCACACTGGCGCCGGACACGTTCGCGGCCATCGATTCGCAAAAAATGTTCTCCCGGATCGGCAATCCGCTCGACATGGGCATCTTCGGCGGGATGAAGCGCTCCGCCGATGTCCCGACCTTGCTGATGCGGGACAAGCAGGTTTCGGTCTGCCTCGCCCTGGTCCACTCCATGAACCCCTGGCAGGGCGACCCATACCGCGCCGCCATGGGACAGGCTCGGGAGGCGTCGGGCAAGCCGCTGTTGCTGGTGACTCCAGGCGGCCTGCCGGAAGCCGAACGCGAAACCTACCGCTCGCGCGGCATCGACGTGTTCACCGACACCGACATCCTGCTGGAGGGCATCGGAGCGTTGATGACCGCGCCGCCGGAGGCGATCCCCACAGTCAACCATGGCAAGGCCGCCGAACTTCCAAACCGAGCGCTGACCGAACCGGAAAGCCTGCGCCTGCTGGATGGGTTTGGCGTCCGCACTGTTCCCACCATCGAGTGTGACTCCGTCGCCGAGGCGATCGCCGCCGCGACCCGTCTGGGATATCCGGTTGTATTGAAGGGCGTTGCCGATGGAGTGGCGCACAAAAGCGATCTGGGTCTGGTGCATATCGGGCTACGCGACCCGAACGCCATTGAGAACGCCTATGCCGCGGTCGCCTGCCCCAAGGTCGTGATCCAGGCCATGATCGGCGGCGGCGTTGAGGCCATCGCCGGCATCTCGCGCGCCGACGGCGTGGGCATGGTGCTGATCGCCGGGCTGGGCGGTATCTTCGCCGAGGCGCTGCATGACGTCGCCACCTTCCCCCTGCCGATCAGCCGCTCCTCCATCGAAGCCGGGCTGGCCAAGGGCTCGTTGGGCCGGGTCCTGACCAGCCCGCGCTGGAAGCACCCCGACGCTTACGGCGCCTTCGTCGATCTGCTGATGAGCCTGCAATCCGCGGCCCTCGCACTCGGGGATTCGCTGCAAGCCATCGACGTCAACCCGGTCATCCTCGGCGCATCGGGGGCCATCGCGGTCGATGCCCTGGTGGTGCCGCGCGCATGAGCGAGCGGTTCACGGTCACCTACCACGTCCGCGGCACCGCCGCGAACATCGAGGCCCGCGCGCAAGGAATCGCGGTCGAGCAAAGCGTGGAAATGCCGCTGGCGGCGATCCGGAATGAAATGGTGCTGTCGGAGATCGTCGGTTCGGTGGAAAGCATCGACGACCTGGGCAATGGCGTCTTCGCGGTCGGCATCGGCCTGGCGACCGCGACGGTGGGGCAAGACGCCGGGCAGTTCCTGAACATGGTGTTCGGCAACACCTCGCTGCACGACGACGTCATTTTGAAAGATGTGGCGGTCCCCCAGACGCTGACGCAACTCTTCGGCGGCCCAAGGCATGGTATTTCGGAGCTGCGGTTTCGCCTGAAACTCCCCGAACGGGCACTGACCGGATCAGCGTTGAAGCCGCAGGGCCTGCCGTCCGAGGACCTCGCGATCCTTGCCGAACACCTGACGCGTGGAGGGCTGGATTTCATCAAGGACGATCACGGCCTTGCCGACCAGCAGTACTCCCGATTTTCCGAAAGGGTCAGCGCGTGTGCCGCGGCGGTTACAAGGGGCGTGCGCTCGACCGGCCATCCGACACGGTACATCCCCAGCCTGACGGGCAACCTGGACCAGATGCGCGCCCAGGCGGCGGTCGCCCGCGATGAAGGCCTGGACTGCGTGATGCTGGCGCCGATGGTCTGCGGCTTTTCCACGATGCAGGCGCTGGTGTGCGAATTCCCGGAGATGGCGTTTTTCGCCCATCCCAGCATGGCCGGTGCGGTTCGGATCGCGCCTGAACTGTTGATCGGCAAGCTGTTCCCGCTGATGGGCGCCGATTCGGTGATTTTCCCCGGTTACGGCGGACGCTTCGGCTACTCCCGCGAAACCTGCCGCGATCTGGCGGCCAATGCACGCCACCCTTATAGTGGGTTGAAGTCCGCTCTGCCGGTTCCGGCTGGCGGCATGACCTTGGAGCGCACCAAGGAAATCATTGATTTCTACGGCAAGGATACGATGTTGCTGATCGGCGGCAATCTGTTGCTTGCCCGCGAGGACATCACCAAGGAAACCGAGCGGTTTACCCGCGCGGTAGGCGATTTTTCCCTGTAACGCGCGCCCACCAAAGAGTACCGCAGATGGATATCGAACCGGCCCCGAATTTCCGACCCGTCACCGAGGACTTCCGCTGGGAGGCGGTCGCCCATCAACCCTACAAGCAGGACGGTTCCGCCCCATTCAAGGATATCTCCCGCCAGGTGCTGTTTCACGAGGACACCCTGGGCTGCGAACTGCGGTATTTCGAGATGGACGCTAACGGCTACTCGACGCTGGAACGCCATGAACATGCCCACGCGGTGATGATTCTGCGCGGCAGTGGCGACTGCATGGTCGGTGAAGAGGTCCGGCCGGTCAAACAGTTCGATCTGGTTTCGATCCCCGCCTGGAAATGGCATCAGTTTCGCGCGACCGAGGGCGAGCCCCTGGGTTTCCTGTGCATGGTCAACGTCAAGCGCGACCGGCCCCAGCTTCCTTCGACTGAGGAACTCGCCGCGATGAAGCGGACACCGGCAGTGCGGCGCTTTTTGGACGGCACCTGAAGGGGAACGCGCCGAAGCGCACGCCCCTTCATCGGGCTTACCGGTTGGCCCACTCCTTGGCCGTATCCTTCGCACCGCCGACGGCGTTCTGGACTTTGCCGGCGGCTTTCTCCGCGGCGCCCTCGGCCTGGGTCTTCTTATCGCCGGTCACTTTGCCCACGGCTTCCTTGACGGCACCCTTGGCCTGATGTGCAGCGCCTTCGACCCGATTCTTGTCCATGATTCGCTCCTGATTTGCTCGCGACCGACAGGCCGCTTCTTTGGAACGAATCAGTCGGGAACTGGTTTCATCTAGTGCCTGCCTTCGCGGGGCAGCCACGCGGCGAAGCGGTTCGCGTTGTCGATCGCTTCCTGCTCCACGCCCGCGCTATCGCGCACATACCGCTCCGCGAAACCGCCGATACCCCACCGCTGATATTGCATCACATGGGTCAGTTCATGCGCCCAGACCTTCAGGTCGCTATCGGCGACCCGCTCTGACTTGAACAGCACCACGTCGCCCAGCGTGATCGCGGTCGCATCGCCATAGGAGAACGCAAGCGCCGGCAGCGTCAGCGCTCGGCTGCCGCCGACCGCGAACCGGCAGCGTTGTAGCAACGCGGCTGGAAAGTATCCCAGCAATGATCGGTAGATCGCGGGTGGGATTGGCCGCACACCATCGGAAATCGCCTGCTGACGCGCGGCCTCGATCAGGTCGCCCAGGGCGCTTCCCGCATAGTCCAGCAGAGCAGGCGGGATCGCCGGTTGCGACCGGGCCGGCAACGCCCAGGCCAGGGCGGCGATCATGATAAGCCAACGCATGGTGACAAGGTTTGATCGAACATGACCCGGTATTGACCATGTCATCACGTCCAAACACCGCCGGAAATGTGGCGAGATCGCGATCCGTTAAACTTTCTTCAGGACCTGTTGCGCCGGACCCGCAGGAACATGGCCAACACCGCCGCGAAGCCAAGCGCGTAAAGCATGTTCAGCGCCGCCATCGACAGCGGTATCCCCGGAATCAGGAAGGTCGGATCCTCGCACGATTTCGACGGCCGTGCCGGCATCGAGGCCAGACGCTCCGCGATCGAGGCGCCCGAGATATGCGGCGCCATGCACTCCGGCAGTGGGCTTGGCCACCATTCGAACTCGACGCCGACATGCACCGCCGCGATGGCGGCATCGGCCAGCAAACTAAGGATCGCCAGAGTCAGCAGCGGCCGCACCAGCCGTGCGGGGGCGATGGCCGCCACCAGCCCCAGCACGATGACGATGCGGTAAGGCCAGCGCTCTACCAGACAGAGCGCACAGGGCACGAGTTCGCCCCAGATTTCCGAGGAATAAGCAACCCCAAGTGCCGCCGCCGCCCCGAGGGCAGCCAACACGGCGAGGGTGCGCGGTGGTGGACGTTGCATAAACGTCCGTGTGCTCCGCTTGCGCGCCGGATGCAAGTTGCCGGTTGAACGTGGGCGGACTACCGTCGCCGCTGGATAAAAAGGGGGAAGCCAATGCCTGATACCGCCGGCCGCATCGTCTGGGGGCGCCCGACATCGAGCAACGTGATGAAGGTCCTCTGGACGCTGGGCGAACTGGGCCTTCCCTTCGAACGGATCGACGTTGGCGGTGCATTCGGGAAGACCGACACCCCCGAATACCGGGCGATGAACCCGACCGGTCTGGTGCCGACCCTGCAAGAGGGCGACTTCACCCTGTGGGAGAGCAATGCGATCTGTCGTTATCTGGCCCAGGGCCATGCCTCGGGAACGCCGCTCTGGCCGACGGACGCCCACGCAAGGGCAAACATCGACCACTGGATGGACGCGCAGCAGACCGTGCTCAATCGCCCGATGACCGTGGTGTTCTGGGGACTGGTGCGCACCGCCGCGGACAAACGCGACCTTAACGCCGTCGGGACCGCGATCGGCGAGACAGCCCGCGCCTGGGGCATGATCGAAGCCAAGTTGAACAACCACGCCTTCATCGCCGGCCCCGATTTCAGCCTGTGCGACATCCCCTGGGGCGTGCATGCGCATCGTTGGTTCAACATGGACTACATGGGCCTGGGCCGCCCGGAGATGCCGGCGTTGCGGACGTGGTACGATCGCCTATGCGAACGGCCGGCGTATCAGCAATACGTGGTCGCCACCCCGGTCGTCTAACGGTCCACGCCGACGGCGGCCAGACCAGTGCTGACGCACAACCGTCATCCGATTGCCGGAGCATTGGTGGTTTAATATCTGGCTGCAACATGTTGTTTCGTGCAATAGCCCGGCGGCTTGCTGCGATCGTTCGAGAGGATTTGCGTGAGCCTTCCCCAGTCCACGACCGATGTCGCGCCACGGCTCCTGCCACTGCCCGCGGCGGTCCAAACAAACCAGATCGTCTGGCCTTACGCGATTACCGTCGGGATCTATCATGCCCTCGCCCTGCTCGCGCTTTTACCGTGGTGCTTCAGTTGGACCGGCGTGATCCTGGCCGTCGCCGGGATCTATGTCTTCGGCGGCCTGGGCATCAATCTGTGCTTCCACCGGATGCTGACCCATCGCGGCCTGGTCTGCCCCAAATGGCTGGAGCACGGGTTCGCTATCCTGGGCGTCTGCTGCATGCAGGACACGCCTGCCCGCTGGGTCGCCGTCCACCGACGGCATCATGAGCACTCCGACCGGCAGGACGACCCCCACAGCCCGCTCGCCGGGTTTCTGTGGGGCCATGTCGGTTGGATGCTGGTCAAAAACGGTGATCTGGTCCGCCTGGGTATCTACGACCGTTACGCCAAGGACATCCTGCGCGACCCGTTCTATCGCCGGCTTGAACGCACGTTGCTGTACCCGATTATCATCGTGAGTTCCTGGGCGGTCTTTTTCGCCGGCGGTTTCGCGGCCAGCCTGATCGGCGGCGGCACGATGGCCCAGGCACTCCAGTTCGGCACCAGCCTGCTGGTCTGGGGCGTGTTCTTCCGTACCGTGGCGGTATGGCACATCACCTGGTCGGTGAACTCACTGTCTCACCTGTTCGGCTACCAGAACTACGCAACCGGCGAAAAAAGCCGCAACAACTGGTTCGTCGCCATCCTGACCAGCGGCGAAGGCTGGCACAACAACCATCACGCCGACCCACGCTCCGCCAGCCACGGGCACCGCTGGTGGGAGATCGACGTGATCTATGGGTTCGTGAAACTGCTGGAGTCCGTCGGCCTGACAAAGGACGTTTGCAGGCCAAACCGCCGAATGGCGCGCGCGGAGGCAGCGGAACAGGCTCTGCCGCCGCCCGGCTAAACCACCAGTGTCCCGCGCGATACCGGGACGCAACTTCCCGCGACACTCGCCGACACTGGCCCCTCCCCGGTCTTCACCGCCGAAGCCAATATCAGGCTCGGGCGCCCCATTTCCACGCCCTGCTCGATGGCATACGATAAATCGACATTGTCACCCGGCGCGATGGACGTCAGCAGCGCCGCGAGCGTGGCGGCCGCGCTGCCGGTCGCCGGATCCTCGGGCGTGCCGCCCAACGGCGCGAACATCCGTGCCCTGATCCGCCGCTCGTCGCCCGGCATCCAGGCGTAGAGATATAGCGCGAACCGCCCATCCATCCCAGCGAACTCGTCGGCGGCGGAGCGGAAGGCCGAAAGATCGGGCCTGGCGCGGGACAGAGCCTCCACACTGGCGACCTCGGCGAGAACGAACGGCGTGCCGACCGAGGCCACCAGGGGCGTATGCGACAAAGTGGCGATGTCGTCGGGTGACAGGCTGGCACAGCCCGCCACGACCTCGACAGGAATCCCTATATCGATGCTCAGCGAACGCGGTGCCGCGATTCGGGCGCCTGAAATCTGGCGGTTGGCGTCGCGCAGGATGTGCACACGCACCAGACCGGCGATCTCCTCGAAGGTATAGTGTTCCGGCGGGTCACCGGCGATCGTCGCCAGCACGAATCCGGTGCCGACATTCGGATGGCCGGCAAACGGCATCTCGCTCTTGCGGGAGAAAATTCGCACGCGGGCGTGGTGCTGGGGATTGTCCGGCGGCAGCACAAACGTCGTTTCCGACAGATTGAACTCCGCCGCGATGGCCTGCATCTGCGCGTCGGTCAGGCCGGTGGCGTCAGGTAGCACCGCCAGCGGATTGCCGCCGAAGCGCTCGTCGGTGAATACGTTGACGGTGACGAAATCATAGCTTGCCATTGCGGCCTCCTGAAGACTGCCTGAACATGGTGCCTGCCGGACGCTGGCGCGAGATGGGAATAATACGCAACTCATGGATGAGCAAAAAGCCTGGAAGGCCGTCGCCGACTGGTATCATGGCTTCTTCGTCGGCCTGGTCCTTCGCACCGTGGTGCAACGCGGCGCGGAGGACGCGGCAAAGCTGGCGTTTCGCACCTTCCGCACCCAGCATCTCGCCCGTTTCCTGCCCGGGCTTCAAAAGCTCGGGCTCACCGCGTTGCCCGACGCCGTCGCGGCTGCCCAGTATCACTATCTGTCCAACCGCATCGGCGGCGTCTCGGTCGAGTATATGCCAGAGACCGACCGCAAGGCCTGGGTCCGTTTCCCGCCACCGCGCTGGGCGTGGAAGGGCGTGGCAATCTGCGGCATACCGACACAGGTTTCAGAGGCAATGCTGCGCGGCTGGCAGGCCCATAACGGCGTGTCCCTCGGCAACCCCAGGCTGGGGTTTGTCTGCACCAAGATGGCGGTGGACGGTGATGCCGGGCTGGAGGGCTACTTCCGGGAATACGACCACCCCCTGGCACCGGAAGACCGCCTGCGTTTCGTTCGGGACGAGGAAGCACCGCCCTTCGATCCAGTATTGGCGCCGGTGTTGGACTGGCCGGCTGAACGCCTGGCAAAGGCTCACCGATCCTACGCGATGGAATACATCCGCTCCGCCCTGCCCGCCTGCGTCGATCTGTTCGGCGCGGAAACCGCCCGGTTCCTGGCGGGCGGTGCGGCCAGGCTGGTCGGCATGCAACTCTACGCCGAGACGGCCGCCGCACTTGGGCTGCAACCCGATGGAAGTCCTGCAAGCTTCGTTGACTTCATGGTACGGCTTGCGCGAGCCCAGGGAGATCATGCCGAAATCCGAACCGGAACAGACGTCCGCCAGATCGGTTGGAAACTGATGGACGGTTTACCCGCGCCGCATCCGGCGGTCCAAGATTGCTGGGCCGCGATGATAGAGGGTGCCCTGGCCGCCCATAACCACCGGTTGTCGCTGAGGCGCGACGGATTAAGGTGGTCGATCGTACCGGCGCACCTTACCTGATCCGCGGATCTGCCGGTCATCACGCTCGACCGGGAACAGTTGGCACATCAGAGTAATGGCCCGCCGCCGCCTTCTCCGGGCGGGAGACTGGTCTCACCGCGACTGAAGCAATCGTGTCCCGTCAAACCGGCGCCGGCAACCCAGGCAGATCCGACCATACCCCCGCCAATCCGGGTGCGCAGGCAACGATCCCGTTCCCCTTCGTTGCCCCCTCATTTGCCAGGAAGTCGCTGACCTTCGCCCCGGCCTCCCGCAGGATCACCAGCGCAGCCGCCACATCCCACAGGTTGATATGCAACTCGGCATATCCGTCCTGCCGCCCGACCGCGACATCGACCAGACCCAAGGCCCCAGACCCGCCCTGTCGCAGACCGCAGCCATCCGCCAGAACACGCTGGCATAGAGCCAGATAATCCGCGTTCGGACGCCGCCGGGACCAACCCACTTCCATGATCGCCTGCTTCGGATCGCTGGTGTCCGCCGACCGAATCCGATCGCCGTTCCGCCACGCCCCGCCGCCGCGCCACGCCCAGACCGATTCCCGCAACGCGGGCGCCACCACGACCCCGATCAGCGGCGTATCGCCCTCCATACACGCCAGCGACACGCAGAACCGCGCACCGCCCCTGGCGTAGTTGGAGGTTCCGTCGATCGGATCGACCACCCAGCGCAGCGAGCCGCCGCGTGAAACGCCGCCTTCCTCGCCCTGGAACCCATCCGAGGGAAACGCCACGGCCAGTTCGTCGGACAGAAACCGCTCCACCGCCTCGTCCGCCTCGGTCACCCAATCCTGCGGTCCCTTCAGTTTACCGCCGCCCGCCCCGGGCACAGGACGCATCGACATCGCCATTTCGCCAGCCCGCTCGGCCAGATCCATGGCGGCGTCCATACGTGTCTGGAGCGGTGGGGTGGTCACGCCTCGTCGGCTTCGGGCAGCGGCGGCGGCTCCTCGATCAGGCCGGACGGGTCCGACTCGGCCGGCTCAGAAACCGGCGGAACCGGCGGTGCTTTCGTCTCGCGATGCCCATCCAGCCACGAGGCAACCTGCTCCGCCCGCTGCAAGGCTGTGTCCACGGCGGCCATCGTGCCGGACAGGTCATCCGACTCGTCCCGCTCCCAGGCGCGAACGGCCCACAGCCAGACGGCCATCAGCCCCTTCACCTGCAATTCGCCACGCGGCCCGGTCGCGGTGACCCCGGCTGCCTGCAGCATCCACCGCATGCTGCGCCGCGAGGCACACGCCAACAGCAGCGCCATTGGCGGATCCATCGGCAGCGACCGCAACAGCGACTTAACGCCCGCCCGGTGGGACTGCAGAAAGTCGAAGCGCCGCATCAGCAGGTCGAACAACTTGTCCCGCACCGATCCTTCGGTCGGCGCATCGCTCAGTGCTGCCTGGTCCGCCAATCGGCCGAACCGCAGCAGGATCACGGCACGGGACGGAAAACGCGCCCTTGCCACGGCCAGCGAAAGACCGGCCTCTTGGGCGGCGATGACCGCGTTGACCTTGCGCCACCCCTGCTCGCCGGCCAGACGGAAAGCCGCGGTAACCAGGGCGGTGTCGAATTCCGTGTCGCTCATGGGGTGAAGATAGTGTGCGCTGTCAACGGCTCAACCCGCCAGTTCGCGGGAACGGCGGGTTGCCGCGGCAATTGCCCGCGACATCGCCACCGGCCAGACGTCGGGGTTCATCAGGACCGACAGTGCCTCGGCCGTCGTGCCGCCCGGGCTGGTGACAGCCACCCGCAAGGCCGCCGCATCTTCCGGACTGGCGCCGAGCAGCGCGCCGGAGCCGGAGACAGTCTGCCGAGCGAGCAGCCGAGCCAGATCAGGTGGGATGCCTTGCTCAATGGCGGCCTGTTCCATCAGTTCGGCTAGCAGGAACACGTAGGCCGGTCCGCTGCCGGATACGGCGGTAACGGGGTCGAGCAATGCCTCGTCTTCCACCCACGCCACTTTGCCGATGGCTTGCAGCAGCCTGTCGCATAACGCCTTTTGCTGGGTGGAGACGTTTGGGCTGGGGCAGCCCACGGTCACACCCTGCCTGACCGCCGCCGGTGTGTTGGGCATCGCCCGGACGATCGCGGCGGAGGATCCAAGCAGGGCGCCGATTCCACCGATCGTCCGGCCGGCCATGATCGACAGGAAAACGGTATTGGCGGCGAACCGCGCGTAGGCCGGCAGCGTCGCGGCGGCATTTTGCGGCTTCACCGCGAGAACGACGGCCGCGGGCGAGAATCCGGCCGGGATTTCGGAGACATCCGCGACAACCATCATGTCCGGTCCGGCGAACGAGGCAGCCGATGGCGAGGGATCGACGGCAACCGACGGTGCAAGCCCCTGCTCCCGCCAGCCGGACAGCATCGCGCTGCCCATCCGGCCACAGCCGACGAGCAGGATCGGCGGAATAGCGCCCATGGTGGGTGTGTTGTCGTTGGTCATATTCGGCCCTGTTTGCCCCCGTGTCATGATCAGGCGTAGCCCGACCGCCCACCTCTTACAACGCCGACACGGAAATGTCGTGTGGTGGCCGGAATCCGCCCGGCCACCACACCGGCAGGCAGGCTTCTAGGCCTCGCCGACGCAGTCCAGCATCGCGGCGGCCAGGGCGTCAGCCGGAGACTTCCCGCCCCATAGCACGAACTGGAACGCCGGGAAAAACCGTTCGCATTCGGTCAGAGCGATGTCCACCAGATCTTCAAGGCTTTCCGCCGAGGCGCCATTGGTGCCGCGCAACAGCACGGCATGGCGGAACACCGGCATGCCCTCGTTACCCTCAAGCCCAAAATGCCCCAGCCAGAGTTTCTCGTTGGCGAGAGCCAGGAGTTCGAACAGCGCGCCACGCTGCTTTTCCGGCACTTTCAGGTCGAACGCGCAGGTGAAGTGCATCACGCTGATTTCGTGCGACCAGTTGAAAAACAAACCGTAGTCGCACCAGTGTCCAGGGGCCTCGGCGGCCATTTCCGAATCACTGCGGCGGTCGAATTCCCATTCATTCGCGGCGACGATTTGCTCCATCATATCAAGGGGATTGGCGGCGTTATCGAACGACGTGGTCAGCGATGCCGACATTCGGGGTCTCCCGTCAAAAGGAAGGCCGAGCGTAGCCTTCACCCCCGGGCAGCTTAGCGCCGAAACCTATTTCGGAGTCGCCCGGAGTTGGCTACGCAACAAGCCTATTCATGTGTTCGCACCTGCCGCAAGTACCAAGGTGTCATTTTCACGCAATCGGGGGGAGACTTTGCTTCCGCGAATCGGCGGTTCTCGAAAATGTCATGGTCCGGCGTGTGGCTTGCCGCGGCGGAACGAGCTGCAGGCGCTACAGACCTTCCGGCGAAATGACGTCCGCGCCCGGCGACTCGATCGCGGCAACCCGGGTCTCCAGTGCCGCGATACGGGCTTCAAGCTCGCTCACCTTCGCTTCGGCGGTTTCCTGGCCAGAGCGAGCGTTGGCGGCCATTTCTTGGACAGCTTCCATCTCTTCGCGCCGAACCAGGTCCAGGCGCTGGATCAGATCGTCCATGCGCGCCCGAAGCATTGCCTCGGTTTCGTCGCGCAGCCCGGCCAGGGCGGAAAACGCGCCGCCCGCCACACCGGCGAGGTCGTCGAAAAATCGGGGCCGATCGCTCATGGGATGCTCCTGCTCATGTGGCGGCTTTCGCACCGCCCGCTGGTCCGTATATAGGATGCGTATGATCCTGATAACTGGCGGCGCCGGCTTCATCGGCTCCAACCTGCAAGCCGCATTGGCTCGTCGCGGGCATGAAACCGTTGTGGTCGATACGCTGGGCAGCGACGGCAAGTGGCGTAACCTGGCCAGACACCCGCCAACCCGGCTGATTCACCCGGATGATCTGGAGAGCTTCCTGGCCGCCCGCCCGCCGCTGGAGATGGTGTTCCACCTCGGTGCCGTCAGTGAAACCACGGCGGTCGATGGAGACCAAACATGGGCCACGAACGTCGAGCTCAGCCGACGCCTGTGGGAATGGTGCGCCGACCGCGGCGTGCGCTTCGTCTATGCCTCGTCGGCCGCGACCTATGGCGACGGCACGCAAGGATTCGAGGACGAGTTCTCCATTCCGGCGCTGGAGCGGCTCCGGCCGATGAACCTGTACGGCTGGACCAAGCATGCGTTCGACCTGCTGGTCGCCAAGACGCTGCTGACGCGGCGGGAGCAGCCGCCGCAATGGGCCGGTCTGAAGTTCTTCAACGTCTATGGGCCGAACGAATACCACAAGGGCCGCATGATCTCGGTCGTGAAGGTCAAACATGACGAGGTCGCGGCCGGCCTACCCGCCCGTCTGTTCAAGTCCGACCAGCCGGGTCTGGCCGATGGTGCCCAGGCACGCGACTTCATCTGGGTCGGCGACGTCGTCAATGTGATGCTGTGGCTGATGGAAACGCCGGCGGTCAGCGGATTGTTCAACCTGGGCACCGGCCGCGCCCGCACATACCTTGATCTGGCGCATGCGGTATCCGATGCCGCCGGCCAGCCGCGCGCCGTGCAGTTCATCGACATGCCGGACAGCCTACGCAGTCAGTATCAGTCGTTCACCCGGGCCCCGATGGAGCGTCTGCGCGCCGCCGGCTACAGTGGTCAGTTCACACCGTTGGAGGAAGGAATCCGCCGCTACGTCCAGGATCATCTGGCTGGCGCGGATAAATACGTATGATCCCGGTACTGCTGTTTCCCCAGTTCGACCCCGTCATTGTCCAACTGGGCCCGCTAAGTATCCGCTGGTACGCGCTGGCCTATATCACCGGCCTGGTCGTGGGCTGGCGTCTGGTCCGCCGGTTCGTTCGGCAGGCCCCCGCGGTCGCCACCGAATTTCAGGTTGATGACTTCCTGACCTGGGCCACGCTTGGTGTCGTGCTGGGCGGCCGGTTGGGCTACGTTCTGTTCTATCAGCCCAGCGTGTATCTGGCGCACCCGTCAATGATCCTGGCCGTGTGGGAAGGCGGCATGAGCTTCCATGGCGGCATGTTGGGCGTTGCCGTCGCGGTCTCCATCTTCTGCTGGCGCAACGCCATCCCGCTGCTGGGCTTCGCCGACCGGATCGCCATCGTCGCGCCCATAGGGCTCGGCCTCGGCCGCGTCGCCAACTTCATCAATGGCGAACTCTGGGGGCGTCCGGCACCCGAATGGCTGCCCTGGGCGATGATCTTCCCACGCGCCGGCACGGTCCCGCGGCACCCCAGCCAGTTGTACGAGGCCCTGATGGAGGGCGTTTTGCTGGCCACGCTGATGTTCGTCATGTCACGCCGGGAGTCCATTCGCGCCCGCTTCGGCATGCTGACCGGGATATTTCTGTGCGGCTACGCCGTCGCCCGGATTGTCGGCGAATATTTCCGTGAGCCGGACGCGTTCCTGGGCTTTCTGTCGTTCGGCACAACCATGGGCCAGATTCTCTCGATCCCGATGCTGATCGCCGGCATTTGGCTGATCGCGCGCGCGCGCGTGTCCCGGCCATGACAGTCGATTAGAACGCGCCCCCTCATGGCGGAGGCTGAGCCCCTTCCCGAACGCCTCGATCGCTTCATGGCTCGGGCCAACGCGATCTATTACGCATCGCGCGATCCGTTCGCCGATTTCACGACCTCACCGGAAATCAGCCAGGTCTTTGGCGAGATCATCGGCCTGTGGGCAGCGGTCACGTGGCAACTGCTCGGCAGCCCGGCCCCCGTGCTACTGGCGGAAGCCGGCCCGGGGCGCGGCACGCTGATGGCGGATGCGTTACGCGCCATCCAGCGGGCCGCGCCCACCTTCGCCGCCGCCCTGCGCGTACACCTGATCGAGACGTCCCCTCGCCTGCGCGCCGTTCAGGCCGCGCGCATCCCCGGCACGACATGGCATGATGAAATTGGAACCTTACCGGCGGCGCCGCTCATCCTGCTGGCAAACGAGTTCCTCGATGCCCTGCCGATCCGGCAATTCGTCCGCCGTGGCGAGGGGTGGACCGAGCGGTTTGTTGTCGGCGGGGAGTGGACCGAACAGCCGGCCAGTCCGGGGGACGTTCCGCCCAACCGCGCCGCGGGTGAGGGCGACATCGTCGAATTGAACGAACCCTCTCGCGGCTTTGTCGCCGCCGTCGCGGCCCGCCTGTGCCGCCATCCCGGGGCGGCCTTGTTCCTGGACTACGGCCCTGCGCGCAGTGCGGCGGGCGACAGCTTGCAGGCACTGGCGGACAAGCGCCCGGTCAATCCGCTGACTGTCGCGGGATCGGCCGACCTGACCGCGCATGTCGATTTCGCTGACCTCGGCGCCATTGCGAAAGCCCATGGGGCGGCTGTCCAAGGCCCGGAAACGCAGGGCGCGTTCCTTTCGGCATTGGGCCTGTTCCAGCGCACCGAACGCCTGGCACGCAGCCAACCTGAGAAGGCGTCGGCACTGATGCAGGCAACAAGACGCCTGGCGGACCCCGAGGCGATGGGGGAGTTGTTCAAGGTACTGGCGCTGCGTTCCCCTGCTGCCCCTGCGTTGCCGGGATTGGCGGGGTGCTGACCCCGGCTTACTCCGCCGCGCGCATCGTCGGCCCCCAGGCCGGGACATCTGCCCGCAGGCCGTCGTCCATCGGCTTCGGCCACCAGCGATGTTCCCACTCCGCATAGAACTTCTTGAGTGTCGGCATCACCTTTTCGGCGAACAGCTTCGTGTTGAAGCGCGTCAGATCCTTGTTCATGTTGCCGAACTGCATCAACAGCATCAGGTTGCCGACGTTCAAGTTCTCGGCCAGTTCGACGATCTGTTCGGTCACCTGGCTGGGACTGCCGATCACGATATAGCCGGCGTCAACCAGCTCTTTCATTTCCGTCGGACGGGCCACGGATTTCGCGGCGGCGGCGCTGACCTGACTGGTCAGGCCGAACCGCATCGTTGCCTCGGTGGTATAGCCCGGAGGGGCCGCGAATCGCGGGTCGATGTGCAGGCAGCGGCCGAAGAAGTATTCGGCGGCGTCCTGATACATCTCCATCGCCTGGTCGTGGCTTTCCGCCACACAAACGGTTTGTGCGAAGCCGGCCCGGTATGGGTTGCGGTCCTTGCCCAGGCGTTCCATTTCGGCCCAGAACCCGTCCATCGTGGCCTTGCCGACCTTATGGCCATAATAGGACAGATAGCAGTAAACGTAGTCCATCTCGGCGCACCACTGCCAGGTTTCGACCGACCCGCCACCGGGGATCCAGATCGGGGGATGCGGCTGCTGAATCGGGCGCGGCCAGATATTGACATAGCGCTGCTGGTTGAAACGGCCGTTGAAGGCAAACGTGTCTTTCTCCTGCCACGCCTTCATGACCAGGTCGTGGGCCTCCAGATACCGCTCCCGCAACTGGCTGGGGTTCTGGCCGTAGGCGAAACAACCGTCCATCGGCGTGCCGACGGGAAAGCCGGCGATCAGCCGTCCACCCGAAATCACGTCGATCATGGCGAATTCCTCGGCCACCCGCGTCGGAGGATTATACAGCGCGAGCGAGTTGCCCATCACGCAGATCGTGGCATCGGTGGTGCGCCGGGCGAGGGATGACGCGATCAGATTTGGTGATGGCATCAGCCCATAGCCGTTGGAATGATGCTCGTTCACGCAAATGGCATCATACCCGCAGTCGGCGGCGTATTCGAGCTCATCCATGAAGTCATTGTACATCAGGTGCGCGCGCTTGGGATCGAACAACGAGGAATGAATATCGACCCAGACCGAGGGGTGCTTCTGTTTGAAGTCCTCGGGCAATTCGGTGTACGGCATCAGATGGAACCACATCAGCTTCATGGCATGCTTCCCTGTCGTGTTTGTTGGCCTGATCGGGCTACTGAGCAGTAGCCTAATCGGGCGAACACGACAATCAAGCGGTCATTTCCCGCCGATGGCCCCTTGCGTGGCGGCAGGCTTCGGCTGTTCGGCGGCGGGTTTGGCGGGCGGCTTTGGCGCGGGCCGGATCGCCGGGCCGGTGATCACATCGAAATCGAAACTGGTGCGTTGCATGGTAGGCTCCTTGGTTTGGGGTCCAAGGCCGTTCCATCTTCAGCGGATTCCGGGGGAAAAATACGAAAGCCGCCTGGATGAGGCGGCTTTGGGGGACTTGCTACTCGTGCACGATCCTAGGCCGCCGGGGAATACCAGCGGTACCAAAATCGCGAGGCGGAAACAGCGTATGCCATGGCCTGTTCATAGCGGAGAACGCCGTGCCCGGCAAGCTGGAAAACTGGGACGAAGCAACCGGACGGCCTACGACCAGAAGCATTGGCGTTAGGGCGCAACGCGGCTAGGGTTCTGGCCGGGTCCAAAAACCGGAGGAAACCAACCATGAAGGCCGCCGTATTTCACGCAGCACACCAGCCGCTGACCATCGAGGATGTTGAAATCGAGAAGCCGAAGCGGCGGGAAGTCCTGCTGCGTACGGCTTACGCCGGCCTGTGCCACTCCGACCTGCATTTCATGGAGGGTCTTTACCCCTACCCGACCCCGGCGGTACTGGGCCACGAAGGTGCGGCTGTGGTCGAAGCGGTCGGTGAGGACGTCACCTATGTGAAGCCGGGCGACCATGTGATCACCTGCCTGTCGGTGTTCTGCGGCGAGTGCGAGCAGTGCACCACCGGCCACACCAACCTGTGCGATAACACCGAAGTCAAACTGCTGCCGGGCGCCGCGAGGCGTTTGAAGTGGAAGGGGCAGGTGCTGCACCAGGCGTTCAACCTGTCGGTGTTCGCCGAACAGATGCTGGTGCATGAGCATGCGGTGGTGAAAATCAACAAGGAGATACCGCTGGATCGCGCCGCCCTGGTCGGTTGCGGCGTCATGACAGGCGTCGGGGCGGTGTTCCACGCGGCGAAGGTGGAACCGGGCAGCACGGTCGCGGTGATCGGCTGCGGCGGCATCGGGTTGTCGGCGGTGAACGGCGCGGCGATCGCGGGCGCGGAGCGGATCATCGCGATCGATACCAACTCCTCGAAGCTGGAAAAGGCCAGGGAGATGGGGGCGACGCATATTATCAACGCCTCCAACGTCGATCCGGTCGCGGCGGTGAAGGACCTGACCGAGGGCAAGGGCGTGCCCTATTCGTTCGAGGCGATCGGGCTGAAGGCCACGGCGGAACAATCGTTCGCGATGCTGCGTCCGGGCGGCGTGGCGACCATCATCGGGATGATCCCGTTTGGCACGAAGATCGAGCTGCACGGCGCGGATTTCCTGCGTGACCGAAAGATCCAGGGTACCAGCATGGGCGGCAACCGGTTCCGTGTGGATATGCCGCGGCTGCTGGAACTGTGGCGCCAGGGACGGCTGAAGCTCGACACGTTGGTATCCGGCGAGGTGACGCTGAATCAGATCAACGAGGGCTTCGCGATGCTGAAATCGGGCGCCCCGGTGCGGAATTTGATCAATTTCGGCGTTGCTTAGGGCTTAAGCGGAAGCAAGGGTCCATCACGGATTTAGTGGATTTCCACACGGATTTCCACGGACCCTTGCCGCACGGAAAGCTGGGTCGTGCCTCGCAATCCTAGCGTTCTTGGGCGCTTCGCGCGGTGGGATCGTCGTCCCGGGACGCCGGAACAGCCGCGCGAAGCGCCCAGAAAGCCCAACCGTGCAACCCAGGCATCGCTCACGGTTCGGCGATGCAGCCGAAATGGCGTTCCGCGCCAGCCATGAACTCCAAAGCGCTCGCCACGCGTTCGATCACCCCACCCCAATCCCCTCGGCTGGTTTGCCGGAACAGACGCATCGACGGATACCACGGCGTATCCTCCCGCTCCCGGAACCAGCGCCAACAGGCGTCGAAACGGCTTAGCATCCACACTGGCTTACCAATCGCGCCAGCCAGGTGGGCGACCGCGGTATCGACGGCAATGACCAGATCCAGGCCGGCGATCAATCCCGCCGTGTCCGCCCAGTCCGCCAACCTTTCGGACACATCGTGCAACGTCGAGCCCAGCATCTGCGCAGCGGGCGGTCCCAGTTGCAGCGAAACGAAACTGCATCCCGCAACGTCGAGCAGCGGTGCCATATCCGCCAGCCGCATCGACCGCCGCGCGTCGATCGCCACGGCGTGCGGCTGCGCGGTGCGCGACCTTCCGGCCCAGACCAGTCCCACCTTCAAACCCGGTAGCCTCGCCAGGAAATCCGCCCAAGGCGCCGCGTCGCCCCGAAGGTAGGAACGCGGCCCCGGGATGGAGTCCATGCGGGTGTTGAAAGCGAACGGAAGGCTGAGCAGCGGACAGTGATAGTCGAACGCCGGGAGCGCATCGTCCTCTTCGGTCAGCAACATGGAGACGCCGTCCAGCGTCGTCATCACCTGCCGCAAGGCTCTTGGCACCACCAGCACCACGCGGCCGCCCGTCGTGGCAACCATTGGCGCGTAGCGGCAGAACTGCAGCGTGTCGCCGAAGCCTTGTTCCGCGTACAGCAGCACGGTCTCGCCATTCAGTTTCTGGCCGGTCCAGCGCGGTTGCGCCAACACCGGCGCCGGCGTGCCCATCGCCTCGACCGCCCAGCGTGATTCGTAGGCCGCCCAGCCCTCTTCCAGCTTGCCCAGCGTCAGCAGCGCCAAAGCGAGGTTCGCCCGTGCCTCGGGATAGTCGGGACGTTCGGCCAGGAGCTGACGAAGGATGTGTTCGGCCTGTTCGGGATGACCCTGTTCCATCAATGCCAGAGCGAGATTGCTGTTGCCCCTGGCCGGATCAACACCCAGCACCAGGGCTCGGCGGAACAATGCCCCGGCTTCGCCCACATCGTTACAAATCTGCATGATGGAGCCAAGATTAAGCGTTGCATTCGCATGGTCCGGGCGCAGCCGCAGAGCCGCACGGAAACAATTCTCCGCCTCCGCGATATGGCCCTGTGCGTAATGCGCCAACCCCAGATTGTTCTGGGCGTCGGCGCTGCCGGGGTCGAGCCGCAACGCCTCCCGCTGGCACGCCAGAGCGTCGTCGGGGCGCTTTTGCGCCAGAACGGCGAGGCCTAGATTCATCCAGGCCTCCTTGAACTCCGGCGCCAGTGCCAAGGCTTTTCTGTAGAAGGGCTCTGCCTCCAGCGGCCGATTCTGGCGATGGAGATGAAACCCGAGGTTGTGTTCCAGCTGAGCTGCGGCGTGTATCATACCGCCGCAGGTTGTGTTGACCTAAATCCTAGACAAGACCTCATTGTGGAATTTTTTCATATCCGCAGCGGACTTGTCCGCGTCCCGGCCCTCAAAGTCGAAGTCGATCGCGGTCACGCCGATGTCCTTCAGCGCGGCGATATCCTCGATCGTGTCCGCAACGGAGCCGGTGAACAGCTTGCGGTTGCCGTCGGTCGCCGCCGGGGCCAGCATGCCGTGGCGCTTGACGCGGTAAACAACGCCCATCTTGGCGGGGTCGCGGCCGGCGGCCCGCGTCATCTGGCGGATCTTGGCGATACCGGCCGTCAGGCGCGGCAGCGTATCCAGCAGGTTCGCGTTGTTGCTGCCGATCGGATACCAGGCGTCGCCAATGCGAGCCGCTCGGCGCATCGACGGACCCGTCTCGCCGCCGACCCAAATCGGCGGATGCGGCTTCTGTACCGGCTTCGGGTCGGTCAACAGGCCGTCGATGTGGGTGTATGTGCCGTGAAACACCGGGCGTTCCTGCGTCCAGATGGTTCGCATCGCATCCATGAACTCATCGGTGACAGCGCCACGTTCGGCGAACGGGGTGGTGCCGACGGTTTCCAGTTCAACCTGCAACCACCCGGCGCCGATCCCCACGACAAGGCGGCCGCCGGACAGTACGTCGATCGTCGCCAGCATCTTCGCGGCCAGCACCGCCGGCCGGTGCGGCACGACCATGACCGCCAAGACGATGCGGACCTTGCTGGTCTTGGCGGCAACCCAAGCGGCGGTGGTCAATTGCTCGACGCGGTTGCCGGGGTCGGGCGTGTAGAACGAACCGCTGGTGGAATACGGATAGCCGGGTGTGTTGGTGTCCGGCAGGGCGACGTGATCCGTCAGGGTCAGGTAGTCGAATCCCAGCGACTCCCCGAGTTGGGCGATGTTGCCCATGACCTCGGCGGTGGCCATCGGGCCACTGATGGGCAGATTGAAGCCGATTTGCATGGTTTCCTCGCGGCGTTTGATTTGAAGGCAGCAAGCCGGGGGTTGGGGGGCGTGTCAACTTGGGCGGCCGGCTGTAGGATCGGCGGCCAAAAGGGGCGACGACCATGACCGACACGATCACGCTGCGCACCGCGTTCGCGAACTACCCCCACGTCAAGGCGATCAAGGACGGGACTGTGGCCTCGCCGCGCATCCGCTTCGACTTCGAGGAGGTGCCGGTGATTACCCGAGCGTTCCGGCGGATGGTGAGGACGCTGGATTTCGACTTGTGCGAGATCGCGTTGACGACACTGGCGCAGGCGCATGCGTTCGGAAAGCCGATCAAGGCGCTGCCGATCGTGGTGATGCGCGGGTTCCACCACGCGGCGTTGATCTGCCCGGTTGGGTCCCCGATCCAAGGGCCGGCGGATCTGCGCGGCAAGCGGATCGGGGTCCGGGCGTTCTCCCAGACCACCGGGATTTGGGTGCGTGGCATCCTGCGGGACGAGTACGGCGTCGATCACCGCGACATCACCTGGGTGACCGAGGAAGACGCCCATGTCCAGGAATACGTCGATCCCCCGAACGTGGTGCGAATTGCACCGGGACAGGACCTGAAGGCAATGCTGCTGGCGGGAGAAATCGACGCTGGGATCGCGTTCAATGGGATCGACCCGGCAGCGGTGCGGCCGGTCATTGCGAATCCGATGGAGGCAGCGGCTTCCTGGTTCCGGAAGACCGGGGCGTATCCGGTCAATCATCTGTTGTGTGTGAAGACCGAGCTGCTGGCGGCGCATCCCTGGCTGCCGGCGGAACTGATGCGGCTTTTCGTCGCGGCCAAGGCAGCCGCAACGGAACCCAGCGCGGAGGCAAGGTTTATCCCAATTGTGGGGCCGGATCCCCTGCCCTATGGGCTGGAGGCGAACCGCACCGGGATTGAACTGTGTTTGCGGTATGCCGCCGAACAGGGTTTGGTGCCCCGGGCTTATGAGGTCGATGAGGTATTTGCCGCCTAAACGACCGTTGGAGGAGGAAACAACGCCATGACCGACCTGCCAAAGCGGGTAGATATTCACGAGGAAGGTCCCCGCGAGGGCTTCCAGATTGAGCCCGGACCGATCGGCACCGCCGACAAGGTTCGCTTCTGCGAAGCCCTCGGACAAACCGGCCTGCACGATATCCAGTGCGTTTCGTTCGTGGATGCACGCCGCGTGCCCGGGATGGCCGATGCGATGGAGGTGGCGCAGGCGATCCATCAGCGCCCTGGCGTGGACTACACCGCGCTGGCGCTGAACCTGCGTGGCTACGAACAGGCCGTGAAATCGCCGCTGAAGATCACCGGCCTGATGCAAATGAGCGCGTCCAACACGTTCTCCATCCGCAACACCAACAAGGACAACGCGGAAACGCTGGTCGAGCAGCGCAGGCAACTGGCTTTCTTCCGCGAGCACGGGATTCCGGTGGAATCCGCGATCGTGATGACCTGTTTCGGCTGCAACTTCGAAGGCGCCATCGCGCCGGAAACCGTTCGCGACTGCGTCGGCTCACTGCTCGACCTGGCCAGCGAGTTCGATGTCAAACTGGACCGCGTCCGGTTGGCGGACACGGTCGGTTGGGGGTCCCCGGCCTCGGTCCAACGGGTCGTCGGCGTGGTGCGGGAGAAGTGGCCGGACCTTCGCCTGGGCCTGCACTTGCACGATACCCGCGGCACCGGTCTGGCCAACGCGCTGATGGGCCTGCAGATGGGCATCGACAGTTTCGACAGTTCCTGCGCCGGCCTCGGCGGCTGCCCGTTCGCCGGCCACAAGGGTGCTGCTGGCAATATCTGCACCGAGGACCTTGTGTTCATGTGCGAGGAAATGGGCATCTCGACCGGCATCGACCTGGATGCCCTGATCGAATGCGCGCACATGGCTGAGGAGATTGTCGGCCATCCGCTGCCCGGCAAAGTGATGCGCGGCGGCAGTCTCACGAAATACCGTCAGGGAGCAAACGCATGAGCGACGTTCTGATCGAAAAACGCGGTCCGGTCCTGTGGATCACCATCAACCGCGAGGAACGTCGCAACGCGATGAACGATGCGGTCAATGAGGCGATCTCCGCCGGCCTGACCCAGGCGACCAACGATCCCGACATCCGAGCAGTGGTGCTGACCGGGGCGGGTGATAAGGCGTTTTGCGCGGGTGCCGATCTCTCGTCCGGGTCCGGCAGTTTCAAATATGACTATTCGAAAGTCGGCTTCCCCTTTGTCAAACTGATGAAGCAGGCCCGCGACCTGACCCTGCCGTTGATCGCCAGGGTCAACGGGCATGCAATGGCCGGTGGCCTTGGCATGATGGGCATGTGCGACATGGCGATTGCGGTCGATAACGCCAGGTTTGGCATGCCGGAAGTCAAGATCGGGCTGTTTCCGATGCAGATCATGGCCGTGCTGCAACGGCTGATTCCTCCACGGAAGCTGTACGAGATGGCGCTGACCGGAGAGCCGATCACCGCGGCTGAGGCCTTGGAGTACGGCCTGCTGAACTACGTGGTCCCCGCCGCGGAATTGGATACCAAGCTGGACTGGCTGCTGTCGCGCCTGCTGGACAAAAGCCCCACCGCCATTCGCAAAGGCAAGCATGCGATGCGCGTGACGGAACAACTGAACTTCGACCAGTCGGCCGTGTTCATGGAGTCGCAGATCGGCACGTTGGCGTTGACCGAAGACGCGGCCGAGGGTCGGGCCTCGTTCATTGAAAAGCGCAAGCCGGTCTGGCCGGGACGGTAAGAGAGCGAGCCCGCACTAGCGACGGTGCGGGTCGTTCGCCGGCAGGATATCTTTGATGTAGTCACGACTTTTCCATTCCGGCGCGGGCGTCTGATAGCCCGGCCGGGGCAGATACGGTGACAGGGTTCCTGTCTGAAGGTCATGCACGGATCGCGGGCAGTTGGAAAACATCTCGCATTCCACCCGCACGACGAGTTTCGCCGCGTGATGACGGGCCAGCGCCTCGGCATCGTCCAGGATCGTCGCCCGGCCGTTGATCCGGATGCGAACCGTCTTGCCGTCGAACTTCACGAACAGCAGCCCGACATTCGGATTTTGGCTGATGTTCCCCAACGTCCGATACATCGAGTTGCCGTCATACTCCGGAAACTCGATCGTTCCCGGCCCGACGATCTTGACGAAGCCGGGCATGCCCGAACGGAGGCTGCAATCGGTGTAATCGCCATAGGATGTGGCGATGAAGAAGAACGGTGCGTTCTCGATCATCACGCGATCGTCGTCCCAGAAATCCCAGCGGCGCCGGTTGGCGGCCAGACCGTCGGCAACGCGCCGGCCATCAAAGCGGTCCTGCAAGGCCCGCATACCATCGTGGTAGAAGGGACGCTGTTCATCCATCGGGTTCGCTCCTGTCGCCGATCCCACGGTATCGCGTCTTGATGGAAGAAGAAAATGCGCCGCGTTCATCGGTTGTTAATCTTTGTGCGCCACTATCGGAGCCATTCGACGCTCGGAGGCGCGACCGGTGAGTGGATCATACAACTACCTGACCTCGCTATTTAGCAGTTCGGTTGGCGCCACCGACCCGATACTGGCCGCGCTCTATGGCGGAGGACAGTCCGCCGGTTCCACCGGGCAATCACCAGTACAGGCGCTGCAATCAGCGGAGAGCAACGAAACACAACAGGTCAAGGTAACCGCCGCCCAGCCACAGGTTCAGCAGGCGATCAAGGCGTTCACCCAGGCGGTAAACGGCGCGAAAAGCGTGACGCAGCTATTGTCGAACCCGGCGGTGATGAATGTCCTGCTGACAGCGAATGGCATGCAGGACCAGATCGGCTACACCGCGCTGGCGACCCAGGCGCTGACATCGAACCTCAACGACCCGAATTCCCTAGTGAACAAGCTGACCGACACGCGTTGGCAAACCATGGCAACGACCTACAATTTCGCTGCCAACGGCCTGTCGGCGATTCAGAATCCCACCGCGATCGCCTCGATTGCCAATGCCTATGCACAGGCGACATGGGAAAGCAGTCAGGACAGCGTGACGCCGGGCCTCTCCAACGCATTGGCGTTTAAGGCGCAAGCCGCGAGCATCACCTCCGTGGATCAGATCCTTGGCAACATGACGGTACGAACCGTCGTGACAACCGCCTTGGGCATCCCTCCGCAGATCGCCTTCCAGGATATGAGTGCGCAGACACAGGCGATCAGTTCACGGCTGGACGTCAAGCAACTACAAGACCCCAAGTTTGTCGAAAATCTCGCTGAACAATACCTGATCGCCAACAACGCAAACGCATCGAGTTCGACAGGGTCAACGTCGGATTTGACGACGTTGGCGGTTCAAGGTCAGGGATTTGTCGCATGACCCGCGAACCGGCGCCCTTGCCGGCCTTCCGTCACTCGGCCCAAACTGGGTGTCTGGAAACCCAAGGAACCGCTGCCCATGGCCGAAAGCGCCGTCAGTGATCGCGCCGTTATCGGCGACACCCCGCGCCGGCGGGAGGACACTCGCTTCGTCACCGGCCACGGCCAATACCTCGACGATCTGCGTTTCGACGGCGTGGCCCATGCGGTCTTTCTGCGGTCTCCGCACGCCCATGCCCGGATCGCCGCGATCGACACCGCCGAGGCCCTGAATACCCAAGGCGTCATCGCCATCCTGACGGCGAAAGAGGCAGCGGCCGATGGCCTGCGCCCGCTGCGGCCAACTGTCGAAGCCAACGTCCAAACAGACGAGCCGTTCCGCTTCCTGCCGCAACCGGTCCTGGCCGAGGGCACGGTTCGCTATGCCGGGGAACCGATCGCACTGATCGTCGCGGAAACCCGCAACCAGGCGCTGGACGCCGCCGAACGCATCGTTATCGATTTCGACACGCTGCCGGCGATCACCCGGGCGGAGGATGCAACCAAACCCGGGGCACCAATTCTGACCGAAGCGGTGCCGGACAACCTCTGCCTCGACTGGCAATGGGGCCAAACGGCCGAGGTCTCGGATATCCTCAAGACCGCTGCGCACGTCGTAACGATCGCGTTGAACAACCACCGTATCGTCACCAACCCAATGGAGCCGCGTGGCGCGGTTGGTGTCTACGACGGCCGCTACACGCTGCATCTCTCCAGCCAGAACCTGCACGGCAACCGCGATATCGCCGCGGGCGTGCTGGGGGTCGATCCCCCGGCGGTTCGTTTCATCGCGCCGGATGTCGGCGGCGGATTTGGCGCGAAGAACTTCGCTTATGCCGAACACGCACTGATCCTGTGGGCCGCACGCCGTACCGCGCGCCCCGTCAAATGGATCGCGACTCGGTCGGAGACGTTCGTGTCCGACCATCAGGCCCGCGATCACCTCGCGACGGCGACGCTGGCGTTGGACGAAGGCGGCAAGTTCCTGGCGCTGCACGTGGATAGCGTCGCCAATCTGGGTGCCTATATGGCCGGTGGATCGGGTGGCGTGCAGACCAACCAATATCCCCATCTGCAAGGCACGGTGTATGACGTCCCCGCCATTGCCTTGCACGTGCGGGCGGTGCTGACCAACACCACACCGATCGGGGTTACACGCGGCCCCGGCTTCGGCGAGGCGGTCAACATCATGGAACGATTGATCGACGCTGCCGCGAGCCAATGTGGTTTCGATCGGATCGATCTACGCCGCCGCAACTTCGTAACCCGCACGCCGATGACCAATGCGTTGAATTTCGTCGTCGATAGCGGGGAGTTTCAGCGTCATTTCGATACCGCCATAGCAAACGCCGATCTGGCCAACTTCTCCGACCGCCGGCGTCGGAGCGAAGCGAACGGCCAGCGGCGCGGGATCGGCCTCGCCTGCCATATCAAAGGGACCGGCGGTCTGCCGACGGAAAACGTCGATATACGGTTTGAAGCCGACGGGTCTGTCTCTTTGATCACCGGCACCCAAACCATCGGCCAGGGCCACGAGACGACCATGCCGCAAATCCTCTCCGACCGGCTCGGTCTCCCCAACGCGCTGATCGCGTTGAAGCAGGGCGACACCGACCTGATCGCGATGGGCGGCGGCCATGGTAGTTCCCGGGCGACCTATATGGGCGGGACGGCGATCTGGCGCGCGTCGGAGATCATCGTCGAAAAAGGCAAAGCCCTGGCCGCCAGGTCGCTGGAAGCGGCGGAGGCCGATATCGTGTTCCAGGACGGAATGTTCCGCGTCACCGGCACCGACCGCACGATCGCCTTGTTGCGGCTGGCGCGAGAAAACCCCGGTGCGCTCGACACCTATCACCGCTGGACGCGGGACGCGATGACCTTTCCCAACGGCACCCACATCGCCGAGGTCGAAGTCGATCCCGAAACCGGCGCCGTCAGCCTTGAGCGCCTCACGGCGGTGGATGACTACGGCATTATCGTGAATCCGATGATCGCGGCCGGCCAGGCGCATGGCGCGATCGCCCAGGGTGCCGGGCAGGCGCTGTTGGAACACGCGGTCTATGACCCTCAGTCGGGTCAGCCGATCAGCGGCTCTTTCATGGATTATGCCATGCCGCGCGCCAGCGATCTTCCCAGTTTCGACCTGGCTTTTTCAGGCACCCGCTGCATCACGAACCCTGTTGGGGTGAAGGGCTGTGGCGAGGCCGGGGCCATCGCATTGTTCCCCGCCATCGCCAACGCCATCGCGGATGCTGTCGGGGTCACCGCGTTGGATGGCCCCGCATCGGCGTTCCGGGTCTGGCAGGCAATGGGCCGTAGGACCGGCTGATCAATCCGGCCCGGCACCGGTTGACCCAAGGTCGGGCCAGCGTGTTGCCTTGACATCCGTCACGACGACAATCTGTCGTGGCGCCAGCCCGGCGAGCGCCGCGGCCGCCGACTCATAACGCCGTGTTCGGCCGATCAGCGGCTGCACATGCACTGCGTCCTCGTCACGCCACATGATGAAGCGGCATGGATGCCCCGCTTTGGTGTGAAAGGCGAGGACTTCCTCGAACTCCTCGGTGTCGGAGCCATGATCCAGTCGGACGGCCATCCGCACGCCGATCGCCTCGGACCAGCTCCCGATCAGGATCAGGTCGGCGATGCTGAATGATAATCCACGCAAGGCTGTCGGACCGGGCTGGACGTTGCCCATGATATCCTCTTTACGGTTCAAGTTGGCCGCTGCTTTTGGCGACGTGAAAAAACCTTAGCCCCTGGACCGTGATTCGAATGTGACCCGGGCCACGGTTTCGGATGTTATTGGTTTGACGATGCCACCGCCCGTTCCGGCCCCGAATCACGCTTTTGGCGGACGGCGTTAGCCGGGCTATAATCGGGAAAATGGTGGGGAAACCGATGCCGAGCGCTGCTACCTCGCCTGTAGAGGGGACAAGGTCGGCCATTTGGCCGTTGTTGATTGTCGGTCTGGGCACCTTGGTGGTGCCGCTGGATTCAGCGGTGAACATCGATTTCGCCGCGATCGTCACGCGATTCGCGCTGCCGATCCCGATGATCCAGTGGATCGTCATCTCCTATGTGCTGACCCAGACCAGCCTGATGCTGACCTTCGGACGCATCGGCGACCTGCTGGGGTATCGGCGGGTCTTTCTGTTTGGCACCGCGATCAGCACGATCGCCTTTACCGCCTGTGCGTTGGCACCGACCTACCCCGCCTTGCTGGTTGGCCGCGTGGTTCAGGGCATCGGCGCCGGACTGATCCTGTCCTGCGGCCCGGCGCTGGCAACCAGCTTGTTTCCCGAGGCGATGCGGACGCAGGTTCTCGCACGCTACATGATGATGTTCGCGATCGGCGGCGCGCTTGGTCCGTCGGTGTTCGGCCTGCTGGTGCAACATTTCGGCTGGAGCGCGGTGTTCAGTTTCCGGGCACCAGTCGCGGCGGTGGCCTTCGCGCTGGCATGGACACTGCCACGGCCGGTGCGTGGAGCGCGCGAACCGTTCGACGCAGCCGGCGGCGTGCTGCTGGCGGCCGCGATGAGCTTCATGCTGTTGGCGCTGAACCGCCTGCGGCCTCCTGGCCCGGAAACCGCCGCGTTCGCCGTTCTCGCCGTGGCCGGGTTCGTGCTGTTCTACAAACAGGAACGCCGAACCGCCAAGCCGATCATCGATTTCAGCCCGTTCAAGGAGCCGGACTTCGCGGTGATCAACCTCAGCAACGTGCTGATCAACCTATCGGCTTTCTCTATCATGCTGCTGGCGCCCTTCTACCTGAGCCGCATTCCCGGCTTGTCGTTGCCGGCCGCCGGCTTGGTGCTAGCGTCCTCGCCACTGGGGATCGTTATCGCCGCCCCGATGGCCGGCCGGCTCGCGCGGGGGCACAAGCCCCGGCTGATCGCGGTTATTGGCACCGCCCTGAGCAGCGCCGGTTTATTTGGAATTTCGCTGTCCGGGGACACCCCCGATATCCCTATCCTGGTGCTGTCGATGGGCGTACAGGGCATCGGGATCGGGCTGTTTCAGGTGGCATATTTTGACATCGTCACCGCCGCCATCCCGGTTCAGAACCGGGGCGTTGCCGGCGCGCTGGGGATGGCGACGCGAACCATCGGCACGGTCACGGGGGCCACCGTGCTGATGCTGGTGTTCCAGTCGCTGCGGACGCCCGAGCCGGAGGGCTTCATGCTCGCATTCAAGGCGACGTTCCAGTTTGCCGCGGCGATCCCGGCGGCGTTGGTGTTCTTCGACCTGCGGCGCGGTGGGCGTCGAAAAAGGCCTGCATTGCCGAGGATCGATTCCACCGTTGACCAGATCGGGGCGTCGCCGTCGTCCGCCGACGAAAAGTAGGACCGCACAAGAACAGCCCGGGAGGGCCGCGAAGGAAGTCCCGGCGCTAGACCAGATGCCGCCGGAAGAACGCCACCGTGGGATCGTGGGAGGTCGCCGTCCCTCGCGTCTCGTTGTCGATGTACAGCAACTCCAAAGACCCTCCGGCCTTACGGTAATTGCGCGCGAAACGCTCCGGTTCGTTGCCGTCGAACGTGCCGACAGGGTCCTTGTAATCGTGGGTTGGATCGGGCCGTCCCTGGATCCACAGCGCAGGCGGCAGTTCTGCCTTTTCTCCACGTTCCAGCAACAGCATCGGGTTGCCTTCCTCCATCGCCGCCTCGGTTTTCCAATACAGATCGTGGCGGCTGGGAATGTCACCAACCCAGGCCGGCGGGTTGCCGGAAGCCCGGAGCCGCACAGCGTTGCGATACCGCGACAGCGGGTTGATCACCGGCCATTGCATCACCACCGCCCGCACCGAAGCGTCCACCTTCGCCCCATCAGGGGACGCCACCGCGGCATAGCGCGCGTCGGCGGGCCGCATCGCCGCGAGCATCGCCAGATGGCCGCCGCTGCTTTGACCGGACAGACCAACCGCATCCGTCCGGATATTCAGTTTGCCGGCATGCGCCTTCAGCCAGCGGATCGCGTAGTTGATATCGACCACCGAGGTCGGATAGCCGGATCCGGCGTGGCGGAAATTCAGCGCTGCGACGGCGAACCCGTTACGCACCAGCGTCAGGTCGCGCGGCTCACAATCCCTGAGATCCTGGTTGCACCAGGCGCCGCCATGCAGATCGACCACCAGTGGAAACGGGCCTGGTCCCACCGGCATGAACAGGCGCAGCCGCTGCGGACCGTCGGCATGTTCGATGTAGTTGAAATCGGCGACCGTGTAATCGAACGACGGATTGCTCATCGGACATTCCCCATGATTTTCCCAAAGTCTAGGGCGCTATCCGGGATAATGCCAAGGCAGTTGACAGGCGACCGCCAATCCTGGCCCCCTTCCTCACGAAAAAAGAACTGGGGAAACGGTGAGACCGGATTTCGATATCGCGATCGTCGGGTATGGCCCCACGGGCGCAACATTGGCAAACCTGCTGGCGCTGTCCGGCGTCTCCGTCGCGGTGCTGGAACGCGAAACCGCCGCCTATCACCTGCCCCGCGCGGTGCATTTTGACGACGAGGTCATGCGCGTGCTGCAAACGGTGGGTGTGGCCGAGGCAATGGCGGACAATGTCCACGTCAATCCCGGCATGCGTTTTATCGACCCCGCCGGAAAGTTGCTGATCGATTGGCCGCGCCCGTCCGGAATCGGACCACAAGGCTGGCACGCCAGTTATCGCTTCCACCAACCGACCTTGGAGAACCTGCTGCGCGACGCCGCCTCCAGGCACAGTGCGATCACGGTTCGTACCCGGACTGATGTGTATGCGATAGACGAACAAACCGGCCACGTCCGGTTGCGCTTCGAAAACCTTGCCGCTGGCCGCCTCGGCAGCCTGACCGCTCGGTACGTCGTGGGCTGCGACGGCGCCCGCTCGCTTGTGCGGCGTTTGATCGGGTCGGAGAACGACGATCTGAACTGCCACGAACCCTGGCTAGTGATCGATGCCCTGCTGAAACGCCCGCGCCCCGACCTGGGCGACCACAGCGTGCAATACTGCGATCCCAGCCGTCCCGCGACCTACGTACGGGGCGTCGATGATCGCCGGCGCTGGGAGATCATGCTTCGCCCGGACGAGGACGGCGCGGTCATGAGCCGCCCGGAGAATGTCTGGCGCCTGTTGTCGCGATGGATCGGGCCGGATGATGCGGAGCTTGAGCGCGCGGTGCCCTACATGTTTCACGCGGTCATCGCCAAGGCCTGGCGTCGCGGCCGGCTGCTGCTGGCGGGTGACTCGGCGCATCAGACCCCGCCGTTTCTCGGTCAGGGGATGTGCGCGGGCATCCGCGATGCGGCGAACCTGGCCTGGAAACTGGCGGCCGTATGCCGGGGCGAGGCCGGCGACGCACTGCTCGACAGCTACGAAACCGAACGATCCCCCCATGTGCGGGACTACATCGAATTGGCCGTGCGGCTTGGTGCGGTCATCATGAACGCCTCCCAACCCGGCGGCCGCGACGGGCAACCGGTCAAGATGGAGTCGATACGACCACGCCTGGGTGGCCACTCCACCCGGCCGGATCCCGAGGGGCGGGCAGCGCCGCAGCCGCTGCTCTCGGATGGCACGCGGCTCGACGATCGTATCGGCTACCGCCCTGCCCTGCTGCGCCGCCCCGGCCCGTTGGCGGCCGGCCTGTCGCGGAGCGGCATCGTCGATGTCGCGGACGCGGCATTGGCGCCCTGGCTCGATGAAATCCAAGCAGAAGCCGTTGTTATACGGCCGGATCGTTATGTGGCGCGGGCGGGCGGCATCGCCTACTGTGCGAACTGGGAGGACTTGAATTGAAAAGAAGAAACCTGCTGACAGGTTCGGCGGCCGCCGCTGGTCTAACGGCTCTGGGCCGAACCGCACGCGCCGCCGTCACGCCGGTTAAAATCGGTGTTCTGACCGACATGACCGCCGGCTCCGCCGACATGAGCGGTTCGGGGTCCGTCGCCGCCGCTCGCCTCGCCATCGCGGATGCCGGCGGCAATGCGCTGGGTCAGCCAATCCAACTGATCTTCGCCGATCATCAGATGAAGCCGGATGTCGGCGGCATGCTCGCGGCGAACTGGTATGACACCCAGGATGTCGATCTGATCGCGGATGTTCCGTTCTCCGCCGTCGGTCTGGCCGTGCAGGGCGTGTCGCGGCAGAAGAAAAAGCTGATGATCACCTCCGGCACCGGCGCGGATGACTTCACCGGCAAGCTGTGCTCGCCGTTCTCGATGCAGTGGACGTTCGAAAGCACGGCACTGGCCAACGGAACCGCCGCGACATTGGTGAACAGAGGCGCGAAGTCGTTCTATTTCATCACCCCGGACTACGCGTTCGGTCATTCGATGGAGCGGGTGGCGACCGCGGTCATCACCGCCAAGGGCGGCACCGTCCTGGGGCATTCGGTATACCCGTTCGGAACCCCGGACATGAGCAGCTATCTGCTCGCCGCCCAGTCGTCCGGGGCCGACGTGATCGCGATTTCCGGTGGGCCGCCCGACAATATCAACTGCGTCAAGCAGGCCGCCTCGTTCGGGATCGGTCGCGGTAAGCAGCAACTGGCGTCGATGCTTGCGTTCATCAACGATATTCACGCCATCGGGCTACCGGTGGCGCAGGGACTGGTACTGACGACATCGTTTTACTGGGACCTGGATGATGCCACACGCGCGTGGTCGGCGCGGTTCATCAAGGAAAACGGCAAGATGCCCAGCATGACCCAGGCCGGGGTGTATTCCGGTGTGCTGCACTACCTGAAGGCAGTGCAGGCGGTCGGCGGCAAGGACCCCGAGGCGGTCGCGGCGAAGATGCGCGCGACCAAGGTGGACGACATGTTCTCCCGGGGCGGCGTCCTGCGGCCCGATGGACTGATGGTGCATGACCTTCTGCTCGTGCGAGCAAAGGCGCCGGCTCAGTCCAAATCGGACTGGGATTTGTATGAGGTCTTGAACCGGATCCCCGGGGCGGAGGCATTCCCCGATCCGAAGACGGCGGGGTGTCCGTTGGTGGCGGGTTAGAAGCCGCGCGCACGGGTTGTATCCCAGCCTGATCCATCCGAAGCTGCATCGGATGTTCGACACCCGCTTTCGCCTCGGCGCCGTCCTGGGAATCAACCAGACGCTTTCCTGGGGGATGACGTTCTACCTGCCCGCGATCGTCGCCGCCCCGGTCGCGGCGTCGTTCGGCGAGTCGGGCTTCGCCGTACTCGGCGCATTCTCCTGGGCACTGCTGGTCACCGGCGCCTGCGCGCCCCGTGTCGGAAAATGGATCGACCACCACGGGGGTCGCGGCGCCCTGCTTGCGAGCATCCTGGTGATCGCCGCCGGTCAGGCGGTGCTGGCAATAAGCCATGGTCTGGCGCTTTGGTATCTTGGGTGGACGATCATCGGCGTCGGCATGGCGATGGGACTGTATGACGCCGCCTTCGCCACGGTCGGCGGATTGCTGGGCCAGGAGGCCGGCCCAAGCATCACTGGCATCACCCTGGTCGCGGGATTCGCCAGCACGGTTTTCTGGACGCTGGGCGCCGCTTTGATCGGGGCGTTGGAGTGGCGCGGTCTTTTGCTCGCCTACGCCGGGCTGATGTTGGCGGTGAACCTACCCATGGTCTGGCTGCTCGTTCCCCCGGCCCCACCCAGGCCGAAGCAACAGGCGGCGACCGGTTCGCTGCCGAGGTCACCATCCCAACGGCGGGCCTTGGTGCTGTTGGGGGCGTTCTTCGCGGTGCGCTGGTTCATCACCTCGGCGCTGGCGGTCAATGCACTGTTGCTGTTCCAGGGTGTCGGCCTGACAGCGGGGCAAGCCGTTGGCGTCGCGGCCCTTATCGGCCCTGGCCAGGTCGCGGGCCGGCTTCTGGAATACGCGATCGGCCCGCGCGTCGATATCCTGGTCAAGGCCCGCGTCGCCGCGTTGCTGTTTCCCCTGGGTGCCGGATTGCTGCTGCTGGGCGGGCCGATCGCGGCGACCGGGTTCGCGCTGCTGTATGGCATGAGCAACGGCGTCATGACGATCAACCGCGGCACGCTGCCCTTGGCCATCTTTGGTCCCGAGGGATACGCCAGCATGCTTGGCTGGCTGGCGGTGCCGGTGCTGCTGGCACAGGCAACCGCCCCGACGATTACCGCGCCTTTGATGGCTCACCTCTCGGCGCTGAATGTGTTTCTGGTCAGCGGCGGCGCGGCTGCGGTGGCGGTGTTGTTCCTTATGCCGTTGCGGGTGCCAGGGACTCGCTGACGGCGGTCGCCAACGCCGCACCTTCCAGCACCGTTTCCGGTCCCAGGGTTATGCGTTCCGCCGTCCAGACACCGCCCGCGCCGGCGATGTCCGCAAGCGCGGTGGCGAGGTCCGGCGCCATCAACAGCCCTTCTGACCCATCCGCCATGCGGCGATGGATCAAGAAGCAAATCGGGATCGAGCACGCCACCTGGACTAGTCCACCCAGGCCACGGCGCGGATCGGGCTGCCGGTGCCGCCCTTGATTTTCAACGGGAAGCCGATGAACCGGAAGCGACCTTTGCCGACCAGTTTATCCATGTTGATCAGCCCCTCCATATGGGTGAATCCCATATCGCGGCAGACGTGATGAACCTCAAAGTTGTTGCGCCCCGGCCGGCCGGGGCTGACCGCCTCCACCCCGAACATCGTGATTCCCTTGTTGCCCAGCCAGGTTGCGGACTCCTTGGTCAATCCCGGAAAGTCGGTGATGTAGGCGTCGGTGCCGTGGGTGCGGCGGTAGAAGTCCATGTGCAGCAGCACGGTGTCTTTCGGCCGGATTTCGATACCGGCGGCCCGTTCAGCGGCTTCCAGGTCGCCGATGCTGATGTCGGACTTCAGTTCCTTGTGGGAGAGGTCCAGGCAGACAGCCTCGGTGAAGAACTTCTCCAACGGCATTTCGTCGATGCCCTTGGCGCCTGGCCGCTCGTCGAAATGCAGTGGCGCATCGACATGGGTGCCCGAATGGTCGCCCATGTTCAGCGACGTGACCGCCGAGGAAAACGTGTAGCCGTCGGCGACCCGCTTTTCCTCATGGGTGGAGAACGGCGCGATGATCACCATCGGGTGGTTCGGCAGGCGCGCCATCTTGTGGTGGATTTCGCGGCTCAGGTCGATCAACGTCATAGGCGGCCCCTTCGATTTTCGCGATTTAAGCGCACGCCGGTAACGCATGCCAACTGGGCTGTTCCCGTCATACCCAAACGGGCGGATGGGTCCCCAGGGTCACCGACGGGCGATCCCACCGAACCGGCGTTTCGGACAGTTGCGCGGAATGCCGCACGGCATGCAGGCGACCCGCGCCATAGTCGGATTCCTCCAGCAGGTCGGCGACACCCTCCGCCGTCGGTCCGGGAATAGCCAGACCGTTACTCACCCGGCCCAGATCGCGGATCCAGCTTCCGGTGCGTGCCAGGGACACCTGAACGTGCCAGCTCCCGCCCTCCTGCATCCGCCGCATCAGCGCGGTCAGTGCGCCAAAGGCGAGCAGGTAGCCTGATCCGTGGTCAAGCGCCTGACAAGGCAAGGCTTTCGGTGCTGACTGGCCGGCCGCCTCGGCTTCCGCGTGATTGATGCCGGTGGCCGTCTGCGTCAGGCTGTCGAAGCCGCGCCGCCCGGACCACGGGCCGACATGGCCGTAAGCCGACAGCGACACATACACGATGCCCGGGCGGATACGGGCGGCGTCCTCGGGGCTGAAGCCCAGCGCCGCCAAGCCGCCGGGCCGGTAGCCCTGGACGAAAATGTCCGATTGGGCCAGCAGCTCTTTCAAGCGTTCGTTGTCGGCCTTCTCACGCAGTTCCAGATACGCCGACAGCTTGCCGCGGCCGGTGTCTATAACCAGTCGCGGCAGGTTCGGCACATTCGGACTGGAGATGTTCATCACCTCGGCGCCATGCGCGGCCAGAGTCCGCCCGCACACCGGCCCGGCGATAACGCGTGTCAGGTCCAGCACGCGGACGCCGGAAAGTGGCCGAGCAGACGGGGGCAGATCTTGGGCGGGGGCATCGCCGATGCGGGTGATTTTGACAACGGGTTGGGTGATCAACGCCTGGGCATGCGGATGGGCATCCCATTCAGCGAAGCTGCGCATGGCGGTGGCGCAAAGCCCATTCTCGGCCGCGGCATCTTCCAGCCCGTAGCCGGTCCAGGACGTCAGGGCCGTTGCCACGGCCTGCCTGTCATAGTCGCAGCCTAATATCCGCAATATCCCCGCTCGGTGATGCGGAAAATTGGTGTGCAGCCGCACCCAACGACCATCGCCGCACTGATAGGTGCCGGCGATCTTGTCCCAGGGGTCTTCGGGCGCCTCGCCTTCGACACGGGCAAAATGTTCCGACAGAAATTCAATCGCGGCATGCCGCATATCCACCGACACCGATTGCCGGCGCCCGCCGCGCTGGCGCCATAGCGTTGCTGCCGCCAGGGCAGATGCCGCGACTGTTACCTGCGCGGCGGTACCGACAGCAAAGCTGGAGGGTAGCACCGGATCTGACCCGGTGAGCACGACATCGTCCAGTGCGTCAGCGGGTAGGCCGGCGCTGCTCCAAAGATCGGCAAGGTAGGCAGACTGATTCATAGCAAGGCTCCACGATGCCGGACGCTCATAGCGATGTATCGGCGTCGGAAATGGTTTCAGGCGGGACGAAATCGCGCCAGCGGCCAGGAATGTCCGGCTGTTCGGCGTAGCCCGCCAAACCGTCGGCCGTGCGGCCGATCAGGTCGCGGAATGTCATACTCCGTTCGGTTAGAAATGAGTCCAGCTCCACGATCATCCGGCTGATCGCGCCGAAGCCTTCGTGCATCGTGGCTGACAGAACCTCCACGGCGCTGGCGCCGCAAAGTGCCATCCGCAGGACGTCCTCGCCCGAACGCACACCATTGGTGCCCATCAGCGGAAAGCTGGTTCCGGCGGCTTTTCGCGTCAAGGCCAGAAACCGGCAGACGATCGGCAATGCCCAACCACCGCCATACGCGGCGGATGTGCCCAACACCGGCGCGAACGTGGTCAGGTCTGGAATCAGCCCCATGAAGCGGCCCATCATGCAAACCGCATCCGCCCCGCCCTCCCGCGCCGCCAAAGCCAACGCCGGCAGGTTGGACGACAGCCCGGTCAGCTTGACCCAGAGCTGCATGCCCTCGGTCGCCGCGCGCACGCGCCGCACCAGTTCGGTCAAGCGGGCCGGGTCGGTTTCCTGCACGATGGCGCCCGGTGCAGCCTCCGCCGCGTGGGGCGCGCCGACGTTCAGCTCGAAGACGCGCAGTCCGGCGCGACGTGCCAACGATGCGACCCGAACGGCGCCGTCGGCCCCGGCATACACGATGCTGGCGGCGACGAACGCGCCGTCAAGCCGCGCATCCCTGTCAATCGCGGCGATGGAGGCGAACCAATCCGCCGTGTCGCGCTGCGACAGGCCGGAGCGGTTGAACAGCGACACCCCCTGCCCCGATGTCGGAAGCCCCCGACCGTCGAGCCGGACGTAATCCGCCTTGTCCAACTGGCGTCCGCCGGCTGGGTTTTCGTTGACAGATTTCGCGATCACCCCCGCGGCACCCGCGCGCAACGCTGCCCGGATCCCGGACTCCGTTATCACCGGCTCACCCGATCCGCAGATCACGGGATTGTTCAGGGCGAACGAGCCGATCGCGGTTGCCAGGCGGGTCATTCCATGATTCTGCAACAGCACCCTGTCGGCGTCCAGGGTAGGGTCGGGATTTGCCCGGCGAGTGCGACTGGAGAAACATCTTGGACCGAAGCGAATTCCTGCTGCGGGGCATCGACCACGCAACCGCCCACGGAATTGAAATAGGGCCGTTCTACAATCCCATCGCGCCGAAGGCCGCCGGTTGGAACACCACGGTCGTGGATTTCACCGACCAGGATGGCCTTCTGCAAACGGCCACGACCCACTCCAACGCCACCATCCGCGAGATGGCCGGCAATATCGAAGCCGTCGACGTCGTCTGGCGAGACGTCAGGCTGGACGAAGCCTGCCTGCGCAAGCGTCCCGAGGGTTTCGACTATCTGATCGCGAGCCACGCGATCGAACACTTTCCCGACATCATCACCTTCTTTCAGGAGGTGTCGGCACTCGCTCGGCCGGACTTCATACTGTCCCTCGCGGTGCCAGATTGCCGCATGACGTTCGATTTCTTCCGGCCGCTTTCCACCAGCGGCGAAGCCTTACGTGCGCATCGGGAGCAGCGGACGATGCATACGCCGGAAAACATGTTCGAAGCCTGGGCTTACATGATCAATCTGAATGGCGCGGGTGCATGGCTGCCCAGCGGGCAAGGCACGTTGGAACTGACCACCCCATTGGCAGACGCTTATGATAAGTATGCCAAATATCGTCGGTGCATTACCGACGGCACACAAAGCTACGTCGATGCCCATTGTTGGATTTTCACCCCAAACAGCTTCCTACTGATGGTGCTGGAACTTCACGCGCTGGGACTGATCGATTTCGTCGTGACCGAACTGGAACCTGGTGAGGGTTCGGAGTTTTGGGTGCAAATGCGAAAATCGAACGACAAGGCGGCCGCGGCCGACCTGCACCGGATGCGCCTCGCGCTGCTAACGGCGGCACGCCGCGAACTGGCCGAGTCAGTCAGGTTCCTGAAATTGCCATCCCACATCGACCTGGGCCGATCGCCGTCCGCGCCGTGACCGCAACCGCGGGCCGGTGTACCGGCAAACGTGATCGAAAGCCGATTACAAGAAAGCATTGAGCGGCGATAAGTGACATGCGGCTGCCGCCGCTACATGATAATCCGCAGAATAGAGCGAAGGTTAGGCGACCATCAATATTCTGTGATACTCCCGGAGGCCGTGCGAATGCTCCCTTCAGTGCTTGCGATCGCGGATTTTATATTGGGAAAGGATACGATCAGGGCCGCATACAGAAACCTTGCATTTGGAGAAAAGAACCAACTTGGGATTCCCGGCCTGATCGCCTGGCTCTTTCTGCTACCGCTGAGCAAGACACGTTCGTTCAAGACCATGATCCGGAAGTCGGCGGCGAAGGTGCGCCCAATGCTGGTGACCTACAACAAAGCCGGCATCGACCTCTCGATGAACTCGATCCTGGATTTGCCGGAGGTCGTCGTGGTGCAAACGCGGGTGAAAACCGTCAACGTCCTTGTTCCCGCGTTTTCAATTGAAACAATGTCCGCCGGATTTTTTGGGGTCTTTCAGATCGCCCTGATGATCGCCCGCCAAGGCCTGAATGTACGCCTGGTCCTGTTCGACAATTTCTATTTCGACCGGGATGTCTTTCATCGAAATTTGCAACGATATCCCGGCCTGGAGCGCCTGCTGGATGAGGTGGAGTTGGATTATGTCGGCGACCGCTACCTGCCGTTGAACGTGTCGCCGCACGACAGTGCCGTGGCGACGGTCTGGTATTCGGCCTACTTCGCCCGCAAGATCATGGATACCATCGGCGGCGGTCCTTTTCTTTATTTGATCCAGGACTATGAGGCGGCTTTCTACCCGTTCAGTTCGCTCTACGCCCTCGCGGATGCAACCTACGCGTTCAACTACCAGGCCCTGGTGTCAACGAAACCGCTGCTGGAGTTCATGAAGGCCAAGTCCCCGCGGGTCGCTGCCCTGGCGTCCGCGAACAAGGCCGTTTACTTCAACAATGCCTGTTCCGCCGCGATGCCGGAAAAGGCCGACTTCCTTGCCAAACACGCGGGAAAGACGAAGAAGCTGGCGTTCTATTCCCGCCCCACCGTGAACAGAAACATGTTCGATCTCGGCGCCCGGGCGTTGATCGATGCGTGGAACAAGGGATATTTCGATACCGGCCATAACTGGGAGCTTTATGGCATGGGGATCGGCGATGTGGAGATTCACCTCGACGCGCGGCGGAAAATCACCCAACTACCGCGGATGTCCCTGGGCGAATACGAAGAAAAAATCAGGGAATTCGATATCTGCCTGAGTTTGATGGCGTCGCCGCATCCCAGCATCACGCCGTTCGATATGGCGGGTGTTGGCGCGATTGTCGTGACCAATGCGTTCGAGAATAAAGCCGCTGACTATTTCGCCGGCATCAGCCCCAATATCCTGGTGTCCGCGCCGGATGTTCCCAGCCTGACGGAAACGCTGCGCCTTGCGCTGAGTCGTGTCGATGACCTCGACGGGCGGTTCGATGGCGCCGTTAACATGAACTATCCACGCGACTGGGAGTCCGTCTGGACAGACGAGCACAGAGCGCTGGTCCGGGTGCTGTTTGGGTCAGCCCCCGGTAAGGCGTCACCGCTTTCCGGTGGGAACCTTGTTGAACGGCACACCTTTATCCACCCGAATGTCGGGCGGCAGGCCAAGCACCCGTTCGGCGATGATATTCCTTAGGATTTCATCCGATCCACCGGCGATACGGGCGCTGGGGGACGACAACAGCGCTGCCTGGAACATGCCGTAAGCCTCGGTCAGGTCGTCATCGACCACCATGCCGTGGTTGCCCATCAGGTCCAGACCGTAGCTGGCGATATCCTGTAGCTTCGACGCATTGACCAGTTTGTGGATGGAGTTCTCCGGCCCCGGAGTCTCGCCTTTGGACAGCGCGGTCATCGTGCGGAAGCGGGTGAACTTCAACCCCTGCGAGCGCGCGTGCCATTCGGCGATCTTCTCCCGGACGGCGCCGTTCTGGATCGCCGGCTTGCCGTCGATCCGCATCTTGCGGCTGAGTTCCAGCAGATCGTCGACATCCGGGCGCTGCACGTCGCCAACCGCGAGGCGCTCGTTCATCAGCGTGGTCAGCGAAACCTTCCAGCCCTGGCCCACCGCACCCAGGCGCTGGGCATCCGGCACACGGACATCGGTGAAGAACACCTCGTTGAAATGACTGGCGCCGGACATCTGGTGGATCGGCCGGACGTCGATGCCGGGCGACTTCATATCCAGGAAGAAAAACGTCAGGCCCTCGTGCTTCGGTTTGTCCGGGTCGGTGCGGACCACGATGATGCCGAAATCCGACAGATGCGCGCCCGAGGTCCAGATCTTCTGCCCGTTGATCACCCAGTCGTCGCCGTCGCGCACCGCCCGTGTGCGAAGCGCCGCCAGATCGGATCCGCCAGCCGGTTCGCTGAACAACTGGCACCAGACTTCCTCGCCCCGCAAAGCCGGTTTGACATAGCGGTCGAGTTGCTCCGGCTTCGCATAGGCCATCATGGTGGGGATGCACATGCCCAGGCCGATTTCGTACAGCCCGCGCGGGACGACGAAATCGTCCTCCTCCTGGTTGTAGATCACCTGCAGGATCGGCGAGGCTTCCTTGCCGCCGAAGCGCTTCGGCCATGTCAGGCCGGCAAAGCCCGCATCGGCCTTCTTGGCCTGCCATTCCTTGCAGCGCTGCACCGCCGCGGCATCGACGCCGCTTTGCCGCAAAACCGGGCGGGTGCCCGCTTTCAGTTGCGCGTTGGCGCTGAGGAACGCGCGAGCCTCGGCGCGGAACGTGGCTTCTTCTTTAGTGTCGTTGAAGTCCATGATGCTTCTCCCTTACGCCGCGTTGCGGGTTTCGAGCAGATCGACCAACCGGTTCTTCCAGAACGGCGCCGATCCGATCATCAAACCAAGCTGCTTGGACCGGCGGTAAAACAGATGGCAATCGACCGCCCAGGTGAAGCCGATGCCGCCGTGCGTCTGGATGTTTTCCTTCGACGCCAGATGAAACGCCTCGGTAGCGGACACACGGGCGGTCGCGGCCGCCAGGGAGAGATCGGTGGCGTCCTCGGATAGCGCCCAGGCACCGTAGTAAGCGTTGGAGCGGGCAAGTTCCAAAGCGACGTACATATCGGCCAGCTTGTGCTTGATCGCCTGGAACGAGCCGATCGGACGACCGAATGCATAGCGTTCCTGCGCGTAATCCTTGGCCATTTGCAGGCAGGCATCGGCCCCGCCAACCTGCTCGAACGCGAACAGGATCGCCGACCGATCCAGGACGCGTTGCACCGAACCCCAGCCGCTGGAGCCAAGCTGCCGCACCGCCAATCCGTCAAAGTCCAGACGAGCGTGGTTTCGGGACGGATCCAGCGTTTGCAGGTCGCGACGGCGGACGTCTTTCAGGTCGGCGACGAACAGCCCGGGCTGGCGGTGCTCGTCGATGGCCACCACGACGGCGATATCGGCGATGCCGCCATCCGCCACGGGCCATTTCGCCCCGGTCAAGCGCCCGCCGACGACGCGGGCGTGGATCGCCGAAGGTTCGGGGCTGCCATTGCCCTCGGACAGGGCGAAGCAGCCGATCAAGGAACCATCGGCCAGTTTCGGCAGATACTCGCGGCGCTGGGCATCGCTGCCTGCGGTCAGGATCGCCTCCGCGGCCAAATAGGCCGTCGATCCAAACGGGATCGGGGCGACCGCCCGACCCATTTCCTCCGCCAGCACGCACAAGCCTTCGTAGCCTAGGCCCGCACCGCCGAATTCCTCGGGGATCGCGGCGCCGATCCAGCCCATCTGGGCGATCTCCCGCCATAGGCCGGCGGCGTGGGCTTCCTGGCCATCCAGCGACCGCCGCACCACGGCAGGCGTACACTGCTCGGACAGGAATCGCCGAGCTTGGTCACGGAGCTGTTTAAGGTCGTCCGAAAAGTCGAAGTTCATGGCGTTTCCCCTTTTGCCGCACGTTGCCAGTCCACACCCGGGCTGTGAAGCGTCACGCTTGGTTGTTGCCGGGCAGGCCGCGCGGGAAGAGGTTGGCGGCGAGCAGCCCCCCATCAACGTCCAGCGTCGTGCCCGTGATGTAGCGCGCCATGTCGGAGGCCAGGAACAGCGCGGCCCTGGCGATGTCGTCGGGCGTGCCGCGATGGCGCATCGGCAGCAGGCTGGCTGCATAAAGTTCCGCCCGCTGCGGCGTATCGAACAACCGCGGCGTGACGATATGGCCCGGCGCGATGGCGTTGACACGAATGTCATGCGGCGCCCATTCCACCGCCATCGTCTGCACCAGGCTGATCAGACCGGCCTTGGCGGCGCCGTAGACGCCCCGCATTGGTGCCGCGCGCTGGCCATCCACCGAGGCGATGCCGACGATCGCGCCCGGCTGGCCGCGACGGATCAGCGATTGCGCGACCTCTTTCGCGGTCAGGAAGAAATAGCGCAGGTTCAACCGCATCTGATCGTCCCAGATCTCCGCCGTTGTTTCCAGCAACGAGCCCCAGACCGCCGCACCGACGATCGAGACCATCAGATCGAGACCACCCAGCTTCGCCTCGGCCTCGGTGACGATCAGCGGAATTTCATCGTCATCGAGCACATTGCCCGCAATCGTAAACGCCTTGCGGCCGAGCGCCGCGATCTTTTGGCCAACCGCGTCGGCGCGGTCCGGCACCAGATCGACCAGTGCTACGTCGCATCCCGCGCGCGCCAGGAACAGCGCGGAGCTTTCGCCCATACCCTGCCCGCCGCCAATGATCAGGGCCTTCTTGCCGGCCAGGCCGAAGAATGTAGCTTCCGATGACATGATGGTTCCTCCCTGACCGGGAGTGGATCACCATGTGGCCAGCTTGGCAAAGTGGATCGGGAGACAGACATGCGGGATATTCCCATCGGCATCGATGCGACGGGCATGCGGACCGAAACGGACTCGATGGGCGCTGTCCAGGTTCCGTCGGACCGCTATTGGGGGGCCCAGACGCAGCGCAGCCTGCACCACTTCTCCATCGGCGATGACCGGATGCCCAAGGAGGTGTCGCGGGCTTATGGGGTCGTCAAAAAAGCCGCCGCCGAGGTGAACCTTGCGGACGGGCGCCTGTCGCCAGACAAGGCCGAAGCGATGATCGCCGCTGCCGACGAGGTCATCTCGGGCGCTCTGGATGCCCACTTTCCGCTCTACGTCTGGCAGACCGGCTCCGGCACGCAGTCGAACATGAACGTGAACGAGGTGATCTCCAATCGAGCGATCCAGCTTCTGGCGGGCGTGCTTGGGAGCAAGTCGCCAGTGCACCCAAACGACGACGTGAATATGTGTCAGTCAAGCAACGACACCTTCCCGACCGCGATGCACGTCGCCACCGTGGAAATGCTGGACGGGAAGCTGTTGCCGCAACTGGATGCCCTCGCTACCGCGATCGAGGCGAAGGCCGCTGCGTGGACGGACGTGGTCAAAATCGGCCGGACGCATCTGGAAGACGCGGTGCCGCTGACCGTGGGACAGGAATGGTCCGGCTACGCACACCAGTTGCGCGACGCGATGCGCGATATCCGGGACAGCCGGCGCGGACTGTATGAACTCGCGGCCGGAGGCACCGCCGTCGGAACCGGCATCACCGCGCCAACGGGTTTCAGCGAGAAGATCGCCCAACGGATCGCCGCGCTGACGGGAAAGCCGTTCATCACCGCCCCCAACAAGTTCGCCGCCCAAGCCTCGCTGGACGCGATGACCCGCACGTCGGCCGCACTTCGGGGTCTTGCCGTCGCGCTGATGAAAATCGCCAACGACATGCGCTGGCTGGCCTCCGGGCCGCGCTGCGGGTTGGGCGAACTTCTGTTGCCGGATAACGAGCCCGGGTCCTCGATCATGCCCGGCAAGGT
>DNXO01000020.1:71094-203648 GCA_003506895.1 Acetobacteraceae bacterium | reverse complement strand
GGCAAGGTCAATCCGACCCAGTGCGAGGCCATCGTGATGATCTGCATCCAGGTGATCGGCGAGGACACCGCCGTTGCCTTCGCCGGCAGTCAGGGCAACTTCGAACTCAACACCATGCGTCCCATCATCATCAACAATGTCCTCCACTGCGCCCGGATTCTGGCCGATGGGATGGAGAAGTTCCGGTTGCACTCCGTCGAGGGAACACGGCTGAACGAGAAGCGGATCAACCAATACGTCAACGAATCGGTGATGCTGGTAACCGCGCTATCGCCGGTGATCGGCTACGACAAGGCGTCGGAGATCGCGCATACGGCGATGGAGCACGATTTGACCCTGAAACAGGCCGCACTGCGATCCGGGGCAGTCACCGAGGCGGAGTTTGACCGGCTGGTCGATCCCGGAACACTGGTTGGCAAGGGGGTGGCTGGCAGTTGAACGAAAGCGGCGCTACTTCCCCGCCACCGAGCAGGTGTGGTCCTGCAACTGTTCTCCCGATGCGCGATCCCCCGCCAGCAGGTCCGCATGGTCATCCAGCAGCACGAAGCCGCGGTCACCGTTCGGTGACGTCGTCCCGACCACAACCAGGGTGTGCATACCCATGTCGCGAACACCGGCATCGGCCAGAATGCGGAATGGATTCGCCCCCTCCAGCGTCTCTTGTGGGATCCGAATGGCCTCGTAGCGGTGCCCCGCGAGAGGTTCTGGAAATGGCGTCCAGACCTCGGTAACCTTGTCCATGTTCGCCGCCAGCGTATCGCGGACGTCTGGCCTGACGCAATCGATATGAATGTGCAACTGATCCTGGGTCCTTCCGACCGAGGAATTGATAGCCAGCGCCAGCGCATCGCGCGGCAGTTCGGTCTCCAACCTCTCCTCGACAAAATATCGCGCCTGCCAGGCGTCATCCCAAAAATTCGGGGCGTCAGGGGCGAGGATCGCCGGATCGTCGATGCCGCTGATCCTTGCGGTCGGGATCAGCAGGAACTGAGCGATTCCATTCCTGTCCTTCAGGACGGCGAAGCCTTTCCCCGCGCCGTTTGCCAGATCGACCACGGTGCATGGCGACGGATCGCGCGCATCCTGTTCATGCGGCACGCATTTGCCGTTAACGATTTTCCACAGCGCCGACGGGTCCGCCGCATGGCTGCTGGCTGGAGCGAGGAAAAGCCCGAGCAGCAGCCACGCGGCGCGCATTAACCCGCCTCCAGCTCCGAACCGGCGAGCAGTTCGCACAGGCGCGCCATCTCGGTGTGGTCGGCGTCGGGACCGAACTTCGCCTGGGCCGAGACAATCATCTCGTTCACCAAAGCCGAGAGCGGGACGGAGGTCCCCGTCTCGCGCCCGACCTGCATGGCGATTGACAGGTCCTTCGCCAGCAGCCCCATGGCGAACCCCGCATCGAACTTCCGTGACAGCACGAACTGCTTGAACTTCTTCTGCGTCGAGTTGTTCATCCCGGTCGCGGCGTTCAATACGTCCGTCATGACAGCGGGATCCAGCCCGAAGCGTTGCCCGATCAGCAGCGCCTCGATCCCGATCAGGAACCCGCCGGTGCTGACCATGTTGTTCAGCGCCTTCATCGCCTGGCCGGAGCCGACGCCGCCGGTCTTGAGCACCGAGGCACCCATCGCGGACAGCACGGGCATGACCTTGTCGATGGCGGCGGTGTCACCGCCAACCATGATCGCGAGCTGCCCGGTCTTCGCCCGCGGCACACCGCCGGAAACCGGCCCGTCGATCAGCGTGCCGCCAAGGGCAGCAACCTGTTCGGCGAGGCGCTGGGTCACCGAGGGGACGCCGGAGCTCATTTCGATGATGATCGTGCCGGGTTTCATACCGGCGAACAGATTGTCGTCGCCACCGGACAACACACGCTCAACGATGACGCTGGTGGGCAGCATCGTGACGATCACGTCCGAGGTCTCGGCGAGCTGGCGCAGCGTATCGGGGGCGAACCCGCCGACCTGCTGGACGAAGTTGTTCGCCGTCTCGCGGCGCGAGTCATTCACGTTGACGGTGAAGCCGGCTTTCACCAGGCAGGCGGCCATTGGCCACCCCATATTGCCGACGCCGACGAAGCCGACTGTCTTGGTCATGTGCGGTTATCCTTTCGCCGAATCAACTTCCTTGAACACCTCGGTGGCGATCTTGAAAGCCTCCAGCGCGGCAGGGATGCCGCAATAGCCGCCGACCTGGATCAGGACTTCCTTGATCTCATCCCGCGAAACGCCGTTGGTCAGCGCCGCGCGCAGGTGAAGGCGCAGCTCCGCGCCACGGTTCAGTGCGGACAACATGCCCAGGTTGATGATGCTGCGGGTCTTGCGGTCCAGACCTGGGCGGGTCCAGCACATGCCCCAGGCCATCTCGGTCGTCATCTGCTGGAACACAGCGTTGAAATCGTCGGCGCGGGCCAGGGAGCCATCGACGTAGTCTGCCCCGAGGACCTCCCGGCGGACCTTCAGGCCTTTCTTGAACAGTTCGCTCTGATATTCAGGACGGTTGGGGACGTCGACCATGATTTGTTCTCCTGTTTGATACGCTGGCGCGGAACCTAGGCCGACCGAACGAGACGGGCAAGGCCGTGCGGGCGGCTCCCGAAGCGGGTCTCTGTCACGCACAAATGAAAACAATCGACTGGCGATCCGATAAGCGAAGGATTTAACATGCGTAACAACAACGCCGATTGCCTAAGGATTTCGACCGGCTCCGCAAGTTGCGGTTCGCCGTCCCGGAAGTGGCGTCAAAATATCTTGTACCCCAGGGGTTCTTATGATTTGGCCTCTTATGACGCAAGTCCTCTCACATTTCGTGAGCTTTGCATTTGTAGTTACTATCGCAACATGGATATCGCTCGTCGCCGGCGCGGTGATCACGTTCCTGGTACGCTCTGATCACGGTTTTCCAAGAAATTTTCATGGCTTTTTAAGATTCTTTTTCCCGCCTGAGATTATCATGCGGAAATCTTGCCGGATCGACGGATTTTTCTGGGTCGTCAACCGCATAACCACACCGCTGATTATAACGCCGTTACTTCTCGGCAGCGCGTTCTGTTCGGCGCTCACGTATCGCCAGCTTTCGGCCCTGTTCGGCCCGCACGCCCAAAATCCAGAATCATGGCTGGTATGGAGCTGTGTGGCGGTTATCGCGACGATCGCCGCCGATTTCGCCACGTTCTACACGCACTATCTGGACCATAAGATCGCCGTGATGTGGGAGTTCCACAAAGTCCACCATGCCGCTGACTTCCTGATCCCAATCACCAACAAGCGGTTCCATCCGGTGCAACAGCTCTTCGACAATGCCGGCGTGGCCCTGACCACGGGCGTGGCGCTAGGTGCTTGCGCCTATGCCTTCTCGATGCCGATCTACGACAACACCATCATCGGGATCGATGCTTATTTCCTTGTCAATGCCCTTAGTTTTTACCACCTTCGTCACTCCCATATTCCGATGTCCTACGGATGGCTGGAAAAATGGCTGCTCAGCCCAGCGCAGCACCAACTTCATCACAGCCGGGAAGACCGTCACTGGGACAAGAACTTTGGGCTTTTCCTGTCGGTATGGGACCGCATGTTCGGCACACTGCTGTATTCCGAGCCGCCTGGCAGTTACCAGCTTGGACTACCAGGAAATGAAGGGCGGGACTTCCAATCGGTCTGGCAACTTTACCTGACGCCATTCGCCAACATATGGAAATCCCGACGGAAGCAGCCCTTGCCGCAACCGGAGGCAAGCTCGACCACCACGCCAGCGATACAAGCCTAACGCGAGCATGCCCGGCTCATGCGTGATCCGCGCGGGTCGAAGCACCGAAGCGGTGAGTCACACGACGAAAAAGTGTAACGGACGACTGGCGAGAGAGGATCTGTCAGGTGTCGATACTCGACCGTTTGCGTAGCCCGGCACTTCGCAATATCGCGATCTACGGAATCTCGACCGGCCTGGCCGCGGCGCTGATCCTGGTGCAGACCCGGGTTCTGTGGCGAGCGCTGACACCCGCGGATTTCGGCATCTGGGCGCTGGCTGATCCGCTGATGTTGCCGCTGGCCTGCCTGGTCCTTTTCGGCATCGATCAGGCGATCGTCAAACAGCAACAAGCCGATGGAAAGCCGCTTCCGGTCGTGGTCGGGGCACTGTTGACCGCCACCGTGCCGGCCACCCTGCTCTGCTTGCTGGTTATCGGCCTCGTCGCCGAGTTCGCGTTCCATCTGCCATGGACGAACGCGCTGTTGCTGACGGTCGGCGGCGAGGCGCTTATCCTGATGATGCAGACCGCGTTCCGCTCCACCGGCGCGACCGTGCCATTCGCCGCGCTGCTGGTGTCACGCAACCTGCTGTATCTGGCGCTGCTTGCCGGCGTCCGGCTGGTTACCGCACCAGTGCCGCTGTCGGTCGGAACGGTGTTCACCATGCGTGGCGCCTGCGTGATCGCGCTGAGTCTGGTGGCCATCGCCGCCCTGCGCCCCAAGCCGCGCGTGGACTGGACGGCTTACCGCGACGCGGTTGGCTACGGATTTCCGCTGCTGATCACGACCTTCATCTATGGCGTGTCCGATATGACGGACCGCTGGTTCCTGGCGGAATTCAGTGGCGTCATCGCTGTCGGGGTGTATTCCTTGCACCTGAAGATGGCCGCGATCATGGCACAGGCGATCGTCATCCCGTTCGGTCTCTGGTTCCCACCCGAACGCTTCAGGCACATCAACGACCCCGACCAGGGCCATGCGTTTTTCAAGCGGACCGCCGCGGTCGTCGCCTTGGTGTGTGCCTATCTCTCCGGTTGCGTCTGGCTGGCTCGGGATATCGTGCTGCCGCTGATCGCCCCCGGCATCGTGGCCTCGCCGCTGGTGCTGGGATGCTGCCTTGGCGGCGTCACATGCCTCGCCTTGAGTCATGCCTTCAATGTCGGGCTCTTGCAGCCGGGACATACCAGCAAGAACGCCTATTGTACTGCATATGCCGTGGCGGCGACCTTCTTCGCGGCCTGCGTCCTGGTCCCGCTGTTCGGCATGGCTGGAGCGGCGGTCAGCCGATTGGCCGGAGGCGTCGTGCTGGTCACGGTCACAGCGGTGTATTCCTACCGCGTCACGCCGATCGCGTTTCCCTTCGGCCGGATCTTTGCCTGCTTTGCCGCGGCCATCGCGGTAGCCTGGATAATCAATCAAATCGTGCCGGCCCGGGGCGTCTTGAATGTTTGTGTCGCCCTTATTGAATGGTCTGTTGCCATGGCGTGTATCAGTCCGATTTTGTGGATCAGGGTGCCAAGCCGCGGCTATGTCATGCCGTCCGCGCCGCCGTCGCCGTCTTAGGCCACCCTAAGGGCCCGCCCGGGACCGCTTCCGACGCGACAACACGTTTGCACAGTCGCGAGATCGCCCATAACCTACCTTCCGGTAGCCAACCTAGAATGAATACGGGCGAGAAACGCATGGCCGACGACAACGTCTCTGAACCTTTTGCCGCCCCGGTGCAGGCATCCCCTGTCGGTTGGGAACCCGAACTGGAGGAGCTTCGGCAACGCAAGGCCCTCGCCTGCGAACTTGGCGGCAAGGACCGCGTCGCCCGTCAACATGCCGGCGGCCGGCTAACGGTGCGAGAGCGGATCGACAGCCTGCTTGACCCCGGCACATTCAAGGAGGTTGGCAGCATCGCCGGCAAGGGCACTTACGACGACAAGAGCAACCTCATCGGCTTCATGCCCGGCAACTGCGTGTTTGGCCGCGGCACCGTGGATGGACGCCCGGTCGTTGTCGCCGGTGACGACTTCACCCTGCGCGGGGGATCGGCCGACGCCTCCATCAAGGGCAAGCCCAAGATGTCGGAGGAGATGGCGACCAGCTTCCGCATGCCGATCATCCGGCTGATCGAAGGCTCCGGCGGCGGTGGGTCGGTGAAGACGATCGAGACTACCGGACGCGCCAATCTGCCTGGGGGCCTGACCGAGACGACCTCCTTCGACCTTGTCGCCGATCAGATGGGTCAGGTTCCGGTCGTGGGGCTGGGTCTGGGATCGGTCGCTGGGCTAGGCGCCGCGCGGCTGGTCGCGTCGCACTACGCGGTGATGGTGAAGGAAATCGCCGCCGTCTTCGTCGCGGGACCTCCGGTCGTGGAACGCCTGGGCGAACCGCGGACCAAACAGGAACTTGGCGGCTGGCAGATCCAATTGCGCTGCGGCGCGGTTGACCATGCCGTCGATACCGAGGAACAGGCCTTCGCGGCGGCCCGCAAGTTCCTGTCCTACATGCCCAGCTCGGTTTACGACCTGCCGCCCCGCGTGCGTGGCTGGGACGACCCGAACCGTCGTGATGAGGCGCTGATTTCCGCGATCCCGAAGGTCAAGCTGCAAGCCTACCACATGCGGCGGATCGTCTCGTCGGTGTTCGACAAGGACAGCTTCTTCGAGATGGGCGCTTTGTTCGGCCGCTCCATCATCACCGGCCTCGCGCGGCTGGACGGCTGGCCGGTGGCGGTGCTGGCCGGCGACCCGCTGTTCGAGGGCGGGGCCTGGACGGCGGACGCCTGCAGCAAGATCATCCGCTTCGTCGATATGGCGCAAACCTTCCACCTGCCGATCGTTCATCTTGTGGATTGCCCCGGCTTCCAGGTCGGCCTGCGCGCCGAGAGCAACGCCGTCATCCGCTGGGGTGTCCGCGCGCTGACGGCGATCAACCAAACCACGGTGCCCTGGTGCAGCATCATTGTCCGCAACTGCTACGGCGTTGGCGGACTGGGCCACCAGCCCGTCGGTCATCTCTGCCTCCGCTACGCCTGGCCATCCGCAAGCTGGGGCTCGCTGCCGCTGGAGGGCGGGATCGAGGCGGCCTATCGCGCCGAAATCGACGCGGCACCCGACCCCGCCGCCAAACTGGAAGAGATCGAGACTCGGTTGAACCGGCTGCGCTCGCCATACCGAACCGCCGAGGCATTCTGGGTGGACGAAGTGATAGACCCGAGGGACACGCGCAAACTGCTGTGCGATTTCGCGAATCTGGCAGCGCCGCTGCGCACGCCAGGGCCGTCGTCGTTTGGGATGCGCCCTTAAACCAATGGCGCCACATCGATGCCTAAGGGAATGATTCAAAACTAAAAATACAACGGAGACGTCCATGCAAATTCGCCGCCGAACCCTGCTCGCCGGGGCTGCTGCCCTGTCCATGCCCGCGATCCGCACCGCCAGTGCGGCTTCCACCATGAAGATCGGCGTGCTGTCCGATATGTCCGGGCCATACGCCGAAGCCTCCGGCCCCGGCGACTTCCTGGCGGCGCAGATGGCGGCGGAGGATTTTATGAAAGCCCATCCGGCCATTTCGGTGGAGGTGATCCAGGGCGATATGCTGCTGAAGCCGGATGTCGGCGCCTCCATCGCGCGGTCCTGGTATGATCAGGAAGGCGTGGACGCGATCTTCGACATCCCACAGTCCGCCGTGGCGATCGCCGTCGGTCAGGTGGCCAAGGACAAGGACAAAGTCGTTATCTTCACTGCTGCCGGCATTCCCGATCTGACCGGGAAATACTGCACGCCAAACCAGGTCCAGTGGACCTACGACCTGTGGTCCAACTCCAACGCCATCACCCGCGGACTGGTGCAGGCAGGCGGGGATAGCTGGTTCTTCATCAAGCCCGACTACATCTCCGGCCACACAATGGTGAAGGACACCGCCACCATCGTCGAGCAGATGGGCGGCAAGGTCGCCGGCATGGCCGCCTATCCGTTCCCGGGCACAACCGACTTCTCCGCCTATATCCTCCAGGCCCAGGCCAGCAAGGCGAAGGTGCTGTGCCTGGCCAATGCCGGTGACGACACCGCCAACTGCATCAAGCAGGCGCACGAGTTCGGCCTGCCCCAGTCCGGCGTCAAAATCGCCTGCCTGGTCTATCAGGACTACATCTCCCGTTCTGTGGGCCTGGAAGCGGCCGCCGGGATCGTCGGCGCGATGCCATTCTATTGGGACATGAATGAGGGCACCCGAGCCTTCGCCGCCCGGTTCGCGCCGCGCTATCACAAGGCCTATCCGAACTACTTCCATGCCGGCTGCTACTCCGCGGTTTGGCATTACCTGAAGGCGGTGGCGGCGATGGGGCCGGACAAGGCAAAGGCCAGCGGGCGTGCGGCGGTGGAGCAGATGAAGGCTTTACCCGTGTCCGATCCGTTGTATGGAACCGGCATCGTGCGGGCGGATGGCAAGCACGTGCATGCGAACCATGTGTGGGAGACGAAGTCTCCGGCCGAGTCGAAGGGCGAATGGGATCAATTCAAGCTGTTGGCGACAGTACCGCAGGACATGGCGTTCCAGCCGATGGAAACGCTGGCCTGCGCCTTCGTGAAAACCTGACGCTCCGCAGCGCACAGGCGTTACTGGCGGCCGGCCTGATCACGCCCGCCGCGGTGGAAGCGGCAGCCGCCACCGAAGCGCGCTATGCGGTCGCGGTTTCGCCCGCCATGCAGGCGTTGATCCAGTCACCGGATGATCCGATCGCGCGGCAATTCATTCCCGATCCGGCTGAGTTGGTCACCGCTCCGTTCGAAAGCGTTGATCCCATCGGCGACGATGCGTTGTCTCCGGTGAAGGGCGTGGTGCATCGGTATCCGGATCGGGCGCTGCTGAAACCGCTGCTGATTTGCCCGGTGTATTGCCGGTTCTGCTTCCGGCGGGAGCATGTCGGCCCCGATGGCGGCGTGTTGACGGACGCCGAACTCGCCATCGCATATGATTGGTTTGCCGCCCATCCACGGGTGACCGAGGTGATCCTGACCGGCGGCGATCCGCTGATGTTGTCGCCTCGGCGGCTGCGGGAGATCATCGGCACACTGTCAGCCATGCCGCATATCCAGACGATCCGGATTCACTCGCGCGTGCCGGTGGCCGATCCCGAGCGGCTTTCGGATGAACTGGCGGCGGCGATGGAGACGGATCGCTCGATGTGGCTGGTCGTCCATGCGAACCATGGGCGTGAGTTCTCGCCCGCCGCAAAGACGGCGCTGCGCAGAGTTCAGGCATTGGGCATTCCGGTGCTCGGGCAGTCCGTGTTGCTGCGCGGGGTGAACGACAGCGTGCAGGCACTGGAGGGCCTGTTCCGGGCAATGATCGCGGCGCGGGTGAAGCCCTACTACCTGCACCAATTGGACCCCGCCCCCGGGACTGCTCGGTTTCGCGTCCCTATCGAGGAAGGCCGAGCCCTTCTGGAGGGCCTGCGCGGGCGGGTCACGGGATTGGCATGGCCGACCTATGTGCTGGATATCCCGGGCGGATATGGGAAAGTGCCGGTTGGGCCGGATTATCGGCAGGCGGACGGGTCGGTGCGGGACATCCAGGGCGCCGTCCATCCGGCTTAACGGTTGGTCTGTGCGGCTCATAGCCAGATTGGCGCCAGTTGGTCGGTCGTCTCCTCGTCGAAACTGCTAACGCGGCTTTTGGGGTGCACAAAGTAAAGAATTGACTTGAATCAAGGTGTCTTTGACTGAGATATGGCAGCGTTGAACGTGAACCTACATGGGGGATCGACCGATGCGTGCCTCGGACGTGATGACCACCAAAGTGATCACGGTTTCACCTGATACCACTGTACAAGAATTGGCGACCCTGCTGGGGCAATATGGGATCAGCGGCGCGCCAGTTGTCGATGCGGACAAGAAGCTGATTGGAATTGTCAGCGAGGGTGACCTCCTGTTCCGCACGGAAACAGCAACCCAACGGCGGACGGAGAAGCGACGCACCCGCTGGTTCGATCTTTTCGCGTGGGAGCGGGATCGCGCCCGCGACTACGTGAAATCCCACAGTCATAACGTCGGCGATCTGATGACGACCGACGTGATCACGGTCAGCGAGACGACCGAACTGGAAGAAATCGCCAACTTGTTTGAAACCAAACGGATCAAGCGGGTGCCCGTGGTCCGCGACGGACAGGTCGTCGGAATCGTCAGCCGGGCGAATCTGGTGCGGGCGCTGGTGGCGGCCGGGATGCCGGCGGCGACCGCGACCGATGCCGACGACCGCACGATCAGGCGGCAAATCCTGGCTGAACTTCAAGGGCAGGATTGGGCTCGGGTTTGGGCGGACGATGTCATCGTCCGTGATGGCGTCGTCCATATCTGGAGTTCGGACGACCGCTCGGACGCTGAGCGGAAGGCCCTGCGGGTTGCAGCCGAGAACACGGCTGGCGTCCGCGGGGTGGAGGAGCACATCGTCGCGGCGCCAATGGCGTCAGGCATTATCTAGACGGCTCTGGATAGCAGCCCCTCGGGCAATCCCCACGGGGCGCCATCGTCCGGCGCCAAGTTGGGGGCTCGGTTCGCGTCCTTTGAACGGGTCAATGCTGAAGCTGCGTGCAGCGCATCACTGCGTTCCCGGGCAGCAAGCCAGGGCGGCGCGTCAGCACCCACTCTGTTCTTTCGCCCCCCGATCGGCTATCCGAATCCGCAAAAGGAGCCACCATGACCTACCTCGTTGCCGACGACCTTCCCTCCGCCCCAGCGGGTGACCGCTTCCGTGCCCTGCTGGCACGTCCAGGCATTGTGCAGCTTCCGGGCGCGCATAACGGCCAGGCGGGGCTACAGGCGAAGGCGGCGGGGTTCGAGGGTCTGTATCTCTCCGGGGCGGCGATGACCGCGTCCATGGGCATCCCCGATCTAGGCATGATCACCGTGGATGAAGTGTGCTTCTTCGTCCGTCAGATCGCCCGCGCAACCGGCCTGCCCATCCTGGTCGATGGCGACACCGGCTACGGCGAGACGCTGAATGTCATGCACATGATCCGCAGCTTTGAGGATGCAGGCGGTGCCGCCGTGCAGATCGAGGATCAGTTGCTGCCTAAGAAGTGTGGCCACCTGAACGACAAGCGGCTGGCCGATCCGCACGACATGGCCGCCAAGATCGCGGCCGCCCGCCGCGCCCGCCGGCACATGGTCATCATCGCGCGCACCGACGCCGCGGCGTCCGAGGGCATCGACGGGTCGGTGGCCCGTGCCAAATTGTTCATGGAAGCCGGCGCGGATGCGATCTTCCCCGAGGCTCTGACCAACGCCGAGATGTTCAAGGAAGTGGCGGCTCGGCTGCCGGGCGTGCCGCTACTGGCGAACATGACCGAATTTGGCCGGACGCCGTTCTTCACCGCCAGCGAGTTTGAGGCGATGGGCTACAAGATGGTGATCTGGCCGGTGAGTTCGCTACGGGTGGCGAACAAGGCCCAGGCGAAGCTGTACGCCGCGATCAAGCGGGATGGCGGAACGCAGAACATGGTTGACCACATGCAAACCCGAGCGGAGCTCTATCAGACGATCGGGTATCATGATTACGAGGCGCTGGACGCGTCGATCGTGACCACGATCATTCCGCAGGCGATGCCGCAGTAGCTGACGGGCTGTACCGGGGGGCGGACAGGACTTGATCCCCCTTCGCCGTCATGGCCGGGCTTTTTCCGGCCATCCGCGCTTCAACGGTTGGTGCGAGGATGGCCGGGACACGCCCAGCCAGGACGCGACGGAAGCAACCCGACCCGCTACTTCTCCGCCAGCTTCCCCAATGCCGCTTCGACTCCGAAATCGCCCGGCAGTGCGCCGCGAGGAAACAGCCGCGTGACATGCCCCATTTTCCGCCCAGGTAGCGCCTCGGCCTTACCGTAAAGGTGCGGAATCAGGCCCGGTTCCGCCAGAGCAACGGGCCAAAGGGCCATGCCCTCGGGGCCAATCAGGTTCTTCATCACCGCGTCCGCATGCCGCGTGGCGGGCGGCAACGGCAAGCCGGCAATCGACCGGATATGCAGTTCAAACTGGCTCGCCGGGCAGGCGTCGATGGTCCAGTGACCTGAGTTGTGCGGGCGGGGCGCGATCTCGTTCACCAGCACCTTGCCGGTGCTGTCCACGAACATCTCAACAACCAGCAGACCGATCAGGTCCAGCGCCTCCACCACACGACGCGCGATCGCCTGAGCGGCTTGATCCACCGACACGGCGATGCGCGCCGGTGCCAGCGTCAGGTCCAGGATATGATGCCGGTGACGGTTTTCGACCGTGTCGAACGCGGAAATGGATCCGTCGGCGCCACGAGCGACCACCACGCTGATTTCCTGCGAGAAATCGACGAAGCCCTCCAGTACCAGGGGCCTTGGACTAAGCCGCTCCCAGGCGGCATCGATATCCTCGGGCGAGCGGAGCATCGCCTGACCCTTGCCGTCGTAGCCCAGGCGGGTCGTCTTCAGAACGGCCGGCAGACCCAGGCGGGCGACAGCCTCCTCCAATTCCTGGCGGGAGGTGACCGGCGCCCAGGGCGCGGTCGCGACGCCGGCGTTGTTCAGGAAGGTCTTTTCGTCGATCCGGTCCTGGCTGATCCGCAACACCGACGGCGCCGGACGGACGGGACGGATGGAGCTGAGAAGGTCCAGCCCCTCGGCGCTGACATTCTCAAACTCGAAGCTGATGACATCGACGGCGTTGGCAAATGCCCGCAACGAGACCGGGTCGCTGTAGTCGCTGATGGTAACAGCGTGGGATACCTGAGCAGCGGGGCTATCGGTTTCCCTGGTCAGGATATGACAGCGATAGCCCAAACGGGCGGCGGCCAGCGCCGACATCCGGCCAAGCTGCCCTCCGCCGACCAAACCGATGGTGGCGTTGGGCGGAAGCGGAAACCGGGTCATGTGGGGATGGAAACGGGCACGTCGCCAACGGCACCGGTCTGTTCGGCCCGCAGAGCGTCGAGGCGGGCGGCCAACGCCGGGTCGGTGGTCGCCAGCATCGCGGCCGCCAGCAACGCCGCATTCACCGCCCCCGCTCGGCCGATCGCCAAAGCGCCGACAGGAATACCGGCCGGCATCTGAACGATGGACAGCAGGCTGTCCATGCCCTTCAGCGCATGGGACTCTATCGGCACGCCCAACACCGGCAGCGGAGTCCAAGCGGCGCACATACCCGGAAGATGGGCCGCGCCCCCTGCCCCGGCGATGATTGCCTTCACGCCGCGGTCACGCGCGGTGTTGGCATAGTCACGCAGGCGGTCTGGCGTGCGGTGGGCCGATACGATGCGGACTTCATGCGGAACGGCGAGTTTCGTCAGCATCTCGGAAGCATGGGTCATGGTCGGCCAGTCTGACTGGCTGCCCATGATAATCCCGACCAACGGGGCGGCGGTTTCGTTCATTTCAGGCAATGCTGTCTGGTATCAGGCGGCTTTCCAGCCAGGCAATCTCATCGCGCAACATGAGTTTGCGCTTCTTTAGGCGCTGCAAATGCAACTGGTCGGACGCACCCTGGTCGGCGAGACGCGCAATCACGGTATCAAGGTCGCGATGCTCGCTACGGAGGCCATGGAGTTTGCGCAGCAACGAGTCCCTATCGTTAAGCATATGCACAACCCACGATAGGAAGTTTCGATTGATATACACCCGCCCGTTTCCGGCTGGCCAAAGCCATGACAATGGCATTACGCTGCACCGCCGCGGTCACTGCGGTGACCGCTGGCAGCCAACCGGTTAAATGCGGAGGTACCCAGTCCATGAGCCTGAATACCCGTCTCGACGCGTTAAAGGAACGGCATGCATCGCTCGAAACACGGATTTTCGACGAAGACCATCGCCCGCAACCCGATACGGACGCCCTCATGCGACTTAAGCTCGAAAAGCTGCGACTGAAGGAAGAGATGGAAAGGATACGACCACTGGTCAACTGAGCGGACACCGTTCAACCCACTCCGTCACGCCGGTTAGGCGGCCTCGTCCGCCTCCGGCGGCGGCGGTACGGGAACGGTCCGCCCTTCCCGCTCCAGCCGCTCATTCGCTTGTAGCACCGCGGCATTCAAATCAGTCTGACTGCACAAACCCAATATCACCGGATCGCGCGGCTTGATATTCGCGCTGTTCCAATGGGTGCGCTCCCGCACTTTTTGGATGGTGTCCTTGGTGGTGCCGAGTAGCTTGCCGACCTGGGGTTCCGACAATTGGGGAAAATTGCGCAACAGGAACGCGATCGCGTCCGGACGGTCATTGCGCTTGGCAACCGGCGTGTAGCGCGAGCCTCGAAGCCGCTTCGCCATCGGCATCGTGGAGATAATCAGCTTCAGGCGGGCGTTGGGATCGGCTTCGCACCTGCGGATATTTTCCAGCGTGCATTGCACGTTCGCGACCGGATCGTAACCGACAATCCCTTGCGCAACCTCGCCATCGGCGATGGCCTGAACCTCAAGCGGGTGCATACCGCAGAATTCAGCGATTTGCGTGAAGGTCAGGGCGGTCTTTTCAATCAGCCACACGGCGGTGGCCTTGGGCATCAGCGGAAGGGTCATGGCTTTCACACTCTCAGGGTCGCCGGCGGATGTTTTTCGTTCGGACGCTGTCGCTTGCAGGCCAACCAGCGCAATTGACAGGTCGTATCCGCGGGCAAGCCGCGGATATGACAAGCCAAAGGGGGTGGGTCAAGCGGCTTTGGCGGTATTATGATCGAATGACGACGCATGGCTGAAACGCCGCCCGCTCGCAGACCGCCAAAGGAGAACGAAATGGCCCTGGAAGAAGACGCTCCGCCGCCAAGGCGCCGCCGCCTGGAACCGCTGCTGCTGGACAGCCTGGGAATCGAGGAGCTGCGTCTGTACATCGAAGAACTGCGCGGCGAGATCGCGCGGGTCGAAGCCGATATCGGCCGAAAGCACAGCCACCGGAGTGCCGCCGACGCATTCTTTAAGCGGCCGGGGTAAAGAAAAGGGGCCGGTTTCCCGGCCCCTGCTCGCGCCTGTCAGGCCGCTTGCGCGGCGCCGTTCGAGTCGTTGGCGATCGCCGTTGGCCCAGGATTGCCGATGGTGATCTTCCGGGGCTTCAGCGCCTCGGGAACGATTCGCTTCAGGCCGACATGTAGCAGCCCATGCTGCACATCCGCGCCCTCAACCACGATATGGTCGGCGAGCACGAATCGACGCTCAAACGCGCGCCCGGCGATGCCACGATACAGAATTTCAGTCTTCGGCCCGTCGTTGGCAACCCGACCGGATACGATCAGGGTGTTGTCCTTCACGGTCAGATCCATATCTTCCGGACGGAACCCGGCCACGGCCATAGTCAGCCGATAGGTATCGTCCCCCGTCTTCTCGATGTTGTAGGGCGGGTACGACTGCGCATCCTGGCCTGATGAAGCGGTGTCAACAAGACGAGCCAACCGGTCAAAGCCGATCGCGGTACGGAAAAGTGGCGCAAAATCAACGGTCGTCATAACAAACCTCCTGCGAAGCAAGGTCTCTGGTTGAAGGCCGCCCGTGTGGGCCGGCCCGGTATCGAAGCCCCGGAAACCCCATCTGGGCATTTCCGACATCTGTGAATTAGGTTCGGCATATCCGCCGTTCAAGATGGCAAGCGGGCCGCCAATCGACGCTATCGCATGCCCTGCACGAACCCCCGGCGGTCCCGTCGATTTTTTGGTGACGAAATAATGAAGTCTGGCGTTATGCTAACCGGGCGGGTTGCGGGTTGGCTGTCGATCTGTCATCCGTAAGTGGAAGAGTGGGTGCGCGGGATTTCTCGGCGATTCGCTTGTTTGCCCGGATATCACGCGCCAGAAGCAAGGGAGTTGCCTTTGCCTGCCGGCGGACCGCGGATTTCTCTACACGCCTCAAGTGCGGGGCTTTGGCGATGAGCCATATCCCCAACCTCCAGACGCTTGTTCTCAACGCCGACATGCAGCCCTTGAGTTGGGGGCCGCTATCTGTCTGGTCCTGGCAGGATGCCCTGGTGGCGGTGCTGCAAGAGCGGGTCAATCCCGTGATCAACTACGACATGGAGGTCCACTCCAGCCGTCAGTCCTTCGCCATCCCCTCTGTCGTGGCGCTGAAACGCTTTCACAAACGCCGCAAGGTGGCGTTTACCCGGTATCATGTGTTCCTTCGCGACCGGTTCAGTTGTCAGTATTGCGGCGACACACTGCCGGCGAAGGATCTGACATTCGACCACATCGTGCCGCGCAGCCGGGGCGGTGTAACCAGTTGGTCAAATGTCGTGACATGCTGCCAGGCGGATAATCTGTTTAAGGGCAGCCGTTCGTTGAAAGACAGCGGGCTGCGGCTTCGGTCCACGCCCATCGAGCCGACTCCCCATCAGATCGATGAAGCGGCGAAGTGGCACGTGGCACGCGAAAACCTGCACCGGACCTGGCTCGATTTCCTGTACTGGGATGCCGCGCTGGAAGCTTAGTGCGTGTCTGGCGTCGTGGCTCGAAACACCGAACCACGACCGCACAATCAGACAGGACTACTTCTTGATGCCGAGGCCGGCGAACTTCTTGTTGAACTTGGCGACCTGACCGCCTGTGTCCATCATGCGCTGCACGCCGGTCCAGGCCGGGTGGGACTTCGGATCGATGTCCAGACGCAGCGTGTCACCCTCCTTGCCCATGCAGGACCGCGTCTTGAACTGCGTCCCGTCGGTCATGACGATGTTGATATCGTGGTATTCGGGGTGAATGCCCGGCTTCATGGTCTGGTTCCTTGCTGGCGCCACCGATCCCGACCGGTCGCGCGAAGGCGCGGGTATAGAGGGGCAACGCGGTTGGCTCAAGCCTCGATTTCCGGTGAGTCCGCCAGCCCGGGTTTGCCAGCCCAGGTGTGAACGTGTTGCCGGTGGACCGGCCGGGATCGAGCGACTATCAGGTGCCGCTTGCCCTCTGATTAGGCCGTTTTATCGCATGCTGATCCGCTTACTTGTCCGTCTGGTCGATTTTAGCCGCCGCCACGCATGGCCCGTTCTGTTGGGCGGTTTGGTTGTGACGGTGTTCGCCGGCTGGGTCGCGTCGTTCGCGCTGGGCGTCAGCACCGACACCGACCTGCTGTTCAAGGATTCCTTGCCGTGGCGACAGCACGCCAAGGAAATGAACAAGGACTTCCCGCAGTTCCGCGACCTGCTTGTCGCGGTGGTGGATGCGCGCATCCCCGAGGAAACGGATGCCACCGCGAATGACCTGCTGGCCCGCTTGTCCACCGACAAGGCGCATTTCCTGACGGTTCGGCGGCCCGATTCCAACCCCTTCCTGGGGAAAGAGGGGTTGCTGTTCCTGCAGCCGAAGCAACTATCGGGGTTGATGGATCAAACCATAGATGCGCAGCCGTTCCTGGGTCAGCTCGTGGCGGACCCCTCGGCGCGCGGGCTGTTTTCCGCGCTGTCGCTGCTGGGCATGGGCGTTACCAAAGGCGACGCGGATTTGTCGCCTTACCTGGCGCCGATCCGCGGCTTCCATCAGGCGATGGTGGACGCGCTCGACGGACATGCGCGGCCGCTGTCCTGGGAAACGCTGTTGGGTGGCGGGCTGAGTGAGCTGGCTGGCCCCTACCGCTTCGTGCTGGCGCAGCCCAAACAGGATTTCGGGTCGTTGCAACCCGGTGGCGCCGCCACCGACGCGATGCGGGCCATCATCGCCGATCTGCCGTTCGTAAAATCCGGCGATGCCCATGTGCGGATCACCGGCCAGGTGGCCTTGGCCGACGAGGAGTTCTCCACGGTCGCGGAAGGCGCGGTTGAAGGCCTGATCGGCAGTCTGGTGCTGATCACGCTGTGGCTCTTCCTGGCCGTGCGTTCCTGGCGGCTGATCGTGCCGATCCTGATGACGCTGGTGCTCGGACTCATGCTGACCGTGCTGTTCGCGGCGGTCGCGGTCGGGACGCTGAATTTGGTGTCCGTCGGCTTTGGCGTCCTGTTCGTCGGCATCGCTGTCGATTTCGCGATCCAGTTCTCGGTGCGCTACCGCGAGTTCCGCTTCGAAACCGGCGACCCCACGGTGGCGATGACAGAGACCGCTCGGCGAGTCGGCGTCCAGATCCTGATCGCGGCACTGGCGACAGCGGCCGGATTCCTGGCGTTCGTGCCGACCGCGTTCGAAGGCGTGGCCGAACTGGGCCTGATTGCCGGCGCCGGAATGATCATGGCCTTCATCTGCACACTCGGGTTCCTGCCGGCTGCGATCACCGTATTCCGCCCCCGTGGCGAAGCCGCCGAAGTGGGTTTCGCCTCAGCGGCGCGCATCGATCCGGTGATCGTCCAGAGGCGGATACCAATCCTGATCGGATTCGGTGTTCTGGCGATCGCCGCGGTCGCGGTTTCACCGATGCTGCGCTTCGACTCGGATCCCCTGGACACCAAGAACCCGAACACCGAGGCGATGCGCACGCTGCGTGACCTGATCAACAATCCGGTCACCAATCCCTATACGATCGACGTGCTGGCGCCGAACGCCCAGGACGCGGCAACACTGTCGGACAAGCTTGAGAAACTGCCAGCCGTCGCCGGCACGATCAGCATCAACAGCTTTGTCCCGTCCGATCAGCAAGAGAAGCTGGCTGTCATCGCCGACGCCAATACGATCCTGGCACCGACGCTGGCACCGCATGGTGAGGCCGCCCCGGTGACGGCGGAGCAGATCCGGATGGCCGCCAAGGCCGCTCTGGCTCAGATCGATCCCGCATTGCCGAAGCTGTCCAAAGACCACCCGCTGGCCTTGCTGTCCGACGATCTGCGGCGGATGCAAACCGCGCCCGATGCCGTGCTGATGGCGGCCGACAAGGCGCTGACCGAATTCCTTCCCGCTCAGCTCGATCATCTGCGGCTCGCTTTGAGTGCCGAACCGGTGACCCTCAGCGCGATCCCCGCGGATTTCGCCCGTGACTGGCTGCTGCCCGACGGCCGCGCCCGGGTGCAGGTGAACCCCAAGCCAGAGGCGCAGTCTCCCGCCGGATTAAAGGCCTTCGTCCAACAGGTTACCGCGGTCGCTCCTGATGCGGGTGGCTCCGCCGTGACCATCGCGGCCACCGCGGATACGATCGTTGGTGCGTTCCGTCAGGCGGCGATCTACGCCATCATCGCGATCGCGGTGATTCTGCTCGGACTGCTTCGCCGGGTTCTGGATACCGCGCTGGTCATGGCCCCATTGATCATGTCCGCGCTGCTGACCCTGCTGATCGCGGTGGTGCTGCCACTACCGCTGAATTTCGCCAATATCATAGCGTTACCGTTGTTGCTTGGCGTGGGCGTTTCATTCAACATCTACTTCGTGATGAACTGGCGTGCCGGGCAGCAGAATCCTCTGGGAAGCGCCACCGCCCGAGCAATTCTGTTCTCGGCCTTGACCACCGGTACGGCGTTCGGCTCGTTGGCGTTGTCGGCCCATCCCGGAACGGCGAGTATGGGTAAACTGCTGCTGATCAGCCTGGGATGCACGTTGTTGGCCAGCCTCGCGTTCATCCCGGCCCTGCTGGCAAGCCTGACACCGCCCGCTGGCGATCGGACCTGAGAGGCTGTCATGGGCTGGAAAACGCTTGCGATCCTTCCACTGATCTTCCTGGGCGCCGGTGCGGCGCCGCCGGAGGACTGCATGCATCCGCCGGACGGCGGTCAGGCACTGCCGATTCCGTTGGATTTGGCCGGCCGGCCGGTTGCTCCGGGCGGATTGACCAGCCAGACCTACGCCGCGGTGCCGGCGGCGGAGGGCGCGGCGGACTGCCGAAGCGCATTACCTGTCCCGTCCCGGTTTGAGACGCTACGGAGTGAGACGACCGACGTCCTGCATGGGCTTCCCTCATCCGAGACCTTGCGGCGTATCGACGAACCACGACGCGCGCCCGCGTTTCAGTAGCAGCGGGTGTATAGCCATTTGATGCCAGGTATCATTTCAATCGCTGAAACGAAGGGCCATCTGAACACGGTGTCGCCCAGGAACGATTCCATCGCACGGGTAAATTGCTTCTGATCGCCCTGACTCCACCGCCGCCGAAAAGCACCACGGTCATTGTCCCTCCTGGCACCGCGGTGACCGGCCCGAACGGTCAACTGGGGGGATCCGGCTGATTTATACCAGCCGCCCGAAGCTTCGACTCTTTTGTCAGTCGGCGGGCGGCTGGTATCCTATTGATTTGGCGCGCGGCCGCCCCACCAACCCCGCGCGCATACCAGTCGGCCCTTTGGGCCGCTGGTATTATACCGGACCGCGCCCCAATGATGGCGGTGCGGGCCGCGGGATTTTGTCGATCCGCTAACCACGCAAAGGCAGCGGTTGTTCCCCCAGCATATCACGCAGGATCACATCCCTGGCTTCATCGAGTTCTAAACCGTTGGCCGCGATCAACGGCGCGGCGTCAGCCAGGACCGCATCGACGTCCTGCATGATCTTCAAACGCTTGAACAGGTCGGGGCGATGCAGCCCCATGCTCTCGCCAACGAGTTCAAGGAAATTCACGACCTCGAAGGGCCAGTCGCGTTCATGGCTGCATAGTTCGCGATGGCAGGCGTGGTAGATGCCCGCCAAGGTGGTCACGCCCGCATCGGCGGCAGCCTGAAGCTGGTTGCGATGCACGTCCTGCTTGAACGCGGGAAGTGGCGCCAGCTTGTTGCACATGTAGCCGACGCGGGGTTGCTCCAGATCGACGAAGTCCAGTCCCGGAATAGCGCGCAAGATCGCCTGTGCCGCCTCCGGAACGCCCGGGTTGCCGGGATGCTCGTGCAGCCCGACACGTTTATCGACCCGGTGTTTCAGCAGCGGCCGCAGCGTATCCAGACGTTCGGCGAGAAAACGGACAAAGGGTGCCATGTCGAGAGGGGCATCTGGCCGTGTCGGCGCGGCGATCTCGGTCAGTTGCACCTGGCAGGTCGGACACCAGGACAGCGCGCGCGGGGCGGCGGCGGCCAGGCGGTCGATCGTTCGGTATGCGACCCGACCCGACGTGGCCAGATCGCCAGCGCCGAACTGAAGCACGCCACAGCAGGCAGAAGGTCCACCCATGACCCGGTAGCGGATCCCCATCGCGTCCATGATATCGAGCGCGAGCAGGACGATGTGCGGCGTCTTCATAACATTGCAGCCGGTGTAGAAAACGACCTCTGGCGCCGGCTCTTCACGGTCGGCGAACCGGGCGAGCGTATCCGGCGGAAGCTGCAGGCGCGACAGCACGCGCACGCCCTTCGTCATCGCGCCGAATCGGGCGAATCCGGTTTGGCGCTTTGTCGAGGACTCGGTGGCCGCCTGTGCGGCGAGACGCGCCAGGGCCAGCATCAGGCGGGGATTCACACCGTGGAGGCAGGCAGGAATGCAATGGCCGCTACCCGAACAAACCTCGGCCCAACGGCTGGCGTCCGCGTGCGCTCCGCCGCGCAAAACCGTCAGAATTCCAGCCGTGAGCCGCTTGGGGTCGGCGGTATCCAGCCCCGCGGGGGCGGGCATTGGGCAGACCTCGGCGCAGGCACCGCAGGCTGTGCAGCGCGCGAGGATATCCACGGCCCGAATCCGCAACGCGTGGTCGAAAGCGGGAGCGTCCATCGCCGGGTACTCCAGATGACCGCCACATCCTAGCGCCGAGGCCACGCGCGGAGAAGGCCCGACCGCCGAGGCCACGCGCGGAGAAGGCCCGCGACCGTCGCCCGGATCGTGACTGTTGCCACCGACCTGTGATAACAGCCTTGAGTGTCGCACGTCCTGCGGCCAAACTTCGCCGGCCTCAACGCATACCAACTCAGACTGGATACCATTCCCCGATGCGACGTATCGCCTTGCTCGCCCTGGCGCTTTCTCTCAGCGGCTGCGGCTACAACACGTGGTGGAATCCGTCCTTTACCGGCGATTTCAACCCGAATCAGCCAGCCGGCGACAGCGAAAACCTGGTACGTGCCCGTGGACAGGAGCCAACCGAGCCGGTTCTGACGACAGAGCCTGGCGACATTTGGCCCGGCCCGCTGCCGCCGTCGCCGACGCTGAAGGAACTGGTCAGCGATCAAAACCTGATTCCGCAGCCCGAGGGACCGGTACCCGGTTCACCGCTTTTCCGCGGCACCGCACCCCGGCCGTCACCAAACCCCGCCACGGGCAGTTCTTCCCCTCAGCCACCGGCGGAAACCGGTCTCGCCACCCCGCATCCGGCGCCGCCGCTGTCCAGTTACGCCGCGCCACCCGCGGCCCCACCGGCGCGCCCTGCCACCGGGCAGATCATTCAAACCCCGCAAGGTCCGGCGGTGACGACAGGTGGCGGCCCAGGCTATCAGACCATCAATCCACCCGGCGGGGGTGGCCAGTCCATCGTTGTACCGAACGGCAACGGCACCAGCACCGTGATTCACGCTGACGGGCGGATCGAGACGATCCCAACCCCAAAGTAACGGCCGCCACCTCGTTTTCGGGGTTGCACCGGGATCAAGCGGCGGCTAGGAAGACCCCCGCTTGGTCACCCCCGGGCGCTGCTGTAGCTCAGTGGTAGAGCACTCCCTTGGTAAGGGAGAGGTCGAGAGTTCAATCCCCTCCAGCAGCACCATTTCGCGGGTACCGTGTTGGCCATCGATTCCGTGCAGCGATATGCCGGTGATGGCAATGGCGCGCGACAGATCGTCACACCCCCGGCGCCAATCCTCCGAAGCACAGAACGACCGCATCCTGCCAATTCGCGACGGGCCAAATCACTGTGACGACGTTCCAGCAGGGCTCTACAAGCCCCCTATTTCCGCGATGCGTGCATAAATCCAATGCTGCAATGCAGCATTATCATCCCCCCTGCACGGACCTAATTAAGCCTCCATCGAAGCCGGACGCATTGCCCGACTTGAAACGGAGAATTCCGATGAAAAACATAGTCCTCGCCGCCTTCGCCGCTCTGAGCCTGACGGCCGCGATCGCCCCCATCGCCAACGCCGCCGAGTTCCACAACGGCAGCACCGTCGCGGGGGACGCGGCCGCCACGAAGGTTCAGCAGACCGGCTCTTTAAGCCGCTAGACCGAACGTCCTCCGCCTGATGGTCCGGCCGATAGAAGGCAGCCGTGACCAGGGTGGGCGGCAATCGGCTCAACCGCCGGAAATTGCATGGAGGCCGGGTTCATCCCCGGCCTTTCTGCGTGGCGCCGTCTGCTTCTGGACTTTCAGCCAGTCCGCCGATCCCACAACGGGACATGCGTCCCCCGCTAGAAATTCAGCCGCGTGGTGAACAGCCAAGCGTGGTTATAGGCGGGCGTCTGCGGCTTCGGAATATAGGTTGGGGTGATCGCGGCCTGGTAGCCCACCCCGAACGTGAATTTCAGGCCGTCGGGGAGCACAAAGCGTCCGACCACCAGGCCCGGGGTCAAATAGACCTGATTTAATCCGCCGCGTTGGCCGTTCGCATAATAGGTCCAGTTCACCTCCAGCTCCGGCCAGAGCACCTCCTGCACATGGTATTGGAAGGCAATGTTGGTCTGGACCTGGTAGCCGATCACATCGGCACGGGACGCTGGGATGACGCCTCCGACGGTGCCCTGAATATCGAACTTCCCCCAGCCCTTCCCGAACGCCAATGTTGGCAGGTATTGCCACGCGTTGCTGGTCAGCCGTTCGATTCCCGACGGTGCCTGGACTTGCAACAGCGCGGAGACCACGTAATTGCCTTCGCTCGCCGAGCTGCTGAAGAGCCGCTCTTCGACCCGCAGAAAGGGCCAATCGTTGAACCCGGCCAGCGGCTCGATCGCGCCTTTCTGGGTCCGCCCGGTGCCGGATACGCCGGAGCGAATGTAGTAGGGTGCCGCGGCGAACCGGATCTCGGTTGTTTCGTTCACGATCAAGTCCAGGCCCTTGCCACCGTCGAGCTCCGTGGTGTCGGTGCCGTTGCCCGAATGCAGCCGATCAACGTCGAAGCGAAGCCGTTGTTCCAGCATTCCGGTGGTGGTGACCAACGGACTGCTCCAGGTCGGCTGCGTTGCCCGCGCCTGGGCTACCCAGGCCCGCCATTTGGCAACGAACCCATCGTCGCGTCCGGCGTCAGCTACCAGGTCCGTTTTCACGGCGGGGTTTGTCTGGCTGGGAAGGCCTGACGGCGGCAGGGTCAGATCCAGCCCGTCCGATGCCCAAGCAAGCCGCGGCGCCATGCCGCCCAGCACCGCCAGGCCGAGCAGAACGGCAAGGCCCATTGACGGAGCGCTATCCAAGAGACCGCAATCCGAGGCAGGGGACGCGGGTCGCACCATACGCACTTCGATCAACATGGTTCTGATATGACACCCCAAAAAGACGGACCGAGGGAGTTTTAGGGTATTCTTCTATATAGGCGCAATATTTCCCATAATATTGGATTTTATTTCTAATAAATACAAATTTTTTGGGATATTTTGTCAATTCACCGCGTGGTATAATAAGAAATACGTGGAATGCATACAGTGTCGCCCTCCGTGGGCGGCCGATGATCGTGAATCCGATTCCTTCCCTTGTGGATTTTCGATCCAAGCAATTTAGAAATATCGACATTTCGGCCTGCGAGGAGGCCACGTTGCCCCCGGATGCAAAAGGGCGTTGCCGCGCTTAAACCGCCTCCCCCGCGCACCATCCGCTGGCCCAGGCCCACTGGAAGTTATATCCCCCGAGCCAACCGGTCACATCCACGGCCTCGCCGATAACGAACAAGCCCGGCACGTCGTTCGCGGCCATCGTCCTGGACGACAGATCGCGCGTATCGACCCCGCCGAGGGTCACTTCGGCCTTGGCGAACCCCTCGGTCCCGTTCGGTTCCACCGCCCACCCGGACAACCGTTCGGCCAACGCCGCCAGCACCCGGTTCGGCACGTCCGCCATCCGCGCCTCGACCGAACCGGCCAGAACCGCGGCCAGCCGCGCCGGCAGTACCTCCGCCAGCACGCTGGCGAGACCGGCCTTCGGACGCGCCTGCTTCCGTTCCAGCAGAAATGCCCCCGCGTCCCTGCCCGGCAGCAGGTTCAGCGAGATCGCCCCCTGCCGCCAGTATGAGGAAATCTGTAGCACCGCCGGACCGGAAAGGCCGCGATGGGTGAACAGCAGCGCCTCGCGAAACGACCTCTTGCCGATTGATACCGCACTATCCAGCGACACCCCGCTCAACCCCGACATCATCTCCAGCAGCCCGTCGCCGAACGTCAGCGGCACCAGCCCCGGCCGAACCGAGGTCAACCGCAACCCGAACTGCCGAGCGAGTTCGTAGGCGAAACCAGTGGACCCCATTTTGGGGATCGACATGCCGCCGGTCGCCACCACAAGGCTGTCGGCCGAGAACGCCCCCTGGTCCGTCTCCACCCGAAACGCCGACGGCCGGCTGACATTCAGGATCCGGTGCTTCACCCGCACATCCACCCTCACCGCCGCGCACTCCGCCAGCAGCATGGCGACGATATCCCGAGCGGATCCGTCGCAGAACAGTTGCCCGAGGGTCTTTTCGTGGAAGGCGATGCCGTGCCTTTGCACCAGGGCGACAAAATCCGCAGGCTTATAGCGGCTTAACGCCGATCGGCAGAAATGCGGGTTCTCCGACAGGAAGCGATCCGGGACGGTGCCGAGGTTGGTGAAATTGCACCGCCCTCCCCCGCTGATCAGGATCTTCACCCCGGCCTGGGGCGCGTGATCCAGCACCAACACGCGCCGCCCGCGCTGGCCCGCGCGGATCGCACACATCAACCCGGCCGCGCCGGCGCCCAGAATGATCACGTCATAGGAATAGGGGGTTTCAGACATCCGCGGGCTATAGCAGCCCCACGCCCAGGAGACACCCGCCATGATCCCGCCCATCCTCGTTCGGCGCACCGCAGCGGGGTTCTGGTTCGCGATCGTCCTGACCGGCGCTGCTGACGGCGCTAACCGCCGCCGGGGTGTCCTGGGAATTCCTGCCCGACACGCCGACATACCGGCCTTTCACGGAGGCATTTCCAGCGCCGCCCGGGCCTCGCCGGCCGGAATGGCGATCGGCCTGGTCTCGGTCGTCTATGTCCGTTCGGTGGCCTGGGCCGACCGGCACAAACCCAGCGGCTGGCGGCGGCTGCTGGCGCCCTTGGTTGCCCTGACGATCCTGGGGGCGGCGTCCATCCCGTTGCCTCAATTGCTGGGCAACGGACGCGATATCGCCGAGCTGTCCTTCACCGGACAGGTTTCGGTGCCCCTGCTGCTGGCGCTGGCGTTCCTGCGCCCGGCGGCGACGGTGATGTGCCTGGGCAGCGGCGCGCCGGGCGGGCTGTTCACACCCAGTCTGGCGCTGGAGGCGCTGCTGGGCGGCACGCTGGGTTTGCCGTGGGCGTGGGTTTTTCCCGGCATCCCGCCCGGGCTGTTCGCCCTGCTGGGAGCCGGCGCGATGCTGGCTGCGTCTACCCAAGGCCCGATCTCGGCGGTGGTGCTGATGATGGAGCTGACAGGCTACGCCCGGGCCGCGATCCTGCCGCTGCTGATCATCGTGGTGACCGCGACGCTGATCGCCCGCACGATCGAGCCAAGGTCGATCTACGACGCCCGCCTGACCGACGACCAGGTGCGGGAGCGACAGCAGGAACGCCAGGGCGGGTTGTAGGGGAGAGAATGGCGTGGAGGTCGGTTCTCGCGACGAGAACCGCGCCGAAACAGAGAATGTCCCGTGTGATGGTAGGCGAGCGGGGAGCCATTTCTGCCCTTCTTATGATAAGCTTCTGCCCTCGGTTATACGCTGCGGCATTACCGCACACATTTTATGAGTTGAATAACTAATCGAACTCATTTAATGTGTGCGAATGGTGAAGTCCAATGAAATCCGACAGAATTACGCCCCTCTCGCCGCGAAGATCGTCGAGGGACGCATCGTGCTCGGCGTGACCCAGGCGGCTTTCGCAGCCGAACTCGGCTTCAAGCAGCAGGCGGTTAGCCGCTGGGAAGCAGGGACGCACCGGCCGACGGTTGCGCAGATTCCGGCGCTCGCCGCCCTAATAGACGTTGATGTCGCAACGCTCATGCAGCTCGCCGGCTACGGCAACCCGGTCAGCGCCAGTCTCTCGACGCAATTTCCGGTGGACGCGCTTGACCCGGCGACCTTCGAGCAGTTCGTCGCCGATGTCGTCCAGGCGCTACAGCCGACCGCAGATGTAAGGGTTCAGGGGAGCCGCGGGCACAAGCAGGAGGGCACCGACGTCGTTGCGCAATTTCCCGACGGGCGTAGATGGAGCTTTCAGTGCAAGCGGGTCGAGCGCTTCGGAAAGGCGGAGATTGACAAAGCGATTGCCTATCACTGCATCGACGCGGAGCGCGCGTTCTTAGTCCTCAGCAAGATCGCAAGTCCCGGTGCGGTCGAGGCGGTCGAAGCCCACCGCAACTGGACGCTTTGGGACAAGCAGGACCTGACGCGTAAAATTCGCTCGCTTCCCTTTGAGAGCCAGGAGCGCTTGGTCGATATTTATTTCCGCGGACAGCGGATGGCCCTTCTCGGCCGAAGCGAACCGGGGCCCTGGCTCACACCCGAGGACTATTTCGCGCCGTTCAAAGGGCGGGGCGCGGTCTTTAGTCACGACTGGTCGCTTGTTGGACGTGACGGAGAGATAGTCGCGCTAGTCGAAGCGCTCGGGCGGGATGATATGCCGTTCACGCTGCTCGTCGGGCCCGGTGGTATCGGCAAGACCCGCATCCTCAAGGAGGGGATTCAGCGTTTCGCAGCCAAGAACAAGGGGACGGCGATCCGCTTTCTCTCCGCGTCGCAGGAGCCCGATGCCGTTAGCCTTGAGGCGCTAGGTACTGGCCGCAAGATCCTGGTCGTCGACGACGCCCATGATCGCGAAGGTCTGAAACTGCTGACCGAATATGCTGTAGATCAGCGCCACAGGACCCGCCTGCTGATCGCGGCGCGCCCTTATGCCGAGCAGCGCATCCGCAACGAGCTTGCGCTTTATAGCATCGTCGATCCTTCCACAGTGCGGCTTGAACGTCTTGAGAAGCAAGCGCTCCAAGCCCTCGTCGTCGAAGTACTGGAAGAGTTCGGCGGAGACCCTGAATGGGCGGACGCAATTCTTGCCATCGCCAGCGACAGTCCGCTGGTGGCGGCGATGGCGGCCCGAGTCGTCGTCCGCGAAGGTATCATCCCCGAGTTGGCGCGCGGCGAGCGCGAATTGCGGCAGATTATCCTGTCACGTTTCACTCGCGTTATCACCGGTCATCTTGGCACGCCCGCCGACACAGCATTGCTGCGGGCTGTACTTGAGACACTGGCGATTATACAGCCCTTCCATATTGATGATCGCCGTATCGCTGAGCTAGTAGGTGCGACCCGTCCGGGGATTGCCGTCGCCGACGTCAGCCGGGCACTGAAGATGCTCGTCGACGGAGGTGTGATATACAAACGTGGGCAACTCTACCGCCTAATGCCGGACCTGCTTGGTGACTTTCTGATCGAAGAAAGCTGCATCGGCGCTGACGGGCGTCTTACGTCTGTCGCTTTGGCTGTAGCCGATGCAGTCGAAGCTAATCGCCTGACCCAGGTATTGGTCAATCTCGGCCGCTTGGACTGGCGACTGATGGAAGGGGACCCTTCAGAGAGCGATCTCCTCGAGCCGATATGGCGGACGCTGCGCGGCATTGAACATGAATATGACCCGCGCATCCAGGCGGTCCTGGCAGTCGCCTACTATCAACCGGCTCAGGCGCTCAAATTTGTGCAGGCGCAAATTGAGCGGGGCCGCGTGCTCCGCGAGTTCAGCGCGATCCTGCGGCGTGTCGCGTTCAGCCCCGGACATCGCCATGATTCTCTGCGGCTGCTTTGGGAACTGGGCCAAAATGATAATCGCGACCTAAGTCCGAATCCCAGCCATCCGATCCGGACCCTCACTGAACTTATCGGCTATGATCTCCACAAGCCGCTCGCCTTTATCAAGGAAGTTGCCGACTTTGGATTCGCGCTCCTTGAAGATCCGGGGGCGTGGGGTGGCCGCTACACACCGTTCGACGTGCTGGCGCCGCTCCTAAGCGGCGACGGCATGAAGACCACCTCGATCGGGCGCGCAATCTCAATATCGCCCTTTTTCGTCGACTATAGGATGGTGGCACATCTGCGCGCGCGCCTGATCGATCGGATCATCGCGCAGCTTGAGGCCAAGACCCCTCTGATCGCTTATCGGGCGGCGCTCCTTCTCAACGATGCAGTTAGTCCACCGCACGGGTTGCTCGGCGACGTAGCGCCCGACGAGTTGCTGCGCGACTATAAGGCGGAGTTCAGCCAGACGATCGGAAGGGTCGGGGCGCTGATCAAAGGCGGCACACTCGTCCCGACGACGGTGATCGGCTTGGCGAAGTCGCTAGGCTGGTACGCCCGATTCGATGACGGCGCGCTTGGTGCACAGGTGCGCGGTATCTTAGCCGGCCTCCCGCAGGGCCTCGACTTCCGCTTCCGGGCGGCGCTCGCGGAAGGCGCCGATTATGCGTTCGTTGGCCAAGTGCGGTATACTGATTGGAAAGACAACCATGAATGGGTAGGCGGCTTCGTCGCTGAACTGCTCGCGGCATTTCCGGATCGGGGCAAGCTATGCGATGCATTTCTCGCGCATCGCCAAACGGTTGAGGCGGCCGGCATGTCCTCATTTCCCGGTCATCAAATTGTTGAGAAGCTGATCGCTGCTGATTTCACCTTTTGCCGCGAGATCGTCAACCGCTCACTCACTGAACAGGATTCGCGCCCGCGCGACTATCTGGGCATCGCGATTGGAACGCTCCTGGAGTGTCGCCCGGAGGAGGGGCGCGCCTTGATCGCCCGAATGCTAGCATCGACCGAGCCGATGATTCGCTCGGGATGCGCGCGCGGCTTAATCGGCCTCACGCGCGAACCGTCTGCGGCCGATACCGAGTTGCTGCGCGAAGCACTCGCCTCACAGGATCCAGCCGTCGCCCGGAGCGCGATCAAAGCGCTCCAAACATGGCGGGACCTGGACGGTCGGACGACGATCGCGTTTGCACTGGTCGTCGCGTTCGACCGAGCGCCTGATCTGTTCCAGGATATCTGTATGCTGTTCTGTCTTCGGCGGTCGGAATTGCTTGACCTTCTGCGCGAGGAGGATGCCCGCATCTTTCTCGACCGGATGATGACGCTGCCGCGTATAGAAGGACATTGGGTAGGCGAAATGCTAACCTCCCTTGCCAAGCGGCATGGGGTTCTGTTGGCGCAGTGCTTGCTTGCCCGCGCTGATCTAGGCATCAGCGAGAGGGCGCCTGCGGACTTTCGCGCCGTTAGTTACCCGCATCGGCGTGGCCACCTTGCCCTCCAGGAGTCGCCCGCCGTGAGCGAAATTCTTGAGCTTACCTGGGTTTGGCTAAGGCAGCACGACGGCGTATCCAGCTTGGCGCGCTATGAGATCGGCGAAGTCTTCGCGGTGATGTTCAAGCTCAATAGCAAGCCCGTGGTCGATTTTCTCGACACGATGCTTGATCGGGCGATGGCCGAGGATCTTCGGTGGATCGGCTGTCTCCTGCGAAAGAGCAACCATCGCTTCGTTTTCGAGCATCGTGACTTTGTCGAGCGTTATCTCAACCGGTGCAAGGCAGTCGAAGCCAAGCTGGTCAACGACGCCATCCACCAGCTTGGCGCGGCAGCCATGTCAGGCAGTTGGTCTGGAGCGCCAGGCCAGCCAATGCGACGCGATGTCCAGGCACAGGACGAAGCGTCCACTGTGCTCGCGACACTCTCGCGCCTGTCACCCGCCTATCGGCTGTTCAAGGAGATATTAGACGATTCAAAGCGTCGCATCGCCCGTTCGATCGCGGAGGGCGAAGCACTGGATGCCGATGAATGACAGATGCACGCGCCCGCGAGCAACTCCGCCAGGAGCGCGAGACATTCGATCAGGCGAAGGCGCATGACGCGCGCTGGTTCACGCTGCGTCTGGCAGCGGGCTATGCAGGGATCGGTTTATTGCTCGTGATCGCTTTGGGCTCGGGATATCTCCTCCTCTTCCCGGCAAGCTATTCCCCCGCCACGATCGCGATCTCGGCGACGACCTTGCTGGGCGACATGCTTGGTCTGGTCGCCAGCATCTTCAAACTTGTCCTCCAACAACGAAGCTCCGTTCCGCTCAAACCCGTTACAGGTATCCGCCTGGAGTCGTACTGAGGCGGCGACTGGGATGTGTTTCCTAGCCAGCGAGCGCCATGCCTGTTTCTGATGAGTACAGCGTGAAAGCCGGCAGTCGGCCTCAGGCCAACGCCGGCCTTCGCCTCCTATGCCCAGCGAGGTCCGCACGGTGCGGTCCTAGGGCCATGGACGGCTACCGTCCTTGAGTCTGGTTGTTTCACTTCCACAGAAGTGTGTATTCGGCCCAAAGCCAGTCCGGCTGTATGGGCCAACCCCGCAATGCTTGGATCTGCTTGGATCACCGAGACGGCGAAGCCACCATTGACATTTTTCCTATATTTCTCGTACAATGTTCAACAAGATTGCCTACGCCCCAACCTCCAAACCAGCGCCCCCAACCGCCCACAAATTCCAAAAAGGCATCACAAAATCCCACACCACGGCTCTTGAGACACCCATTAGACTCCCCACCCCCTATTCCACCAATTCCCCCGCCACCCAACACGCCCAATCCCGGAAACACGACCCTTGACCACCCCAAGATGACCACATTACATGACCAGTCACAACAGATGACCAGTCGACACCCCATGCCCACCACCCAGACCATCAGCGCCTCCGAGTTCAAGGCCACATGCCTGAACATCCTCGACCGCCTGGCGAACCATGAGTTGGATCGCGTCATCATCACCAAGCGGGGGCGGACCGTCGGTGTACTGACCCCGCCCGACCAGCTTGCCGACGCCGTACGGAACATCCATGGCTTCATGCGCGGGTCCGTCATAATCGCCGATGATGTGGACCTCACCGCGCCCATTCTGGACGAACCGTTTACCGCGGAAAACGGCGATCTCCACGGATGACCGAACCAAGGGCGGTGTTGCTCGACACCTGCGCGGTCATTTGGCTGGCCAGTGGCGCACCGCTGCCCGCCGCCGCGATGTCGGCCATAATCGACGCCGGATCAACCGATGGTGTGTTCGTGTCAACGGCCTCGGCCTGGGAAATTGGCCTCCTCAGCCGGCCCAGGCCAGGCCGGCAACCGGCCGTGGCGTGTCTTCCCGACCCCAAGACCTGGTTTGCCCGCTTCATGGCCGGACCCGGCATCAAGGAAGCCCCGCTCAACCCCGCCGTCGCGATCGACGCGTCCTATCTTCCCGGCGACTTTCATGCCGACCCGATGGACCGCCTGATCGTCGCCACCGCTCGGCATCTTGGCATGCCGGTCGTCACCGGCGACCGCAAGATCATCGCCTACGCCGAAGCCGGCCACGTCCAGGTCATCGCCTGCTGATCCGAAACCTTGCCCCCGGCCCGCCCAGGGTCTAGAAGCCCGCACCTTTTCCAATTCTACCGGATGGACCAAACCCCATGAAGCAGCAGGCGAACCTGATTCGCGCCGGCCAGGTGATCGAGCATGACGGCAACCGCTGGACGGTGCTGAAACAGCAGATCATCACCCCCGGCAAAGGCGGTGCCTTTATCCAGGTTGAAATGCGCAACCTGAAAACCGGCAACAAGACCAATGAACGCTGGCGCACCGCCGACACGGTCGAACGCCTCACGACCGAGGAAAAAGAGTACACATACTCTTATATGGACGGCACCAACCTCGTGCTGATGGATCCGGAAACCTACGAAGAAGCGCACGTCCCCGCAGATCTGATGGGCGACGCGGCCCCCTTCCTGCAGGACCAGATGAAGCTGGTGGTCGATCTGGTCGAAGGCGAACCCGTCGCCATCCACCTGCCCAGCAGCGTCATCCTGGAAATCGTCGAAGCCGATCCGGTGGTGAAGGGCCAGACCGCGTCCTCCTCCTATAAGCCCGCCAAGCTGTCCAACGGTGTCAAGACCATGGTGCCGCCGTTCATCGAAGCCGGTGAGCGTATCGTTGTCCGCACCGAGGACGCCAGCTACGTCGAACGCGCGAAGGGCTGATGGCCTTTCGTCTCTCCCCCCATCTGACCGTCATGGCCAACGCCGCCCAAAAGGCGTCGAAGCGGCTGCTGCGCGACTTCGCTGAAGTCGAGCAGCTGCAGGTCAGCATGAAAGGTCCGTCCGACTTCGTCTCCCAGGCCGATCTGCGCGCCGAACAGACGTTGAAGGAAGAACTGACCAAGGCCCGTCCCGGCTATTCGTTCCTGATGGAGGAGTCCGGCGCGTCCGGCTCCGACAACTGGACGTGGCGCTGGATCGTGGATCCGCTGGACGGAACCACCAACTTCCTGCACGGCATGCCCCACTGGGCGATCAGCATCGCGCTGGAGCGTCGGTTGCAGGACGGAACAACCGAAATCAACGCCGGGCTGATCTATGCCCCGGCGGTCGATGAGATGTTCTGGGCCGAAAAAGGCACCGGCGCCTTCATGAACGAACGCCGCCTGCGCGTCTCCGCTCGGCGGGAAATCACCGAGGCGGTGTTCGCCACGGGCATTCCGTTCGGTGCGGTATCGTCGGTGCGGCAACGCGCGTTCAGCCGGACATTGCCGATGCTGATGCCCCAGGTCGCCGGCATCAGGCGGTTTGGCGCCGCGGCGCTGGATCTCGCCTGGGTCGCGCATGGTCGCTTCGACGGATACTGGGAACTGGGGATCAAGCCCTGGGACATCGCCGCGGGCGAATTGCTGGTGCGTGAGGCCGGCGGTTACGCGACCGATGTCGGAACCGGCAACCCGCTGGAAACCGGCAACATCGTCGCCGGCAACACACACCTGCACGCAAAGCTGCGCGAGATCGTCGCCGACGGGATGCGGGCGCCGGCTTAAGCAGGGACGCGGAAGTCGTGTCGCGACACTCTCGTTTCCGCTAGTGTCCTCCGTGTCGGATATCGACCGTCACGGAGGACAGGATGCCGAAGTTTTCGGTTGGACAAACAGTCTATCACAGGTCCGGTAAGCACAGCGGCAAGGTTGTCGCATGCGAGGACGACACCGTTTATTTCATCCTACCGAATGGCGTGGAGATGGATTTTCGCAGTGACGAACTGACGACGTCGCCCCCGGCGGGGAAAAGCCCGGCCGTGGCGGAAGGAACGACCCCCGCACGGCTGCTGACGGAAGCCGACATTACGCCCGAACACCGAAAGGTTCTGGCGGTCATTCCAATCCGAACATTGCAGACCGTGGCCGGGTTGTATGAGCGGCAGCCGAAGGCGGGACGGTTCAGTGTACTGGGCGTGGCGCAGAAGCTGAATTACATCGCCGCCGTTACGGCGGTGCCGTACCGGACGATGAAAGAGTTCAGCGACCGGCCAGGGGAACTCGGGCTGATGATGGGTCGGGGATTGTCGGTCAGCCTGGGAACGGCCCGTTAAAACCGGCCTCGGCGACGGCGCGTCCAACGGCCGCGATTGTCGCGTTGCGCGCGTCGAACGACGCTTTGGTTTCGGTCAAATACACGCAGACAACAAAGGGATCCCGCGGCGGCGGCCAGATCACCGCAACGTCGTTCGTCGTGCCCCACGCGCCGCCGCCGGTCTTGTCACCGACCCGCCATCCGGCCGGCACGCCGGCCCGCAGTTTTGCTCCGCCGGTCTGATTGCTTATCAGCCACGTTACCAACTGGTGGCGAGAGTTCCGCGACAGGCAGCCTTCGGTAACCAACCTGCCCAGATCGGCGGCCATGGCCCCCGGCGTCGTCGTGTCGTGCGGATCGCCGGGTATCGCTGTGTTCAAGTCCGGTTCCGTTCGATCGAGCCGGGTGACCTGATCGCCGATCGAGCGGGCGAACGCGGTGACCGCGCCGGGGCCGCCAAGGCTCGCGAGGATAAGGTTGCCGGCCGTATTGTCGCTTTGCGTCATGGCCGCCGTGCACAACGCGCCAAGGGTCATGCCGTCACCACCGACGTGGTCTTTCGTGACCGGGGAGTAGGTCACCAAATCGCCGGGGCCAAATCGGATGCGGCGGTTCAGGTCCTCCTGCCCGCCATCCACACGTTTCAGCACGGCCGCGCAGGCGAGCACTTTGAACGTGCTGCACAACGGAAAGCGTTCGTCCGCCCGGTACCCATAATGGCGGCCGGTGCCGATCTCTCGGACCGCAACCCCCAGGCGGCCCGCGATTGCGCCTTCAATACCCGCCAATTTGCGGGCGAAGGTGGAACCTTGCGCCAGCGCCGAGCGGCTCGCTAACGGCAGGGCGCCAGCCAGGAAAAACCGGCGTCTTGTCCAGGTTTCCGGCATTCCGGACGATCCGCCGCTCTACTGCCAGTGCGTCAGCCGCTCCGCGGCCGCGCGCATATCGTCCTCGGGCCCGCAATAGCTGAAGCGAACGAACCTGTTGCCCCGGCCGCGATCGAAGTCCACGCCAGGGCTGACCGCCACGCCAACCTCCCGCAGCATGCGGGCGCAGAACGCGGCGCTGTCGTTCGAACGGTCGCCGATATCCGCGAACAGATAGAACGCGCCCTCGGCCGGCGACAGGCGCGAGAACCCAGCCTTCGGCAATGCCTCCAGCAGATGGTCCCGCGACCGCCGGTAGCGGGCGATATTGGCCCGCAGTTCGTCGTGGCAGTCGAACGCGGCCTCGGCGGCAACCTGGGCGATATAGGGGGCGCTGATGAACAGGTTTTGCGCCAGGCACTCAACAGGCCGAGCGAGGTCCGCCGGTAGGACGAGCCAGCCGATGCGCCAACCGGTCATGGAGAAATATTTGCTGAAACTGTTGACTACCACGGCGCTGTCGCTGAACTCGGCGGCCGAGGCGATCGGGCTGTCATAGTTCAGGCCGTGGTAGATCTCGTCGCTGATCAGGCGCACGCCGTTGCGGTCGCACCAGACCGCGATGGCAGCAAGTTCGTCGCGATGCAGCATAGTGCCGGCGGGGTTGCACGGGCTGGCGACGATCAGGCCGTCGGGACGCGGGTCTAGCGCCTCCAGCATCGCGATGCTGGGCTGAAAGCGGGTTTCGGGGCCGGCCTCCATGATCACGGGAACCATGCCCAACGCGGTCAGGATATTAACGTAGGGCGGATAGAAGGGTGCGGCCATCGCGATACGATCGCCGGGGTCGAACGCGGCCAGGAACGCCAGCGGAAATGCCCCGGAAGCGCCCACGGTGACGGCGATGCGTTCGATCGGCGGTTCGATGCCGTACCAATCCTTGGCGTGGGCCGCGATGCGATGGCGCAGCGACCGGAGGCCGAACGCCTCGGTATAGCCAAGCGGGTGGCCGGAGCGCAGGGCGGCCTGTGCCGCGGCCACGGCACCGGCCGGCGCCCCGGTGCCCGGCTGGCCGACTTCCATGCGGATGATGTGCGGCGCCCCGGGGGCCAGTTCGGCCTGGCGGGCGTTTGCCGCGGCAATCACGTCCATCACGATAAAAGGGGGGGCTGAGGCGCCCTTGCCGATTTTCAGGACCATGATGTTACATCCGCGACGGGGTGTGGATCAGGTAGGCCAGGCGGCGCCGGGCTCCCACGCCTATATCAGGCCAAGCCATGACGACGGAAGGTGCGATCAGTTTGCCCCCATGGCCAAGCCATAGCCCCTTGGGTCGTTCGCCCAGCCGCAAGACCCGTTCTCGCGTGGCAGATACTCGCCGCAAGCGATCACATTGGCTCGGCCGGGCTCCGGAACCGGCGCGCTCATCGGGCGCTTTGTCTTCAGGGTGTCCATCAACGCGGCGGCGACCGCGAGCGGGGCGCCATCCTGGCCAGACCCACTCGCGGCAGCGCGGAACGCCTTGATATTGTCGTTCCATACCAACCCGGCCGACAACAGCGGCGGCGATACGGCGGATGGCGATGCGGCGGCCAGAATACCCAGGCCCGGCATGATCCGGCCGGTGCCGAACAGATTGTCCATCGTCAGCGCACAGGCCACGGTGTTGCCATCGCGGTCCATTGTCACGAAACCGGTGGAGGCTGGATACACCACCGCAGCGGGCGGGGCGTCATTGGTCGCCAGCGCCTCGGCCGGCGTCACACCGCCTGCCCGATAACGTGCCACCACCGCCAGCGCGTGGGCAGAGGCAGCGGCCATATCGGTGGGATTGTTCGCCAGGACGTCGAAAGCGGCCTCGGCCGCCAACCCGCCATCGGCGGGCGGCGGAAGGAACGCGACCTTGTCATTATGGAAGTCGCGCGACAGTACCGGGGTCAGCTTTGGCAGCGCCGACCGCAGGTCCGAAAGCTGGACCGGACCGCCGATCACCGACGACGCCTGCTCGATACGCCGAGCCAAGGAACCCTGATACATGTCGCCGACGCCGCTGACACGCAGTTGAGCCAGCGTGCCGCCGAGGTCCGATTGGCGCAGGGCCTGGCCCTCGGTCAGCACCGTGCCGTTCTGACTGAAGACCGATCGGGCGCCGGGGTCGGCCAGCAGCGGGCCGGATACAAGCGCAAGATCCTTGGCCAGGGCGCGTGAGGTCGGCACGCCGAAGCGAGCGAGCTGTTCGGCGGATGCCAACATGCCCTCGAACGGCAACGATCCGTAACGGGCATGCAGCAGGAAAATGCCGCGCGCCATCATCGGCACCGCCGCGGGGCGATCCGCGTTGGCACCGGACGCGGCCGGTGCCCGCGGGGTGAACATCACCGCTTCGGGCACGCCTTGATTGGGCGATTTCTGGTCAGGGAAATAGGCGATGCACGCCCCGCCGCCGCCGAGGCCGGCACGGGACGGAAGCGTCACGGCCAACGTCAGCGCGACAGCGGCCGCGGCGTCGGCGGCGGTGCCGCCCGCGGAAAGCATTTCTCGTCCGGCGAGCACAGCGCGCGGTTCATCGGCGACAACGCCACCCAGGAAACCAGTGACGTAGCCCTGCTGCCCGGGGACCGGTCCGGTTCCCATCAGCGCATCGGAAACCTTGTCGGCGGTGGAGCAGCCTTGCAGCAAGACCATAAAAGCCAAGGCAGCCCTGGCGGCACGCCGGCGCGCGCCGCGGGTCGTTGATTGATGCAGGTCGGTCATCGTGTCGGTCTCGCCAGTCACCGGGTTCGCCAATCATTCTGGGTTCTCGGCGCCGCGTCTCGCCGTTCGAGGACGGTGCCATAGACGGCTTCCGCATCAGCGGCAACCATCCGCTGGTTTGACTTGCCTTGGCCGCCATTCCAGAGCTTAACCGGTCGATGCCGTCGAGAGGGATACTGATGATCCGCGTGCTGCTTGCTTTATGCCTGATGCTGCCGGGACTCGGCACCGCCACCGCCGCGGAGTTCACGCCGGCGCAACGGGCAGAGGTCGTGGCGATCGTGCGCGATGCGCTGAAACAGGACCCGTCTATCCTGCGCGATGCGGTCGTGGCGCTGCAGGCGGATGAGAGCGAGCGGTCACAGGCCGCGTCGCGGGCGGCCATCGCGCAGGCCCAGTTGGTGACTCCGGCCGATCCGGCGGTGGGCGATGCAAAGGGCGACGTGACGATCGTCGAGTTTTTCGACACACGTTGCCCGTACTGCCGCAAGCTGGAGCCGGTGATGGACAGCTTCCTGGCCAAGGACCGCAAGGTGCGGCTGGTTTATAAGGACCTGCCGATTCTCGGGCCGGCGAGTGTTCTCGGCACCAAAGCCCTGCTGGCGGCACAGAAGCAAAATGCTTATGCCAAAATGCGGGAGGCGGTGATGAAACTGCCTCGGGACACGACGTTGCCGCAGATCGAGGCAGCCGCGCGTGGTTTAGGCCTGGATTGGCCGCAGATGACGAAGGACATGGCCGACCCGGCCACCCAGGCCAGGATCGATGCCAACTTGAAACTCGCGCATGAACTCGGCATCCAGGGAACCCCGGCACTGGTCGTGGGTAATGAACTCATCCCGGGCGCGGTGGACTTGCAGGAGTTACAACGAGTCGTCGCGGAAGCTCGGAAGGGCTAAACGCCCCCCATTTCCGCCAGCACCTCATTGAGATCCGCCGACGTCAAAAGCCAGGCGTTATCCAGGTAGGCGACAAGATGCCGCATGAATCCCTCGCTGAGGGCCAGGGCTTTTGCGTCGTCGCCAAGGTGATCCGCCAGCAAGGCCAGTGCCAATTGGCGCGGCCCCGGCCCGTCATAGGTCCATTCGAAGCCGGTTTTGTTGAATACCTGTATATCGAACCGGGGCGGCAGCGGTGCCCCATCGACCGTCACCTTGATCCCTCGCAGGGTCCGCTCGCCTTCATAGGTCTTCATAACGCGTCTCCGAACATGATGACCGAACGGATCGACCGCCCTGCCCTCAGATCGTCGAATCCACGATTGATCTCGTCCAGCCCGATTCGGTGCGTGATCAACCTGTCGAGTTTCAGGTCCCCGCGCAGGTAGGACCGCGCCAGGGCCGGAAAATCCGTCGCCGTCCGGGCGCCGCCGTAACTGGACCGGGTGATCCGTTTCTCACCCATCAAAGAACCCCAGCGGAATGAAACATCCTGGTTCACGCCGACCTTGCCCAGCCAGACGATCTCACCACCGGTGCGGCAGGCTTCCACGGACAACCGGAATGACGTCTCGTTTCCCGCCGCTTCCAGCACGCAATCCGCGCCACGCCCACCGGTCAGGGCCTGCACCTCGGCCACCGGATCGGCATCGCGGGCGTTCACTGTATGGGTCGCTCCAACCTCCCTGGCCATCGCCAGCTTGGCGTCGTTCAGATCGATGGCGATGATCCGAGACGCCCCCGCCAGCCTCGCACCCTGCACCGCCGACAACCCCACGGCCCCACAGCCGATAACCATCGCGGTATCGCCATAGCGCAGCCCGGCGATCCGGGTGGCCGCGCCGACACCCGTCAATACACCGCAGCCCAGCAGACACGCACGGTCCAGCGGCATCGCCGCCGGAATTGCCACCGCGCAGGCATCGGTTACGATTGCGTATTCAGCGAACCCGGCGATGTGCATCATCGTCCGCACCGGCACGCCACCAAGGCTCAGCCGGGTCGAGCCCTCGAACGTCACCGCCGCCGGCCCCTGAGAGACGTATTTGTCGCACAGGATCGGCTGCCCGCGTTCGCAATGGAAACACCGGCCGCAATGAGGGTTCCAGGACAGCACTACACGCTCGCCCACCCGCCCCCGATCGACTCCAGGCCCCACCGCCGCGATGGTCCCGGCTGCCTCGTGCCCCAGCACGATCGGCATCGGATAGACCAGTTGTCCTTCGATTACCTCCAGATCGGTGTGGCACAACCCGGCGGCGCCGATCTTGACCAACACCTCGCCGGTTCGGGGCTGTTCCGCCTCCACCGTTTCAACCCGAAGCCGCTCGCCCGGCGCGCCCAGCACGGCAGCCCGAAACCGCAATGTCATTGAAAATCCCTCCCCCGGAGCCGGTGTTACCGTGATCCTATATCAATACCCCTTGATGGTCATGGGGAGGCGAAACGCCGTCCCGAGTTCGTCACCCAATCTCCCATCACGAATCCACCGCCCGGTGATACGCTGCCCGTGGTGAGCGACCCGATCCTCCTGTTCCTTATCGTGACGTCCGTTGCCCTGCTGACGCTGGGCACGCTAACCACCCGGTTGCCCGGGACGTCGGGCAGCTTCCTGACGACCATGTTCTGCGGCCTCGGCGCGTTGCTGTGCCTTCCGCCGCTGATCACCCGAGCTGAAACCGTTGTCCTGACACTGCCGCTTGGGCCGCCTGGCCTGTCGCTTCATTTCGCACTCGACCCACTATCGCTGGCCTTCCTCATACTGACTTTCCTGATTGGAACCGCCATCGCCGCGTTCCAGGCTGCCGGCACGCAGGTTCCACGATCGGACGGCATCCGCACCACGGCATTCTCTATCGGCGGTACCGCGCTGGCTTTGCTCGCGGCCGACGGAATGGTCCTGACGTTGGGTCTCGCCACGATCTCCGCGTCGATCTGCCCACGCGCCATCGCCGCCCCGTTCATGATCCTGGCCGCGGTGTGTCTTCTGACCCCACCCGGTTACCCGCCGCGTTTCGACGCGATCCGCACGGCGCCGGCCGATCCGCTGCGTGCCGCCGCTACCCTGATCCTGACCGTCACCGCGATAGCCACGATGCTCTGGCCGCGCTCGATCAAACACAGTTGGACCACCGACACGCTGACCGCCGGCCTGGCGGTCCCGCTTGGTTCCTACCTTCTGCTCCGCCTGACGGCCGACCTGTCAGCGACGGCCATCCAACCCTGGTGCGGCTTCATCCCGCTGCTTGGCGGATGCATCGTTGCCGCCGTTCAAGCGTGGCGCGCCGCGGCGGCCCCCGATATCGACACCGCGGCCAATGCTCTTATCGGCCGCCAGTCGGGCCTTTCTACCGCCAGCATCGGCCTTTTTCTGATCGCAAGAGCCGCCGACCTTCCGGCCGCCGCCAGCTTCGCACTGAATGCGACCTTCCTGGCCATCATCGGATCAGCCCTCGCCGGTACGCTGACGGTCCTCGCCGCCCATGCGATCGGTGCCGGCGCCGGCACGTTCCGACTCGCCCGTCTCGGCGGTTTGATCCACCTTATGCCGGGAACGTCCGCGGCATTGTCCGCCGGGTTATTAGCCCTGTCCGCGCTGCCGCCCGGTCTCGGCTTCTTCGGCATGTGGCTTTCGTTCCAGTCGATTCTGTCAGCCCCCCGCACCGGAGGCCTGATTTCGCAACTTCCCCTGGCCCTGCTCGCCGCATCCCTGGCCCTGACCGCGGCACTGGCGACGACGGCCTCCATCCGGATCGCCGGTATCGCCATTCTCGGCCGCCCACGAACCCCGCGCGGGGCGGGCGCTCGGGAAACCGCGTCAACGGTTCGCAGCATCCTGCTGACCCTTGCCGGCGCGTCGATCCTGGCCGGTATCCTGCCGAACCAGATACTCTGGCTGCTGGCGGAACCCGCCGCCCACGACTTGCTTGGAACCGCACTCCCGTCAGCACCGGCCGGTTCGCCCGGTTATACGGTCCTGGTGATCATCGCTCTGGCGGCCTTGACGACCACCGGCGCGATGGTGCTGCCCAAGCGGGCACGGCGGGAGGCAAAAATCGCCGGTCCATGGCTGGATGGTTTCCCGCCCGAGATCGGTCTCCCGTTCGGCGAACCGTCCGCCCAATCCGCTGGCGCGGGCTTCCTGCCCGACCTGCCCCGCCCGCGGATACCGACCCGGGTCCGGCTTCCGAACCTTCCGCCGCTTCCAAAGATAAGCGGCCCCTGGCTGATCCTGATTGCCTTCGCGGTATTGCTGCTGGCCATTGGGGTCAGCGGATGAGCATCGTCCTGCCGTTCGTCGCGCAAGTCCTCCATATCCTGCTGATCCTGGCTGCGGCGCCGACGCTGGCCGGTGTCACCGGCTGGCTGGAAGCCAGGCTCAACGGCCAGTCAGGACCGCCCATTCCGCTGCCTTGGCGGGAGTTGATACGTCTGTCCCGCAAAACCCCGGCGATGCTCGAAAGCACCTCGGCGGTTTCGCATGTCGCCCCGGCGATCGGCTTCGGCGTGACCCTGACGGCGGCCATCCTGGTGCCGTCGTTTGCCCTGTTCACCACCCTGTCCCCAGTGGCCGATGTGGTGGTGATTGTCTCCCTGCTGGCCCTCGCCCGGGCGACAACGGCTCTGGCGACGCTGGATTCGGGCGGGGGCCGATCGGGGCTTCGGCAGCAAAGCGCCAGTGCCCTTGCCGTCATCGTGGAGCCGGCGGCGATGCTGTCGGTGTTGGCCGTGGCGTTGATGGCGGGAACGCTCAATCTCGATTCCATGATCGCCCAGCAGCGGGAGGGCATGCTGATGCCCGCGGCCGCGTCGTTGATCGCGCTCATCGCCCTTGGGACAATTCTGGTCACCGACACCGCGCTACCGGACGACAGCCTGGGCGGCATCGAGCTTGCGCTGGCGCTGGCGGCCGGATGGCTACGGCGGCTGACATGGATCGATCTGATCGGCGGGATTTTCCTGCCCGTCGGAATTGCCTCGGCGGATAGCGGACCGCTGGCCTGGCTGATCGGACTTGGTGTTTGGTTGGTGAAGCTGATCGCCATCGTGCTGGCGCTGGCCGCGTTATCGGCTCTGTTCGGCCGTATCCCTCGGCATAGCCTGCCCGGGGTCTTCGGGGTTGCCGCTCTGCTCGCCCTGCTTGCCGTGATCATGGTCCTGGCCAGTGCGGGGATGGCATGACCGCACTCGCCCAGGCGATGCCAGGATTGGCTCTGGTGATGGGGTTCGCCCTGCTTGGTATCCGGCAGGTCCCCGCGGCGGCGATCCTGCTGGCCATTCAGTCGGCGGCGACGGCCGGCGCGGCGATCGCGGTCCACCAGCCGCTGCTGGCCCTTCCCCCTTTACTGCTTGCCGCCTTGGTTTGGTTCGTCCCTGGCCGCCTCATCGCGCCACCGCCACGGACTCTGCCCATCGGCGGGATGAAGCCTGCCATGGCTGCCGCGGCGATCCTGACGGTGCTGTGTCAGTCACAGGGGATTCTTGCCCTGCCGCTGTCCGTCCTGCTGCTGGGGGTTCTCCTCGCCGCCACCCGCCGGAGCGCGTGGATGCGGGTGATGGCGCTGGTGGGGATGCAGAACGGGATCGTGTTGGCAGGTTGTTTCACCGCCAGCATCAGTCCGCTTCTCGTTGGGGCATGTTGCGCGTTGCCACTCCCGTTCGGCGTCGGTCTCGTGCTTCACCGTCACTACAACCGCCAGCGTCCGAGCCATCCGCCGAGGCGTTGGCTGGTCGCGCGAGGCTGGCTGCCCTATCTCGACCTTGCTGCATCGATGGCGGTGCTTGCCGCCGCTGTGCTGGTGCCACTGGCTCCTCTTTCCTCCGCGTTCGCACCGCTGCTTGGCCTGGACGCGGTGTTCCAGTCTTACGCCCGAAGAAACAAAGCCGCTTTGGCGCCGTTGACCCGGGTCCTGGCACTTCTCACGAGCACATTTGTTGTCCTCGCCGCCTGTTCCTCTCAACCGGTTGCGACCTGGCTCGCTGTCCTGGCGGCGATTGGGACGCATTTCTTGCCCGTCCTGAACCGGCGGCTGGACGGCGCGGTTCTGGCTTTCGTGGGCGCCGGCGTTTTGCTGTTCGGCCTGCCGCTGATTGCCGCACAACCCACGATCCTGGGATATTTCTGCCTCTTCGCCGGCATCGTCGCCATCGCCGCGGCCGTCCCGGAGCTCGCCGTCCCGCTGGCCATCCTGCTGCTGCGTCTCGTGATCCAGGCGCCCTGGCCTCCAGCCGCCACCGCGCTGGGTCTTACCATCGCCCTCGCCGCCCTTGCCGCCTGTGTTGTCGAACTCAGCCGGCGCCGGAGCATCGCATTGCTACAGCTCATCCAAACCAGCATCGCCGCCGTCGCCCTTTGCCTCGGCACACCTGACGGGCGGTTTGCCGCCCTCGTGCTGCTGACGCTTTTAATCCTGACCCGCGCCGCCACGCGGCTTACCAACCAACCGACCGCTGCAATGTCCACCGTCGCCCTTGCCGGAGTACCCCCGCTGGGCGTCTTCCCCGGCCTTGTCCTGATTACCCTCGCTCTGGCGGACCACCATGCCTGGCTTCTGCTACCGATCGGCGCGGCTTTCGTTCCGGTCCTTCTCGCGATTCGTCCCTTCGCTGTCAGCCTTTCTCCCTCCCCCGCCTGGCTACCGCTCGGTCTGGCGCTCCTCGCCGGGTATTTCGCCCCGGACGGCCTGGTGCACTGGTGGCACCTGCTGACGACAGGCCAGGGATGATCTCCGCTACCGACATCATTCGTTCCGCGGCGGCCGAGGTCTGCCGTCCGTGGCTGCGTCATATCCTGCCGCACGCCGACTGGACCGCTCTCGCACAGGCCGCGCCCGCCGAGGCGTGGACGTTGCTCGCGCACTGGGCCGACACAGTCCAGGCGCATGCCCTCTTCCTGGACCCCGAGGCCCTTCGGATCGTCCCGGTTTCCACCCCGGTCGAGGCTGGCCGCTACCCTGGCCTCTCGCCCCATATTCCGTCCGCCAGCCTGTATGAGCGGATGGTCCATGACCTTTGGGGCCATATCGCGGACGGCGCCACCGACCTCCGTCCCTGGCTCGACCACGGCAACTGGCCATTGTCACCGCCGATGGCGACAAGGCCCGAGACCCGCCCACCCGGCGGACCACCGCTGCTGACGGGTCCGGAACAAGATGATGCCATGATTGTCCCGCTCGGGCCGATCTGGGGCCGGCTGGACGAAGCCGCCCACCTGCGGCTGACGCTTCATGGTCCGTATATCCGTCAGGCCGAATCGCTGCTGGGTTTCACCCACAAGGGCGCCCTTACCATGATGCGCGGCAAATCTCCGCGCACCGCCGCCCGCTTCGCCGCCCGCCTGGCCGCCGACGCGACCGTCGCCCACTCCGTCGCGTTTGCGCATGCAACCGAATCGGCGATGGACGTCGAAGTGCCGCAACGCGCGATCGGACTGCGGATGGTAATGATGGAGATCGAGCGGATCGCCGTCCACCTCGATAACCTGACCGAAGTGGCCCGCCTGGCCGAAGCGGGCACGGTTCGGACGAAATGCGGGACCCTGCGGGAAATCCTGCTGCGCGCCACGGCCGCCGCGTTTGGCCATCGCCTGATGATGGACTGCGTGGTGCCAGGTGGGGTCGCCGCCGATATCGCCGAAAATGGACCAGAAACGATCCTGCGCGCGTTGGGCGCCATCGCCTCGGAAATTCCCGCCCTTCGCCGCCTGCACGACGGCCCCGCTTTATCCTCCCGACTGCTCGGTCTTGGACGAACCCCGGGCGCAACAAGCGGAATCGCCGGACGCGCGGCGGGCCACGCCTTCGATGTGCGCACCCATTTCGCGCCCGGCTACGGCAGCCTGCTGCCCCGCGTGGCGGTCCTCCGCGACGGGGATGCCGCCGCCCGCCAGCACCTGCGGCTACTCGAAATCGAGGAGAGCCTGCGGCTGATCGGACTGACTCTGGATCTGCTGCCGTCTGGTCCCACGACGGCCGCGCTGCCCCAAGCCAGTGGCGAGGGCATCGGCTGCGCGGAATCCAGCCGCGGCGATGTCTGGCATTGGCTGCGGCTGGATCACGGCCAAATTGCCGCCGTGTTCGCCCGCGATCCGGGCTGGGCGCAGTGGCCGCTCGCGGAACGCGCGCTGCGTCGGGTGGAAGCAGAGGACGTCGATCTGGTCAGGGCATCCCTGGCCTTGCCTGCATCGGGGGTGGATCTGTGACGGCCGCCGCCCGATATGTCGATTGCGGAACAGGGTTCGGTGTCAATCCGAACGAAGGTCCGCCTGGTCCGTCATGAACCCTTCGCCCCGCCAACCGGACATATGACAATGCCCAACCCAGATCCGCCCGAACCAATCGACCCCGAAACCACCGCCACCCTGGCCGCCCGGCTTGAAGCCGCATCGCAAGCCCACCTGGGCCGCGCGCTGGCGATCCGCCACATCAACACCGGAAGCTGCAACGGGTGTGAACTTGAACTGCGCGCTCTGCAAAACACCTTTTACGATCTGGAACGCTTCGGCCTGCGCTTTGTCGAGAGCCCACGCCAGGCGGATGTTCTTCTGGTCACCGGGCCACTGACGCGCAACCTGAAGGTCGCGCTGGAGCAAGCCTGGGACTCGGCGCCAGAGCCGAAATGGGTTGTCTCGGTGGGCGATTGCGCGGTGGACGGTGGGGTGTTCAAAGGCAGCTATGCGGTCCTGGGCGGAACCGGCAACTGCGTCCCGGTGGACCTGACGGTTGGTGGCTGCCCGCCCACGCCCGCCAGGGTGCTGGCGGCTTTAAGAACCTTGCTGGAAGCAAACGCCAAATAAAAACGCCCCCTGCCGCCAGCGCGGAGGGGGCGTGAAGTCAATAGCGGCGAACGCCTAGCTGGCGGCCGGCGCGGCGGCCTTCTTGGCGTGGGACTTGTGCGTGCTGGCCTTGTGGACCGACGCATGATGATGTTTCGCCTTCGTCTGGCTCGCGGCCATGACCGGGGACGTAACCAGGGCGGCAACCGGCAGGACGAAAGCCAGGCCGGCGATCAGGCGCTTGATGGAGGTAATCACGAGCGTATGCTCCGGGGTGGGGTGAGAGGGCAGCAACGGGTTAACAGTCGGGGCGAAGGTCGTGCCCTAATCGACTGACAACATTATGCATCGGTCAGGCGATTAAAATCAAGTTAATTCAAGCCCGCTTGCACGACTGCTGCGTTAAAACAACCCATAGCGGCATGCCAGCCACAATTTTTTCCACTTTGGGAGGCTGACCCGCTCCTCCAGCCGATTCCACCCCCGACGTTCCAGAACCGTCAGGATCGCGTCATAGGTCGCCCCCATCAGACGGGCCGGCTTCATGGCGGTTCGGTCGCAGCGATCCATGGAATTGGCCGCATCGCGGAAATAACGATGTGCCAGCACTGCCAGCCGATCGCATACCGTGGGCAGCCCTGGCGCCGTAAGGATCGCGACCGGATCGGCGGGGACACCGGCTTCATGCAGATATTCCGCAGGCAGATAGATACGTCCCCGATCCGCGTCTTCCTTGATGTCACGCAGGATATTCGTCAGTTGCAAGGCCCGCCCCAACGCGTGAGCGACATCGTCGGCGGCCGGCGAGGCATCGCCAAACGTCCGGACAGACAAACGCCCCACCGCGGATGCAACACGATCGCAATAAAGATCGAGTTCCGCCATCGGTGGCGCAACGACCACCGTTTCGGCATCGGTTTCCATGCCGTCGATGACGGCGATGAAATCCGCTTGCCGCAACTGGAATTTTTCTATTGCCAGCGCCAGTACCCGCGTGACCGGCCCTTCGGTACCGCCGTGGTAAAGCTCGGCGATATTACTTCGCCACGCAGCCAGACCTTGGCGTTTCTCCGGCAACGATCCTGCCTCATCGGCGATATCGTCGACAATTCGGCAAAAAGCGTAAATTGCATACATCGCATGCCGCCGGTCGGGCGGCAGCACGCGCATGCCATGGTAGAAAGAAGTGCCCGCCGCGCGCACGATCGTTTCGACCGCGTCCAGGTCGGCCGGGGCAGCGCCAAGCGGCGTGGCCGAGCGCCTCATACCAGGTAATACGCCGATTTAAGTATGGCGATCACCGCATCGCTTTTACGCAGCTTCACCCGCGTCGAGATTGGATCGTTATAGACGAGACGCCGAGCCAATCTTTGGGAAAGTCCGTGTATGATACCGATTTCGATACGAAGACGCCTGTTGCGGACAATTTCGGGCAATTCGGACGCCGCGTGGTTCATGCGGTCAACCCGATCCAGCAAGGTGACGAAGACCCGCCGCATCGCCGGGGTTTCCGCCGGCCGCCGCAGATCATCCACAGTCGCGCCGAAATGGTCCAGCACCGCCTGCGGCAGATAGCAGCGGTCAAGCTCTTTTAGATCCTTCACGCAGTCCTGGATATGGTTCAGGATTTGCAACGACGTGCACAGTGCATCCGATGGCGAATAGCACGTGTGGTTCTCGCCATGCAGATCCAGCACGTAACGCCCGACTGGCACGGCAGAGTAGTGACAGTAGCTGTAAAGCTCATCGATCGTTGCGTAGCGCGATTTCACCGCATCCTGCCGAAACGCAACAAGCAGGTCCGTGGCATGCTTCGGCGTCACGCCGGTCTTCGCCAGGCTCTCTCGCAACGCCAACGCGCTCGGCGATCCGGTGGAGCGGCGCCCCAGCAGCACATCCTCCATCACCCCAAGTCGCATCAGCTTGTCCCTGGGAGAAAGCGTCGGCGAATCGGCGACGTCGTCAGCATTGCGCGCGAACGTGTAGTAGCGGTGAATCGGATCGCGGAATTTGGCGGCGATCAGTTTGGATCCCACGGGGAAGTTTTCATCCCCGCGGCCCTTGCCCGACCAGGTCTCTACATTATCAAGCACCGTGTCACTCATCAGCCGGCTCCTTGATAGGCTCTGCCTTTCCAGGCCACCCCCCGGCCCAGATAGTGATTGGCTGCCGACCCGATCGTAGCCGCCAAATAGAAGGTGGCGATCAATGGCAGGACCGGGGCCCATAACCAAGAGCGCCCGAACCGACCTAATGTGGGCATATAAGACCCTGCCAGCATCAGCCAGCCGGCCACGCCGCACCAGAACACCATGCCGTGTCCGAACAGCGCCATCGCCGGCGGCAGCAGCCAGACCAACGCCATCCCGAACGTGGTCGCCACCAGCAAGGCAAAGGAGTAACGAAGCTGCACAAAGGCGGTCCGCGCAATCATGCGCCAGATATCGGCCACTGACGGATAGGGCCGCACCGACCGGGCGAGGTCGGAATGACCAAGCCAGATCCGTCCGCCTTTCTTGACCGCCGCGGCCAAGGCGACATCGTCAATCAAAGCCCCTCTCACGCTTTCAATACCGCCTATCCGTCGCAAGGCCCGCTGCCTGATCAAAATCGTCCCACCGGCCGCCGCGGCCGTGGCTTTCAGCCCGTCGTTGACCCATGCAAAGGGATAAAGCAACTGAAAGAAGAAAACGAAGGCTGGAACAAGCGCCCGCTCCGCCCAGCTATCGCAGGCAAGTCTGACCATTTCCGAAACCATATCAAGATTAAACCGCTCGATTCGCGAAACGAGCGATGATACATGCGCCGGATCGTGAACGATATCGGCGTCGGTCAGGAGGACCAACTCGGCATCGCCTGCCTCCGCCACCCCTTGCGAGACCGCCCAAAGCTTACCGCTCCAGCCGGCTGGCCGGGGCGCGCCAACGATCACCGTCAACCGCGAATCGCCGATCGCACGCGCGATGTCGCCGGTGCCGTCGGTGCTATTGTCGTCCGTCAGGATCACCCGAAGCGGGCCACCATAGTCCTGCGCCAGCAACGATCGCAGCGTCGCCTCGATCATTGGGGCTTCATCGCGGGCCGGCACGACGATCGCAACCGGGGGCGTGGCGGCAGGGTAGGTCACCGGCAGCACCGGCCCGGCCTGCCAGAACTTGCCGTGGGCGAAAAGCAGATAGAGCCAGATCAACACGGACAGAACCGCCAGGAAGGTCATTCGCGCAACATTCCATTGCTTCTGAACCAGGCCACGGCATCCTCGACCGCCAGTCTAACCGGCCGCGGGCTGTAACCGAGTTCGGACATCGCCTTGGCCGACGAATAGAACATCTTCTTACGCGCCATCTTCAAGTGATCGCGGGTCATCATTGGCGCGATCCCGGTGACACCCGCCAGCTTTTCCATAAGGAACGCCGCGGGCCAGACAACAGCCTCGGGCAGGCGGATAAACGGCGGGCGGCGATGCACGACATCAGCCACAAGTCCCAGGATATCCTTCAGCGACATGTTCTCGCCGCCCAGCACATAGCGCTGGCCGATCCGGCCCTTTTCCAGCGCAAGCACATGCCCCTCGGCGACATCGTCCACATGCACGATGTTCAATCCGGTATCGATATAGGCCGGCATGCGTCCGGCAGCGGCATCCAGGATCATCTTGCCCGTCGGTGTCGGCTTGATGTCACGCGGCCCGACCGGAGCCGCGGGATTGACCACCACCACCGGCAATGAGTCGCTCCTGGCCAGGTCGAGCACCGCTTTCTCTGCCAGATATTTCGAACGTTTATAGATCCCCACGAAATCGGCTTGGTTGGTGGGGGTGTCCTCGTCGGCCGGTGTGCCGTCGCCGATCTGTCCCAAGGCCGCCACGGAACTACAATGAACGATCCGTTCGGCCCCGGCCTCGGCCGCCGCCCGGACCATCGCCAGCGCCCCATCGACGTTCGCCCGCAGCATGGCATCGGGATCGGGTACCCAAACCCGGTAGTCGGCCGCGACATGCACCACATACCGGCAGCCCGCCGCGGCCCTTTTCAACGATGGCACATCCGTCAGGTCGCCCGAGACAACCTCGGCATCCAACCCAGCCAGGTTACGCCGGTCGCTGGACGCGCGTGTCAACAGCCGCAGTTCATGCCCGCGTGCCGCCAGCACCCGTGCGACGGCGGATCCAACAAATCCCGTTGCCCCTGTGACAAGCGTGGTCATCGTTACTCCATCCCTCGATCGGTGCGTCATAGACGATGCACGGAGCGGTTGAAACGGGGTTGCACCACGCAGCCGCCATGCCCTGTCGTGGTTATGATGGCGCCGAACAGCACGTCCCGATACCACGGAGGTTGCTCCGAACCCGTCACCAGTGCAGAAGCCCACAATCATGAAGCGCCTCTCTTATCTTCTTGCCCTCCTCGGCCTGCTGATCGCGGTCCTGCTGGTGTCGTATTACGGCTTCGACAACATCGTCGCCGCCGTCAGCCGGATCGGCTGGCGGGAGTTCTTGCTCATTGCCGGCTGGCAGATCGTGGTGTTCGTCATCGTGGGATTCGCCTGGGATGTGATCACGCCGAAGAACGTCATGCGCCGCCCCTGGCTAATGATCTGGGGCCGGATGGTGCGCGATGCCTCCGCCAACTGTCTGCCATTTTCCCAGGTCGGCGCCTTCGTGTTCGGTGCTCGGGCCGTGACCCTACACGGGGTGGAATGGCACACCGCCACCGCCTCCACCGTTGTCGACGTAACGGCCGAGTTCCTCGCCCAAATCGCCTTCGCCTGCATCGGCCTGGGGATCCTCCTCGCCCGGGCCCCCGGGTCCGGATTGGCAGTGCCGGTAGAGGTCGGAATCGGCTTGGCGGTTCTGGCCTGCTTCGGTTTCGTCTGGGCGCAAAAAGGCGCCCCCACCCTGTTCGCGAAACTCGGGCGGCGCATCGCGGGCAACTGGTTCGCCGACGCCCAGGAACGGGTGGAGGTCCTGCAAGCTGAGCTCGGGCTGATTTACGGACATACCGGCAAGCTCACACTCAGCTTCCTGATCCACCTCCTGGGCTGGATCAGTACCGGCATGGCGGGCTGGATCGCCTACCACGCACTGGGTGTGCCGATCGACTTCGACGACGCCCTGGCGATCGAGGCCCTGTTGAGCGCCGCAGCCGCTGTCGCCTTTCTGGTCCCGGTGAATGCCGGCGTGCAAGAGGCTGGCTACGCTGGTCTGGGCGCGATCTTCGGCGTTCCGCCGGAGCTGTCTCTGGGCGTGTCACTGGTTCGCCGGGGCCGGGATATCGCCGTCGGCGTGCCGATCCTGCTGATCTGGCAGTTCGTGGAAATGCGCCGGTTGCGGGCGCGGCGGCAGGCGAGCAGAGCAGGATAACCACGCCCACATTGACGGAACGGCCGCACAACGGCATCTCTCCGCCCATGCGCATCGCAGCCATCCTTGTCGCCGCCGGTTCCGGCACCCGCTTCGGTGCCGAGATGCCAAAGCAGTTCCTGACGATCGCCGGCAAACAAGTGATCCGCCACGCCGCGGAGGCACTGGCCGCGCACGTTTCCCTTCTGCAACCCGTGGGCGAAGCGGAATCGATCGAACACGCGCTTGCTGGCGTGAACGGCCTGCTGCCAACGGTTCCGGGCGGCGCCACCCGCCAGGACAGTGTCCGCGCCGGCCTGGAAGCGCTGGCGCCGTACGCACCAGACGTCGTTCTGGTCCACGACGCCGCCCGCCCGGTGATCCCCGCGGGCACCGTGCCTGCCCTGATCGCCGCGTTGCGCGAATCCCCCGGCGCCATCCCGGGTGCGCCGGTCGCCGACACCCTGAAGCGGGTGGACCGCGGAATCATAACCGACACCGTCTCCCGCACCGGGTTGTTCCGCGCCCAAACGCCGCAGGCGTTCCGCTTCGCTGCCCTGCTCGCGGCACACAGATCGGGCCTGACCGGCGCGACCGACGACGCCTCGTTACTGGAAGCATCCGGGCAAACCGTCGAAATCGTGCCCGGATCGGACGACAATATCAAACTCACCTACCCGGAAGACCTGATCCGGTTGGAGCGAATCATGAGCACGCCGTTGATCCCGCGCGTCGGCACCGGCTTTGACGTCCATGTGTTCGAGGCCGGGCGCCCGCTTTTCCTCTGCGGCGTCCAGGTTCCGCACGACCAGGGCCTTGCCGGCCACTCCGACGCCGATGTCGGCATCCACGCGCTATGCGACGCGATCTATGGCGCGCTGGCCGAGGGCGATATCGGCCGCCACTTCCCCCCGTCCGAAGCGACCTGGAAGGATGCCGACAGCGCCCGCTTCCTGGTCCATGCGGCGGAACGGATCGCTGCCCGCGGCGGCCGCCTGGCCAACGCCGACGTCACCCTGATCTGCGAGCGCCCCAAGATCACGCCGCATGCGCCCGCGATGATCGCGCGTCTGGCCGGCCTGCTGGGCGTCGATACCGGGCGGATCTCCGTCAAAGCCACCACGACGGAAAGATTGGGCTTCACCGGACGTGGTGAGGGCATTGCCGCCCAGGCCGTGGTATGCGTACTGGTTCCAGAATAGTTGTTGCCGGAGAACGTAAAGTCATGAGCAAACATTTCGCGCTGGCCGCCCTTCTGGCCGCCGGCCTGTTGGCCGGTTGCGCCGAAAAGAAGACTTCCGACGCGGATCCGTTCCCACCGGTTCCGCCGCTGATCTCTGAAACCATACCCAAGCCCCCGGTCACCGCCGAGGCGTTGATGTGGCAACCCGGATACTGGGACTGGAATGGCAGCGGCTATGTGTGGGCGAAGGGTCAGTATGTTCCCGCCGCCGGCCATGGGAACCTGTGGATGCCGGGCTGGTGGTCGAAGACCGAAGCCGGCTGGACGTGGCAGCCGCCGCACTGGATGTCCTAGTTTTCAGCCGGAGGAGCCGGACGACCCGAATCCCGGCCATGGCGGGATCGGGCCGCCGGTTCAACCAACCCAGGAACATCACCGCGTGACCCTCGCCGAATCCCTGTTCTCTCCGAAGCGGATCGCCTTGATCGGCGCCTCCACCGACGCAAACCGGCTGACGGCCCGAGCGCAGGTTTATCTCCGGCGCCATGGGTTCAAGGGCGGGCTGTTCCCGGTCAACCCGCGCGCCGACATTGTCCTTGGGGAGAAAGCCTACCCAACCTTGCGCGACGTCCCTGGCCCGATCGACTTCGCCTATATCCTGGTGAACACCAGCAACGTCGAGGCCTCGATCCAGGACTGCGCCACCCGCGGCGTCCCGGTTGCCTGCGTCCTGGCGGACGGATTCGCCGAGGCCGGACCCGAGGGCGTCGCCCTGCAGGACCGGATACTGGCGGTGGCCAGGGAAGCCGGCATCCGGCTGCTGGGCCCGAACTCCATGGGTGTCATCAACATTCCGGAGTCGATTGCGTGTTCAGTCAACGCCGTCCTGGAATCCGAGAGCATCCTGCCCGGCCGTTGGTCGCTGGTGTCCCATTCCGGCAGTATGATGGGCACGATCGCTTCCCGTGCCGTCGCCCGCGGCCGCGGCTTCGCCAAGATCGTCGGCACCGGGAATGAGGCGGACCTAACCGCCGGGGAAATCGCCAACCTGTTGGTGGATGATCCCGATACCGATGCGATCCTGCTGTTCCTGGAAACAATCCGCCGGCCGGAGTTGTTCGAGGAGGCAGCAAGGCGCGCTCACGCCGTCGGCAAGCCTATTGTTGCCTATAAGCTCGGACGCTCCGAGGCTGCGGCAAAGCTGGCGACAACTCATACCGGCGCCATGGCCGGCTCCGACGCCGCTGCCGACGCGTTCTTCCGGGCGATCGGCATTGTCCGGGTGGACCAGATCGAGACTTTGCTGGAACTGCCGCCGCTGCTGCTGGGCCGCACCCCGCCGAGACATCCGAAGCGCGCCGTCAGCATCGTCACCACCACGGGCGGCGGCGGCGCGATGGTCGTTGACCGGCTTGGTATTCTGGGCATCGGCACCGTGCACATGCTGGATACGACCCTGGCCGGCGCCAGCAAGGACTTCGTTTCCAAAGCGCTGGACACCGCCCGCGATGCTGAAGACGCCGACGTGGCGATCGCCGTGATCGGCAGTTCCGCCCAGTTCCGCCCGCAAGAGGGTGTCGCTGGCGTCGTCGCCGCGAAGGGCCGCAACCCGATCTGCGCCTTTATCGTTCCCCATGCCGATGCCGCGATGCGCCTGCTGAGCGACGCGGGTATTGCCGCGTTCCGCACGCCCGAGGCCTGTGCCGACGCGGTTCGCGCCTATTTGGACTGGCAGGCCCCGCGCCAAAAACTGGCAACAGGCGACACGGGCGCGGCGGAAGCCCTTGTTGCTCAAGCGACTGACGAACCGGGCGCGCGAGCGGTTTTCGCGGCATTGGGGCTGGAAAATTCGGCACGATGGATCGATCCGGCGGCCCTGCCCGCCGACCTGCGCTATCCGGTTGCCCTGAAAGCTGCCTCCAGCACCATCGCCCACAAGACCGAAGCCGGGGCTGTCGCGCTGAACATCCAGGACGCGGCGGCCCTTCGCGCCGCTGCCGCGGACATGACAGCCCGCCTGGGAAGCCAGATCAGCGGCTTTATCGCCCAACCGATGGTGAAGGGGGTTGGCGAGGCAATCCTGGGCTACCGCCTGGACCCGCTGGTCGGCCCAATCGTCGCCCTTGGCGCCGGTGGCATCCTGGCGGAGGTTTACCGGGATGTCGTGCTGCGTCTGGCACCGGTCAGTGAGGCCGAGGCCATGGAAATGATCGGACTAGTCAAGGGTTTGGCGCCGGCCCGTGGCTATCGCGGCATGCCCAAGGGCGATCTTGCCGCTCTGGCCCGCGCCGTCGCCGCGTTCTCACGTCTGGCCGCGATCCAGGCGGTAACCGAGGCGGAGGTCAATCCGCTGATTGTGATGCCGGAAGGCCAGGGCGTGGTCATGGCGGACGGATTGTTGTCAACACGGTAAGTCTGTCCGGCGATTGGATGGTTCTCCCGGCGGATCGGCAGTAATTGCAGTCTGAAGCCGAACTCGGCTGATCGTTCCAAGCCCAACGCCTGCAAGCGCCTGTGAACACGACACCGCGTTTGCATCTGGTAGCACCTGTCGTCCACCCCTACCTCCTGCCCGCAACCGATCCACAGGAGAACGTCATGGATAAAGAGTCCGCGACCCGGAAACCGTTTCTTTCTGACATCAGTACTCTACGGGAACGGGCGAGGAAAAACCTTTCCGACGGCGTGGTGACAAAAACCTATGGCGGCGACGTCAAAAAAACGATTGAAATCCTGCAATCCGTCCTGGCGACCGAAATCGTTTGCGTGCTGCGGTACACGATGCATTCCATCACCGCCTCCGGCATCGCCAGCGAGTCAATCAAAGCGGAATTCGCGCAGCACGCCAAGGAAGAGCAGGCCCATGCCATGGCGGTTGCCGAACGCATCGATCAACTCGGCGGCAAACCGAACTTCAACCCCGAGGGCCTTGCCACCCGTTCGGCCTCGCAATATGCCGAAGGTGAAAACCTGGTTGATATGATCAAGGAAAACCTGATCGCCGAACGCATCGCCGTGGACCATTACCGCGAACTCATCCGCTATTTCGGCGAGGACGACCCGACGACACGCGTGATGCTGGAAGGCATCCTGACCGTTGAGGAAGAACACGCAACCGACATGCAGGACCTGCTGGAAACGCGTCAGGGCGGCTGATCGCCATCCTGGCGAATCAGTTTCACTTCCGCGCCCGACGACCGTTAAAGCAGGTCCAAGGCAACCTTGCGCGACGGCGGACGGTGGGTCGCGTCGATCGTCGCCAGATCATCGTCCGTCAGCGTCAGCGCCGCCGCCCCGGCGTTCTCCCGCACATGCGCCGCGTCCGCCGCCTTCGGAATCGAGATCACATTGCCCGACCGCATGCCCCACGCAATGGCGACCTGCGCGGCCGTCGCGCCATGCCGCCTCGCGACGGACTGCAACGCCGGGGAGGCGAGCGTCTTGCGCACATGATGTCCCAGCGGCGAATACGCCATGATAGGAACGCCGTGCCGAACGCACCAGGGCAACAGATCGAACTCGATCCCACGGCTGGCTGGATGATACAGCACCTGGTTCGCCGCACAGGCTGACCCATCCAGTTCCCGCATGTCATCGGTGTCGAAGTTGGAGACGCCCCAATAACGAATCTTCCCCGCGGCCTTCAGCGTTTCAAACGCTGCCACGGTCTCGGCCAGCGGATGCCCGCCGCGCCAGTGCAGAAGATACAGATCGATCCGATCCGTCTTCAACCGCTTCAGGCTGCGTTCGCACGCCGCGCGGACTCCAGTGCGCGAGGCGTTTTGCGGCAGCACCTTGCTCACGATGAAGACCTTGTCGCGAATGCCGGAGACCGCCTGCGCCACAACCTTTTCCGCGCCGCCGTCGGCATACATCTCCGCCGTGTCGATCAATGTCATTCCAAGATCGACGCCCAGGCGAAGTGCATGCGCCTCCCTGGCCGCGTCTGCCGAATGCTCGCCCATGTACCAAGTCCCTTGGCCGAGGGCTGGAACCGCCTCCCCTCCTGGCAGCGCAACCGTTCGCGTCAACCTGCCAAACCCTCCGCGACCCGCATCACCCGCAGGAAGTTCCCGCCCCACAGTTTTTCAAGCGCCCCACGGTCATAACCGCGCCGCACCAGCTCGGTCGTGATGTTCGGGCTCTGGCTCGCATCGTGCCAGTCGGAGAAGCCGCCGCCGCCGTCGAAGTCCGACGAGATCCCGACATGGTCTATCCCGATCCGCCTCACCGCGTGATCGATGTGATCGGCGAAGTCCATAACGGTGACCTCGCTAGGCCGGGCGTTCGGCTTCAGGAACGCCGATACAGCGGTGATCTGGATCACGCCCCTTACATCCCGGACAACGTCCAACTGCCAGTCCGTCATGTTGCGGGAATGATCGCAGATCGCACTGACACAGGAATGCGTCGAAACGATCGGAGTGCGTGAAACCTCGGCCGCCTGAACCATCGTATCGCGGGAGGTATGGGCGACATCGACCAGCATACCGACCTTGTTCATCACGCCGATCGCCGCCCGCCCGAGCGGGGAAAGACCACCGTGCTCGGTTTCCCGGTCGCCGAGGTCGCGGCGCGGATTGCAGGAGTCCGCCAACGCGTTGTGCCCATTATGCGTCATCGTCATGTAGATCGCGCCACGCCGGCGGAATTCGGCGATTCGCTCCAGATCGGCGCCCACGGCAAATCCATTTTCAACGCATGGGACAATCGCCAGGACCCCGTCGCGCTTCGCCGCCACCACCGCGTCCGCCCGGTTGGCAATCCGCATCGGAATGGATGACGGCATTGCCTCCATCCGGTTGATCTGGTCCAGCATTGCGATCGCACGCCCATAAGCCGCGTCTTCGGTCGCTACGGTTCGGGTTGTCTGCGGCACGTAAGCGACGAAACAGGCAGCACTCAGGCCGCCGCGAATCATCTTGGGCAAATCGACTCGTCTGGCGCCATCCTGGAACGGATCCGGACCGGTTGGCCAAGGAATGTCGATATGTGTATCCATCGTCACGATGGAGCGATGGATTGAATGCGCGTCAGGCTGCAGGGCGTCGTTCATGCCGACAGGCTTACAGATAACCGCGATAGACGGAAGAGGTTGGGACTAAAAATGAGAACATACGTCCTCGCGATCGCGACGCTCGCCGCGATACCCGTCCTGGCCAGCGCCGCAACGGAGCAGCAGATCGGCAGTTGGGTCATCAGTTGCCCGGATGGATCACACGAATGCCTGATGCGGTTCAATAAGCACTTCCTCGACAAAGCAGGCCTAACCGGCGACCTGGAGGTTCAGAGCCAAGGACGCACGCTTGTCCCGGTGATTGCCCTGCGCGGACTGTCCAGCGAGATCCTGATGGCCGCCTCCATGGCCGGCTCGACCGACGCGTCGATCCAGTTCCCGGGCGCGCCCCGTCAGCAGTTGACCTGCAACGCAACCAAGGCTGGATACATTTGCGCCCCGGATGAGGCGGCCGGGCAGCAACTATCGGCTGGGCTGGCGACGGCGCGTTCGGTCACGGTCCGGGTCGGCCTTTCCGTCGCCGGTATGAGCCCCCTGCCCGCGCAGGAAAAGTCCCTCGACCTATCCGCCACCAACGAGGCCCTTGCTCGGCTGCGCGTGGTCGGCCCATCTCCGGTACCGAACCCGGTGGCCGGCGACGGATCGGCGGTGCAATCGCCAGCGGGCATGATGGGCATGGCCGACAAGATGCTGAAGGCCGCCGGCTACCAACAGGGGGTGTCGGGGCTTCAGGCGCTGATCGCAAAGTATATGAACAAGTAGCGGCGGTCAGTATTTGAACACAACCCGCTTGCGCTTCGGCTGCGGGATCTTCACGGTCTTACCCTGATCCAATTCGAAATCGACGATGATCTGCCCTACCCCGGGCTGCAAATCCGTTGCGTCCTCGGGATTGGTCGTGGTGTCTTTCTTGTCTTTTTCGGTATCGCTCAAATCACGCCCTCCTCTGCCAGCCGTTGCACGTCTGACTTTGACATCCCCAGCATGGTCGTCAGCAACCACTCATTGTCCTCGCCGTAGCCCGGTGCCCCGCGATTGATCGGGCCACCGATATAGGCGGGCGTCTCCGACAGTTTCATCGGCAACTCATACACCGGCCAGGTGCCGATCTTCGTGCCCGTTACCTCCGTCAGCCATTTCAGATGACGCAACTGAGGATCGTTGTCGCACCGGTCTTCTGAATTCTGGCACACGCCGGAGGGAACAGCCGCATTTTGCAAGGCGATCATCACGTCCTCGGCCGAACGAGTGGCCGTCCAGGCGCCGACAGCCTCGTCCAGTGCATCCTGATGCGCCATCCGGTTCGTCAGCGTTGCGAAACGCTGGTCGTCCAGCCACTCCGCATGGCCGGCGACCCCGGCGAGTCCGTGCCACTCGGTCTCGGTGAAGCAGGCAATGGCGACCCAGCGGTCCTTGCCCTTGCAACGATACGCGCCGTGAGGCGCGGCGGGCTTGTAGGGGGAGCGGTTGCCGTAACGACGCCATTCCCGGCCGTTCGCGGACCAGTCCAAAATCGACGTGCCAGTCAGGAACAATCCGGACTCGCATTGCGAGGCATCGATCCACTGCCCCTCGCCGGTGCGGTCGCGATGATACAGGGCACCAAGCAGGGCGAGCGCGTAACCGTAGGCGCCCATCCAGTCGAGGTAGGAGTAGCCCCACCCGACCGGCATCGCCGGCTCCGGCAGGCCCGACATGTCGGCTTGGCCACCGAACGCCGCCGCCACCGGCCCGACGGTTCGCATCCGGCCGTAAACGCCGTGCGCGCCCATGCCGGCTTGCTGGATGTAGATGATGTCGGGACGGATCTTCCTCATCACGTCGTAGCCGAGACCCAGACGTTGCAGCACGCCGGGCGAGAATCCCTCCGCGACGATGTCGCACATCCGCACGAGGTCCTTGGCGATCGCGAGCCCTTTCGGGTGCCGGATATTCAGCGAAATGCCACGCTTGCCGGCGTTCTTGTTGTTGAACTGCCCGCCCATGTCGGGGTCCTTCACACCCGGCAGCGGTTCGGTGGCAGCATCGCGCGCGGCCCGTCCGCCGATCGGCGCCATGGCCGCCAGACGGGTGTCGGGATTGTCCTTCCACTCCACCTTGTAGCTCTCGGCGCCGAGCGCGGCGAGGAAGCGTGTGCCGCCGGCCGAAGCCAGGAACCAGGCGAAATCCAGGATCTTCACGCCCTGCAATGGAAACGGCTTGCCGTGCATGGCGGAGATGTTGGGGTTGCTGTCGCCCTTCGGCTGGGCCGGCACGCTGGGAGTTCGAGCCGGTTCACACAGAACCTCGGCGGTGTCTTCGCCCAACAGCGGCGCACGCCGGCCAACCTGCCAGCTTGTCTTTGTCGTCAGCCATTTGCTGGTAGGATAGCGGAACGAACGCCCATGCTCCGGATGGTGGACATCGGCGAACGATTTGCGTTGCAGCCAGTGCTCGTCTAGCGCGTTTTCATGCGGCTTGCGGATCGGTGCCCAAAGCAGCCCGGCCTCCTGCGCCTCCAGCCACGGCATGTCCTTATAGGTCCAGGCGCGGGCAAACCGCTGCACCACGTCGATCATGTGGGCTTTGGTCTCGTCGCTGGCGGTGGAGCCAGGAACGGCGCGTGCCTTCAAATCGGCATCCGGCGGCGGCGGTTGCAAGTCGGCCTGCATGCCGTATTTGGACAGCAACGGCACCAGCGCCTTCAGATCGCGCGCGCCCATGCCGTGCGAGATGTACCACCGACCGTCCTTGGTGTGCATGATGCTGGGCGAGTGATTCGGCGTCTCCAGCGCATGGCGGCATGTCAGGCGCCATAGCGGAACCCGCCGCATCACCCAGTGCATGATGTCCAGTTCGGGGTTTTTCGAAACCGCTTCGTGGATGGCGACCGAAACATCCTGGCCCAGGCCGGTGCGATGCCGAGCGATCAGTGCGGCGATGATCCCGGTGGCGAGTTGTTCGCCGGCGATATGATAGGCGTGCCAGACCTGCGGGGCGATCGGCGGCGTGTCGTACTCGAAATTCGGATTGGGATCGTAACCGCAGTTCATCATCACGCCGCCGAGTGCGAGATGGATCAGGTCGGAGCCTTTGAAATCCGCCCACGGCCCGTCATCGCCGAACGGGGTCATGCGGGCGGTCAGCAACTTTGGAAACCGCTTGTTCAACGTGGCACGGTCCAAACCCAGCGCGGTATTCAGTGCGCCGCAGGATGTATCCAGCAGGATATCCGCGCCTTCCAACAGGCGCAGCAGGTCGGCGGGTTGGGACTGGATGTCCAGGACGACCGATTTCTTGCCGCGATTGTAGTTCCAGAAGAACAGGGAGCGTTCCGGTCCCGGCTCATCGTTCAGGAAAGGGCCGATGCGGCGGGTGGCGCTGCCCTCCGGCGGCTCGATCTTCACCACGTCGCAGCCCAGGCCCGCCAGCAGCAGGCCGGTGTACTCGGCGCGTTCGTCGGCGATTTCGATCACCCGCAGGCCGGCCAGCATGCCGGGGCCGGCATCGCCCATCATCTCGCCCGGGCCGGTGGATCGTTCGGTCATTGTTGTTTCCTCCCACGCACGGCGGCTTAGGGCCGCGTGCGCGCCAGCATTTCCAGCAGAATGGCGTTCACCGTATCGGCGGATTCATAAGCGGCCCAATGGCCGGTTTTCGGGATCAGGCGGATGTCCGCTTCCGGGCAATGCGCGCGCAGGGTGGCGACACGCTCCGGTCCCTTCGGGTTCGCCGGTGCGTCGAGTTCACCCCACATGCCGTTCAGCGGCGATTGTAACTGGTCGATCGCCTTCATTATCGCCCCGCTGCGGGAAATCGCGGGCGTGCGCAGACGCGACCGCACCGTGTTCCAATCCTGGATTTCGATGGCCAGATCGTCGATTTTCGCTGGGTCGGCGATCATCAGGCGGTTCAGATTGATGCGATGGGTGTCCCGGCGTTCCTGTCCTTCGAGATGCCGCACCTTTTCCAGGTTCACAGCCGATCCCAGCGCGCCGACGCCGGATGAACCGATGATCGTGACCGAGCGCACGCGCTTGCCGCCGAGCGCGCCGACGCACGCGGCCATGGTGCCACCGAACGAAAAGCCGACGACCTCGTAGGTCTTGTCCGCGCCGACGATCCTGTCGATACCGTCGGCGACGATGCCGGCGATTGCGAATGCGTCGTCTCCGTCGGGTGGAAAGTCGGATTCGCCCAATCCAGGCAGGTCCGGAACCAGCACCCGGTAGCTTGTAACCAGCGCCGGAATGGTGCGTATCCAATGCCGCCAGGAGCCGGCGCCGCCGTGGAACAACGCAACGATGGGGGCGGTACCGCCGGAATTATCCCACTCGTGCCAGACCATCCTGCCTTCGCCGCACGGCGTTTCGTGGCGAATAGCCTGGCTTTGAATGCGGTCCAGGATCGTCCGCGGGTCTTCAGCGAGTTGGTCGTTCATCCCGAACGGGTCCTCTGTTCATGTCGGTGGCCAGCTTACAGGCAGGGTTTCGCTGGCGCCAAATCCGCGGCCGAACGTCACAGGTATTCGTCGGCCAGCGCCAAATCCCGGATGGCATCCACCGGTCCGCTGCGGCGCACCTCGCCGCCCCGCATGACGTAGCCGCTGGTTGCTAGTTTCAGCGCTGGCCGAGCCATTTGTTCGGTCATAAGAACGGTTGTGCCGCGGGCGCGTAGTTGCAGAATCGCGTCGCTGATCTGTTTGATCCAGACCGGCGCCAGCCCCAGAAAAGGCTCATCCATCAACAGCAATTTCGGAAACGACGCCATCGCTCGGGCTAACGCGACAATCTGCTGCTGGCCCCCCGATAATTGCCCGGCGGGCTGTTTTTCGCGATCGACGAGCAAAGGAAATACCGAACGCAACCAATCGAGCGCCTCGGTCTGGCGCTTGCGGCCCAGGCCGAACGCGCCCGACAGGACGTTATCGGTGACGGACATGGTCGGGAACACCCGGCGGCCTTCGGGCGAATAGCCGATGCCAAGCCGGGCGCGACGCTCACAGGGGATTTGCGTCAGGTCGGTGCCTTCAAACAGCATCCGGCCTTTCGATACCGGAACCAGCCCGATGATCGCGTTGATCGTGCTGGATTTGCCGGCCCCGTTGGCGCCGACCAGAAGCACCGTCTCGCCTTCCGGCACATCGATGGAGATACCGGATAGCGCGGTGATGCCACCATACCGAACCCAAAGATCCTGGATGCGCAGCAGCATCAATGCGCCTCCTCGGTTTCGCCCAGATAGGCGGCGATGACATCGGGGCGGGCCAAAACCTCGGCCGGAGGGCCGTCGGCCAGCAGCACACCGGCGTCCAGCACCAGGATGCGCGGGCACATGCGGCGGATCAGGTCCATGTCGTGCTCGACGAGCAGCACGCTGGTGCCGGCCTTGCGGACGATATCCACAAACGTATCTACACTCTGCCGTTCGGTGCGTTCCAGGCCGGCGGCGGGTTCGTCCAGCAACACGATTTTCGGGGTGGAGGCAAAAGCCATGACCAGCCCCAACATTTTTTGCAGGCCGTAGGGCAGTTTGTCGGAGATTTCCGCCAGACGCGGGGTCAGGCCGAACGCATCCATCATGCGGTTCAGGCCAACCGGCGCGCCTCGGCCACCGAAACGAATGGCGCGGGCGATGTTCTCACCCACCGACACGCTTTTGAACGTGTTCGTCTGCTGAAAACTGCGCGCCAGCCCCAGCCGGCTGACAGCATGGGCGGGTTGGTTCGTGATGTCCCGGCCGCCCAGCACCACCTTCCCGGCGGAGGCCATCTGCCGGCCGGAGATCACGTTGATCAGCGTGGTCTTGCCGGCGCCATTCGGGCCGATGACGCCCAGTAATCCGCCCTCCGGCAGGGTGAAGTTGATGTCCTGGAAGACCCGAAGGCCACCAAAACGCTTCGCCAATGACTCGACTCTCAATTCGGTCATGATACCCGCCGCCATAACGCCGCGATGGTGCCGACGATCCCGCCCCTGGCGGCAAGGACCACAACCAGGATCAGCACGCCGTAGAGGCCCTGGGCGTATTGGCCGTGCGTGCCGAACAGGTTGGTGGCGTAAACCAGAGCGCCCGTCCCCAGCACCGGCCCCAGGATCGACAGCCGGCCGCCGATGATCGTGTAGGCAATGAAATCGACGGCCGTGGCGGAATCGAACGAACTGGGGTGTGCCGTCAGCAGCATGTTTACCAACGAATAGCCCGCCAGCCCCGCCACCCCGGCGGCAACGACGAAACCCAGCGCCTTGTAGCGCCACACGACCAGTCCAAGGCTCTCCGCCAGGATTTCGTTTTCCTCGATGGCGGCGAAATGCTGGCGGAAATACCGGGTCAGCACGCCGGTGATCAGCGTCGCGCCCATCGCCAGACCGCAGGCATATTCCAGCACCAGCCGATTGGTGCCCATCTCCGCACCGAACAGCGTAACGGGCGCGACACCGGATATGCCGTTGGAGCCACCGGTCAGGCCGGGCGTTTCAAAGATCAGCAACTGCATGATCTGCGACAGCACGAACGTCACCAAAACGAAATAAGTGCCCCGCAGACGCAGCACGAGCGCGCCGAGTGGGACCGCCACCAGGGCCGGCACCAGGAACGCCGCCGCCGTCATCAGGAATGCGTCGGTGATGTCGTATTGACCGGCGATGGCAACCGTATAGCCGCCGATCGCCATGAAGGCCGGCGTGGCGAACGACAGCAGGTTCATCCGCAGCATGATCCAGACGCTCTCGGCCGCGATCACCCCGACGAAGGCCTGGTTCAGCACGGAATAGACCAGCACGCTGCGGGTGAACATCGGCACGATGAACCCGCAGGACAGCAGCAGTAACGCGACGATCTCCGTCCAACCGAGCAGCTTGATCCGCACGGTTCAGGCGCCCCGCACGGGGCGGCCCATCAGGCCGGTAGGACGGAACACCAAAAGCAGCAGCACCAGCACGAACAATACCAGCGCCCCGATGGAGCCGCCGAAATAGACGCTGGAAAACGCCTCGACGATGCCGACAACGAAGGCTGCCAGGGCGGCGCCCTCCAGCGAGCCAAGGCCACCCAGGATCACGGTCAGGAACGACGTCGCCAGAACCGGATCGCCGACGTTCGGCGACAGCGACAGGATTGGGGTGACGAGCGCACCGGTCAGGCCGGCAAGACCGGTGGCAATGGCAAAGGCCAGTGGGAACAGCAGTTTTGGCCGCAGCCCCTGCGCCATCGCAACCGCGCGGTCGTCCGCCAGGGCACGTAAACCACGGCCGAGGTCCGTCCGAAACAGCACCAGCCACAACGCCGCGATGGCCGCGAGGCAGACGACCAGCACGATCAGGTTCTCCCGCGGCACATAGATCGGCCCCATGTGCAGCGCGCCAGTGACCGGAAAGGCAAACTCCATCGACAGCGGGCCAAACACCGTCAGCAGGCCGGTCGATACGACCAGATACAGCCCCAACGTCAACATCAAGGTCGCGAGATGGTCGTCAACCAGTCGTTCCAACAGAAACAACTCGAACACCCACCCCAGCGCGCCGGTCGCGACAACGGCGACCAGCACCGCGAGCGGATAGGGCAGCCCCAGAAAGGCGACGCAGCTATACGCGACGTAGCCGCCCAGCATGTAGAAACCGCCGTGTGAGAAGTTCACCACGCCAAGAATGCCGAAGATCAGGGTGAACCCGAGTGCCAGCAACGCATACTGCGCACCCAGGCTGACCCCGATGATGGCGGCCTGTATGAACTGATCCACCGGAAACTACTCCGGCTTCACTTCCTGCCGTTCCACACCCAGGTTCTTGCCGTCCTTGATGATTCCCACGCCGAACGGGAACTGCAATTCCTGCGCGATGCCGAATTGCTTCTTGCCCGCCCAGTAGCCCTTGCCGATATTGGGGTCGTCCACCGGCATCTTGCGCAACGCGGCGGCGACCGCCTTGGCATCGTCCGTGCCGGCGATCGAGACGGCCTTCAACGTCATCCGCGCGGCTGGCAGGTCGGCCCATACGGCCGTGCCGCCAATCGGATCCTTGCCCAATAGCTTCTTATATTCGTCGTCGATCGCACGGACCTTCGGATCGCCGGTCGGCACCGTCTCAAACCAGTAGAAATTCTTCAGCACGTCCAATCCGCCGGACACACGCACGATCTCGTCCGTTCCCGGGCCACCCAGGCGGCCGATCGCGCCGGTAAAGCCGGCCAGACGCAACTGCTTGATGATCACTCCCGCATCGCCGGGCGGCGAGGATGCGGTGTCCACGACGTCGGGCTTGGCGGCCAGGATGCGAGTCACGATCGGGGCGAAATTCGTAGTGCCGCGCTGGTAGTATTCCTCGGTGGTGGTGACACCGTTGGCCTTGTAGGCCTCGGCATCCACGCTGGCGATGTCGGTCCCGCCTTGGTCGTTCGGCGCGATCAACGCCACCGACTTCATCGGGAATTCCTTCATGGCGCGCTTGATCACCGCATCCGCCCAGCCGGACGGACCGGGCGCGATGTGGAACATCAGCGGGAACTTCGGCTCCAGCGCGTTCTTGGCATAGGACGCGTTCCAGGAAATCTGCTCGTTACGCGCGGCGACCGGTTTGATGCCGGTCGCTTCCGGTGAGCCGACCGGGCCGATGATCAGGTGAATGTCCTGCGCCGCCAACGCATTGGACCCCGCCGCGGCGCCGTCCGCGGTGTATTTGCTGTCGTATGGCACGACGACAACCTTGCAGGTCTTACCGCCGATCTTGACGCCGCCTTCCTGGTTGACCTCGGCGGCGGCGAGCTCCGCCGCACTGTTCATCGCAAGGCCCCATTGCGCGGCGCCGCCGGACATCGGGCCCATCGCACCGAGCTTCATCTCGCAGTTCTGGGCGAAGGCGGTAGCGGGCAGCGTGAGCATAGCCGCCACAAAAAGCCGGTGCTTCATGGATAGTTCCCCCCGTTATTTTTTGCCGCTTCGGTCACGGCGTGCTTGTGTGAAATAGCGTGGGACGCCAGGGCGATACCGTCAAGAGCGGCTGGAGCGGACAAAGAGGGCAAATGACGATCGTTTTTATCGGCGATATCCACCAGATGTGGGACAGGGTGGAGCGCGGGCTGTCGCGGCTGGACACCCCGCCCAAAGCCGCGGTGATCCTGGGCGACGTGCAATGCGATCAGCCGTTGGATGTGCTGGCGGCCCCGCTGCTGTCGCGCGGCATCGCCGTGCACTGGATCTTCGGCAATCACGACAACGACGGTGGCCCCGGCATGTGGCGATTCCTGACGGAGCCGGAACACAATCCGATCACCGCCGAACGGTCACTGCATGCTTGCATTACCGAAGTCGAAGGGGTCCGCATCGCCGGACTCGGCGGAACGTTCCGACCCCGGATATGGGAGCCCCCGGCCCCGCCGCGCCTGCACTCACGTGCCGAACTACCAGAAGACGTGCGACAGATGGGCCGAGGCTGGCGGCCGGAGCATATCGAGGCACTGGTTCACTCGCTGGGCACAACCTCGATCTGGCCGGAGGACTACGATTACCTGGCCAGCCAGCAAGCCGATATCCTGGTGACCCACGAAGCCCCCAGCAGCCATCCCTCCGGCAATGCCGCCCTCGATGCCCTCGCTCGGGCGATGGGCGCGCGCCTGATCGTTCACGGCCATCACCATGTCAATTACCTGGCAACGGCGCCGGATGGGCTACAGGCGCTAGGCGTGGCAGCGGCCTGGGGCGCCATGGATAACGGCGAGGTGCTGTGGGAGGGCGAAGCGCCGCGGCATTTGACGGCGTCGCCCGAGGGCTGGACTCGTTAGGTCAGTCCGACCACCTCCGCCAGCGCCTCCAACTGGTCGACGTGGTTGGAGATCGGGTTCAGCAGCAGGTGATTGGCACCCATGCCGATGATCGCCTCCAGCCGTTCGCGTACCTGTTCCCGCGTGCCGTGGATGCCGGAGGAGTCGGTGCCCTCCGGATTGTGGTAAACCTCTGTGTACCAACGGTTCAGTTCAAACCGAGCCTTTTGTGGATTGTCATCGACCGCGATGAAGATGCGCTTGGAGATCGGGAATGTTTCGGGATCCCGACCCGCGTCCGTCAGCGCTTGTTTTAGGATCGGCACTGCCCGTCGGAAATCCTCGGTGGTAGAGCCTCCCGCCCCCATCCAGCCGTCGGCCAGCACCCCAGCCCGTCGGATGGCGTCGGGATGGCCGACACCCATCCAAACCGGCAGCGGCGTCTGCACCGGCTGAATGCCGAGTCTGGCATTATCCACGTTGTAGAACCGGCCGTGATGGGTGGTTTTGTCCTGACTCCAAAGGGAGCGAATCAGTTCCAACTGCTCGCGGAATCGCGCGACACGACCGGCCTGAGGGACCTCGAACTCCACGAAATGAAACGGCCGGCCAATCCCCACGCCCATGATCGCTCGGCCGTTGCTGACTGCATCGAGGCTGGCCCACTGATGGGCGACCATACGGGGGTCGTGAACCGGCAACACCAGCACCGAGGCGCCTAGGCCGATGCGGCTGGTGATTGCGGCGGCGTAGGTCAGGATGACGACCGGATCGAAGGAATTCACATGATCCAGCGTGTTTTCGGTCACCCACAGGTCGCGGAAACCAAGGGCCTCCGCGCGTGTGGCAACAGTATGCACGGCATCCATGCCAATCCGGTCGGGCGACCGGTGCGGCAGGGACATGCCGAACGGGATCAGGTCCTTCAGGGCCATGTTCAGATCCTTTCGATGATTTCCATCTGGGAACCATCGGTGGCGGAGACGAACGCGACCCGGTTGCCCTTGTCGCCCTTCAGTTCTTCCAGGATGGCGACACCGTTTTCGCGCAGCTTCGCGATCGTCGCGGCGTAGTCGTCCACGGTGACGGCCATGTGCTCAATGCCATAGGCCTGCTCATGGTTCTGTTCGGTTATGATTCCGGTGATGTTGAGCTGCGTGCCATGCAGATCGAGCTGCCAGCCTCGGCCCACCATCTCGGCCTTCTTCGTGGCGCCGTAGTTATCGATGTAATACTTGACCGTCGCGGCGACGTCGCGGGTCTTGATATGAACGTGGTTGAAGCTGATGGACATCTCAGGTTTTCCTTGGGTTAAACGGGTAACTTCCAGCCGATCCATGCCAGCAGCGCCTTGCCCATGACAAGGTCCCTGTCGTTGCCCTTCAGCCAGGGCATTTCCTCGGTGAACATCGTGACGCATTCGCGATAAGAGCACGGCATGCGGGTGATATCGGTGCCCCAGAAAGCGCGCGAAGGACCGAACGCTTCGATGATTCGCTGCGTCGGTTCGTGCGTGTCGCGCCACGGATAGGCCTGCCGCGAGTAGCTGGGCGCGCCGGAAACCTTGACGGCGACGTTGGGATAGCGCGCCAGCGACAGCAACTCCGGCAGATCGTCGAAGGTGATCCTGGTCAGGTCGCGGCCATAATGATCGACCAGCAAGCGCAGTCCGGGATGGCGTTCGGCGATCTTGCCAAGCGCCTTCAAATGGCCGCCCGCCAGCAGACCAACCGGCGTGCCCGCCTGGTCGGCGGCGGCCCAGAACCAATCGATCGAGCCATCATCCCACCACGATTGCTGATGCGGTTGGTTAAATGTGAAACGAAACCCCAGCATCCCGGGCTGCTGCTTCCACGTCTCCACAATGCCGCGCTTGGCGGGGTCCGCGAGATCGAAATGGCCCAGAATGGCGAATTTGTCCGGACGCGCCCTGGCGGCCTCGATCGCCGTCGCATTGGTCTTCGGCAGCGTGCTTGGGGGATGGATCAGCGCGGCATCGACCCCCGCCTCCGCCATCTCGGCGAGCGCATCGTTCATCGTGTAGTTGAACACCTGGCGGTGCTTGGTATTCATCATTTCGTTTTCCCAGATATGGATCTGGGAATCGACGATCAGCATCGGACTGCCCCCTTATTCCCCCGCGCTGCCCTCGCTTGTCGCCGCGGGGCTTGACGCTACGATGGTGACGGTGTGGGTTCAAGCCTCGCTGGCTTCGGGGGAATAACGGACATGGATTACAAACTCGATATTCTGGTGCAGGGCTATCCGGGCAAGTCGGTCTGCCATGGCGGGCTGGGATGGAGCACCATCGTGCTGCTGCGCGGCAATGACCGGGTGGCGCTGATCGACTGCGGCACGTTCAGTCACCGGTCAAACCTGATCAACGGTCTGAAGCGGCATGGGCTGACGCCGGCGGATGTTACGGATGTGGTGCTGACGCACTCCCACCATGATCACTCGATCAACTGGGTGCTGTTTCCGAAAGCAACGATCTGGATCGGGGCCGAGGAGTTAGATTGGTCGGTGCGCGAGCCCTGGGGCAGCACGCCGGTGCCGGAACTTTATGTTCGCGAATTGGCCGGATCGCCCCAACTGAAGCGAATGAAGCATGGGGATACCATCCTACCGGGGATGACGGCGTACGATGCACCCGGCCATACGCCGGGGCATTTGATATTTTTTCTTACCGGCAACGAACGTAACGTGCTGTTCACCGGGGACGCAGCAAAGAACCGCGTGGAATTGCTGACCCGGGCCGCGGATATGACGTACGATCCGTCGGTGACGGCGGCGTCGATCGACAGTATGTGGACCTTGTGGGCGCAACGACCGGGCACGTTGCTGGTGCCCGGGCACGATCTGCCGATGATTTTGGAAGACGGAAAGCCGGTATTCGTCGGCAAGCGCGAGGCCGCGATCGAGTCCTGGTTTGAGGATGCGCTAGAGAAAACCACGCGGTTTGAACTGGTGTTGTAAGATCGTCTGGCTGAACTGAGCGGCGGTCACGGCTAATACGTCAAAATCTTCGACAAGAACTGCCGTGCCCGCTCGCTGCCCGCCCCCTCGAAGAACTGCTTGCTCGGGGCATCTTCCACCACTTCGCCCTGGTCCATGAACACCACTCGGTTTGCCACTTTTCCGGCGAACCCCATCTCGTGGGTCACCACCATCATTGTCATGCCGGACTGAGCAAGCCCGACCATCACATCCAGGACTTCACTGACCATTTCTGGGTCCAGGGCCGAGGTCGCCTCATCGAACAGCATCACAACCGGGTCCATGGCCAGCGCCCTGGCGATGGCAACCCGCTGCTGCTGGCCGCCGGACAACTGCCCGGGGAACTTTGCGGCATGCGCCGTCAGCCCAACACGGTCCAGCAGCACCAGCGCCCGGCTTTCCGCCTCCTGACGCGACCGTCCGAGCACCTTGCATTGCGCCAGGCACAGGTTGTCCAGGACGCGCATGTGCGGGAACAGTTCGAAGTGCTGAAACACCATCCCAACGCGGGCACGCAACCGGGGCAGGTTTACGCCTTTTCCGCCCAGGTCCTCTCCGTCCACGACGATCCGCCCGTGCTGGATCGGCTCCAGCGCATTCACGCACTTGATCAGCGTGCTCTTGCCCGATCCGGACGGACCGCAGACGACGACGACCTCGCCACGAGAAACCGTCAGAGAAACGTTCCGCAGCACCTGAACGGCGGGGTTATACCATTTATCGACGTTCTCAATCTGGATCACCGCGGACATGACAACTCCCTCACCGAGGCACCGCGTAGCGCGCCCGCAGCCGCTGCACGCCCCGGGAGGCCGCGAACGACAACACAAAATAAACCAGCGCGGCGAACGTGTACATCTCCACCAGCCGACCATCGCGCTCCGCGATCTTGCTGGCGGCGCCTAGGAAATCGGTGATTGACAGCACGTAAACCAGCGAAGTGTCCTGAAACAGCACGATCGTCTGAGTCAGCAACACCGGCAGCATGATCCTGAAGACCTGCGGCAGGACCACGTATCGCATCACCTGCGCATGGGTCAGTCCAAGCGCCTGCCCGGCGGAGGATTGGCCTCGCGGGATACTGGCGATGCCGGCGCGCATGATCTCGGAGAAATACGCAGCCTCGAACACGATGAACGTAATCAGGGCGGAGGCGAAACCACCGACCTGAATAGGCCGCGGACTGCCGGTGACCCACTGCCCAACATAGGGCACTAGGAAGTAGAACCAGAAGATCACCAGCACCAGCGGCAGTGCCCGCACCAGATTGACGTATCCCGCGACGAAACCCGACAGCACGGGGCCGCCCGACTGCCGCAGGATCGCCAGCAACGTACCCAGGATCACGCCGCCCAATGCCGCCAGCACCGTCAGAGTCAGGGTGAACCGCAGACCGACCAGGAACAGATACGGCAGATTTTGCCATACGATATCGAAATCGAAATTGCTCATGGCTTGCCGAAGCCCGGCACGCGCACCCGATCCTCCAGCCAGCGTGCGGCGAGTGTGGCGATCAGGTTGACGACCAGATAGGCCAACGTCGCCGCCGTAAACGCCTCAAACACCTGGAACGAAAATTCCTGCACCGCCCGCGCTCGGGCCGTCAGTTCCGCCAGCCCGATCGTCAACGCGACGGAGGTATTCTTGATGGTGTTCAACAATTCTGACGTCAGCGGCGGCAGGATGATCCGGTACGCCATCGGCAACAGCACATAACGATAGGTCTGCGGCCCGGTCAGGCCCAGTGCGGTGGCGGCGGCCCGCTGCCCGCGCGGCAATGCCTCGACGCCCGAAGCCACCTGCACCGCGACCCTGGCGGACATGAAAAAGCCAATTCCAAGGACCGCCGTGATGAACGGCGCATTGGGCAGTTGTTTCAGCCAGACTCCCCACGGGCCGGGCAGCAGGTCGGGAACGACGAAATACCAAAGAAACAACTGCACCAGCAGTGGCATGTTGCGGAACAGCTCGATCCAGCAAGTGGCAATCGCCGGCGCCACGCGGCCGGGCAAGGTGCGCAAAACCCCGACGACGGAGCCGACAACGAAGGCGATCAGCCATGCCAGCGCGGCGGTGACCAGGGTCGTCTCCAGCCCCTGGACCAGCATGTCGAAATACGTGCCGGTCCCTTCGGGAGATTGCTCCCAGAAGATGCCCCAGTTCCAGTGATAACCCATGACGTCCCGGCGGCCGGCGACGCGAGCTTAGTTATAGCTCGCCGGGTCGGGGTTGTCGGACGGGTGCTCGAATGCGTGCTTCATGCCAGCCGACATCGGCGTGTTCAGGTTCAAACCCTTCGGGGGGATCGGCGACTGGAACCACTTCGCATAGGTCGCCTTGCCCTCGGGGCTGAGATAGAATTCGCGCGTCGCCTTATCCGCCAGCGCCTTGAACGGCACATCGTCCTTGCGCACCATGATCCCATAGGGTTCGGCGGCCGAGAACGCGTCGTCGCTGATCACATAGGCAGATGGGTCCTTCGCCGAGGCGATGAGCGACGCCAGGATGATATCGTCCATCACGAACGCCGAGGCTCGACCCGTCTCGACCATCAGGAACGCCTCGGCGTGATCCTTGGCCGGCACCACGTTGATGCCGAGTTTGCGGGCGGCATTCACCTGATTAAGCTGCACGATGTTCGTGGTGCCCGCCGTCGATACAACCGTCTTGCCAGCCAGCTCGGCGATCGTATTCAGGTGCTCCGACTTCTTGGCAACGAACTTGCTGGCGGTCAGATAGTGGGTGTTGGTGAACGAAACCTGCTTTTCGCGGTCCACGTTGTTGGTGGTCGAACCGCATTCCAGGTCGATCGTGCCGTTGGCCATCAGCGGAATGCGGTTGGACGACAGGACTGGAACCAGTTGCACCTTCAGGTTGGGAAGGTTCAGTTCCTTCTTCACCGCGTCGATGATCTTGTAGCAGATGTCGATGGCATAGCCGACCGGCTTCTGCTGCTCATCCAGGTAGCTGAACGGCACGGAGCTGTCCCGCACCCCCATCGCGATCGATCCGGTTTCCTTGACCTTTTGCAGCGTGCCGGTCAGTTCGGCCGCCATAGCCGGCGCGCCCAGCAGCATTGCCGCGAGCGCAAGAGGGATGAAACGCATGAATCGGGTCTCCTGGTCGCCATCATCGAGGCGCAAACGATACGCCAAATCAACGGAGCGCACCACACCCCACCTGACCCGGACCAAAGCCGGGCCAGACGCCAGCACCTATCCCCGCGTAATGATGATATCGAATGTCACTTCCTGTGCCCCCGGCTCCTTCCCCGCCGCCGGAGTCGGGTCGGTCATCAGCAGTTCCTTCCGGCTGGCGCTGTTAAGCCAGGCATCGGACTCGTTGTATTTGTCGCCCTTGAAATACATCTGCGTTACAAGCTGCTCGTATTTCGAGGTCACCTGGAAATGAATGTGTGCCGGGCGCCAACGGCCGGGTGCGGCCGGGTAAGCCGCTGGGCGAACCGTCTTGAACGAATACCCGCCATTCTCATCGGTTCGCGTGACGGCGAAACCCTGAAATTTCTCGTCCAGCGGAGCAGCGAGATTGTCGTCATTCGGGTGCGGATAACGGCCCGCCGCATTGGCCTGCCAAATCTCTACCTTGGCGCCGGCAACTGGCGCGCCAGATTCGGTCAGCACTCGGCCCGAGACATACAGGATGGTTCCCTTGGCCTGGCCGCCGTTGGTCAGGTCGAACCCCTCGGTCGGGGTCAGCATGAACGGATAAAACGGCCCCAAGATCTGCGGCGGGGTGCGCGGCAGCTTGGTCTGTGCAGCGGTATCGGACATTATTGTACCCTCCCAACTCTAGCCGGGGTGCTCTCCGGCGGGCTGGGCGCTATGGTGCCGCCATGCTGACCGAAGCGCAACGCCGTTTCCTGGAAGACAGCCGCGTCGCCCATCTGGCGACGGCTAGCCGAGACGGTGCCCCACATCTGGTGCCGGTCTGCTTCTGTCTCGACGGGGCGTCGCTCTACATAACGGTGGACGAGAAGCCGAAGCGGACCGACATCCCGCTGAAGCGCATCCGGAACATCCAGCAAAACCCAGCCGTAGCGGTCACGGTGGATCGCTGGGACGAGGACTGGACGCGCCTCGCGTGGGTCATGCTGCGCGGAAACGCCGATATCCTGGCCGGCGGTCCGGAACACGACGCCGCGCAGCACCAGCTTCGGAACCGCTACAAGCAGTATCAGGCGATGGATCTGGCCCCCTTGCCCGTTATCGCGGTACGGATCGGCCGGGTTTTGTCCTGGGGGGCTTTATAACGTCCCTACCGCCCCAGATAATCCATCCGCCCGCCATCGACCGCCAGTACCTGCCCGGTCACCCATCCTGCGTCCGGTGACGCGAAGAACGCCACCGCGTTGGCGATGTCGTCCGCCTCGCCCACGCGACCCAGCATCGCCAACGCGCCGATTTTCTGCGCCTGGGCCTTCCAAGCCTCCTCATCGATCCCTCTCGTCATCTCGGTCTGGACGAACCCGGGTGCCACTGCGTTGACCGTGATGCCGTGGGCGCCTAGCTCCATCGCGAACTGAAGTGTCAGTATCTGGGCCTCCGCCTTCGTCGCCGCATAAAACGCATTGCCCGGCAACGACGTGCCCATCGCCGCGATCGAGGTGATATTGACGATCCGGCCGTATTTCATCCGCCGCATATCGGTCATCACCGCGCGGGTGGTATGGATAACGCCGTCGGCATTCACCTGGCGCATACGTTCCAGCTTGTCGGGATCGTAATTTTCCAGCGTCGCCTTGTGTGAAACACCGGCGTTGTTGACCAGAATCGTCACTGGTCCAAACGCGGCACCCACGCGATCCACCATCCCCTCAACCGCGGCATCGTCCGCGACGTCCGCCGCCACGGCGATCGCCCGGCCGCCATTGGCGACAATGTCGGCCACCAATGACTCTGCCGCATCAGCCCGAGCCAGATAGTTGACGCAGACCGACGCCCCCTCCCTGGCCAATCGACGGGCGATAGCACGTCCAATGCCGCGGCCGCCTCCAGTCACAAGCGCTACCTGATCGCGCCATGTCGCCATGCGAGCCTCCAAATTAAAAAACTGTTCGCGTGGCGACAGATTACCCCAAGCCAACAGCCGGCGTGGTCACAACACCCGGACGAAGGACCAAAAGAATCGCCAATTGACCGCGATCAAGCCTTTCGTTCAATGTGCGCGGGTTCGAGCCCTCAACCAGAAGTAGAGCAATGGCGACCGCGGCCCAACCCGCGCAACAGGACGCGACGATCGGGGATAACGTCCCTCACCGCGCGATGATCACGATGTCCGCCATCGGCGCGACATTGTTGCAATCATTGGATCAAACCATCGCCAACGTGGCGCTGCCGTATATGCAGGGCAGCTTCTCGGCGAGCTATGACGAGATCACCTGGGTCCTGACATCCTACATCACGGCCGCTGCGATCATGACCGCCCCTGTCGGTTGGCTGGCCGGCCGCTTTGGCCGCAAGCCACTTTATATCGCTTGTATCCTGGGGTTCACAATCGCGTCGATGCTATGCGGCGCAGCCCAGTCATTGGCGCAAATCGTGATATTCCGGTTGTTGCAAGGGATGTTCAGTGCCGCGCTGGTCCCGCTGTCGCAGACGACGCTGCTGGATATCTACCCCCCGGCCAAGCGAGGGTTCGCCATGGCGATATGGGGCATGGGTGTGATGATCGGTCCCATCATGGGCCCGACCCTGGGGGGTTACCTCACCGATAATTACAACTGGCGCTGGGTCTTCTACATCAACCTGCCGTTCGGCCTGCTGGCTGCCGCGGGGCTGTCGTTCTTTCTGCCCAATGTACGGGGAACAGCGGGGTCCCGCTTCGACTGGCTGGGATTCGCCGTGCTGTCCACCGGTATCGGCGCGTTGCAGTTGATGCTGGACCGAGGCCAGGACCTGGATTGGTTCTCCTCGCGGGAAATCGTTATCGAGGCGGTGCTGGCCGGCCTTGGTTTTTACCTGTTCGCGGTTCATCTGTTTTCCGCCCGCAGGCCGCTGCTGCGGCCCACCCTGTTTCGCGATATCAATTTCCTGTCCGGCCTGATCCTGATGTTCGCCGTCGGCACGTTGCTGGTGTCGAGTCTGGCGCTGATGACACCCTGGCTACAGGTCATGAGCGACTATCCCGTGGCGACCGCCGGCCTTATTATGGCACCGCGGGGCCTGGGCAACTTCGCCGCGATCAGCTTCAGCGGCCGGATGGTGAACCGGACCGATCCGCGCTACCTGGTCGCGGGCGGATTGGTTTTGCTGTGCGTGTCTTTCTATATTATGACCGGGTGGACACCGGACGTCTCGCAACGGACCGTGATTACGACGGTCATCATCCAGGGTGCCGGCCTGGGGCTGGTGTTCATGCCATTGCAGATGGTGGCCTTCGCCACGCTGGATCCGTCCTTGCGGACCGAGGGCGCATCGTTGTTCAGCCTGCTGCGCAATATCGGCGCGGCCATCGGTGTTTCCGTTACCTCCACCATATTGACGCGCAACACCCAGGCGCTGCACGAGGTGATCGGCGCCAGCGTGACGCCGTTCAACAGGGCGCTTGCGGCGGTGCGGGCGTTCGATCCGTTCACCGCCAAGGGGGCTGCGATCCTGGACCACGCGGTCAACCGGCAGGCGGAGATCATTGCCTACATGGACGATTACGTGCTGCTGATCTGCACGACCTTCCCGGCGATCCTGCTGCTACTGATCATGCGCCGCCCGCCCCCGCACATCGATGTCGAGGCCGAACCGGTCGAGTGATTGGCTTGACACGAATACCCCGCGCCCGTTACGCGACCGCGTTTCCCAGGGGGCCGCGATGACCTTTCGAACAAGCGGTTTCGCGGGCGGGGCGCCATGACGCCGCATCCCCACGAATGGCCGCCGTATCAATGCCCGGTCGGCGTCATCCAGCCGTTGCCCGGCATCGGCGACATGGTCTGGCATCTGCCGCACATCAGGGCGATCGCCGCGCATGCCGGCCAGCCGGTCACGCTGCTGACAAAGCCGCGCACCCTGGCGGACCAACTGTTGGCGCACGAACCGTCGATCGCAGGCCTCTCCTGGCTCGACCTGAACCCGTCGGGCCGCCGCGGCGCCCATGATGGAATCGGCGGTTTTAATCGCCTGGTACGCCGGATGCGCTCGTTTGATTTCGGCACTATTGTACTACTGCACCACAGCCCGCTGCTGGCGGCCGCGGCGTGGCGCGCGGGTATTCCAGACCGGCGGGGCTATGGCTGGGGACGGCAACGCTGGTTCCTCAACACCGGCCCGTTCCTGCCGCCCGACGTCAAGAAGATGCATCAACATACAAGGGCAACGCGGTATCTGGAGGCCGCCGGCATCCCCCTGCCCTCGGCGGAACCATCGTTGCTCATCCCTCCTGCCACGCTGGAAGAAGCGATGACGCGGCTGGGACATACCGAGGGCGGCTATGTCACGATCGGCATCGGCAGCAGCGAGGAACTGCGCCAATGGGGCAGTGAGCGCTTTGCCCAACTGGCGACCGCACTGCTGGACGCCGGCTGGCCGACCCTGGTCCTGGTCGGCGGGCTGGAAGATATGGTGACCGCCAATATGATCATGAACGCGATGGACGACCGACGCGACCGAATCCGCCTCGCTCTGGGCTGGAACCTCAGCGATGTAATCGGCGTGTTATCACAGGCGGCGTTTTACGTCGGCAACAATACCGGGGTGATGAACATCGCCGCGGCAACCGGCGTGCGGACCTATGCGCTGTTCGGCACGACGGAACCATTCCACCATGCAAGCCAAATCGTCGCCGTAACGTCTCCGGATACCGGCGAACATGACGGTATGGTTCGGCTTACCCTGGACGCTGTGGTGAAGGCCATCGTCGCGGACCGTGGCGCGCTCTTCCCACTGTCGATCGCGGGCGCCAAGGAAGACTATTAGACGACCGGTGCCTCCGCGACCCGGATGTCGCCCCCATGACGTTTCATATCGCATCGATCGGCTCCGCGCTTGACACGGGCGACGTTCGGCCCGAACCATTCCAGCGATAAAAAAAACAAACGCCAATGGGGAAACGAACAATGACCATCGCCCGCCGGGGATTCGTTGCGCTTGGAACCGCTGCCGCCGCGATCGGCATGGGATCGCGGCCCGGACTGGCGGCCGACAAGACCATCATCTTGGGTTGCAGCATCCCGCTTTCCGGCCCAGCCGCACCGACCGGAATCACCACCCAGCGGACGGTCGAGCATGCGGTTGAGCTGATCAACGCCCAGGGGATCATGGTCGGCGGCGACCGCTATACAATCGTGCCGCAGTTCTACGACAACAAATACATCCCCGCCGAGGCCGTCACGGTCGTGGAAAAAATGCTGGCTGACGGCGTGAAGTATCTGTTTTCCACCGGTTCCGGGAATTCGGTCCCGGTGGTCGGCAAAACAACGGAAGCCAAGGTGCTTCAACTGTCCGGCGCGTCGGGCAAGGATCATTTGACCGGTCCGAAATTCCCATACAGCTTCCGCGTTCAGCCGACGAATGAAACCGCGTACGCCGTATACCCCTGGGTCAAGACGGCGTTCCCGAACGTCAAGCGGGTGGCGCACATGAACCCCTCCGACGAGGCCGGATTCACCGAGTCCGAAGACCGGCGGATGATCTCGGAGAAAAACGGGTTCACCAACGTCGGCAACGAATATTTCAAGCGCGGCTCGACCGACATGTATCCGGTCGCCACAAGGCTGGTCGGGTTCAATCCCGACCTGATCGATTTCGGCGGCACCATCGGCCGCGACCAGGGCCTTGCGTGTAAGGCGCTGCGCGAACTCGGCTACAAGGGCCACATCCTGCTGGGCTATTCCGACGCGAAATCCTTCGTGGACATCGCAGGCCCGGATGCGGCCGAGGGCGCCCTGCTGTTCGACACGCTGGCGGAGCCGCAAACGCCCGAACAGCACGAGATCTACGACTGGTGGATTAAGAAATACGGCGCCCCCTTCCCGAGTTACGTGTTCCTGATGTGGGATTGGCCGTTTATCTTGGCCGATGGCATCCGCAAGGCGCAATCGGTGGATCCGGTGGTAGTGGCCGAGGCGCTGCGCACCACCGTGCATCACGGCATCTTCGGTGAGGAACGGTTTGGGATGAAGTCGGTCTATGGCATCGACTGCTCGCTGACCCGGCAAATTCCGATGTCGATCGTGAAGAACGGCAAGCCCGCGTGGCTGGCCACGATCGATTGGCCCGCTGGAGTTTAATCCGCTGAATACGACTCTGCTGCTCCAGATCGTTCTCAGCGGTCTGGTCACCGGCTTGATCTATATGTTGATCGCCTTGGGCGTGACGCTGCTGTTCGGCATCATGCGGGTGGTGAACTTCGTGCATGGCGAACTGGTCATGCTGTCGGCCTTCGTCATCTGGTACATCGGCGTCGATCAGGGCTGGCCGATGTGGGTGGCGATCCCGGTGGCGATCGCGATGGCGGCCGGCATTGGCGTGCTGTCGCAGAAGTATCTGTTCAAGCCGCTGCAGTACGAGATGTTGAACTGCTTCATCGTCGGCATCGGTGCCAGCTTCGCCATCCGTTCGGCGTCGTGGGCGATCTTCGGGCCGGAGCCTCAGGCGATCCCGGCGATGCTGCCCGGCGTGGTGAAACTGGGCGGCGTGTTCATGGCGAAACAACGCCTGCTGGCGGCCGGCGTCTGCGTCGTTCTGGCGATCGTGCTCTATCTCTTTCTGCATTTTACCAAGCCGGGCAAAGCGATGCGAGCGGTGGAGCAGGACCGCGAGGCCGCGCTGTTGATGGGGATCAACCCCGAAAGCGTCTATGTCACCGCGTTCATGATCAGCGCCGCCCTGGCCGCCGTTGGCGGCGCGATGCTGGGTTCGGTGTTCGGCGTCGATCCTGAAATGGGCGCCGAACCGCTGCTGAAATCATTCATCATCGTCCAGATCGGCGGCATGGGCAGCATTGCCGGGACCGTGCTGGCCGGCCTGTTCATCGGCGTCGCCGACAGTGTGACCGGCACCCTGCTGGGGGGCGAGCTGGCGTTCATCATCGACTTCGCGATTCTGATGCTGATCCTGATCGTGCGGCCCAAGGGTCTGTTTGGCTATGATGTTTAGGGGCCGCTGCGAAATCATCGCGTCGTTTGACGAAGGCCACCGGCCTTTCATCGTCGTGGCGGGCACAGGCCCGCTATCCACGACTTGCAATGCTGGTCCCGGAAAAGGCAGGGATGGCGGCCCTGCGCCCGCCATGACGGTCTCCACCGACCGTGCACCCATCGAAGCGGTTATTTCGCCGCGTATCCTTGGGGCACATCCATGAAACTCGCCCTCCCGGCCCTGATCGTCCTTCTCCTCGCCCTGCCGCTTGGCGTCCACAACCAGTACTTCCTCCACGTCATGATCGTCATCGGCATCAATGTCGTCATGGCGGTCAGCATGTGGCTGCTGGGAATTACCGGGCTGATCTCGTTCGGCCAGGCTGGCTTCATGTTCATCGGCGCCATGACCACGGCGCTGCTGACGAAGGACCTCGGCTGGCCATTCTGGGTGGCGCTGCCACTCTCCGCGACGGCCGCCGGCCTGATCAGCGCCCCTGTCGGACGCCTAAGCCTAAGGGTCAAAGGCGTTTACTTCTTCCTGGTCACCCTGGCCTTCGGTCAGGTCGTGGCCGGAGTCTTCGCCTACTTCGAGAACCCGTTCGGCGGCTGGTACGGAATTCGCGACATCCCTCCGCCCCAGCCTGCCGCCCTCTTCCGCACGCTGGATAAGACAGCTTTCTACTATCTGGCGCTGGCCCTTGTGCTGGTGACCTGCTGGATCATTTACCGCATCAGCCGCTCCTGGTTCGGTACGGTGCTCTGGAGCATCCGCGAGGGCGACCTTCTCGCCAGCTCGATCGGGATCGACGTGCCCAGCAGCAAATTGGTGGCCTTCATCGTCTCGGCCTTCTTCGCCGGTGCCGCCGGCAGCCTGTATGCCTCGTATTACGGCTATATCAGTCCGCTGGTGTTCACCTTCGAATACTCCGTCAATGTGCTGGTCTTCATCGTGGTCGGCGGTTTCGCCAGCATGGCCGGACCAATTTCCGGCGCGGTGGTGCTGACCCTGGTGCCGGAACTGTTCCGCGTCACCGGAAAATACCAGATGATGGCGTTCGGCCTGATCCTTGTCGGGTCAATGTTGCTAATGCCGCAGGGCATCATCGGCGCCTGGCAGAAACTCGTGCCGCCGCGCGGGGGGCGCTGACCGATGGCGCTGCTTGAGGTCCAGGGTCTGACACGGCGCTTCGGCGGCCTGATCGCGGTCAACGAAGTTTCACTGTCGGTCGAAACCGGCGAAATCCGCGGCCTGATCGGCCCCAACGGAGCCGGCAAAACCACATTGTTCAACCTGGTGAGCGGAACGATCCCACCGAGCGCTGGGACTGTTCATTTCGATGGCAAGGATATTACCCGCGTCCCGATGCACACCTTGGTAAGGCGCGGTTTGGTTCGCACCTTCCAGCACGCCCAGTTGTTTCCGACCTTCTCCGTGCTGAAAAACGTCCTTATCGGCCTACATGTGCATGCCCACTCCGGTTTCTGGGCGGGCCTGATCGACGCCCCGGCCTCCCGCCGTCACAACGATGCCCTTTATGAGCAGGCTCGGGACATCATCCACTTCGTCGGGCTTGAGGGCCGCGAGGAGGAAATCGCTGGTAGCCTTTCGCACGGTTACAAGCGCATCCTGCAAGTCGCGATCGGTCTGGCACCGAAACCACGTCTGCTGTTGCTGGATGAACCCGTGGCCGGCATGAACCACGCCGACGTGGACCGGATGATGGCACTGGTCCGCAGTCTGCGCGACAAGCAGGGCATCACCGTTGTGCTGGTGGAACACAATATCAGGGCCGTGATGAATGTCTGTGATTCCATCAGCGTCTTGCAGTTCGGACGCAAGATCGCGGAAGGTTCGCCGCTGGATGTGTCACAAGACCCGAAGGTGATCGAGGCCTATCTCGGCGTGGCGGAAGACGACGATGCTGCTTGAGGTTTCCAGTATCGCCATCAGCTATGGCACCGCCCAGGTTCTGCACGGGGTCTCGCTAACCGTCGCGGACGGTGAAACCGTCACGCTGATCGGCGCCAATGGCGCGGGGAAGACCTCGTGCCTGCGGGCAATTTCGGGGCTTGAGCCGCTGACCGCCGGGGCCATCAGCTTCGATGGGGAGCGCATCGACGGACTGACGCCTCGCCAGCGCCTGGAACGCGGTTTGGTTCATGTGCCTGAAGGCAAACGCCTGTTCCCGCGCATGACGGTGCGAGACAACCTGGCGATGGGCGCCTTCCTTCGTTCCGACGCCAACGCCGTCCGCTCCGATATCGAGGCGATGTATGCTCGCTTCCCGATCCTGAAAGCGCGCCATGGCCAGGCGGCCGGTAGTCTCTCCGGCGGCGAGCAGCAGATACTGGCCTTTGCCCGGGGCCTTATGGCGAGGCCGAAACTGCTTCTGATCGATGAACCGACGGTTGGCCTGTCGCCGCTGATGGTGAAGGAACTGTCGGCGGCGATGCGTGCCATCCATGCCGATGGCGTCGCCATTCTGCTGGTGGAACAAAACGCGGCGATGGCACTGCGCCTCGCCACGAGGGGTTATCTGCTGGAAACCGGCGCCTGTGTCGCCGAGGATAACACCAAGGCATTGATGGCCAACGACTACGTTCGCAAGGCCTATCTCGGGGTTTAGGTCATACCGGCACCGAACCGCGAACCACGGTGCGATGCAGGACCCTGGCGTGCCTACCCATATCGTAATTGTCCAGTGCCCGGTGCAACAGGCATCGGTTGTCCCACATCACCAGATCGCCCTGGCGCCAGTGGTGCGAATAGACGAATGGCTGGCTGGTGGCGTGAGCCTCGAGATCGGCTAAGAGCTTCCGTCCGGCCTCCAGTTCCATACCGAGGACATGGGACGAATGGTTTCCCAGGTATAATGCTTTCGTTCCGCGTACCGGATGGGTACGGACGATCGGATGATGGACTGGTGGACGCTCGCGCTTTTGCTCCTCGGTCGCAGGCGAACTGCCGGATTTGATCCGGCTGGCTTCCCAGCTATGGACCGCGCGCAGGGCGCCAATGCGCTGTTTCGTTGCCGCTGGCAGGGCCGCGTATGCGCGTTCGGTATTGGCGAACTGGGTCGGTCCCCCTGACGGGGGCAGGGTCACGGCGTGCAACATGGTCAGCAGCGACGGCACGTCATGATAGGATTTGTCGGTGTGCCAAAAGTAATTGCCGTGTTCGGACAGTCTGTCGCTGGGGTTGCCGTCCTTGTCCAGATTCGAAACGGTATGCACCGCGGCGAAGTCGTCGCTGATGTGACGCCCCACGTGCAGTTCCTCGATCGGGCCGAAATTCCGGGTGAATTTGTATTGCTGTTCCTTGGTGAGCGATTGGTCGCGGAACACCAGGATCGGGTGGTCGGCGAACAGCGTCAGGATGTAGCTTTTCTCAGATGAGGTCAGGGTTTTTGACACGTCGATACCGGCGATTTCGACCCCGCCCGCCGCGGCGAGATGGTGCAGCGACCCGGTTGCATCGGCCATGACTTGCATTCGGTGTTCCTCCGATTTCCCATGGATCAGATTGCCGCGTCGCCGCCCGCCTCGCAATGACAAGCGCGGAGTTGTGCGCCATGATCGCGGGCGAATACCAACAAACGCGGGGAAACGTCGCCATGAAAGCATATGAAGCCATTGCCCAGTCGCTGAAAGCCGAGGGCATGACTGATTTCTTTGGACTTATGGGCGATGGGAACATGTGGCTGTGGGGGGCCGCATGCCGCGATCCCGCAATCAGGGGCTACAGCCTGCGGCATGAGTCGATGGCGGTATCGGCCGCGGATGGATATGCCCGCACGACCGGAAAGGTGGGTATCTGCATGGTCACGTGCGGGCCGGGCCTTACGCAGTGCGGAACGTCCCTGATCGCGGCATATCGCGGGCGGACTCCCGTCGTGATGATAGCGGGGGAAATCGCGGCGGGCGCGAAGAACAAGACCCAGTCGATGGATCAGAAGCGATTCGTCGAAGCCAGCTACGCCCGTTTTCATACCGTTACGACACTGGACAACATGGCGGAGGAAATCGCAGAGGCATTCTACACCGCCCGTGTTCACCGCGTCCCGGTGGTGCTGAACCTGCCGATGGATCTGCAGGAAAAGGAGATCGACTGGGACTATGAATACCGCCCCTCCACCGACTTCCTGCCAACCCGGATGGAAACACCCAGCCCGGATGCGTTGGCGCCCATCATTGAGAAGCTGATCGCGGCAGAGCGGCCGGTCATCATCGCCGGCCGAGGCGCCAGGGCGTCCGGCGCCAAGGACGCCATCGTCGAACTGGCGGATCAGGTTGGCGCGTTGTTGGCCACGTCATTGCAAGGGAAAGGATATTTCGCGGGCAACCCCTGGGATATCGGGATCGCGGGCGCGTTCGCCTCGGCACCGTCGGAGCAGTTGCTGGCCGACGCCGACTTTGTCCTGGGGGTGGGTGCCGAGCTTGGATATTACACCACCGAAGGCGGCCTATTGTTCCCGTCTGCCGAAGTCGCACGCATCGACATCAAGGCCGTACCCGAGGAAATCGGAGTCATTCCGGGCCTATACGTACAGGGTGACGGCCGGAAGACCGTCGCCGCGATCAATGCGGCGCTGGCGGAACGTCAGGTGCGGAAACCGGGATTGCGAACCGCCGCGACCCAAACGCTGCTGGATGCGCCACCGTACAGGTTCGAACCGCCGGCGGATGGCCTGGACCCTCGCGCCCTGGCCGGACATCTGGGGGCAGCGCTGCCGAAGGGGCTGCTGCTGACCTGCGGTGCCGGGCATTTCTTCTCCTGGATCGGGATGTACACCCCGCTGCCCGAGGGCGCGGAGATCCAGTACTCGTACAACTTCGGCGCCGTCGGCCAAGGGATCGGCGTGGCGATCGGGACCGGCGCCGGCAACCCCGGGCGGCAGCACGTGGCGGTCGAGGGCGACGGCAGCCTGATGTTCAACATTCAGGAACTGGAAACGATCGTCCGGGAAAAGATCCAAATGGTGCTGATCATCTGGAACGACGCGGGCTATGGCGCCGAGGTGCATAAACTGGTGGCGAAAGGCTTCAACGAGAAACTGGCGCAGTGGGAATCCCCGGATTTCGTCGCGCTGGCCAGGGCGTTCGGCGGCGACGGTGTAAAGCTGTCCGCACCATCGGACATTGGGGCGGCGGTGGCCGAGGGCCTCCGCAAGGGCGGGTTGTTCCTGATCGACGCGCGCGTCTCGCCGACGGCACCGAGCGATCCCTATGCGAAGGTTCATTTCGGACGAGAGAGCAAGGCGCCGCTGCTGCGGCCGGTGGCCTGATGCATTTCGAAGGCTCGTTCAGCGTTCCCGGCTCCCCCCGGGACGTGATCCGGCGGTTCGCCGACGTGCCGCGCATGGCCAGGTGCATGCCCGGCGCGGTGCTGGAACCTCAGGCGGAGGATGGGTCGTGGCCCGGGGCGATGGTGGTTTCGTTCGGCCCCAAAAAGATCAACTTCAAGGGCCGCGTCACGCCGGCTTTCGACTTCGATGCCTGTACCGGAACGCTACAGGGGCGTGGGTCGGCGGATATGCGGGCGGCGCGGATCGGGGTGAAGGTGGCCTTCACGCTGCGGCCCGATCCGGCGGCGGTTCGGCCGACGACGGTTGTGGATATCGTTTCGGATGCCGAGCTTGGGGGCGTGTTGGCCGATTTTGCCAAGACCGGGGGCGTGGCGGTGGCGAACGTCATTATGGCGGATTTTGCCCGTCGGGCGACGGATGAGTTCGCGCAGGATCAAGCCGTCGCGCCCGAAACCACGAATGAGCCGGTGCCGCTTGCGGCTCATTCGCTGCTGTGGGCCGTGGTCAAGGCGCAGTTCTTGCGGCTGGGGCGTTGGCTGGGTCTGATACGCCCCTGACAGCGCCCTACCCGGCCGAACCGATCCGGTGCACCAACGCGTTCGCATACTCGCTGGTGGAGGCTTTCCCACCCAGATCGCCGGTACGGACCTTGTCGGTGTTCAGGACGCCGTCGATCGCCTTGCGTAACGCGCGTGCCTGATCGGTCAGCCCCACGTGGTCCATCATCAGTCCGGCCGCCAGCAACAGCGCGGTGGGGTTGGCGATACCCTTTCCGGCGATGTCGGGGGCAGAGCCGTGAACCGCCTCAAAGATCGCGGCCTTTTCGCCGATGTTCGCGCCGGGCGCCGCACCCAGGCCGCCAACCAGGCCGGCGATCAGATCGGACAAGATATCGCCGAACAGGTTGGTCGTGACAATCACGTCGAACTGCCAGGGATTTAGAACCAGTTGCATCGCGCACGCATCGACGATGCGGTCGTCGCATTCGATACGTCCCTCGTATTCCTTGGCGATATGCTTGCCGGCTTCCAGGAACACGCCGGTCAGGGCCTTCAACACGTTGGCCTTGTGAACCAGGGTGACCTTTTTGCGCCCCTGCTGCAACGCGTGCTCAAAGGCGTAGCGCACGATGCGTTCGGCGCCAGAGCGGGTATTGACGCCGGAGGAGATCGCCACCGCGTGCGGATCGTCGCCGACCGGGATGTAATGTTCGAACGCGACGTACAGGCCTTCCAGATTCTCGCGCACCAGGATCAGGTCGATGTTGTCGTAGCGGCCGCCGGGCACGAGCGTGTGAGCGGGGCGCAGGTTGGCGTAAAGCTGGAATTCCTCGCGCATCCTTACGTTGACGGAGCGAAAACCGCCCCCCACCGGTGTGGTCAGCGGACCTTTCAGCGCCAGCTTGTTGCGCCGGATGGAGTCGAGCGTAGCATACGGCAGCGGATCGCCGCCCACGGCGATACCAGCCATGCCGCCGGCCTGCCGATCCCACTCGAACGGCGCGCCCAAAGCATCGAGCACCTGGATCACGGCCTCCACGATCTCCGGGCCGATACCGTCACCAGGGATCAATGTACAGGGAATCTTGTTGCTGCCGTGGGTCGGGGTGCTCATGCGGTTCAGGCTCTTAAAGTGGGTTGGCTTGCGGGGTGATCGTATAAAGCGGGTTGCAGCGTGATGATACAGATCAAGCGCTTGCCAGTGCGGCGTTCAGCGCGCGGGCGTCTCCGCCCCACTTCCCGCCCATTCGCGCCACAGCAGCATCAGGGCAGCCATGATGGCCGGGCCAAGAAACAGGCCGAGAAGCCCCCAAGTTTCCACGCCGCCGAGGATACCGAGCAGCACCCAGAGGAAAGGGAGGCGGGTCGCACTCCCGATCAGGGTGGGTCGGACGAAATGGTCGGCAATGAAGGTCACCACGAGACCCAGCACACCGATGACGATAGCGGAAACCACCGCCCCCTGCGTGACCAGGATCAGCGCGGCGATACCGAAAACCGCCGCGGCGCCGAACGGAATCATGGCGGCGAACGCGGTGAACAGACCAAACAATGTCGGGTGGGGAACGCCGGCAAACATATACCCGACCCCCAGAACGAAGCCCTCGGCCAGACCGACCAGGACCAGACCGTCAACCGTGCCGTGGACCGAGGCGATCATTTGGCGCCCGACACGCTCCCCGGCGGGGCCGAAGGCGCGGGCGCTCGCACGCTGTAGCTGGGCACCGACTTTGTCGCCGTCCTTGAACAGGAAGAACAGCGTCAGCAGGGTGAAGCCGAACAGGACGACGCGATGGGCGATCTCGCCGCCGAGTTGGCCGCTGTTGGAGACGAACTCGGACTGGCGCGCCTTCTTCAGCAATTCGGTCGCGTTGTCCGGGTTGGCCAGGTTGTCGTTCCACCAGTTGGTCGCCTGATGACTGCCGATCGGCAGGTGCCCGAGCCACTCGGGTGGAGGGATGCCGTCGGTGCGGGCCTTGTCGATGGTTTGATAGACGCCGCGGACCTCTTTGCCGACCTGGATGCCGACCATCACCAGCGGGACGGCGAACATCAACCCGAGCACCAAGGTAAACACAGCGGGCAGAAGAATGTTGTGCTTGCCAGGCGGCCAGCGCGTAACCGCTCGGCGGTAAAGCGGCCACACGGCGATCGCCAGGATCGCGGCCCAGAGCAACGCCGGCATATAGCGGTGAAGCGTCCAGACCCCGAGTCCTGTCAGCGCCAACGCCAAGGCGATCCTGGCCGCGAGTTGCGGGCGAGAAGAACCATCCTGACTCATAAGGGGCGGCCCGGCGGGTACGGCGGCACCGGACCGCGCGGTAGCGCCGGTGGTGCGGTCAGGCGTCTGGTCATGACGACAGCGCCGATGACGACCAGGATCAGGGCGGTCAACCAGCGGCTGAGTGGGGCGGGATAGATGCCGAACGGGCGCCAGATCAGGACCATGCAGGCGGCGGTCACAACGACCAGCGCCCACATCCCGCGGTGCCCGCGTTGCGAGGCCAGGACCGCCAAAACCGCGAATACGACATAGATCGCGATCGCCAGCGCGCGAACCACGCCGTAGGTGCGGACGCCGAGTTCGACAACCAGATTGCGGGCGAAAGCGTCGATCGTGTCCGTGATATCCCACAGAGCGTCAAAGAAGCGGTCGGGTCCGATCAGATAGAGCAGCAGGGCCAGCACGAAGCCGCCAATCCAGATCAGCAGTATATGGTCGCGGCGCACGTTGAATCCTTTGGATGTCGCTGGGGACGTTTTACGCGATGGACGAGGCTGATGCACACGGGGGGCCGAGAACGCCGCTATCAGAGGGATTAGGCCGCCTCTTGCGCTCGGCGCGGGATCGTTGAAACTCCCCGGACACGCGGCATCGATCGCGGGTGGAGGGAACAAAGTTTCTGTGGGGAGACACCTGCCATGCCCGATGACGCCGCGATTTCTTCCACTGAGTTGCATTATCTCTCGATCACCGAGGCCTCGCGGCTGATCCAGCAGCGGCGCTTATCGCCGGTGGCGCTGACGCAGGCGTTCCTGGACCGGATCGAGACATTCGATCCGCAGTTGAACGCATATCTGTTGGTCACGGCCGAACGGGCCTTGGAACAAGCGCGTGAGGCGGAGGCGGAAATCGCGGCGGGACGGTATCGCGGGCCGATGCATGGGATCCCGTTCGCGCTGAAGGATATCTACTGCACGGCCGGGATTCGGACGACCGGACACTCCCGCACGCGGATGGATTACGTCCCCGGGTTCGACGCGACGACGGTGACGAAACTGTATCAAAACGGCGCGGTCTTGCTTGGCAAATTGTCCACGCATGAGTTCGCGCATGGCGGGCCGTCATTCGATCTGCCCTGGCCGGCAGCGCGAAATCCATGGAACCGTGAGCATTTCACCGGCGGATCATCGAGCGGGTCCGGCGCAAGCGTCGCGGCCGGGTTGGCGCCGGGGTCGCTGGGGTCCGACACGGGCGGGTCGATCCGGAACCCCTCGGCGCTGTGCGGGTTGGTGGGTTTGAAGCCGACTTACGGGCTGGTGAGCCGGTCGGGGGTCTATACCAACAGTTTCAGCTTCGACCACGCCGGGCCGATGACGTGGACGGTGGAGGACTGCGCGATCATGCTACAAGCGATTGCCGGGCACGATCAGCGCGACCCGGCGAGCGCGCCGCGGGCGGTGCCGGATTACCGGGCGGAATTGGGCGCCGGTGTAAAGGGCCTGCGGATCGGCGTGCTGCGGCACTTATATGAGGAGGACGTGCCGGTCGCCGCCTCGGTGAAAGCCGCCCTGGAGCAGGCCTATGACGTACTGCGCCGACTGGGCGCTATTATCGAGGACGTCAGGATCAGGCCGGCGTCGGATTACCACGCTGTGAAGATTACCGGCGCTGAAAGCGAGCTGTTCGCCGTGCATGAACCCGTTCTGCGGAAGCGGTTGAACGATTTCGGCGCCGACTTCCTGGGCCGAGCACTGGGGGCGTTGCTGATCAGCGGCCCGGACTACATGCAGGCGTCGCGGCAGCGCCGGGCGATGATCGCGGAAATGGCGCCGCTGTATGAGCGGTTTGATGTTCTCGTGACGGCTGGCCCGGGCCCCGCAGCGCGGTTGGATGCATGGCGGACGTTGAATTTCTGGAAGAACAACTCGGTCACGACACCGTTCAACGTGACGGGCGGTCCGGCGCTGGTGCAGTGCATCGGGTTCACCGATGACGGACTGCCGCTGTCGATGCAGGTGGTCGGGCGGCCGTTCGCCGACGCGATGGTGCTGCGGGTCGCCAAGGCCTACGAGGACGCGACCCCTTGGAAGTCGCGCCGGCCCGTTTTGCAAGCGGGGGCGACTCCCCTGCCCGCTCCGCCCGTGCCGCCGCCAGCCAAGGCGGAGATCAGCCAGTTCAGACGGGACGAAATCGCGGTGCTCTGCAAGCGCCGTGGACTGACGCTGCCGGAGAAACACTTCGAGCAGTTGTGCGCGACCGCGCCGTATGTGGAGGAAATGGTCGGGCATCTCGGCCGCGTGTGGGAGTTTTATGACGAGCCGGCCAGCGTGTTTCAGTTCGGTGGGCCTTGAGGCGGCGTTCGGCAACGTCTCGCGGGCTATAGGAAGACGGATCGTTTGGCTTTAACGTCCCTTCCGCATCGCCACTCTGACCGAGGTTCCGGATGAAGTCTGCCCGTCTTGCCGTCGATATTGGCGGAACATTCACCGACCTGGCCCTGGAGGTAGGCGGAACTCGCACCACGGCCAAGGTGTTGACCACACCGGCGAACCCCGAACGCGGCGTGATGGAGGGATTCCGCACGATCATCGCGGCCGCCGGGGTGGCGCCGTCGGATATCGAATTGATTATCCACGGCACGACGCTGGCAACCAACGCGGTGATCGAGCGCAAGGGCGCCCGGACGGCGCTGATCACCACGGAAGGTTTCCGCGACGTCATCGCGATGGGCAACGAAAGCCGTTACGATCAATACGACCTGAACATCGTGCTGCCGGAACCGCTGGTGCCGCGGTATCTACGTCTGCCGGTGCCGGAACGATTGGACAACACCGGTGCCGTGCTGCGGCCGCTGGATGAAGCAGCGGTTCGGGCGCTGATCCCGGTGTTGCAGCAAGAGCGCGTGGAAAGCATCGCGGTCGGCCTGCTGCATGCATTCGTAAATCCGGTGCATGAGCGTCGGATTGCCGCGATTTTGCACGAAGCTCTTCCGGATGTGCCGGTGTCGCTTTCATCCGAGGTTTCTCCGGAAATGCGCGAGTGGGAGCGGTTTTCAACCACCGTTGCCAACGCCTATGTGCAACCGATGATGGCGCGCTATCTGCGCCGGCTGGAGGCCGATCTGCACGCGGCGGGCGCCGTCGCGCCGCTGTTCCTGATGATGTCGGGCGGTGGCCTGACGACGATCGAGACGGCATGCCGGTTTCCGATCCGCCTCGTCGAGAGCGGCCCCGCCGGCGGCGCTATCTTCTCCGCCCACATCGCTCGGGAGTGCGGGCTGGAGAACGTGCTGTCGTTCGATATGGGAGGCACGACCGCGAAAATCTGCCTGATCGACAACTTCAAACCGCAGACGGCGCGCACGTTTGAAGTCGCCCGTGTCGGCCGGTTCCGCAAAGGATCCGGCCTGCCGCTGCGGATTCCGGTAATCGAGATGGTGGAAATCGGCGCCGGCGGCGGCTCGATCGCGCATGTCGATTCGATGGGGCGCATCGGCGTTGGGCCGGAAAGCGCCGGGGCCGACCCGGGGCCGGCATGCTACGGGCGGGGTGGCAAACACCCGGCGGTGACAGACGCCAATTTGTCGCTGGGCCGGTATGATCCCGGCCGTTTCGCGGGCGGTTCGATGAAGCTGGATGTCGGGGCGGCGCACGATGCGCTGCTGGCCGATGTCGGCGCGAAATTGGGCCTGACCGCGGAGTTGGCGGCGCTGGGCGTGATCGAGATGGTCGATGAGAATATGGCGAATGCGGCCCGCGTTCACGCAATCGAGTCCGGCAAGACGTATGATGGCCGCACGCTGATCGCCTTCGGCGGCGGCGGCCCTGTCCATGCTTGCCGGGTGGCGGAGAAAGTGGGGATCGCCCGGGTGCTGGTGCCATCGGGCGCCGGCGTCGGCAGTGCGATCGGATTCCTGCGGGCGCCCGTTGGATATGAGGTTGTACGCAGTCTGTATCAGCGGTTCTCCACCTTCGACGTCTCGGCGGTCAACGACCTTCTGGAAAACATGCGGGCCGAAGCCGAAGCCGCCGTGGCGAAGGGCAGTTTCGGCGCCCCAACGACAGAGACGCGCACGGCGTATATGCGTTACGTCGGACAGGGGCATGAGATTCCCGTGCCGCTGCCGAATTACGTGCTGGGTGGCGAGGATATCGCTTTGATCCGAGCGCGTTACGATGAGGAATATGCGCGGTTTTTCGATAGGCCGGTTCCGGGGTCGGATGTCGAGATCATGAGCTATGCTGTCGTCGTTACGACCGTCGTCGCCGATGTCTCGGTGCCAGGGCACGAAGAGAGCCTGTTTTCGCCCGAGGCTGTGCCGGTTCGCACGCAGCTTGTGCGTGACACGACGACCGGAGCGGTGTCGGAGTGGGCGATTTACGACCGCGCGTCACTGCTTCCGGAGGCGGTGATAACCGGTCCGGCGATCGTGGCGGAGGATGAAACCTCGACCCTGATCGGGCCGGGATGGACCGCGACCGTGAATGGACTTGGGTATATCGAGATGGTGAAGGTGTAAGATCATGTCGCACGAAACCAACGCCCTCGCGCAGATCCATCGCCAGATCATGTGGAACCGCCTGATCGCGGTGGTGGAGGAGCAGGCGCAGATCATGATCCGCACCGCCTTCTCTACCACTGTCCGTGAGGCTGGGGACCTGTCCGCCGGCATCTTCGACCTGCAAGGCCGGATGATGGCGCAGGCTGTGACGGGCACGCCGGGCCACGTGAATTCGATGGCCGAGTCCGTCGGGCACTTCCTGAAGAAGTTCCCTGCCGCCACGATGAAGCCCGGCGACCACTACATCACCAACGACCCCTGGCTCGGCACTGGCCACCTGCACGATCTGACCGTGGTGACCCCCGCCTTCCATGACGACGCCATCGTCGGGCTGTTCGCCAACACCGCGCACGTGATCGACATCGGCGGCCTTGGCATGGGCCCCGAGGGACGATCGGTGTTTGAGGAAGGAATGTACATCCCCATCGTCAAATGTTTCGACGAAGGCAAACCGAACGAGACGTTCTTCGACTTCATGCGCGCCGGCTCCCGCCTGCCGGTGGAACTGGAAGGCGACATCTACTCCCTGTGCGCCTGCAACGACGCCGGCGCGAAGCGCCTGGTCGAGATGATGGACGAGTTCGAGATGACCAGCCTGGATCCGCTGGCGGCCTTCATCTTCGACAGTTCCCATCGGGCCACCGTGGCGGAGATCGCCCGGCTTCCGCGCGGCACGTACCAAGGCGAAATCTACTCCGACGGGTATGAGGAGCCGGTGCGGCTGGCCGCCTCGATGGAGATCCTGGATGACGGGATCGAGGTGGATTTCGCCGGAACCTCTGGGCTGTCGTCACGCGGAATCAATGTGCCGCCGGCATATTGCCGAGCGTATTCCAGCTTTGGGATCAAGTGTGTGGTGGCGCCAGAGATACCGAACAACTGGGCCTCGCTGGCGCCGTTTCGGATGCAGATTCCGGACGGGTGCATTCTGAATGCTCCCCGCCCCTACCCTGTCTCCGTCCGCCACGTGATCGGGCATCTGCTGCCGGACTTGATGATGAGTTGCCTGCATCAGGCGGTGCCGGAGCGCGTCACCGCCGAGGGTGCGTCGTCGCTATGGAACCCGCCGTTGCGCGGCGGTGGCGCGATCTCGGGCCAGGCGCGCGGCAACAAGCCGGTGGTCGCGGATTTCGAGATCATCACCTTCAACTCCGGCGGTACGGGCGCCAGGCCGACGCAGGATGGGTTGAACGCGACCGCTTTCCCCTCCGGCGTGCGGACGATGCCGGTGGAAGCAACCGAGAACGTCGCGCCGATCGTGATGTGGCGGAAGGAACTAAAGCCGGATTCCGGCGGCGCCGGCCGGACTCGCGGCGGTGTCGGGCAGATCATGGAGATCGCGACAAAGGGCGACCTGGAATTCGCGGTGAACGCCAGTTTCGACCGGGTTGCCAACGCGCCGAAAGGACGTGAGGGCGGGTTGAACGGCGCGTCTGGACGCGTGGCGCAGAAATCAGGCACGCCCCTGAGAACAAAGGGGCTACAGGTGATCCCCGATGGCGAGCGACTGATCCTGGAGCTGCCGGGCGGCGCGGGCATGGGTGAACCAACGGCGCGCGACCCGTTGCTGGTCGCCCGCGACGTGCGCGACGGGTTGGTATCCCCGGCAAACGCACGGGACTTGTACAAAGTCGTCCTCACGGACGGTTTTGCCGTGGACGAGGCCGAAACCGCGCGAATTCGTTTGCAAGGCTGACCGCGTTCTGCGCTAGGCTTCCTGTCACAAGCCCCGGCAAAAGGGGCAGTACAGGGAGTGTTTCATGGCCGGCGCCGTCGAGAGATCGGCGATCCGCAAGGTGTATCTGCGCCTTCTGCCGATCGCGCTGCTCACTTATTTTTTAAGTTACGTGGACAGAATAAATGTCGGGTTCGCCGCTCTGACCATGCGCGGCGACCTTGGCATGTCCGCCACCGAGTTCGGGTTCGCCGCTGGCACGTTCTACTGGGGCTACTTCCTCTTCGAAGTCCCCAGCAATATCATCTTGGAAAAGGTTGGTGCGCGCCTATGGATCGCGCGCATAATGATCACCTGGGGATTGCTGGCAGCCGCGACGGCGTTTTCGACCGGCGCACAGAGTTTCGCCGTCATCCGGTTCCTTCTTGGACTCGCGGAGGCCGGCTTCTTCCCGGGCATTATCCTGTACTTTACCTATTGGTTTCCCCATTACCACCATGCCCGGATCATGTCGGGGTTCCTTGTCGGGTTACCGATCGCCGTTGCCGCCGGCGCCCCGATCTCCACCGCGATATTGGGCCTGAACGGCTGGCTGGGGCTGCATGGCTGGCAGCATATGTATATTTTTGAGGGCATACCGACCGTCCTGATCGGCATTGTCGTGCTGTTCGTGCTGACCGACCGACCGGAACAGGCCAAATTCCTGACCCCCGAGGAAAAAGCCTGGCTCGCGGGTCAGTTGGCCAGCGAATGCAATGCCAAGGATGCGGTCAAGAAGATAAGCCTTTGGCAGTCGTTCCTGGACCCGAAGGTGCTGCTGCTGTCGCTGAACTATATTGGTATCGTCACCGCGAGCCTGGGGATGTTGATCTTCATCCCGCAAATCATCAAGTCGCTGGGCGTCACCAGCAACATGACGGTCGGCTGGCTGACGATGATCCCCTATCTGTGCGCCGCGGTGTCCCTGGTGGTTTGGGGGCACATCTCCGACCGGATGAACGAAAGGCGCTGGAACCTGTTCTGGGCCTGCGTGGTGTCCACCGCCGGCTTGGTCATCGCCGGCCTGACAATGGGGACATGGTGGGCACTGGTCGGCATGACGATCGCGGCCTGTGGATTCTACGGTTCCAAGGGGCCGTTCTGGGCCATGCCGCCGATGTTCCTGACCGGCCCGGCAGCGGCAGCGGCGATCGCCTGGATCAATTCCATTGGGAATCTGGGTGGCTTCTTCGGGCCATGGTACGTCGGGTTGATGAAGGATGCGACCGGCAGCTATGCCGGCGGACTGTATGGTCTGGCCCTGTTCGGGTTCATCGCCGCGGTGATCTGCGCGTTTTTCCTGGATATCCGAAACAACGCGGAACCCGCGATCATGCCGGCCGGCTCCCAGGCTGATTGATCGCACCTTTCCAACCGGGCCTCCCCTTGGCAACAAGATCGCTCGGCCGCTAGAAGCCGAATGGTCTTGTGTTCGGGGGATTCGGGTTGGCTGGCGCGGTTGAACGGTCCGCTATGCGGAAGATCTATTGGCGGCTGCTGCCGTTCCTGTTGTTCACTTACCTTCTGGCTTACGTGGACCGCATCAATGTGGGGTTCGCCGCGCTGACGATGCGGGGCGATCTGCGTATGTCGGCCACCGAGTTCGGCTTCGCCTCCGGCACCTTCTTCTGGGGCTATTTCCTGTTCGAGGTTCCCAGCAACCTGGCATTGGAGAAGTTCGGCGCCAGACTGTGGATCGCGCGGATCGTGATCTCCTGGGGCATCATGGCGGGGGCGACGGCGTTCGTGACCGGTTCCACGAGCTTCGCCGTCGTCCGGTTCCTGCTGGGGCTGGCGGAGGCCGGATTCTTCCCCGGCATCATCCTGTATTTCACCTACTGGTTCCCAGCGTATCACCACGCCCGGATCATATCTGGCTTCATGATGGGGTTGCCGGTCGCGGTTGCCGTCGGCTCCCCGATCTCCACCGCCATGTTGTCGCTGGACGGGATGTTCGGCCTGCACGGCTGGCAGTACATGTACATCCTGGAGGCGGTCCCCACGATCGTCTGCGGCTTCATCATGCTGTTCGTACTGACGGATCGCCCGGAGCAAGCCAAGTTCCTGACGGCGGAGGAGCGAACGTGGATCGCCGCCCAACTGGCGGCGGAACGGGTCGCCAAGGATGCGGTTCAGACGATCAGCCTATGGCGCTCATTCTACAACCCGAAGGTGCTGTGGCTGTCGCTGAACTACTTTGGCATCGTCACCGCCAGCCTCGGGCAACTGATCTTCATCCCGCAAATCATCAAGTCGCTGGGTGTGACCAGCAACATGACAGTGGGCTGGTTGACGATGATTCCGTACGTAGCCGGGACGATTTCCCTGGTGGTCTGGGGCACGGTGTCGGACCGGATGCAGGAACGGCGGTGGAATCTGTTCGGGACCTGCCTCGTGGCGACGGGCGGGCTGGTGCTTGCGGGCGCGACGATGGGGTCTTGGTGGGCACTGGTCGGGATGACGATCGCGGCCTGCGGCTTCTACGGATCGAAAGGGCCGTTCTGGTCGACTCCACCCATGTTCCTGACGGGATCGACGGCGGCTGCGGCGATCGCCTGGATCAGTTCGATCGGCAATCTGGGCGGGTTCTTCGGGCCTTGGTATGTGGGGTTCATCAAGGACACGACCGGCAGCTATGCCGGGGGGCTATACGGGTTGGCGGCGCTTTCCCTGGTCGCCGGCGTGGTGTGCGCGTTGTTCCTGAAGATCCCGACCGACGCACTAACGGTCGCGCGAAATGGTCACGACGCCGTAACCCGAAGGTAATATGTTTCGAATAAATAATGGTTGTGTATTTTTCACGGATTGAAGGGCGATCCGTGGAAAGTCATTCCCAACAATGCCGATACCGCACCGACGGCGAACGGCTCTTTGTGGGCGGCGTTTCAAGACCAGCGATGATTGTCATCTGATTTCTGCTACTTACAATCACCCGTTCGCCGATACATGACGAACCGGCGAAGAAATTTCAGGTGACTGGCCGTAACAGCTCTCTGTCTGGCTAAATCACAGTCGCGTTGTTGGATCGATCTCAATGCGACGTGATTTCATCAATCGCGCCAGAATCGTCATTGTTGGGTAGGCGAAGGCCAGGGACACGGCGGTGGCGCCCGCTGCTTTCGTCGGTTCGCAAATGGATTTTTGGCATCGTCCGCTGACGTACCAAGACCATCCGTCTTCGCGGCTTCAAAGCACTTAACCCAGAGGGACACAGATGGCGACCTTTAGTTGGACAAACCCCGTCAGCGGCGACTGGAACACGGGCACATTGTGGACCCCCGGGGCAGTGCCGGATGCAACGGCGGACGTGACGATCGATGCGCTGGACACGATCGGCGTTTATGCCGTGACGATCGCGGCCGGCGAGTCGGAAATCATCAATAGCCTGACGCTGAATGCCAGCAACAACCTGGCCGGCACCAACTCGAACCCGTACACCGGCGCCCAATTCCAAATGGACGGAACGCTGACGTTCGCGCCCGGTTCGGCTGGCCTGATCGATGGATCGTTGCAGACCTATATGGTCTCCGACAACGGAACGTTCGTGAACGTCGGCACCTTCGCCCCGTTCTTCCAGGGCACCGGAAATGTGCTTTTCACCGGCACGAACGGATTCTACGTCGAGAACTGGCTACAATCGCTCGGTACCGTAACCGTGGATACGAAATCCATCGGCGAGATCACGGGCGCCACCCCGACCATCGTTGCTGGATCGACCATCGCTCCCAACACCCTGTTCGATGGGATCTACGACGCCACCGGCGCGAACTCCGTGATGAATCTTGGCGGTGCGCTGGAAAATCTAATCGTCAATATTGCCACGCTGGAAGGTCCCCCCGCCTACCCGACCGGCTGGGCCGAATTGATCCTCGCCGGGCAGAACGCCCAGATCAACGAATGGAACGGGACGGCGTATGTCAGCCTCGAAACCACACTGACGGAGATCGGCCGAGCAGGCACCGTCGACGTGATGAGTGGGCGCGATTACACCACGACGAACACACTGACGATCGATTCGCTGGGCATGCTGAATCTCCAGGCCGGGACGATCACCACCGCGGGCCTGGATATCAACGGCGGCGTAGTTCAAGGTATCGGAACGATCGCCAACACGGTCACCAACGACGGCACGCTGATGGTGCTGGCCGGCACCGTCGGCAGCACCATGACCTTGGCCGGCAGCCTGATCGGCACCGGCGTCGTCGAATTCGACCATGACCTGAAAAACGGCGGCACACTCAGCACCATTGGTGGCACGCTGGACGTCGCCAGCGTCTCCGCCGGCCAGACGATCATCATGAACGGTTCCGACACGTTGGTGTTGACCGCACCGTCCGCGTTCGCCGGTTCGATCTCTGCGGAGATTGGCGATTCGATCATTCTGCAGGGTGTGACGGCGACCAGCGCCATCGATACCAACGGGACCTTGTTTGTCAGCAACGGTACTGTGCCGGTCGCTGCGTTGAAGCTATCCGGATCATATGCCAACGACAGCTTCACGACCAATGGTTCGATCATCACGATCGGCAGCGCATCCGCCGTCAGCAACTTCACCGTCACCGACACCACGACCGGCATGACCACGACCACCGCCGGTTCGCCCTATACCGGCCCGGTATCAGGCATCACCAGCCAGTATATCACCGCCACCTCCGACAGCCTGAATATCACCGCCACAACACCGAATTCGTTCATCCATACCGGGTCCGGCACCGATGCCATCGACGTCAGCCTGGTGAACGGAACCAACGTCCTTGACGGCTCCACGGGTTCCAACTTCCTGGTGGGCGGAACCGGCTTCGATACCTTCTTCCTCGATGACCGCGGGGCGACGGCTGACACGTTCTCGACCGTAGTGAATTTCCATGCGGGCGACGATGCGACGGTATGGGGGATCACGACGGCCGACTTTACGCTGAATACCTACGACAATCAGGGCGCGGCGGGCTATACTGGCCTTGATTTCTCGTTCACGGCCGCCGGCAAGCCAAACGCCAACCTGGTCCTGACCGGATACACCACCGCGGACCTGACGAACGGTTCACTGACCATTACTTACGGCACAACGGCGGCCGTCGGCTCGACGCCCGGCAGCACCTACATGCTGATCCACCACAACTGATGCACACGGCTGCCAGCTGTCTTTACAAAGCAGCCGGCACACGTAACGCTATCCCCGGAAACACAACCGCTCGGCCGGATAAGGCCGAGCGGTTTTGTTAAAGGGGAAATAAAGTGGAAGCAGCGATTGAGCGTTCGGCTATCAGAAAGATCTATTGGCGTCTGTTGCCAATCGCGATCCTTACTTATCTGCTGGCCTATATCGACCGGATCAATGTCGGGTTCGCCGCGCTGACCATGCGCGGCGATCTGCATATGAGCGCGACGGAGTTTGGTTTTGCCTCCGGCATCTTCTTCTGGGGCTATTTCATTTTCGAGGTCCCAAGCAACGTTATCATGGAAAAAATCGGCGCCCGAATTTGGATTGCTCGGATAATGATCTCGTGGGGGTTGCTCGCCATGGCCACGGCGTTCGTCACCGGAACGAACAGCTTTGCCGTCTTGCGGTTCTTGCTGGGGGTGGCCGAGGCGGGTTTTCTGCCGGGACTGATCCTGTATTTCACCTACTGGCTGCCAGGCTATCACCATGCCCGGGTCGTTTCCGGCTTTCTGGTGGGGTTGCCGATCGCGGTTGCGGTGGGCTCCCCGGTCTCGACGGCATTGCTCTCACTGGACGGGTGGCTGGGACTGCGTGGCTGGCAGCACATGTACCTGATTGAGGGCTTGCCGACAGTCCTGATCGGGTTCCTCGTTCTGTTCATCCTGACCGACCGGCCGGCACAGGCGACATTCCTGACGCAGGCCGAGAAGGACTGGCTCTCGCGCACGCTGGATGCGGAACGCATCGCCAAAGAGGCCAAGGGACGCATGAGCCTGTGGCAAGCCATGGTGAACCCGAAGGTGCTGCTGCTGGCGTTCAACTACCTGGGGATCGTAACCGCCAGCCTGGGAATGCTGATTTTCATTCCGCAGATCGTGAAGTCGTTGGGCGTGTCCAACAACATGACCGTGGGATGGCTGACGATGATCCCGTACGGCGTCGCGGCGGTGGCGGAACTCGCATGGGGCCAGATTTCCGATCGGATGAATGAACGGCGGTGGAATCTGTTCGTCGGCTGCATGTTCTCGGCGATCGGGCTGGTGATCGCGGGTCTGACGATGGGGACATGGTGGGCGATGGTCGGCATGACGATCGCGGCGTGCGGCTTCTATGGGTCGAAAGGGCCGTTCTGGGCGATGCCGGGAATGTTCCTGACCGGGCCGGCGGCCGCCGCGGCGATCGCCTGGATCAACTCGATCGGTAATTTGGGCGGGTTCTTTGGGCCTTGGTATGTCGGCTTCATGAAGGACGCGACCGGCAGCTACACCGGTGGCCTGTACGGACTGGCGCTGTTCGGCCTCCTCGCGGCGGGGATTACGGCGTTCTTCTTAAATATACCAATGCCGGAGGCGCGCGTGCGGACGCGACCAGCGGAGTAGATAGGGATGGCCCGGGCCGAGCAGGAGCGCTGACGGCCGCCAGCGTCAGTGCACGGCCCAGGCCGGCGAAAAGAAGATTGCCAGGTTGAGGGCAAAGGCAACCAACCAGACCGCTGAACGGAATGTTGGGCGATCGGTTATGTAGAAAACAACGTAGAGGACACGCGCCAGGACAAACGCAACGGCCAGGGCATTCACGGTACCTTGCGGAACCGCACGCATCTCCGCCAGGATCACTGCGGCGGCGAAAAACGGAAACGCCTCAAACCCATTCATGTGCGCGCCCAGGGAGCGGGCGCGCAGTCCCGGCGTATAGAACCGCGGATCGCGCGGGTTGGCATTGTCGTAGTCGCGCTTGCCGTCCCTTTTCGCGGGCATGATCGACACGATAGTCAATATAACGGCAGCGAGAAGGCACAGGTCGGCAATGGTCATGACAGGGCACTCCGTTTAACCTCGCGCACTTCTATTCCACGGACCAGACGGAAAAACCACATGACGCTGCGCTGCGATCTGATTATCCGCGATGCGATAGTCTTCGATGGACTGGGAACGCCCAGGTTTCAGGCCGATGTCGCGGTCACTGGCGACCGAATCGTGGCGGTCGGGGACCTGGGGAACTACGAGGCCGATCGCGACCTGGATGCCGATGGGTTGGCGCTGGCCCCCGGGTTCATCGACGCCCACACGCATGACGACCGCGCGGTGCTGTGCGGGCCGGAATGTATGCTGTGCAAGATGTCGCAGGGTGTGACGACGGTCGTTGTCGGCAACTGTGGGATTTCCCTGTCACCGGTAAGGATGAAGTCTCGCCCGGTGCCGCCGCTGGACCTGCTGGGCGACGAAAGCTGGTTCGCGTTCGACAGTTTCGGCGAATACGCCGACCGGCTGGCACGCGATCCGTCGCCAGTGAACACCTATGCGTTGATCGGGCACATGTCGCTGCGGGTCGAGGCAATGAACGGCGACACCCAGCGGGCAGCCACGGACAAGGAAGCCGAACACATGCGGGTTCGGCTGCGCGATGCGCTGGCGCAAGGGGCATCTGGATTCTCCACCGGGCTGTATTATCCGCCGAACATGATGGCGCCGACCGATGAAGTGATCGCGGTGGCCGAGGCGCTGCGTTCGGCCGGCGGGATGTACGTCACGCACATGCGGGACGAGGCCAACGACGTACTGCTGTCGATCGAGGAAACCCTCAAGATCGGCAGGGCGGTCGATGTGCCGGTCGTGATCAGCCACCACAAATGCTCGATGCCGGAGAACTTCGGGCGAAGCGCGCAGACGCTGCCGATGATCGATGCGGCGGCGCTGGGGCAGAAGGTGGATTTCGACATTTACCCGTATGCGGCGGGATCGACGGTGCTGATGCCTCACCGCCTGCGCAAGGACGTGCCGGTGCAGATCACATGGTCGGTGCCGCACCCGGAATTCGCCGGTCGGATGCTGGCGGACATCGCGATGGAATGGCAGCTCGATCCCAAGGTGGCGGCGGAGCGGCTGGTGCCGGCGGGGGCGATCTACTTCCAGATGGACGAACCCGATGTCCAGCGGATCATGGCACACCGGCTGGCGATGATCGGCAGCGACGGATTGCCGCACGATTCCTACCCGCATCCGCGGCTGTGGGGCACGTTTCCCCGCGTACTGGGTCACTATTCGCGCGATCTCGGGCTATTCAGCCTGGAGGAAGCGGTGCGAAAGATGACCGGACACACCGCGTCGGTCTTCGGCATGGTGGATCGCGGCGTCATCCGGGAGGGGGCATACGCCGATCTGGTGCTGTTCGATCCGAAGACGGTGCGCGACGCATCGACCTATGACGCTCCGACCAGGGTTTCCGAGGGTATTCTGGAGACGTGGGTCAACGGCCAGTCCGCTTACGTGTTTGGCGACGGCGCGACGACGGCCAGGGCTGGGCGACTGGTGACGCGCGGCCGAGGCTGAGCAAGGTTCCCGTCCTGCTGGCCGCCATATGTCACGTAATTGAAACGCCATTCGCGCGTGACACGCTTACGAGGCCGGGCTAACAGGACGGGCCCTTAAACCCCTTTGCGGAAATCCCCTTTCAACGAATGTCAGCCACGACCAACTACTCGATGGCCGCCGGATGGCGCCTGCCCAATGTTTGGGATCTGGTGGCGTTCGTGTGCGTCATCGGCGCACTGGTGGGGGTTAGCCATGTCGCGGCGGGCACGCTGACCCGCATCGACGCGCCGGGGGCAACCCAGATCACGCTCGACCCGATGAACCTGCCAGCCTACGCCGTCCGGACGACGTTGCGGATGTTTGCCGCACTCGCCGCGTCGCTGCTGTTCACCTTTACCTATGGCACCGCGGCGGCGAAAAGCCGGCGGGCCGCGCTGGTACTGGTGCCTGTGCTGGACGTGCTGCAATCGGTGCCGATCCTGGGGTTCCTGACCTTCACCGTCGTGTTCTTCATGAACCTGTTCCCCGGTCAGGTGCTGGGGCTGGAGCTGGCGGCGATCTTCGCCATCTTCACCAGCCAGGCCTGGAACATGGCGTTCAGCATGTACCAGTCGCTGAAGACCGTCCCCGCCGATCTGTATGAGGCGTCGATCAGCTTCCACCTGACATCCTGGCAGCGGTTCTGGAAGCTGGAAGTACCGTTCGCGACACCCGGTCTGGTATGGAACACGATGATGTCCATGTCGGGCGGCTGGTTCTTCGTGGTGGCCTCCGAAGCCGTAGCGGTCGGCGACAACACCTGGAAGCTGCCGGGAATCGGGTCCTATGTCGCTCTGGCGCTGGAAGAGAAAGACATCGTCGCGGTCGGTTGGGCAATCCTGGCCATGCTGGTGGTGATCCTGGCCTACGACCAGTTGCTGTTCCGCCCGCTGGTGGCCTGGTCGGCCAAGTTCCGGTTCGAAACGACGGCGGGGGCCACGGCCTCCGACCCCTGGATGTTGCGACTGATGCGCCGGACAAGGCTGCTGCAGTTCATCGGCGAACGGGTCGGCGACATGGCGGCCTATATCGGCGGTTTGCGGCTGTCGTTCACCGGCCGCGTCCGGAGCATGACGTCACCCGAACCGTCCAAAGCCGTGGATGCCGCCTGGATCGCGATTCTGCTGGCACTCGTCAGCATCGCTGCCTGGCGGGTCGTGCTGTTCGCTTCCCGGGCAATCAGTTGGGCCGATGTGGGCGAGGCAGTTGGACTGGGGCTGATCACGCTGTTGCGGGTTGTCGTACTGATGATCCTCGCCAGCCTGATTTGGGTGCCGATCGGCGTTTGGCTGGGCCTGCGTCCGGTTTGGGCGCGGCGCGCGCAACCCATCGCGCAGTTTCTCGCCGCATTCCCCGCCAACCTGCTGTTTCCGCCCTTCGTACTGTTCATCGTCTATTTTCACCTCAGCCCGGATGTCTGGCTGACGCCGCTGATGGTGCTGGGGACGCAGTGGTACATCCTGTTCAACGTCGTGGCCGGCGCGGCGGCTTTCCCGGGCGATCTGAAGGAAGCGGCTGCGAATTTCCGCATCGGCGGGTTCCTTTGGTGGCGCAAGGTCATCATCCCCGGCATATTTCCGTATTACGTCACCGGCGCCATCACCGCTTCCGGCGGGTCGTGGAACGCGGCGATCGTGGCCGAGGTCGCGTCCTGGGGCGATACCAAGTTACAGGCGCATGGACTGGGCGCTTATATCGCCGACGCGACCGACAAGGGCGACATGGCCCGCGTGGTCCTGGGCGTGGTGGTGATGTCCACCTTCGTCGTGTTGTTCAATCGCTTGCTGTGGCGACCCATGTATGCGTATGCGCAGCGGCGCCTCACCTTGGGCTAGGGAAAATTGGCATGGATACAGCCGTCACCACGCGCCCCTGCCTGATTGACGTCAAGGGATGCCGGCAGGCTTACCATAAGGACGCCAACGCCGATCTGGTGGTGCTGGACGACGTCAATCTGACATTGCACGAGGGTGAGATCGTCGCCCTGCTCGGCCGTTCTGGTTCGGGAAAATCGACGCTGCTGCGGATCGTCTCCGGCCTGCTGAAGCCGACCGCCGGCGAAGTGACCTGGCGCGGCAAACCGGTCAGCGGCCCAACCGATGGCGTGGCGATGGTGTTCCAGAGCTTCGCCCTGTTTCCCTGGCTGACCGTACAGGAAAACGTCGAAATCGGCCTCGAAGCCCGCGGCGTTCACCGGTCGGAGCGGGAGAAGCGCGCCGAAACCGCCATCGACATGATCGGGCTCGGCGGGTTCGAAAACGCCTATCCGAAAGAACTATCGGGCGGCATGCGCCAGCGCGTCGGGCTCGCCAGGGCGTTGGTGGTTCATCCCGACCTGCTCCTGATGGATGAACCCTTCTCGGCCCTGGACGTGCTGACGGCCGAAACGCTGCGCACTGACCTGATCGACCTTTGGATGGACGGCAAGCTGCCGGTAAAGTCCGTGCTGATGGTGACGCATAACATCGAGGAAGCGGTTCTGATGTGCGACCGCATACTGGTGTTCTCCTCCAATCCCGGCCGCGTCGCGACGGAGTTGAAGGTCCCCTTCCCCCATCCCCGTAACCGATTGGATCCCGATTTCCGCCAGTTGGTGGATGACATCTACGGCATCATGACCCGACGGCCCCCAGCCGGCCCGAAGGCCGCGACGGCCGCACCGGTCTCCCCGCTGGCGATGCCGCTACACCGCGTGGGCACCAACATCATGTCCGGCCTGATGGAGACGCTGGCGGCGGAGCCTTACAACGGCCGAGCGGACTTGCCGGCGCTGGCGAACTCGCTTCAGTATGAGGTGGATGACCTGCTGCCGCTGGGCGAGACGTTGCAGTTGTTCAGGTTCGCGGTGCTGGAGGAAGGCGACATCCTGCTGACCGATCTCGGGCGAACCTACGTCGAGGGCGATACGGATCAGCGTAAAAAGCTCTTCTCCGAGGCGCTGCGGCTGTATGTGCCGCTGGCGAATATGATCCGCCAGGTACTGGACGAACGCTGGAACCACCGGGCATCCGCGGTGCGGTTCCGCGACGAACTGGAAGATCACATGTCGCCGGACTATGCGGCGGATACGTTACGGACGCTGATTGGCTGGGGCCGTTACGCCGAACTGTTCAGTTACGACGAGGAAGCTGAGCAATTCGGTCTGGAAGATATCGAGTAGCGGCGATCCCGTTACCCGCCAAACATGTTCCGGCGCCGACCGTACGATAGACACAGAAACGTCATCCTAACCAACGGCTGCAACCCTGACGAAGCCGTCACGTTAACCCGACGTCATCTACTTAGAGGGTTATCGTATGAAACTGGCAACACTGGCCATGGTTGGTTCGCTGGCGGCGCTTCTCGCCGCACCGGCGGTCGCGCAGACGCCGCAAACGACGCCTGGCAAGCCAGCGCCGTCGCTTTCCACGAATCCCGGCTCCCCAACGACGTCTCCGGCGACGAAGGCAATGCCGGCACCGGCCGCCCGGACGAGTCCCGCGTCAACACTGGTGGACATCAACTCCGCGTCCGCATCTGAGTTGGAAGCGTTGCACGGAATCGGCAAGACCCGTGCCGATGCCATTATCAAGAACCGTCCCTACACGGGAAAGGACGATCTGCTGTCGCGGCATATCGTGCCACAGAACGTCTATGACGGCATCAAGGACAAGATCATCGCCCGAAAAGGGTAGGCATCTGTCCTTCGCCCAGCTTTGACAGCGCTGCCTGGCAGGCTGTCATCTAACTGTCATATGAATGCAATATTACATTCACCAATCCCACCTAAGTTCCCGTCGCGCCATCGCGCAGAGACTCCGGAGGAGGGATCATTATGAAGTTCGCCCTAGCGGCCGTGGCCATTGGCCTGGCCGGGTTTACCGTCGCTGCCCAAGCGCAATCGATTACTGGCGCAGGCTCTACCTTTGCGGCGCCGATCTATGGCAAGTGGGGTGAGGCTGCCGCCACCGCCGTCGGCATCCAGTTGAACTATCAGGCCGTCGGGTCCGGCGCCGGTATCAACCAAATCAATAATCGCACCGTCGATTTTGGCGCGTCCGATATGCCGGTGAAGGCCGAAGCCCTCGCCGAACATAAGCTGATGCAATTCCCGACGGTGATCGGTGGCGTCGATGTCATCATCAACCTGCCGGGCATCAAGGCGAACGAGTTGAAGCTGACCGGTCCGCTGCTGGCCGACATCTACCTTGGCAAGATCACCAAGTGGAACGACAAGGCGATTGCCGAGGTCAATCCTGGCCTGAAACTGCCCAGCACCGCGATCGCGACCGTGCATCGCGCGGATGGGTCGGGCACGACCTTCGTGTTTACCGACTATCTGAGCATGCAAAGCGCGGAGTGGAAGGAAAAGGTTGGCGCCTCTACCAGCGTAAGCTGGCCGAATGGCGCTGGCGCGAAGGGCAGCGACGGCGTGGCCGCGACGGTAAGACAAATTCCGGGCGGGATCGGCTATAACGAAAGCGCCTACGCCGAACAGAACCACCTGACGACGACGATGATGCGCAACGCCGATGGCAAGTTTGTCGCGCCGACGATGGAAGCGTTCGCGGCTTCCGCCGCCAATGCCGATTGGTCGAAGGTCCAGAACTTCGCCATTGATCTGAACGATCAGAAGGGCGCGGAAAGCTGGCCGATCGAGTCCGCCACGTTCGTGCTCCTGCCGACTGACCCGAAGGACGAGAAGCAGAGCGCCGCGGTGAAGAAGTTCTTCGATTGGGGCTTCACCCATGGCAACGACATCGCTGCAAAGCTGCTCTATATCCCGTTGCCCGCCAAAGTGCAGGACGCGGTCCGAACTGCCTGGAAGGCAGTTCCGGGTGGCATGTAAGTTGGTTTAACGCCATGGTCAGGCGTGTCCGGGCCAGTTAAACAATCAAAACGCTCCGAAAATGGCCCGGACACGCCGGGCCGTTACGAACCTGAAGGGATTTCCGCCCCCGTGCAGCAAGCGGCCGCTCTGAACGCCTCGTCCGGTTCCAGGAGCAAGTTCCGCCCTGGCGATCCCATATTTGCCGCACTGTCCAGAGCATCCGGCATTTTCGTGCTGCTGCTGTTGGGTAGCCTGATCCTGTCGCTGTTCGTCGGCGGCATACCCGCTTTCCGCCACTTTGGCCTTGGCTTCCTGTTCTCGACGACCTGGGACCCGGTTAAGGAAATCTTCGGCGCCGGTGTGTCGATCTACGGCACCGTGATGACGGCCGTGCTGTCGATGATCCTGGCGGTGCCGCTGGCGTTCGGCATCGCATTCTATCTGACCGAACTCGCGCCAGCCTGGCTAAAGCGCCCGGTCGGTATCGCGGTCGAACTGCTCGCCGCGGTTCCGTCGATCATCTATGGCATGTGGGGCTTCTTCGTGATCGTCCCGCTGATGTCGCAGTACGTGGAACCCACGTTGATAGACCTGTTCGATGGCGTTCCGGTGCTGGAGGACCTGTTTGCCGGCCCGCCATTCGGCACCGGCATATTCACAGCCGCCCTGATCCTGACAGTGATGGTCGTCCCATTCATCGCCGCCACAATGCGAGACGTGTTCGAGACGGTGCCTCCGGTTTTCAAGGAATCGGCATATGGGCTCGGCTGCACGACCTGGGAGGTGATGCGCTCGATCGTCGCTCCATACACCCGCACATCGGTCATTGGCGGCATCATGCTGGGTTTCGGCCGAGCGCTTGGGGAAACGATGGCGGTCACATTCGTCATCGGGAACTCCGCACACATATCGGCCAGCCTGTTTTCGTCCGGCAACACTATCGCATCGATCGTCGCGCTGGAGTTTCCCGAAAGCCCCGCTGGCAGCCTGAAGCTTTCCTCCTTACTGGCGCTCGGTTTTATCCTTTTCGTCATTTCGTTCATTGTGCTGGCCATTTCCCGCACCTTGCTGCGCCCGAAGTTGAAGGTCTGACATGAGCGCGACCACATCGTCCGCCAGCAGCATTCCCGGCCCAGCCAAGGACCTGAGGGTTTCGCGAGCGCTTGGCAAGCGCCGCCATCGCATCAACTTTGTAGTCAAGACGCTATGCGTGCTGGCCACGATGCTTGGCATGGTTCTGCTCGGTTCCATCTTGCTGACACTGATTTGGCGTGGCGCCGCCGGACTGTCGCTAACGGTCTTCACCAATGTCACCAAGCCACCGGGCTCCGGCGGCGGATTGCTCAACGCGATCGTCGGCACGCTGATCCAGACAGTGATCGGCACGGCCATCGGCACACCGATCGGGCTGCTCGTTGGCACCTATCTGGCGGAGTATGGACACAGCTCGCCGCTTGCCAACGCGGTGCGGTTCGTTTCGGACGTGCTGCTGTCCGCGCCATCGATCCTGATCGGCCTGTTCGTTTACCAATTCGCGGTTGAGCCGTTCGGCGGTTTCTCTGGTGCCGCCGGATGTATCGCGCTGGCGATCATCGTCATTCCCATCGTCGTTCGCACGACCGAGGACATGCTGCGGCTGATCACCCCTTCCCTGCGGGAGGCCGCGATTGGCCTTGGCGCGCCGAAGTGGAAAGTGATCGTTCTGATATGCTACCGAGCAGCGATGGACGGAATAGTGACGGGCGTCCTGCTCGCCATCGCGCGTATCGCCGGCGAAACAGCGCCGCTGTTGTTCACCAGCCTGGGTAACCTCAACTGGTCGGTCAGCCTTGGTCAACCGATGGCCAGTCTGCCGGTGGCGATTTACCAATACGCCGGCTCCGCTTTCGATGATTGGGTACAATTGGCCTGGGTCGGCGCGTTGCTGATCACGTTTGGTGTTCTGGCCATCAATATCGCAGCCCGGCTGCTCCTCCGGCGGGGAAAATGAGGCAGACATGAGTATGACGACCGCACCATCCGAGAGCCAGAATACCAGCTTCGGCAATGTTCAGGCCCGCGCGGCAAGCGCGATGAACCCGGCGCGCATTTCGATCGACAACCTGGACTTTTACTACGGTGAGCACAAAGCCCTGAAAGGCATCGGACTGGACCTTCCGGATCGGCAGGTGACCGGCATGATCGGGCCCTCCGGCTGCGGTAAGTCCACCCTTTTGCGTGTTCTGAACCGCATGTACGACCTGTATCCCGGCCAACGGGCTACCGGACAAGTCATGATGGACGAGATGAACATCATCGACCCAAAGGTCGACGTCAACGCGCTGCGCGCGCGGGTCGGCATGGTGTTCCAGAAACCGACGCCATTCCCGATGACGATCTACGAAAACATCGCCTTCGGCGTGAAACTGCATGAGCGGCTTTCAAGATCGGCGATGGACGAACGGGTGGAATGGTCGCTGACCCGGGCCGCGCTGTGGGGTGAGGTAAAGGATCGGCTCAACACCTCCGCCATGGGATTGTCGGGTGGCCAGCAACAACGTCTGTGCATCGCCCGCACCATAGCGGTTCGGCCCGAGGTGATCCTGCTGGACGAACCGACCAGCGCCCTGGATCCGATCAGCACATTGAAGATCGAAGAACTCATCGACGAACTGAAGCACGATTTCACCATCGCGATCGTCACGCACAACATGCAGCAGGCCGCACGCTGTGCCGATCAGGTGGCGTTCTTCTATCTGGGTGAGATGGTGGAGTGCGCGCCGGCGGCGCAAATCTTTACGGCGCCGAAGCAGAAACGCACACAGGAATACGTTACCGGCCGGTTCGGCTGAGCAAGGAGGACCACGACGATGTCCGATTCAACCGAGCACTTGGTTAAAAGTTTCGATAACGACCTGAAACGCCTGCGCGATATGTTGACCGAGATGGGCGGCATCGTGGAAAGCCAGCTCGCGATGGCGGCCCAGGCGATCCTGAACCGTGACGCCGTTGTGGCGATGCGCGCGGTGGAGGAAGACCCCAAGGTCGATGCGTTGGAACGCGAGGTCGAGCAGTTCGTCATCCAAATGCTGGCGCTGCGTCAGCCGATGGCGGGCGATTTACGGCGCATCGTTGCCGCCCTGAAGATCACCGGCGATCTGGAGCGGATCGGCGACTACGCCGCCAACGTCGCCAAGCGCAGCGTCGTGCTGGGACAATATAATCTGCCTTACTCACTGGCTGGCCTCGCGCATATGGCGACGCTGGTGCAGGAACAGTTGAAGTCCATCATGGACGCGCTTGGTACCAGCGACACCGCGAAAGCGGTCGAGGTCTGGCGGTCCGATCGCGTGGTGGACGATATCTATAACGCCCTGTTCCGTGAGTTGATAACCTACATGATGGAAGATCCGCGCAACATCACGCCCTGCACGCATTTGCTGTTCATCGCGAAGAACCTGGAGCGGATCGGCGATCATACCACCAACATCGCCGAGACAGTTTATTACGCCGTCGAAGGTGAGGCTATTCCGGATGTGCGTCCCAAGGGCGACACCTCCGCCTATACGGTTGTTAAACCGAAGGAATGATTTCAATGCTCGACAGTATATCTAGCCTTTCCAAGCCGCTCGTTCTTGTCGTCGAGGACGAACCGGCGCTCGCGACGCTGTTGCGTTACAACCTGGAAAAGCAGGGCTTCCGCGTGGACGAGGCGAGCGATGGCCAAGAGGCGATGACCCGCATTTCCGAAGCCCCGCCCGATCTGGTGCTTCTGGACTGGATGTTGCCGGTGATGTCCGGGATCGAGGTGTGCCGCCAGATCCGGCGCAAGGCGTCAACCCGGGACTTGCCGGTGATCATGGTGACCGCGCGAACCGAGGATCAGGATGCGGTGCGCGGACTGAACACCGGTGCCGATGATTACATCACCAAACCGTTCAATATCGAGGCACTGCTGGCCCGGATGCGGGCGCTGCTGCGACGGTCGAACGCGGTGCCGGTCAAGGGACAACTGACGTTCCATGACATCGAGATCGATCTCGCTTCCCATCGTGTCAGCCGCAACGAGCGGCGGGTGCATCTGGGGCCGACCGAATTCCGCCTGCTGGAATTCTTCATGCAGCACCCGCGCCGCGTGTTCACGCGGGAGGAACTGCTGGACGCGGTTTGGGGGGCGGATATTCATGTCGAACCAAGAACGGTTGACGTGCATATCCGCCGCTTGCGCAAGTCGATCAACGGCCCTGGTGAGTTGGATGTGGTTCGCACGGTCCGCACAGCGGGCTACGCGTTGGATACCGAATCGCTGTAGCGTTTGAATCGGTACCCTTCCCTCCCCCTTGGAATCCGCCGTAAAATCCCTGGACGGAAACAAGTAAGGGGAAAACCAGATGGACGCCGATGCCAAGAAGACCGCTCTCCGCATGATCCCGTATGGGATCTACGTCCTGACCGCCGACGACCATAAGGGAAATGTGGGTGCTGCAACCGTCAACTGGGTCACCCAAGGCTCCTTCGCGCCGCCATTGGTGGTCGTGGGTGTGAAGGCTGATTCGGGCGCGCATACCGTCGTGAAGGGCACCGGCAAGTTCGCGTTGAACATGTTGGGGAAGGACCAGAAGGGCCTTGCGTTTACTTTCTTCAAACCGGCGAAGATCGAGGACGGAAAACTCTCCGGCCAGACGTTCCATACCGGCGCCAATGGGTGCCCGATCCTGGACGAAGCGATCGCCGCGGTCGAATGTTCCGTGCAGCAGATTGTCGAGTTGGGCGACCACCACATCGTCGTTGCCGAGGTGACCGAGGCCTATGTGATGAAGCCGCCCTCGGGCCGCGCGGACGCCGCGATTCTGGAGATGAAAGATTTGGGCGACACGGTTTACTACGGCGGCTAATGCCCCAGCCGTTGGGGCGAATTGCGCGTTCGCCCCAACGGCTGGTTTTAGCCTACGCGCGCATGGCCGACCGGCCGAGGCCGCCGTAAAGATCCAACACGCGGCCGAACCAGGCGGCAATCGGATCGTTATCCTCAAGTAATTCCAATCGGCTGGCGCAGCGCGGCCACATCAACGTACCGGCCACGATATGATCGGCATAGCTGGGCCCAGCACCGCCCAACCACTCCTGGCGCCTCAGCACCAGACGGATAGGCAGCAACGAAGCTCGGAATGCGGCCAACCGGTCCGCACGGCCCTCCTGAACCTGTTCCAGTGTCTTGCCGAAACGCGCCTCGCGGCTGGAGCGGAAATACTCCCGGTCGTTCGGATCGATGACATCCAACAGATCGCGAATGATCAAAGGCGCTATCCCGCCGACCAAGATGCTGTCCGCCCAGGCGTTGATGAAGACAGCATGCGCCCGTCCGATACCACCGCCGAACAGCGACGGCATCGGCGCCTGTTCTTCCAGGTAATCGGCGATCGACCAGCTATCGAACACAGTTGTTCCCGCGTCCTGAATCACCGGGACCTTGCCCTGACCGGAAAACGCAATCTTGTCGCCGTCGCCAAACCGCCAGGGAATGGTTTCGACCGGCAACCCCTTGTGGGCGAGCGCGAAACGGATCCGCCAGCAATAGGGGCTGAAACGCAGGTCCGGGTCTGCTCCGGCGAGGTCATACATCACGATGCTCATTTCGGCATCTTGGCCCGCAACCGGCGGGCGCGTCCAGATCGCTTGGGGTCGTTCGATCGGGTGTGGTAACAGCCTTCGGTGTCCGACAGCCCCTCCCCTGACAGTCTGCTTGTGCGTACCGCCCGCGGGGCCGGCTGGGTCATGGCGTGGCGGCTGGGGATGCGGCTTCTGGGGCTGATCAGTACGCTGGTGCTGGTGCGGCTGATCGCACCGGCGGATTTCGGCGTCATCGCGCTGGCGACCAGCTTCATGCAAACGCTGGACGGCATGCTGACCCTCGGCACCGAGGAAGCGGTGATCCGGGAGGCGACTCCCGGGAGGCAGTTCTACGATACCGCGTTTACGCTGAACCTGCTGCGCGGACTGGCGGTCACCGTCCTGGTCGCGGTTCTGGCCTATCCCGCCGCCGGATTCTTCGCCGATCCCAGGCTGGGGCCGGTGCTGCTGTTCGTCGCCTGTCTGCCGCTGCTGGACGGGTGCGCGAATATCGGGACGGTGGATTTCCGGCGCGACTTCGCCTTCCACAAGGAATTCGCCATCATGGTGCTGCCGAAACTATGCGGCATCGTGGCGGCCATTACGGCCGCGGCGCTGACCCACTCCTATATCGCGATGCTGTGCGGAATGGGGGTCAACCGGACGCTGCGGACGGTCATGAGCTATGCGATGCATCCCTACCGCCCCAGACTTTCGCTCAAGGCATGGCGCGGCCTGGCGGGATATTCTCTCTGGACCTTCCTGCTGTCGCTCGCGGTACTGGTCCGCGACCGCAGCGACAGCCTGCTGCTGGGGCGGCTGATGAACACGACGGCGGTTGGGTTCTATTCCGTGGGGGCAGAGGTCGCGGCACTGCCGACAACAGAACTGGTCGAGCCGCTGGGGCGCGCGGCGTTTTCCGGGTTTGCCGCCGGGCGGCAGGAAAAGGCCGCCCCCGGCGAGACGTTCTTGCGGCTGATTGGATCGGCGGCACTGCTGACCCTGCCTGCCGGTATCGGGCTGTCGCTCGTGGCCGCGCCGCTGGTCGCCGTGGCGTTTGGACCGGGGTGGGAACAGGCGGTGCCAGTACTGCGCATCCTGTCGCTCAGTTTCACGGTCATGGTGTTCGGACACCTCAGTCTGCTTCTATTGAGCGCCCATGCGCTGCTGGGGCGGCTGGTTGGGATCACGCTGGTCGGAGCGGCGGTCCGTATCGGGATGCTGGCGGTTCTAATCCCAGCATACGGATTGCCGGGCGCGGCAGCCGGCGCGGCGATGGGCGTGCTGACGGAGCAAATCCTGACGGTGGGAACCGCGTTGCGGCGGTTCGGGGTTGAGGTTGGGGACCTGCTTCGCGCGGTCTGGCGCCCGGCGGTGGCCGCATTGGCAATGGCGGGGGCGCTGGCGTGGAGTGGGCTGGGGTGGCGGGACGAGGATGGCATTTTGCTGCTGGCCGAGGCGGTTGGGGTGGGTTCCCTGGCCTATGTCGTCGTTCTGTTGGGCTGTTGGATGGCGGCTGGGCGGCCGGCTGGGGCGGAGCGCGATGTGCTGGCGGTGCTGCGGCGCTTTGGATAGGCTCTAGGACCTTGGGGTGATGAACCCCTTGCTTCCCACGCCCGGAACCGACCCACCCAGCTAAGAACCACCCCGAGCCGAGATTGCCGCCTCGATCACCGCCCGGTCGAACACGCCGCACGGGCTGTCCGCCCCCGGCAAAAACCGCCGAAACAGGGCAAACCGCTCCTGGCTGACGCCGTGAAGGCGGCGCAGCTCCGTCAATGGATCCGGATGGTCGTCCACACGAATATCCAGATCGGGAAACGGATCCCTCGTGCAGACCTTCATCGCCGCGGACTGTTTGCCCCGCTTATCCCCGCCCGCGGCTTCCCCCGCCTCCAGCGCCGTCAGCAGCCGCTCGGCCATCGAACCGGCAGCGGACTGAAACGCCGCCAAGGTGCGCCCCACCACATCGGGGCCGGCGAGCATGTTCCCGGCGACCGAGATGTCGATACCACCCACCGCTCCGCACCATCCCACGCAATCCGCGCCGGTGTGGGCGGCGATTCGCCCGGCGGCATCGAGGATGTGAATCTGGCGATGTTCACGGCCGGCATCGGCGGCCAAAAGCGCCTCAACCACAGCGCACGGAGCCTCACCGGCGCGCAGCCGGGGCATCCCATGGACGGCATACATCGGATTGATCAGCGCCTGGGTCGCCAGCGCCCCAACCTGACCCTCGACATGGATCGCGAGCGCGCCAACGGCGAAAAACCGGGTGGCGACGGCGGCGCCGATCGTGCCAGTGGCAGGGTCGCGGGCGAGAATGGACCAGGTCATGCGGCGTCCTCCATGTTCATAAGGATAATAGCCCCACAAGGCGACTCGCCAACCGGGCGTAATGTCGTTTGATGCAGCCCTCCCACCCGATCGAAACCGATATCGTCCTGCTTGGTGCCGGACATGCCCACGTGGAGGTGCTGCGCCGTTTCGCCATGAAGCCGGAACCGGGCGTAAGGCTGACGCTGATCGGGCGGGAGCCCGAGACGCCTTACTCCGGCATGTTACCAGGGCTGATTCGCAGCGAATACACCCACCAGGAAGCCCACATCGATCTCGCGCCGTTGGCCGCGATGGCGAACGCGCGACTGGTCCTGACGGCCGCCACCGGATTTGACCCCGATGCGCGGACGGTCGAGGTGCCCGGGCGGCCCGATATTCCGTTCGACCTGCTCTCGGTGGATATCGGCGGTGTGCCCGATGTGCCGCCGGGCAACGGGATCCCGGTCAAGCCGATCGGGCTGTTCCTGGATCGCCTGCACCGACTGGAAGCCGAGGCGCCGCCGGGTACCCGGATTGCCGTGGTTGGCGGCGGTGCCGGCGGGGTGGAACTGGTATTGGCACTCGCCGCGCGGTTTGCCGGCCAATTGCGGTTGGTGCTGGTGTCAGCGACGCCCGAACCGTTGGCAAGCGCGCCGGGCATCGTGCGGCGGACGGTACGAGCGGCGCTGGTGGACGCGGGCGTCGAATTGGTGTGCGGCGTGGGCGCGACCGGGATGGAGAACGGACGCCTGTTCCTGTCCGACGGCAGCTATATCGAGGTGGAGACGGCGCTATGGGCGACCGGGGCGAAGGGGCCGGCGTTTCTGGCGGCCTCCGGCGTGGCTTGCGACGCGGCGGGCTGCATCAGGGTAACGGCGGATCTGCGCAGCGTCAGCCACGCGGCGGTGTTCGCGGCCGGGGATTGCGCGGCGTTCGAGGGCGAAACGAGGCCGAAGGCCGGGGTGTGGGCCGTGCGGGCCGGAGCGCCGTTGGCCGAGAACCTGCGGCGGGCGGCCAAGGGCCAGGCGTTGAAGCCCTGGAAGCCTCAACGGGATGCGCTAGCGATACTGGGATTGGGCCACGGACGCGCGGTGGCGTGGCGGAACGGCATCGGCGTGCATGGACGCGCGATCTGGCGGCTGAAGGACCGGATCGATCGGCGTTGGATGCGGATGTACACCGACATGCGGATGCCGGTCGATCCCGACGCGCCGATGCGCTGCGGTGGGTGTGGCGCCAAGGTGGGGGCGGAGGTTCTGGCGGCGGCATTGGCGACCCTGCCGCGAACCGAAACGCCCGACCTGTTGACCGGCCTGGACGACGCCGCCCTGCTGAAACCACCGCTCGGGAAACTATTGGTCCAATCGGTCGATCATTTTCGGACGTTTTTAGACGATCCATTTGTATTCGGGCAGATCACCGCCGCACACGCGCTTTCAGACATCTACGCAATGGGCGGCACGCCCTGGACGGCGCTGGCAATCGCCTCGGTGCCATATGGCGACGGACGGAAGATGCACGCCGAGTTGTCGGCGATGCTGCAAGGTGCGAACGAGATATTGCGCGGGGCCGGATGCGCTCTGGTCGGCGGCCACAGTGCCGAGGCGCCGGAGGCAGCGCTTGGATTCTCGGTGACCGGGCTGGTGGACTCCGGAAAAATCCTGCGGAAAGCCGGGCTTCAGCCTGGGGACCGGTTGATCCTGACGAAGCCCCTGGGCACCGGGATCGTGCTGGCGGGGCATATGCGCGGCAATGCGCGCGCCGCTTGGCTGATGGCGGCGGTGGAATCCATGCGGACCACGAACGCCGCCGCCGCGGCGATCGGGATGGCACACCGGCCACGCGCGGGAACGGATATCACCGGATTCGGACTGGCCGGACATCTGCAGGAAATGCTGGAAGCATCCGGCGTCGGGGCGGTTTTGCGGCTGGACGCGATCCCCGCCCTGCCCGGCGCGCGGGCCTTGGCCGCCCATGGCATCGAAAGCACCCTGGCACCCGAGAACCGCCGTGTGCTCGGCGGCGAAACCGCCGACACGGCTTTGCTGGTCGATCCTCAAACCTCCGGCGGCCTGTTGCTCGGGTTTCCGGCAAACCGGGCGGAACGGTGTTTGGCGGACCTGTTGGATGCGGGAATGAATGCCGCGATCATCGGCGAGGTGGAGCCCGCGCGAGAGGACAGCCGGCGAATCACCATCGAATAGCAGCCTGCCCGTGATGCCCCGGAATGGCCCTCAGCGAAACCGGGGTTCTCCGATCTCGCTTTATCAGGCACGATTTCAGCCGTCGGGGAAGCCGATGACGATCACGGTGACGATGGACTGCCCGACTGCCCTGTCCCACAAAACTAAGGACGTTGCATGCTGCATGGCGAGAGACTGCTGTCGGATATCAGGGATATCGCACGCGGGTTCGCCGCGCAGCGCAGGGAACGGCAGCTCCGGCGGGAGCTGGACCCGACGGATATCGCGACGCTGAAGGCGGCCGGCCTGCATCTGGCGGCAATCCCCGAGGCATACGGCGGCTACTGGCAGAACGCGCGTGTCTCGCAGCGGGTGCAGTGTCAGGCTATCCGCTTGCTGGCGCAGGGCGACCCGTCCCTGGCGTTGGTCAGCAGCATGCACCCCGGGATGATGGCGTTGTGGCGGGAACCGGAGGCTCCTTCGACGGGCGCGGCGGAGTGGGAGGCGCAGCGGCGGGCGGTTTTCGGGTCGGTTGTCGAGGGCGCCTGGTGGGGGACCATCACCTCCGAACCCGGCAGCGGCGGCGATATCGCGCGGACGAAGGCGCGGGCGGAACCGGCGGACGGCGGCTATCTGATCACCGGCGAAAAGCACTTCGGCAGCGGTTCGGGTGCGATGACGCATATGGTGACGACCGCGGTGCGACAGGGGGCGGATTCGCCGGACTGGTTCTTCATGGACATGCGGAATGCCGCCTGGGACGGGTCCAATGGCCTTACGCTGAAGACCCCCTGGGATGCGCACGGGATGGCCGCGACCAACAGCCACGCGTTCACATTCGAAAACTATCCGGCGACACGGCTGGCATGGCCAGGAACTTGGCGCGAGGTGTTCGAGGCGACCGGCGGCGTTGGCTCGTTGTCTCATACCGCGACGTTTCTTGGGATCATCGACGCGGCGATGCGGCACATGCGGGAAGAATTCGCCCGCCGCGGCCAGACCCCGGACACGTTGCGGGCGTTCGAAAAGTCCGAGTGGACGGCGGCCCATCGCGAAGCCGCACTGATCTACCAGTGCCATGAAGCCGCTGTATCAGCCTTGGAGCGCAACGGCCGAGCGAGGCATGAGGCGGCATTGGCGAAGGCGAACATCGCGCTGCTGGCGGAATCGGTGATGACCCGCCTGTGCCGCATTTCTGGCGGCGGCGCGTATGGACGCAGCTCGCCATTGGGGTTCTGGTTCGAGGATGTGCGCGCAGCCGGGTTCCTGCGGCCACCCTGGGCAATCGCGGCGGAGGGTTTGTATTCGATGAGCTGGGCCGGCGAGCCCGGAGCCTTGCCACTTTAAGCCCGGGCATGTCTTGGTTCCCCGCCCTACTCGCGCTAGGAACGCCGCCTTATTGCAAGGAGCCCTCGCATGACCCGCAGTTATCGTATCGCCTCCATCCCCGCCGATGGGATTGGGCCTGAAGTCATCGAGGCCGGGTTGGAAGTGCTGGACGCAGTGGCGTCGAAGGACGGCGGTTTCAAGCTGGTGGTGGACAACTACGACTGGGGCTCCAACTGGTACCGCAAGCATGGCGAGTTCATGCCCGCCGACGGCCTCGCATGGCTGCGGACAGCGGATGCGATCTACTTCGGCGCCGTGGGCGACCCGAACATCCCCGACCACATCTCGCTTTGGGGCCTGCGGCTGCAGATCTGCCAGGGGTTCGATCAGTACGCCAACGTCCGGCCGACGCGGATTTTGCCGGGCGTGACGTCGCCGCTGCGCGACGTCGGCGCGGGCGACCTGGATTGGGTGATCGTGCGTGAGAATTCCGAGGGCGAGTACGCCGGCCAGGGCGGCCGCACGCATCGCGGCCTTCCGGAAGAAGTCGCCACCGAAACCGCGATTTTCACCCGCCGCGGTGTGGAGCGGATCATGCGCTTCGCATTCGATATCGCCCGTTCGCGCCCACGCAAGCACCTGACCGTGGTGACGAAGTCGAACGCCCAGCGCCACGGCATGGTGTTCTGGGATGAGATCGCATCGTTGGTCAGCCATGACTACAAGGACGTGACCTGGGACAAGGAACTGGTCGATGCGATGACCATGCGGATGGTGCGCAAGCCACAGACGATCGACACTGTCGTGGCCACAAACCTGCACGCTGACATCCTGTCCGACCTGGCCGCGGCGCTGGCCGGCTCGCTGGGCATCGCGCCGACCGGCAATATCGATCCGGAACGGCGCTCGCCTTCGATGTTCGAACCGATCCACGGCAGCGCGTTCGACATCACCGGCAAGGGCATCGCCAACCCGGTCGCGACATTCTGGACCGGCGCGATGATGCTGGAGCACCTGGGCGAAAAGCCCGCGGCCGATCTGCTGATGCGGGCGGTGGAACAGGTTTGCGCCGCGGGAATTTTGTCGCCCGATCTGGGCGGGACGGCGACGACCAAGGAAGTGACGAAGGCCGTCGTGGAAGCGGTTCGTGGTATGAACCGTTAAGAGGCTGGGCTGACGGCTTCGGCGAGGCAGCCATCCGTGGTACCTTCCTCGTCGAAGCCGGGATTTCCCCCTGTCCTTCCGAACCCGGGAGGAGACCGCGCCCCGTCGTCCAACCAAAGCCGAGATCGCCGAACAGGAACACCACCTGCTTGAAGGACAGCGCGTGTTCCGGGTTGTTGCCGATGAGGTTACCGCCGCCCTTGCACGATGCGAGGACGTGGAGACGACCGCCTTGATTGGCTCTGTCGCCCGGCAAGGTCACGCGGCTGCCCGAGCCACCGAATTGCCATTGCTTGTCGACGATGGTGCTTGACGGATAGCAACAGCCTTCGATGTTGATCCATGAGTCATGGGTCAACATCGGGGATCATTCCTGGTATGGGCCGCGACCGCCCGCTAGCCGTTCTGGGAATCCGCTCACGGGAAATCGCCTCAGATTCGTCTCGTGAGGATACGCATGGGACTAAAGTATGTTTTTTAAACGAATTGGGTTGGTTCCGATGGGGCTGCGCCAGTCCGGCACGGGTGGAATTTATACCTATATCACAGGTAGCAGATTTCAACCGCCTCAACGGCCCAACGCCGCGGAAAAGACCGAAAACAGGGGATCCCGCCTGACGGGGCGGCGTGGGGTATCGTAGCGCGTTCAGGCTGGCGCCACGATCTTCCGCTCCGGCGCCCCGACCGCAGGTGTGTTCATCATCGAAGACGGTGACGTTGCGGGTACCGTCACCGGGGGGATCAAGATCGCCCGCCTGCAATCCCGCATTCCCGCTTCCGGGTCCGGCTGCATCAGGACCGCGAACCCGCACCAGCCGCAAAACGCGCTCCGGCCGGGCTTACCGCATATCGTCCTGATGGGTTGCCGCCCTGGCCGGACGTCGCATCGGATCAAAGGCCGCAAGATCGATCGAGGTGGTTTCTCCCGCCACCAGCTCGGCGAGCAGTCGTCCGGCAAAGGGGCCCATGGTGAGGCCCGAGGGACCGAGGCCGTTGCCGACCACAAGACCCCCGATCTGTTTGACCCAGCCCAGCAGCGGGCGTGCCTCGGTGCCCAGCGGACGGAAGCCGATGCGGGTTTCGATAAGGGTTGCTGCACCCAACCCCGGCGCGATCCGCAGCGCCTCGTGCAGAACCTCGGCCTGGCCGGCGGCGGTGACGCGGTAATCGAAGCCGGAACCGTGTTCGCGGGTGGCACCTGCGACGATGCGGCCCTGGTCGAAGGCAACGATGTAGTGGCTGCTCTGGGGCAGGATCACGGGCCAGGTGCTGGTGTCGGTGCCGTCCAGACGCAGATGGGTGATCTGGCCACGTTGCGGGTCGATGGGCAACGACAGGTTCAGCACCTGGTTCACCCACGCGCCGGCGGTGACGATCAGGCGTTCAGCGACGATACGCTCGCCGTTCAGATCGACGCCGATCACCCGGCCGGATTGGATCACCGGCGTGGCGTGGCCCTGAAGGACCGTGGCACCGCGCTTCTCCGCCGCCCGCACCATCGCCGCCGTCAGCAGACGGCCATCAACCCTGGCGCCACCCGCGATGTGGATGGCACCCAATCGGTCGGCCAGCGCGGGGAACAGCGATTGAGCCTCACTGGGCGCGAGCCGGGTCACTTCGCCCATTGCCAGGGCGTTGCGTTGGCGGACCGAGCGCTCCATCGAGGCTAGGTCCCTGGGATCGGCTGACACCAGCATGGCGCCCGATTGGCGGTAGCCGAGATCGGTTTCGCCTGCCTCCGCCAGGGCGGCGATCAGGTCGGGGTAGTATTCGCCGCCCCCGGCATACAGGCGGTAGAAGGTTTCATCCTCCAGGTTCTTGACCCAGGGGCAGATGATGCCGGCGCCGGCAGCGGTTGCCCGTCCGTCCAGGTTGGCGTCGATGATGGTTGGTCTGGCGCCCATCCGGGCGAGATGAAAAGCCGCGCTGGCACCCAGAATTCCGGCGCCGATGATGACGATGTTCACTGCAACTCCCTTCGCTGGCATGACCCAGGGCAGGTTCACGGGTATGATCTCAGCCCTCGGTCTAAGGGCACCCCGGTGTGGGTGTTAGTTTCTGCGCGGGAGGCGGGATGTCAAGCACGATGACGTTGCCAGCGGATTTCGATGTGCTGGCGCCGGATGGGTCCGAAGTACGGATTCTGCTGTCGATGGCGGGCGGCAGCATGGCGCACTTCCGATTGCCGGCGGGCGCCGTTTCGAAGGCGGTCCGGCACCGCACCGTGGAGGAAATTTGGTACGTCGTTTCCGGCACAGGGGAGATGTGGCGCTCCGATAGCGGGATCGTTGCGTTGTCGGCTGGGATCTGCCTGACGATTCCAGTAGGGGTTTCGTTTCAGTTCCGGGCTTGCGAAAACGGCGCGCTGGCGGCGGTCGCGGTCACGATGCCGCGTTGGCCGGGCGACGGGGAAGCCGAGAAAGCGGACGGTCACTGGACATCAACGGTTACCTGAACGGGACGAGTTGTTATTACGCTGTAGTTCTATTACAACCGATCGCGCAGACGCCGGCGCCCCAATGTACGTACCTCCGCATCCGGCGCCATCGCCTTGATCGCCGCCTGCATCTCCGCCCGCTTCTCGTGGATCGACGCGATCACCGGCCCCATCGCGACACCGACATCCAGCAGCACGGCCTCGGAAAGTTGTAAGCTGGCCTCAATGGTTTCCGGCACCGCGTCCGAAGCCCCCGTCCGATAAAGATGCGCCGCATGCGCCGCATCGCGCGCTCGGACTACAATCAGCAAATCCGCCCGTTCCGCACGCGCACCGGCCACCAGCGCATCCGCCGATTTCGTGTCATCTAAAGTAACGACAAGGGCACGCGCGGAGTCGATATTGACTCGCCGCAACAAAGCGATCTGCGTTATGTCGCCGAAATAAACCGGGCGGCCCAACTTGCGTTGATCCGCGACGCGCTGGGGGTCGCTGTCGATGGCGACATACATCACCTTATGCGCCTCTAGCATCGCCGCCACGGTCTGGCCCACCCGGCCGAAACCCGCGATGATAACACGACGGGTCCCGTCAGAAATCGCGGGCACCATCAAGGCTGGGTCCACGTTTGCCTTGGGCGTCAGGCGTGGGGCCAGGCGATTGCCCAACGCCGACAGCCACGGGATCGTGGCCATTGTCAGCGCCGTGATAAAGAGGATCACGCCGGCGGTGTCCGGGGCCAAAAGATGCACCCCAAGCGCCACGGTCACGATGACAAAGCCGAACTCGCCGCCAGGACCCAGCAGAAGGCCAGTTTGCAGACCGGCCGCCCAGGATAGCCCGAATGCGCGTGCCACCGCCGCGATCACCAGCGGCTTCAACAGCACCAACCCAACAACACCGCCGACGACCGGCCACGGATCAAGGCCGATCGTGCGGACATCGAGACTCATACCGACCGAGATCAGGAACACGCCGAGAAACAGGCCCTTGAACGGCTCTATCGTAACCTCGACCTGGCGGCGGTATTCGGTTGCCGCAAGCAGCAAGCCACCGATCAACGCCCCCAGCGGCATCGACAGGCCGGCGGCCGCGGTGGCAAGGCCCGTCGCGATCACCACGAACAGGCAGGCCGCGACGAACAGCTCCGCATTGTGGGTATGTGCCACGCTGCGGAACAACGGGCGGAGCACAAGCCGGCCGAGGGCAACAATGACCGCAACCACCGCGACGGCCTGTCCGACAGCCAGCCCCACCGCCGCGGCATTGGCCGTGTGGGACGTCGAACCAAGCGCACCGACAACAAATAACACCGGCACGACGGCCAAATCCTGAAACAACAGGATCGCGAATGCCGCACGACCCGTGGGGGAGTTCAGGCGTCTCTCCTCCGCCAGAACCTGGATCACCACGGCGGTGGATGACATCGCCAGCGCCAGCCCGATCACGGCGGCGGTGTCTGGGTTATACCCAAGCCAAAGCGCGACCGCGGCAATCCCAACCGAACACAACACGACCTGAAGACAGCCAAGGCCAAACACCAACCGGCGCATCAGCCACAGCCGTTCGAACGACAATTCGAGGCCGATCATGAACAGCAGCAGCGCGACGCCAAGATCCGCGATCGGCGCGATGGACTCGGGGTCGGTGATGGAAATCAGCGACAACCACGGAACGTGCGATGCCAACGAGGCGATGCCGAACGGTCCGACGACCACGCCGACCAGCATGAACCCCAGGACCGAGCTGATGCGAAGGCGATGAAACAGCGGAATGACGACGCCGGCCGCGCCCAGAACGACCAGCGCCTCTTTGTAAACAGATGTGTCCAGCCCATGAGATTCCATGAGCCAAAGCCTAACAGATTTCCTGTCTGACCAGGTGCCTTTAACAGGTCTCGTGCGTTTGGGGGCGCTACTCCGCGCCCCAACCGCCATCGATGACCAGACTTTGGCCGGTCATGAACGCCGAGGCATGACTGGCGAGGAACACCACGCCGCCGGCCATATCCAACGGTTTGGCGAAACGACCCAGCGGGGTGCGGTCCAGCAGGCGTTTGCCGTGGACGTCGTGTTCCAGCAGTCCGTGGGTCAGATCGGTATCCACCCAACCGGGGGCCAGCGTATTGACCCGGACGTTGCGTTTCGCCCAGTCCAGCGCGAGCGCCTTGGTGAACATCTCAACCCCGCCCTTCGACGCGCAGTACGGCGTGGACCTCGGCAACCCGCCATGCCCGGCGACGGAACTGACGTTGATGATCGACCCGCCCTCGCCGATCGCGCCGCCGATGTGTTTGCAGCACAGGAACACGCCGGTCAGGTTGACGTCGATAATGTCCTGCCATTCCCGCAACGACGTGCGCTCGATGCCCTTGAAGATGGCGTTGACGCCGGCATTGTTCACCAGCACGTCGATCTTGCCGCATTGTTCCAGCACCGCATCGCGCAGGGCCAGGACGTCGGCTTCCTTCGACACATCGGCCGTCACCACGATGGCCTTTTCGCCGATCGCGGCCGCCGCTTCCTCCAGCGTCGCGCGGGTGCGCCCGCTTAGCACCACGGTGGCGCCGTGGCGGGCCAATCCCTCCGCCATCCCGCGCCCAATGCCCCGGCCGGCACCTGTGACCACGCAGACCCGGCCGGTCAGATCGAAGTCGTTCACCAGTTGGCTCCGTTGCGGGCGATACGTTGTGCCAGGCTCCAACGATGAACCTCGGAGGGGCCGTCGTAGATGCGGAAGCCGCGGACCTCGTTGAAGATGCGGGCCACCAGCGTCTCGCCGGTAACGCCCTGCCCGCCCAGCACCTGGACGCAGCGATCGACCACGCGCCAAACCGCTTCCGACACGAACACTTTCGACATCGACGATTCAGTGCCGCCGCGCTCGCCCTGATCCAGCAGCCAGGCGGTGTGCATGATCGACAGGCGGCTCATGCGGATATCCATCTCGTTGTCGGCCAGCATGAACCCAACCGCTTCGTGCCCGATCAACTTGGAGCCGAAGACCTCGCGGCGCAGGGCGTAATCTGTGGCGATCTGATGCGCGCGCTTGGCGGCCCCCAGCCAGCGCATGCAGTGGGTCAACCGAGCGGGTGCGAGACGCACCTGGGCGTAGCGGAAGCCCTTGCCGGGTTCGCCCAGGATATCGCTGGCGGGAACCCGGACGTTGTTGAACCGCATCACCGCGTGGCCGCCGGCAAACGCCTGATCCAGGCTGTCCATCTGTCGCACGATCTCGATGCCCGGCGTGTCCATGTCGGCCAGGAACATCGTGGCGTGACCGTCCTCGTCCTTCGCCATGATGATGGCGAACGCGGCGCCCTCGGCTCCGGTGATGAACCACTTGTCGCCGTTGATAACGTAGTGGTTGCCGTCTTTCACCGCAGTCGTCTTCAGCGCGGCGGGGTCCGACCCGGCGCCCGGGGCGGGTTCGGTCATGCAGAAACACGACCGTGTGGCACCGGACGCCAGCGGACGCAGCCAGCGGTCTTTTTGCTCCGTCGAAGCCACGGCCTCCAGCAGATGCATGTTGCCCTCGTCGGGGGCGAAGATGTGCATCGCGACCGGGCCGAGCAGGGAGTAGCCGGATTCCTCGAAGACGACGGCCTTGCCGACATGCGACAGGCCCATGCCGCCGTATTCGGCGCCGACATGCGGCGCGACGAGGCCCTCGGCCGCGGCCAGGGCGACCAGTTCGCGGCGGAACTCTTCGGTGGGGCCGTGGTGGGTTTGGCGGCCGTCACCCTCCAACGGGATGATCTTGTCGCGGATGAAAGCGCGGGTGCGCTGCTGCAATTCCAGCAATTCGGGAGAGAGGGAAAAATCCATCAGAATGCGCGTCCTTGGGCGATTTCGTGGGTGAATTCCAAGATACCGGTACCGATACCGGTCAACGGAGCGTAACGCGGTTCCCGGGTCACGCCCGTGCGATAGCGCAAACCCAGTTGCAGAAAGATCACCGCGAGCTTGTACATCGCCAGCACACGGTGGAAGCGGAAGTCAGACATATCGCGGCCGGAGAGTTTCGCGTAGGCGGCGACGGCCTCCTGGCGGGAGCACAGGCAGGCCTCGACGGCGGGCATCTGCTCCATGTCGTGCATGGCCGGCGGGTCGTCTGCGTGGATCCAGTAACTCAGCAGCGTGGCGAAATCGAACAGCGGGTCGCCCCGCGTCCCCTGGTCCCAGTCCACCACCGCTCGGGGGGAGAAATCGTCGGGGTTCAGGATGATGTTGTTCAGCTTGAAATCATTGTGCAGCAGGCCCGGCGGGCCGTCGGGGACGAGGTTCCTCTCAAGCCAAGTGCCGACGTCGTGGTGCAGGGCGTCAGTGCCCTGTTCCATCGCGGCCAACCCACGCTTGCGCCAGCCGGACACGCCACGGGCCAGGAAGCCCTCGGGGCGGCCGAGGTCGTCCAGGCCAACCGCCTTGGTGTCCACGGCGTGAATGGCGGAGATAGTTTCCAGCAGCATGGTGGACAGCCGGGCGCCAATGTCGGGGCGGTGGGCGAGTTCAGGCGGCAGATGCTCGCGGATCACCAGGCCGGGGCGATACTCGATGATCTGGAAGCGCTGCCCAATGATAGATGGGTCGTCGCAGAGATGCAGGCCACGGGCGATGAATGGCAGCGCGTCCGGCAGACGTGACAGGATACGAAACTCTCGGGCCATGTCGAAGGCGCCGGCGGGTAGCTCACCCATCGGCGGACGGCGCAGGACGGCGAGTTTATCGTCCATCCGGATCAGGTAATTCAGGTTCGCCAGGCCGCCGGCGAACTGACGCGGCGGCGGATCAGTCTCCAGCCGATGGCCGTGGGCGGACAGATAGGCGCGAACGGCGCCCCAATCGAGCTGCACACTTTCGGCGGCGGACCGCAGGCCGGTTTCGGTCGTCACGCTTCCTCCTGCTACTATCGCCGCGACTCAATACAGGAGGGAACGAATGACGCAACCGACAGACGTGAAACGGGCCGCCGTACTGGGCGCCGGGACGATCGGCGCAAGCTGGGCCGCATGGTTCCTGTCGCGCGGCATCGCCGTTGATGTGTGGGACCCGCGCCCCGAGGCCGAAGCCTATGTGCGCCGCTACGTCGCCGACGCTTGGCCGGCGATGGCAAGGCTGGGGATGACCGCCGATGCCTCCCCTGACGCGTGGCGGTTCCATGCAACGCCGGAGGCCGCGGTGGCGGATGCCGATTTCGTGCAGGAGAACGCGCCGGAGCGGCTACCGATCAAGCGCGAACTGTATGGCCGAATCGACGCGGCGCTACGGCCGGATGCCATACTGGCCTCCAGCACCTCCGGCCTGATCATGAGCGATATGCAGGCGGGCTTCCGGTCGGCGCCTCGCTTCGCCGTTGGGCACCCGTTCAACCCACCGCATCTGATCCCGCTGGTAGAGGTCGTGGCGGGCCGCGACACCGCGCCCGAAACGGTGGATTGGTGCCTGAGGTTCTACAAGCACATCGGCAAGAAGCCGATCCACATCCGTAAGGAGGCAGCTGGCCATCTGGCGAACCGGCTTCAGGCAGCCTTGTGGCGCGAAGCGATCAGCGCGGTTGTCACCGGCCTTGCCAGCGTGGAGGACGTGGATACCGCGATCAGCGCCGGCCCAGGACTGCGCTGGGCAGCGATGGGCCCGCACATAACCTTTCATCTTGGGGGCGGCGAAGGTGGCATGGAGCACATGCTGGCCCAGTTCAAACCGGCGTTTGAGTCCTGGTGGGCGACGATGACCACGCCAGAGCTATCGGAAGCGAATTGCCGCCAAATTATCGATGGGGTGAATGCCGAGGCAAACGGCCGATCGCTGGCCCAACTCGCCGCCGAACGCGACGCTATTCTGCTGCCGTTGCTTGAACTGGTTGCGAAGCAGGGCTGATCAGTTGGAAGTCCCCAACTCACCCCATAGTCTTTGTATCTGGGTCGCCTGGGCAGCACCAGCGATTGTGCTGTTGTTGCCAATGATCACGGTGCGTCCGGTTCCACCGGGCGTGTTGGGGTTGGCGGCATCGCCAGCACCGGCCGAGACACAGCCCGCCAACGGCATTGCCAGAAGGACAAAACACCACTGTATCTTCATTGGACTGTTCCTGTTCGCATAAAGAGTAGTATTCCACCATAGCTTCGACGGAACGAAAATGCCAGCCCGGCCAGGGGTGCACCCGGGCTGGCAAACAGGAGCTTTATTGGCTCATGGTTCCCGACTTCTGCTCGGAGGTTGCCTTTCTGTCACCCTGTATCGTGCTGCTGTCGCCCTTGACGATGGTCTCACCTGTCGCACCGGGTTGCCGCGGATTCGCAGCCGCCGCGCGATTGTCGCCAACGACTGACCCGTTGGGGGCCATTTTGGAATTACCGGCATCGGAACTGGCTGTTTGCGCCGCGGCAAATCCCGCCGGGACGGCAAGAAGGCACAACGCCAGCAACGCAAATCGGATATTTTTGACCAAGATCGAGATCCCTTAATCGTAATCAGCCGGATTATCCCGGCGATACTGTTAGGGAACGCAATCCGTCCGCTCCGGTTGATGAGCCGCCCTTCACCTAAGCGCCATCAACTGAAGCGGACCGCCGTTTCTCTACCTAAAATGATAGAGCTGTTCCATAAATAAGATTTTAGGATTCACTTTCGGCGAACCCCACCAATACTTGACCTTCCTGCACCATCTCCCCGGCGGCGCAATTGATAGCGGCGACTACGGTATCGGCTGGGGCCGATAAGCGGAAGACGGTCTTCATCGCTTCCAGCACCACCAGCACTTGGCCGCGTGCGACCTGATCGCCGATGGATGTCAGGACTTGCGTGACCAGACCCGGGATCGGGGCCACCAGACGGTCGCCGGCATCCTCCTCATCATCGAATGCGGCCAGTGGGTCGGGCAGAGTCAGCCGCCAGGTCAGCCCGTCATGGCGCAGAGTCACGACATGATGATCCACAGTCGCCAGAATGATACGGCGGACCCCGTTCAGCGAGACCCGGAGTTGTCCCCCGGCAAGACGTTGGGCCGTACCGATGATGTCCCCCATCCGCCACGCCGCGCCGTCACGAGTCACCGTTACCGGATAGTGCGCGTCGCCATCGGTGAAATCCAGTAACCGGCCCAATGTCGTGTTCACCCACCACAGGTCGCGCGCATCCCAGGGATCACTGTTCGCCGCCGTCAACTCCGCTGTCAGGACCGCGAGTGCGGCGATGGCCAGAACCTCGGGCGGCGGCGGGGCCTGGGCCGCCAGCAGGGTCTCGCCTTCCCTGGCGATGAACCCTGTGTCGATCCCGCCGGCGACAAAGTCGGGGTGGGCGACGATCCGCCCGAGCAGATCGAGGTTGCTGGCGACTCCGGCAACCGAACAATCAGCCAGTGCCTGCGACATCCGCCGCAACGCCGCCGTTCGGGATGAACCGTGGCAGATCAACTTGGCGAGCATAGCGTCGTAGTGGATCGACACCGTATCGCCGGTGGTAAAACCAGTATCGACGCGGACGCCTTCTGCTTCCTCGGGCGTATGGAACAATGCCAAACGCCCGACCGAGGGCGCGAAATCCCGCGCAGGGTCCTCGGCGTAGATCCGAGCCTCGATCGCATGGCCGTTGATGACGATAGCGGATTGGGTAGCCGGCAGAGGCTCGCCCGCCGCGACGCGAAGTTGCCATTCCACCAGATCGAACCCGGTGATCATCTCGGTGACCGGGTGTTCGACCTGAAGCCGCGTGTTCATTTCCAGGAAGAAGAACCCATCGGCATCGGCGACGAATTCCACCGTCCCTGCCCCAACGTAGCCAACGGCCTGGGCAGCCGCCACGGCGGCCGATCCCATGGCCTGGCGCTGGACTTCCGACAAACCGGGCGCGGGTGCTTCCTCCAGCACCTTCTGGTGGCGCCGCTGGGCGGAGCAGTCACGCTCGAACAGATGCACCGCGTTGCCCCGGGTGTCAGCGAAGACCTGGACCTCGATATGGCGGGGGCGTTGCAGATAGCGTTCGATCAGCACCCGGTCGTCACCGAAGGCAGAGGCGGCTTCCTGCCGGGCGGAGCCCAGCGCGGTAGTGAACTCCTCCCGGGACGTCACGACACGCATGCCCCGGCCACCGCCGCCGGAGACGGCTTTGATCACGACCGGGAAGCCGATGCGGGTGGCCTGGTCCTCCAGGAAGTCGGCGTCCTGGCGGTCACCGTGGTAGCCGGGCAGCAGTGGGACGGCCGATTTCTCCATCAGCGCCTTGGCGGCCGATTTGGAACCCATGGCGCGCATGGCCGATGGCGGCGGGCCGACGAAGATAATGCCGGCGGCGGCGCAGGCCTCGGCGAACTCGGGGTTCTCGGACAGGAAGCCGTAGCCGGGATGGATGGCGTCCGCGCCCGCCAGAAGTGCGGTCTCGATGATTCGGGGGATGTTCAGATAGCTATCCCGAGCAGGCGCCGGACCGATGGGGTAAGCTCGGTCGGCGGCCTGGACATGCAGCGCGTGGGCGTCCGCCTCGGAATAGACGGCGACGGTTTGGATGCCGAGGCGCCGCGCGGTGCGGACGATACGGCAGGCGATTTCGCCGCGGTTGGCGATGAGCAGAGTGCGGAACATGTCGGTTACATCCGGAACACGCCGAAGCGCGTCTCTTGCAGGGGCTTGTTCAGGGCGGCGGACAGGGAAAGCCCCAGCACGCGGCGGGAGTCGGCCGGGTCGATGACGCCGTCGTCCCAAAGCCGGGCACTGGCATAATACGGATGGCCCTGTGAGTCGTATTGCGCCCGGATCGGTGCCTTGAAGGCTTCTTCCTGCCCTTTCGTCCAATCGCCGGAGCCGCTGCGGACGGTCGCCAGGACGCCAGCGGCCTGTTCACCGCCCATGACGGAAATACGGGCGTTCGGCCACATATACAGGAAGCGCGGGTCATAGGCCCGCCCACACATGCCGTAGTTGCCGGCGCCGTAGCTGCCGCCGATGATCATGGTGATCTTTGGCACGGACGTGGTTGAAACGGCGGTGACCAGTTTCGCGCCGTCCTTGGCGATACCGCCAGACTCATATTTGCGGCCGACCATGAAACCGGTGATGTTCTGAAGGAAGATCAACGGGATGTTGCGCTGACTGCACAGTTCGATGAAGTGGGCGCCCTTCAGCGAGGATTCCGAGAACAGGATGCCGTTGTTGGC
>DNXO01000020.1:21248-70845 GCA_003506895.1 Acetobacteraceae bacterium | reverse complement strand
AGGATGCCGTTGTTGGCGACGATCCCGACCGGGTAGCCGTAAAGATGGGCGAATCCACACACCAGCGTGGTGCCATACAGCTTCTTGAACTCGTCGAAGTCGCTGCCGTCCACGATGCGGGCGATGACCTCGCGCACGTCATAGGGCGCGCGCAGATCGGCGGGGATGATGCCGTGCAATTCCGCCGGGTCATATTTTGGCGGTTCGGGGGCTTTCGTCGTCAGGCCTATGGACTTTTCGCGGTTCAGGCCGGCGACGATGCGGCGGCAGATCGACAGCGCGTGATGATCGTTGCGGGCATAGTGATCAACGACGCCGGAGGTTCGGGCGTGAACGTCCGCACCTCCGAGGTCCTCCGCGGAGACGATTTCGCCCGTCGCGGCTTGCACCAAGGGCGGACCGCCCAGGAAGATCGTGCCCTGCTTGCGGACGATGATGCTCTCATCGCTCATCGCCGGCACGTAAGCGCCCCCGGCGGTGCAGGAGCCCATGACGACGGCGATTTGGGGAATGCCCTCGGCGGACATGTTGGCCTGGTTGAAAAAGATGCGGCCGAAATGCTCCCGGTCGGGAAAGATTTCATCCTGCATCGGCAGGAAGGCGCCGCCTGAATCCACAAGATAGAGGCAAGGCAGGTTGTTTTTCCGCGCGATCTCCTGCGCCCGCAGGTGTTTCTTCACAGTCATCGGGAAGTAGGTGCCACCTTTGACGGTGGCGTCGTTGGCAACGATCACGCACTCCTTGCCAGATACGCGACCGATGCCGGTGACAAGGCCCGCGGCTGGGACGTCGCCGCCATAGAGGCCGTATGCGGCGAGTTGGGAGAACTCCAGGAATGGCGACCCGGGGTCGATCAGGGCGGCGACGCGGTCTCGCGGCAACAGTTTGCCGCGGGCGGTGTGGCGGTCCCGGGCGGTCGCGCCCCCACCCTGGGCCACGGTGGCGACCTTTTCGCGCAGATCGGCGACCAGGGCGCCCATCGCGGCGGCATTGGCCGCGAATTCATCGGATCGGGTGTTCAGGTTGGAACGGAGCATGTTGGCCTGTCGGCGGTGATGAAGCAGGAAATGGTGTACAGCCGGTTGGGCCGGGGCGCTACTCCCGGCGTGCGGATCGGACAGCTTGGGGAACGATGAACCTTCCGGACCTTCTGCTTCGCCGGGGGCTGCCCCCTCGGACGATAAGGCGAAATCCTGTGTCAACTCTCCTCAAGTTTTATTTTCCTTTTATCAATTCTATGACCGACAGAACGACTGCCCACCGATCGGAATTCGCGACGATCCTAATGGCCACCCCACATAGATTGAATATATTTTTAGTATTCTGGCACCGCGTGTAATTTCACCATATACTTATGGTAATATTTAACTACCCTTGACTGATGCATGAATATATTTTTAGTACTGCGATATTGACTGTTATATCAAGGTGCTGTGGGGTGTATAACAGAAGCGCGGCATGAAACTTAACAAGCGCCACGCGGAAACGGTTTGAGGGGGCGGCACGATGATAAGCGACGGCGACAAGGTCGATACCGTAGATCACAACCCAATTGTTCATTGTTTAAATGCAATATTTACGAATCGGTGGGTAACCCCGCCTTCTGTTCGGCCATCATGTGCCGGCAGTATGTCCGCCACCGCGAAGCGCTTTGCGCGTGGGCCGATGGTCGGCATGGGGGTTGTGGCGATTATGGGCATGCTACTGTCGGCCTGCGCTAACCCTGGAGTCACCGCTCTTGGGACCAACGTCCCGCTGGCCCCCGCGCCAGATCTCGCCGGAGCGGCAACCGAGGGCGTCATGATCTGGCGGACCCCCGATCTCGGGGAGCACCAGAGTGCCACGAAAGCCTATATGATTCCGCCGGTGACGGTGTATCGAGGCAAGGGCTCATTCTTCTCGAGCCTGAGCCCGCAGCAGGTCGATGACGTCGCCGCCGGTCTGACAACGGCCGTGCGCGCCGAAGTTGGACGTCACTTCAAGGTCGTCAACGAATCGGGACCGGGTATTGTTACGCTCAGCCTGATATTGGCAAAAATTGTACCGCCGCGCGTTGAATACGCCTCCAAGGGATTCAAAGCGACCGCCGACCTGCCGGTGGGCGTCGACGGGCCGGGCATGACAGCCGGCACGATGACTGTGTCAGGCAAGTTCTCTGACTCCCAAACCGGCAAGCTTCTGGTTGGATTCGTCGCGCCCGTCAGCCCCGAGGTCTTTGACCTGGCGCTGCCCGGGAACCCGGCCCGCGCACTCGATTTTGCCGACGCGGCAACGCAACAGTTTGCCACAGACCTGGTCAACGCGATCATCCGTCAGCGGCAGATCAACAAAGTGCCGGTGACCAAGTAGGCCGATCCGACAGCCCGCCCCTCGGGGGCGGGTCAACAACGAACAAGACTGTCCGATGAAGTAATAGCCGGTAACGGTCTAAAGGGAGGGATATATGAATAAGATGCGCTACAGCCTCGGCCTGAGTACGGCTGCACTTACCTGGGCCCTGTCAGGCGCCTGGGTCGCCGCCAGTGCCCAAACCGCGACTCCGCCTGCCCAGCCCGCTGAGGCTGCTCAGCCAGCTCAGGGTCCGATGGGCGTTTACGACTCGATCGTATCGTTCGGGCAAAGTCTGGCGCAAAAGGGCGTATTCTTGAGCCTGGACCTGCATGAGAACGTCGGCGCGCTTCTGGCGGGCGGCGTGAAGACGGGCGTTGCGCCGGTTGACCAGATCAGTGGCGCTGCCGTGTTTGATCTTCAGACCATTCTAGGCATCCAGGGCGCGTCATTTCACATTGGCTTCGACCAACGTGGAGGCGCCGGCCAACCTCAGGGTCTCGGCGGCCCCGGCGGCATAGCAGGAACGAGCGCCCTTCTGCAGTATGATGCCGAATCGCTCAGAATCGGTCTGTCGGACTTCTACTGGGAACAGGGCTTCGACAACGACCGCCTGGACATCATAGCGGGTCGAACGCAGCCGACGACCGACTTCATGTTCAACGACCTTTCCTGCGCCTTCGTCAGCAGTATCATGTGCGCGCAGCCGGGCACCTTTTATTTGAGCCAAAACAGCTCTCCATATGGCTATGCTCAATGGGGTGGTCGCGTTAACTTCCAAATCACGCCGCAGGTCTATATCAGGGCCGGCATGTATAACGAAAATCCCAGCCAGACGGGCTTCAACTATAGCGGCCTCAACTGGAACACGGAAAACTCGGTCGGCGTGTTCGCTCCGATACAGATTGGCTACAAAACGACGTTCGCGAACGCCACTTATCCTTCGAACTACTATATTGGTATGTATAACGACAGTTCGTCATATACGAAGCCGAATGGCCAGATCGCATATGGACGTCAGGGGTACTGGGCGTGGGCCGAGCAGACCCTGTGGCGGCCGAATCGGGACACCAAGCAGAGCCTGACCGCGTTCGCCAGCGTGCTCGTCTACGGCCAAGGCACCCCCTTCTGGGGCCAGTACACCGCTGGCCTGTGGGATCGGGCGCCCTTCGGCGCGGTACGACCGGACGACGCCATTGGCGTCATGGCTTCGTTGTACAAGCACAACGAAAGCCAGGCTGCGTCGGAGGGCTATGCGACGGCAAGATCAGACCAGTGGGCACTGGAAGCGGATTATTCCGCGACCGTCGTGCCGGGTATTATCGTCGAGCCTTACGTGCAATATGTCATCAACCCGGACAACCCGATCTCACAACCGAATTACTCATCAGGATCATTCACCCTCAAAAACGACTTCATTGTCGGGGTCCAGTTCATAGTCGAACTCGGCAAAGTCTTCCAGTTCCCGCAATTCGACGCCCATTAGACTCGATAACGCGAGCAATCCCTGGCGTGGTACTTGCCACGCCAGGGATTATTGCTGTTCAACATGAACGATACAGCTCGGGCGGCAGGCCCGCGCCGGGCGAAGCCGTTTGTTAGTGGCAACGCGACCAAAATCACGCTGTTTCGACAAACAACTCCCGCCCAATCAGCATCCGGCGGATTTCGCTGGTCCCTGCCCCGATCTCGTACAGCTTCGCGTCGCGCAACAACCGCCCGGTGGGATAGTCGTTGATATAGCCGTTGCCACCCAGCGCCTGTATCGCCTCCAGCGCCATCCACGTGGCTTTTTCGGCGGCGTACAGAATTGCACCGGCGGCGTCCTTACGGGTGGTCTCGCCCCGGTCGCAGGCCTTGGCGACGGCGTAAACGTACGCCTTGGCGGCATTCATCGTGGTGTACATGTCCGCCAGCTTGCCCTGCATCAACTGGAACTCGCCGATCGCCTGGCCGAACTGCTTCCGCTCATGCACGTACGGCACCACGACATCCATGCACGCCTGCATGATCCCGATCGGGCCCGCCGCCAGCACCGCACGCTCATAATCCAGGCCGCTCATCAACACGTTCACGCCCCGGCCGACCGTGGACAGTACGTTTTCCTCCGGCACTTCGCAGTCCTGGAAAACCAACTCGCAGGTGTTCGACCCGCGCATGCCCAGCTTGTCCAGCTTCTGCGCGGTGGAGAAGCCCTTGAACCCCTTCTCCACCAGGAACGCCGTGATCCCGCGCGAACCCGCCGCTGGATCGGTCTTGGCGTAGATCACCAGCACATCCGCATCCGGCCCATTGGTGATCCACATCTTGCCGCCGTTCAGCACGTAGCGGTCGCCCTTCTTGTCCGCCCGTGTCCGCATTCCCACCACGTCGGACCCCGCTCCGGGTTCGCTCATGGCCAGGGCACCAACCTTGGTGCCATCGATCAGCCCCGGAAGGTAGCGGCGCTTCTGGTCCGCGTTCCCGTTCCGGGAAATCTGATTCACGCAGAGATTCGAATGCGCCCCATAGGACAATCCCACCGAGGCCGAGGCCCGGGAAATCTCCTCCATCGCCACGACGTGTTCCAGGTAGCCCATGCCGGCGCCGCCGTATTCCTCGGACGCGGTGACGCCCAGCACGCCCAGCGCGCCCATTTTGGGCCACAGGTCCATGGGGAACGCGTTGTCGCGGTCGATCATGGCTGCGCGGGGCGCAATCTCCTCGGCCGAGAACGCCTCGACGGTGGAGCGGAGCATGTCCGCATTCTCGCCAAGGTCGAAATTCAGTCCCGGCAGACGGTTTGGCAGGGTGGCCATTTCCTGTTTCCTGACATGTTCCCGGGCGATATCCGATCCAACCAGCAACGGTTCCCGGCCAACGCCGACAACCGGCGCGATCTCGCCCGCGCTCAAAGATACGCGGTCCCGGTTGCGTCCGTCCACCGGTCGGCGTGCGTGCCGCCATGCCGCGTTGGAACTGGAAGTCCCCCACTGCCCGTTCGGGGAATCGGCCGGGCGTGATATCGTCCGGTCATGGCGAACTTCCGATTCCTGCATGCCGCCGACCTGCATCTCGACAGCCCTCTGCGCGGTCTCGAAGCCGATCCCTCGGCCCCGGCGGAGGTCATCCGCGGTGCAACCCGCCGAGCGCTGGGGGGCATGGTGGATTTGGCGGTCGAGGAAAAGGTCGATTTCGTCCTGATTGCCGGTGACATCTACGACGGCGACTGGCCGGATTTCGGCACCGGACTGTATTTCTCCAACCAGATGCGCCGGCTGCACCAGGCCGCGATCCCGGTCTTCACCATTCGCGGCAACCACGACGCCGCCAACAAGGTGACTCGCTCGCTGCGGATGCCGCATGTGATCACCTTCGACCACGACGCCGCGCATACCCACCGGCTGGACGCGCTTGGCGTGGCTATCCACGGCCAGAGTTTCGCCGATCAGGCCATGCCGGACGACCTGTCCCGAGCCTATCCGCGCCCGGTGGATGGTTTGTTCAACATCGGACTGCTGCACACCTCCGCCGAGGGTTACGCCGCCCACGCCCGCTATGCACCATGCGAACTGCCGCGCCTGAAAGCCCATGGCTACGATTATTGGGCGCTGGGCCACGTCCACGAACGGCAGGAACTGTCAAAAGACCCCTGGATCGTCTTCCCCGGCAATCTGCAAGGCCGCCATATCGGTGAGACCGGCCCCAAGGGCGCCACCCTGGTCACCGTCACCGACCGCGCCGTGTCCGTGGAGCACCGCGTGCTGGACGTGCTGCGCTGGGCCCATGTCCGGGTGGACCTAACCGGCGCCGCGGACGAGGCCGAAGCCTTGGTGCGGGTGCAGTCCGCTCTCGGGCAAGAGCGCGATATCGCCGCTCGCCCGTTGGCCGCTCGGGTGACCCTGACAGGGACAACGCAGGCCCACGCCGCCCTGGCCGCCGAGGGGCTGCGGGAAAAGATCTTGAATGAGGCGCAAAACCTCGGTGGAGACCATCTGCTGTGGCTGGAAGCGGTCAAATTGGACACCAAGCCGCCGCGTGCAACCGACCAGACGCGCCCCGACAACCTTGGCCGCCTGCTGACAGAAATCGACGCCATCGCCGCCGATCCGCCCGCTGACCTGCTGGGCGACTGGCCGGCCCTGCTGCTGAACAAGCTGCGGGAAGCGTTGCCGGAGGGTCATCCACTGCTGAACCCCGCCAGCATCATCGAGCAGGCAAAGCGCAAGCTGGAGGCGGAGTTAGGCTGATGCGCCTCGCCCACTTCCGGCTGGAACGGTATGGCCCGTTCGAGCAGCTTGACCTGCCGCTCGATGCCGCCCCCGGGCGCGTGAACCTGATCGTCGCGTCGAACGGCTATGGCAAGTCGGTCCTGCGGCACGGGATCGGCGAATTCCTGTTCGGGATCGAACCACGGACCCCGATGTCTTTCCGCTTCGGAACGGAGCGGATGCTGCTGAAGGCGGAAATCACGCACGACGGCGGTACCCAGTCGCTGGTCCGTCGCAAGGGCAACGGCATCACCCTGGCTCGGGGCGACGGCACCCCTATCCAACCCGAAGAAGAAAGACGCCTACTCGGCGGCGCGGATAAGACCCTGTTCCAGGAACTGTTTGGCCTGGACACCGCCCTTCTGCGCTCCGGCGGCGGCGAGTTGATCCGCAGCCACGGCCGGCTGGGTCAGGTGCTGTTCGCGGCGGGTGGCGGCATGGCACCGGTGCGCGACCTGCTGACCGAACTGGAACGCAGACGCGACGAACTGGGCAAGGCCACCGCCCGCCATAAAACCCGTCCCCTGTGGGGCGCGTTCAGCGGTTGGGAGCAAGCCAACATCGATCTGCGCCGTTCGGCGATGCGCCCGGACGGCTGGCACACCCTGGAACGCCAGGCGACAGAATCCGCTCGCGAACTCGAAATCCTGCTGCGAGAACAAGCCGACCATGGGCGCGAGCGGGAGCGGCTGCGTACAATCGGCGCCTGCCGCCCCTGGCTCGACCGGTTGCGGGCCGCTTCCCTGGTGCTGGCTGAGGCCGGAGGTGCCCCCGAACTGGATGACGGATTTGAGAAGCGCTGGCGCGACGCCCTGCAAGCCGGCGTCATCACCACCGGCAACGCCGAGGCCGCCCGCCTGAACCTTCAGGCTGCCCGCGATACCCGCGCCACCCTGAGCTTTGACCCCGCCTGGATCGCCGCGCGGGCCGACATCGCGGCATTGGCCGACCTGCGCGGCGTGGCGGCGCAGTCTGAGAACGATCTGCCCGGCGTGGAACGGGAGCATGCCGACGAACAGGCGACCGCCGCGCGGATAAGGCGCGATCTGGGCTGGGATGCCGCCGTGCCGTTACCGCCCGTCCAGGTGGTGAAGGACGCGCAGCGGCGGCTGCGTCTGCACCCGAAGCTGGAGGCGGATGCCGACTCGGCGGCCAAGAACCTTGAAGCCGCCAACCGCGCGCTGGCGGAAACGGCGGCGGACTTGGCCGCCTTGCCCACCCAGGGCAACGTCGCCGGTGTCTCCGATCTTGTTGCGTTGCTGCGCGCCGACGGCGACCCGGCCGCACGTATGGAAACCGCTCGGCGCAGGCTGCGGGAAGCCGAGGCCGCGCTGCGCACTGCCTTGGCCGCGATCCCGGACAGTCCACTGCCCGAGGCAGCCCTGGCCACCACCGCCGCCCCGTCGGAGGCAAAACTCGAAGCCGCCGGCCAGTTCCTGAATCAGGCCGAAACAGCCTACAATCAGGCGGTTCGCAACCATGCCGCCCGGATGGACGAAATCGACACCGAACAAGCGCGTCTGACGGCCCTGGAGCAGTCCGCGATGCTGCCGCCCGCCGATGCGCTGGCACAGACTCGCGCCACCCGCGACGCGCTATGGGTGAGCATTTGCCGGGCAGAACGTCCCGAACCGGGCGCTGCCGTAACCTTCGACCGGGCGATGCGAGATGCCGACGCGATCGCCGATGCGCTGATAAGGCACGGCCGGGAAGCCGCCGAGGCAACCGCTCTGCGCGGCCGGGTAGAGAGCCTGGAAGCGGGGCGTCCCGCCCTGGTCGCCGCTATGGCCCAAACAGCCGCGCAAGTAGCGGATGCCCGGGGAGGCCTGCTGGCAATGGCCCGCGCCGCCGGCGGCAACGCCGCGGACCTTCCCGGTTTACGCATCTTCCTGAAAGGGCGAGAGCGTGCGTTGGCCTGTCAGGGCGCGCGCGACAGTGCGGCAACCGAACTGGACGATCTCACCGCAACCCTGCGCGCCCTGGGCGAGCGGCTCGCGGCGGCGATGGGGGTTCCGCCGCGCGATCTGGCGGAGCTTGGGGCACTTCTGGCGGAGGCGAGCCGAACCATTGCGGCGGATGGTGACCTCGCCAACCGGCGGACATTGCTGACAGAACAGGCCCGGCGCGACGCCGCCGCCAAGGCGACCGCTGTCCTGGCGGCCGAAAAGGCATGCCAAGCGCTGACGGAGTGGAGTGCCGGTTGGGATGGCGTCGCGGCGGAACTGTCCAGGCCCGCGCAGGAGGCACCGGCAATCACTGGTGACGCGATCGCGCAGATTGAGGAACTCAGAAAGGCCGAAGCGGCGATCACGGAAAAGCAGATCCGCATCGACGGCATGCGCGCCGCGATCGACCGGTTCGGGGTAAAGGTCGCCCATCTGGGCGCGCTGGCGCCGGATCTGGCCACGCTGCCGCCGCTGGATGCGGCCGAACGCTTTCGCCAACGAATTCAGGCCGAACTGCAACAGGCCGCGCGCTGCGCTGATGCCGACCAGCGGATCGCCGAGGCGGAAGCGAAGCTGACGATCGCGGTAACCGAGGCCGAGTCCGCCGCCCGCACACTGCTTGGATTGCGGGCCGCCTTGCGTGCCGCCACGAACGACGAGGCAGAACACCAGTTGCAGCGCGCGCGCCTGGTTTCCGGCGCTCGGAACGCCAACGCCGAAGCGTCGCGCGAACTCGCCGTCCAGGGTGGCGGCCTGAGCGTCGAGACGCTTGAATCGCGCGCGGCCGAAACAACCGCGGATGCCGACGCGGAACGGATCGCCGCCATCGATCGGCGCCAGCAGGAGCTGGAACCACTGATCGACTCGGCCCGCAATGCCGCGCAAACCGCCAAGGCCGCGCTGGAACAGGCCGGCAACGGCCTGGATGCGGCCGAAGCGGCCCAACGGCGCGAGTCCGCGCAGGCGATGCTGGCACGAACCGCCGAAGAGGCCCTGGTTCTGCATGCCGCCCATGCCATGCTGCAAATGGCGCTGGACCGGCAGGCCGCCCACGCCGACCAACCGCTGCTGGCCCGTATCGGTGATGTGTTTCGGTCGATCACGGGCGGCGTTCAAGGCGGTGTGCGGGTCGAGGACACCCGTGACGGCCAGACCATGATGGCGCTGGAGTCGGATGGGGTGACCCGCAAAGCCCTCGATCAACTCAGCGAGGGAACCAGCGACCAGCTGTACCTGGCGCTGCGGATCGCCGCGCTGGAGGATTACGCTGCCACCGCCTCGCCCTTGCCCTTTATCGCCGACGACATCCTGCAGACCTTTGATGACACCCGCACGCTCGCGACCCTTCGCGTCTTGGCCACGCTGAGCGCGAAAGTGCAGGTGATCGTGCTGACCCACCATCCGCACGTCGCCGCGCTGGCGGCGACGCTGCCCGAGGACGTGGTGCGGATGATTCCCCTGGCCGCGTGAATCGCTGAATCCGTGGCCAAAGTCACAGCCACCGCGATCCGCAACGGATAAGACCCTCCCCATCACGCGGATGCGGGAGGACACCATGGCACAGCGTTTCGGTTCGGTGACCATCGAGGAACAGACCCTTGGCGACACGCGTTGGGTCGCGCTTCGGGCGCGCGGCGCGGAGTGGTCGTGGCTGACCCCGGACGACGCGCTTCTGCTGGCGCGGCACTGGAGCGTGCCCCCCTGCAACCGGTGTCAGACAGCCGGTAGCGGCCTTGGCGTACCGTGATCATCAACCGCCACCAGGACGAATTCCGCCGCGGTGACCCGCACCCGTTCGCCCTGGTTGCGGCGCAGCACGTAAGCCTCGACGCCGACGGTGACCGAGGTGCGGCCGGTCTTGTTGATCTCGGTATAGACACACACCACGTCGCCGACCTTGACCGGCTGCAGGAAGCTCAGGTGGGACACCGCCGCGGTCGCGACACGGCCCTTCGCCCGGGTGCCGGCGGCGATCCCAGCCGCAAGGTCCATCAACGACATGATCCAGCCGCCGAAAATGTCACCGGCCGGGTTGGTGTCCGCCGGCATGGCGACCGTGCGCAGGGACAATTCACCGCGCGGTTCGGGGCTGCTGTTCTGCATCTGGGATTCCTTCTGCTATAGGGTAGCGATCATGACCGATATCCTCCTCCGCGACGACAGCGACAATATCGCCACCCTGACATTGAATCGTCCGGCCGCCCGGAACGCCCTTTCCATGGGGCTGATGGAAGTATTGGACGCCACCCTCGCCGATATCGGAGAAGATCGCTCCGTCAGGGCCGTCATCATCGCCGCCAACGGTCCCGCATTTTGCGCCGGGCACGATCTGCGGGAAATTAGGGCAACGCCGACCCGCGAAGCCTATGAGGCGGTGTTCGCACTGTGCTCGCGATTGATGCAACGGATCGTGCGGCTGCCAAAGCCGGTGATCGCCCAGGTACACGGCGTCGCGACCGCGGCGGGGTGCCAGTTGGTGGCTTCGGCCGATCTGGCGGTGGCCGCGGACACCGCCCGCTTCGCCACCCCCGGGGTGGACATCGGGCTGTTTTGCTCGACCCCGATGGTGGCACTGACGCGGGCCGTCGGCCGCAAGGCGGCGATGGAAATGCTGCTGACCGGCGAGATGGTCTCGGCCACGCGGGCACGCGAACTGGGGCTGATCAACGCGGTTGTTCCGGAAAGCGAACTGGCGCCAACAACGCGGAAGCTGGCGTTGCGGATCGCGGCGAAAAGCCCGCTGACCGTGGCGATCGGGAAAGAGGCGTTCTACCGGCAGGCGGAAATGGACCTGTCGGACGCCTATGCCTATGCTTCCGAGGTCATGACCAAGAACATGATGGCGCGCGACGCGGCCGAGGGCATCGACGCGTTCCTGGGCAAGCGCCAACCGCAATGGACGGGGACTTGATCGCACATGACATCGTCTCCACCTGAGCGGAACCGATGAAAGACCCATACGAAATCCTTGGTGTTCAGCGCACGGCTGATGAGGCGACCATACGGACCGCCTATCGCAAGCTGGCGAAGAAGCATCACCCCGACGTCAATCCCGATAAGAAGGATGCGGCGACGAAATTCGGTGAGATCAGTTCCGCCTACGACCTGCTGTCCGATAAGGAAAAGCGTGCCAAATTCGACCGCGGCGAAATCGACGCCGAGGGCCATGAGGTCCACCGCCAATATTACCGCGATGCCCCGGGCCGGGAGCGATATGCCGGCGATGGTGCGGGTGCGGGTGCCGGGGGCTTCAGTCAGGAGGACCTGGAAGCCTTCATGGCTCAGGCATTCGGCCAGGGCGGCCGGCGGTCGGATTGGGGCGCCAGCGGGCGGCCGATGCGCGGGCGCGATATGCAGTATTCGCTGACCGTCAGCTTCGTCGATGCCGCCACCGGCACGACCCGGCGGCTGGCACTGCCCGATGGCAAGACCCTGGACGTACGGATTCCGGCCGGCACCGACGACGGGCACGTTCTGCGCCTGCGCGGCCAGGGCGGCGCCGGATTCAACGGTGCACCCGCGGGCGATGCGCTGATCGAGGTGACGGTTGCCCCGGACCCTCGCTTCCATCGCGACGGGGACGATATCATCACGGATTTGCCTGTCACGCTGAAAGAAGCGGTGCTGGGTGTGTCGCTGGAGGTGCCGACCGTGCATGGTCCGGTGCGGCTGACGGTTCCGCCAGGCTCCGGGACCGGCACCCGTATGCGGCTGCGTGGCAAGGGAATCCGCCAGGGCCACCAGTTCGTGCAGGTGCAGGTGGTGGTGCCCCCGGCCGATGAGCCGGAACTGGCCGAATTCCTGAAGAACTGGACGCCCAAGACGACGTTCAACCCCAGGGAGGGATCATGACGGGAGGGATCATGATGCGCTTCACCGCCGTCGTGGCATTATTCCCGGACCTGCGGGAGAGCGAGCTTGTGTCGTGGGTCGAACGCGGCTGGGTGCGACCGGAAGGCGTCGAACCCGACTGGGTGTTCGCCGAGATCGACGTCGCCCGGGTGCGCCTGATCCGCGACTTCCGCGGCGCCATGGAGGTGCCCGAGGATACCATGCCGCTGGTTCTGTCCCTGCTCGATCAGGTTTACACGCTGCGTGGCCAGATGCACGCGATCGCCCGCGCCGTGGAGGGACAGCCGGAACCGATTCGATCCGCGATCCTGGCGGCGATACGAGGATAGGTACGGAACGGGCCAAATCGTCCGGCCGCCTTGACCCGCCCATTCCTGCCCCTGAAACTCCCCGCGCCATAAAAAAGCGGGAGGACGACCATGCCGGCACGAACAGGGGCCCAATACCTCGCCGGACTGCGCCAACGCGACACCGAGGTATGGCTGCGCGGTGAGCGGGTCACCGATGTCACCACCCATCCCGGACTGAGCGGCGGGGCAAAGGCCATCGCCTCGCTCTACGACCTGCAATCCGACCCGGCCCGCCGCGACGCGATGACCTTCGCCGATCCCGATACTGGCGACACCCTGGGCTTGTCCTTCATCATCCCGCGCACGCAGGACGATCTGGTCCGCCGACGGGAGATGATGCTGGCCTGGGCCCGAACGACATGCGGCATGATGGGCCGCTCGCCCGACTTCATGAACGTCACCTTTGCCTGCTGGGCAGGATCAGCCGATTACTTCGGGCGCGCCAAGCCGGAATTCGCCGACAACATGCGGCGTTACTATCGCTATATTGCCAAGAACGACCTCGTCCTGACCCACGCGCTGATCAATCTGCAGCGCAGCCGCCACGTCAGCGGCATGTTCAACCTTCAGGAAGGTACCGCGCTGCAGGTCGTCAAGGAAACCTCGGCCGGGATCATCGTCCGTGGCGCCCGAGTTTTGGCCACGCTCGGCCCGTTGGCGGATGAGATCGCCGTCTACTCCCCACGCCTGGCGCAGCATCTCGACCATTACAGCCCATTCGCACTAAACTTCGCGATCTCGACCAACACGCCCGGCTTGCGCTTCCTGTGCCGCGACAGCTTCGACCACGAAAAGTCCCATTTCGACCACCCGCTGGGTTCCCGCTTCGAGGAAATGGACAGCATCGTCTTCTTCGACGACGTCCTGGTGCCGTGGGAGCGGGTATTCATCCATGGCGACGTCGGGCTGCTGAACAACACCGCGTCGGTGACCCATTCGTCCGCCCATACCTCGCACCAGGGTTGCGCGAAGAACCTGGCGAAATGCGAACTCGTCCTTGGGGTTGCCTTGCTGATGACCGAAACCCTGGGCAATGCGCATCTGCCGCACGCCGAAGAACGCATCGGCGAACTGGTCATGTACACCGAACTGATGCGCGCCTGCATGCGTGCGGCCGAGGCGGATGCCCAATTGGACGAGTGGGGCGTGATGTGCCCCGCCTCCCTGCCGGCGGAAACGACGCGCAATCTGTTCATGACGGCCTATCCGCGCATGGTGGAGATCCTGCAGTTGCTCGGCTCATCGAGTTTGATGATCCTGCCGACCGAAGCAGATATGAACGGGCCGTTGGGCGGCCATATCGATCAGTACCTTGCAACCGACAACAGTTCCGCTCGGGACCGGGTGAAATTGTTCCATCTGGCCTGGGATATTTCTTGTAGCTCCTTTGGGAGCCGACAGGTTTTGTACGAACGTTTCTTCGCCAGCGACCCGCTGACCCGGGCCCGGGCTTTGGCGTCGATATTTCCGAAGAAGGCGGTGACGGATCGGGTACTGGATTTTCTGGGGCGGAATTAACCAGAGTCCAGGGTCCGTCCTGCGGGCGCCTCTAGCCTCCAGTTGAACCGAACGCCAGCCCCGGCTACCGTCGTTCCGCTAATCAACAATACCCGGCGACAATGGCCGGACCAGGGAAGGAACACGAAATGAAGTTGAAGCCTGTCTGGGGCTGGTTGCCCATAGTGACCGGTGGTCTGCTGATGACCGCCTCGATCGCCAACGCTGCCGATCCGGTTCGCGGCGTGACCGATACCGAAATCGTGATCGGCACCATCACCGACCTGTCGGGCGTGACCGCCGTCCAGGGCGTCAACAACAGCGATGCGGTGCGCATGGCTTTCGATGAGGCCAACGCCAAGGGCGGCATCAACGGCCGAAAGATCAAGTACATCGTCGAGGACAACCAGTACCAGGTGCCTCGCGCGGTGCAGGCGATGAACAAGTTGCTGAACAACGATAATGTCTTCGCCACGATCGACAACGGCGGCACGCCGATGAACGATGCCAATATGCCGACGCAGTTCGAGAAGAACGTGCCGAACCTGTTCCCCCTGACATCGGCTCGGTCGATGTACGAGCCCTATAACAAGCTGAAATTTGGGCAGTTTGCGTCGTACTACGACCAAATGCGGTCCGCGGTGAAGTATTTTCATGAAAAGAAAGGGCTGAAGTCGTTTTGTGTGGCCTACCAGGACTCTGATTTCGGCAAGGACGTGCTGGCAGGTGTCGTCGCGGAAACCGAGGCGCTTGGCATGAAGGTGGTCGCCACCACCGCTCATCGCCCGACGGACACCGATTTCAACGCCCCGATGACTAAGCTGCATGACGCCGGATGCGATGCCGTGATGCTTGGCACCATCGTCCGCGATACCAACATCATCATCCAGACGGCCAAAAAAATGAACTGGAACGTCACGCTGGTGGGACAGTTCGCCGCCTATGACACCGCCGTCGCCAGCCTGCCGGGCGGCGCGACCGAGGGCTTCTTCTGCATGACCCCAGCCCTTTACGCCTATCCCGACGACCCGCGGCCGGCCGTTCAAGATTTCGCCAAACGCTACAAGGCCCGCTATGGCCGCGATCCGAACTTCCATGGCGAGGTCGGCTACACCGCCGCGCAGGTGGTGCTGATCGGCTTGCAGAATGCCGGACGGGACCTGAACGTGGATAGCTTCATCAAGGGTATGGAGGCGATTCACGACTACAAGGACATCTTCGGCTCGGAGTTGTCGTTCGGACCGAACCAGCATCACGCATCAACGAAATCGTTCCTGACGGTGGTCAAGGATGGCCGTTGGGTGCCGGTGGAACAGACTGCCCTGGGTTACTAAGGCGGCGATCCGATCCACACGCTGTGCGGCCGTGGATCGCCGCATCGCTATCGCTTTTCGCGATGACACATTCGGGCCGTCTCGCCCGTGTGTTCTTTTCGGTGATGGGCTGTCCTGTTCAGCCCACCACCTGATTTTTTTGTAAGGTATAGTCGCGGTGAGAGGTGAATTCAGCCATGTATTCGCCGAAGCAGGCCCGCCAGTTGCGTTGCCTCCTGCGCCGTGAATCGCGCTTTCAGCCACGCTTCGTGTGCCAATACCGCCTCCCGCGCCGCAGCGAGTGCGGCCGCGCCAGAGGGTGTCAGGGTCAGAGTCTGGCGACGCCGGTCGGTGGATGACGCACCCCGTTCCAACAGCCCCCGCTTGGTCAGACTATTGGTGATCGCCATCATCGTTGCCCGATCAATCTGAATCAGCCGAGCGATATCGGACTGGGAGATAGCGGGGTTTTCGCTGACGAGCCATAACACCGATGTCTGTTTCTGGGTCAGACCGATCGTGCCGAACGTCTCGTTGAAATGGCGGTAGACCGCGCCATGCGCCAGACGAATGTGGAAACCCAGAATATCGTCCAGATCGGGCGGGACTGTGTCAGGCAATGGAAACGGTTTCCTTCATCAACCGGTCGATCACCATCCTGGCGCGAACGCCGCCGCTGTCGATGTTATAGGACCGCAACCGAAGGTCTGGGTTCCGCTCGATCGAACGCTGCTGTGCCTCCAGGATCACCAGATCTTCCTGGAAAACGCCGCCTTGCTGCGCCTTGAACCTGGCTGTGAAGCCGGCATCCCGGGTGTCAAAGTCTCGGGCCATGCCCCAGAAATAGTGGCTGGTGGTGGGTGTCTCCGGCGTCATCGAGTCGATCACGAAGCCGCGCACACCCTGGTCGTGCCGCGCGATCGTGGCGCCAGCCCCGACGGGCGCGACGCCGACATCGATGATGACCGATGATGGGGCGACGAACTGGCAAATTTGCCAGCGGTCCACCGGCCCGTCCTGCTTCAGGGCATTGCGCCAGAAAGGCGGCGCATCAATCCCCGGCATCCAGCGTTTAACGAAGACCTGATTGCCCTCGGACATTGTTTCCATCGGCGTTTCAAGCAGTTCGGGCTGGCCGATAGACCCCGCATGGACATGGGTCTCGTGCGTAAGGTCCATCAGGTTGTCGATCATCAGGCGATAGTCGCAGGCGATAGGATAATACCCGCCGTCGAACGTCCAGCCCGGTTCGGAGCATGGCCAGAGATCGGGGATCAGTGAAGGATCGGCCCTTTCCGCCTCGCCGATCCAGATCCAGGCGAAGCGGTGACGCTCGACCACCGCATAGGTTTGCACGCAGGCAGTGCGGACGACCTTGTCGGATTTCAGTGGCATCTCGATTCCCTGGCCGTGGCTGTCGATCAACAGACCGTGGTAGCGGCAGCGGATGTTGTCGCCTTCCTTGATGCCCATCGACAGCGGCAGCAGCCGATGCGGACAGGCGTCGCGCATGGCGACGATGGATCGATTGAAGCGGCGATAGAGCATGATCGGCTGACCGCAGATCGTTCGGGCCAAGGGCATGCGGTCGATCTCGAAGTCCCAGCCGGCAACATACCATTGGTTGATGGGCCAGTTCGCTGTCATCGCGGCCTCCACTGTTTCTTGGAATTTCATATGTAACACATACAATAATTTGGACAACAAGGCGACCTGTGCAGCGGTGATCGGCCTGGGCTATGAACCGCGGAACGACGGACAAGGAGCCGCTCCATGGCGGATCAGGCCGACAATCCACTCGACGCCGCCGCGCTGTATGCGATGGGCTACGCATTGCTCGCCGAAGGGCGGCCGGCCCAGGCCGTGGCGATGCTGTCCGCGGCGGCCGAATCTGGATACAACGCAACGGTCCTGAACGATCTGGCTTCGGCACTGATCCTGTCCGGTCAGGCGCATGAGGCCGAACAGCGTCTGCGCGAGGCGATCGAATTGGAGCCATCGCTGTTCCACCCGCTGTTCAACCTCGGAGGCTTGCTGCTGTCGCGCGGCAGCGGTGAAGCGCTGGGTTGGCTGCGTCTTGCGTATGCCGCCGACCCTGCCGGTCCTGACGTCGTGCCGGCAATGGTCAGCGCGCTTCTGGCCGAGGGCAACGCCGCGTACGGCGCCGGCAGACTGATCGAGGCGGAAACCCTTTACCGCGAGGCGATCGCGATGCAGCCGCAATCTTCTGGCGGCTTCGCCAATTTGGGCAATGCACTGGCGGGACAACTGCGCACCGAGGAAGCGGTGGCGGCGTATCAATCGGCGCTGGCCCTCGCGCCTTGGGACGACACAGCCGGGTTCGCCTATGGTCTGTGTTTGTTACGAAACGGCCGCGACCATGAGGGTTGGGCTGAGTTCGAGCGCCGCCGCTCCGTGCCGGCCCTGCGGCATAACTATCTTCGCCATCCCCATCTTCCACAGTGGCAGTCCGGACTTTCGTTGGCTGGCCGGCGCGTTCTGGTCACCGCCGAACAGGGTTACGGCGACCTGATCCAGTATGCTCGTTTCGTCCCTGCCCTCGCTCGCGTCGCTGCCGGGGTGGTGCTGGAAGTGCCTTGGACGTTGGCGGGGATCTTCGATGACCTGCCCGGGGTCGGGCGACAGATCGGGTTGGGCGAACCGGCGGCGGATTGTGACATCGCCTGCCCGCTGCTTAGCCTGCCGCTGCTGCTAGGTACAGAAGCCGGGATCGCCCCGCCCTATGTCACGCCGTCGCCTCCCCGTGTTGGGCGGTGGGCAAATTGGCTTGACCGGTCGCGATTCGCTCGCCGGGTCGGGTTGGTTTGCAGCGGCGACCCGCGCCATCCACTTGACCAAGCGCGGTCAATCCCACTCGCGGATTTTGCGCCGGTGCTGGCGGTTCCGGGGGTCTCGTTCGTGCTGGTACAGACGGAAATCCGCGCAAGCGACCGGCCGGCATTCGATGCGTTCGACGATCTGCGATGCCCGGCGGCCGCGTTGACCGACTATGCCGATACCGCCGCGCTGCTGTCGGGCTTGGACCTGTTGATCTCGGTCGATACGTCGGCGGCTCATTTGGCCGGCGCGATGGGATTGCCGATCTGGACATTGCTGCCGTTCTGTCCAGACTATCGCTGGAAGCTGGGGAGCGACGACACCGCTTGGTATCCATCCATGCGGCTGTATCGCCAACAGCGGCCCGGCGATTGGGAAACGGTCATTCGGCGCGTCAGGGACGATCTGGCACGCCTATAAGAAGGCGGAGCGAAACGATGCGTCAGATGGTCATGGTGGGTTTTTTGCAGGCACAGAACTGCACAACGCTCGCAAGCGCCTGGCGCCATCCGGATGCTCGGTCCGACTTCACCTCGGCCGCCTATTACCAGCGGATCGGGCAGATCCTGGAGGAAGGCAAGTTCCAACTCGCGTTTTTCGATGACCGCCTGGCAATGCCCGACATCTACGGCGGCAACCCGGCCGAAGTCGTGGCGAACGGTGTGCGGGTGGTAAAGATCGATCCGGTCGCGACGATGATGGCGATGGGCTTCGGCACCAAATATCTGGGCGTCGGCTCAACCGCCTCGACAACGTATTACGAACCGTTCGACGTGGCGCGGCGGTTTCAGACCGTGGATCATATGATCGGCGGCCGAGCGGCGTGGAATGTGGTGACGTCGGTCAATGATGCCGAAGCGCACAACATGGGCCGCGAGGTCCATATGGACCATGACCTGCGTTATGACCGCGCCGACGAGTTCATGGAAATCGTCCTGAGTTGCTGGGATGGCTGGGAAGACGGCGCGTTGGTGGTGGACAAAAAGTCCGGTTTGTTCGCCGATCCTTCAAAGGTTCATCGGCTGGAATATAAGGGGAAGTTCCTGAATTCTTCTGGCACGTTCACCGTGCCGCGCAGCCCGCAGGGGCATCCGGTGGTGATCCAGGCCGGTGCCAGCAACCGCGGCAAGGTGTTCTCGGCCCGCTGGGCGGAAACCGTTTTCGTTGCGTATCACGACCTGGCGGATGGCAAGCGGCAGTATGCGGACTTCAAGAATGAGGTCGCCCGCCTGGGACGCGACCCCGACCTGACGACCGTCAATACGATTGCCTATCCGGTTGTGGCGGCAACGCGCGCCGAGGCCGAGGACAAGATGGCGCTGATAAACTCCCACTACAAAGAGGTGGACGGGTTGTCGCTGTTGTCGGAGGCATTGAATTTCGACTTCAAGACCAAGGCGATGGACGAGGCTTTCAGCACCGAGGAACTGGAAGGCATGTCCGGGATGCAGGCGATGCGCGACCGGGTGATGCGCGCGATCGGGCACAACCCGACGGTGCGGGACTTCCTGAACGTCACACGCCGGGGACGGCCGGGCGAGGCGATCGTCGGCAGTGGCAAGGATATCGCCGACCGGTTGGAGCATTGGTTCACCGAACGGGCCTGCGACGGCTTCGTGATTGCCGGCACGCATATGCCGGGCAGCTTCGAGGATTTCGTCCGGTTCGTGGTGCCGGAGTTGCAGCGGCGGGGCGTCTATCGGAAGGACTATACCGGCGCGACGCTGCGGGAGAACCTGGGTCTGCCGATCCCCAAACGTGGGGCCTGGCAGTTGCCAGCGGCGGCGGAATAGAGGCCCTCCCGCCATCGACGTGATGGGATAAAACGAAACGGCCCCGCGAATCACGGAACGCAACACGCGATCACGCGCTTTCCCATCCGACCACGCGGACTCGCTCGCGTAACCGAGAAGGAATGCCGGCGTGAAACTGTTCAAGTGCCAGAGTTGCGGCCAGATCGTCTATTTTGAGAACGTCCGGTGTGAGTCCTGCGGCCATGCTCTCGGCTACCTGCCGCGAGCGATGACGGTGACCGCCTTGGAGCCCGAAGGGGACGTATTCTCGGCCCTCGCCGCCCGGGGGACGCTGGTTCGCCTGTGCGGCAATGCCGACCACGACGCCTGCAATTGGTTGGTGGCGGCGGACGGCGCGACCACGCTCTGCCTCGCTTGCCAGCATAACCGGACCATCCCCGACCTGACGGACGCGAAGAACCTATCGCGGTGGCAGAAGATCGAGGCCGCCAAGCACCACCTGTTCTATTCGCTGGTGCGGCTCAATTTGCCGCTGGCGAACCGTATCGACGACTCCGAACACGGCTTGGCGTTCGACTTTCTGGCGGACAGCCCCGATCCTATGGGCCCCAAGGTGATGACCGGGCACGACAACGGACTTATCACCATCGCCCTGGTCGAGGCGGACGACGCCGAACGCGAACGCCGGCGGACGCAGATGAAGGAGCCTTACCGCTCCATGCTGGGGCATTTCCGCCACGAAGTCGGACATTATTTCTGGGACGTTCTGGTGCGCGACGGTAGCAGGCTGGAGGAATGTCGGGCGGTGTTTGGCGACGACAGCCAGGACTACGATGCCGCATTGCAGGCGCATTATCAGTACGGCGCGCAGGCGGACTGGCAGGAGCATTACGTCAGTCAATACGCCAGCACGCACCCTTGGGAGGACTGGGCGGAAACCTGGGCACATTACCTTCATATCGTGGACACGCTGGAAATGGCGAGCGCCTTCGGGATTACAGTGCAACCTCGGCTGACCCGGGATGAGACATTCAGCGCGGTGATCGATCTCGATCCCTACAACCCTGCCACGGCGATGAAGGACATCATCGATGCATGGCTGCCGCTGACCTTTGCGATGAACAGCCTGAACCGGGCGATGGGTAACCCGGATATGTATCCGTTCGTGCTGTCACCGAGCGTCGTTACCAAGCTGGCATTCGTCCATGACGTGGTGCACGGGCGAGCGGCGCGATAAGGGAGATCATTCATGACGGCTTAATGTCGGCATTTACCGCTGTCTTTCTGAACGCCCCGATAAATGCGGGCACCCCGCCAAGCCCAGACTTACTTTCGGCCATTATAGTGTTTATTGGAAGGAATAGACCGGCGGTGCGGTCGTTCAGGTCGGTGATTGGTTCCATATCACAATGCACCTGACGGTACTGTGCCAATACGCCCGTGGCGTCGCTCACCATGATGTGGCAGCGGATCAAGTGGCTACCCTGGCACGACAAGCCGGTAGCCTGTTCAACGATGGCGAACGGTTCCGCGCTGGTGAACGGACCTCCTCAAGCCTGGCGGTTTCAACGGTGAATGCCGTCGTCGGCAAACGCCTCGCCAAACGTCAGCAATGCGATGGATCAGGCGCGGCGCACACCTGCGGCCGCAGCGAAGCCCCCCTGAATCCTGATGCTCTCTCCCTTGACCGCAACCCAGCAATAACATACTCAAAAGATCAAATACGTACCAATGAGTACGAAGTTCGTCACCACAGGGAGATCTCGTCATGGCACTCAGACAGAAGGCCGCGGCATTTGCCGCGTCTGTCACCCTCACCCTCATGCTCACCGTCGTGCCCGCAAAGGCGCAGCTTTCGGACGGCGTCGTGCGGATCGGAATTCTCAACGACCAGTCCGGGCCATACCAGGACCTGGCCGGCCCAGGGTCGGTCGTGGCCGCACAACTCGCCGCCGAGGATTTCGGCGGCAAGGTGGCCGGCGGCAAGATCGAGATCGTCTCAGCCGATCACCAGAACAAACCCGATGTCGGCGCAGCGATCGCTCGCCGGTGGTTCGACGAGCAGGCCGTCGACGCCATCGCCGACGTGCCGACCTCCTCGGTCGCCATCGCGGTGCAGGGGGTCGCACGGGAGAAGCACCGCATCTTTCTGATCTCCGGCGGCTCGGTGACTGATCTCAGTGGGAAGTACTGCTCGCCATACGGCATCCAGACCGCGGACGACACCTACGCTTACACGTCCGGCACAGCGCGGGCCGTGGTACAGAATGGCGGCAAGACTTGGTTCCTCCTGGTAGCCGACTATGCCGCCGGCCATGCAGTCGAGGCTCAGGCCCGCGCCGCGATCGAAAAGGCCGGCGGCCAGGTGGTCGGTAGCGTCCGTCATCCGCAGGGCACCGCCGACTTCGCCGCCTATCTGCTACAGGCCGAGGCGTCCGGCGCCCAAGTGATCGGATTGGGCAATTACGGCAACGACACCATCAACTCGATCAAGCAGTCGATTGAGTTCGGCCTCACCGCCAAGGGCCGCAAGCTGGTCAGCTTCGGGATGTTCATCTCCGATGTACATGCGCTCGGCCTGAAGAACGCCGCTGGGCTCCAGTTCGCGGAAGGGTTCTACTGGAACCAGAATGACGCCACGCGCGCCTTCGCGAAGCGGTTTGAGGCACGCACCGGCAAGATGCCGACGCGCCAGCAAGCCACCACCTATGCCACCGTGGTGCACTACCTGAAGTCGATCGCCGCCACCGGCACCGACGCAGCCGAGCCGGTGATGGCACGCATGCGGGGTACCACCATGGCGTATTTCGGCCAGGACGGCAGGTTCCGCCCCGATGGGCGCTTGGTGCGCGACGACTACCTGTGGGAGGTAAAGACGCCTGCCGAATCGACGGCGCCGTGGGACTATTACAAGCTCGTGCGCGTGATCCCCGCGAGCGAGGCCTGGCTGCCAATTGAGGAAAGCGCATGCCCCCTGCTAACGAAGCCCTGACGATGGACAATGAGGTAGCCGTTCGCAAACCACGCCCTCAGAACGAGAGCGGCGATGCGGGACGCCGGAGGCCGGAACGCGGAGGGCGGAACAGCATGCGGCAAGATGTCGAAGCCCTGAAGAGACAGTGCGTGCTGGATGAGGCACGCCGGCTGTTCTTCACGCTTGGGTACCACGGCACCACCATGGACGCGATCGCGGATGCGGTCGATATGGGCAAGCCATTCCTTTACCGGCATTTCCGCAACAAAATCGAGTTGCTGGTCGCCCTGTACGATCACGCTATCGCGCTGTCGGAGGATGCGCTCGACCGTGCGTTGGCAACGCGGCTGAATGCCGACGAGACGATCCGGATATTCGTGCGCAACTATCTCGGCGTGGTGGTGACCCACCGCGACATCGTTGCGATCTTCTTCCGCGAGAGCCTGAGCGTGCCGCCCGAAAAGCTGCTCGAGATCGACCGGCACAAGGCCAACTTCGACCAAAAGCTCACCGCGGTGATCCGCGGCGGCATCGAGGCCGGCTCGTTTCGGGTGTCCGATGCGCGCGTAGCGGCCTTCGCGGTGGTCGGCATGATAAATTGGTCATATCAGTGGTACCGGGAAAGCGGATCGAACACGCCCGCTGAGCTTGGTGAGATGTTCGGCGATTTCGCGCTTGGCATTCTCAAGAGCGGTCGCGTGGAGCGGGCACCATGAACCCGCAACGGCTCGATCCTCGCATGCCGCCGACCGAGGCCTGCGTGCTGCCACACATCCTTGAGCGCCACGCCGCGGCCAGGCCGGATCGGGTCTTTGCCGTGTTCGACGATGGCGTGACCTGGAGCTACGCCGAAACACGAGCCGAGGCGCTTCGGGTCGCCGCGGGACTCGCGGCTATCGGGGTGAAGCAAGGCGACACAGTGCTGATCTGGCTGCCCAACGGCCGGCGAGCCCTTGCGGCCTGGTTCGGCACGAACCATCTCGGGGCAGTATCGGTGGCGATCAACACCGCCTACCGCGGCAGACTGCTGGCCCATGTTGTCGGCAATTCCGACGCGCGCGTCGCGATCTGCCACGAGGACCTGCTGGAGCGCCTGCTGGAGGACGACTGTTCGGGCGCGCTAGCCGTAATATTCACTTCACCCGTAAAGGCCGCCGCCGAGGCCGCCCGCGTCGCGCGGCGTGGGATCACGCTACTGCCGTTCACAGCGCTGGATGGCGATCCCGGCAGCGTGGTGGTGCCGGCGCTGCAGCCGTGGGATCTGCAGTCGATCTGCTTCACGTCCGGCACGACAGGGCCCTCCAAGGGCGTGCTGTCGAGCTACCTGCATCTGCATGCCATGGGCTGGCACTGCACCGAAGGGGTGACGCCGGATGACCGCTATCTGATCAACCTGCCGCTTTTCCACGTCGGCGGGACGCTGTTCGTCACCGGTGCGTTGGCCCGTGGCGCCTCGATCGCCGTGATGGGTCCATTCGAGACGGCGACGTTCTTCGATGTCTGCCGTCGGCTCGCGGCGACGCAGTGCCTGCTGCTCGGCGCCATGGCCGGCTTTCTGGTGCGCACGCCGCCCGGCCCGGCGGACCGCGCGCACAATCTGCGGCGCATCATGGTCATCCCGCTGGGCGAGGACGCACCGGCAATGTCGCGGCGCTTCGGCTTCGAAGTTGTCACGCTGTTCAACATGAGTGAGATTTCCGCACCGATCATCTCCGACCCAAACCCTACGCTGCGCGGCACCTGCGGGCGGCTACGAGCGGGGGTCGATGGCCGTATCGTGGACGAGAACGACTGCGAACTGGGTGACGGCATGGTCGGCGAACTCGTGGTTCGGACCGACACGCCCTGGACCATGTCGCACGGCTATCACCACAATGCCGAGGCAACGGCGCGCGCCTGGCGCAATGGCTGGTTCCATACCGGCGATGCGTTCCGGCGCGACGCGGAGGGCAACTTCTTCTTCGTCGACCGCGTCAAGGACGCCATCCGCCGCCGCGGCGAGAACATTTCCTCCTTTGAGGTGGAGGCGGAGATCCTCGCCCACCCGGCCGTGCTGGAAGCTGCCGCGGTGGGTGTTCCCAGCGCGTTTGGCGAGGAGGACGTGCTCGCCGTCGTCGTGCCGAGACCCGGCAAGGAGATCGACCCGGTGGAGTTGATCGCCTTTCTCTCCGGCCGACTGCCGCACTTCATGGTGCCACGCTACCTGCGCGTCGTGCCTGCATTGCCGAAGACGCCGACATCGAAAGTGGAGAAGCACGCCTTGCGGACTGAAGGGGTGACGGAGCAGACCTGGGATCGGGAGTCCGTCGGGCTGCGCCTGAAGCGCGAGAGGCTGGGCGAATGAAACCAATTCGGGCCAACGCCACCGGCGCCGATCTTGGGCACCGCACCGTCACGATCGATGCGCGCGCGACCATGGCGTTCGCGGCCGGAATCGGTGCGGATGCTCCGCTGTACCTCGATGATGCGCGGCCAGATGGCGTGGTTGCGCCGCCGTCGTTCGTCGTCGCGTTAGAGTGGCCAGTGCTAATGTCCGCGGCCTACCTCTCGGCGGTCGGCCGCGACGAAGCCACCGCCTTCGATGGGCTGGTGCATGGCGTTCAGGATTCGCTGTTTCACCGCGCGATCCGTCCAGGCGACGTTGTCACCGTCTCCGGGCGCATCATCGCTACGCTACCGACCCGAGCCGGTGCCTTGGTAACGACGCATATCGTCACGGTCGATGCGGCCACGGGTGCGCCGGTTGCGGAGAGTTGGTTCGGCGCGCTGTATCGCGACACACCGCTGGACGGGCCCGGAGAATGCCGCGCCCCACTGCCGGCGCTGCGCCCCGAACTCGGCGTGCCAGCCGGGACAATGCAGCGCGAGGCGATCGACATCCCGCGCCGGCAGCCGCACGTCTACACCGAGTGCGCGCGCATCTGGAACCCGATCCACACCGAACGCGCTTGCGCTCTGGCGTCGGGGCTCCCCGACATCATTCTACATGGAACTTGCACCTGGGCGATGGCGCTGCAGCGGTTGGTGCAGCGTCACCGCCCTGACGAGCCCTATCCGCTACGTCGCGCCGGTACGCGGTTTACACGCATGGTGGTCCCCGGCGCACCGGTCATCCTGGAGAACACGCCGCCGGCCGCCGACGGCACGATCGCCTTCGCCGTGCGCAACGCCGCGGCCGAGGTGGCGCTTGGCCACGCTTTGGCAGTCTTGACATGAAGGGTGTCCAGAGCCGTCAGCAATCCCAGCGCCGGGGCCACCTCCGTGCACCCCAAAGCGGGAGCATCTACACTTGGGAGAGGCCGGTCGCCGTCGGCCTCTCCGGGGAATAACGCCGAGCGCCCAGGGTCAGCTACCGGACTTGCTTGGGAAAAGGGGAGCGTTCCCTTGAGCGCGCTCGACGATCTTCGCCACAATCGAAATGCCGGACCGTTCCGTCAGCTTCGAACGGTGGCCCGCTCGGCCTTCCGACCAACAGGTGGGCGATCGTGGGGTTCGTTCCCTCGGAACCATCTTCAAACCGAAGCTGTCGTATAGACAGTATGAATGCCAGCCGGCCCTGTGGGCCGTTGGTATAGCAAGACGGCTCCAGCCCACATTCGTTGCCATCACGCAGAGTTGGCAACGCCCCTGCAACCGATTGGTCATCGCGGCGCAAGCGGTGATATCTTGTTTACAGGAGGAGGACGTCGATGGGTCGCAAGACGGTGCTGGTGGCTGGAGCGACGGGTCTGGTCGGATTCGCCGCGTTGAAGCACTTTACCCAGGTACCTGACGTGGACGTCATTGCCGTCTCCCGCCGCATGCCGCCTGGCTTCACCGGACGACATCTGGCGCTGGACCTGACGGACGCCGCCGCGTGCGCCGCGGCCGCCGAGCCTCTGCGTGACGTCACGCATCTGGTGTATGCCGCCTTATTTGAATTGCCGGGATTGGTGGAGGGTTGGCGGAACGACCAGCAGATCGTCACCAACGACCTTATGCTGCGGAACCTGCTGGGGCCGCTGATCCGGGCCGCTTCGGGGCTGCGGCATGTGACGCTGCTACAGGGCACCAAGGCCTATGGCGTCCATGTCCGGCCGTTGTCGGTCCCCGCCCGCGAAGGCCGCTCAGAGATGAGGGAACAGCCGAACTTCTATTGGGTGCAAGAGGATTACCTGCGCGGGGCTCAGGCGGGGCGGGATTGGTCGTTCACCATCCTGCGCCCGGTGCTGATCGTGGGTGAGGCGATCGGCGGGGCGATGAACCTGATCCCCGCGCTGGGTGCCCATGCCGCCGTGATGCGCGAGCGGGGTCCGATCCTGCCATATCCCGGCGGTGCGGAGCGGGTAAGCCAGGCGGTGGATGCCGATCTGCTGGCACGGGCCATCGCGTGGGCGGGCGAAACGCCGGCAGCGCGAAACGAGACATTCAATGTCACCAACGGCGACGTATTCACATGGCCAAACGTATGGCCGGCGATTGCCGAGGCTGTGGGAATGCGCGCGGGACCAGATGAGCCATTTCTGTTGCAGTCGTTGGGACGCGCGGATTGGGACCGTGTGAGGCAACGGTACGGGCTGGTGTCGCCTGCCCTGCCCGAGTTCGTCGGGCTCTCGCTGGAATATGCCGACTACCAGATGCGGTATGGGCACACCGAACCCGGCCCGCCAGCGCTCGTTTCAACAGTGAAGATCGCGCAGGCCGGGTTCCATGAAGTCATGGATACGGAAGTGATGTTCCGGAAGTGGTTCAAGCTGTTCCAGCGGAAGCGGCTGCTGCCGCCTCCCTGATCCGCTTCGCGCCGCCGCGTATGGCGGCCCTACATCCCTTCCCGCACCACCGGATTGCTGAGCGTCCCGATGCCGCTGATTTCGACCTCGATCCGGTCACCATGCCTCATGTTGGCCGTGGCGCCTTCGGTGCCCATCCAGATCACGTCGCCCGGGTAGAGCGTCAGGCAGGTCGTCATGTTCACCAGGAAATCGACAACGCCGAAGATCATGTGGTTGGTCGGGAATTCGATAAGCTGTTCCCCATTCAGCCGAATTTTGGTGACCAGGTCTTCGAGTTTCACGTCGGTTTCAATCCAGGGGCCCATCGGCTTGAACGTGTCGGTGTTCTTCGAGCGCCACATCGTGCGATCGGACTTCTGCCACGTACGCTCGCTGACGTCGTTGCCGATGGTGTAGCCCATGACCGCTGACAATGCGTTTTCCCGTGTCAGGTGCTTGCATTTCCGGCCGATGACGACGACCAACTCTCCTTCATACTGAACCTGATCCGTCGCATCGGCCGGGATGACGATCGTTTCACCCTGCGCGATCAGGGCGTTGTTGGCGCGATAGCCGATGTCGGCCTGCGTCGGAAGGTTCGGGGTTTGCCCAACCTTTTCGGCAACCTCGCGCACATGTTCGGGGTAGTTCATCCCGGCCGCATAGAAGGTTGGTGGAACCACCGGAACCAGCAGCTTCACCTCGGCCAGTTTCAACTTGTCACCCGTACGCTCCCACGCAGCGAACGGCGAGCCTTTCACCGGAATGATGGTGTCACCCTCGACGACCGCGAAGGACGGCTGGCCGTCGTGTTCGAAGCGAGCCCAACGCATGTATTGTCTCCTCTTAAATGGAAGCCGCGGAGGGCGAACCCAGTTCTTCCGCCATGGTCTGGCGCATCAGGTATTTCTGCATTTTGCCGGTTACGGTCATTGGAAATTCCTCCACGAACCGAACATAGCGCGGCACCTTGTAGTGCGCGATCTGGTCCTTGCAAAACGCCTTGATATCGTCCTCGGTCAACGTCGTTCCGGCGCGCAGTTTGACCCAGGCACACAGTTCTTCGCCGAAACGCTTGTCGGGAACGCCGAACACCTGGACATCCAGGATCGCCGGATGACGGTACAGGAATTCCTCGATCTCGCGCGGATAGATGTTCTCGCCGCCACGGATCACCAGATCCTTGATGCGCCCGACAATCGCGCAGTAGCCGTCGGCATCCATTGTCGCCAGGTCGCCGGTATGCATCCAGCCGGCTCGGTCGATCGCCTCGGCGGTTTTCTCCGCATCCTCCCAATACCCCAGCATGACCGAGTACGCTCGGGTACACAGTTCGCCGGTAACGCCACGGGGGACAATCCGGCCGTCGGTATCAACGATCTTGATCTCCACATGCGGATGCGGCCGGCCGACAGTGGCGGTTTGTTTCTCCAGCGAGTCGCCAATCCGGGTTTGCGTGCTGACCGGGCTGGTCTCGGTCATGCCGTAGCCGATGGTCATTTCCGTCAGGTGCATGTCACGGATACAGCGGCGCATGACTTCCACCGGGCAAGGTGAGCCGGCCATCATCCCGGTTCGCAGGCTGGTCAGGTCGAACGACGCGAAGTCCGGATGATCGAGTTCGGCGATGAACATCGTCGGCACACCATACAGCGAGGTGCAGCGGTACTCAGCCACCGTCTGCAAGGTGGCCAGCGGATCGAAGCCCTCGCCCGGGAACACGATCGCCGCGCCATGGGTCATGCAGGCCAGCACGCCGATCACCATGCCGAAGCAATGATACATCGGCACCGGAATGCAGACCGAATCCTGTTCGGTGTAGTGCATCGTCTCGCCGATGAAGAACCCGTTGTTGAGAATGTTATGGTGCGTCAGGGTCGCACCCTTCGGCAGGCCGGTGGTGCCGGAGGTGAACTGGATGTTGATCGGGTCGTCGAACTGCAACAGCGGGGCGAGTTCCTTCAGCCGCTGACGGTCAATGTCGCGCCCATGATGGGCAACCTTCTCGAACGCGAACGCGCCCGGATCATCACCGCCGATCTGGATGACGGACCGCAGTGTCGGCAGGCGTTGGGCATGCAAATCGCCGGGGTGAGAGGTGGCCAGTTCCGGCGCCAACGTGTTGATCATGCCAATGTAGTCGCTGGTCTTGAACCGTGTGGCCGTGATCAACGCTTTGCAGCCGACCTTGTTAAGGGCGTATTCGACCTCCGACAGCCGGTAAGCGGGGTTTATATTGACCAGGATCAGCCCCGCCTTCGCGGTAGCGAACTGGGTGATGACCCATTCGGCATTGTTCGGCGACCAGATGCCGATGCGCTCGCCCGGTTGCAGTCCCAATCCGACAAGCCCGGCGGCGAACGCCTCCACCCGTTCGGCGAGTTCCGCCCAGGTCCAGTTGATCCCCTGCTGGCGGACGATCAAACCCGGTCGGTGACCAAAGCGAGCGACCGTCCGGTCGAAATGTATTCCGATCGTGTCCCCGATAAGCGGCTGGTCGGAGGCGCCATGCCCATAGCTCGGCGCTGGATCGGTCATGTGTCTGCTCCCTGGGGTCGTGGTTATTTGGGTAGCATAATGCGTGCTGACCGTGTCGCTTACAACCTGCCGCGAGCCGTTCGGACGCTCCGCGGCTTGACTCCTCGGGCCTCCTTTGCCCACACCAGCCGCATGGACATCCACGGCCTGACAGACCTCCAGGTCAACGGCTACGCCGGTATCGACTTCAACGATGTCGCGCTGACCGCCGGCGCGCTCGACCATGCTTTGGCGACGATGCGCAAGGCCGGCGTCACCACCTGCCTGCCCACGCTGATCACCGCGGACGAGGCCACGCTGACCGCCCGCCTCCAGGCCCTTGACCGCGCCGTCAGCGCCAGCCGCCTCGGTCCAACCATGGTGCCTGGCTTCCATCTCGAGGGTCCGTTTCTCAACCCCGCGCAGGGCTATGCGGGCTGCCATCCGCCAGCGGCGATGGTCCCGCCTGATCCGCCAATGCTGGACCGCATCATCGGAAACCTTCGCCGTCCCGTCCTGCTGCTGACCGTCGCCCCCGAACGGGAAAACGCGCCGGCGCTGATCGCCCACGCCAGGGCGAGGGGGATGGTGGTCGCCATGGGCCATACCGCCGCGGATCACGCCGCCACGAACGCGGCGGTTGCGGCCGGGGTCACTCTAAGCACCCATCTGGGCAACGCGCTGCCGCAGCCGCAGCCCAAATTCCTCAACCCGCTGATGGCGCAGCTCGCCGCCGACGGCCTGAGTGCCAGCTTTATCGCCGACGGCATCCACCTCCCCCCCGAGGCGTTGAAGGTGCTGATCCGAGCGAAAACCCCTGCCCGATCGATTCTGGTGACCGACGCAACCGCCGCGGCAGCCGCGCCGCCCGGTCTCTATCCGTTTGCCGGCATGACGATCGAGCACACCGCCGACGGCTCCGTCCGGGTCCCGCACAGCACGAGGCTGGCCGGCTCCGCCCTGACGCTGGATCAGGCCGTGCGCAACGTCATCGCCTGGGGCCTGGCGGAGCCGGAGACCGCGATGGCGATGGCCTCTACCCAACCCAACGCACTGATCGCCCCGGCCCTCGCGCATCACGGGATCATTTGGCTTCCGGCAAAAATTTCTTCGGTTTGAAAACCTTTCATTAACCAATCCGCCGGTAATCTCCCCGCGAAACCGTGACTGCGTCAGGTCCGATGGCCAACGACCATTCCCTGGCTTGCCCTGCTTTGGGAGAGGCCGATCCGTGTCCGACCAACCGAGTGCGCGATGCTGACCGCGCATACCGAACCACCTGCCCTCTGGCCCCGACCGCCCGGGGCCGCCGAACCCGCCTGCCGCCTTTGCGGTGCGCGGCTGCATCGCAGCCTGCTGGACCTGGGCAACCTGGCGCTGTCCAATCGCACCGTCGCGTTGGGGGAGGATTCGCCCACGTATCCTCTGCACGCGCGGATGTGCGACGACTGCCTGCTCGTTCAGGTTTCGGATATTGCGACGGCGTCCGATGTCGGCCCGCCTGAACCGTATCTGTCATCCCGCTCGGCGACCTGTGTGGCGCGCGCCGGACAATTCGCGACGGCGATGATGAAACGGCTGCGGCTTGGTCCGGGGTCATTGGTGATCGAGGCAGGATCGAATGACGGCTATCTGCTGCGCCACTTCAGGGACGCCGGCATTCCGGTCCTGGGGATCGAGTTGGCCGCCACCGCCGGCTCCATCGCCACGCAAAACGGCATTGCGACCGAAATCGCCGCGTTCACGACTGAAATTGCGATGGAGATCGCGGTGCGGCACGGCCGGGCGGACCTGGTGGTGGCAAACTATGTGCTGGATCACGCGCCAGACCTGTTCGATTTCGCCGCCGGTTTCGCCGGGATCCTGCGGCCGCTGGGGGTGGTGACAATTCAGGTGCCGCACTTGCTCGCGCTGGTGCAGAGGACACAGTTCGACGCCTTCCGGCACGACACCTATGCCTACCTCTCGCTGCCGGTGCTGGAGCGGGTACTCCGCTCTGTCGGTCTGCGCGTTTTCGATGCCGAGCGTTTGCCGGATCGCGGGGGGTCGCTGCGCGTACATGCCTGCCACGCGGAAGCGCCGCACGCGGCCCGTCCGGGGCTGAAGTCAGCCCGTCTGGCGGAAACCTTCGCGGAACTTGAGCGGAGCGACCTTTACACCGGCTTCAAAGATAGGGTGGCGGAAGCTCGGGACGAAGTTCGCACATTCCTTCAGATCCGGCGCGGCGCCGGTCGGCGCATCGCGGCCTTTGGCGCGGCGGCACGCGGCAGCACGATGCTAAACGCGTGCGGAATCGGCACCGATCTCGTGGACTGCGTCGCCGATCCGGATCCCGCGAAACACGGACGGTTTTTGCCCGGCAGCCACATCCCGATCGTGCCGGTTGAAGCACTGTTGGACCAACCGCCAAACGATATCCTGATCCTGCCCTGGACCCATGCGGCCGAGGTCGCCTCGCCATTGCAGCCGTTGCGTCCTCGCGGGGTACAGCTTTGGGCGATGCTGCCGCGCGTGGGGCGGGTGTAGCCCGTAACCGCGTCCTCTGGCACCCTTGTCGCCAACAACAGCGGGACACTGACATGGCATCGCGAGACAGCGCCCTGGCGCGCGCAATGGGCGTTTTCGACTCCAACGGCTTCCGCGACCGTCTCGCGGCGCTGGTGGCGATCCCCAGCACGTCGCAGGACCCCGGACACCAGGCCGACGTGCAACGCTATTTGGCCGACGCCATCCAACCCTGGCTGGAACGCATGGGCTTCAGCGTCGAAATCCACCCCAACCCGAAGGAGGGCTTCGGCCCGATCCTGTTCGCCGAACGTCTGGAGGGACCGGACGGCCCCACGATCCTGACATACGGCCACGGCGACACCGTTCGCGGCCTGGAGGACCAGTGGCGCGCCGGACTGGCACCCTGGACCCTGACTGACGAGGGCGACCACTGGTATGGCCGGGGCACCGCCGATAACAAAGGCCAGCACGCGCTGAACCTGACGGCGCTGGAAGCGGTGCTGGCCGAACGCGGCGGCCGGCTGGGCTTCAACCTGAAGCTGATCCTGGAAACCAGCGAGGAACGCGGCTCCATCGGGCTGCGCGAATTCGTGGCCGAACACGCCGACCGTCTGGTCGCCGACGTGCTGATCGCCAGCGACGGCCCCAGGGTCATGCCGGAAGTCCCGACCATCGCCACCGGGACCCGTGGCACTTATCATTTCGATCTGGTGGTGGACCTGCGGCCGGGCGGCGTTCACTCCGGCCATTGGGGCGGCCTGACGACCGACCCCGCGATCGTGCTGAGCCACGCGCTGGCCACTATCATGGACCGGCACGGCAAAATCCTGGTGCGCGACTGGCTGCCGAAGAACGGCGTGCCGGCGGCGGTGCGCGCGGTGCTGGACGGATGCCCGGTTGGCGGCGGCGGCGAGTCCGCCAGCATCGACCCGAACTGGGGCGAACCTGGCCTTACCCCGGCCGAGAAAATCTATGGCTGGAACAGCTTCATCGTGCTGTCGATGCTGTCCGGCCGGCCGGAGAACCCGGTCAATGCCGTCGCCCCGAATGCCCGGGCGCATTGCCAGATCCGCTACACCGTGGACAGCGACTCCGGCGGGTTCGACGGCGCGCTGCGGGCACATCTGGCGGAGAACGGGTTCCCGGAGGTTCGCGTCGAGAACTCCTATGTCCGCATGCCGGCGAGCCGGACCGATCCGGGGCATCCGTGGGTACAATGGACGGTTGGCAGCATGGAGCGGTCGCTGGGCAAGCGCGTGCAGGTGATCCCGAACTCGTCCGGCGGCCTGCCGGGTGATGTGTTCGTGGACTACCTGGGTGTGCCGCTGGTGTGGATTCCGCACAGCTACAACGGCTGCAAGCAGCACGGGCCGGATGAACATCTGCTGACCGGCCCGGCACGCGAGGGGTTGGCGGCCTATACCGGGATTTGGTGGGATCTGGGGGAAGCAGGAACGCCCTGACCGACCCGCCGGCCGGTGTGGAACGCGCAATGTTGCGATCCACACCGGTGTTGGGCGATGGGGCCGTTCAGCAAGCCAGTCCGTTTCTACCTCCTTCATTTTTTGAAGCCGCGGAGGGAGTTCGATTTTCGGTTCTTTTTGAAAACAAGTGCTCAATTTGCGGCAGCAACTGCCGGATCGCTTCATTCAGGCCGGTTCCGCTAGCCCTCCTGGCTCAGATCACCGGCCCGTGCGCGCTTAGTCTCCAGCCCGCCTGGTTGCGGTTACGATCCGCCGATCGGCCAGGACACTTGTGTTGCCCGATGTCCAGGATAAGCTGATTCCGCTCGCCCAAAGCCTGAGCATCGCAACCGAGAGTCCGGTGCCCAAACGATCTTACTTTATGGATTGTGCCATGTCGGCACGATTCAGGCAGCGGAACGGGTCGCGCAAACAATTCGCGACTTACTATCACGACTGTTCAAGCAGGCCATCAGAGCCTGCAAGAGGGGAGATACTATGCAAAGTAGTACCGCTATCACAGCCGACCGCCCGGGTTTGTTCGGGCTGACGACTTACCAGTGGAAAGTATTCCTGGTCACCTGGATGGGCTGGGCGCTCGATTCGACCGATTTCGGCCTGTTCGCCTTCGTGCTGCGACCGGCAGTGACGGAACTTCTCGGCGGGTCGGCAACGCCGGCGCAGCTTGGTACCGTGGGCGGCTATCTGGCGATGGTCGGGCTCATGGGATGGGCGTGCGGCGGTCTGCTGTTCGGAATCATCGCCGATTATATCGGGCGGGTGCGGACCCTGGCGCTCAGCATTGTCGTGTTCAGCGTATTTACCGCCTGTCAGGGTTTTTCGCAGACCCCGTTCCAACTGGGCCTGTTTCGTTTCCTGGCCGGACTCGGCACGGGCGCGGAAAGCGTGGTCGGCATCGCCCTCGTCGCAGAGGTCTTCGCCGAGAACAACCGCGCGAAAGTACTGGGGATCATGATGACCGGCGGTGGGTTTGGACCGCTGATCGGTGGGCAAATCTACAATCTGGTCGCCCCGTATGGATGGCGCAGCGTGTTCTTTGTCGGGATCGTTCCGGCATTGCTGCTGTTGCTGCTGCGCCGGGGCGTGCATGAGCCAGAACGCTTCCAGGCAGTGCGCGAGCGCCGCGAGAGCATCAAGGTTCGGGGTGCCGCTGCCTCCGATGCCGATCAGGCGTATATGAAGTTCTCGTTCCTGCAGTTGTTCTCCCCTGCCCTGCGGTTCAGCACTTTGGTCGGGTTGCTGTTCTGTGTGGGAACGCTGTTGTCGATCTGGACCAGTCAGATCTGGCTGCCAACCATTCAAAGCCTGATGCTGCAGAAGGAAGGCATCACCGGCGCGGCGGCGATCCCGAAAGTGGGTAACGGCATGACGCTTTGGGGTCTGGGCGCGATTGTGGGTTACGCCAGCTTTGGATTCATCGCCGATGCGATCGGACGCAAGCCCACGATCCTGTTCTACAACTTCGGCGCGATCGCCAGCGGCCTGCTGCTCTACGCCGGGCTGAGCACATACGAATACTACCCCGTCGTACTGCCGATCTTCGGGTTCTTCGTGTTCGGGGTGTTCTCGGGCCACGCGGTGTATCTGCCGGAACTGTTCCCGACGCATGTGCGGGCAACCGCCGTTTCGTTCTGCAACGGCGCCGGACGCGTGGTGACCAGCTTCGGGCCTCTGGTGGCCGGGCTGCTGGTCGTGCCGTTCGGATCCTTTAACAACGCGGCCGCCGTCATGACCTGCTTCGCGGTTCTGAGCATCATCGCGATGATAATGGGTCGCGAAACGAGGCACGACGAGCTTCCGCATTAGCTTGACCGAAAGGACGGCGCGATGACCACGGTTCACGGGATCGACATGGAGGTTGTCCGGCGCGGTGCCGGCCAACCCATCGTCCTGCTGCACGGCCTCCAACAGATCGAGCCAGATGCTCGTTTTTTTGGCCTGCTCGCTCGGCGGGGCGAGGTCATCGCGCCTTCCCATCCCGGCTTCGGGGCCTCCGCCCGCCCCAAGGATTTCGAGAATGTCTATGATGTCGTGAACCTTTATGCGGCGTTTCTCGACTCATTGCCGTTCGACAAGGTCACGCTGGTCGGATTCTCGTTCGGCGGCTGGCTGGCGTCGGAACTCGCTGTCAGAAGCTGCCATAATATTGAGCGGCTGGTCCTGGTCGATACCGTCGGGATCAAGGTCAGCGACCGGGAGACGCCGGACATCCTGGATGTGTTCAACACGCACCCCGACACGGTCAAACGGGCGATGTGGCACGATCAGGCGAACGCACCGGACTTCAACGCGATGTCCGACGAGGCACTGATCAAGCGTCACCGAAACTGGGAGTCGTTGTCGCTGTACGCGTGGCATCCGTATATGCACAATCCCAGGTTGGCATATTGGCTGCCGCGGATCGGCGTGCCAACGCAGGTGATCTGGGGGGCATCCGACGGGATCGTCCGGCCCTCCTATGGCCGGACATTTGCCGGGTTGATCCCGGGGGCGGGGTTCTCGGTCATCGAAAACGCCGGACACCACCCGGAAATTGAACAGCCAGACGCCTTCGCCGACCACGTCGCCCGCTTTTTGAACCGCTGAGGAGCCGATCCCATGGACGCCTGGTGGCAATGCGAAATCCCCTATCCGTTCGTTGACAAGAAGATCACCGACGCTGCGGATTCGGTGCGGGCCTCGTTGCCGAACCGGTTGTGCGATCCCCGGATCGCCGCGACGTTGTTCGACGAAGTGCTGGACGAATTCGCGCTGTGCGACGACCTCGGCATGAACGTCGTTTGCATCGAGCATCATGCGGGGATCAATTCATTGATCGGAGCCAACCCGATGGTGACCAGCATCCTGGCGCGACAGACCCGGAATGTGCGCGTGTTGAGCCTGGGGACATTGATTTCACTGCGACCCGATCCGGTGCGCGTGGCCGAGGAATACGCGACGGCGGATATCCTGGCCAAGGGCCGGTTCGACATCGGCTTCGTCAAATCGGGCGGCACCGAGATGGCGTCCGCCAATATGCAGCCGGTGAACAACGAAGAACGGTTCTGGGAAGCAATCGATCTGGTGAGGAAGACGCTGACGACCCATACCGGGCCGTTCAGTTGGGAAGGCAAGCATTACAGCCACCGGCACGTGAACATCTGGCCGCGGCCGTACCAGGACCCGCATCCGCCGATGTGGGCGGCGACCGGCGATCCCAAGAGTGCGGCGGAAGTGGGCCGCCGGGGTATGCGTCATGTGCTGGTGCTGCGTGGGCCGGAAGGCACCAAAAGGGCCTATGAGGCCCACCGTCGAGCCCGCGCGGAGGCGGGGTTGCCGAAGGTGACGACGGATAACTTTGCTTATGCGGCGCTGGTTTATGTCGGGGATACGGACGAGGAAGGGATCGAGGTCGGCAGCAAACTGCTTTGGTTCCTGAACACCAGCTTGAAGTCGGCACCGCAGTACAACACGTTCCTGCCGGGTGCGGCGCCTCCTGTCGCGGCACCCGGGCTATACCGGACGCAGGCGGCTCCCGAGGCCGGGTCGGCGTTGAAGGACGCGGAAAAGGGCGTGGCGCCGGCCAGCCGGAATGCGGAGAAGCTGATCTCCATAACCGCGTCGGAGGCGATGAAGCAGGGGATTCTGTTCGCTGGCGGACCGGACAGCGTGTACCGGCAGATCACCGAGTTCTATGACAAGGTCGGTGGCTTCGGGCACTTGGTGCTGGTCGGGAGGTCCGGGTACATGACGCACGCGGAATCGCGCAAAAGCATCCGGTTGTTCACCAAGGAAGTGCTGCCGCGGCTGAAGGCGATCATGCCGGTAGAAGTGGGGTAAGCTTCTCCGCCTACCCGCGCGCGATAACCTCCAGCCCGCCCATATACGGCCGCAGAACCTCCGGCACGACGATCGAGCCGTCTTCCTGCTGGTAGTTCTCCATCACCGCGATCAGCGCCCGCCCAACTGCCACACCCGACCCGTTCAGCGTATGGACGAACCCCACCGCCTTGCCATCCGCCCCGCCGCGATACCGCGCGTTCATCCGCCGTGCTTGAAAATCCTTGCAGTTGGAGCAGGAGGAAATTTCCCGATACATCCCCTGCCCCGGCAGCCAGACCTCCAGGTCATGAGTCCGTGTGGAAGCGAAGCCGGTATCCCCCGCGCACAGCAGCACCCGCCGGTAAGGCAGGCCCAGATTCTCCAGGATCATCTCGGCCGAGCGGGTCATCCATTCGTGTTCGTCGGCCGAACGGTCGGGGTGGGCGATGCAGACCATCTCCACCTTGCGGAACTGGTGCTGGCGCAGCATCCCGCGCGTATCGCGGCCCGCCGACCCGGCCTCACTGCGATAGCAGTCGGTCAGCGCCGTCAGCCGCATCGGCAGCGTCTTCTCCGCCACGATGTCCCCGGCGACGGTGTTGGTCAGAGGCACCTCCGCCGTCGGGATCAGATACCGCCCGTCGGTGGTCTTGAACAAATCTTCCTCGAATTTCGGCAGGTTGCCGGTGCCGTAGGCCGTCGCCTCATTCACCAGCGACGGCACGATGGTTTCCAGATAGCCGCGCTCGTTTGTGTGATGGTCCAGCATGAACTGGCCCAGCGCCCGCTCCATCCGAGCCAGCCTGCCGCGCAGCACGGTAAACCGGGCACCGGCCAGCTTGGAGGCAGTGGCGAAATCCATCATCCCCAGCGCTTCGCCAAGTTCGAAATGCTGCTTCGGCGCGAAGGGGAACGCCGTGGGCTCACCCGACAGCTTCAGCACCACATTCGCCGTCTCGTCCGGACCATCGGGCACGGACGCGTCCAGCACGTTCGGCAGGCTCTCCAGGATCCGCTTGATCCCGGCATCCAACTCGGGCACGCGCTTTTCCTGGCTTTCCATATCGCCACGCAGCGCCGTCGCCTCGGCTTCCAGCGCGGCGGTGTCGGCGCCCGACCGCTTGCCCTGGCCGATTTCCTTCGCCAGCGCGTTCCGCCGAGCCTGCTTTTCCTGCAGGGCGGTGGAGGCGGCGCGGCGCTCGACATCCAATGCCATGATCTCGGCGGACACAGCTTGCAGCCCGCGGCGGGCCATGGCGGCGTCGAACGCCGCCGGATCGGTGCGAATGGCGCGAATATCATGCATCGGCCTGGTCCTCGACGGGCTTGGTTTCGACCCAGCCGGCGCAGATGATGGAGATCTCGTAAAGCCCAATCAGCGGCACTGCCAGCCCCGTTTGAGTGATGACGTCAGGCGGCGCCAGGATCGCGGCGATGACGAACATTCCCACGTATGCGTAGCGCCTGAACTTCTTGAGTTGCGCCGAACTCGTGATCCCGACTTTCGCCAGCAACGTCAGCGCGACTGGAAGCTGAAAGGTGATGCCGAACGCGAAAATCAGCTTCATCACCAGATCCAGGTACTCACTGACCCTGGGCAGCAACTCAATCGGCACGCCGCCGCCGCCCACCGGGTCCTGGAAGCTGGCGAAGAACCTCCATGCGAAGGGAAACACGAAATAGTACGCCAGCGCCGCGCCCGCGACGAACAGCACCGGTGTTGCTGCCAGGAACGGCAGCAACGCCCGCTTCTCGCTGCGATACAGGCCCGGCGCGACGAACAACCACAACTGGACCGCGATCATCGGAAACGCCACGAACGCGCCCCCAAAGAACGCCACCTTGATCTTGGTGAAAAACGCCTCGTAAAGCTGCGTGTAGATCAGATGCGGGTCCGGGTTGCCCTGTTCCCGCAGCACCTGGGCCAGCGGTTCGGCCAGGAAATAGTAGATCGACCCGGCGAAATAGTATGCCACGCCGAAGCACACCAGAAAGGTCCCGGCGGACCAGATCAACCGCGTGCGCAACTCGATCAGGTGATCGAGCAGCGGCATCGGCTTGTCGTTAATCGGGTCGTCTTCAGTTGTTGCCACGTTCGGCTTTCCGATGGTCAGAGGCTTGCGATCAAAGACTGGGGCCTACGCCCGGGACTGGCGCAGCCGCACGGCTTCAGGGGGAATAAATGCAGGCGGTTCCGGCGGCTCAACCGCCACTGGGGGCGCCGGCGGAACCATACCGGGCGGGATGAACGCCGGCGAGAGCGGCTTTTCCGGTTCGGGTGGCGACAAGATCACGGGCGGGACCGCCGGTTCGGCAACCGTCACCTCCTCGACCGGCCTTGGAGTCGCATAGGTCGACTCCAGCGGATTGTCGCTGAAGGTGTCGCGGATCGTTCGATCCGGATCGACGTGCTTCTCGATCGCGCTGGACAGATCCAGGTTGCGGATGTCGTTGAACGCCTTCTTCACGTCCCCCAAATCCGCCTCGCGCACCATCTCATCGACATGGGTCTGAAATTCGGCGGCCATCCGCCTGGCCTTCTTGACCATGGAGGAGACGGTGCGAATAGCAGCGGGCATGTCCTTGGGGCCGATCGCGATCAACGCGACGGCTCCAATCAAAACGATCTCCGACCAGGCAAAATCGAACATGGGTGTACGTGTGTCTCCCGGGGGCCGCTTGCTAGCAGGAACCGGGCGGCGGGGGAACCTGTCGCGGCGTCAAGGCCTGATTACCGATGAGCAATCGAAACCGGGGGGTCAACCGGATCGGCGGTCAGAAACCCCAACGTGTCGGCTTCCAGCACCACGCAGGTCAGTTGACCACCGAAGACCGCCCCGGTGTCGATGGCGATGCGGTTGTGCCGCACCACGGGCGTTTTCACCGGCGTATGGCCATGCACCACCACAGCGCCAAAATCCGCCTCGGAGTAGAGAAAGGGCTGGCGGGAGCGCAGGAGGTCGTCCCTGGCCTGATCCTCCAGCGCGATTCCCGGCCGCACGCCGGCATGAATGAACGCGTACCCGCCTTCGCGGTGCATCAGCCGCAGCCCGCGCAGGAAGTCCTGGTGGGCCTGAGGGATCAGCGAGGTCCAGAGGTCGCGGGGGCCTTCGGGATCAATGCCGTAGCTTACCAACGCGGCCTTTCCCCCGGCGAACAGCCAGTCGGTGCCGGCGGCGCGCTCCCCGGACAGGGCGTCCAGCATGGTGCTCTCGTGGTTGCCCATCAGGTTGACCATGTCCATGCCTTGGATCGGGCAGTCGGCGACCAGACGCTGGATCACGCCGGCCGTGTCGGTCCCGCGGTCCACGTAGTCCCCGATATGCAGCAACAAGGCCGAGGCAACCGGACGTTCGGCCAGATCGGCGGCAATGGCGTCGTGCAGGGCGCCGAGTTGACGGTTGCAGCCGTGGATGTCGCCAATGGCATAGATACGGCGGCCGGGCGGCAGCGTGGCGGGCGCTTGGGTGAGTTCGATCATTGCCAATCGGGGTTACAGGCGAACCGGATTTCAGGCAACTCGGCTGCTTCAGGCGATGAAGCGATGGAGCCCGTCCTTGAGCAGGACTACGTTGAAGTTCATCAGCAAACCGACGGCACAGCCACTCAGACGTAGGTAGGTCAGTGTCTGGGCCTTGTGAACCGGACGGACGAAATCGACGGACCTCACTTCGACGACCACCGCTCTTTCTACGATGATGTCCGCTCGGAAGCGATTTTCCAGCCGCATGTCTTCGTATATCAGCGAGAGCGGAACCTCTTGCTCGAATGCCAGACCGGCGTTGCGGACCTCCCAGCAAAGGCAGTCCCGGGCCGACCGTACGGTGAACCTTGATCGCGGCGGCGATGATGCGGTCGGTCAGAACCGAGCCGGGTTCGGGGGATCGGGCTTTCATGGATCATCGTATTACATGCGAAGCGGTTGCCGGATGGTTAACGGACAAGTCGGTGCGGCGGCCTTTTTTTTGTGACGCAGAGATCGCCGAGGACCGCCGAGATCGCTGAGAAGCATTTTTAGCCGGCGCACCTGGTATCTGGCGGGGCGGGATTTCAGAATTCCTTCTCGGCGACCTCTGCGGTCCTCGGCGATCTCTGCGTCACAAAGACCGGACGATCACCCACCGCCTCCACCGACACAGCCCCGCCCGGGGCATCGACAAACCGTATGCCCACCGCGACAAAACGCCCGTCATCAGGCTTACCGCCGAGCCGAACGGCACGACGGAAATTCCGTCCCCGGTTCCGTCTCGCAACGCCAAGGTCTAGACTGCCCTCCAGACCAGGGAGGACAACAGATGACCCAACGCCGGCGGTTCTCCGTCGCCTACGACGATGTGTCGATCGACACGATCCTGGATGAACCAGAATCCGGCGCGGGCGATGCCCTGGTCCTGCTTCCGTCGTCATCCCGCGACTCCGAGGACTTCGACGAAATCGCCGAAATGTTCGCCGCCGAGGGTTTTCGCGTCATCCGTCCGCAGCCCCGCGGCATGTGCGGCAGCACCGGCCCGCTCGACGGACTGACACTGCACGATTACGCCCGCGACGTCGCGGTGGTGATCGAACGATTGGCCAATGGTCCGGCATTCGTGCTCGGCCACGCTTTCGGCCAGTGGATCGGGCGCTGTGTCGCAGCCGACCACCCGCATTTGGTTCGCGGCGTCATCCTGGCCGCCGCCGCCGCCAAGGCCTCGCCACCCGGCTTGCGGGACCATCTGGCCAAATGCATCGACACGTCGCTGCCCGACGCCGAGCGCATCGCGGCGCTGCGGGTCGCCTTCTTCGCCCCCGGCCATGACCCGTCGTCCTGGCTGGGCAACTGGCATCCCGCCGCGTCCAAAAGCCAACGCGCCGCCAGTGCGGCCACCCCGCAGCAGGATTGGTGGACCGCCGGCAGTGCCCCGGTGCTGGACCTGCAGGCCGACCTGGACCCGTGGCGTCCGCCGCACACTCGCACGGGCATCGTCGAGGACCTGGGGGCAGATCGCGTCACCGTGGTTGTGATACCCGATGCAAGCCACGCGCTGATCCCAGAACAGCCCCTTGCCGTCGTCCGCGCGGTACGCGACTGGACCCGCGGCTTATAAACAGGAGACGCCCCATGACGACCGTCCGCACCGAACCGCCCTTCCGAGCCGACCATGTCGGCAGTCTGCTGCGCCCGAAGGTGCTGCAAGAGGCACGCGCCAAATGGAAAGCCGGCCAACTGCCCCACGATGGCCTGAAGGCAGTCGAGGACCAGTGCATCGCCGCCGCCATCGCCAAGCAGGAAGAAATCGGCCTGCGGGCGGCAACCGACGGCGAATACCGCCGCGCCTACTGGCACTACGACTTCGTCGCCGGCCTCGATGGCGTCGAGATCTACGAACCCGAACAGAAAATCCAGTTCCACGGCAGCGTTCCGCTCGGGCACAAGCTGCGCGTCAACGGCAAGATCGGCTGGACCAAGCCGACGATGATCGACCACTTCCAGTTCCTCGCCAGCCACGTGAAGACGGCGGTGCCGAAACAAACCATCCCGTCGCCCTCGGTGGTGCATTTCCGTGGTGGCCGCGAGGCGATCGACCAGACCAGCTATCCGGCGATGGAACCGTTCTTCGCCGACCTGGGCGTCGCCTACAACAAGGCGGTCGCCGCCTTCGGCCAGGCCGGCTGCCGGTATCTGCAACTGGACGAGGTCAACATCGCCTATCTGTGCGACCCCGAACAGATCGCCATGCTGAAGGCGCGCGGCGAGCATGTGGACAACCTGCTGACCATCTACGCCGACATGCTGAACCAGGCGATCGCCGGCAAGCCCGAGGGCATGGTGATTTCCATGCACCTGTGCCGGGGCAACTTCCGCTCCACCTGGGTCGCTTCCGGCGGATACGAACCGGTCGCCGAAGTGTTGTTCAACCGGATCAACTCCGACGCCTACTTCATGGAATACGACACCGACCGGGCTGGCGGGTTTGAGCCTCTGCGTTTCGTTCCCCGCGGCAAGAAGATGGTCGTCCTGGGCATCATGACCAGCAAGACCGGCGAACTGGAAAGCAAGGACACGCTGAAGCGGCGCATCGACGAGGCGGCGAAGTTCCTGCCGCTGGAACAACTGGCGCTTTCCCCGCAATGCGGCTTCGCCTCCACCGAGGAAGGCAACACGCTGACCGAGGATCAGCAATGGGCGAAACTGTCCCGCTGCGTGGAAGTGGCTCGCGAAGTCTGGGGCAGCGTTTAGCCGGCACTCTTGCCGTCATGATCCTGACCATCGGATCGTGACGGCATCAACTCCCGTCCCGCCCCCAGATCTCCGGCCAGAACAGATCCTTCCAATCCGACGGCGCGGTCTTGATCCGCCCGACTTTGTGCATGAACGCGGCCCAGCGCAGAGAGGCACTCGGCGTCAGAACGTATTTGAAACGGGGGTCGGCCAGCAGCCCGTCCATCAGGTCGGTATCGATCTTGCTTTTCGTATCTTCCACGTAATACGCGACCGTTTCTTTCGGGTGCCCGGCGATAAAGACCGACGCTTCCTCCATCGCATCAAGAATCGCCTGGTAAACCTTTGGATTGGCATCGTGAAACCGCTTTGACGTCCACGCCATGCCGCCCGAGGATGGACCGATCAGCTCATCCGAACCCAGCACCGTATGAATTGCGGGATTACGCAACTGCATCGCCTGAAATGGCGGCACCGTGAAAGCGCAATCGAAGTCGCCTCCGCCGGCCATAAGCCCGCTTGTGGCATCCGGCGGCGACAACGAGAACGTCAGGTGATCGAGCCGGTCATAAGCAGCATCACCCCATTCCCTGGCGGCCGCCATCTCCAGCAGCACCGCCTGGGCCGATACTTTCACCGCCGGCATGGCGATCCTGTCGCCGTCGGTCAGGTCTCGTATCGTCTTCACCGCGGGGTTGCGGCAGTTCAGCAGCAGCGGCTGCTGCGACATCGCTGAAACCCCCCGGACTTCCTGAGCGGAGCCGCGGGTCTTCGCCCAGATCGTCAGCAATCCCGGCATCCCGCCCGAGGCGATATCGATCGACCCCGACAGCAACGCGTCGTTCATCATGTCGGGACCGCTGAAGGTAATCCAAGTGGCCTTTACCCCCGGCAACCCCAGCGCCGCCGCATGCTTCGCCAGCAGATCCTGATGCTTCATGACATCGAACTGCAGATATCCCATGCTGAACTGCTGGGCGAAGCGCACCTCGGCAACCTCGGCCCGTGCCGGCGAAACCGCAAATAAGGCTGCCAAGGCCATGATCCAGCGCATGATGTTATTCTCCCCCCGTTCGTTCCTTCGTTATTGCCCGGCGAGCGGCACGCCCGCAATGCGGGATGCAACCGGGCCGAGGGGGGGGGAACCCAGCCCGCTAACCAGTGCGAACTATATTCGGCCCATCACCAGCAAAACGATCAACACCAAGAGCACCAAACCCAACCCGCCGCTTGGGTAGTAACCCCAACCGCCGCTGTAGGGCCAGGTCGGCAAGGCGCCTAGCAATAGCACGATCAGAATAATCAGCAGGATTAAACGCATAATATTATCCACTCCGTTTTATCGAGGGCATCCAGAGGGCAATTCCTCACGCCGCGCATGGCGTTTTGACCTTTCCGACGGCCCTTTCGACTTTTCCCTCGGCTTCGGCCTTCGTATCGCCGGCAGATTTTAAGGCGACCTCGTGCGCCGCACCCCTGACACGATCGGGATCCATGGACCTTCCGCGCTCGTTACGGATGCGATTAAGGCTTGTAGTCGGTGTGTTTCTGCGCGGCCCCCGAGATCCCCTTGCCCGCGGCACTCAGGTCTTCGCCAGCGCCCTGGGTGGTGTAACAGGCGGCAAGCATCGGCGCGACGGCAACCAGAAGCGCCAGAACCAGCCAAACTCGTGCCTTTGTGCGCATGACATATCCTCTTGGTTTATTTCACACTCCGGATCACATTGCCCCGCCGGACAGCCGCCGCAGGTCATGTGGGGATCGCATCATAGGTTGTCGATTTCACGGCACCTTGAGGCGGGGTAATGTCGGCGGCGTTTCGTCCCTTGCCTTGCCGGCGCCAATGCGATTGTGTTCGCCGCCGACGGAACCCGGCCGAGGAAGACATGCCACCGCAAGACGACGCGCCAAAGCCACCGGCCAAACCAGTTCGAAGCCCAGACGCCCTGGCCCGTGAGGCGGCGGCATTGCGGGCGAACCTGCTCAAGCGCAAGGACCAGATGCGCAAGCGGGAGGAGACAAAGGAAAAACCCGACACAGCAAACCAGACGGCCGCGATCGGCGGTTCCACTTATACCAACCCGCGTTGATACCGCTTTTCCGGGGATCCCGCGCCGTCGTGCCCGACCTTCGTCGGCATGACGATGAGAGGCCGGTGCCGGCGTGTCACCCTTTCGGTGGGCTGGTGTGAAACGGGATTTTTGCTCGGCAACGCCCGGTAACATCGTCGCGTTAAAGAATTATTAAGGGTTGTCGGCCTACGAAGGCGTTCACCTTCACCCGCTGGGGCAGTACGCCCTGGTCATGAGCAAAAGGCCGACCACCGCGGATGCTCGACAAGCCCGCCAGCACTGCGCCGCATCCAGGTTCCGGAGCGCGGCCGGAGTCGCCATTCCGGCCGGGCGAGCAGGCCAGGGATAGCCTTGCGGGTTTTTTCGCGGCGATCCACCAGCGGCGCGGCACATTCCTGGCGGCGGTGATCCTGGTGCCGCTGTGCTCATGGCTGACGCTGCGCCAGATCGCCCCCCTCTATACCGCCACCGGATCGCTGATTTACGAGCCCAGCGGCTACAAGGTGCGCGAACTGCAAAGCATCCTGCGTGAGGACCCAACCACCGAAAGCATGATGTCCAGCCAGGCCGAAATCCTGCAAAGCCTGCATATCGCGCAGATCGTGGCCCAACGTGGGGCGCTGTTCGACGATCCGGAGTTCAATCCCGCTCGGCGGCCGCCCAACATGCTGACCCGCCTGACCCTCGGGCTACGTTGGCTGCTCGGTATGGAAACCGACGCCCCGGCGGAGGAGCCCGTTTACGGCCCTGTTCTCGACCCCAAGCGGGACGCGACGCTCAGCCGCGTGCGGGATCGGCTGCATGCCGCGCCGGTTCGGTTCTCCCACGTCGTGGAGGTCACCTTCACCGCGGAAAGCCCCCTGGTCGCCGCGGCAGCGGTGAACAACGCAATGGACGCATACATCAAGGACCAGTACGCGGCCAAACACCGCATGGTCGAAGCCGCCACCGGGTTGTTACGCAAACAGAAGGCGGAACTGGCGTCCGAAGTACACCGGATCGAGGAGGCCATTGCCGCCTATCGCGACCGGCACGCCATGAGCCAGGGCATGCATGCCGCCATCGGCATCGAACAGGTGACGCATCTGACCGAGGATCTGGTCAAGGCCCAGACAGAACAGGCCGCCGCGAGCGCCCGCCTGGACGCCGCCCGCGGCAATGCGGGCGCGGAGGCACAGGCCGCCGTCGCCCCGTCGGTCGTACAACTGCGTGCACAACTCGAACAACTCGCCGGTCAGATGCAGGCTCAGCGTGCCAGATTCGGCAGCGCCCATCCCGACGTCCAAAGCCTGAACCGGCAATTCGCCGACGGCGAGCGCGCGCTGAAAGCAGAGATCGGCCGGGTCGTTGCCGCTACCGACGCGGAGCAGCACGCAGCAGCCGAACGGGTCGCGACCCTGCAACACCTGTTGACCGAGGCAAAATCGGCTGAGCAAGGCGCCGACAGGGCGCAGATCGGCCTGAATGCGTTGGATCGCGACCTTGAAGCCGCACGCGGGCAATTACAGGCGGTCCTGGAGCGCCTGCAGCAGACCACGCAGCAGGCGGCCATCGAGTCCTCGGAGGCACACGAGATCACCCAGGCGGTACAGCCGGATCGCCCGACGTCGCCCCGGGTGATGCCAACGATGGCCGCCTCGGTCGCCGCGTCGGTATTTCTGGGATTGGTGCTGATCTATGCTTTGCACCTGATGGACGCCACACTCCACAGCGGGGAGGAGTTGCGCGCGCTGACCGGTGTTCCGTGCCTGGCATTGATCCCCGAAGTGGGCAAACGCGCGCTGCGCCATTTGCGGATTCAAGATTACGTCGCCCGCCGCCCGCTGACGGCATTCGCCGAACAGATCCGCTCGTTGCGCGCCGGTGTCTCGTTGGATATCGATCACCCCCAGATCATAGCGATCACCGCCGCTCGGCCCGCCGAAGGCAAATCCCTGCTCGCCATCTCGTTAGGACGATCGGCGCAGCTTGGCGGCGAGCGTGTCCTGGTGATCGAATGCGATGCGCGGCAAGCCTCATTCCGCTACCGGCTGGACGGTCACGACGGGCCCGGTCTGACGGACATTCTGCGCGGTGCGGCGGAATGGCGCGACACGCTGCAGGACGACCCGGTTACTGGAATGAAGTTCATCGCGGCCGGCAAGCCCGGCACCGATATCCTCGCGCTGTTCCTTTCGGATGAGATGCGTCAGTTGCTGGCCGAGGCACGCGATCAGTACGACCTTATCCTGCTGGACACGCCCCCGGTCGAGGCGATGACCGAATCCCGGATTGCCGCCGCCCTCGCCGATGCGACGCTGTTGTGCGTGCGCTGGGGCGCGACCCCAACCAAGACATTGTTGCGCGCGATGGAGATGCTGCACGACGCCCACGCCAAAATTATTGGAACGGTGCTGACAAGAGTCGATCCGCGCGTGCATCTTCGCTCCGGTTACGCGGACGCGGGGGTGTATCATCGCCGCTACCGTGCCTATTTCCGGGGGTAGTATTCGATGCCACAGCGATTTCTTGTTACCGGCGGGGCCGGCTATGTCGGTAGCCATTTGGTTGCGGCCCTGTTGGACCGGGGTGACTCGGTCAGCGTGATCGACAATCTTCGCACCGGACATCGCGCGGCCGTGCCGGGCGGCGTGAAGCTGATCGTTGCCGATCTATCGGATGGCGAGGCGATCGATGCCGTGATGCGCGACGGAACCTGGGATGCGGTGTTCCATTTCGCCTCGTTGTCGCAGGTCGGCGAGAGCATGCGTATGCCGATGCGCTATTTGCTGGACAACGCCGCCAACGGTATCCGCCTGATCGATTCCTGCGTGCGGCATGGCGTCACCAAATTCGTGCTGTCCTCAACCGCCGCGCTGTTCAACGTCGATGGCTCCGGCCCGATCCCCGAGGACGCAACGATCGACCCGCAATCCGCCTATGGCGACAGCAAATGGATGATCGAGCGGGCGCTGCGCTGGGCTGGCCAGGTGCATGGACTGCGTGCCGCCTGCCTGCGCTATTTCAACGCCGCCGGAGCCGACCCCGCCGGGCGGTTGGGCGAGGATCACCGGCCGGAGTCCCACCTGATCCCGCTGGTGATCGACGCCGCGCTGGGCCGGCGTGGGGCATTGGATGTGTTCGGCGACGACTATCCCACGCCCGACGGCACCTGCATCCG
>DNXO01000020.1:11973-20997 GCA_003506895.1 Acetobacteraceae bacterium | reverse complement strand
GACGGCACCTGCATCCGCGACTACGTCCATGTGTCTGACCTGGCGACCGCGCATCTGCTGGCGGTGGAGGCACTGAAGGACGGTCCCGTGGTCTGGAACCTGGGCAACGGCGCCGGTCACTCGGTCAGGCAGGTGATCGCGTCGGTGGAGCGCGTGTCGGGGCTGAAAGTGCCCTATCGGATCGTGGAACGCCGAGCGGGTGATGCGGCGGTGCTGGTGGCTTCGTCCGCGCGCGCGCAGGCGGCGGGATGGCGGCCGGTGCATGGTGATCTGGACGACATCGTCCGCACGGCCTTCGACTGGCGGAAATCGCATCCGAATGGCTATGGCGGCTGACCGGACGGCTGTTCTGATTGTTCCGGCCGCGGCGGCGTTGTTGCTGTGGCCGGCGTTGTGGAACGGCTATCCGATCGTTTTCGCCGATACCGGAACGTATCTGTCCCAGGCGATCCATCTTTATGCCGGCTGGGACCGGCCGGTGTTCTACTCGTTGTTCATGCTGCCGCTGCACTGGACGGTGACGCTCTGGCCGGTGGTGTTCGCGCAGGCGCTGCTGACGGCCCGGGTCCTTTGGGTGGTTTGCCGAACGCTGGTGCCGGTCATGCCGCCGCTCGCTTTTGTCGCCGGCATCGGGCTGTTGGCGATCGGCACATGGCTGCCGTGGATCGTGTCCGAGCTGATGCCGGACATCTTCACCCCGCTATTGGTTCTCGTTGTCTGCCTCTTGGCCCGGGTGCCGGAGCGGTTATCCCGGACAGAGCGGGCAGCCCTCGTGGGGCTGGCGGCGTTCATGATTGCCACCCAGCAATCTAGTTTGCCGCTGGCATGTGGGTTGGTCGCGACCTTGTGGACGGCTGCCAAAACCGTGTCATGGCCGGGCTTGGCCCGGCCGCCCACGTCTTCCCTGGCAAAGCAACGCCCCAAAACAGCCCCATCAGGGGCGGCGACACCGCCCGATCCCGTCATGGCGGGCGAAGGCCCGCCATCCACGCCTGATGCTGCCGACATGGCGACAGGCGTGGATATCGATTCCGCGCCCATCATGACGAAGAGAGCACAAACCGAAGTCAAACCGGCAATATGGCGGGTTCCCCTCGCCGCCGCCCCTGCCCTGGCGGTCCTTGCACTTTGTTCGGTGAACCTCGCCGCGCACGGACGCTTCGCCATCGCCCCATTCGGAAACATCTTCCTGCTGGCCCGGGTCATCTATGACGGGCCGGGCATGACCGCTCTCCGCGCCGAGTGCCCATCGGCCCATTGGCGCCTGTGCCCGTTCATCGACGATTTTCCCGCGACGTCGGATGAGTTCCTATGGGCCGACACCAGCCCGCTGAACCGCGCCGGCGGCCCGAAAGCGGTATCGGCTGACGCTGACGCGATCATCCGCGCCGCCCTCTACGCCAACCCAGGCGCCGAATTCCGAGCCGCGCTGTCCAACACCGCGGAGCAACTGACCCTGTTCCATAGTGGCGACGGGCTCAACCCGTGGGCCGCCCAGGTCACACCCTGGATTGATCGCGATTTCCCCGCCCGCGAGGCGACAGCCTATGCCGCCGCCCGGCAACAGTCGGGCGTACTGGCGGTGCCAGCGGTACTGGCGCGTCTCCACGTCGTCATCGCTTTGGGCGGCGTGGCGGCCTGCCTTATGCTGATCCCCATCGCTCTCAGCCGCCGGGCGCCGTGTAGCTACTTTCTGCTGGGTGTTCTGGTCGCACTGCCGCTCAGCGCCGCGATCACCGGGGCGCTGTCCACGCCGCACGACCGCTATCAAAGCCGGATAGGTTGGTTGCCACCGTTCGTCGCGGCCGTCTCGCTAGCTTCGCTGCACCGGCGCGGCGCATGAGGCGTGACGCCTTCTGGTCCGGCTTGGAAGCGGCGGTTTCCGCTTGCCTTTCGGTCATCACCTCGTTCGTGATCGCCCGGCTGACCGGCCCCGCGGAGTTGGGCATCGGCGCGGCCGCGGTCGCGGTGCATGTCACGCTGTGGGTCGTGGTGAACGCCTTGTTCGCGGACGCCCTGGTGCAGCGCGTGCAAATCGACGAGCGTATCGCGTCCAGCGCGTTCTGGGCCTCGTGCGCCGCCGGATGCCTGGCGATGGTGTTGCAAGCCGGTGCCGGCTGGGGCCTCGCCGCGATGTTCGGCGACAGGCGGATGCTGGTCATGGGCCTGGTGTTGGCCGCGCCGCTGCCGCTCGTCGGTGCTGCCGGTGCGGTACAGGGTTTGCTGACCCGTGAGCGGTCCTACCGCCACCTGGCACTGCGAACCCTGATCGGCCAGGGATTGGGCGGCGCGGTTGGGCTGACCGCCGCGCTGGAAAGCGCCGGCGCCTGGGCCTTTGTATGGCAACAGGCGGCGACCTCGGCCGTTGGCGCGCTGGCATTGCTGCTCGCGCGTGGATGGCGGCCCGGCTTCTGCTGGGACCCGCCGGCGGTCCGGACGCTGTTGCGCGTCGGCGTTCCACTGACCGCCTCGACCCTGGTTTCCATCATGCGCTACCGGCTGTTCGCCTTGTTGATCGGCGGATCGGCCGGCGCGGCGGCCCTGGGCCAGGTGCATATCGCGTTCCGCCTGGTCGACACGGTGCGGGAGCTGGTATTCACCGCGCTGTGGCGACTGATGCTGCCCGCGTTGTCGGAGCATCAGCACGACCGGCTGGCGATGCTCGCCCAGGTCGATCGGTGGCTGCGGCGCTGCCTGCTGGTGTTCGCCCCGCTGTGCGCGGCACTGGCGATCGGCCTGACGCAGGTCGTCACCCTTTTAATGGGACCGAACTGGGCGCAGGCCGGGCAGGCCGGTCTACCACTGGTCGGGCTGATGGCATGGTCGGCGCTGACCTTCCCTTCCGGCGTCGCATTGGTGGCTGTCGGACAGGTGCGGTTCACCCTTTACGCCAATCTGGGCAGCCTGGTGCTCAGCGCCGCCGGCGTGCTGCTGGTCCGCCCGGTAACACCGTGGCAAGCGGTGATGGTCTGGACGATCAGCCAGGTTCTGGTGACACCATACGCGATGTGGGCTAATGCCCGAGCGCTGCGGGTCGGCATCATGCGGCCGCTCAGCGGGGGGTTCGGCATTCGCGCGCCGGCATGATACGGTCCGCTCGCCCGATAGGAGATGTTGACATGCCGCTGCTCGCACTTCCCGCTGTTTTCATGCGTGGTGGAACCAGCCGGGCGGTGATGTTTCATTTGCGGGACTTGCCGGAACGCGGCGCCTGGGACCCGATTTTCCTCGCCGCCATGGGCAGCCCCGATCCGCACGGACGGCAGTTGAACGGCATGGGCGGTGGCATATCGTCGCTGTCGAAGGTCTGCATCCTGTCTCCGTCGGAACGGGCGGATGCCGATATCGATTACACATTCGCCCAAGTGCAGATTCGCGAGGCAGCCGTCGATTACCGCGGCAACTGCGGCAACATGTCTTCGGCCGTGGGGCCGTTCGCGGTTGACGAAGGCCTGGTTCGCCCGAACGGCGATACGGCCGTAGTGCGGATCTTCAATACAAATACCGGAAAGATCATCCGCTCCACGTTCCCGCTGCTGGATGGCAGGGCCGCCGTGGACGGCGACATGGCAATCCCCGGCGTCGCCGGCACCGGCGCCCCGGTGCGGTTGGACTTCCTGTCTCCGGGCGGCGCCGTCACCGGCAAGCTGTTGCCGACCGGAAACGTCGTGGACCGCCTGGACGTGCCGGGGGTCGGCGCGATCGAGGTTTCGATGATCGATGCCGCCAATGCCTGCGTCTTTGTCCGCGCGAGCGACCTGGGCCTCACCGGCGCCGAGTTGCCGGACGCGCTGGATGCTAACGCCGCATTGCTTGACCGGCTGCAACGCATCCGCCGCGCCGCCGCCATCGCCATGGGCATCGCCGCCGATGACGCCGCCGCCCGGTTGAGCAACGGCGTGCCGGCGATCGGCTTCGTCGGACCGGCGATGGCCGCATCGACCTTGTCGGGGGAGAAGATCGCGGCCGGCGATGTCGATCTGACCGCCCGGTTTATCTCCAATGGGCAGCCGCACCGAGCGCTGCCGCTGACGGCCTCGCTTTGCACCGCGGTTGCGGCCAGGATCGAGGGCACGCTGCCATACCAGGCGCTTACCGCCGCCCCGTCCGGCGCTGTCCGTATCGGGATGCCGTCGGGGATCTTAACCGTGGATGCGGACGTGTCCCGCTCCTTCGGTGTCGGATGGATCGCCCACAGCGGCGCGTTTTACCGCACCGCCAGGCGTCTGTTCGATGGGCGCATCTATGTGCCGCACTGAAGCCTGATGCGCCCAGGTGGAATCGCGGAAGCGGTGAAGCACCCGGTCAGTTCACTGGGCCGCTCACTGGGCCGCTCACTGGGCCGCGCGCCGTTTACACGGTCCCGGTGACGTAGGCCGTCAAACTTTCCACCACCGTGTCCTGATACATGATCCGCGCCTTGACCACGTCTCCGATGCTGATCAGGCCTATCAGCGTATCATGGTCCACCACCGGAAGGTGTCGGAAGCGCCCCGCTGTCATGGTCTGCATCGCCTGATCGACCGTGGTATCGGGACGAGCCACCTGTACCGCTCGGGTCATCAACTGCCCGGCGGTCATTTCCAGGGTACGGGCACCATTCGCGGCCAGAGACCGGACGATATCCCGCTCACTGACAATACCTAGCATCTGTTCGGCATTATCCATCACCAACACCGCGCCGATCCGGCGTTCCGACAGTATTTCCGCGATTTCGGAAACGGTCGCCGCCGGATCGATCGTCGAAACCTGATAGCCTTTATGCTTTAGGATCGCCGCAACCGTGGACATCGCCCAGCTCCCTTTGTTGTCGGGGGCAGATGGCCGATCCGGCGCTGTTGAAAAGTAAGTCATACGCCGGATCGCGCAGCCGCTCCCTTGCGAGGGGAACAGCATGCGCGTTCCGTGAACACGATTGCAAATATTAACAGTGCGGCGCAGCAAAAACGCTACCAGAGAGTACTACCGGCCATCAGACCCGCCACCAGCAACACGACGAACACGACGATCGCGATGAAGAACAGGATGCGGGCAATATCGGCAGACGCGGCCGCCACACCACCGAAGCCGAATATCGCGGCTACGATCGAAACGACAAGGAAGAACAACGCCAATCGCAGCATGAGGAATTTCCATTTCTGGGGAAGGAATGCAACAACATGGTTAGGTTACGCGGCTTTGCTTCGCAAAACACAGTAACTTGTCGGCGATCACTCCGCCGCGACCATGTGCGGGACCGCCGGAGATAGTTGGGTTTCCACCAGGTCGGCGAAGTGGCCATGGCGAGCAAGCAACGATTGGAAACTGCCCTGTTCCACGACACGTCCATTGTCGAACACAAGTATTTCATCAGCGTCACGGACGGTGGACAAACGGTGCGCGATCACGAACGTCGTCCGCCCGGCCATCAGTGTTTTCAGCGCCTTGCCCACGCGGGCCTCGGTGGCGGCATCCAGCGCGCTGGTCGCCTCGTCCAATATCAGGATCGGCGGATTTTTCAGCAGGGCACGCGCGATGGCGAGACGCTGGCGCTGTCCGCCGGACAGGGTGGTGCCCCGCTCGCCGATCAGGGTGTCGTAGCCATGGGCCTGACGGACGATGAACTCATGCGCATCCGCCATCCGGCACGCCTGCTCAAGCTCTTCTTCCGTCGCGTCGGGCTTGCCGACCAGCAGGTTGTCGCGGATCGAGCGGTTGAACAGGAGGCTCTCCTGGAACACCACACCGATGCTGGAGCGCAGGCTGTCGAGCGTGACGTCGCGCAGATCCTGTCCGTCGATCGTAATGCGTCCGGACGTCGGATCCCACAGGCGTTGCAGCAAGGTCATGGCCGTGGACTTGCCCGCGCCGGTGTGACCGACCAGCGCGACGCAGGTACCCTGGTGCGCCTTGAAGCTGACATCCTCAAGAACGGACGCGCCGCTGGCGGGGTAGGCGAAGGAGACGTTCTCGAACCGGACCTCGCCACGCGGCGCCCACAGCGCGCGCGCGTCATCCTTTTCAGGAACAGAGCTGCGCTCGTCGAGGGTCCGGAAGAAATCCTCCAGCGCCGGCAGTTTGAAGAACAGCGAGGAGACGAACGACGCAGCGGTCTCCAGCCGGCCGATCAGGAGCATCGCAAAGCCCATGAAGCTAACGATTTCACCCACACTGGCCATGCCCTGAGTATGCAGCCACGTCCCGACCACCACGATCGAAATCACCGCGAGGGTGCTGGACGCCCGGGTCATCACGTTCACCAACGCCCACCAATTCAAAACCGGGAACTGGTGCTTGATCACCTGATTGGCGATGTCGCTGAACAACCGAGCCTCGGCCGACAGGCGCGTGAAGGCTTGGACGACCATGACGTTGGAGATCGCGTCCTGCGCGGTGCCGGCGAGCGAGGAGTTCAGTCCCTCCACCGCCCGCTGCGCGGTTTCGGTTTTCTTCACCACGATCGCGGTGAATGTCAGGAAAACGGCGACAAGCACGATCAACACAAGTCCCAGGCGCCAGTTCAGAAACAGCGTCATCGGCAAAAGCACGACCGCGGACAGGATGGTAGAGAGTTGGTCGCGGAAGAAGACCAGCCAGGTACCGAACAACCCGTCGGTGCCGGACAACATCCCTTTGATTAACCGCCCGGAATGGGTTGCGCCGTGAAAGGACAGCGGCAGCGCCAGGACATGCTGGAAATAGCGCCCCATCGACTTGATCCGGTGGCGATGCGCCAGCCGCTCCGTCTGCAACGCGACGGCGATATTGCTGACGATGCCGCCGATGCCCACGGCCACCCAGACGCCCAGCAGCACGGCGGCGGCGTGCCACATCTCGTCGCGGGGCATGGAATCCGACCGGGACAGCAGATTTACCACCCGGCCAAACAAGAGGGGATCCAGGAACTGCAATCCGGCAACCAGGAGATTGGCAAAGGCCAGGAAACCCGCAACCCGGATATCCCGTCCAAGCAGGCCGAGAACGCGGCTATATGTGTTGAAAAATCGCATCTATCTGTCCCCGGGAGACCGAAATGTCTCCGTTCGTGTTCGGTGCGGAGGATGGGGAGCGGGTGTGGCAGGAAGGGGGCAAAGACCGCGATTCATGGTCCGGGCACAAGAATGTGATGATTGTACCCGACCGCGGTCACCCATGCCCTGCCCCGCGTGTCACGCCGATTGATCTCTGGCGGGTTCGTGCCTTTATTTCCCGAATGAACATGATCGCCAAGCCGACCGACACCGTCGATCTCGCTGTCACCGGGATGACCTGCGCGGCCTGCGTCGGGCGGGTGGAAAAAGTCCTGTCGCGGGTCCCCGGGGTCACCAGCGCGTCCGTCAACCTGGCCACCGAACGCGCCCATATCTCCGGAACGCATCCCGATCTGGTCGCCCTGATCAAAGCCGTCGAGAAAGCTGGCTACGGCGCGTCGGAGGTCCGGCGAGAGGCGCCCCCGTCCGACCACAGCCGGCAGGATCGCACCGACCTGATGCATTTGATCGCGGCAGCCGCTCTCAGCGCACCGCTGCTGGCCGGGATGGCGATACCGGCCCTGATGCTGCCCGGATGGGCGCAATGCGTGCTCGCCTCGATCGTTCAGTTCGGCTTGGGTGCGAGGTTCTACCGAGCGGGCTGGAACGCCGCCCGCGCCCTGTCGGGTAATATGGACCTGCTGGTGGCGCTGGGCACGTCCGCTGCCTGGGGTCTTTCGACCTGGATCTGGCTCCGCACGGGCCATGCGCACGGGCTTTATTTCGAGTCCTCCGCGCTGCTGATCACCTTCGTCCTGTTCGGCAAATGGCTGGAGGCACGGGCACGACGCAGCACCGCCGCCGCCATCACCGCGCTGATGCGCCTGCGTCCCGCGACCGCCAGGGTCCGAAGCGATGGCGTGGAAACAGACACCCCGATCGCCGCCGTCCGGGTCGGAGACGTTGTGGTTGTAAGGCCCGGCGAGCGCATCCCCGTCGATGGCCGCATCCGTGACGGAAGAGGGGCGATCGACGCCTCCATGCTGACCGGTGAGAGCCTGCCGGCGGAACACGGCCCGGCCGACACCGTGGTGGCGGGATCGATCAATACCGACGGCCATTTGGTAATCGAAACCACCGCCGTCGGCGCCGAGACCATGCTGTCGCGCATCGTACGGCTGGTTGAGGATGCACAGGCGTCGAAAGCACCGATTCAACGGCTGGCGGACCGCGTCAGCGCGATCTTCGTGCCGGTTGTGCTTGCTATCGCCCTGGCCACGCTGGCCGGATGGCTTGCTATAGGTGCCACCACCGCAACCGCCGTGCTGTATGCCGTATCGGTGCTGGTGATCGCCTGTCCGTGCGCCCTGGGCCTCGCTACTCCGACCGCCATCATGGTCGGCACCGGCCTCGCCGCCCGGCGCGGAATCCTGATCCGTGACGCCGAGGCGCTGGAACGCGCGCACGCCGTGCGGATCGTCGCATTCGACAAGACCGGCACCCTGACCCTGGGGAAACCCGCTCTGGCGCGGATCGTGCCGCCCGAATATCTGGCCGCCGCCGCTGCGTTGCAGGCTGGCAGCGAGCATCCCCTGGCGGAGGCGGTCAGGGTCGCCGCAAGCGGCCTACCGTTGCCCGAGGTCAGCGATTTCCGCACCGTGCCGGGCTTGGGTGTCAGCGGCATCGTCGCGGGGCGTGAATTGCTCCTGGGTAATGCCGGGATGATGGCCGAACGGGGAATCGCGCTGGGTGCGTTAGCGGAAGAAGCAGCGGCCATGGCGCAGGCCGGCGACAGCGTCTCCTTCCTCGCCGAACCATCCCATGTGCTCGCGGTGCTCGGTTTTGCCGATACCGTGAAGCCGGGCGCGAAGGCGGCAATCGAACGGCTGCACGCCATGGGCCTGCGCACCGTCATGCTGACCGGTGATGGCGAGGGCGCGGCCCAGTCGATCGCCAGCCAGGTCGGCATCGGTTCGGTGCGTGCCCGCATCCTGCCCGCCGACAAGGCAACGGTGGTGGCGGACCTGCGTTCGAATGGATCGGTCGTGGCGATGGTGGGCGACGGGATCAACGA
>DNXO01000020.1:0-11722 GCA_003506895.1 Acetobacteraceae bacterium | reverse complement strand
GGCGACGGGATCAACGACGCCCCTGCCCTCGCGGCGGCGGATGTCGGCATCGCCATGGCCGGCGGGACCGACGTTGCGATGGAAACCGCCGGAATCACGCTGATGCGCGGCGACCTCTCGCTGGTCGCCGACGCGATCGAAATCTCCCGCCGGACGACACGGAAAATCTGGCAGGGGCTGTTCTGGGCGTTTGCCTACAACCTGCTGGGCATCCCGCTGGCCGCGCTGGGGTATCTAAGCCCGCTGTTGGCGGGCGGCGCGATGGCGCTGTCGTCGGTCAGCGTGGTTGGCAACGCCCTGTTGCTGCGGCGTTGGCGGCGGTGATACGCAAGCGGCATGAAAGACTCGTTTCCGCGAATCGAGTATCCAGAACTGTTCTTCGGGTTCGTCTCGCCCGTCGGCACGGAAATCACCCCCGTTACGGCGTCGTTCAAAACCTATTTTGAGCGGCAGGGTTATCGGGTCGTCGAGGTGAAGGTCACCGACGTTTTCGCCTTGTTGACCGAAACCATCGTACCGCGCGTCCCCCTGGAAACCTCCAACGTCGAGGCCAGGACGCGGTCCTATATCGCCTACGGCAACCAGGTTCGCGCGCATTTCGACGACGACAGTATCCTGTCCGTCTGGGCGATCCGCCGGGTCATCCGCGAACGCGCGGCCATCGGTGAAGCGGGTTTCGAGAAAACCGTCTATCTGCTGCACCAGTTCAAACGGCAGGAAGAAATCGACCTGCTGCGTGCCGTGTATGGGCCGCTGTTCTTCCAGGTCTCGATCTATTCCCGCCGCGGCGCGCGCGTGGATGCCCTCGCGCGCAAGCTGGCGCGCAGTCATTACACGCCCAATCTGAACCAGGACCGGGCGGCGGCCGAACAGATCATCCAGCGCGACGAGGACGAACGCGACGAACCGCATGGCCAGCGCGTCGGCAAGATATTTCACCATGCCGACGTGATCTTCAATCTGGATACGCAACATCCGAACCATGTCGATCAGGTCGAACGGTTTTGCGAGCTGCTGTTCTCCAGCAACACGATATCGCCGACGCAAATGGAGTTCGGCATGTTCGCCGCCAAGGCCGCGGCGCTGCGGACCCTGGATCTGTCGCGCCAGGTCGGCGCGGCGATTTTCTCGCCCGAGGCGGAGATCATCGCGTTGGGCGCGAACGAAGTGCCCAAGGGCGGCGGCGGCAGCTACTGGGGCGATCTGCCCTACGACGACCGCGAGTTCAAACGCGGGTTCGACTCGAACGAACGGCGCAAGCGGGAGGTGCTGTCCGAACTGGTGGGAATCCTGGCGCCAGACCGGAACCTGGATGAATTGCTGGCGGACCCTAAAATCCGAGACTCCCAGCTGATGGATGCGCTGGAATACGGCCGCATCGTCCATGCCGAGATGGCGGCGATCACCGACGCCGCTCGGTTAGGCCGCCCGTTGCACCACAGCGTGCTGTATTGTACCACGTTCCCTTGCCACATGTGCGCCAAGCACATCGTCGCCGCCGGCATTGGGCGGGTGATCTTCCTGGAGCCATACCCCAAGAGCCTCGCCGCGGAACTACACTCCGACTCCATCCGGATCGAGGGCGGCGATCGTGGTCAGTTCCAGGATTACCCGGCCTCCGAATTCGAGCATTTCAACGGCATCACCCCACGCCGTTATCGTGAATTCTTTGAGCGTGGCAGCAGGAAAGGCCGGTCGGGCCAGGTTTTGGCCTATGTCGATGGTACCCCGCGTCCGTTTGTAGATATCAAAGCGCCGTTCTATGCGGAGTTGGAGCGGTTGGCGCTTCGTCGTATCGATGGCGGGGTGGCCTGAAACCGCTGAGCCGGGAAGGAACGAAACCATGAAATTCGGCTTCTGCATCATGTCCGATATCGACGAGATCGGCTTCTTCAGCTTCATCGAAAGCCTGGGCTACGACTCCGCCTGGGTCGCCGACAGCCAGATGATGTATTCCGACGTCTATATGGTCCTCGCGATGGCGGCCCAGCAGACCAAAACCCTGCGCATCGGCCCCGGCACCGCGATCTGCGGCACCCGCATCCCCCCGGTCCAGGTCGCCGCCATGGCCACGCTGAACCGGATGGCACCCGGGCGGGTCTTCCTTGGCATCGGCACCGGCAACACCGCGATGCGAACCATGGGCCAGAAGCCGATGAAGATCGCGGCCTTCGGCGAATACCTGCGGGTGATGCGCGGTCTGTTGGACGGCGAGATCGTGGACTACGCGTTCGCAGGGCGGCCGAAACCGATCAAGATGCTGCGGCACGAAACCCGGTTCATGAACCTGCAACCGCGCATTCCGATGTATGTCTCCGGCTTCGGACCGAGGGCCATGGGTCTGGCCGGAGAGTACGGCGACGGCCTGGTGTTCGCCATCCCACCGCGTGGTGTTCCGGTTCAGGATGCGCTGGGTCATGCGCGCCAGGGCGCGGCCAGAAGCGGGCGCGACATGTCCGGTTTTCGCAACGCCACCCTGACCAGCGTGGCGCTGCTGCATCCCGGCGAGGCCGCGGACTCCGATCGGATCAAGCGCTGCGTCGGAGCGAATGTCATGGCCAGCGTCTATTACTTCTACGACGTGGTGCACGAGACCGGGATCGAACCGCCCGACTTCCTGAAGCGCATCTGGAAGCCCTATTGCGCCCTGGTCGAGCAGACCCCGCCCGAACACCGGCATTTTCGCACGCATGAATTCCACTACACCGATCTGCATCCCGGCGAGGCGGAACTGATCGACGAACAACTGATCCGCGACACCTGCCTGGTCGGCACCGCCGACGAACTGGTGGAGCGCATCCGAGACCTTGAACGCGACGGCCTGGAGGAACTGATCTTCGCGGTCGGCAACGAGACGAAGTGGCGGCTGGCCGAGGAGTTTTCGCGCACGGTCATGGCTCGGCTTTGACCACGACGGCCGCGGGAGGCCGTTAGGCGGCCCGCGCGCCCTGCCCCTTCACCCGGCCGGCCGCCGCCTTCAGCGTCGTCTTCAGGTCCGTCAGGTACCGGACGTGCTCCTCCTCGATCGTATGCCGAGCGGTTTCGCGGTATTGGCTGTTGTACCAGGCGGTGCGGTCGGCGATCGCCTGCCGCATCTCGGCATAGGACGGCAGTACCGCGTTCCCCAACAGGAACTCCCGCACCCATCGGGCCTGATGCTCGAACACCATGTTGAGCGCCGTATCGGTGTTGAAGAACCCCATCAGGAACAGACCCGGCCACCCAGGCGGCACGATACGCATGTATAAATCGAGGCGGTTGTCCTGTACCCGCACCACGTCGGGCGGCAGCATATCCAGGTCGATCCGGTAACCCGTCGCCGCGATCAACGTATCGAATTCTTCCTCGGTCCCGTCGGCGAATCGGATGTGGTGACCGTTCACCGCCTCGATCCCCTGTTTCACGAATATCCGCCGATAGGCGATATCCGTCGTCACCGTGGCGTTCGATGTCACATGGCTCAGCGCGGTTGCGCGTTTGAAGCCCAGCGCCGTCATATCCCCATGCGCCAGCCACACCAGGAAGCGCACCAATTTCTGGCGGATCTTGCGCGGAATATACGGCCGCTGAATCTGTGCGGTGATATCGGTGAATGCCCGCCCGAACATCAGCTTGGGCAGGATCACGACGCCAGACCTTGCGACCAGCACGGTACGAGGAGACGTCACGCAGACGTCGCTGGCGATATCGCAGGCACTGTTCCCAACGCCCACGACGCAGATTCGCTTGCCGACGAACGGCTCCGGCTCCCGGTAGTCATGGGCATGGAGATAGCCGTCGCCGAATGTCTGTAGCTCCGGCACATGCAGCGGCGCGGTCAGGTGCCCGGTCGCCAGCAGCACGGCGTCGAACCGCTCGACGGCACCGTCGGCCAGTTCAACCTCCCACACCGGAGGCTCGCGCGCCGGATCGAACGCTGGCCGGACCTGCGCCACCCGGCTGTTGAAACGGATTCTCGGGGTGACGCCGAAATGGTCGGCGTACTGCACCAGATACCGGTGCATGTCGTAGTGATCCGGGAACGGCTGGGTATCGGGGTCGAAATCCAGGTCGCTGAACCGGGTCACGCCGCGGGAGGTGTTGATGTGCAACGTGCGGTAGGCCGAGGACCGTCCGCTGTCGTTGTTATAGCACCACATGCCGCCGATCTGGCTGCCGATCTCGAACACCGTGACGTCGAATCCGGCTTGCAGCAGGTACTTGGCGTTGCACAGGCCGCTGGCGCCGGCGCCGACAATGGCGACTCGCTTGGTGCCGCGGCGGTTGGGTCCCAGCGGCGGCCCATCCAGGCCACGTTGATAGACGGATTGGACGTCGGTCATGGCGGTGGGCTCCAGTGGACTTCTGGCGTTTTTGTTAGCCTTCCAGCGGCGGTGCCTCAAGGGCCGGCGTCCCAGCCGGCGGCTCCAGACAAAAGCCTGCCGCCCAGCTCACCTCCAACATTGACGCATCCCGCCCGCATCCGTATAAGCCGGCCCTCCCGACGGGTCGCCCAATCAGGCGAACCCGCCGGTATGCATGCAAGGGAACGGGCCACAAAGGCCGTCGTTCGAATGGTTTCGGAGAGTAGTCGTGAAGCGCACCTATCAACCGTCTAAGCTGGTCCGCAAGCGCAGGCATGGATTTCGCGCCCGCATGGAGACCGTTGGCGGTCGCAAGGTCCTGGCGAATCGCCGTGCCAAGGGCCGCAAGAAGCTGTCTGCCTAAGACACGAAACGCTGGTGTGCCGCCCATGCCAGCTTCGCCCAGGCCAGATTCGCCCAGGCCGGCTTCGCCCAGGCCGGCTTCGACAGACGCCGTCACTGATGCAAAACCCGGCCGGCTGAAAAAGCGGGCCGAGTTTTTGCGCGCCGCCTCCTCCGGCAAGAAAGCCGCGATTGGCGGCGTCGTGCTTCAGGCACTGCCGCGTTCGGACGACCTGCCTGCTCGCCTGGGATTTACGGTGACCAAGAAGGTTGGCAACGCGGTGATCCGCAACCGCACCCGTCGCCGCCTGAAGGAAGCCGCCCGGCTTCTGCTGGCACAGCGGCCGGTTACCGGTGTCGATTTGGTCCTGATCGGGCGGGACAGCACACGCAAACGTAATTTCATCACGCTGCAAGGCGATATCAGGCGCGCCCTGGAAAGAACCGGGGTATGAAGCCGGTCGCGGCGGTCGAGATCGGCGTGGTGCGCGTCTATCAATGGACGATAAGGCCATTCATCGGCGCGAACTGCCGATTCTGGCCAAGCTGTAGCGAATATGCCGTCGAGGCGCTGCGCGAACATGGCGCGGCGCGCGGAACGGCAATGGCGGCGAAGCGTATCCTGCGCTGCAACCCGTGGAATGAAGGTGGCGTCGATCCCGTGCCTGCCAAACAGAAGGCACGGACCGACCGGAATATGGGGCATTAATGGACCAGAAACGGCTCTTCCTGGCGATCGCGGTATCGCTGGCGATCTTGCTGGGCTTCCAGATGCTGGTCGCACCGCATCTGCCGAAACCCCCACCGCGGGAGATCGCGCAGAGCACGGAGCATCCGCTGACGACTCCGTCGGAAGGCGCGCCCGGCGCCGCCGTGCCCCCCGCCCCGGCCGCCGAACCGAAGGACGTGCCGCGGGTGAAGATCGACGCCCCGCGCGTCGAAGGCTCGATCAACCTGCTTGGTGCCAAGCTGGACGACCTGGTGCTGAAGGACTACCGCGACACGATCGACCCGACGTCGCCGCTGGTCCGGGTGCTGGAGCCGCGGACCCAGGAACATCCCTATTACGTGCAATACGGCTGGACCGCGCCGGAGGGCGAGACCGTCAAGCTGCCCGGCAACGACACGATCTGGACCGCGTCCGGCGGCCCGCTGTCCCCGGGTAAGCCCGTTACGCTGTCCTGGGACAATGGCGCCGGCCTGGTGTTTCAGATCGGGCTGACGATCGACGACAACTATATGTTCGCGGTCAGCCAGGGCGTGAGGAACAGCACCGGCCAACCGGTGAAGCTGTTCCCGTGGTCGCGCATCCGCCGTGACTACAAGCCCGAGGTTTCCGGCTACTACGTCCTGTTCGAAGGCCTTCTGGGCGTCGTTGACGGCAAGCTGGAGGACACCTCCTACGACAAAGCGAAGACCGAGGGCGACAAGCGCGCCGGCCTCGCTTACGACGCCACCACCACGGGCGGCTGGGCCGGGATCACCGACAAGTATTGGCTGACCTCGATCGTCCCCGATCAGGCGTTGGCGTCGAAGGTGAATTTCCGCCACCTGGATGACCATGGCGACCATTATCAGGTCGATTATATCACCACCGATCCGCTGACCGCCCCGGCGAACGGCGACGTAACAACGGTCAGCCACGTCTTTGCCGGTGCAAAGGTGGCCACGCTGCTCAGCAGCTACGAAACGAACCTGCACATCCCGCTGTTCGACTATGCGGTGGACTGGGGCTGGTTCTGGTTCCTGACCCGGCCGATCTTCCTGGCGATCGACTGGCTGAACAGCATGATCGGCAATTTCGGCCTCGCGATCATGGTGTTCACCGTGTTCGTCAAGGCGCTGTTCTTTCCGCTGGCCAACTATTCCTACCGCTCCATGAGCAAAATGAAGCTCCTGGCGCCGAAAATGACCGCCCTACGCGAGCGTCTGAAGGACGACCCGCAGAAAATGCAGCAGGAGATGATGGGCCTGTACCGGCAGGAGAAGGTCAATCCAGCCTCCGGCTGTCTGCCGATGATCGTGCAGATTCCGGTGTTCTTCTCGCTGTATAAGGTGATCTTCGTCACCATCGAGATGCGGCAGGCACCGTTCTTCGGCTGGATCCACGATCTGTCGCAGGTGGACCCGACCAATATCTTCAACCTGTTCGGGCTGATCCCGTTCGATCCGTCGGCCTACATCCCGCTGCTGCACCTGGGCGCATGGCCGCTGATCATGGGCATCACCATGTTCCTGCAGCAAAAGATGAACCCGCCGCCGCCCGATCCGGTGCAGGCCAAGCTGTTTCAGTTCATGCCTATTATCTTCACCTTTATGATGGCGAAGTTCCCGGCCGGTTTGATCATCTACTGGAGCTGGAACAACACGCTGTCGGTAGCCCAACAATGGTTGATTCAACGCAGCACGAAATTGGCCAAGCCCTCGCTGGCCAGAACCTGACGCCCGAGGAACAGGCGGCCGCGCTGGAAGCCGGCCGCCTGCTGTTCGCGGCGGAGTGCACGTTCTTCTTCGGCGCGCAAAAGCTGGAACAACTGCCGCCGCTGGGCGGGACCGAGATCGCCTTTGCCGGGCGATCCAACGTCGGCAAATCCAGCCTGCTGAACGCACTGACCGGACGAAACACCCTGGCGCGCGTGTCGTCGGAACCCGGCCGCACCCGGCAGTTGAACTTCTTCGACCTCGGCGGGCGGCTGACCCTGGTGGACATGCCGGGCTACGGCTACGCGCGGGCATCGAAGGACATCAAGGCCGACTGGCAGGGCATGATGTTCGACTACCTGCGCGGCCGTCCCACCCTGCGCCGGGTCATGCTGCTGCTGGACTCCCGCATCGAGCTGAAACAGGCAGACCGCGACGTGATGGACCTGCTGGACCGCGCCGCGGTGACCTTCCAGTTGGTGCTGACCAAGACGGATGCCCTGAAACCCGCCGCCCTGGCACGGAAAATCGCGGAGGCCGAGGGCCTCGCCCGCGTGCATGCGGCGGCGTTCCCGCACATACTCCACACCAGCAGCGAATCGGGCGACGGAATTCCCGCGCTGAGGGCGGAACTGGCATCGCTCGCGGACTAGGCAAAGGGGAGGGTTTTCGATGGCCAAGGGAAAAACCGACCGGGCCGGTGGCAAGCCGGACGCCGCGGATCAGGTGCTGATCGATCTGGCCGGTGACATCCTGTCGGAATATTTCTTCGACCCCGATCACGAAGATGGTTACCACGCGGGCTTCGCGGCATTCCGGGGGGGCAGCCAGACCGCCATGGACCTGGCTGAGATGACCCTGGAACTGGACGCCGGGGACTGCGAGTTGTCGATCGACGCGCTGCGGACCGCCACGGCGTTTCGCGTCTCGATCGCCCATCCCAAATTCGCGGCAACGATCGAAGGTCTATGGGATTTCGATCAGGAAGAACTGCGGAAACCCAAGATCGTCAGCCGTACCGGTTCCGCGAAGGCGATCATCGCCGGTTGCGACGCGATTTTCGAGGCGATTGAAGAGTCCGACCTGGATGGGGAAGAACTCGACGACCTGATGGCGGCGCTCGGGGACGACACCGAACATCCCCGCATCGGCGACGATCCGACGGAGCCACCCGCCGCCACGGCGCTAGACCGCGGCCGGGTCAAGGCCATCGCCAAGAAGCTGGCGCGCAATCCCGACGCCGGCCCGAATGCCGAGGACGCAGGCTGGCTTGAGGAGATGCCCCAGGTATTGCCGGTGATCACCGACCTTCTGATCGCCGAAGCCTCAGCCACGGACAAGAAGCGCGATGACAACCTGGTCGAGGCCTATCAGGACCTGCTGACCCACCAGCTGGAATTCGTTCGCTACCGGCAAGATGCAGGCTGGGACTGGGCGATCCGCATGTTGTCCGAATATCAGCAGCGGCTGATCGCACTCGGCGAAGCCAAAACCATTCCGCAGCAAGACTGGTTCGCGATGGCCGGCGCGATGACCCAGGCTCGGGTGCCGGTATCCGAGGACGTGCAGGTCGCCCTGGCCAGTGCCGGGTTCACGCCTGAGGACGTCGAGCCAACCGACGATATGGTGGGCATGCTGCGCGGCTTCCTGGATCAGATGGCGGGGATGGTATCCTCGGCGGAAGAGGTGATCGAGGGATTGAAATCGTCCGCGGCGATGATGCCTGGGGATTTGCGCAGCTTTTTGGCGACGGAAATGGCCTTGTCGCCTCACCAGGTGCTGCGGGATGCCGTGCCGCTGATGCTGCTCGACTCCGACCCGGCGGTGCGGCGCAACGCCGCCCTGGCGCTGGAACAATCCGCCCATCCCGAGACGCTGTCGCCGGATGCGCTGCGGCGGGCCATCACCGTGCGTAACTGGCTGCCACCCGCCGACCGTCCCGCGCTCGACTCCGCGATCCGGAAGGCGCGGCTGGCTGGCGTGGAAATTGGCCGTTGGCCTGCGCCCAGCGCGGTGCTGGAGTTTCATGCCACGATGATCGACGGTTCAGGCGCACAAAGCCTGCTGGCGGTCGATCGCGCCGGCAAGAAGGGTGTGTTCGCCGGACTGCTGCTGCGCCACGGTGAAGGCATCGCCGACGCCTGGGGCCAGGCCGATGTCGCCCGACGCGACATCAACACCATGCTGCGTGAGGCGAAGCTGCAGGGCACGTTCGTGCAGGTCAGGAAGTCCTACCTGGATATGATGGCGCAACACGCCATTGGAACCGCCGTGGAGGCGGGAACGGCACCGCCCGACGGCCTGCTGACCTTTGCCGAACTGGCCGGCGGCGCCGATTGGAAGGACCGGCGGTTGGATATCGCCGAAGAGGCCGAACGCATGTGGCTGGAGCTACCCGCGGAGGCCCGAACCGCCAATGGGGTCGCCGCCGCGTTTGCGCGCGGGCTGGATTGGATGCAGGGCGATCAGATCATCCTCTCCTGGTTCGAGGACGGGCCCAAAGTGCGCGACGCCCTGGCTTCGTTCGCGCGCAACGACCGTGCCGGGATGATGGCCGTCGTGCTCAGCGATATCCTACCGGCAACACGGGCGGAATGGGCCGAACGGTTCGTGCTGATGGCGATGTGGTGCGAGGGCGCCATCGACGCCAAATACCGCGAGCGGGCGGCCGACCTGATTCCAGTGGCCCATGCGCTGGTCGGCGATACCCCGATGGCGGAGATCCCGGTGATGGAGGTCATCGCGGAACAGACCCTGATGGCGGTCATATCCGGGGCCTGGTAAGCCGCAATCCCGTCGGCAGGCGTTGTCGGGACGGGCGGATCGCGTGGGGTCCGGCCCTTTCCGCCATGGCCGGGCCGGGAGAAAGTCCCGCGCCCGCCATCCCGCACCCCGAACCGGAAGGTGATCGCCTTCCCCCGGCGTTACCCGCCGAACTTGGGTGTCTTGGGGAACCCGTTTGGCGGCATGCGGCCGGCGGTGCCTCGTTCGGCCAGCCAGGGCCGCAGATCCGTCTCGGTCCGCACGCGGTCCCCGAGCTTCCATGTCAGGCCATCGGCCAGCCGGAATATCTTCACGTCCGACAACTCGCCGTCCTTGTAGCGCTGCAGGATGACACCTGCCCCGCGTGCCATCTCCGGCACCTGATCCAGCGGGAACACCAACAGGCGCCGGTTCTCGCCGATGATCGCGACATGGTCGCCGTCCGCCGGGACGCACAACGCCGCCTCCTCCTTCGGCTTCAGGTTCAGCACCTGCTTGCCGGTCCGCTTCTCGGCCAGCAGGTCGCCCGCCGGCACGATGAAGCCGCGCCCGGTGTTGGAGGCGATCAGATACTTCGTCCCCTCCACCGCGACGAACAGCGCGGTGATATCATCCTCGTTCGTCAGTTCGGCCAGCAGCCGCACCGGCTGCCCATCACCACGCCCTCGCGGCAGGTCGGCCGCCTTCAGCGTGAACGCCTTGCCGTTGGTCGCCAGCAATGTCAGCCGGTCGATCGTCTGACAGGGCAGCAGCAGACGCAGCTTGTCGCCCTCTTTGAATTTCAGGTCGTTCGGGTCAGCCACCGCCCCCTTCACCGCGCGAATCCAGCCTTTTTCGGACAGGATCACGGTGATTGGTTCCCGCTCGACAAAGGCATCCGTATTGATGTCGATCGCCGCCGGCGCGGTCCCCAGTTCGGTGCGCCGGTCACCCAGCGGGCCGGCACCGAACTTCCTGCGGGTGTCTTCCAGTTCCTCGGCGATCCGGGCCCAACGCAACTTGTCGGTACCGAGCAGGGTTCGCAGGTCCTTGAGTTCCTTGGTAAGCGACTTGTGCTCCTTGCGGATTTCCATCTCCTCCAGCTTGCGCAGGCTGCGCAGGCGCATATTGAGGATGGCTTCCGCCTGCACGTCGGTCAGGCCGAACCGCTCCATCAGCCGGGGCTTGGGATGCTCCTCCTCGCGGATGATCGCGATCACCTCATCCAGGTTCAAATAGGCGATCAGGTAGCCGTCCAGGATTTCCAGGCGCCGTTCGATCACCCCCAGACGGTGTTCCGACCGGCGCACCAGCACTTCATGCCGGTGGTCGAGCCACGACCGGAGGACCTCTTTCAGCGGCATGACCCGAGGCGTCCGGGTCGCATCCAGCACATTCATGTTCAACGGAAACCGCGTTTCCAGCGCTGTCGCTCGGAATACCGTCTCCATCAGCACTTCCGGCTCGACGCCGCGCGTCTTCGGCTCCAGCACCAAGCGGATGACATCGCTGCTTTCGTCGCGGATATCGCCCAGGAAGGGCAGTTTCTTGTCCTCCATCAACTGAGCGACCTGCTCGATCAGTTTGGACTTCTGGACCTGATACGGAATCTCAGTGACGACGATCGACCAGGTGCCGTGCTTGCCCTTCTCGACCTCCCACTTCGCACGCAGCCGGAATCCGCCGCGGCCGGTTTCATAGGCGGACAGGATCGCGGCCTGATCCTCAACCAATACACCGCCGGTCGGGAAATCCGGCCCGGGCATGTATTTCACCAAGTCGGCGGTAGTCGCGCCAGGGTTCTGGATCAGATGGATCGCGGCGGCACAGACCTCGCCGGCGTTGTGCGGCGGGATGGAGGTCGCCATGCCCAC
>DNXO01000042.1:241805-245785 GCA_003506895.1 Acetobacteraceae bacterium | reverse complement strand
GACATCATGATCAACTACACGCCGTTCGGTCACTCCGATTGGCAGAATATCGTGGCTTCGATCAAGAAGTTTGGCTCCGCCGGCAAGAAGACCGCCGTGGTGTCCACCATCAACGGCGATGCCAACGTGCCGTTCTACAAGGAACTCGGCAACCAGGGCGTCAAGGCCACCGATATCCCGGTCGTTGCGTTCTCGGTTGGCGAGGAAGAACTCGCCGGCATCGACACCAAGCCGTTGCTGGGTCATCTCGCGGCCTGGAATTACTTCGAGAGCGTCGATACCAAGGAGAACAAGGCTTTCATCAAGGAATGGAAGGCGTTCACCAAGAATCCGAAGCGCACCACCAACGACCCGATGGAGGCGCATTACATCGGCTTCAACATGTGGGTGAAGGGTGTCGAGAAGGCCGGAACAACAGATCCGGACGCCGTGATCGATGCAATGATCGGCGTTTCGGTGCCGAACCTGTCCGGTGGTTACTCGGCGATGATGCCGAACCATCACATCACCAAGCCGGTGCTGATCGGCGAAATCCAGGCCAACGGGCAGTTCAACACTGTGTCCGAAACGCCGGGTCTGGTGGTGGCCCAGGAGTGGTCGCCGTATGTCGAAGACACCAAGGACCTGATTGGTGACTGGCGTGCGCCACTGAGATGCGGTGCGTTCAACGTGAAGACCGGCACGTGCACCGCGGGCAAGAAGGCTTAACCGCCTGATTGCCGGAAAGGGGGTGGCCGTTTCCTCCCGGCCGCCCCCATTTCGTATGTAAGGAAAGGCTCGCGATGCATCGTATAGTCGCAGTGCTGTTGCTGATTATTCTGATGCAAGGCATGTCGGTTTGCCGAGCGGATGGGGTTGACGACGCGTATGAGGCACTGTCGGCGTCGGCGGGTTCGATCTCGGCGGCCGGTTTTAATTCCGTGCGCGAGGGTATCGAGCAGCTTGCCGTGTCGGGTGATCCGCGCGCCGCTGTCGTCATCGGCGCATTGCAGGACGGCCTGCTGTACGCGAACGACGATCATGTGCTGTTCATTCAGTTGCCGGATGGAACCTATGTCGATGCCCGTACCGGTAAGCCGGCCCCGGACGTTACCGACGACGATGTGAAGGCCGTCCGCGTCAACAACGCGGTTCGCAGCGCGATCGATGGGGCGCTCGGTAGCCTGCAACTCTTCGCACCGGATGCGCCGACCCGTCTGAAGGCGGCATCGGCCGTATTTACCTCCCATGATCCCGCCGCCTTGCCCGCTCTGACTCAGGCCCTGGCGAAGGAAACCGATCCCGCGGTGAAGCAGCGGATGGAGCAGGCGAAGGCCGCGGCCATTCTGTTCGCAACGGACGCCAGCCAGGCGGACCGCCTCGCGGCCGTGGCGACCTTGCGGGCGCGCGGGGATCAGGACGCACGCAGCTTGCTCTCCACATTGGCGGGGCAGACCGGTCCGGTAGCGGATGCCGCTGCAACGGCGGTGGTCGCGATCGATCGCGTGTTGCAGATATGGAGCGTGGCGCAGAGCGTCTATTACGGCGTCAGCCTGGGTTCGGTGCTGCTGCTGGCGGCGGCGGGCCTTGCGATCACCTTCGGCGTCATGGGCGTGATCAACATGGCGCATGGTGAGATGGTCATGATCGGCGCCTATGTCACTTTTGTCGTGCAGCAACTGATGCATGCCTATCTGCCGTCTCTCTACGGGATCAGCCTGTTGATCGCGGTGCCGATGGCGTTCCTGGTATCCGGCGCGGTGGGGGTGGCCGTCGAGCGCAGCCTGATCCGCTGGCTGTATGGACGTCCGCTTGAAACATTGCTGGCGACCTGGGGCCTGTCCTTGGTGTTGCAGCAGGTGGTCCGGTCGCTGTTTGGGGCCAACAACCGCGACGTCGATACGCCTTCGTGGATGAGCGGAGCGACGCAGCTTGGCGGCCTGACGCTGACCTGGAACCGGATGTATATCATTCTGTTCGCGTTCCTGGTGGTCGCGGCGCTGATGGCGGCGTTGCGCTATACCTCGTTGGGGTTGCGGATGCGGGCGGTGACGCAGAACCGCCGGATGGCCGCGGCGATGGGCATCAAGACTCCCTGGATCGATGCCTTGACGTTCGGGCTTGGGTCGGGCGTGGCGGGCATCGCCGGGGTGGCCTTGTCGCAGATCGACAATGTGTCCCCCAACCTTGGCCAGGGCTACATCATCGATAGCTTCATGGTGGTGGTGTTCGGCGGTGTCGGCAATCTGTGGGGCACCACGCTGGGCGCGCTGACCCTGGGTATCGTCAACAAGTTCCTGGAGCCGATCGCCGGCGCCGTGTTGGGCAAGATCGTCGTGCTGATCCTGTTGATCCTATTCGTTCAGCGCAATCCGCGCGGGATGTTCCCGCTGAAGGGCCGGGCGGTGGAGTCATGAAGCTCGATCGTAGTTCCTATTTGACGCTGAGTTTCGTGCTGGGCGTCGCCTTGGTGCTGGCGTTGCTGAACCAGATGACGGCGGTGGGTTCGGCGCTGCATGTGCCGACCTATATCCTGGCGCTGGCGGGCAAGTATCTGTGCTTCGCGATGCTGGCCCTGGCGGTGGATCTGGTCTGGGGGTTTGCCGGGATTCTGTCGCTGGGACACGCGGCGTTCTTTGCGCTGGGCGGCTATGCCATGGGCATGTACCTGATGCGGCAGATCGGCACGCGGGGGGTTTACGGCAACCCGAACCTGCCGGATTTCATGGTGTTCCTGGGCTGGAAAGAACTGCCCTGGTATTGGTACGGGTTCGATTGGTTCGGCTTCGCGATGCTGATGGCGGTTGTGGTGCCGGGCGCGCTGGCGGCGGTGTTCGGCTGGCTGGCTTTCCGGTCGCGGGTGACCGGCGTTTACCTATCCATTATTACCCAGGCGCTGACCTATGCGCTGCTGCTGGCGTTCTTCCGCAACGACATGGGGTTTGGCGGCAATAACGGGATGACCGACTTCAAGGACATCCTGGGGTTCAACGTGCAGGCGGATTCGACCCGTTCGGCGTTGCTGGTGATCTCCGCGCTGTTGTTGTGCGGGCAGTTTCTGGTGGCTCGGTTTGTCGTGGACTCCCGGTTCGGCAAGATGCTGATCGCGGTGCGCGACACCGAAAGCCGCACGCGGTTCCTGGGCTATCGGCCGGAATCCTATAAGCTGGTGGTGTGGGTGCTGTCGGCGGTCATGGCTGGGATCGGCGGGGCGCTGTATGTGCCTCAGGTGGGCATCATCAACCCGAGCGAATTCGCCCCGGGGAATTCGATCGAGGCGGTGATCTGGGTGGCGGTTGGCGGCCGGGGCACGCTGGTGGGGGCCATCCTGGGTGCGATCCTGGTGAACTTTGGCAAGACCTGGTTCACCGGTGCGCTGCCTGAAGTCTGGTTGTACGCGCTGGGTGCGATGTTCATCTTCGTCACGCTGTTCCTGCCGCGTGGGGTGATGGGGCTGTTCCGCGCCCGCACGCCAAAGGAACCTGAACCCGAGGCGCCCGAGGTGGCCGCCGCGCATGAGGTGACGGGATGATCGAGCGCGATACCCTGCTGTATCTGGACGGCGTGACGGTCAGCTTTGATGGGTTCCGAGCGCTGAATGCGCTGTCCCTGAGGCTGAACGAAGGCGAGATGCGCGCCGTGATCGGTCCGAACGGGGCCGGCAAGACGACGATGATGGATGTCATCACCGGCAAGACCCGTCCTGATAGCGGGCAGGTGGTTTTCGGTAAGGACACCGACCTGACCAAGCTGGACGAGCCGAAGATCGCCTCGCTGGGCATCGGGCGAAAGTTCCAGAAGCCGACGGTGTTCGAACCGCACACCGTCTGGGACAATCTGCTGCTGGCGCTGGCCGGGGACCGCAGCCCAAGGTTTAGCCTGTTTGCCCGGGAGACGGCGGACGAGAAGCGGCAGATCGAATCAATTCTGGAAACCACCCGCCTGACCGCTCAGCGGTATCGCCGGTCGGCGGATTTGTCGCACGGGCAGAAGCAGTGGCT
>DNXO01000042.1:236677-241536 GCA_003506895.1 Acetobacteraceae bacterium | reverse complement strand
ATCGGCATGCTGCTGGCGCAGGAACCGCAGTTGCTGCTGGTGGACGAGCCGGTGGCGGGCATGACGGATGCCGAAACCGAACAGACGGCGGTGTTGCTGCGGGAGATCAACCAGACTCGCAGCGTGGTGGTTGTCGAACACGACATGGCGTTCGTGCGGGCGCTGGGCGTGAAAGTCACGGTGCTGCACGAAGGGTCGGTGTTGTCCGAGGGTTCGATCGACTTTGTCAGCGATGATCCGAAGGTCATCGAAGTATATTTGGGGCGCTGATGCTGGAAGTCGAAAACGTCGATCTCTACTACGGCGCGGCCATCGCGCTGCGGAAGGTCTCCATCACGGTGGAGGTCGGTTCGGTGACCTGCCTGATGGGGCGCAACGGGGTTGGCAAGACATCGATGCTGCGCGCGATCACCGGGGCGCATCCAATTTCGGCTGGTTCCATCAAGTGGGAGGGGAAGGAGATTTCCCGCCTGCCGATGTATGACCGGGCGAAGCGGGGGATTGCCTGGGTGCCGCAGGGTCGCGACGTGTTTCCGCTGCTGACGGTGCGGGAAAACCTGGAGACCGGGTTTGCCGTGTTGCCGCGTGGGCAGCGCAAGGTGCCGGACGAGATTTTTGACCTGTTCCCGGTGCTGAAGACGATGCTGGGCCGGCGTGGCGGTGACCTGTCCGGTGGGCAGCAGCAGCAGCTCTCCATCGCTCGGGCGTTGGTCATGAAGCCTCGGTTGATCGTGCTGGATGAACCGACCGAGGGGATTCAACCCAGCATCATCAAGGATATCGGGCGGGTGATCGCGCTGTTGCGGAGCAGGGGGGATATGGCCATCCTGCTGGTGGAACAGTATTTCGACTTCGCCCAGGAACTTGCGCAGACCATGGTGGTCATGGATCGCGGTGACATCGTTCTGGCCGGGCGGCGAGAGGACCTCGACGAAGCGGATGTACGACGGCGGCTCTCTGTCTGAACCAAGCCTGCTGCAACGCGCGGTCGGGGAACTGCGGGTCGCGGTCAAGCGATTCGGGCCGGAGACGGTGCTGGACGAACTGCGTCAGGTCGGGTGCCTGAAGGCGCGGTTTCCGCGGCGCATCGTTCCCGGCTGGATGGATGTGGTGATGCTGAACACCGGCGGCGGGGTGGCCGGCGGGGATCGGCTGGATCTGGCGTTCCGGGTCGGGGCCGGCGGTCAGGTGACGATCGCGGCCCAGGCGGCGGAGCGGTTTTATCGCGCGCTGGCGGCGGATGCGCCGTCGCGGGTTCGCACCCGGTTGACGGTGGCGGATGGTGGGGCGTTGGAGTGGCTGCCGCAGGAGACGATCCTGTTCGACCGTAGTGCGCTAGACCGGCGGCTGGAGGTCGATTTGGCGGCGGATGCCCGTTTCCTGGGCGTCGAGACAATCGTGTTCGGGCGCGCGGCGATGGGTGAAACGGTGCGCCAGGGTTGGCTGCGCGATCTGATCCGGGTTCGGCGCGGCGAGGAACTGCTGCTGCACGACGCGATCCGGCTGAATGGCGAGATCGCGGCGGCGTTGGCGCGACCGGCTGTTGGCGGCGGCGCCTCGGTGGTGACGACGATGGTATATCTGGCACCGGATGCCGGCGCGAAGCTGGATGCGGTGCGGGACGCGCTGGGGTGCGCTGAGGCTGGAGCCAGTGTCTGGAACGGAATGATGGTCGCGCGTATCCTGGGGGCGGACAGTGCGTCGGTGCGGGCGACGGTGGTGGCCGCGCTGGGTGTGTTGCGGGAGGCTCGTCCGCTGCCGCGCGTTTGGTTGTGCTAGGGGAATGATCGGATGAACCTGACTCCGCGAGAAAAAGACAAGCTTCTTATCAGCATGGCCGCGATGGTCGCTCGGCGGCGGCTGGAGCGGGGCGTGAAGCTGAACCATCCGGAGGCGGTGGCGCTGATCACGGATTTCGTGGTTGAGGGCGCGCGCGACGGACGCAGCGTGGCGGACCTGATGGAGGCCGGCGCTAAGGTGCTGACGCGCGATCAGGTGATGCCGGGGATATCCGAGATGATCCACGATGTGCAGGTGGAGGCGACGTTCCCGGACGGGACAAAGCTGGTCACCGTGCATGAACCGATTCGGTAGGGAGATAAAAATATGATCCCCGGTGAACTTCTCCCCGAACCAGGCGACATCGAACTGAACGCGGGACTGCCGCGATCGGTTCTGACGGTGGCCAATACCGGCGACCGGCCGATCCAGGTCGGCAGCCACTACCATTTCGCTGAAACCAATGCGGCGCTGTCGTTCGATCGGGCTGTCGCCAAGGGGCAGCGGCTGGATATCGCCGCCGGCACCGCCGTGCGGTTCGAACCGGGGCAGACGCGTGAGGTTACGCTGGTGCCGTATCGCGGCTTACGCGCGGTGTATGGGTTCCGGGGTAACGTGATGGGAGCATTGGACTGATGGCCCGTATTACCCGAGCGGCTTATGCCGATATGTTTGGGCCGACCACCGGGGACCGGGTGCGGCTGGCCGATACAGATCTGATCGTGGAGGTGGAAAAGGACTTCACCATCTACGGCGAGGAGGTGAAATTCGGCGGCGGCAAGGTGATCCGCGATGGCATGGGACAGTCGCAGTTGTCCCGGGCTCAGGGCGCGGTCGATACCGTCATTACCAACGCGCTGATTATCGATCATTGGGGGATCGTTAAGGCGGATGTTGCGATTACCAATGGCCGGATCGCCGGAATCGGTAAGGCGGGTAATCCGGATGTGCAGCCGGGCGTGGATATTATCGTAGGGCCGGGGACCGAGGTCATTGCCGGCGAGGGCAAGATCCTGACGGCTGGCGGGATCGATTCCCATATTCATTTCATCTGTCCGCAGCAGGTTGATGACGCGATAGCGTCGGGCGTAACGACATTGGTGGGCGGCGGGACCGGGCCGGCGACGGGTACGGCGGCGACGACCTGTACGCCAGGTCCCTGGCACCTCGCGCGGATGTTGCAGGCGGCCGAGGGGCTGCCGGTGAATATCGCATTCGCGGGCAAGGGCAATGCCTCGCAGCCGCAGGCCTTGGAGGAGATGCTTCGCGCGGGGGCGTCTTGTTTGAAGCTGCATGAGGATTGGGGGACGACGCCGGCGGCGATCGACAACTGCCTTTCGGTGGCGGATCGTTTCGACGTGCAGGTGATGATCCATACCGACACGCTGAACGAGTCCGGGTTCGTCGAGGACACGATCGCGGCGTTTCAGGGCCGCACGATCCATGCGTTCCATACCGAGGGTGCCGGCGGCGGGCATGCTCCGGACATTATCAAGGTGGCCGGGCTGGCGAACGTGCTGCCGAGTTCGACCAACCCGACCCGGCCCTATACGGCGAACACGCTGGATGAGCATCTGGACATGCTGATGGTGTGCCATCACCTGGACAGCTCGATCCCCGAGGACGTTGCTTTCGCGGAAAGCCGTATCCGCAAGGAAACGATCGCGGCGGAGGATATCCTGCACGACCTTGGCGCACTCTCGATGATGTCGTCGGACAGTCAGGCGATGGGGCGCGTGGGCGAGGTCATTATCCGGACTTGGCAGACCGCGCACAAGATGAAGACCCAGCGTGGATCCCTTGCCGGTGATAACGCGCGTAACGATAACGCTCGGGTGAAGCGGTACATTGCGAAATACACAATCAATCCGGCGATCGCACAGGGTTTTGCCAGCGAGATCGGGTCGATCGCGGTGGGCAAACTGGCCGATCTGGTGCTGTGGTCGCCGGCGTTCTTTGGGGTGAAGCCCGATCTGGTGATCAAGGGCGGGTCCATCGCTTGCGCGCCGATGGGCGATCCGAATGCGTCCATTCCGACACCACAGCCGGTGCATTACCGGCCGATGTTCGGGGCATTCGGGCGGGCGATGGCGGCAAGCTGTGTGACGTTCGTTTCGGGGGCGGCGCTGGAAGCCGGGATCGGCAAGGCGCTTGGCCTGGAACGGCGGTTGGCGGCGGTATCGAATACCCGTGGCGGGATCGGCAAGAAGGCGATGATCCACAACGACGCGACTCCGGTCATCGAAGTCGATCCCGAAACCTATGAGGTTCGGGCGGACGGTGTGCTGCTGACCTGCGAACCGGCAACGGTCTTGCCGATGGCGCAGCGGTATTTCCTGTTCTGATGCGCGCCCGGGAGGTTTTGCCGTCGGGCGGTTGGGACACGACGCGGGAGATTGATCGCGTCCTGATCGACTACGATCGCCGGTTTCGTCGCCGGATCGTTCTGAAGACGGTGCTGGGCGCGGAGGTGCTGGTCGATCTGCCCGTGGCCGTGCGGTTGCGCGACGGGGACGGGCTGCTGGTGGAAGGCGGCGTGGTCCGCGTTTGCGCGCAGGCGGAAGAGTTGATGGAAATCCACGCCCATGATGAAGGGGATCTGGTTCGGATCGCGTGGCACCTGGGTAACCGGCATCTGCCGGTGCAGTTGCTGGGTGAATACATCCGGATTCGCGCCGATCATGTGATCGGGGAGATGGTCGAGGGTATCGGTGGGCATGTGGAGGTGATCCAGGCGCCGTTCGATCCCGAGGCCGGGGCCTATTCCGGCGGCGGGCATCATCATCACCACGACGACGATGACGACCACCATCACCACTGAAGGCGGCTTGCTGCGTCTGCTGGCGTGGCTGTCTCCGGCGTTTCCGACCGGGGCGTTCGCCTATTCGCACGGGCTGGAATGGGCCGTCGAGGCAGGGGACATTACCGACGAAACGACTCTGCTGATTTGGCTGACAGATGTCATGACGCATGGTTCCGGCCGGTCCGACACGATTTTGTTGCGTCATGCGCATCGGTTGGCCGGGGGGCATGATGCGGGCAGGGCGGGGGTCGCTTCCTTCGTCATGGCGGGGGGGGGG
>DNXO01000042.1:235790-236351 GCA_003506895.1 Acetobacteraceae bacterium | reverse complement strand
CCCGCCATGACGGGAGTGGAGGGGCTTGCCGCCTCCGACACGGTTACCGCTGACGGCCGTCTCACGGACCTCGCCGAGCTGGCTTACGCGACGGCATCCGGGCGGGAGCGGCAGAGCGAATCTCTGGATCAGGGCAAGGCTTTTATGCTGGCTGCGGCACCTTGGGGCGTTCCCGCCGCCCCTGAACGCATCCCGTATCCAGTCGCTGTCGGACTGGTGGCGGGGGCACATCTTGTGCCGGAGGACGCGACCGCTGTGGCCTATGTTCAGGCCGTTGCCTCTAACCTGATCTCCGCCGCCGTCCGCCTCGTGCCGCTGGGGCAGACGGCTGGGCTGCGCGTGCTGGCGGCTTTGGAGCCGGTTATCCGAGCGACGGCCGCCGCGACGAAAGACGCGACGCTGGACGATCTGGGCGGCTGCGCGTTTCGTTCCGATCTGGCCGCCATGCGGCATGAAACCCAATACACAAGGCTGTTCCGCTCATGACGAAGTCTCCGCATGGTCCGTTGCGCGTCGGTGTTGGTGGTCCGGTTGGAACCGGCAAGACCGCGCTGATGGACG
>DNXO01000042.1:209943-235470 GCA_003506895.1 Acetobacteraceae bacterium | reverse complement strand
CCAACGACATCTACACCAAGGAAGATGCCGAATTCCTGACGCGGGCCGGGTCGTTGCCGGTGGAACGGATCATGGGCATCGAGACGGGCGGCTGTCCGCATACGGCGATCCGCGAGGATGCCTCGATCAATCTGGCGGGCGTTGCCGACCTGCGGAAGAAATTTCCCGACCTGGACTTGATCCTGATCGAGTCCGGCGGCGACAATCTGGCGGCGACATTCAGTCCGGAACTGGCGGATCTGACGATCTATGTGATCGACGTTTCGGCGGGCGACAAAATCCCCCGCAAGGGCGGCCCGGGGATCATGCGGAGCGATCTGCTGGTGATCAATAAGATCGACCTCGCACCCTATGTCGGTGCCAGCCTGGAAGTCATGGACCGGGACGCGAAGAAGATGCGCGGTGACCGGCCGTTTGTGTTCGCCAACGTGCGCGCCGGAAAGGGCGTGGCCGAGATCGCGGCGTTCATCGAAAAGCAGGGCGGGTTGCGCCCCGCCTAGGGGTCACGCTCTAGCCAAACGCGGCGTCTTGTCGGACATTGGGGCCCTGATTGGGAGGGAAACCAAAATGGCGGACGACAGACGCACCCAAGGCAAGGCGATGCGGCGCAAGCTGATGGGCGATGCTTATGCGGATAAGCTCGATAACGGGCTGTACAAGCATCCGATCATGGAAAAATTCGCCGCGTACACCCAGGAAGCGGTGTTTGGAACGCTGTGGACGCGGCCGGGGCTGGACCTGAAAACCCGTGCGCTGATCTGCGTGATTTCCGATGCGGCACAAGGGCGCGATCCAGAACTGAAGCTGCATCTGCGTTTCGCCCGTAACCAGGGCTGGACCGAGGACGAACTGTCCGAGGCGCTGCTGCACCTCGCGGGCTACGTCGGGGCACCGCTGGTGCGGGAAGCCCTGCTGACGGCGATCGAGACATTCAAGGAAATGGCCGCCGAATAGGCGTTTGCCGGGGGATCGCGGCATGCGGTCCCCTTCCAAGGGACGGATTCAGACATGCGCGATTTCAAGGGCAAGACCGCCATCGTAACGGGGGCGGCATCCGGCATCGGGTTGGGGATCGCCAAGGCATTGGCGCACGCGGGCACGAACATCGTCCTCGCCGATCTGCGGCCCGAACCGCTGGAGGCCGCCAGGAAGACCATCGAGGCGATCGGTGTCCAGGCGGTCGGTGTCACCATCGACGTGTCCGATCCCGACTCAGTCGCGGCGGCTGGCAAGGCCGCGCTGGACGCGTTCGGGGTGCTGCATATCGCAGTGAACAATGCCGGCGTGGCGATGCACGGCACGCCGATCGAGAAAGTCTCGCTCCAGGAATGGGAGTGGGTGATGGGCGTCAACATCAAAGGCGTCATCAATGGGATCCGCACCTTCGTGCCGATGATCCGCAGCCACGGGCAGGGCGGTCACGTCGTCAACACCGGTTCGGTATCGAGCCTGTTTGTGCGCGAGGGCCGCAACCAGGGCGCCTATGCGATGACGAAATACGCCGTGCTGGCCTTGTCCGAGGCGTTGGAACAGGAACTCGCCGGCTCCGGCATCGGCGTGTCGATCCTGTGTCCGGGCGGTGTGAACACGGCGATCTTCGACTCGGCGGCCACGCGACCGGACCGTTTCGGCGGCAGTTATAAGCGGCCGGAGCAGGAGGCGATGAAAGTGGGCTTCGCTGCTCAGGCACTCGACCCCGCGATCGTCGGGCGGCGCGTGTTGCAGGCCATCCAGGACGAGGAGTTCTACGTTCTGACCCACACCATGGAGCGCGAAGAAATCACCGCGCGCTTCGCCAGGATCACGGCCGCTTTCGACAGGGCGGACGCAGTGATGCCGACAATCGACCGCTCATAAATCCAGTGCCTCCTGCGCCGGGGCGGAGCGGCCGCGTCCGCCGCCGCCCTGGGCAACGGCATCGATCTCACCGTCGCCAAAGTGCAGCCGCAGCTTGCCCCCGGGTTTGACCGAGGCGGCACTGGTCACCGGCTGGCCGGCTGGGTTGGTCACCAGGACGTAGCCGCGTTGCAGCAGCGCCATCGGCGAGGCGGCCTCCAGTCTGGGACCGAGGCCGGCGAGATGGGCACGGGCCTCGCGCAACGCCGCGCGGAGTGGGGCTTCCGTCACGCGGCCGGTGATGCGGTCGGCGCGGCCCCGCAGCAACGTCATGGCGCGATGAACGGCGCCGCCCAGGCGTTGGGTGGTCATTTCCAGGCTGGAACGCCGAACAGCGACCAGGCCCGGTGCGGACAGGCGCAGGCGTAACGCGCGGTCCCGGATCGTTTCGCGGGCGGCCGCGGTCAGGCTGCGTGGGTCGGGCAGGCGACGTTCGATGGATGTCAGCACGACGCGGCGGCGGGCGACCAGCGATGGCAGCGCCAGCAACGCGCGTTCCGATCGGTCATCCAGGCGTTGACGGGCGGTACCGAGCAGGGCGGGGAGATCGGGGATGCCGCGTTCGGCGCGGGCGAGACGCAAGCGGCTTTCCTGGGCGAACCGGTTCAGCGCGCCGATCAGGCGGGAGTTTTTTTGCGCCAGATCCGCGATCAGGTCGGTGCGGGCCGGAATCGCCATCTCCGCCGCCGCCGTCGGCGTGGGTGCTCGGCGGTCGGAGACGAAGTCGATCAACGTGGTGTCGGTTTCGTGGCCGACGGCGGAGATCAGCGGGATGCGGCAGGCGGCGGCGGCGCGGATGACGATTTCCTCATTGAAGGCCATCAGGTCTTCCAGGCTGCCCCCGCCACGGGCAACGATCAGGACGTCGGGGCGGGGGATGTCGCCGCCTTCCGGCATGGCGTCGAAGCCGGCAATGGCGGCGGCGATGCGTTCCGCCGCACCCTCGCCCTGAACCGGGACCGGCCAGACCAGGATGGTGGTCGGAAAGCGCCGGGAAATGGTGATCTTGATGTCCTGGATCACCGCGCCGCGTTCGCTGGTGACGACTCCAATGACCCTGGGCAGCACGGGTAACGGGCGTTTGCGGTCGGCGTCGAACAGGCCCTCGGCGGCGAGGCGCTGGCGGATCATCTCGATTCGGGCCAGCAGGGCGCCGGCGCCGGCGTATTCCATCCGCTCGATGATCAACTGGTAGGAAGACCGTTCAGCGTAGGATGTGATGCGGCCGGTGGCGATCACCTCGGTGCCGTTTTCCGGGACCATGCCGAGACGGGCGACGGAACCCTTCCAGACGATGCCGCTGATTTTGGAGCCTTCGTCCTTCAGCGACAGGTAGATGTGCCCCGAGGGGTAGCGTTTGACCTCGGTCAACTCGCCGCGCACCCGAACGCGGCCGAAGGTGGTTTCCAACGTGCGTTTCACCGCCCCCGAAATCTCGGAGACGGTGTATTCCGGCATATTGGAAACCGGGGTGGGGCGTGGATCGTCCATTGGGCTAACCTATGCTAGGGCTGCGCCGCAGGGAACGCCCCCGTTGTATTGAGGAGAGATCGATGAAGGTGCTGGTCGTCGGGTCGGGCGGGCGAGAGCATGCTCTATGCTGGGCCATTTCGGGCAGCCCGCTGCTGACCAAGCTGTACTGCGCGCCGGGGAATCCCGGGATCGCGGCGGTGGCTGAGTGCGTGGATATCGGCGTGCTGGATATCCCGACGCTGGTGGGATTCGCCCAGGACAACGCGATCGATCTGGTGGTGCCGGGACCGGAGGCGCCGCTGGTCGAGGGGATCACCGACGCGATGGAAGCGGCCGGGATCGCCTGTTGCGGGCCGACGAAGGCCGCCGCTCAGCTTGAGGGCAGTAAGACGTTCACCAAGGAAATCGCCGACGCCGCGAGCATCCCCACCGCCCTTTGGGAACGGTTTGAGGACGCTGAAGCCGCTCGGGAATTCGTTCGGCGTCGCGGGGCGCCGATCGTGGTGAAGGCCGATGGGCTCGCGGCCGGCAAGGGCGTGGTGGTGGCGGCGACCGTGGACGAAGCGCTGGCGGCGATCGACGCGATGATGGACCAGAAGGTCTTCGGCGACTCGGGCGCCGCGGTGGTGATCGAGGAATGTCTGGTGGGCGAGGAAGTCTCGTTATTCGCGCTCTGTGACGGGGAGGACGCGCTGCTGCTGGGGTCGGCGCAGGACCATAAGCGGGTGGGCGACGGCGATACGGGCCCGAATACCGGCGGGATGGGCGCTTATACGCCAGTACCGAGCTTTCCGCCGAAGCTGGAGGCCGCGTGCCTGGAGGCGATCATCCGGCCGGCATTAAAGGAAATGGCGCACAAGGGAATGCCGTTTCGCGGTATCTTGTTCGCCGGTCTGATGCTGACCGAGGAAGGGGCGAAACTGATCGAATTCAATGTGCGGTTCGGCGATCCGGAGTGCCAGGTTCTGCTCTCTCGGCTGAAGTCGGATCTGCTGCCCGCGCTGCAGGCCGCGTGTGATGGCGAATTGAGCGATTTCGATTTGCGGTGGAGCGATCAGGCCTCGGTTGCCGTCGTGATGGCGGCGCGTGGCTATCCCGAGGCGCCGGAGCGTGGGTCGGTGATCAAGGGGCTGGAAGCCGCGGCGGCGCTGCCGGGCGTTTCAGTCTTCCATTCCGGGACCGCCACCGGGGCTGACGGATCGATCGTGGCAGCCGGCGGGCGCGTGCTGACGGTGTGCGGCACCGCCGCCGATGTCCGTCTGGCTCGGGATGCCGCTTACGCTGGTGTGGATGCGATTGTTTGGCCGGAAGGCTTTTGCCGCCGAGACATAGGGGCACGCGCGCTATGAGTGAAACCGCAGAACCGCGCGGCGACCGGATCGCCAAATGGCTATCCAGAGCCGGGGTTGCCAGCCGGCGGGATGCCGAACGGATGTTGGAAGAAGGTGCGGTCAAGCTGAACGGCAAGGTGGTGACTCATCCGGCCACGTTCATCGCGGCCGGAGACGTGGTGCAGGTCAACGGCAAGGTCGTGGACCAGCCGGATCGCACGCGGGTTTGGCGGTATCATAAGCCGGAAGGGCTGGTGACCACGCATAAGGACCCCGAAGGCCGGCCGACGGTATTCGACAAGTTGAAGCACCAGTTGCCACGGGTGATCAGCGTCGGACGGCTGGATCTGACCAGCGAGGGGCTGCTGCTGCTGACCAACGACGGCGGGTTGGCGCGGCAGTTAGAACTCCCGGCGACCGGATGGCTGCGGCGTTATCGCGTGCGCGTGTTCGGGGTGCCGAATGAGGCACAGTTGAAGGCGCTGGCGCAGGGGGTGACGGTCGATGGTGTGCGATACGGGCCGATCGACGCCGAGGTCGATGCCAAGAAGGGCGACAACACTTGGCTGACGGTCAGTCTGCGTGAGGGGCGAAACCGGGAAATCCGGCGGGTGATGGAGCATCTGGGGCTGGCGGTATCTCGGCTGATCCGGGTGGCTTATGGGCCATTCCAGCTTGGGACGCTGGAGCGTGGTGGGATCGAGGAGATCCCGCCACGGGTTCTGCGCGAGCAATTGCCGGCGGGTGCGGGGGCGCCTGCGCCGTTGCCGCGCCACCGATAGCAGGATGCGGATTGTCGCGGGTGCCTGGCGTGGCCGGACTCTGGTCGCGCCACAAGGGCAGGGAACCCGACCGACGGCGGATCGGGTCCGGCAGGCGTTGTTCGACGTGCTGATGCATGCGGAATGGGGCGGCCGTGGCGTGATAGACGGCGCGCTTGTGCTGGACGTGTTTGCTGGAACGGGTGCGTTGGGGCTGGAGGCGCTGTCGCGGGGCGCGGCTTCGGCGTGTTTTATCGAAAAGGATGCGGCGGCGCTGAAGGCTCTGCGGGCGAATGTTGCCGCCTGCCGAGCAGAGGGACGGGTCGAGATCGTGGCGGCGGATGTTCAGCGGGTTAGTCCGGGCGCCGCCGCATCGCTGGTGTTCCTGGATCCGCCTTATGGGCAGGACTTGGTACCGCGGGCACTGGCCCGGTTGCGGGCGGTGCGGCGGATCGCGCCGGGAGCGTTGATCGTCGCGGAGACCGGCCGCGAGGAAGTGTGGGTGCCGGATGAGGCAATTTTGTCGACTCTGGAGCAGGGCGCGGCGCGGGTTTTGGTGTTCAGAGTTGGAGAAGATTTTGCCATTTATGATTGATTTAAAAGACTATTTTTGAATCAAATTTCAATTGGTCGCTTTATTACTTTCAATCAGTCGGGTTAAAAATTTCAATCGGTCGGATTTGTATTTTCAATTGGTCGCTCATTGACTTTCAATTGGTCGGATGTAGAATTTCAATTGGTCGCTGGCTGAAAGGTCGCTTTCGTGTATCCCCGCTTCGTTGATCGCCGGGTTGACGCGGCATTGTCGGACACGCGGGTGGTGATGCTGGCTGGCCCCCGGCAGTCTGGGAAGACGACCCTGGCCCGCCTGGTCGCCGGCGATGGCACGCCGTTCCTGACCCTTGACGATGCCACCACCCGCGCCGGTGCGCTGGCCGATCCGACCGGGTTCGTGCAGCGCCTGGACCGGGCGGTGATTGATGAAGTGCAGCGCAGTCCGGATTTGCTGTTGGCGATCAAGGCCAGTGTCGATGCGGACCCTCGGCCCGGGCGGTTCTTTCTGACCGGTTCAGCCAATCTGATGACCCTGCCGCGTGTGGCCGACTCCCTGGCTGGCCGGATCGAGGTGGTTCAACTGCTGCCCTTGGCGCAGGCCGAGATCAGGTGGGGGCGGCCATCGCTGCTGGCGCAGGTGTTTCAGGGCGAGGTTCCAGCGGTTCAGACGCTGGTTCGGGGCGAGGATCTGGTGGCGGCCGTGCTGTCCGGTGGTTATCCCGAGGCGCTGACCCGGCGGTCTTGGGCGCGGCGGCAGGACTGGTACCTGTCCTATATCGACGCGATCGTCCAACGGGACGTGCGGGATATCGCCCAGGTGGAGCAGGTGGGGCAGATGCCTCGGCTTCTGCGGGTGCTGGCGGAGCATAGCGGGCAATTGGCCAATGCATCGGCCGCGGGCGCGCCGCTTGGCCTGAACCATGTCACGACGCGGAAATATACGCAGATATTCGAGAATCTGTTTCTAATTCGCACGGTGCAGCCCTGGTTTTCCAATGGGCTGAAGCGTCTGACGAAGACGCCGAAGCTGCATTTTCTTGATTCCGGATTGCTGGCGGCGTTGCGCGGAGTGTCGCCCGATCGGGTGCGCAAGGATCGTTCGTCATTTGGCGCGATCCTGGAGACGTTTGTGTTGGGCGAACTGCTGAAAATGGCGGGTTGGGGGGACGAGCGGCTGGAATTCTCCTACTTCCGGGACAAGGAGCGGAATGAGGTGGATATCGTCCTGGAGAACCGCCAGGGACAGGTCGTTGGGGTCGAGGTGAAGGCTGCCGCGACGGTGTCTCGGTCGGATTTCCACGGCATGCGGCGACTGGCGGAGGCCTGCGGGGACCGGTTTGTGCTGGGGATGGTGTTGTACGATCACGACCAGGTCGTGCCGTTCGGGGATCGGATGTTTGCCGTGCCGCTGTCCGTGCTTTGGGGGTAGGTGGGGCGCCGTTTGTCTTGAAAAGGTCGCGTCATGTGGCATATTGAAAGCGACATGTGACGAGGCGACAATGGCCACACACTCGCAAATCGATATGCCCGTCAGCGATAGGGGCGGATTTCAACGGATTGTCGATCTGCTCGGGGGGGCGAAGGTACTCCGGCACAGGATGAACGGCCCGCTCGACGCGCATGAGATGATTCTTGGCGGGATACCGGGTGCGGCGTTGGTGCATTTGGTCGATCATCTTGTGAATCTGCCGAAGTCGGACTCTTTCGAACGGGCCGTTGGCATGAGCCTGCGTACGATCCAGCGCCGGAAGGAGGCACCGTCGAAGCGGCTCAGTCAGGAGCAGAGCGGCCGGACCTGGAAGTTCGCCGAGGTTCTGGCGAAGGCAACCGCCGTGATGGGGTCTCAGGAAGAGGCGGAGCAGTGGCTGCAACGACCGGCGATCGGGTTGGACCAGCGACGGCCAATTGACCTTCTGGCCACGCCGGCGGGGCTGGAGATCGTGCAGGACTTCCTCGGGCGATTGGAGTACGGCGTTTACACATGACCCCGCTTCCCCCGCCATTTGGCGACGGGAAGCTGATGGCGTGGCGGTTGGATCAGGCAGCGTTCGCTTCGAGTTGGGACAGTGGCGAAGGGGCCTACCGGCTGGGTGGTCGCTGGAACAGCCGCGGTGTCCGGGCGGTTTACTGTTCAGTCGATCCCGCGACCGCGATTCTCGAAGTCGCCGTGCATAAGGGCTTCAAGGCGCTCGATACCGTTCCGCACGTCCTGACGGCGATCACCATCGCCGCGCCGGCGGACGCGCACGTGGTCGGGGCCGGGGACGTTCCCAACTCAAATTGGCTTAGGCCGGGAATGCCCAGTGCTGGCCAGCAAAGGTGGGGCGATTCGTTGCTAGCCAATTATCCGTTCGTCCTGATACCGAGCGTGGTATCGACTCATAGCTGGAACTTGATTTTCGTCGAGAGGGTTGCTGCGGGGACCTATTCTGCCACGCAGGAGCCGTTTGCGCTCGATCCGCGACTGCATCCGCCTGCAACTTGACAATTTCAACCATGACCGGGGCGACGTTGTTCGCACCCGCATCGATCAGTCAACCAAGTACGGGCCGACGGGGCTAGCTGTCACAAATTACGGAATTGTCGGCTTGGTCGGCCGTCATTTTTGGGCAAGGAAGGGCGTTAGAGACCCTCAAACCATGCGGGCTGAACAATTGCTTTCTCCACCATCTCGATCTGCACCCCGAGTTTTAATTGCTTCATCAGGTCGCACAGTTGATCCCCGTCGATAAGGTCGATCGCCGGTGCGCCATCCCTTGTCGCTTCGCGCTTTGCATCAGAGGTAAATGTGCCGGTTGTAATAAAGAGCCCTTTGTCACTTCGTCCAACCATCGCGCCCCGAAAGTCGCGTATTGCTGCCGCTCCAACGCTTCCTTGATATCGCTTACATTGAAATAAAACCTGAAATGATAGCAGGGTTAGGCGCAAAACTCCGATACCGTCGATGCCTCCGTCTCCGCTCTTGCCGGTCACTTCGACCTTGATAAATCCAGCCTCCCGCAGCAGGCGCTGAGCAAGTCGTTCGAATGCGTCCGGGGTTGATTTCTGCAACAAGCTAAGTAATTGGCTCTTCCACGATGGCTCGGTTGCCTCAAAGTCCGATTTATCGACCGCCGTCGTGGTTTCATTAGGACTGGTAATCTCTCTCGCACGTTTTTCGTCAGCCGCCTGCCTACGTAATATAGCTGGGATGGCACCAACGTCGCTTTGTGTTAGTTGTTCGCCGACTTTTTTCAGCGCCCATTACGCCTCGGCTACTATTTTCGATGGCGCCAAATTTTTTGAGATATGTTTTTGCCCAGGCAAGATTGTAGCCCAACCGCGTTTCCCGCGTATCGTTGTGCGGTAATGCCTGCACATCTGGAGAAATCTCCTCCAACTCGATAACCTTCGTTAGAAGCTCTTCGTTAGTTGCTGACCCGCCCATTGCCCGGAGTGCTTGCAGCGTTGGCCACATAAGATTGTCAAACGACGGGACAAGGGTCTGCCTCGGTGATGCCCGATTTTCGCTAGCCATGACGTTACTCGCGCTCCCGCAAGCCATCGCCGTCGCCAGCGCAGGCCTCTATATTCCTTAACCGTTACCGCTTTTCCAGGCTGAATCATAGGCGCATGGTAAAACGAACCTAATATGGAATTATTCTTATAATTAATAACTCCGCGGCAACCCCAGGACATGCTCTGCGATATACGAAAGGATCAGGTTCGTGCTGATCGGCGCGACCTGGTACAGCCGGGTTTCACGGAACTTCCGTTCGATGTCGTATTCCTCGGCAAAGCCGAATCCGCCGTGGGTTTGGATGCAGGCCTCGCCCGCCGCCCAGGATGCTTCGGCGGCGAGCATCTTCGCCATGTTGGCTTCCTCGCCCGGCGTTTCGCCGGCCTCGAACTTGTCGCACCCGGCCTGCACCATCAGTTCGGCGGCGCGCATCTGCGCGTAGGCGCGGGCGAGCGGGAACTGGATGCCCTGGTTCTGGCCGATCGGGCGGCCGAAGACCTGACGTTCGCGCGCGTAGTCGCTGGCTTTGTTCAGGAACCATTTGGCGTCGCCGATGCACTCGGCGGCGATCAGCAGGCGTTCGGCGTTCATGCCATCCAGAATGTAGCGGAAGCCGCGGCCCTCGACGCCGACCAGGTTCTCGGCCGGGACTTCCATGTTGTCGAAGAACACCTCGGTTGAGTTGTGGTTCATCATCGTGCGGATCGGCCGGATGGTCAGCCCGTTGCCCAGCGCGGCACGCATGTCGACGATAAAGGTCGAAAGCCCCTCGGTCTTCTTGGCGGTCTGGTCTTTCGGCGTCGTGCGGGCCAACAACAGCATCAGGTCGGAGTGCTCCGCGCGGCTGGTCCAGACTTTTTGGCCGTTGACGATGTATTTGTCGCCTTCCTTGCGGGCGAAGGTGCGCAGGGATGTCGTGTCCGTCCCGCTGGTTGGTTCGGTGACGCCGAACGCCTGCAAGCGCAGCTCCCCGGTCGCGATTTTCGGCAGGTAGGTCTTCTTCTGCTCGTCCGTGCCGTGCCGCAGGATCGTGCCCATGATGTACATCTGGGCGTGGCAGGCGGCGCCGTTACAGCCCTCGGCCTGGACGGTTTCCAGGATCGCGGCGGCAGCGGACAGCGGCAGGCCAGCGCCGCCGTATTCCTCGGGGATCAGGGCGCCGAGGTAGCCGCCTTCGGTCAGTGCGCGGACGAACTCGGTCGGATAGCCGCGTTGCTCATCCAGCTTGCGCCAGTATTCGCCGGGGAACTTGCTACACAGCTTGCGGACTTCCTCGCGGATTTCGGCGTGGGGGTCGGCGCGTAACTGGTCTTTCATGGCGATCTCCGCGGACAGGCTGGTCTGCTTATTGTGTTTGCCCTGAAGCTGGCAACCCGCAAGGGCGTTGGAACAGGGCATAGCTGATATAGCCGCGATGGCCGCTTGCCGGATTGGGCGAAAGTGTTGTTATCGGCGCCATTGAAGCCACGATCTGAAGGATTGCTCCCATGCCGGCAGGCGAGCCCCTCGCGACGTCCCCGTTCGACCAGTTCAAGGCCTGGATGGCGGAGGCGGAGAAGTCCGAACCGAACGACCCGAACGCGATGGTCGTCGCGACAGCAACGCCGGACGGCCGGCCATCGCTGCGGGCGATCTTGCTCAAAGGCGTCGATGAGCGTGGGTTCGTGTTCTACACGAACAAGGAAAGCCGCAAGGGTGGCGAACTGGCGGCCAATGCCCATGTCGCATTGTTGTTCCATTGGAAATCGCTGAGGCGCCAGGTAAGGATCGAAGGCGTCGTGGAACACGTCACGGACGCCGAGGCCGATGCCTATTACGCGTCGCGTCCGCGGATTTCCCGGCTTGGCGCCTGGGCGTCCAAGCAGTCGCGACCGTTGGTCCAACGAACAATTCTCGAAGAGCGCCTCGCGGAAATGGAGGCTCGTTTTCCAGATGAAATTCCCCGGCCAAATCATTGGTCCGGTTACCGGGTTCTGCCGGAATCATTCGAGTTCTGGCAGGACATGCCCCACCGGTTGCACGACCGGACAGTGTATCGTTGCTCTCCGGCGGGCATCTGGGAGCAGACCAAACTCTTTCCGTAGGCTGCCTTTCGCGGACATGGCTTGCAACGGCAACGCAAACCTGCATTGCTCTATACGCAACCCGATTGGAGGAGCTGACCATGGCCATACGCAAGATTCTGCTGCCCCTGACGGGCACCGCGGCGGGTGAGGCCGCGCTGGCGACCGCGCTGACGATCGCTCGGCGGTGGAATGCCCATGTCACGGCATTGCACGTACGCGTGGACAGCCGCGATGTCGCCCCACTGGCCGGTGAAGGCCTGTCCGGTGCGATGATCGAGGAAATGATGTCGGCCACCGAGAAAGAGAGCAACGACCGCGCACACGCCGTCCGCTCGATGTTTGAGCGGTTTGTCGCCCGTCACGACGTTGTGGTGCAGGAAGCGCATCCAGGTTCGGATCGTGCAACAGCCAGCTTCGCGTCAGTGACCGGACGCGAGGAGGATATCGTCGCGCAACAGGCTCGGTTGGCGGACCTGACCGTGGTTCCGCATCCGGATTCCGGCGAGGATGTGTCGTCGTCTGATGCGCTGCATGCGGTGCTGTTCGATTCGGGGCGACCGGTGTTGATCTCTCCGCAGGTCACGCCGTCACAGATCGGCACACGGGTTTGCATCGCCTGGAATGGGACGGCGGAATCAGCGTCCTCGGTGTTGGCGGCGATGCCGTGGATGCAGCGGGCCGAGGGGGTCGCGATTCTGTCGGCCGACGGCTACCAGCGGCGGGGACCGGGTGCGCCGGATCTGGCTTCGTATCTGGCGCTGCATGGCGTGCGGGCCGAGATCATCACGTTCAAATCCGTCGGCGGTTCGGTCGGGGCAGGGCTGCTGGCCGCCGCCGCGAATTTCGGCTGCGATCTGCTGTCGATGGGCGCTTACTCGCATTCACGCCTGCGCCAGTTGATCCTGGGTGGGGTAACCCGGCATGTGCTGGAGAATTCGACATTGCCGGTCATGATGAACCGGTAATGGCTTGATCTTTATGGCCCGGTTCGTCCGGGCCATAGTGGGTGCATGACTTAAAACAGCTTTTCCTGGGGACTGAGCTTGACGATGACCTCGTTGGGTTCGGCTAGGTTGAGCATCGCACGGGCGCGTTCATCCAGCGTGTCTGGATCCAGCCGACGCGCCCGTAACCCTGTGACACGGGTTTCCCAGCCGTCTTTCTCGGCCTTGGCAGCGGCCTGATCGGTTTGGACCTGCTTTAGCAGTTCCTGCCGCTGCGCATAGGCCACCAGACCACGGTCGCCCTGTGTTGCGTTCCAGCCAAAAAAAGCGGTGATCGACAAAAACACCGCCGGCGCGATCATGATCCGGGCGCGTCGCTTGAGTTCTCGACCGAATGACATCGCATGCTCCAGGGTTCTTGGCGCGATTCTAGCGCAGATTCCGCGGCCAGTGAACGAAAAAGCCTCTAAGTCGCCGAATTTTCGTCATTTCTCATGGCTAGAGGTCACCTTGTGGATAGAGGCCGTCCGTCCGCAGGAGGCTTTCGATGAATGTTCGCACCTTCGTTCTATCGGTTGTCTGCGCCTCGGTTGCCCTCGGAGCCGTGGCGCCGGCATTCGCTGAAGACGGCTGGTATCGTCATGAATGGCGGGAACATGAGTGGCGTGAGCAATATTACGTGCCGCCGGCCTATTCCCGCTGACGCGGTGCGGCTGCCGGTCGATCGCGCGTTGACAGGAAAGGGCGCCGAACGCATCGTCCGGCCGATTCACTCCAGGAAACGGCCTAACGATGTCTCAGCATACCCTGCAACAGCCGATCGAGAACCTTTGGGAACGTCGGGAAACCTTGTCTTCCGCCACCAAGGGTGAAGCGCGGGAGGCTGTCGAGGCGGCTCTTGAAGCGCTGGATGCTGGCGAAGTGCGGGTCGCCGAGAAGGGCGACTCCGGTTGGCATGTGAACCAGTGGCTCAAGAAGGCCGTGCTGATGTCCTTCCGGCTGACAGACTCGTTGCCGATGGAAGGCCCCGGGGGCGCCCCGGTTTGGGACAAGGTGCCGATGAAGTTCGCGAATTGGGGCGAGAATCGCTTCAAGGAAGCGGGCTTCCGCGCGGTGCCGGGTGCCGTTGTCCGCAAGTCCGCGTTCATCGCGCCGGGCGCGGTGCTGATGCCCAGTTTCGTGAATGTCGGCGCTCGGGTCGGTCGCAACACGATGGTGGATACCTGGGCGACCGTCGGAAGCTGCGCGCAGATTGGTGAGAACTGCCATTTGTCCGGCGGTGTCGGCATCGGTGGCGTGCTGGAACCCTTGCAGGCCAATCCGGTGATCATCGAGGACGATTGCTTTGTCGGGGCCCGCTCGGAGGTCGCTGAAGGCGTGGTTGTCGAGCGTGGCGCCGTGCTGTCGATGGGTGTGTTCATCGGCGCGTCCACGAAAATTATCGATCGTGCGACCGGCGAGATCTTCATGGGCCGGGTGCCGGCCTATTCGGTGGTCGTGCCGGGTTCCTTGCCAGGTAAGCCGTTGCCCGATGGTTCGCCGGGTCCTTCGCTGTATTGCGCGGTGATCGTGAAGGTCGTCGATGCGCAGACGCGGGCGAAAACCTCCATCAACGAGTTGTTGCGCGATTGATCGACTTAACCGATCCCTTGCCGCTGGCGCAGTCGCTGATCCGCTGCGCCTCGGTTACGCCCGCCGACGGCGGCGCGCAGGACGCTTTATCGGACATGCTGAGCCGGTTGGGTTTCACCATCCATCGGCTGCGGTTTGGCGAAATCGAGAATGTCTTCGCGCGCCTTGGGACCGGCGGGCCGCATATCTGCTTTGCGGGTCACACCGATGTGGTGCCGGTCGGCGCGGCCAACTGGCGCAGCGATCCGTTCGGCGGCGAAGTGCGGAACGACGTTCTGTATGGCCGTGGCGCCTGCGACATGAAGGGCGCGATCGCGGCCTTTGTCTCGGGTGTGGCCCAGCACCTGGAAAAGGGGGCGCCGAAGGGCTCCATCAGTTTCCTGATCACGGGCGATGAGGAAGGACCAGCCACCGACGGCACCGTGAAGGTGCTGGAGTGGATGCGGGCGAACGATCAGGTTCCCGATTTCTGCCTGGTGGGCGAACCGACCTGTCCGGTGAAACTGGGCGACATGGTCAAGATCGGCCGACGCGGCAGCGTCAACATGACGATCGAGGTGCATGGCACCCAGGGGCATGTTGCCTATCCGCATCGGGCCGATAATCCTGTTCACAGGCTGATCCGAGTGCTGGATGCACTGACGTCGGCGCCGGTGGACGCCGGAACGGACTGGTTTGAGCCGTCGTCGTTACAGGTGGTCAGCATCGACGTGGGAAACAGCGCGACGAACGTCATACCGTCGTCCGCGCGTGCCGCGTTGAATATCCGGTTCAACGATGGGCATTCGGGCGCCTCGCTGATCGCGTGGGTGCGTGGGACGGTGGCGCGATACGCGGACCGGTTCGATCTGGAGGCTTCGGTCAGCGGCGAATCGTTTGTTACCAAGCCAGGGCCGTTGGTTGATATCCTGCGAGACGCCATCAAGGGCGCGACCGGGATCGATCCCAAGCTGGACACTGGCGGCGGCACCTCGGACGCGCGTTTTATCGCCAATTATTGTCCGGTTGCGGAATTCGGTTTGGTCGGTGCGACGATGCATCAGGTCGATGAATGCGTTCCGGTGGCTGAACTGCGCGATTTGGCAAGGATCTACCGGGACATCGTCGCGGCCTTCTTGGCATGAGCCGCGGCGCGGTTCCACGGAAAAGCGTCCTGGTCGGATTGTGGCGAGTCGCCCGCGGGCGGGTCGATGGCATCGCCTGCTTTGGCGGCGATGCACAGTCCTTCCTCTCCAGTCTGGCGCCTCTGGTTGCATTTCCCCTGGTTGGCGCCGGTGTGGGACTTTTCACCGAAGGGCCAAGGCGTGCGCTGACGGATCTGGCGATGACGCTGTGTGCGCTGCTGACGCCGGCTGTCGTCTCCTACGAGTTGGCCAGAGTGTGGAAGCGGACGGATGCCTGGGTTCGGTTTGCCACCGCGTTCAACTGGTGTGAGTGGATTCTGCCGATCCTGGCCTGCCTGATCCTGGTCCCACTCAGTGTGGCGATTACCTTGGGCCTGGCCGAGGATGCCGCAAGCCTGATTCTGCTCGGCTGCCTGGGCTCGTATGGTCTGTGGCTTCATTGGTTCCTGGCCCGAAACGCGCTTTGGCTGTCCCGATTCCGAGCGGTGGTGTTGGTACTTCTGGTGAATCTGGCGACGGTGGTCGTGGTGATGGGCCCGCGATTGCTGGTACACGGGCTGGGATGAGCGCAGTGTCCACGGTCACGTCCGGCCTGTTCGCGGCCTTGCGACTTGCGCGTGGGCGCCCGGATGGCGTTGTGCTGGTTTCCGGGGATCACCAAACGATTATTCGGAGCTTCTGGGCGATCGGTCTGTCGCTGCCGGCGGTGATCGTCCGGATGTTGATGTCCTGGGCGGTGGACGGCATGCCAAAGGAACCGCTCCATTCGGCTGGGCGCGAGGTGATCGTGTTCGTGCTGGGTTGGCTGGTGTTCGTCGAGGTGACACACCGCCTGGCACCGATGATTGGCAAGGCGGAGCGCTGGGGCCGCTACATCGTGCTGTGGAACTGGTGCAACGTGGTGGAAGGCGTTCTGGTCATCGTCGGCGGCATTCCCGGCACGCTCGGGGCGCCGGCGGTCATCGATCAGGCGTGCGAACTGATCACGCTCGGCTGGGCGCTTTGGCTGGAATGGTATGCCACGAGGCTGGCATTTGGCGTTGGGACATTGACCGCGATCTGGTTGGTCGTGCTCGATCAGTCGATCGGCATTTTCCTGGCATCGTTGGCTATCGCACTGACGTCCTGATCGGAGAATGGGTTGTCGGGATAGCCGACACGGATCAGCGTCAAGCCGTCCGGTGGCGCCGTGGGACCGGCGGCTGCGCGATCGAGGGCTGCCAGCGCGGATACGACACGTTCGGCTGGCCAGCGGCCTTCGCCCACCAGTTTCAACGTGCCAACGAAATTGCGCACCTGGTGGTGAAGGAAACTGCGCGCCTCGGTCACGACCTCGATGATGTCATCGCGTCGGACGACATCGAGCCTGTCCAGCGTGCGGATTGGGGATTTGGCTTGGCAGGACGCGGCGCGGAACGAGGTGAAATCGTGCCGCCCGAGAAGCAACTGCGCCGCTTCGTGCATGGCGACCGCGTCCAGCGGGTGTGGGACGTGCCACACGCGGTCGGCCATCAGAGCGGGCCGGCTGCGGCGGTTGAGGATGCGGAACCGATAGGCCCGGTGATTGGCGGAGAAACGCGCGTTCCAGTCTTCGGAGACGGGCGAGGCCTGTAGCACCACGACCGGATGCGGTTTCATATGGTAGTTCAGGGCATCGCGTACAGACTTGGCACGATGACCGTCCGGCAGGTCGATATGCGCGACCTGACCTTCCGCATGGACACCGGCGTCGGTTCGGCCGGCAACGATGCTGGCGACGGGCAGGGCGCCGTTCAGGTTGGCGGCAGCCTGTTCCAGCACCTCTTGCACCGAAAGACCGTTGATTTGGCGCTGCCAACCTACGAACGGGGTTCCGTCATACTCAAGCAGCAAGGCCCAGCGTGTCATGATCCAAGTACGGTGCCGGGGGGGACGGGGTGGCCCCGCAGGAATGCGTCGGCCTGAAGAACACCGCGACCGGGCAACTGGACTTTGGATAAGTGGAGGGCCTGATCACCGCAGGCGATCGTCAGTCCGGCGTCCAGTGTCGTGCCGGGAATGCCAGTTGCCTCGACCGGCGTTGCGGCAATTATCTTGAAGGGCTGTCCGTTGAGCATGGTGAATGTGCCGGGCCATGGATCGAACGCCCGGATCTGCCGGTCTATGGCCGCGGCTGGGCGTGTCCAATCGATGCGACCGTCCTCTCGGTTGAGCTTCGGAGCATAGGTTGCATCGGATTCCGATTGGGCAACCGGGGTAGGCGAGGACGATAACGCCTCCAGGATCAGGTTTGCGCCGAGGTCGGCCAGCGTATCGTGAAGGATGGCGGTGGTAGTCGTCGGTGCGATCGGTACGCTTCGACGCAACAGCATGGGCCCGGTGTCGAGACCGGCTTCCATCTGCATGATGGTGATGCCGGTTTCGGTATCTCCGGCCAGAATGGCGGCCTGGATCGGCCCCGCGCCCCGCCAGCGCGGCAACAAGCTGGCATGGATGTTCAGGCACCCGCGTTTGGGCGCATCCAACATGGCTTGCGGCAGGATCAGGCCATACGCCGCCACCACGGCGGCATCGAGATCAAGGGCTTCGAAGGCAGCCTGCGCGTCCAGGTCAGTTCGTAAACGGGCCGGGGTACGAACTGGAAGGCTAAGCTCGTCGGCGGCGACATGCACAGGGCTCCGGCGTAACGCTTGGCCTCTGCCCGCGGGGCGGGCCGGCTGGCAGTAAACCGCTGCGATCGTATGTCCGGCCCGATGCAGAGCCTTTAGGGCGGGAACGGCGAAATCCGGGCTGCCCATAAAGGCGATGCGCATGGTGCTACCGCTTTCGCTCGTCTTGATTCTGGCGTTGTTCCTTGCCTAGACGGCGCATGATCATATTCCGCTTCAGCGCCGATAGGTGATCGACGAACAGAACGCCCTCCAGGTGATCGATCTCGTGCTGCAGGCAGGCGGACAGAAGGCCGTCGCCCTCGATCTCCCGCTTCGCTCCGGTTGCGTCGAAGTAGCGAACCTTGACCCGAGCCGGACGGGTGATGTCGGCGTATTGGTTGGGGAGGGACAGGCAGCCCTCCTCGCGTGTTGCCAGTTCTTCGCTGAGCGCGACAATTTCCGGGTTGACCAGGCAGATCGGCTGCCTTTTCTCGTTCGGCATCAGGTCGATGACGACAAGTCGCAGGCTGTGGCTGATTTGCGGCGCGGCGAGGCCGATCCCGGGGGCTTTATACATCGTCGCGAACATGCGGGAGATCAGGTCGCGGACCAGATCCGCGTCCGCCGGCTTTACCGGGAGAGCACGGGTTTTCAGGATCTGATGGGGCGCGATCAGGATCGGCAGGGTGTCGGTGGACGTCGTGGTGGTTTCGATGCTCATGATAACGCTGCATCTAGCGTTGCGGCCGCCGTCGATCAACGTCGCATCAACTCTTTGCTTGGCCCCGAGATCATATCCCTCTTGCAAGTACGGCCATGGGCGCCAAGATGCTCTCCCAGCCGGGATGCCTCGAGAGGGTTCCGGTATTCGCTTCGCTCGTAGGAGGGGGCCTTGTCCACCCGAATGTTTACGTCGCCGCTGTTTCTGGGTTTCGATCATCTCGAGCAGATGCTTGAGCGGGCTGCAAAAACGTCATCGGACGGGTATCCGCCATATAATATCGAGCAGATCAGCCCGACTGGGCTGCGCATAACCCTTGCCGTCGCCGGTTTCACCATGGACGACCTACAGATCACGCAGGAAGATAACCAACTAGTTATCCGCGGTCGGCAGACAGACGACAGCCAGGGCCGGATCTTCCTCCATCGCGGCATAGCCGCCCGGCAGTTCCAGCGGTCATTCGTTTTGGCCGAGGGTATCGAGGTCAAAGGTGCTTGGCTAGACAATGGCCTGTTGCATATCGACCTGGCGAAGCCGCAGCCAGAGGTTCGGGTGAAGACCATACCGATTACCCGAAATGCCTCCGGTTCGGCGCTACGGCCAAACGGTTCCAGTCTGACTCCCGTCGTTGAGAGCAGATCGGGGAAGTAGGAGCAGCGGGTGCCTTGGGGTCCGCTTCGAAAACAGCAACGGCAGCGCTTTTGGAAAGGTTGCCGCAAAAGAGGGACACAGAACCAATGAATATCGATTCAAGCAATCCGTCCGACACCATCTCCGGCGCCCCTCAAGAGGCCGTCGTGTTCGATGTTCGGCATTTGTCGGAGCAACAATTGGCCGCGCTTGGGGTATCGCACATCGCGTACGTCAAGCCCGTGATGGTTAATGGCGTTCAGGGCTTTGCGATCCACGCCGCGGACGGAACCCCGATGGCAATTACGGAAAACCGTGATGTCGCGGTCGCCGCGGTTGTGCAACACGAGATGCTTCCGGTTTCCGTACACTGATGACGGTTGAAGTCGGGTGGCCGTCGCCACCCGGCTTTTTGTTATGGCCTCGCCTTCAAAAGATCTCTGATTTCTCCCAGGATTACCTCGCTCCTTGAAGGTGCGGCCGGGGCTGCATCCTGACGAACATTGAGCTTCGTCAATGCCTTGACGATCCAGAACACCGCGAAACTGACGATCATGAACTGAATGATCGCGTTGATGAACAAGCCGAAGTTCAGGGTCGGCGCGCCGGCCTTCTGGGCATCGGCCAAGTTTGCATAGTGCTGGCCGTTCAACGCAACAAAGACGTTCGAGAAATCCACGCCTCCGGTGGCCAGCCCGAGCAGCGGATTGAACACATCCTTGACCAGACTGCTGACTACGCCGGTGAAAGCCGCGCCGATGATGATACCAACGGCCAAATCGACGACATTGCCCCGCATGATGAATTTGCGGAACTCTGACATCCAGGAAGGCGCCTTGGGTGGAAGCACGGATTATCCTCCGGAAAGAATCGTTTGCAGATGACGATGTCTTTCTGACGGAAATTTATCAATTTGGCGACACAGGTGCATTGGCGGCAACCCGACTTCGTGACTGGGCGGTTCAAGTCAGGGACCGCCCACCATGAAACTTTGAATCAGGCTGCCGGCAATCAGGCGCCATCCATCGATCATGACGAAGAAAATGAGCTTGAACGGAAGAGACACCGCGCTCGGCGGCAGCATCATCATGCCGAGGCTCATGAGCACGCTGGCGACAACGATGTCGATCACCAGGAACGGCAGGAAGATCAGAAACCCCATCTCAAACGACCGGCGCAACTCGCCGACGATGAAAGCCGGCACAAGTGCGCGCCATGGTGCTGGATCGGCCGCATCGGTTGGATCGATATGCCCCAATCCGATAAAGAATCTAAGATCGGCGTCGCGGGCCGTCTCGGCCATGAATGTGTGAAATGGCTCCGCGGCGAGGCGCAACCCCTCGCTTTCGGATATGCGGCCGTCCGTCATCGGCTGGATGCCTTCGGTCCAGGCTTGGTTCATTGCCGGTTCCATGACGAAAAACGAAAGAAAGAGAGCCAGCCCGACGATGACGATGTTGGGCGGTGTCCCCTGCGTGCTGAGCGCATTTCGAAGCAACGAAAGGACAATCACGATGCGTGTGAATGCCGTCGTCATGACAAGAATACTCGGCGCCAACGAAAGCACGGTGACCAACGCTGTCAGTTGTACAATGCGCGCGGTTGCGCCGGCTTGTCCTGTGGCCCCGAGGTCGATGTTGACCGACTGTGCCTGAACCAGGGACGGCATCGCGATTAATAGGCCCAGAACGCCCCAACCGAAGCGCTTCATGTCTCTTTCATCCATCCCACAACGACATCCTGCGACCCGCCGGTCAGAAGAACGACCTGACGTTGACCGCATTGGAGCAGATGGACACGGCGCCTTGGGTCAAGCGCGACCGATTCACGCAGAACAAGAGTTCGTCCAGCGCCGATCTGCGGTCTGAATGGGAGGCGGGTGGCAAGCCGGCCGGCGATCAGGACCAGCCCGACAACGCCCGCCAGAACGCCGATCGCCGGGATGACTGATGCGCCGATCATTTGAGCGGATCGAAGTTCGTTTGCATGGGGACCGCACTCTTCAGCAAGATCTCCATTAATCTCGAACAAAGTAAATAAGCGCCTAACCGGAGCTGTTAATGTTTGGTTAAGGATTCCGTGTCAGGTTATCGATATGGACCCGACCAAAATCGGCTTATTTGCTCTGGCGGAAAAGCGCCTCGCATGGACAGCGCAGCGTCAAAGCGTGCTGGCGGCAAACATCGCCAATGCGAATACACCCGGATTTCAGGCGCGGGATATCGAGCCGTTTGCAAAGGTTTTATCCGGATATAGCGCGGTCCAACCCGCTCGGACGCAGTCCGGCCATATGGAGGGAACGCTGCCGACCGGATCGGCGCCTCTCACGCAAAATCCTCCTGCGGCGCGCGCCCTGGATGGGAATGCGGTCACGCTGGACCAGCAGTTGACCAAGATTGCGGATACCGAGACCACGCAGTCGCTGGTGACCACGGTATGGAAGAAATACACCGAGATGTTCAGTATGGCGCTGGGTCGGTCGGGCTAGCCATGGCGAACGACCTCAATCAGGCATTAAATGTTTCCGCGACGGGAATGGATGCCCAAACCACACGCCTTCGGGTTATTGCTGAGAATATAGCCAATCAGGACACAACCGGTTCTGCCCCTGGCGCCGATCCATACCGTCGCAAAACCATCACGTTTGAAAGTGCGGTCGATCAGGCGGCGGGCGTGGACACTGTTCGGGTTAAGAATATAGGCGTCGATAACGGCGATCTACAGTTGCGCTACGATCCGGCGAACCCGGCGGCTGATCCGCAGGGGTATGTCAAATTGCCAAATGTGAACAGCTTCGTGGAAATCATGGACATGCGGGAGGCCGAGCGCTCTTACAGCGCCAATCTTTCGGTCATGCAGGCAACGCGCAGCATGCTCAACAAGACGATCGACCTGCTGAAATGACGACGATACCAACAATCGTCATTACGCCATCTGCTGCCGCCCAGGCATACTCAAAGAATGCCCTCGGGAACGCGACCGCGGACGCGCCTGGAAGCTTTGGCGGCGCGGTGCAACAGGCGCTCGATCAAGCGATTCAAACGGGGCACACAGCGGACGATCAGGCCATGAAGGCGATGAGCGGCGGTGGGAACCTTACGGAAGTTGTGACCGCCCTATCGCACGCAGCGATGACTTTGCAGACCGCGACGGCCATCCGCGATCGCGTGGTGCAGGCATATCAAGACATTATCAAGATGCCGATCTGAGCCATGAATGAGGCAGATGTCGGAGCATTGATACACGACTGCATGATCGTAACCATGAAGCTATGCTTTCCGATACTCGGTGTAGCATTGATAGTCGGCCTGATAATTTCATTTATACAAGCGGTTACGCAGATAAATGAGTCCACGCTGGCATTTTTACCGAAAATTTTCGCGATTGGCCTGACGTTGATGATGCTTGCTTCATTCATGACGGCGACGTTGGCCGGCTTCTCTTATCGCGTCTTTGACCGGATCGTCGCAATCGGTGGGTCGTGACTTTCGATGCGTCGGAGATTCTGAGTTGGGCGCCCGCCTTTGTCCTGGTGTTGGCCAGGGTTGCCGCGGCATTGGTATTGCTGCCGGGCGTGGGCGAAGCCCAAGCGCCCGCGATCGTCCGAATTGGATTGGCGCTCGGCATCACGATTCTAATTTTGCCTGCGGTTCAACCCACGGTCCCGCCGGTGCCGACGGCCAGCCTGGATTTGGCATTGATGATCGCGGGAGAGGTGGTAACCGGTCTCTCCTTCGGCTGGATCGCCCGGGTCGTTGTGCTGGCGTTGCCAGTCGCCGCGCAGTTCATCGGATACCTAGTGGGGCTTTCATCTGTCTTGCAGCCTGACCCCGAACTGGGCGCGCAGTCCGGCGCGTTAGCAAAGCTATTTGCTTTGGGCATACCGGTGGTGGTGCTGGCGACAAATCTCTACACCCTTCCACTCATAGCACTGACGGGGCTGTTCCGGCTCATTCCTCCAGGCCACATGTTGCCACTCGGGGAAAACGCCAGGGCTGCGATCCATGCCGCCGGCGTCGAGTTTGGTCTGGCGGTACAACTCGCGTCGCCTTTTGTCGTGGCGGCGGTCGCCTGGCACCTCGCGATGGGACTCACCACGCGGATCGTATCGCGTATGCAGATCTACTTTGTGTCGATGCCAGGACAGATCATGGTTGGCCTGGTACTGCTTGCGATGACGTCGAGCGCGATTGTCCTGGCCTGGCGCAATGAGGTCGCCGTCTTCATGACCGCGCTTCCCGGCGGCGGTTACTGATGGCCGGCGACGATCAGACTGGGGATAGGACGGAAACGGCGACAGCCAGGCACTTGGATCAGGCCCGCGATGACGGCCAGGTGCCGGTATCGCGGGAGATGGCTGCGTTTGTAACCGTCGCAGTCGTGGCGGCGGCCTTGGCCTACCGGCTAGAGGCCACTACGCGGCATTTTCTTGCATATATGATCCTGGCCTTCTCAACGGCGGGACAGGAAACGGCGCTCGGGTTGCCGCGGATGCGCTTAACCGCAACCGAGGTATTGTCGGCAATTTCCCCATTTCTACTCACAGCCATGATCGCGGGGTCCGCTGCGGTATTACTACAAACGAGATTTCTCCTGCATCTTGGTGGACTGACGCCTCAGTTGCATCGTACCAATCCGGTATCCGGCGTTAAGCGCATTTTTGGCTTCAGTGGTTTAGTCGAACTGACGAAATCCCTGGTCAAGTTAGGATTGCTGCTTATAGCTTTCAGAATTTCCACCAATGGAGATTGGCAGGCTTTGATGCATTTGCCCGGAGCGGACCCAGGGCAATTGTTGTCGGCAATGGTCAAGCCGATCTTTCATTTACTTGCCGCTGGCTTATTGGTCCAGGGGATCGCCGCGGGCATTGATTTCATGTGGGTACGCTTTCGCCACGCCCGCGATTTGCGGATGAGCAAGCAGGATATTCGTGATGAACTGAAGGACACTGACGGGAACCCACATATCAAAGCGCGGATACGGCGCATTCGCGTCATGCGGGCACGCAAGCGGATGATGGCAAAGGTCCCGGGGGCGACGGTGGTGATTACCAACCCCACCCATTATGCGGTCGCCTTGACTTATGATCGGGTGAAAAGCGCAGCGCCACGGATCGTTGCCAAGGGTACCGATGCGGTCGCGGCGCGAATCCGGGAGGTTGCCACGCGTAATGGCGTCCCGCTGGTCGCCAATCCGCCCGTCGCGCGGGCATTGTATCGCTTTGAACTGGATACGGAAATTCCGGCCGCCTATTACAAGGTCGTGGCCGAGATCGTCGCATACGTCTGGCGCCTCCAGAAATCCCGGCATCCGGTTGGCTGAGGTGGCAGACACCCATCCCAACATAGCGAAGATTTTGCGGCAGGGGCTGCTGCACCGTTGCTAAGGCCTTCCCCGAATCGGGATCCTAAGCCCATCATCCAAAGGCATACAGCCCGCTCGCCACTCTATAGCTTTGGTCCCACGGCCAAAAGCCGCATTGATGTTCACAGAAGGTTCTTGCGTCCCCGCCCTTCTGGGAACATAATGAGTACAAAGATAGTCGGATTCGAGCGATAGAGTTATGCACGCGTGGGTTGCAAATAAACATCCTGTGCGTGTAAATGGCTCCCGCCGAGCCTGCGTTGTTATCGAATTAAGGAATGTACGGAATGGAAAAAAATAAAGCGCTCGACGCTGCCATGGCACAGATCGAGAGGGCTTTTGGTAAGGGCTCGATCATGCGCATGGGCGCGCGGAGCGGGGATGAGCAGATTGAAGTCATTCCGTCCGGTTCCCTCGGTCTCGATTTGGCGCTCGGTATCGGCGGAATGCCGCGGGGTCGTATCATTGAGATTTATGGCCCAGAAAGTTCCGGTAAGACGACGCTGGCGCTGCATGCAATCGCCGAAGCCCAGCGGCGCGGCGGCACCTGCGCCTTCATCGACGCGGAACATGCCCTGGACCCCACCTATGCTCGGAAATTGGGGGTAGACGTCGATAACCTATTGATCAGCCAGCCTGACGCAGGCGAGCAGGCACTGGAAATTGCCGATACCCTGGTGCGTTCAGGCGCGATCGACGTGCTGGTCGTCGATAGTGTCGCGGCGCTCGTCCCGCGCGCGGAATTGGAAGGGGAGATGGGCGATAGCCACATGGGCTTGCATGCCCGGCTCATGAGCCAAGCCCTACGCAAAATCACCGGCAGTGTCAGCCGCAGCAAGTGCATGCTGATCTTCTTGAACCAGATCCGCATGAAGATTGGCGTGATGTTCGGCAATCCCGA
>DNXO01000042.1:160205-209667 GCA_003506895.1 Acetobacteraceae bacterium | reverse complement strand
GGCGGCAACGCGCTGAAGTTCTATGCGTCGATCCGGTTGGAAATCCGTCGCATAGGCCAGATTAAGGAACGTGATGAGGTCGTCGGGAACCAGACCCGCGTCAAAGTGGTGAAGAACAAGCTCGCGCCGCCGTTCCGCCAGGTCGAGTTCGATATCATGTATGGCGAAGGCATCAGCAAGGTCGGTGAGTTGTTGGACCTTGGCGTGAAGGCTGCCGTTGTGGAAAAGTCTGGTGCATGGTTCAGTTACGACAGTCAGCGCATCGGGCAAGGGCGGGAGAACGCAAAGCAGTTCCTCCGCGATCATCGCACTCTTGCCGACGCCATCGAGGTGAAGGTGCGGGAACATTCAGGTGTCATCGCCAACACGATGTTGACAACCGCCGATGATACCGAGGAAGCCGAAGCGGCTGAATGATGCCATTGCGCCCGATGTCGCACTGACAGACGGTGACCATGAATTGGTCGCTGCTGCGAACGCGGTATTGGCAAAGCACTACCGGCCGTTCTGGCACATGGTCGCAGCCGCGATCCGGTCTCGGGACGGCCGCATTTGGACCGGCCTTCATATCGGGACGACGGTTGGCAGACTCTCGGTGTGCGCCGAGGCGGTGGCCTTCGGCCGTGCGGTCCTGGACGGGGATGGAACAATCCTGACCGCGGTCGCTGTCAGGCATCCCAAACCCGAGGAGGAAAATCGAGAGTTGGCCGTAGTGCCGCCATGCGGCGCTTGCCGGGAGATGATCCTGGATCATGCGCCCGGCGCGACGATCATCGTCAAAGATGCCGGCGTCCTGATCAAGCTACCGATCAGGACGCTGCTGCCGCTTCCGTATCGCCGGTAGCCTGGAGGGCGATCGTCTGAGGTTGATCCGACTTCAGACGATCGCCCTTTCACACAAAGTGAGTTAGAGTCTGATAGGTTCAACCTGCACTTAACAGGCTCTAAGCCGGCCCGCCCCCGCGATGGGAGAAGTCGGTTTCGGCGCTGGTCATGAATTCCAGTAACGCTGTCTCCCCGTTCTCCGTCGCGCGTTTGGCACGCAAAATGGCGTTGGCGACGTCGCCTGGATCGGAAATGCGTTCCGACCATGCGCCCAGGTCCTTCGCCAGGTCGGCATATTTGCCCCCAAGGTCCCGCGCCTTATGTTTTTCGTGCGACAGTTTCATATGCGGGATCTCAATCGCCATCGTGCTGTTGTTCAACACAATGGTCAGGCTGGGGATGCTGGCACGAACCGCGGTTTCCAGGTCGAGGCCGGTCATTCCAAACGCTGCATCCCCCATGAAGTTGACGCAGAATTTGTCGGGGGCTGCAACCTTGGCGCCGATAATCAGCCCCAGGCCGGTTCCAAGCTGGTGCGATTTCCCCCAACCCAGATAACCACGCGGGCGGGTCGCACGATAAAACGGCAGGAGTTGATCGCGTGGGCTGCCAGAATCGTGGGTCACGATCGCCTCGGCCGGATCAACCACACGGATGAACTCTGACATGACGCGATAAGGTGTCATGGGCGTTTCGGAACTGGTCAGCTTGGCGTGCCAACGGCCTAACCATGCCTCCCGCTCAGCGGCCAACTCCGCGGCGGGGGAGCGGTTAAGCAGCTTGCCACCGAGGCGGTCCTTCACCGCCGCAATCAAACTAATCAGGGTGAGTTTAGCGTCACCAAGTAACGCGACTTCAGTTTGATACGACTTATGCAGATCGCGTGGGTCGTTGGTGCCGTGGATGATCGGGACATTACCCGGCAAAGGTGGTGTCGTCAGTGGATGCTTGGTGAACCCGCATCCGATCCCGAAAATCAAATCCGTCTTCGTGTAAAGGAACAGCCGCCCGGGTCCGCTGAAGGTGTTACCACCCGAACCAAGCGCCAAGGGGTGATCTTCGGGGAAAGCACTCTTACCGTCCACGGTTGTCATGACCGGTGCTTGCAGCAGATCCGCGAGTTCGGTCAGTTCATCGGATGCCTCGGCATAGAGGACACCCTGTCCGGCGAGAATCATGGGACGCGACGCGGCGAGCAACAGCTTGGCTGCCGCATCGACATCGCTGGGGTTAGGGAGTGAAATGGTCGGAGCAATCGGGCGGTAGGCGTTCGCCTCGTCACCCGCGTCCAAATTGACGATGTCACGAGGAACCTCGACCATCACTGGCCCTGGACGCCCATTCTTCAGGGCGTTGAAGGCCCTGCGCATGGCGGCGGTTGTGGCTTCGGGCACCATGATCTCTTCGACCTGCTTGGTGACCGAGGCATAAGTGCGGCTGGAGCGGAAAGTCGGAAAAACCTGAGATTGATCCCGAGCATGCGCCAGTGGAAGGAAAAGGACTGGGACGCTATCGGAATAGGTCGTTGCAATGCCCGGAAACGCGTTTTCGGATCCGGGGCCGTATTGCATCATGAATACGCCGGGTGGTTTGCCGTTCGTCACACGCGCAAAGCCGTCCGCCATATCCACGCCGACCCGCTCCTGCCGGCAGATGATCGGGCGAATACCGGCAGCGACAGCGTTCTCAATCAGAGATGTGGTCGGGAAGCAGAACAGCGTCGATACGCCTTCCCGCTTGAGTACTTCGACGATGGCATCCGCGGACCGCATTCGACATTCCCCCATATTTCTGCGTCACAGCCTAGGCGGAGCCAGGACGGAGGAAAAGCCCAAGGACAGCGGGGCAGTAGGCCCCTACGTTGGAGAGTCTGAAAGAGGGATGCCGGAAAAAGTCGCCGCCAGCGGACAGTCCAACTGCCAGCTAGCGCCCAGATCGGTTCCGATGTCCCAGCCCGCGGGCATAGGTATATCAGAAAAATTGTCGGTGATGGCATTGCCGCGGCCGATTTGGGAGGGGCCGTATGGGTAAAACAACTGGCAGGCGCTGGAGGGGTTTTGAAGCGCTGCACCGAGCGTGATCTTCAAATGCGTCGAGTCCACCCTGGCGCAAGCAGTGGCTGACACAATCGTACCTGCATTGCCGGGTGCCCCTCCGTCCATGACCGCGAACCCAAGGCCCTGGGCGGCCTGTAACGGAACTTTAAGGTCTGTCCCGCTATCGTGGACGATAGTCAGAATTAATGTCGTACTGGTTTGTCGGTATACATGCGCGATGGATGGACCCCCGGCTTCAGGCATGACCGTAGGAATCGCGGTAATGGAATCGGCAAACCCACCGCTGGAAAGCCGTTGCGCGATAACGGGCGCGGCAAGCATTGCGAACCGCTGATTGTCCGCACTGTCCCGGTGAGACGGGTCGCCCCCCGTGGCAACACCTGTCGCCGGATCCCACGTTGATCCACGAGGGTTGCTGTCACTTGTCTGGGGGTTTCCAACGATGACATTCTGGCTCTGGTTCGATGCGATCGCTTTGACCACCTGCCGATGCATCGTAACGCCGTCAGCCGATCCATAAGGGATAGCGTTCCACCAAACGAGTGGAATGCGGTTGCTGGTATCTCCAACCATCGTGCGCAGCAATGTAAGAAACCGAAGCGCCGCCGCCTCGAATGTAGCATATTCACTATACTGCCGCAGACTGTCAGTCTCATTCCACGGCCAAATGAATCCGCACAAGTCAGCGATATCCTCGGCGGGCAAATCTGAAACCGCCTGCTGTACTGCCTGGCCGTCGGCACCAAGTTGCCAGCCGGCTGGATTGGATCCGTCACCAGGGTCTTGAACAAAGCTACCAGGATAACCCGCGGTGCTGACCGCGTAGATGCCGTGGCCACTTTGCATGGTATAGCTTGATGGACTACCGGTTGTGGCCAGAACATTATAGGCGAGTGCGCCTAGATACCACGCAATTCCCTTTGCCAATAAGCCGGCAGCGCCATCGTTCAAAGCGTAGTTGATTGCGTTGGATTGCCCGTTTAGAAGTAAATAAATTCCCTTCCGCACGCCACGCAGCCACCGTCCGGCATACGATAAGACCAACGCGACATCGCTATCGGAAAGGGAACGACTCCATTCGGCTGCCTCATGGAACCAGCACTGTGCCGCACCGAAACCGGAGCCGTCATGCAGCAGCAATACCCCGCCTGAAAAGCTCGCCCCGGATGGCTGCACCGCTTGCGCGACCTGGACATTATCCAGCCACAAGTCCGCCCCCGAGACAGGCGTGTAGCGAAGAAGAAACGAATGCGTGTGCCGCCGGGTCATTGCGGTGGTCACGATGATCTGCCCACTTCCCGGGAACAGGACAAGCCGATTGGCGCCTCCGCTGCTATCGATCTGTAGAATAGGCTGGGATCCGATCGTCATAAGGGTGATCGGCCCGCCGTCCACGCTGGTGCCTTGGCGCCAGTTTGGCCGGGACCAAACCATAAACCAGGTCCAACTCGAACCGGAATTGATGGTGGCACCCGAAATCTGCCAGCCGGCACTGGGATCTAGTGCCGGCTGCAACAAATTCGGTTCAGCGACCGGGAAACCAACACCGCCCAACAGGCCGCAAAGATGCGGCAACGCAACGGGTAGACTTGAAGATGAGGGGGTAGAGAAGGGAACGAGTTGCGTGCCCCCGCCGGTCAGGTCGATGAGTGCCGTGCCCCCGCTGTTCCAGACGGTCACTGGCGCGCCGCCGGGGCCCAGCAACCCTGTCGGGGCACTCGCATCCCACCAGGCCGTCGTATTCGATACGATTTGCGGAAGGGATTGCGAAGACCCTGCTGCGGTGCTTGCCGCAAGCGGTGCGTAGAAAGCCAGCCTATTGGCCCCAATCCCCATTGGGACTCCGGGCCGGATGAACACCAAGCTCATCTCTATTGGACCACGAAAGCGGTTGCACTTGCAGTCGCGGCACTCCCATCCAGCCCCTCGGCCCACGCATAGTAAGTTCCGGAGGTAAGTGGAAGTGGTACGTAAGCACCCCACAAGTCGGTGTTGACGAGGATAGCCGCCGTCCAACTCGACGCTGGCGTCGAAGGTGAAGATGAAAACCCGAATTGGATGGGGGAGGTCGCCGGCGAGACATGGGCATTGATCCCGATCGCCCCGCTTCCCAGTGTGTAAGGGCCGATGGGCGTAACGTTCCAAACGATTGAGGTCACCGATTGAGCGGCCACAGGCGTGGATGCGGTGACGATCGGCGAGGCTGGGCCGGAACCAGACGCATTTGCGCCCTCCACCTCAAAATCATAGCTTGTGGCGGCCAGCAGCCCAGAGATCGTGCTCGTGGTGACGGCCACGCCCGAGGTCCAGCTGGTCCAGCTAGCCGTCCCCGTTACCCGATACAATACCGTGAAGCTTGTCGCCGCGGTTGACCCCGTCTGGCCGGACCACGTGAGCTGAACCGAACTACTTGTTGTAGGATTAGCGACCAGCCCGGTGACTTGTGCCGGCAGGCCGGTTGATGCAGCCGTGGTAACCGCGGTCAGGGTTCCCGACGGCAGTCCAACGCCGGTGGCATTCTGAGCTTGCACGAAAATGTCGTAACTTGAGGACGGTTGAAGGCCCGCAATCAGGTAACTCGTTGCATTGACCACCAAAGGGCTGGCGCTCCATGCGGAAGTCCCGGTTGGCCGATATTGGACGGTATAGGACGAAACGGCACCGCCGCTTGACGGGGCCTGCCAGGCAACTGTGATCGTCGAAGATGTGCTGAGTGAATTGGAAACACTAACGACCTGGCCCGGCAAGGCGTTGGCAGCCCCAGCGGTGGGCATGGATGCGAAAGCGACCGTCCCGCCGGAATACGTCACACAGGACAAAGTGGCGGACTGCCAAGGTGTCAGAGCAAGGCTGCCGTTTGACGTCACGAATCCCGTGCCCAGCGTCAGGCTTCCGCTACTTGCGTTGATTACCTCGCACTGGAAGCCATTCCCCATATTCGCGGTGAGCGGCGTTAACGTGACTGGTTGACTGCAGATCAAAATGCGGCCGTTGTGCACGGTTGTGTCGAGGTTGGTATTGGTGGCAATTTCAACTACCGGTGGTTTGTAGTTGGGAACTCTGGTTGTGAGCCAAGACCAAATTGCACCGAATGTCTGTCTGGTCATGACATTTGTGCCCTGCGCGACCCACAGCCAGTCGGCATCCGTCGCGGGTGCCGCGGCTTGGGCCTGATCGATCGTGATTCCGTCAAGAAAATTGGAATAGGAAATCGCCCGGTCCACGCCAGATTGGCTGACCGCAACCAAATCCTGTGAAGAAAGACCGGTGATAACCTGTAATGCATCAATCGAACTACCCGCCCCAATAGCGCCTGAGCTCGATATCACCCCGTTGGGATCGATATCGACATTGGCGCCCGCCGAAAACAGCCCCCGAAGCAGAGCGGCCTGCATCAGCATAGGACTACCCTGGCTTGAAACCACTAGGTCTGCTTGGGGGGAAACCTGAGTTAGCAAGGGAAAGGAAGCGTGATCCAACCCGTTCGCGGCCAGCGTGCCAGACCCTAGCTGCAACCCTGGACCGATATTCACCTCCTCCGGGCTGCCGGCGCCAAGACTCGTTCGACCAAGAAGAGACGGCGATCCGATAGAAATAACTGGCTGTGTCGATGCCAGAATCTCTCCAATTGACGCGGACCGGGCAATTCCACCCTGGCTGATCGGCACCTCGTCCGTTGCGATAACAGACGCGGCGGAAGGAAGTTGTGAAATCGTCGGCATCTATGATCTCAATTCTCAAATTTGTTCGGACGACGGCTCTTATCCAGCCACAACAGAACCACTGCAGGATGAAATCCAGTGCTGGCCGTCGAAAAATGCTTCAACGCCGGTTCCCGACCCGGCGGCCTCGCCGGGCTTGCGCCCGTTTGAAGCAAACGCCTTGGCGCCCGCGGCGACACCAACCGGCAAATTGCCAACGGTGTAGGAGGCCAACACCAAAGGGCCGAGAATGCGGGGCGAAATCGCATTGACCCAGAATATTTCGCGCCAGAAAGCGGAGCCGTCTGAGACGATATGGTAGCGGTCATTTGGATGCAGGACAATTGGACCGGAGTCTATGCCGTCAGTGCCATTGGGTTGAATACTGATCTGGCCTGTTCCAATGACTGAAAACGTAAAGCCGGTTCCCGCCGCCACGGTATTGGCAGGGGGCAAGCCAATGGAGTATGATCCAGAACCATTAAGAACGATCAGATTGCCTGATATATAATTCGGTAGTGTCGCCGACGCGGAATAGACGTCGACCCAGCCGACCGAAATGCCCTTTCCGACCGCATAGGAAAGGGTGCCCTGATTCCACCTTAAGGTATTAGTCGTGCTGTCATAAGATAGACGGTTGCTGTTGGTGCCCTCAAAAGCGATCGCCTGACCGGCTGCCATCTTGATGACAGGCGCATTGTTGATTTGTTGCGAGTACGTCGTATCCAGGACCGCGTTTGAAAACGGAACCCCAATTCCAAAGACTGTCTTTGCACTGCCCGAGGATCCCGCTGCAAGGTAAACGCCGATGATGGTCGCCAGTTCGACCGGCGTACCCGCTAGATTATGTTGCCCGATAACGAGACTTTGGATCGTCCGGGTGTTGGCGTCGTCCGCGCCGTTACCGAACCAGTCCATCTCGATCGTTAAGGCTGCATTCGTGGCGCTTGATGCGTGACCCGTCGTATCTCGGTACTCGATACAAGCACCCCACATTTGCGGCTGGGGCAGGAATGATCCGTTGACATCGGTATGGGCCGCTTGCCGAAGCGTCTGGATGTAACGTCCGACGTGCTGGGCCGGGGCCGTCGCGGAAGGCGTCTGGGTTCCCGCCCAAATCAACCGGTCCAGACCGTTCCAAACATAGCTGCCCGGGCTATTGTAAATGATCGTGTCGGCCCGCATATTCGTGATGACACTACTGGGGCCGCCACTGTGATTTACTATGTACGAAGACTGACTCACCGCGAAATCGGTGGATTGAGATGACCCCTGCGAAGTCGTGACTCCCATCGAGGTGTTCCCCGAGACGAAGCCCGGCAACACAAATGCCGCCGGAGCACCGCCAGTCGGAACGGCCGCGGCGAGCGGCGTCCCATCGTTCAGCACCGTGCCCGCAACATTCCAATGGACCCGCTTGGTCAGTGATACGCCCCAACTTCCAGGTTGTCGCAAAACGGTCGTTCCGGCCGGGACATAGATGGTGGCCCCTGCGGCGGCCGCCATATAGGCGGCCACAAACGCGCCGGTGTCGTCTGTCACACCATCTAGCCTGGCACTGTACGGCGGCAAGGCGACATTAATGACGCCCTGCGAATCAGGGTTCGCATCGACATATGACTTTGTCGCTGCCTGCAACGGACTGGTGGGAGACGCCGAAAGCAATAGCGGCCCAGTCAGCGTGCCCCCGTCAATCGGCAGGGCCGCCGCCACTCGTCCGTCAACGTATTGCTTTGTGGCCGCGTGCGCCGCCGCCGATGGCGGGCCGGATAATGACAAGACGCCGCTCAGCGAGCCGCCTGTCAAAGGCAGGGCCGCTGCCACCTGGCCGTCGACATAATGTTTAGTCGCTGCCTGACCGGCGGTGGTCGGGTCGCCGGGAAGTGTCAGGGGCCCGGCCAGCGTGCCGCCGGAAAGAGACAAAGAACCCGCTAGTTGCGTGTCGACGTAGTTTTTCGTCGCTGCCTGGGTGGGTAAGGTTGGGTCGGACGCGAGCGCCAGCATCCCAGTCAGCGTGTCGCCGGTCCTGGATATCTTGGTGTCCACATACTGCTTTGTCGCGGCCTGTTCACTCAGCGTCGGGTTGCCCGCCAAGATCAATGGCCCGGTAAGGGTGGCCCCTGAGGCAGTGATCGCATTAGTGAACTGACTATCGATATATTGCTTCGTGGCGGCCTGCATTGGCGCGGTCGGACTTGCGGCCAAATAGAGCGGGCCGGTCAGGGTGTCTCCGGTTCGGGCCACATGCAAGTCCACATATTGCTTCGTGCTGGCCTGGAGTGCGCCGGAAGGGTCACCGGCAAGCAGGAGTACGCCGCTCATCGACCCGCCGGTGCTCGGCACCGACGCAGAAAACTGCAAATCCACATAGGACTTGGTGGCGGCTTGCGTCGCGAACGTTGGATCGGCCGCCAGGGTCAGCGGACCCGTCAGACTATCCCCGCTTCTCAGTATCCGCTGATCTACATACTGTTTCGTGGCGGCCTGAGCATTGCTTAATGGATCAGCAGCGAGAAAGAGACCCCCGCTTAGTGTCCCTCCCGCTTTTGGCAGGGCAGACGCGACCTGAACGTCCACGTAGTTCTTCGTGGCGGCCTGCGGCCCGGAAACGGGGTCACCGGCCAGGCTCAGGGAACCGGTCAGCGTGTCGCCAGCCCGCGCCACTTTAAGATCGGCATAGCGTTTCGTCGAAGGCTGAAGTGGCGACGTAGGGTCGCCGCTCAACAGTAAGGAACCCGAAAGAGACCCTCCAGACAACGGCATCATCACGGAACCGACAGAATCAGCATAGGCCTTGGTAGCCGCGTCTTGTGGGTGTTGTGGCGGGCCGGAAAGGGACAAAATGCCAGTCAGCGAGCCCCCGCCCAGCGTCAGTGCATTAGCGCTTTGCTGATCGACATAGGCTTTGTTTGCTGCATGCGCCGGCGCCGTTGGCGCTCCAACGAGCGTCAAGCTGCCGGTTAGCGACCCGCCCGAAAGTGGCAACAACTTGCTGACCAACGACCCCAATTGCTGTCCGCTGGGACTGCCGTTCGGCGTAACGAGTGCATTTGAGATATTTACGTTCGGAACGCCGGCGATGCCATTCAAGAATTGCCCATAAGTGACAGCAACCGCGGAACCGGCCTGGGACAATGAGATCAGGTCACCCGTGGAAGGCACCATCCCATTTGGCAGACTGTCGATTACAAATGGCGAAGCAGTTGCCGACAAGGTGGAACCGGAAAAAAACAGGTTCTGGCCGACCGAAATCACCTCGGGAGACGCGCTGGCTGTCCCCGAATTGCCCAGCAGCGATGCCGGTGGAACCGCGATTTGTGGCTGGACGCCTGTCAGAACCTGGGCGCGGGTGACTTTTCGGGTGATACCAGCTTGACTGACGATGAATTCATCTGAGTCGGAAGCAGAAGAGGCCGGTGCGAGCTCGTCAATCGTGGGCATGAAAATCAGTCCTTTGGGCGCCCTGATGAGTAGGTATGCCGTTGGAAATCATAAAACTGCGAAGTCTTAAATGCTCGATAATACCGGATTGCCATTCTGGTCCGTGATGACACTGCCCGCTGTCGTGATGATTGCTGTCGGCGGCGCGATCGGTATCGATAACATCAGTACCGGGAGCAGAACGCTTCTATGAAGAGATCGCCCGTTTGTGGTACTGATGGCGAAAGTAACCGTGTAAACAGTCCCAGCCTGGCCGCCCGATAGCCAAAGAATGATCCGGCAGCCATCAGCCGTTGTGCTCTGCAACGTCAGGTCGCCAGGATTATTCGGAGCAAGACTTATGTTGGCCGTCGAGATCGCGTCGCCGTCATTGCCGACGATGGCCGGACCAATATCCAGAATGTAGTCGAGCGTGTCGCCCGGATCCTTCGCGGACCAATTGAGCGGCGCCGGAGCTGATGCGATCGACCCTCGAGGTACCGGGATGAAGGAATCGATGGTCACCACGCGGGCGATGCTTGGTTTCCAGACGTGACTTAAACTCGTGGACATAAATCACCTGTCAAACGATAAGAGTTTGTGTGCGCTACCACCGCACCACCACCAGTCCACCGCCCCCCGCAGCGCCATCAAATGCGGTGTTTCCGCCAGCGCCAGTGCCCGCGCCGGCTGCTCCGCCCCCCGGGAAATTCCCCGTATTACCGCTCGTACCGCTGTTTTGTCCGCCGCCGATCGGCGCCGCCCCACCCATCCCACCCTGGTTCAACATCCCCGCCAGTCCCGCCGATCCGGTGAAGTTGACGTCGCCACCGATGCCAATTCCGGCTGGCGTGGCACCATTTTCCGGTGCCAGGCTCGTCGCGAGGTAATTAAGGCTCCCGCCCGTCGCGCTCACGATCTGCCCGAAGCTGGACGTCCCACCGGGACCCGCCGCCACACCAGATGTCGTCCCACCAACGCCGCCGGTCCCGACTGTAACTGCGATCGCTTGACCAGGAACCAGGCCAGTGACGAGCCTTTTCGCATATCCGCCCGCCGAACCGCCGCCGCTGGCCAATCCCGGCACCGACGCATAACTGCCCGACCCGCCGCCCCAAACCTCGACTTCGACCTGCGTCACGCCGGGCGGAACGCTGAACACGCCGTTCGATACAAAGCTCATAACACCAGACGCCACACCGGGCCGAAGCGCCGGCAGCTTCCAGTTAAGAAATGGCGCGGTCGGAATGACTTGGATATTGGCCGCCGTGATCTGGGTTTGCCCGTAGGCGACCGATATTTGATACAAGCCGATCCAACCGTTATCGGCGGCTGGCGTCACTTGGGCGCCGGTATTGGCCGGCTGCCCAGCTTTGACTTGCAATTGAACGCGTTGGATACGCGACGTATTTTGCGCGGCTCCCGAATTGGCGGGACCGGAGAACGACTGTGCCGGATTGCTGGCATTGTAATATGGCAAGACAAGCGGATCGCTGTCCGTCTCCTGGAATGCGCCTTCAATAATGTAGCTTATCGATTGTCCCGCGCTAACCGGAGCAACAATTGGGAACGAACAAGAACCCAGACTGATACCCATTTTTACAGTCTGCGCCAACGAATTCGCGCCGATCGAACCATAGGCCAGCGCATCCACCGGGCTGATCTGGGTTATGCTGCCTGCGCCAACGACTACGCTCATGGACGGCGGGCTCGTCGGCTGGCAGTTCAGACCATCAACCACGGTACTGGTCCCGAGCGTTGCTTGAATGAGCGCGCCCAGCGCAGTCATCGTGTTGAGGTTTATTGTTAAAAGATCCGTGTCCAACGGGATGCTACCCGGGTAGACAATATTCCGATCCATTGTGGCTGTTTACCAATCCGATAATTAAATCAAATAATCCGTAGCCAAGCGACCGCGTTCATGGGCATTAGTCTGTGGAGTGTGTTCTGGATATCCTGATCGGTCACTTGGCCGGGGAGCAGGCCTAGGTCGATATAGCTGATAGCCCCCTGGCCGAACCCGCCCACCGTAGTCCCATATCCAGCAACTGTGCTTTTGCCAGCCGAGGCCGGCCGCGCCACGGTGACAAAAAACTGAAAGGGAAGTTCCAGACTTCCCCATCCGCCGGCTACGCCATAGACCATGCCGGGCGGCCCGGCAGGTGATTCAGCGGCGACCCCGCCATAACCCCCGGTGTCGCGGCAATTCCCTGGTTCGAAGATGACCGGCTTGGTCCCAGTAAGCGCCTGTAGGCCCAACGATACCCCGCTGCGGGTCGCGGCCTCGCATAAAAGCGCCCCCTGGATCCGCACCCGATACGCGCCATCCGGTTCGCCAGGCTTTCTCTGAAGCGCTGAGCCAAGGTAATCGTTGGCGATCAGATCGAGCCATTCCTCAGTGGCAGTAAGAAGCCGTGTCTGCTGGATGACGTATGTGATACGACTGTATAGCCACGCCCAGGGTGTCCCGATACCGTTCAGCAAGCCGATAAGGTTCGGACTGGTGCCCGCGAACCAACGCCCGGGCAGTGCGGCCAGAAGGCGAGCGACAATATCTCCGAGGTCACCCACCATTGGTGGAAACCGCGATCGAACCCGCCTTGATAACCGTATAAGGCGGCGGGACAACGTCCAACGGCGTGCCATTCAGCAGAATATTTGTGACGTTCCCGATCCTCGGGACCGCTTGATAGGCTTGCTGCGCAATTCTCGTAACGGATACGGTATCGCCGATCCCAAGATTATTCAGATACCCGCCAATATACTGTTGGATCGCCGACGTGTCAGACGGTGCCTGGGCGCTCCCACCGAATTCCGCGGTCAGCGACACGTTGACTGTTAGCACCAGGGGCGGAATGACGGTGAATGTGGTGCCAATTGGTCGAACGGCCTCGATGGCCGTTGCGACACTGGAAAGCAAGTCTGCCGATGGATAGCCGCTGCCGTCATCCACAACCACCAGGAAGGCGCCAACCATGGGCTGGCCGTTCCCCGCCGTATTGGGCGCGATGACAACACGCAGCCCCTGGCGCACGCTTATAACCGCATTCTGGATTGCACCCGGGGTCGCTCGCGATCGGCTCGTCAGATAGCCCTGGAACCTGCTACGGAAGGCAGTATCGGACTCTGCGTCAATGCCATTCGTCAGTGGATTGGTGTTGGTGACCTGGTCTACGCCGGGTAGCGATGCGGCAATCACATTGATGGTGCCGGACAGGACGTTCCCAGCTGAACCCGCGGTGATACAAACCACGGGCAGGTCAGCGGAGTTGACACCACTGGGTATCACATATCCCGATCCCGCCGCGTTCCAGATTGAGATCGAAGAATCTTCCACGACACTGAAGCTGAGAGTCCCATCCACCGTTTTGACGACGCTGCCAACGGGAACGATCGCTGAAAGGCTAGGCGTGTATCGCGAGAAGGTCGCGATACCAGACGACGGAACAGCGGGCAGGCGGCTAAGTCCAAAATCCCGCATCCAGGAGTCAAGGTCCGATCCAGACGACGTGGACGCACGGGTTGTCTGCAGAACCTGCAGAATAAGCCACTGCATCCACAGCGCGATGGCGGCATTTGCCTCGAAGACCGCTCGGATCACCGAACCCACGGACACATCGATAAGCGCGGTGGCCGAACTCTGGAGCGCGGCCGCCATGTCCTCTATAAGTTGACTGAAGCCTTTTAGATTAAGGATCAAGGTCGATCACCCCACATTGAGGTTGAGGGTAACGGGATTAGACGAGCCGGGGTCCGAGTAAGTGATGTTGACCGCGACGTTGCCCTGGGCAGCGTCGGTAACGGTGGTCACGATCCGAGGGGCCGGGGACACAGGGATTGCAGCTTCCTGAAGAATCTGCGTGCTGATCACAGCCTCGATTTGCCGCGAATTGACGGGCTGTCCAACAAGCTTTCCTAAACCGCCCCCGTAGTCCAGATTCCATATATAATCGCCCGGATTCGTCAGTAGCCTTCTTAGAACGCGCTGGTTGATGGTGTCCGAACCTGATGAAAGTGCCAGGTCACCACCGTTTCCAACTTTGAGGTCCTCGCCCCAATTGTGGAAAATATCTAGCATCGTCTCTAATCCTGTGGAGTCGGAGGACTGGTCGTACTATTGTTCGGACCCGGGTGTATGTGAGTATTGTAATGCTGACGAAGCGCTGAGATGGCCCCATGCTGGTCGTAAACATCGCCTGATACATACAGATTGCCGTTGATGCGGATGGTCCCATCGTTACAAATCTTTAAGGACGTTCCTCCCGCGTGAACCAGCCACAACTCCCCGCTAGGGGCCGGCGGCGGCAGTTGCTTATTGGAAAATAAGCAACCGACGACAACTCCCTGTTCGATATCCCCCTCCTGGGGAATAAGCGCCACTTGGTCGCCCGGAGTTGGCGGGCTAGCCATACCCCAGCCATTGCCAACCCAATGGGACAGGATGGGCAGCCACCCGGAAAGCACGCCTTCTGGCTGGACGATGACCCGCACGGTCGCGTCGTTTGGATTGACCGATGCGACGGTTCCAAATTTTACCTGCCCAATCGATTTATCGAGTGTAGAGGCATGAGACTTTATTATGTTTGATAGTGTGTTTGTCACAATGCGCCCAATCAATACCGATCTCAGACCTGGCAGGCGTAAATTGTTTGTTCGGAACCAGAGGACGCGGAAAACCGGCGCTCCACGGTATCGACGCGATAGGTGGTATCAAGAGCGGATCCGGTTCCGCTAAGCATGATGATGGTGCGCGGTGTTAGCGCCGCATTCCACGGCATTTCAATCCGTAAGGTGGTCGTAAGCCGCCCCAGTTCCGCAGTGTATTGGCTCATGGTATCAGTAACCTGTTGGGCGGTATAATTCGACCCTGAAAACAGGAACGGAAGCGAAGGTGATCCTGAAGCCCCGGACTGCTGAGCCTGCAAACTCGAATATGAAACCATATCGCGAGAGTTCCAGGACTGCACCTGTGCACTGGAATTGTTCGCCATGTTGATGTTCCGGTCAACATACAGTGCCTGCACATCGCGCAGAGATAATGCGATAGGGACAGTGGTTGCCGATGTGGGTGGCTGAAAATATAGCGACGTTCCCTGAACGAACACGTCGAAAGCGGCCTCACGGGCAAGCTGAACGATCAGGTCCCAGTCTGACTGGGATCGGGAAAATTGCCCCAGGGACAGTTTGGTATAACCATCCGCATAATAACGGCCGATATTGCCCTCTGTTGTCGTTACGACCGGCGGCAAGCCGTGATACCGCGCGATCGTGGAGACAACTTCGGATGCCGTTTGATTCACGAAATCCTGCTGCCTGTAGCAGTCCACCAGCCTTCCTGACAGGTCTCGCCCCTCGATCGTCGCAACGCCACGGATAGGATCGATCCGGATCGTATCGATTATGCCGGTGATAAGGGAATTGTAGTCTGCCCCCACCTCGACAGTGCCGGCAGTCAAACTTGACCAAAACCCGATGTCCTCTTGTGGTTGAACGCCGATAGCGAAGGTCAATGCGTAGGTGTCCGCCGAAAAGGAGTTCGTGGTGACAATATAGGCCCACAGAAGCCCGGATATTGGCGTGCCATCAATGGTGACTTCGATAACGGGGGCGGGAACGGGGAGCATTTATTGCGGACTGACCCCGTTCGTGAAGGCGGCAGAAAGCGCCGGAATGGCAAGCTCGGTGGGCCCGGACAGGTTCGGGTCCGTGATGCCGTTCGCCTGGGCGATGTTGACCCATTGCATGGCACTTCCCAATTGAGTTGCGGCAATTTGAAACAAATTGCCCCCGATGGCTGTGATAATCCGGACGGGAGAGACGTTACCCATTAAGATTGACTCCAATTCGTCCGACATAGCAACGTGTCGCGGCCGCTGATGCCAGAATTCCTGCTGAATCCGCCGCGTTCGTCACGTAGTCCGATAGTGACCCCACGCTCTGATCGGCGGGCGGCGGCCCGGTCACAAGTATGGATTGATCGTCGATCTGGCTATTGAGAGAACCTAAAGTCGCCTCGACCGTTTCAAGGGCCGCACGTTGATCCAAGGTGCCGGGGATTGCCACGTTGCTGCTGGATAGGGCCAACTGCAATGGCGTAATTGAGACGCCCGACGAAGATGCAACCGCCAGCGCGTTGCTTAAATCCGAGCCAAGCGTTCCCTGTAGGATCGGGACCGGAACGATATCCGACAAGGCCTGCCGGACGACAACACAGCTCACTTTATAGCTGATCCACCACGGGCTGTGGTAGTCGGCAATAAAGGTCTTAACGACAACCAGGCGCCTGAAACTCTGCCAAGCCAGCCACACGGCCTGGCCTGACAGTCGCAGTTCGTCGAACGCGACCGCCCGAATCTCGGCATCTGGGCCGGAGAACACCCCATCGAACTGAACTTCATTGTCGTCGGGCCCCAGCCGCTCGATCGCGCGTGCCCCACCCGAAAGGGTGCGAACGGCAACCCGATGGCGACCGCCGAAGCGGACGGATGAAGGAACTTCGTATTCCTGGAAAACGATCGGCCCCAGTTGCATATAAGAGTTCGGCAAAACTGACCTCCGGAGGATTAGAAAGGCGATACTCTGCTTCTCGGAGTACTAGCGCGCGGGTCTACCCCCGTCATCCCGGCGGATGGCCGCCCGAGAACGCGTTCCAAATGTTGAACTGTCCATCGCCCAAGCGCATGACCGTCGATATGCAGGGTGGTGCGTGAAGCTGCTTTGCCGTCCCGATCAGCGCCTTTTGGCGCGTGTTGCCGTTCGCCCTCCTTCGGCTCCGCTATATCGCTGGCGGAAGAAGCGCTGTCGGCGCTCGCCGTTCCAGGTGGAGGTGCCACCGATTTGGCGAAAGCAATTTGAGTTTGGGCGAAAGTTCTTGCCGGAAAGCCGGTCCGTTGCGAAGCCAAACTGCCATAAGCCGTCGCATACAGGCGTTGCCCCTTTAGTTGTTTTTTCGAAAGCGCCGCGGCCCCCGTCATTTTCCGAAAACGGACCTCGGGCGCAGTAGCCGCCGGATACCCTCCGTTGACGAACGGGCGCGGTCCTGGGGGTGACGCGTTCGCGGATGGGCGGCGGATCGGGCGTGCGTAAAGTGCCGGAGCAATGTTTCCACGGGATGATCTGACTGCCTCCGAGAACGCACTCGGTAGGCGTTCTCGATCGGCGGAACTGTACATTGAAGGTGTGCGGTGGGGTCTTCCAGCACCAGCCGATGCAATTCCGGCTGCGGACAGGGATTGTGTCGCGGCGATATTCTGTTTCGTCCCGCGAATAATAGGGAGTAATCCGCCGCTAATGTCTGCGGTCGGCGTTCGTGGTCGGCGAAACCGGCTCTTTGTGGGGGCAAGAAAACTTCTTGGGAAGCGAAATATATCCTTCATGCGAAGGAACCATGCGATACGATTTCTCAGTGACAAGACTAGGCGCCCCCTCAAGCACGGACAAACGGCGGCCAGCGTTTACGTGACAAATGACCCCGACTCCTTCCAGCCATAGCTGGCCCAATCGAATTGGTGTCCATCCAGGGTCCCGAGTGCGATAACGAACGCCGCTCGCTGCGATGTCGAAAGAGAAAAGGCGACGTCGAACGGCACCCCATGCCGAACAAGGTAAAGGCAGTCGATCAGGACGGGGTGCCGAGCGAGTTTCCCACGTCGGATCCCGCGGTTGGATCCGCTTCGTTAGGCTTCAACGCCGACGCGATTGCGGCCAAGCCTTCGTCCCCGAGGCGCTCGATGATCCCTTCGATCTGGGCCTCGCTTTTCGGGGCAGGGATCGGTACACCCGAGATTTCAACCACCGAGAACGCAAGCCCCGCCATCCCCAACCAGGCCTCGTTCTGGGCCAGTTCTGGTCCGGCGGCCTTGAATAGGCGCAGTGTATCCAGCGCGGTCAGGCGACGGAGCAGCAGGCTTCGCCCTTTTGTATCGGTTACCGCGAATGTACGCGTAGCCTCATGGATAATCGTCTGCGATGGTGTCATCAGATCCGCCGCTTCCGCGTGGCGTAAAATTCCAGCTTCTGTTTCACGCTGGAGTCGCCCTTCCAAACGCCCGCACTCGTCAGCTTGAAGACAATGCCGTCGAACTGGTAGGTGGAAACCGAACCGTCGGCCTCGGTGATGTATTGATACATCGTTCCGGGTGCGACGCTACCGCCACTGTAGAAATTCTGCTCGATCGTGGAAATCAGGTCGTCTAATGCCGAACTGCCGCGTTCGACCTCGAAGCTGCCCTCCCAACCTTTCGGAAGTTCGGTGGCCAACTGGGTTCCATCAATCCGGCTTACCCTGACCGGGCTTGTGATCTGTCGGCTTTCGAAGCCCGTTACATGGCTGAGATCGACCCTACCCGTCGGTCCCATAACGACAATTTGGGTATCGCGGCCGATAGAAAATGTTGTCAGTGCCACTGGTTGATGTCCTAGTTAACTTGGCCGGTCGGCAATGTCTGGCGGGAAACCTGAACGGTTTGCCCACCCTCGACATTGACGATAAAGCGTTCGTTGATGGCTTGATACTGGACCTGGGCATCGGACTGCACGTAACCCAGGCCGGTCCGTGACGCCGGGTTGTTAGTCGTATCGCAAATCACACTGAACGGCAGGGAGCCATCCGTGCTGCCCAGCAACCCCTGTCCATACATGTTGTTGAGGAACGATAATTGCGTCGACCGTATATTCTGGAACAGCGTATTGTTGATCACCTGTCCGACATACAAACCCATTCCAGCAGCAAGTGTTTCGGCGATATAGTTGGTCAGTCGTGTATAGTTATCACCGTTTGCGGCTGCGTTGGACGACGTGTTGATGCCGCCGCGAACACCCCAATAGGACCCTCCAGGCTGCGGATTGCAAATCACGTCGATCCCCGCGCTCAACAGCGCACCCAGGTCGGCCGATGAATACGTCGTGCTTTGGCCCGATCCCGGGGTACCCGCCCGCTGGCTACCGATAACACCGTAAATTTGCTTATTCAGGCTCGACTGTTCCGGTGACAGATTGGCCAGGCGGCCGGCCGCGAAGCCTTGCGGCGAAACAAGGCGAATTGTGTTGTTGGCGGCATCCGACCACCACAGCCAATCACCAAACATCAGCTTGGCGGCATAGGTGTTCAATCCCGTACCGGCGACCGTTGTGACTGCATTCGGAATCGTATCGCCGGCCGGTGTCGTGAGGACCATGTAAATCCCCTCCTGCAGCCCGAAGCCCCCCTGCGTGGTCCACGTTGTCGGATCGTCGCAATCGGCCAGCATTCCCAGGCCGCAACCCTGGCCTCGCAGGGCATACATTCCGCTACGAACGGGCGCATCGACGCCAACCAACTGCACACTACCGACCTGTGTCGCGCCATCCGCCCCGGCGCTCGAGGATCCCAGGGAAAGCGAGAAAGCCGCCGGCGATGCCGTCGTCCCGCCGGTGCTCGCCACCACAAGCTGCGAGCGTCCCCGTTGGGGACCCTGGCCATTATTGACCGCCTCCGCCAAGCCCGACCAGAATACTGCCCCATCGCCGGTCAGGCCATCGTAGACTTCCGGCTCGAAGCCTGGCAGCAGTACGGAAAGCTTCCAGGAATTCAGTTGTGACCCCGCGCCAAGCGTCAAAGTGACCCGGTTCCCAAGCGACCCTGTATAAAGCGCGGTAAATGAGGCATTGGACCCTGGAACGACGGCAAACGCGGCCGTATCGGTCCCGTCCGTAACCCGGACGCACCGGAAGTTCTGGGCACCCTGTTGGACCGCGGTCGCGACCTGCGTTCCCATGTCATATTTCCGGGGGATGATCGCACCGAACTGCTGGGCGTAATCCGCCATTGTGCTGACAATGGCGGGTTCATTCACCGGCCCCCACGAAGCAGTACCCACCACCCCGACGATGTTCGTGGGAACCCCGTTTAGGACCAGGTTCTGCGGTGCGACAATCTGAACATACAGATCCGGTACGATCAGTGACGTCGTATTGACGCTGCCTTGCTGTGCAATTGGCATCGGGATCAGCCCTTCGGCGCGTTCGGTGGGGTGATCTTCGTCACGAACTTCTTGTATTCGGTCGCAAGAATTTCAGTAACCTTGTTAGCGTCGTCGATGATGTCCCCGCGCACGTAATTCAGAAACCGCTTTATAACCACCAAATGATGCATTATCGTAAAAACCTAAATATATGTCGTATTATCACCGAGATCAGACACGCCAAACAACATTGACGGGAGCATATCCGTATCGATCGTCGCGTATTCGATCGTATACACAAGGTCCCTTCGGTAAAGCAGGGCGTTCTGGGACTGATCGTAACTCTGGGTATTGCGATAGCTCACGCGCGCTTGCGTCCCGTCGGGTAATGGCAGGAACGCCATGCCGCTCAGTTCGGTGTCGATCGCCGCACCGACCGCATCTCGGATCGACGGTGTCGGACACCAGCAGGCGATCCGAATATCCTTTTCCTGGCGTCGGGTTTCAACCGACGCAAGACTGTCGCAAACAACGTGCGCGCTCACCGCATGAGCGCCTGGGATGGTGACAGCGAACCCCTGATAATTTGCCATCCGCGTGGCCTGAATAGCCTGTCCCAGGTTTGCCGCGATCAGGTCCACACTGTCTCCAGGTTGTACGCGATAGGCATGGGGCACCCCATCGATCACGACTCCAACGGCATCGCCGGCGGCAGGAACCCCCGAAATCGTTAGCGTTTGTCCCGACACCCCGACCGTCGTGCCCGGCGACGTGGCGCGCGTCTGCCATTGTTGCAGATATCGTGTGGTGATTCGTCCCGCGTCATTGTCGCTGTTGACTGTGATATTCACCACGCCGGCGGTCAGATCTGCATTCAGCGTCGCCGCGGTCGGCCAGCCTCGGTAGATCCGGCACAGTGAACCCACGACACTGGCTTGCGCGGAACCGTTGGGATACAGAATGGACGTAACAACGTCCGAGACAGCACCTTCCACATCGGAAATATCAGCCATTTAAGTCGTCGCCATTTTGGCGCTGATGCGCCATCCCAAATTCGTAAGTTCGGAACCGGCGATGATCGCCGTTCGGCCCAGGTCATCGGTCACGATGTCACCAGGGGACAAAAGAACGCCCGCGACAGACGGAAGAAGAATGTCCCAGATCGGCGCCGCCTGGTCTGTAGGCAGGCCTGCCGAGGAACTGGCCGAGCGTCCGTCGCCAAGTACGCTGGCGGGCCACTTTTCCATCAACATCCGTCTAGCGCTCGGCGTGTAGCCGCCATACCCGTTCAGCGCCGCGTTTGTCTGCATGCCCGCCCGCGAAGCCGAGATTGTCCGGTTGGTACGCACGCACAAGACTGGGAGAAGCGGCGCCTGCGAAGCGATAAAATACGTCCCAGCACCTACAACAAGGTAGTCGCCAGGTCGGGTGTAACTGGCATCGAACAGACCATGCCACAGCGCCTCACCATAGACATTGGTATGGCTCCCGGTTCCCCTGGCAGGGACAAAGGCAGTCGGCAGCCGAAGGAAGCGGTTCTTGCGATCCAAGGGATCGGACGGCCCTTCTGGCCGAAAGGCATCGCCCAGTTCGCCCATATGCCGGGCGCATGCCCCTAAGCCAAGATAGAATCGGTCCTGCGGTTTACGCCCGTGCATCGGCTAGACAATCAACGTAGCGGAACCGCTGGAAAGGCCTGGGCCAGCAGCAACACCCAGGAACCCACACAGCCGCCTCCGCCATTCGTCAAACAGCTTGATCCGGTCGGCCAGCTCATCCTTGTTCCGAGTCCAGACCGATGCCTGGTCGGTATCAAGCCCGTCCGAGGTCGCGGGGATTGCGACCTCCAACGCATTCAATGTGCCAATATATCGCCGCGCGATCACCAATTCGGCGTCCCCAAGGTTGTTTAGTCGAAACTCAAGCAGCCCATAGACCTGGAAATACCGCCAGGACTGCATCCCGGTGGGCGCGGCCCCGTAGGCCGGGTATCCGCACAGGCGCCGGATATCGACCTTCTCAGCGTCGCTTAGCGGGTTCAAATGAACGACCCGTCGCCGCGGCTGAACAAGATATCACCCGAACCAGACGGGGAAACTGCCGCCGCATAGGAAATCAGGCTGTTCACCGACAAGATCATGTTGCTGCCCGCCAGGATTGGCATGTCGGTCACCGACGCATTCACGGTCGGATCGGACCCGAACCGGATATACGCCAGTCCGGAGGTTGTATTCGTAACGACAACCGAATCGCCGCCACCTGACAGGGCAATGTTCGCGGAAACGGTCCCAACCGGCAGAGTCACCGTGCCGGTCGGGCGGAACGGACTAACCGAACCAAGAGGCATCTGTCGCTCTTAGCCGATATGTTCGACGATAACGGCGCGCTTATAGGCGGCGTTGGTCGCGGTCGGAACGGTTGTGGGATTGGTCGTGGTGTCGGACGGCGCACAGAAGCCGCCGATCCAATACCAGGACTGCGCGATGATCTGCTGCAGGCGATCGATTGCCTCGCGTGTGACCATCGCAATGCCATCGACCATCGAGATGATGGAGTCCGCCGGCGCCACATCCGTCGCGGCCATGCCCGCGAAATCGCCCTCGATCAAAGCACCCTGGCCGCAGATCACGGGGCGCCGTACCATCAGGCCGGAAAGCGTGGGATGTGCCTGCACGAACGCTTCCGTCGTTGGAACGAACCGCAGCCCCAGAAAGTCGTTGGTCATCCCCTTCTTGAAAACCTGATTCGCCGACGTGGCACCCTGAAAGAGTTGTTTGAAATCAGGATCGGCGAAAAGCTGGCGCGCGGATACCGGGTCCAGATAGCAGTTATAGGCGCCCTCGATTTCCGGCACCGCGTTCATCCGCAATTTCGCGACGGCGTCCAACAGGTTCGCCATGGTCAACGTGTCCGACGCCGTGATCAGCGACGTATTCCCCCGCTGAGAAGGACGTACGATCGTCGAACCACTCGCCGCGGTAACGGTGTTCAGCGCGGTGCCATCCGATACCGACACGTTGCCCGACAATGTCAACGTGCCGGAAATGCCGTTCGGCGAGGTCGAGACGTTCGTCGCATCCACACCGACCGAAACCAGGCTATACACGTTCGCGCCGATGGTCACCGTCATCGGATTGCCGCCGCTGACCGGTTGCTGCACGCCGTTGACGAACACCGTCAGGAACCCGCGCACATCATCTACCGACACACTCGGTGCCGCACTCGACAACGTCGTGCGAACCCGCGTATTGCCCCCCAGATACGCACCGAACAAAGCATTCCGGCTCAGTTCATCCAGGCTTCGCGCCGCCTGCTCCCCGTTGACATAGGCATTCTGTAGAAACTGCGAGGCAATCCCCACCCGTTCCGTAACAACGTTCAGATCGGTCGTCGCGGCATAGAGATTGATGCTGATCGTATACTGCTCAACGCCCCAGGTCGTCGGCGACAATCCGTTGTCCAGGTTCGTATTGGTGGCTGGCGCGAGTGGCGTCGTGACCGAGGGCTTCAGACCGGCTCGTGTCTTGGTAAGCGTCTCGCCGATGCCAACGGCAACCTTCACCCGGTCAGCGCACGCCCGATACCCCAGTCGCGACTGCAACGCCTGGGAGAACTCCCGCTCCAGGAAGCCTTGCTGAATAATCGGCTGAAGTGCGGCGGGAAAATTTTGAATGCCCATGAACCATCCTATTCGGAATAATAAAACGATGACTGTTTTTGAAAATTCTAGATGTGGTATTTGGTGACAGCCATCTTCGCGGCGACATATTCTTCGTCGCTCATCTCCATCGCCGTCTTTTGTTTGACCGGCCTCGATGCCGGCGCAACCGCGGCGCTGGAAGATGAGGCGCGTCCGAAAAGCCAAGGCTTGTTACGCCGCAACTCCGACATCAGCTTGCTGCCGTCGATGACCTTGTCATGCTCGTCCAGATCGACACCGGACAGATCGACCAACTTCAGGCCATCGAGATCGACCATACCCGCCCTCACGGCCTCTGTCCGCAGGTTCGCCGCGATCAGCCGAGACCGAAAGTCGTTTTGCAGTTTAATAATTTCATCGCCCGGCCCGTTGCGTTCCGTGTCGTCGCCCGGTTCGGTTTGTGTTTCCAACATGTATGATCTCATTCAAAATTATCAGAGCTTCCGGGGGTGAATTGATCTTCGATGTATTCCATGTCGTAACAGGACGCGATCGCTCTGGCCGCGCTCTCCTGGCTGATACATCCAGCCGCGACCAACGATGTCAGGGACTGGACATCCTTTTGGCGGTCATCTGCCGTCGTCGGATACCATCGCGGCCATTTCAGGCTTAGCGCGGCCGTTTGATCCAGCGGCCCAATGGCTTCACCGAAAACAACTAGAGTATAAATCCCTGACGCGCGGACAATCAACCGAGCTAGCTGCAACAGCCCGACCTCGCCGTAACTTGTCCGCAAATTGTCGGCCAGCCAGATCAGTCCCTGATTAAGCAGTTCCAACGCACGACCCGACTGCGCAGCCGCCACTTTGTCCGGGCTCGCTCGGTTGCCATGAATACTTTCCAGCGCCAGTTCGCGCAGCGTGCGGACATATTCAATCACCGCTGCCGCCGCCGTCCCGCCGATCTCCAGCAGCCGCGCGTCGCCCTTCTCCGAGACGATCAGGGCATTGCCCGCGCCTTTGATCAGCTCGCCGTCCGGCAGAGCCGGATCCTTCAACAACAGCGTCGGATCGCTGCTGTATTTCAGCCCACGCCCGACCTGACTAAGCTGGTAGTCAATTTCAACCTGGGTATGCATCGCTGCCGTAAAGGTACACGCCCCGTCGGCTTTATCCCCGGTCGTAGATTGTCCCGGCAGGTTTTTGATCCAGACGATCGGCACCGCACCCAGTTTATGACTAACGGAGCGCACCTCATCGACGACGGGAACGGCCGGACTGCCAACGGGAACCGGATCGAACCAGATTTCGCCGTCCTTGTCCCAGCAGCGCGTGAACCAATACAGGCCATCGGGATCGTCGATCGTATACCCGTTTCGAACAAGATCAGCACCAGATACCTTGTATCGCTCGTCCACCCTGGCCAACGTATCCGGCTCGGATGGATCCCAAATCGGGGTAAGGTAAAGCGTATCCAGAACATCGACAAAAACCCGCCCCTTCAACACCCGCAACAACAGGGCGACCGATCCAGTCGCACCCCTCATCGCGGCGTCGATCATCACCAGGTTTAGCCTGGCTTCCTTGACGATTTTTCCAAAGATGGAACGTACCGTCCGATCGGGGCTCTCGATCGTCGGGAAATGACCCTCGCTGAACAGCAAGGAAACACTGTCCTCAACAACAGTCCTGCAAACAGGATACCGGACGCTCGGACGGCGTTGCCGCAGCGGGACATACTCCCCGGCTTCCGTCCGTTCCTCATGAAAATGATAGGGAAGTGAGTCGTATATAGAGCCATCCAAAACACGGTTCAGGATCGTCAACTTGCGGACTCTGTCCGGATAGTCCGTATCCCGCGGCACCAACTCGCAAAGAGTATCGAACATGAATTTCCAAATTTCTCAGCGATTGAAAATCGTCATCGCGACCGGCCCAGCGGTGCGTGGCCGGGCCGAAAGGGTTGTAAATGCCCGAACCAGCGCATCGACCTGATCGTCCTTCTTCCCCCAAGGGAAATCCCGCATCTCATCAAGCAATGTTCGCCCCCAATCTGCCCGAACGATGGACAGGTTGCCCGCTTCCACCTGGGACGCGAGCGGCATGGCCCGCGTCTCCTTGGACCCGGTCTCCCGTTCAGCGATGACATGGAACCCGGCGAGTTGACGTGTCATATAGGACATCTGGCTTTTTCCGGCCTGGCCGGGGTCCTCGGGAATGGCAACCAGGACTTTGGTGCCGTCCCGCTGCGCCGTGCTCACGATCAGCGCCTCCACCTGATGTGATGTTCCCCGGATACGGGCCACATCCAGAATGCAATACCGTCCAGTCTTATCGCGGGATAACTTGATCCCAACAGTCCAGTCCGGGTCATTTCGTCCGCTTTTATTAGTTGCCGCCAAATCCCACGCCCGCACCAGCGCCTCGGATTCAGGTTCAGCTTCCACCGCTGCGATCCGCTCGATCGAAAACAGCCGCCCGCCGGCGGGCATCGGGTTCTGCTGAAACAACGCCGACCATGCGCGCTCGCCGATCAAATGGCGCTTGCGTTCAAGCGCCTTGCGGCTTTCCCATTCCGGCCATAGCGGCGTGCCAGAAGGCCGCCCGAGCGGATCGTCTGGTTCCGCCAGCGCCGGCAGCCTCACAACCCGCCATTCTCCAGGCGTTTGCTCCAGTAATTGGCCGCCCAAATCCTCCGGATGCCACCGAGTCATGATCAGAACGACCTTGCCACCCGGCTTCAGCCGTGTCGTGACGTCTGACTTATACCATTCCCAGACGTGATCGCGATGCCGCTTGCTCTCGGCATCCGCTTGCGACCGGATCGGGTCGTCGATAATAACAAGGTCCGCCCTGCGTCCCGTTATCGCACCGCGAACGCCGACGGACAGGTAATCGCCGCCAGCGCTCGTGCTCCAGGCATCCCCGGCACGGCCGGATCCACCCAGGCCGAACCCAAGATACTGCTGCTTTTCAAGGACCAGCGCCCGAACACGGCGGCTGAAATGGCCGGCAAGCCCTCTCGAATGGGATGCCCCAATAATTGAAGTCTGTGGATGTTGCGTAAACCACCACGGAGGAAACAGAACCGATGCATAAGTCGATTTTGCCGATCCGGGCGGCATCAAGATCATCAGCCGGTCGTGAGCTCCATTCGATAGCGCCTCCAGTTCCGATACCAGATAGCGATGATGGGCGGCCGGGCTGAATCCGGTTTCTTCAAGCGCTGCGACCGTCCAGTCTAAAAGGCTCTCTTGAATGCGGCGTCTCAATGCGGCGATATATTCTAGAGTATACGTATCAATTGGGATAAAACACTTCAGGCCCCGCTATCGTGGGACCAATCAAAATTAAATACTGGAATTTTCTGAAGGGACGATCACGCCGTCACAACCTCCATCATAGGAATAATCCTACAATATTCTGGGGCATTCGGTCAAGCCTTTTTTCCTATTTTGTTCATCGCCCCACCGGCGACACGCGCTGCCGGCCACATATCTTCTTGTCAGGTCCGGGCGACCCGCTCTAGGCACCGCTGATGAACCCGAACCCGCCAAACACGCCGTCCTTCCGCTTTCAGTGCCTCGCGACCGACGGGGCTGCGCGGACCGGAATCGTCCACACCGCTCACGGCCCGCTCGAAACACCGGCATTCATGACCGTCGGCACGGCGGGAACCGTCAAGGCGATGACGGCGGACGCGGTCCGCGCGACCGGGGCCCAATGCATCCTCGGCAACACCTACCATCTGATGCTGCGTCCCGGCGCCGATCGGATTGCCGCGCTAGGTGGTCTGCACCGCTTTATGGACTGGCCGGGCCCGATCCTGACGGACTCCGGCGGCTTTCAGGTCATGTCCCTCTCGGCACTGCGCAAAATCGACAAGGACGGGGTCACCTTCCAATCCCACATCGACGGCAGCCGCCATCGCCTGACTCCGGCGATCTGCATGGACCTGCAGGATAAGTTCGACTCAACCATCACGATGGTCCTGGATGAGTGCACCGCATTCCCGGCCACCCAACAGGTCGCCGACGCGTCCATGCAAATGTCGATGAAGTGGGCAGACCTCTGCAAACAGGCATTTCGGACCCGTCCTGGCTACGGCCTCTTCGGTATCGTGCAAGGCAGCACCTATCCCGAGTTACGAATCAGGTCCGCCGACGCTCTAAAGGACATCGGGTTCGACGGATACGCCGTCGGCGGCCTCGCCGTCGGTGAGGGCCAACCCGCGATGCTCGAAACGCTGGACATCACAGTCCCCCACCTCCCCGAGGAAGCCCCGCGCTACCTGATGGGTGTGGGCACCCCAGATGACATCCTCTGCGCCGTAGAGCGTGGCATCGACATGTTTGATTGCGTCATCCCAACCCGCGCCGGCCGCACCGCCCGAGCCTACACCGCCTCCGGCGTATACAACCTGCGCAACGCCCGCTTCGCCGACGACCCCACACCGCTGGAACCAGGCTGCGAATGCCCCGGTTGCACAAGGCACAGCCGGGCCTACCTGCACCACCTATTTCGCGCCGGTGAGATGCTCGGTCCGATGCTTCTGACTTGGCACAACCTATCTTACTACCAATCGCTGATGCGCGGCATCCGCTCCGCCATCCGCGATGGACAACTGTCCCAACATGCCGCCCGTCTGCGTGCGGCATGGGCGACGCCGGAGACCTCACGATGACCCAAACGCCCTCCTACGAGCATCTCACCCTGCTCGGGCATCATGCCACCCAGCCGCTCCAGCCAAGCGACGCGATACTCGAGCGCGTATCAAACCCGGCGGGCGCCAGGAACTACCTCATCCGCCTGACCTGTCCCGAATTCACCTCGCTCTGCCCGCTGACCGGACAGCCCGATTTCGCCCACATCATGATTGATTATATTCCCAAGGACTGGATCGTCGAAAGCAAGTCATTCAAACTTCTGATGGGTTCGTATCGCAATCACGGAGCGTTCCACGAAGCATGCACCATGGAGATTGCCGAGAAGCTCGTAAGCCTCATGAACCCGGTCTGGCTGCGTATCGGTGCATACTGGTACCCACGCGGCGGCATCCCCATCGATGTCTTCTGGCAGACCAGCGCGCCGCCCCCCGATGTCTGGATACCCGGCCAGGATGTGCCGCATTATCGCGGGCGCGGGTAAACTATGGTCATGGGTGAGGACAGGCGTCAGGCAGTCAAAAGCGCGTCTTCGCCCGATCCCCGAGCCCAGATCAGGGATGCCGCCCTACGCCTGGGTTTTGACGCCGTGGGCTTTGCGCGCGCACATCTCGGCCCGGAAGTCCGTGACCGGCTAAGCGATTTCGTCCAGGCGGGCTACCACGGCGACATGGGCTGGCTAGCCGAACGATCCGAACAACGAAGCCATCCCCAATCCCTCTGGCCCGAAGCGGCATCCGTGATCGCCCTGGCGATGTCCTATGCGCCAGCGGACGATCCACTTGCGCTCACCAGCCAACAAGACAAAGGTGCCATCTCGGTTTACGCCCGCAATCGAGACTATCACGATCTGATCAAGGGAAAACTGAAGCATCTCGGGCAGTTCCTGGTCTCGCGCTTCGCCTGCGACGTCAAGGTTTTCGTCGATACGGCCCCAGTCATGGAAAAGCCGCTCGCCCAGCAAAGCGGCCTGGGCTGGCAAGGTAAGCACACGAACCTCGTGTCAAAGTCCCACGGCTCCTGGCTATTACTGGGAGAAATCTACACCACGCTTGAAATCCAGCCCGATGCACCCGGACAGGACCGCTGCGGCACGTGCTCGCGTTGTCTCACCGCCTGTCCGACACAGGCATTTGTCGGTCCTTACCGCTTGGACGCCACCAGGTGCATTTCCTACCTGACGATCGAGCACAAGGGACCGATCCCACATGACCTACGCAAGGCGATAGGCAATCGCATATACGGATGTGATGACTGTCTCGCGGTATGCCCCTGGAACAAGTTCGCCACGCCAACCTCCCACGAACACCTGACCGGGCGGGACGCACTAAAGGCCCCATTGTTGCGCGACCTGGCCGCACTGGACGACGCCCAATTCCGCACGATGTTCTCCGGCTCCCCCATCAAACGCATTGGACGAAACCGTTTCATCCGCAACGTGCTGACCGCGATCGGGAATTCCGCCGATCCCACCCTCCTGCCATCAGCCGAGGCATTGCAAAACGATCCGGACCCGATCGTCGCTGAGGCAGCGGAATGGGCGTCAACTCAGCTACGTCATCCTTCCTCGTGAATCTGCAACGCCCGCGCATAGACAATCTTCCGTGGCAGCCCCGTCGCGGTGCTGACCAGAGCGGCAGCGTCTTTCACCGTCTGCGTCGCCAGAGCGGCCCGCAAGCGCCCATCCAGGTCCTCCGGGTCATCGGTTTCCGACGGCCCAATCAGCAGCGTGATCTCGCCACGCGCGGGTTCCCTGGCAAACAACGCCGCGAGCGCGCTCACTTTCCCGCGCTCCACCGTTTCGAATCGTTTCGTTAGTTCTCGGGCCACCGCGGCATTTCGGTCGCCAAACACGTCCAGCAAATCCCCAAGTGTTTCCAGCAAGCGATGCGGTGCTTCGTACCAGACAAAAGTGCAAGACAGTCCCGCGCGTTCCGCTGCCCGCAGCCCACTGAAAGCGGCACGGCGGGCAGCCTGCTTGGACGGCGGAAAACCCAGGAACATGAAGGGCAGGGGCGGCAGCCCCGACAATATCAGCGCGGTCACTGCCGCATTGGCCCCAGGGATCGCGGTCACCGGCAAACCCGCCGCGATGGCCGCCCGGACCAGCCTGTAGCCCGGGTCGGACACGATCGGCGTTCCGGCATCAGACACCAGCGCGATCGTCTCATTGGCGCGCAGCCGACCCAGAACCGACTCGATCCGGGCCTCTTCATTGTGGTCGTGCAGCGTCTCGGTGCGGGCATGGATGTCCATCGCGGCCAGCAGCCGGCCCGTTCGGCGGGTGTCCTCGCACAGGATCAGGTCGCAGGTCGCCAATGCCGTGCGGGCACGCGACGAAATATCCCCAAGGTTGCCGATCGGCGTGGAAACAAGCACAAGGCCATGAAGCGGGGCGGACTGGCCGTCTCGCGGGTCATCGGGGGACGCGGCCAATGCGGCAACGGGCATTCCTAATCCTTTTGGGCGCCCTGACTTTGTCGGGCTGCGGTCAATACACCTCCGGGCGGTATGGAGGCGGCCCGCAATTTGGCCCGATTGCCCCAACGCCGCTAGGCCCGAATGCGGCAAACCCTAATGCATCGCGGCGTGCCGCGGCGATCCTGCTTCCTCTCACGGGGCCACGCGCCGATCTCGGTCAGGTGCTGCTCCAATCCGCCCAGCTTGCCTTGCAGGATAACAGCGGCCCAACGCTGGACGTCCTGGATACCGGCGGAACCGCAGCCGGCGCCGCGACCGCCGCTCAGACGGCGGTATCAAACGGCGACAGCGTGATCCTGGGTCCTCTGACATCAGCCGAAACCGCTTCCGTTGCCCCAATAGCACGTGGAGCTGGGATTCCGGTGCTTGCCTTCACTAACGATGCCGCGCAATCACAGCCGGGCGTTTGGCCCCTGGGTATATCGGCCAGCCAACAAATCAGGCGCCTCGTCATCGCCGCACAAGCTCAAGGTAAAAGCCAGTTTGCCGCCCTGTTGCCCGACTCCGACTTCGGTCGGGCAATGGCGGGGGCTCTCACCCGAACCACTCAGGCTGCCGGGCTCCAACCGGCAAGCATCAAAATGCATGCTCCGGGAATGGCCGCCATCACGGCAACAGTTAAAGACCTATCTGAGTATGCCTCGCGCCGCGGGCCCATCGATGCCAAGGTCAAAGCCGCTCGGGCGCTTGGCACCGCCGACGGTCGGCGTGAAGCACAGGAACTCGTCAAAACGCCGATCCCGCCCCCGTCGTTCGATGTTTTGCTGCTCGCGGACACCGGCGATGCTCTGCAAGAGATCGCGGCTGTCCTGCCTTACTATGACGTCGATCGGTCGGCCGTTCAGATTATCGGACCGGCTCTATGGGCAGATCCGGCGAGCGGATCAGGCTCGGTCCGAGGCGCATGGTACGCCGCGCCCGACAGCAGCACGCGCAGCAATCTGGAGCGTGACTACACAGCGAAATATGGCGTTCCACCCTCACCATTGGCCGACCTGGCCTTCGATGCGGCGTCAGTCGCCAAAATCATTGTCGGGCCAGCCGGCGCCGATATGGCTATCCTGTCCCAACAAGGGGGATTTGTCGGAACCGACGGGTGGTTCACCCTCCTGCCGGACGGTCAGGTCCGGCGCGGACTGGCGGTTTACCGGATCGAACGGGCAGGTCCGGAACTGATCGACCCGGCGCCCCAGGCCGCCGATTCGCCGGCCTTGTAGTCGATTACCTGCCGCCCAAACCGACGAAGCCGACCAACCGTTCAGCCTCAGCGACGATTGGTTCGGCGATCGCCGCAGCCCGTTCGGCTCCGGAACGCAGCACGTCGATCAGGCCGCTCTCATCGCTCAATATCTCGTTGGTACGGGCCGCGATCGGTGCAAGCTTCTCGACCAGCAGGTCCGTCAGCGCGCTCTTGAACGGTCCAAAGCCCTGGCCGCCGTGGTCCCGCAGGACCGAGGCATGATCGGTATCGGTCAACGCCGCATAGATACCGACCAGATTCCGTGCCTCCGGACGATCCGCCAGTTCTTCCACGTCCGATGGCAACGGCATTGGATCGGTCTTCGCCCGCCGAATCTTCAGCGCGATTGTGTCCGCGTCGTCGTTCAGGTTGATCCGGCTTTGATCGGACGGATCGGACTTCGACATCTTCTTCGTGCCGTCGCGCAAGCTCATGACTCGCGCGGCCGGCCCAAGAATAACAGGTTCGATATTCGGAAAGAAATCAACGCCGTAATCGTGGTTGAACTTTTGCGCGATATCGTTCGCCAGTTCCAGGTGCTGACGCTGATCGTCCCCGACCGGCACTCGCGTCGCGTGGTAGGCATGGATGTCCGCCGCCATCAGGTTCGGATAGACATACAGACCAGATGAGGCATTCTCCCGGTCCTTCCCAGCTTTGTCCTTGAACTGCGTCATCCGGTTGAGCCAACCAAGACGCGCGACGCAATTGAAGATCCACGCAAGCTGCGCATGCGCGCGCACGCCCGACTGCAAGAACAGGATGTGCTTCGCCGGATCGACTCCGCAGGCCAAAAGCACGGCCGACATCTCCAGCGACTGCTGACGCAGCGCGGCCGGGTCCTGCCATACCGTGATGGCGTGGAGATCCACCACGCACCACAGGCATTCGTGGTCGTCCTGTAGCCGGACCCAGTTACGGATTGCCCCGAGGTAGTTACCCAGCGTGGGAATGCCGGACGGCTGAATGCCTGAAAAGACGCGCTGCATACCGATTAAGTCTCTGTCGTTGGGGCCGGAGTGATGGCCGATCCGCTCTCTGCACGCAAGCGACGGCGCGACATCATACGCCGGACATCGCGTAAATCGTAAGCGCCCAGGACCGACGCCGCCACGGCGTAGGCGATCATGCCGGCGCCAACCAGTCCGGCCAGGGACGCCATCCGTAACCACCCATGCGCCGGGTTCTGGAATAGGACGATCTGCAATCCCCAAAGCACGCCAGCCATGACCGCCGATGCCCCAACCATGCCCAGGCAGCGTCGCAGAAGCTGATGATCCGGTGCGAAATGCCCGCGTCGGATGAGTACAAACCCCAGCCCCCCAACATTGCAGATGGCCGCCAGGCTGGTCGCCAGCGCCGGCCCGATATGGGCCAGAGGCAACATAAAGGCCAGATTCAACAGCAGGTTAAGCGCCACGCTGCCAACACCGATCTTGACCGGCATACTGGTATCGCCCCGCGCGAAGAACGCCGGCGCGAGGACCTTGACCAGCACGAATGCTGGCAACCCGAGTGCATAGGCTGCCAGGGACTGGGAGGAAAGCAGCACGCTGTGCAGATCGAACGCACCGCGCCCGAACAGCGTCAGCATAATCGGGTATCCGCACACCATCAGCGCCAGCGCGGCGGGCAGGGTCAGGAACAGCCCATACTCAATCGCCCGGTTCAATGTGCCGATCGAGGCACTGGCCTCGCCTGCCCGAACCTGCCGGGACAGCATCGGCAGCAGGGCCGTCCCGACCGCTGTGCCGATTACCCCCAGCGGCAACTGCTGCACCCGATCCGCGAAATACAGCACCGACACGGTACCCGCCGGCAGCAGGCTCGCGATGATGACATCCACCGCGAGGTTCAACTGAGTCACCCCAGCGCCAACCAGCCCAGGTGCCATCCGCCGCATCAATAGCCGCATCTGCGGAGTCATCCGCGGGCGCGGAATCCGCAGCGGCATGCCGCCCCGCTGCACCGCCACCATCAACACCCCAAGCTGCGCCACGCCCGAGATCGTCACGCCCCAGGACAGCGCATGACCCACGGTCGGGACATACGGCGTCATCCAGATCATGCAGGCGATGGAGACCACGTTGAACAGCACATAAGAGGCGGACGCCGCCGTGAATTTCTCCAAACCGTTCAAAACGCCCGAAACCAGGGCCGCGAGGCAGATCAGAACCAGATAGGGAAAAGTGATCCGAGAAAGACTGACCGCCAGCGCGAACTTGGCGGGGTCCTCCGCGAAGCCCGGCGCCAGGACCACCATCAGCCCCGGCATGAAAATCTCGCCAAGGATCGTCATGATCCCCAGCCAGAACGCCATGACCGCGAACGCCTCCTGCGCGAACTGTTTCGCCGCGGCCGAGCCTTCCGACTGCAGCAGCCCCGAAAACGCCGGGATGAAAGCGGCGTTGAACGCCCCCTCGCCAAACAGCCGCCGGAACAGGTTCGGCAGCTTCAACGCGACAAAGAACGCATCGGCGATCGGTCCGGTCCCAATGAATGCGGCGATCAACATATCCCGTCCGAAGCCCAGGATGCGGCTGATCAGCGTCCATCCGCCAACCGTCAGTATGCCTCTCAGCATGGTGCCCTTACTCGTCCCGTTGAGGGCGGGACAGCAACCGTTCGATCGCCTGATCCAGTGTCTGCACCCCTGCCACCAAGTCCGCCACCGCTCGGCAGATCGGTAACTCCACATCCCCGGCGCGCGCCACCAGCGCCGCCGCCGTTGGAACGCCCTCGGTCACCGCCGACCGCTTGGCAAGGATGTCGTCGAGACGTTCCCCCCGCCCCAAAGCGAACCCCAGACTGAAATTCCGGCTCGATGGTCCCGTGCAGGTCAGCAACAAATCGCCCAGGCCTGAAAGCCCCATGACAGTTTCCGCGCGGCCGCCCAACGCCACTGCCAGCCGGCGCAGTTCGCTCAACCCGCGCGTGACCAGCGCTGCCCGGGCGTTCTCACCCAATCCAGCCCCCATGACGGCACCGGCGGCGATCGCGATGACATTCTTTGCCGCGCCCCCAAGCTGTGCGCCGATTGGATCGTCATTGCCGTAAAGCCGAAACGTGGGCGTTCCCAACATGTCCTGAACCCGCTCGCGCAGGCCCGCGTTGGAACTGGCCACAACGGCGGCCGTGGGTAACCCTTTCGCCACCTCGCCAGCAAAGTTGGGGCCGGTCAAAATACCAGTCGGGAGGGCAGGGAAGACAGAGTCCACCACCTCCAACGGCAGCAGCAGCGTCCCAACCTCGACCCCCTTCGCGCAGACCACCACATCGGCATCTGTCGGCGTCAGCCGAACCAGCGAGGTACGCAGGTGCTGCGTTGGAACCACCCAAAGCAGCAGGTCGGCATCCGGGATATCGCCGCGCACATCGATCTGATCCGGCAGTCGGACACCGGGGAGCCGAGGGCTTTCGCCAGCCGCCCGGATGGCGGACGCGGAAGCCGCATTCCGCGTGACCAACGTCACATGATGCCCAGCCCGAACCGCCTGAAGCGACAGCGCGGTCCCCCAGGCACCGGCACCAACGACTGCGATCCTACTCATCGGCTAACCTGATCACGCTCGCGCCCGCCCCAACCTCGCCATCGCCGACCCCATCCAGCACGGCATGCGCGATTGACAGGGCCTGCTCCTCGAACTGGTAAGGCGGATTGATCACGGCCAAGCCGCACCCGTTCAGACGATCCGGATCGGTAACATCCCGCAAATGCAGCTCCACCGTGATGATGTCGCGCAGGTCGGAAGATCGCAGTCCGGCGTAAAATCCTCGAACCGCCGCCATCTGCTTGATCGGATACCAGGCCGCGAACACCCCATTGCGGAACCGCTCATGGCCGCGGACCAGCCCATCCACCAGCATCTGAAACTCGTCCTTTGCCTCGAACGGCGGATCGACGAACACCAGCCCGCGCTTCTCCTTCGGCGGCAGCAGCCCGGTCAGGGCCTCCCAGCCGGAACGCTCATGCACTTCCACCTGAGGGTCCCGGCGAAACCGCCTCCGCAATGCGGCCGCATCCTCGGGGTGCAATTCACAGCAAGCCAGCCGGTCGTTCTCCCGCAAAACCGCGCGGATCAGTGCCGGAGATCCTGGATAAAGCCCCAGCTCGCGCACCAGCCCAAGATAGCGGGCCAATTCCGGCGCGGTTGAATGAACCAGCCGTCGTATGCCGCTGTCCGCCTCGCCCGTCCGCTGCGCCGGATCGGCATCCAGATCATATCCACCCGCACCAGCATGCGTATCCAAAACAAAATAAGGCGTCGGTTTCCGCGCGAACGAATCCAGCAGCGCGACCAGCAACGCATGCTTGAAGCAATCCGCGAAATTCCCGGCGTGATAGGCGTGGCGGTAATTCATCCCGGAACCGCCTCCAGCGTGTCGAGCGGCCATCGCGGCCGCGCATTGGCCTCCATCCCATCACGCCACCCGCGCTTCAACCGTTCAATTCCGGCCCAGGCAACCATCACGGCATTGTCCGAACACAGCCTGATGGGCGGCGCCACCAAAGCAAATCCGCGCTTCGCCGCCGCAAGCGCCAATCCAGCCCGAACGGCCTCGTTCGACGCCACGCCGCCCGCGACCACCAGCAAGTGCGCCGCTGGGTAGCGTGCCCGTATCATGTCCATCGCATGGCCGGCCCGATCGGCCAGAACATCCACCACGGCCTGCTGAAAGCTCGCCGCGACATCGGCACGCTGCTGCGGCGACAGGTCCGGCCCGATCTTCACCAAAGTCTGCGCGACAGCCGTTTTCAGCCCTGAAAAGCTTAAATCACACCCCTCGCGCCGCATCATCGGGCGGGGCAGCGGATACCGCGACGGATCACCGCTCCGCGCGATCTTCTCCAAGGCCGGTCCACCCGGCCAGTCCAGTTCCAACAGCTTCGCGACCTTGTCGAAAGCCTCGCCGACCGCATCATCCACCGTCCCGCCCAGCCGGACATGCTGCCCAACACCGGTCACGGCGATGCATTGCGAATGCCCACCGGACAACAGGAACAACAGGTAAGGGAATGGCGCCCCGCCTTCCACCAGGCCCGGTAACCGAGCGGTCAAGGCATGCGCTTCCAGATGGTTGACCGCGACAAACGGCAGGTCTTGCGCGATGGCGATTCCCTTGCCGAACTGGCACCCAACGATCAAGCCGCCGATCAACCCGGGGCCAGAGGTCGCCGCAACACCGCCCAGGTCCGCGAAACCTAATCCCGCGTTCGCCATCGTCTGGGATACCTGCCGGGAGAGATACCGAAGATGCGTTCTCGCCGCGATTTCCGGCACAACACCGCCGAACGGCGCATGTTCCGCGAGTTGGCTCAGTACCGCCTCAGCCAGAACCCGACCGTCGCCATCGACCACCGCCGCGGCCGTTTCATCGCATGACGTCTCAATACCCAGAACCGGTTTCATCGCACCTTTCCCGCCGATCCCTTGCGGGGGTTCGGCAAACTCTCTTCTCTCTCAGTGGCGACGCATCGGGAACTAGGATATCGACGCATTCCGTCCGCCACACATCATCGACTGGAGGCTCTTTGACAAGAGCGGTCTTTTGAAGCGCGTTTTGATCACAAGGCCCCAGCCCGGCGCTAGCCAAACCGCGCTTCGGCTGACAGCGCTTGGCATTTTCCCGGTCCTGTCGCCTGTTCTGTCGATCGTCCACAAGACCTTGCACGTGCCGCCGCATATCGCCGCGACCCTGCTGACCAGCCGTAACGCCGTCGCAGCCTGTCCCCCATCTCTGCACAACCGCCCCGTCTTCGCCGTCGGGTCCGCGACCGCCGCCCAAGCCACGGAGGCTGGGTTCACCCACGTATCAAACGCCGACGGTGACGCGCATGCCCTTGCTCGGCTCGTGGCCGACACGCTTTCCCCGGCCGGCGGCTCGTTGTTCCTACCTGTGGCGGAAGGCCAAGGCAGCGAACTGACGACCTCGCTCCGCAAACATGGTTTCCGCATCGTCCGCCGCGTCGCCTATCGTGCCGAGGGCGTTTCCAGCCTGTCGGACGCCGCCGTTGTCGCCCTGCGAGAAGGACAACTGACACACGCCATGTTCTTCTCAGGCGAGACGTCTCGCCACTTTGTGCATCTGATCCGAACCGCGGGACTGGTTGAGGCCGTGCGCGATGTCGAAGCGGTGTCTATCAGCCAGGGGGCAGCCGTGGCATTAAGGCCCCTCCCTTGGCGTCGCATCAGCGTCGCCGCGAAGCCCAACCAGGATGCGATGCTGGTGCTGCTGCAATGACCGAACAGACACTTTTGCCACCGCCTGACGACATGCCGGAGCCTGTCGTGGCCCCGCCACGGCGGCAGAAACGAGACGTCGTGCCCTGGCTGTACGGTCTCGGCTTCATCATCCTGGCCGTAGCGATTGTCTACCTGTGGCAATACCCCAGCGCACCCCGCGAAACCGAGGCTGATTCACCCGCGCTGCGTGCCGCCGCCCAACAGATCGCCGATATGGATGCGCGCTTGAGCCGTATCGAGCAGCGGCCAACCCCGAATTTCGGCCAACTCGTCGCCCGTGTTGATGCCCTCGATGGCCGCGTCGCCGACCAAACCCAACTGGCCAGCCGGCTCGATACGCTGTCCGGCCGGATCGAATCGCTGTCTGGCCGCGATCAGACCGGCATCGATGTGACCAGCCAGAAGGTCGATGCGCTGGCGACCCGCGTCGCGGCCCTGGAAGCGAATGCCGGGGCCATCGAAACCGTTACGAAGCGCCTGAACCGCGTAGCGCGCCTGCAGGAAGCATCATTCGCGCTTGAATCCGGCCGTCCGCTCGGCGATGTGCCCGGCGCGCCGGAGGCCCTGGCCCGATTTGCCCACACAGCCCCGCCAACCGAGGCAGCCTTGCGGTTGCGTTTCGCCCGGGCGGAGCAGGCCGCTCTCGCGGCTAAGCAACCGGGTGAGACCAACGCCCCCTTTGTCGATCGTGTTCTGCAACAGGCCCAAAGCCTGATCACCATCAGGCGGGGTGATGATGTCGTGGTCGGCAGTCCGGTCGCGATCGCATTGAATCGGGCCCAATCGGCGCTCGACGTCGGCGATCTCCAGACCGCCGTGGCAACCGTGGAAACGCTGACCGGCCAACCCGCCGACGCGATGGCGAATTGGCTGGAAGACGCGAAAGCCTTGCTGAGTGCGCGTTCGGCCCTGGATCAAATGGCAGATAAAGCCTGATGTTGAAGGTTATTCTCTTCCTCGTCGCGGCGTCCCTCATCGTCGTTGTGGCGTGGCTGTTGGCCGGTATCCCCGGCCACGTTACCGCATCGATCGGCGCATTCTCGATCGAAACCTCGACGCCGGTCGCAGTTCTGATGCTTGCCGTTCTCGTCGTGGCAATCCTTGTCGTTTTCCGGCTGTTGCGCGCCGTGTGGGGCATCCCGCGCACCGGCGCGGCATGGCGCCGCCGTCGCAGGGTGACTGTCGGGGAGCGTGCCGTGACGCGCGTGCTCGTCGCCCTTGCCGCGGGCGAGCAAGGCGCGGCCCGTAAGGAAGCGCGGCGGGCGCGAAGTCTACTCGGCGAGTCGCCGCAAACCTTGTTGTTGGTCGCCGAAGCGGGGCGTCTGGCCGGCCGGGAGGATGAAGCCGAGGAAGCATTCCGCGCACTGGCTAAGCAGAAGGACGCTACCTTCCTGGGCCTTCGCGGATTGCTCCGTCAAGCGGTGGACCGGCGAGACTGGGCCGAAGCGTTGACCCTGGCCAAGCAAGCCGAAGCTGCCCATCCAGGGACCGTATGGCTGCGCCAGCAACGCGCGGAACTGGCCCTGCAAACCGAGAACTGGGCGGAGGCGCTGGAATTGATCGGCCCCGATCCGAACCGCCCAACCTATTACGTCGCGGCTGCGGAGGCTGACCCGGACCCGGCCCGCGCGCTAGGCTTCGCCAAACAGGCGTGGAAGCAGGACCCGGCCTTCGTTCCCGCTGTACTTGCTTATGCAACCCGGCTTCGTGCCACGGGTTCCGAGAAGCGCGCGCAGGCGTGCGTTCTCGAAGCCTGGAAGCGCGCACCGCATCCGGACCTCGCGATATTCGCCCTCGCGACCCAGACAGACAGCCTTGCCCGCGCCCAGGCCGCCAAGCGCCTGACCGCTGCCAATCCAACTCACGCCGAGAGCCGCATCCTTTTGGCGCGCACCGCGCTAGATGCGGGGCTGACCGGCGAAGCCCGTCACCAGGTGGAGACCGCTCAGGCCGAAGGCGTCCATCAACGCCGCCTCTCTTTGATCCTCGCGGAGATCGAGGAGCACGAGCGAGGCGATACCGAAGCTGGTCGCCTTGCTCAGCGCGAGGCACTTCGGCAAGCATCGACCGCCGATGCTGATCCCCACTGGCAATGCACGAATTGCCATGCCGATCAAACAGCATGGCACCCCAAATGCACGACCTGCGGCAAGGTCGGCACGATACAGTGGCAAACCGGTCAGCGGCCCTCGGGCCTGCCGGTCATCGCCGCCTGATCCGGCCTCAGTGCTGCGCGAATGCCCGTGTTGGCCGGAGCCGCGGATCGCCGGAAACTGTCCCGCCCGCCCCGCACGAAGCGACCTTTAGATAGGGCGCGGGATCGATGGACTGTCCATTGACGATCATTCCGAAATAGAGGTGCGGACCGTAGGTCAGGCCAGTTCGACCGACCGTGCCGATCCGCTCCCCGCCGTAAATGGATTTGCCGCCTTCGGCCAACAGGGGGGCGACAAGGCCAAGGTGGCTGTAGACGCCGATGAAGCCATCGTGCTGGATCAGCATCTCCAAACCACCGATGCCATGGCGCTGTATCCGTATCACCGTGCCGGGTGCCACCGCGGTCACGGGACTGCCGATTGGCGCGGGAAGATCGATGCCTTCATGGAATGTCCCGGCGAGCGGCCTGTTCGGCAGTGTCCGGGGGCCGAACGGTGACGACACACAGGCCGGGGTTACCGGCATTACAAATCCGGTCGAATCGGATCGGGGTGATTGTGCCGCTTGAGCCAAAGCTGGCGTAAAGCCAAGTAAAATAACCAACGAAACACGTTTAAGGCGCGTCACCGGCCGGTCATTTTTGACTGATTTCACGCCCGAGACATCCTTCACCAGTTTTCTACTGCACAAACGCAGCGGAAGACTGGCGGGTTGTCGAATCAGTAACGCGTGCGATTATCCGGCGGCGGCGCGTTTCAGCTTACGAATCGGCGGCACAGTGACCGGAGGAATCACATCGTCCGGATTATTTAAGGCGAGTAGCAGCGCCTCGCGTAATTGCCGGAGCTTTCGTTCGTTCTCGACCTTCAGGCCAAAAACATCTTTTACGTAGAATACGTCTACGGCTCGGACGCCATACGTCGTGACATGCGCCGACGCGATCTGCAGACCCTGCTCGCTGATTGCCGCCGTGACGTCATGCAGCAACCCCGGCCGGTCCCGCCCATTCACCTCAAGAACCGTGTGGGTATTCGACGCCCGGTTATCGATCACAACACGCGGCGGGACATGGATCGCCTGCATGCGCCGACCCAGCAGTATCTTCGAAACCCGACGAATCTCAGTCGACAACCGAAGCCGGCCCGAAAGTGCCTGCTCGATCAAAACCGACAGCCGGGCGAGCCGGTGCGGCGCGTCGAAAGTACCCCCGGCGGTATCCTGAATCCAAAACGTGTCCAGCGCCATGCCGTTTGTCATCGTATGGATTCGAGCATCGACGATCGAGGCGCCAGCAACCGCGAGCGCCCCGGATATCTTGCTGAACAGCCCGGCATGGTCGGCACAGTAAACCGTGACCTCCGTGACCGCCCGCGCCGGCAGCGGCTGGGTATCGACCGTCAGCGGCGATTTACGGTCCTCCGCGTCCCGGATCAGACGGGCATGACGCGCATGGGTTTCGGGGTCAAACGACAACCAATATCCCGGATATCCCAACTCGGCATAATGCTGGATCTGCTCCGGCGCCCAATCCGCGAGTAACATCCCCGCGGCCTGTTTGGCCCGCGCGACACGAACGTCCCGCTCCGTGGTTGCCAGTCCGCCCGCCAGAACCTCCGCGACGCGGGAGTATAGTTCGCGCAGCAATGTCGCCTTCCAGCCATTCCAGACCTTGCTGGACACCGCGCGCATATCGGCCACCGTCAGGATCAACAGCAGCCGCAGACGCTCGGGCGACTGAATCGTATCGGCAAGATCAAGAATCGTTTTGGGATCGTCGATGTCGCGCTTGAAGGCCGTCGCGCTCATGAGCAGATGATGCAACACCAGCCAGGAAACCGTCTCGGTCTCTTCGTCGGTCAGACCCAATGCCGGGCCGACCTCCAGCGCGACCTCGGCGCCGAGCGCGGAATGATCGCCGCCGCGTCCCTTGGCGATGTCGTGGAGCAACATGGCCAGGTAGAGTGATCGCCGCGATTGAACGTGATCCACCAGTTGCGAAGCGATGGGAGCGACCTCGGCCAGTTCCCCGCGTTCCAGCGTGTTCAGAACCCGAACCGCTTCGATGGTGTGCTCGTCCACCGTGAAGATGTGGTAGGTATCGAACTGCATCTGTCCGACGATGCGCGCCCAGTCCGGCAGATACCGGCCAAAGAATCCCGTCTCGTTCAGGATACTAAGCCATTTCGCGCCATCCGGATGCCGTCCGCCCGGATGCTGCCGGTCTGGCTCCTTGCCGCATAGCAAATCCATGAAGATCGCCGCCGCCTTGGGATCCCCACGAAGCGAAACCGCCCGCCGTTCATTCTGAATAAACGACCGGATAGCGAGCGGATGGAGCTCCAGATCCCGATCCCGCGCGACCTGTAGAATCCGCAGCATCTGGATCGGTTCGGCATCAAAATCCCGCCCGGCGATAGGCATCAACTGCCCTTCCGCCAACACGAACCCGGCCGCGAGCAATGCGTCGTCGGTCTCGGCCTCGATCGCGGGTGGCCCCAGTGCCGAGCGCAGGATCGCTGGCTCCAGAACCCGTGTCAGGCGCGCGATCTCCCGCGCCGTCAGGAAGTAATGGCGCATGAAGCGTTCGACGCCGTCCTGGCGGCCGTGCCGTGTGTAGCCCATCCGGGCGCCGACAACCGGCTGCAAATCGAATGTCAGCCGCTCTTCCGCGCGTCCGGCCACGTAGTGCAGATGGAACCGCACCGTCCAAAGGAATTCCCAGGCTCGGCGTCCATGACGAGCCTCTTGCTGCGAAAGAATGCCCCCAAGATCGGCCAGTTCACCCATCGTCTGGGTATCGAACACATACCGCGCGATCCAGTACAGTGTCTGAAGATCGCGCAGGCCGCCGCGGCCTTCCTTCACATTCGGTTCGACAACGAACGGGCTGTCGCCATACCGGCGATGCCGTATCGCCCGTTCGGCTTGCTTGGCAGCAATGTAGTCGGCGGCTCCCGCTTCCTTGCAGGCCGCCCGGAACCGGAGATGGAAGTCCCCGAACAGCGCTTTGTCACCGGTCAGAAACCGGGCATCCAGCAGGGCTGTGCGGATCGTCGTGTCTTTGCCGCCTTCAACCAGGCAATCATTGATCGATCGTGTCGCGTGTCCGACCTTCAGCCCCAGGTCCCACAGGAAATACAGCATGTACTCGACGACACGCAGGGTTTCCGGCGTGGGATCCTCGGCGGTCAGGAACAGCAGATCGATGTCGCTGAATGGCGCCAATACACCGCGTCCATACCCGCCGGTCGCGGCGATACTCAGATTTTCGACCGGCCCCAGGTCGGTTCTTGTGGTCGTGTGCTCGAACAGTGCCGAAACGACGCCATCGATCAGGGCACCCAGCAGCCGGGCGGCCTGAAGGCCTGTGATCTGCTCCTGCTCAAAAGCATGTTGTACATAGGACTGGATGCGGGCCAGATGCCGACGGAAAGCACCGACCGCGGCCTCCCGCGAAACCGCACCATTTTCCTCCGCGATGCCGGCAAGGGCATCCGAGAGCAGGGACGCCGCGGCTTCTGGGGCACGCGGCAGGGGAATGGGTGTTAACATTGGTTTTATGGTACTATGTGGTCCCGTCCGCGCAACCCGGCAGAAGCGTCTTTAGGCGATATAACGCGTCCAACGCCTGTTTGGGCGACATGTTATCCGGATTCATGGTACTCAGGGCATCGCAAAGCGGGGCGAGTTCATCCGCTTCCTTCTCCTCGGGTTCGGCCGGTGCTGTCGCCGCGAACAACGGCAGGGCCTGAATACTGGCCGATTTGCCAAGTGGCCCGCCATGTTTTTCCATCGCCGCCATCAACGAGGCCGCCCGCTTGACGACCTGTACCGGGACACCTGCCAGTTCCGCCACATGAACGCCCCATGACCGGCCCGCCGCGCCTTCCGCCACTTCGTGCAAGAACACAACAGTACCCTTCCATTCCTTGACCCGCATCGTGTGTGGCTTCAGCCTTGGAAGCCGATCCGCGAGTTCCGCAAGTTCATGGAAATGTGTGGCAAAAATAGTGCGGCATCGTATCGCCGTATGCAAAGCCTCCAGCACCGCCCACGCAATCGCCAAACCGTCCAGCGTGGAGGTGCCGCGGCCGATCTCATCCACGACCACCAGCGATTTTGGCCCGGCCTGATGCAGGATCGCCGCCGTCTCGGTCATCTCGACCATGAAGGTTGAGCGGCCCCGCGCCAGATCGTCCGCCGCGCCGACGCGGCTGAACAGCCGATCGACGACGCCCAGCACCGCGGTCTCGGCCGGGAGTGGCAGGCCCGCCTGTGCCAGTACCACGAACAATGCATTCTGACGCAGGAACGTCGATTTACCCGCCATATTCGGGCCGGTCAGCAGCATCACGCGCTGGTCGGGCGAGAGATCGCACCGGTTCGGGACAAAGGCGGCATGGCCCGCGACCGCGCTCTCCACCACCGGGTGCCGCCCTGCCTCGATCCGGAATTCCTCGCCGCCGGTCAGAACCGGTCTGACCCAGGTGCCGGTTTCCGCCAGTTTCGCCGCGGACTGCACCGCATCCAGGAATGCCAGCGCATCCGCACAGGCAGCCAATGTATCCGCATGCGTCAGGACAGTCCCGACCAGATGACCGAAAATCAGCTTCTCCCGCGCGCTCGCCCGTTCCGCTGCTTCGCGGATACGCTGATCGAGTTCGGATAGTTCGGGAATCGTGAACCGGGCACCGTTCGCCATCCCTTGGCGCAGGGTCAGTTCAGGAAAGCCCCGCAGCTTCTCCACCGCGATGGATGGCGCCTCGATGATGTAACCCAGTTGCGCATGATGCTTGATCTTCAGGCTGGCAACCCCGAACCGCTGCGCGAAATCGAGTTGCAGCTTCGCAATCACTTGCCGGCTTTCGTCCCGCAGGGTTCGGTGTGCATCCAGTTCCCCGTCGAAGCCGGTCCGGATCGCTCCGCCATCTTCCAACCGCGCTGGCACCGGGTCCGCCAAAGCCCGCGCCAGTTCCTCGGCCAAAGCCAAACCGGACGGGATGGCCACACGGGCGTCGTTCAGCGCGGATGGCAGGGGTCCCGCTAGTATATCGGCGACTCCGAACGCTGCCTCTAACCCATACCGTATCGCCGCCAGATCGCGCGGGGTGCCGCGGTTCAGCGAAAGTCGGCCCAGTGCCCGCGCCATGTCGGGCGCCGAACGCAGAACGACGCGCAGCCGAACCGTGGCTTCTTGGTTGGCCACGCACCAGGACCACGCGTCCTGACGCGCTGTGATCGTCGCAAGATCGGTCAACGGCGCCGACAGCCAGGCCGCCAGCAATCTGGCCCCAGCGGCCGAAAGCGTGCGCTGAACCGAGGCGAACAAGGTGTGCTGCGTGCCGCCATCGCGGGAGCGTAGGATTTCCAAACTCGTGCGCGTGGCCGCGTCCATCAGCAGCGCGCCGGTCTGGCCTTGCGGTTCCGGCCGGCCAAGTCGGGGCAGGGCGCCCGACTGCGTGCCACGGATGTAGTCCACCGCCATCGCAGCCGCCACCGCCTCGCCATCGGTGAAAGTCCCGAACGCGTCCAGGCTGACCGTACCAAAGGTCTCGGCCAAGCGGCGCCGGGCGATCTGCGGAGTCGATGGGACCGTCTCCGGCGAACGGTTCGCCGCCCAGTCCCCTAGATCGAGCGACTGCGGCGCCAAAATCTCCACCGGCTCCAGCCGCCCCAGCAGCGCCGCGAGTTCAGCTTTCTTGATCGCGGTGGTTTCGAACAGGCCCGTCGATACGTCCACCCAGGCGGCGCCAAGCCCATCCTGATCGAAAGCCAGCGCCATCAGCAGGTTCGGCCGTCCGGCCTCAAGCAGCGCCTCTTCGGTGATCGTGCCCGGGGTGATAACCCGCACGACCTCGCGCTTGATCGGCAGTTTGCCAGTTCGGGCCTTCGGGTCCTCCATTTGCTCGACGATGGCGACCCGAAAGCCGCGCCGGATCAGCCGCGCGAGATAGATCTCGGAGGCATGATGCGGCACGCCACACATCGGAATCGGCGTCCCGGCATGCTCCCCGCGATGGGACAGGGCGATATCCAGCGCGGCCGCGGCGGCTTCGGCGTCCGCGAAGAACAGTTCGTAGAAATCCCCCATCCGGAAGAACAGGAGTGCATCCGGCTGCTCCGCCTTTGCCGCGAACCACTGCGCCATTGCCGGCGTGGCGCCCGCGGCCGAGGGCGCCTTCGTTTGGTTTGACAAGGCTTGGTCCAAGGCCCGCTACGCCGCCGCGCGCTTGCGGACGAACGCCGCGATCGAGGCCAACGCCGCCGGGGTCATGCCCTGGATGCGCGCGGCCGCACCCAGGGATTCGGGACGGACCTTGTTCAATTTCTCCCGAATCTCGGTGGAAAGGCCGCCGATATCTTCAAATGCCAAATGCCCCAGATCCACACTGTCTTCCCGGCGGCTTAACCGAACCTCGGCCTGTTGCCGATGCAGGTATCCCGCATAGCGCGCATCGGTTCGAAGTTGTTCAGCGACCCGCCCCGGCAGGGCACGAAGCCATGGAAAGGCATCGCACAGCAGCGGCCATGCCACCGACTCGTTCCCAGCGAGGTCCAGCACGGACCGCCGGCGGCCGTCGCCAGCCGGGACGATCCCCACCCGATCCATCTCAATCGCTGGCAAGCCTTCCTGACGCGCCTGGTCCATCGCGTCGCGCAGCCCGGTTTGATAGGCAGTGAATGCGGCAGCCCGGGCGGACCCAACGCAACCCCAGTCGATCCCCTTGTCGGTCAACCGCAGGTCGGCGTTATCGGCCCGCAGGCTCAACCGGAACTCCGCGCGCGAGGTGAACATCCGATACGGCTCCGCCACCCCCTGCGTGGTGAGGTCGTCCACCATAACCCCCAGATAGGACTCGGTGCGGTCCAGCCACACCGCTTGCTGACCGCCCGCCAACCGAGCGGCGTTCAGCCCCGCCAGCAGTCCTTGTGCGGCCGCTTCCTCGTACCCGGTCGTGCCGTTGATCTGCCCCGCCAGGAAAAGCCCTGGCATGGACCGCAGTTCCAGCCCCCGCGTCAGCGCACGAGGATCGACGTAATCGTACTCGACGGCGTAGCCGGGCCGGATGATCCGGGCATGTTCCAGGCCAGGAACCGTCTTCAGGATCGCCTGCTGCACATCCTCCGGCAGACTGGTGGAGATCCCGTTCGGATAGACGGTGATATCATCCAACCCTTCTGGTTCCAGGAAGATATTGTGCCGCTCCTTGTCAGCGAAGCGGACGATCTTGTCCTCGATCGAGGGGCAGTAGCGCGGCCCACGTCCGGCAATCTGGCCAGAATAGACAGCGGATTTGTGGATATTCGCCCGGATCACCGCATGCGTCGCCGCGGTGGTGCCGGTCACGCGGCATTCGATCTGCCGGTTCGGCAAGCGCCGCGTCATGGTGCTGAATGGCTGCGGAGCCTCGTCCCCCGGATCGGCACGCAACCCGTCCCAGTCGATTGTGCGCCGGTCGAGCCGCGGCGGTGTGCCGGTTTTCAACCGGCCAAGCGGCAGTCCCAGCCTGTCGAGGGTTTGCGCCAGGCCGACCGATGGCGCCTCGCCTACCCGGCCAGCCGGAGTCTGACGATTACCGATATGAATGATCCCGCGCAGGAACGTACCCGCGGTCAGCACCACCGCGGCGCATCCGATCCGCTGACCGCCGCCACAGATCACCGCCGATATGCGGCCATCGGCATCCGTCTCCAGATCCTCGACGGACGCCGCCAGCATCGTCAGATTGGGCGTCTCCTCCAGCGATGTTTGCATCGCTCGGCGGTACAGCGACCGGTCAGCCTGAGCGCGCGGCCCGCGCACCGCCGGACCCTTGCTGCGGTTCAGCAGTTTGAAATGGATACCGGCGGCATCCGCGACACGGCCCATCAGCCCGTCCAGCGCATCGATCTCCCGCACCAGATGCCCCTTGCCGATTCCGCCGATCGACGGATTGCACGACATCTCCCCGATCGTCGCCAACGAATGGGTCAGCAGCAGGGTCTTGGCGCCGGTCCGGGCAGCGGCGCCGGCGGCCTCGCACCCCGCATGCCCTCCGCCAACAACGATCACATCATACTGGTTGCTCATGACCCGCTTTCTGCCACGGAACTCCTCTCTTTCGCCATGCCCAACACCACCCCTTTCGCCGGACAGGGAGCAAGGTCATGATGCGGACAGCAGTTCCGGTTACGGCGCTGATAAACAATGGGGGAGATTCAGCCATGGCCGATGGCGCGACCGATACACGCACCGCTCGGGTAACCGCGGAAGAAGCATTGCACATGCATGCCAGCGGCCGGCCGGGAAAGCTGGAAACCCGGATCAGCAAGCCGATCACCACGGCCCGCGACCTGTCGCTGGCCTATTCGCCCGGCGTCGCGGAACCCTGCCTGCACATCGCCCGTGACCCGTCGCTGGCCTATGACTACACGACCAAAGGCAACATGGTCGCCGTCATCTCCAACGGCACCGCCGTCCTTGGCCTCGGCAATCTCGGCGCCGTCGCGTCCAAGCCGGTGATGGAGGGCAAGGTCGCCCTCTTCAAGCGTTTCGCCGATGTCGATGGTATCGATCTCGAGATCGGCACCGAAGACGTCGAGGAGTTTGTCAATGCCGTTCGCTTCCTCGGCCCGGGCTTCGGCGGCATCAACCTTGAGGACATCAAGGCTCCTGAATGCTTCGTCATCGAGCAGCGCCTGCGCGAACTCATGGACATCCCGGTCTTCCACGACGATCAGCACGGGACCGCGATTGTAACCGCGGCGGGCCTGATCAATGCCTGCCACCTGACCGGCCGCGAACTGCGGGAGACGAAGCTGGTGGTCAACGGCGCCGGCGCGGCGGCGATCGCCTGCGTCGAGCTGCTCAAGGCAATGGGTGTCCGCCCTGATCATGTGATCCTGTGCGACACCAAGGGCGTGGTTTACCAGGGCCGCACCGAAGGCATGAATCAGTGGAAATCGGCTCACGCCGCCAACACCAAGGCCCGTACCCTGACCGAGGCGATGGTTGGCACCGACGTGTTCATCGGCCTGTCGGTCAAGGGCGCATTGACCCGGGACATGGTCGCCTCCATGGCCGACAAGCCGATCATCTTCGCCATGGCCAA